>NZ_KB850214.1:21362-592910 GCF_000369845.1 Acinetobacter higginsii | reverse complement strand
GACCAGCTACCACAACAAAATAAGGTAGCTTAACTAGAGCAGAGTATCACTTATAAATAAGCTTTTAGTTGTTCAAACATGTGGGACCACCTCTTGCACCAATATATAAAATCAAGCCACAGAATGCGGAAGCAAAAATCACATACATGACTTTGACTTCAAAATAGAACAAGGCGATGAATGCTGCAACTGCAATAAACAGAGCTTCATAGTTGAATGGATGATCAAAACCATTCGGCCATAAAACGTGGTAACTAAAGAAAAGTGCAAGATTTAAAATTACGCCAACAACAGCGGCAGTGATTGCTGTTAAAGGGGCGGTAAATTTTAATTCATTATGAGTCGATTCGATAATCGGGGCACCAGCTAGAATAAAAATGAAAGAAAATAGAAAAGTAAACCAAGTAACAATGACAGCACCTAAAGCACCTGCTAAAAATACATGATCACTTCCTAATAGTGCATGATTAAATCCACCTAAGAACCCTACAAATGCAACAACCATAATCAGAGGACCTGGGGTGCTTTCGCCAAGTGCTAGGCCATCAATCATTTGGGTTGGACTCAACCAGCCATAAAAATTTACAGCACCTTGATATACGTAAGGTAATACGGCATAAGCCCCACCAAACGTTAACAGCGCAGCCTTTGTGAAGAACCAAGCCATTTGTGTATAGGCATGATCCCACCCTAGGCTTAGGGTTAAAGCTATAATTGGTGTAAACCATAAGATCGCACCAATGAACAATATTTTTCCTAAGTGCTTCCAACTAAATATGGCATGTTTTGGGGTTGGTGTATCATCATCAATTAATGCAGGGCCATAATCTTTTTTGCCTTGCTGATGTGAACCTCCACCCGTAAAAAAACTTGGATGTTTTTTACTTGCCAAGTATCCAATGATTGCAGCGGTTAGAACAATTAAGGGGAATGGTAGGTTAAAGAAAAAGATAGCAACGAAAGCAAGTGCAGCAATTGCCCATAAAAATTTATTCTTTAAAGATCGGCTGCCAATCCGGTAAGTTGCATGAAAGACGATAGCAACAACAGCTGGTTTAATTCCATAAAAGAGGCCAGCAATGATAGGAACATCACCAAACTTTACATAGACCCATGAAAGGGCGATCAGGATAAATAACGAAGGTAAAACGAATAAGACACCTGCAACAATACCACCTATAGTCCTATGCATTAACCAACCTATGTAGGTTGCTAATTGTTGAGCTTCAGGTCCGGGTAATAACATGCAGTAGTTGAGAGCATGTAAGAAACGTTTTTCAGAAATCCAACGTTTTTGTTCAACAAGTTCTTGGTGCATGACAGCAATTTGCCCCGCTGGTCCACCAAAACTAATAAATCCCAATTTAAGCCAAAATAAGAAGGCTTGCCAAAAATGAACTGGCTGTGCTGGCTCATCGGGTGCAGCGGCTTGTTCTTGTTCCATGATTATTCTCTTGATAGGTTGGCATATAAGCCATCGAAAATGTGATTCGATAATGCAAATAATTGGTCATCGTCACTTATCTGACTTCGAATTCCTTGAATAACTTTTTCAATACCAATTGCTTCGGGAGGTTCAATCCCACCTACATCAAGGTAATGAACAATTTCAGCGATTTTCTTTAATGCGGGTGTTTCTAGATCAAAACTATGTAAAAGAACTTCGAAGGTCACCCAATGATTGATATGACTAAAAGTTGCACCATCAAAATCGAATCCAAATGCTTCTTTTGGGCAGTCACTTGGTGTTTCTAACCAAATGAATGTTGGTGAGGTATCAATAAATGTCTTTATTAGCCATGCAGAGGCTAGACGATCAATCCAAGGTCTCTTACGTGTTGCCCAAATTCTATTCTGATAACTAGCTTTATCTAGAAGTTGAATGTGAGCTTGTATTGCTTGAGGCTCATTCACTTCACCAAGACGTGCAATTGAAAGTTCTAATGAAGATAGCTCATTTAAAACCTGTGCTTGAGTCTCATCGGGGTAATAGTCAATTTCTACGAGTACATCAATACTTTTTCTTAATTTACGGATTTGCTTGAGCAACTCTTTTTTTTCATCTTTAGACTGGCGATCTCTCAACTCAGAGAGTTGTTTATAGAGGGTATCGTATTCTTCTTTCCGACTGAATAAAGGGGCTAATTCAAGGTTTATAGGTTGCTCTGCATGAAATATATAAGCAGCCCCTTGTTCTGAGATAACATCATTAGCAATAGGGTCAAACTTTTCCCTATGGGAAATAGGGAGCAAGTAGACCCCATCTCTTAGAATTGCTGCGCCACTGGCTTTGAGGGATCGCCAGACTCTCATACGAGTGGTTGTGTTCTGCGTAGGCAATGAGGATATGAGTAAGGATATTTTCATGTAATATACTCAACTTATTTGTTTAATATATTACATAATTTTTATTGTGGTACAAATATGAATAAACGATTTCTTATATCAGAATAAATATTAAGTTGAGTAAACTGTATCTGGGAGTTTAATTTTCAAAATTCAAAAAAAGATATCTATTTTTCCTATGATTTTAAATGACTTATTTTATTGATATATAACATTTTAGTTTGAATTTTTATAAAAAAATAGATAACATTTTAAGTGATAAGAGTTTTGTTGCGACAGATTGTGTCGCTTACATATTGAACAAATTTTGAAAAAAGATATTCTAAAAATTCTACTAATTGAGATTATCTATCATGTCAAAAAACTCAAAACAAACATCTAACGTGGTGGGCAGCCTAGCTTCAGAGGTGCTACGCAACCCTTCATCTTCAGCAATTCAAAAGGAACTTGCTGGATCGGCATTAGCTCAAACGCATTCTAATAAACAAACTGGGGGACAAATGGAGTCAAAAGCTTCCAAAGTATTGCAGAGTGAAAAATATAGTGAGACAACAAAGACATTAGCAGCTTCAGTACTTTCTCAATCAAATAAAGAAAGATAATGCATTTCACCTTGGACAGAGACATATTGAAAATGTATCCTCTGTCTTGTGTGAGGTGAATGGTTTTATTAGATAGATCTATTGAATTACATGCCTCTCATGTAGTGCGTTTATCAATTAGCTTAGAAGACCATTTTCTATATGGTTGGTTGTCCTCAGAACAAGTGAGGAAAAAGCATCTGACTGAAATAGGTAGTCCCATATATCTAAACAAATATTAAGAGTTTCGCTATCTTCATCATCTGTTGCTTCATCATAAAGACGTTGTACAACTTTTATAATTTCTGAGTCTTGAAACCTTTCATTTTTAAATTCACTGTTGATGGTTGAGTTAGTCGTTATATTAATAACTAATTTTAAAAGTGATGAGCTATATTCAGTGTAACTATCACCTTTGTTTTCAAAATAATGAAATAAGCCATATAGGTTAAAATGAGCAGCTTTAGAGTTGGCAAATATTTCAAATAGTTCTGCTGAATTTGTTTTGTTCCAAAACTCATCATGCCCAACGATATTGCTAATTGAACGTAGGGTACCTTCATCGTTATCATTAACTAATATCTCAAAAGATGATTGCAATTTTTCTAAATTTTCATCTCCATGCCCATCACATAAAAGCTGGCTAACTACAGATGTACAGCCTTCTTTTAGAATACCAGTGTCATTAAAAATGATTTTGAGTTCCTCCTGAAAGAGGTCATAAAAATACCAACGAGCATAAATTTGGCGTGCAGCCTCTTTACGAACGTCTTGATATCCTGAGCTTAACATTTTCAAAACAAGTGAAATTAAATCTTCTTGATGTTTACCTTTAAAACCATTATTGAAAAAATAATGTGACTCATAACCACAAGCCATTCTTAGGTCTTTGTTGCATAAAGCAAGAAATTGGGTGAAGGCAAAATCTTCATCATAATTTAACAAAGGAGCTAAGAGTTCCAGTGCAGCCATTTTTACTGCTGGATGAGGGTCATTTATAGCTAAATCTACAAAATGCTTATGAGACAAAGCATATTCTTTATCATTCCAAAAGAGCTCGGCAATAGCCAAATAAGCTTTACCTCTTACACAGTTAATTGTATTACCCCTAAGCTCTTCAGCTGAAATAACTTCTGGGTTATTTCCCTTTTGAGGGTTGTAGATATTAAGCTTACCCTGTATTGGATCCTTTGAATTTATCGCTAAATATTCAATTTGTTCAAGATATTGTGGAGACAATATTTTTATGCGAGTGTCTAATAAATCAATTAAAGCGTGACCATCATCTATTAGTGAAAAGTGGGCTAATACTTGCTCAATTAATTCGATAGGAGGGGATTGCCAACTATCACGATATGGTTCAGTAACATTCGATAAGCTGGAATCACGTAAGCCTCGAAATAAAGCTTCAATATATTGACGATCAATATCTTTAGGTAATGATAAAGCTAATCGACAAAAGCGAACAGGCTGATTCTTTGTAGCAGTAATTAATGCATTAGAAAATTGATGGATACTTGCTTCTGCTAGGGTATCTCCATTAATACGTTTTAATCTGAATGAGTTAAATTCTGTAGCAGGCGTGAGAATTAAATTAGTCCATGCTTTATCAGAAAGATGATTAGCGCTGCGTATAGGAGAGGTGACCCAACCACTATTTATTTCGTAAGTTTTACAAAAATCTGATGACTTAGATTGACCAAACTTACGGTTAAGTATCTGGATCATTTCTTCTGCTTGGATAGACCGCCTTTTTTTATCAAGTTTTGGCAGTAAAAAGTACTGAGTTTCTCCCCAATAATGAGAGAAATACCCTGTTCTTCTATATTTAAGCTGTCTTTTTATCTCGTCATAATCAAAGGAAGAAAAAATTAAAATTCGATTTTCTAATTTATTAAATAAGGTTTCTGAACAAGAAGGAGAAAATTTTTCAATTATTTTTCCTGATAATATCCATGCTGGTTCTCTGTAAGTATTTCCACATTCAAAGCGTATTTCTGGATTGGATAAAAGCCATTCTATGATAAAATCTGAATACTCTAGTGATAGATGTATGCTAACTCTAGCTAATATATGATTGAGTACAAAATTTTGGCTGTCGCTGTAGCTATGAACTAAGTCAAACAAAAGATTAGATTGGTCATGCAAGTTCTCCGCTGATTTTTCGAGTAATTCAATTATTCCATGAATTAAATTAGCTACAGGGTCATTATTATATCTAGTATTTTTAGATAACCAGTGATACGGTAGTTCCTCATTATTTGTACTGCTTAAGAGAGTGGATAAGTGAGCAAGTAATCTACGAATAGTTTCTTGGGGAATTGCATCAGCGAGTGTGATAATTTCATCCAGTTCGATACTTGACCAGTTATCTCTATTTGAAAATTTAGGTTTGCTAGAACGTTGTTCAGAATAATAATCAATTTCTATAATATCTTTATAATGATCCAACATTAACTCAATCAGGTCTAAGGCTCGTAGGGGATTCTTTCTAGAAAGATCTTTCCAGTTGATAAAATTGACATAACAGCCTGATGCTATAAGCTGTTTGCGTACGTTAAACATTTCTACTGAGTCATTAGCGATATCCCAGCATAAGGTGTTATAGACATATTTATCCCATTGTTCAGACTTCCCTATAAATGGTTTCATTTCAGAGAGAACAAGAGATGGTGAATAGTCTGCAATCGATCTAAGTAATCTTAAAGTAATATCTAGCAATTCAGGATTATGGTCATTTAGCCAACTATTCAAATAATTTTTTTCTGAAAGGTAGGATAAAATTGAGACATTCTCATAACAACTGTTGTTTAGGAATTTAATAAATAGGTTAGGTTCTGCAATAATTTCATCAATCAAGAGCTTAGCTGGTTTTTTTAAATCTTTTAAATTTTTTAGTGAATTGAGGGCTAAATACTTTAAGTGAAATCTTATATTTTCATTAAAAATTATTGCTCTAATACTATTACAGAAAGAGGTTTGATCTGTTTCAAGTAAAAGGTTGAGAGCATACTTTAAATGCTCACGCTTGGTTAAGGTTTGTTCGCTACGGTTTCCAAGCATTTGAATTAGATGGTCAGTAGATATGATAGCCTCATTAAAGAACTTAAGACCGATTTGATAATCATAAAGAGCTTGATGTCTGAAACTTATTCTAGTGCTTTGCTTAGATAATAGTCCTACAGAAATTAAAGCATGTAATGTATTTTGGCTACCTGAAGGGAGAGTATTTTCATTCACATTCAGGCGTGAGTTACGAGACATTTGTTCAACAATAATATCGATAAGATTTATCGCATCTTGTTTAGAAATGTGGTGACTAATTTCTAAGAGGTCTAAGCGATTCTCTCTAAAGAGTCGTACCAATTCTAACTTATTTGTAAACTGGGGAGCAGATTGAATTCTTTCTGCGATCGTTAAATAAATATTAAGCCATAAAGGGATCTGTAAAGTTTTCTTTTTTTCTTCAGTCAGTGAATTATAAGCCTCATAATCTTTGATGAGATCATTAACTATTGATTGATCTAATGTGGAAATACTAATTTCATTAAGATGGCTGCTAAGGCTGCCAATCCAACTTGAAAGGGCTGCATCTTCCTGTGCATCAAAATCTCTAGAAGCAAGAATAATACTAATTTGAATCTTTTCTTGGCGTAAACTAAGAATCTGTCTTACTAATTGACGACATATTTCTAAGGCATTACTTGAATGTGATCCTGTCCAACGTATAGCATCTAGTTGATCTAAAAGAATCACTACTTTTTGGTGTTTCGCAAAATTTTTTAAACAGCTAATAGGGGAGGAGGGAAAGCCTAAATCTTGCCCGAATTGATCTATGTTATTTTCAGGGTGCTTTCGATCAAGCCTTATGGGGATACTAATAATATTTTGTTCTTGTAACTGGCGATGTAAGTCCAATAAGACAACACTTTTACCCATACCAGCTTCTGCTTTAATAAGAGTGACGGCTGTTTCATTTACTGATTGAACAATGTCTTTGAGTTCAGGACGTGGGATAACATTTTGAGTAATAAGATGAGGTTCAATAGAATTAACGAACTCTTCTGATAGTTGTCTAATAACAGTCGTGATTCTTTCATCATTAGGAGTGATTTTTAGACTGAAACCGTGGGCCTCAAGATCGTTTAATAGTTGAGAAGCTGTAATTTTTTGCCTAAGCCTATTAAAGCCAACAGGATAAGTTTTTAGAAAATTAATCACATTAATCGGTTGGTCAAAAAAGAGTATAGAAGCCTTATCTAGTAGCTCATTCCGTTGATAGGCATCTTCAGAGTAACTGGTCACTACAAATTTTTGTAGGAAATTAATTGCACGTTCCAAATGTATATCTTGTTGGATATCCAAACCAAGATATGTGCATAGCTGTAAAAAATCCTTTTGTCTTTCTGCGCTAGAGTTAATTTGGTAAGTTAAAAAATCTTGAGGTACCCCATTGTAATTCAATGCAATTAAACGGAAGTCTGACATGAGTTTACAAGTTAAAGGAGAAATAAGATTAAATATTTCAGTGCCTTGCTCAATCTGGAACTTGGCATTTTTTAATATGCTTGTACTATTTAAGGCTGAAAGAGTCCAAAATTCATTGCTTCCATTTCCAGCTTTGCATTGATGGTGTTCTGTTTTGCCATCTAGTCGCCCAATAATAACGTCTACGCCTACTTCATCAGTACCTATGGGCTCTATAGTGACATAAGCAATTTTTTCTTGAAGAAGTCTAATGAATTGATTGGCAATCCAATTTGTCTCAAAATAGTTGCCCAATTTCTCAGCAAAACCGCCTGCTTCTAACGCCACGTATAGAACCTTATTTTTACTTTACTATTCAGTAATATATAACAATTATTATTGATGGCAATACTTTGCCCAATCTCTCATTAAGCTTTTACGCTTTTCAAGATATGCCCCACGTAAGTAGGCTGCTTCTACTTCATCAGGGAGTTTATGAGCAAGTACATGTTCGCATACTTCACGTGGGTAATCAGTTTTATCGGCTGACCAGTCGCGGAATGTAGAGCGGAAACCATGTGTTGTAATCACGCGATTCTGTTTAGGGTCAATATAGCCTAAGTCATTTTCTTTAAACTTCTGCTCATGCATACGCTTGATCAATGTAGTCAAGGACATGTCAGAAAGCATTTCACCACTACGAGGTGCAGGGAAGATAAAATCTTGTAGTTGAGTATATTCTCGAATGGACTCAAGTAAATTTATTGCTTCTTTAGACAAAGGTACACGATGTTCCTTTTCTGCTTTCATACGTTCTTTAGGAATAATCCAAACCTTATTCTTAAAATCAATTTCCTGCCATTTGGCCCCGAAAACCTCGCCAGAACGACATGCAGTCAAAATTGTAAATTCCAAAGCTTTTGGTGAAATTCCTTTTTTTTGTCTCAGATGTTGGACAAATTCAGTAACTTGTTCATAAGGCAGGGAAGGATGAGGGCGTGATTCTTGCTTTAGGTTACCTAAGATAGGCTCAAGATTGCCTTTCCATGCGGCAGGGTTGTCCCCTTCAAAATACCCCATAGCCTTGGCATAATCAAAAATAGTTTCTATACGCCCACGAATACGTTTGGCTGTTTCATTTTTTTCAATCCAGATAGGCTTAAGAACTTCGGCAATATCGACTTTGGTAATTGTGCCAATGTTAATATCACCTAACGTTGGATAGATATAGGTTTCTAGTGTTGATGACCATTGTCCAATATGCTTTTCATTTTTGAGTTCACGAGTTTTATTGGCAATAACGACTTTCGCACATTCAATGAATGTTTTGTTTCGTAGTTGTTGGACAAGATGCTTTTCAAGTTGTTCCTGCTTATGAGCAATTGGATCTATACCATTACGTATCTGTAATCTTAATTCTGTTGCTTTAGCACGGGCTTCAGCTAAAGAAACTTCAGGGTAGGGGCCAAGGCCGATATCACGGCGATGAGGTTTTAACTTTCCATCTTTATCTAGGCGTTTGCCTACTACAGCACGCAAAATCCAGACGCGTGAATTGCCTTCGACATTTAAACAAAGGCCGTCAACACCCCCTACAGAATGTCGTCCAGTCGCTTTAATTTTTGCTACACTGAGTGCAGATAGCTCTTTAGATTTTTTTGGCATGTCCTAATTTACCCCACAACCTACCCCTCATAAAATACTGGAATTAGTAGGATTAGACAAGACGTTGTTAGACTAATATTGTTTTAAGATATTGAAAAATATATTTTTATAGTATTGTTTGGGACGGTGTGAGACAGTTGTTAGACGGACACCGCTTCCGCCAAATTCAAAAAGCCCTTGTTATTGCAAGGGCTTTTTTCTTATCTGTGCTAATCCCATTTAAATTGGGAATATGAACCAAGGCCATCCCCCTTTACTCTGTGTGATATCGAACAAGTTCAACTATTAAAAAGCAAGCACCTAGAATGCTGGCTTCAGTACTATCTGGCCAAAGTAACCCAAACTTAAATTTATTTCTTAAAGTTAGATCTTCGAATGTGGTTTTAGGAGAGCTTGGACATGTTGTGCTTAGATGACGTCACCTAAAAATTTACGCAAATTTTACGCGGCCATTTTTTTAAGTTTATTAAAATACACTTTGCAATCATTCTTATGGATAGATTAATGGGTTTCTTTAATACATCTGATCAAGACAATCATGTTCATAACTTGCTTCTTAATAAAAAAGAGATACTGATGGGGTATCGCGTAGATGTGCTGGTCGAAAAATATATCGGTGCATCGAAAGAAATACAGCAGATTATTGTTCAGATTCTTAAAGAGAGAGGGTATTCTTCACGAGAAATAGAGCATATGCTTAAAGAAAATAAATGACCAAAGTCGTGCCCTATAACAGTTAAAGAAAGCTCATTATGCAAAATACTACAAAAAAAGCAGCATTACCTGCCACAGCGTTGGCAGCGCTCGGGGTGGTCTTTGGAGATATCGGAACAAGTCCTCTCTATGCATTAAAGGAATCCTTCCATGCGGCTCATGGTTTGGGGATTCAACCTGAAAATGTATTAGGTATTTTGTCGATTATCTTCTGGTGCTTAATGCTGATCATCAGTATTAAATACATCGCGATTGTCATGCGTGCAGACAATAATGGTGAAGGTGGGATCATGGCTTTATTGGCCTTGAACCTGCGTAAAGCGAAGTTATCAGAAACAAAAAAAATCTATCTCATCGCAATTGGTTTTATTGGAGCATCTTTATTCTTTGGAGATGGGATTATCACCCCAGCCATATCCGTTCTTTCCGCAGTTGAAGGCTTATCCATTGCCACCAATGTGCTTGACCCTTTCATTGTGCCCATTGCGATTGTGATTGTGACCACGCTGTTTTTGATGCAGAAACATGGCACAGCCTTTGTCGGTAAGTTTTTTGGACCAATCACCTTAGTCTGGTTTTTGTCACTTGGTATTTTAGGTATTGCCAGTGTGATACAGACACCAGTTGTACTGGGGATGGTGAGTCCACATTGGGCAATACAGTTTATTTTCACTCATCCAGTTCAGTCTTTCTTTATTATGGGTGCTGTAGTGTTAACCGTCACTGGAGGAGAAGCACTGTATGCAGATATGGGACACTTTGGCCCACGTCCGATTCGGTTTGGATGGTTCAGTGTCGTGTTACCTTGCTTGGTTTTAAACTATGCAGGCCAAGGTGCACTATTACTGCGACATCCCGCAGCGATTGAAAACCCATTCTATTTATTGGTGCCAAGTTGGGCGTTATACCCGATGATTATCTTGGCGACTATGGCCGCGGTGATTGCTTCACAAGCGGTTATTTCTGGGGTGTTTTCCTTGGCACGCCAAGCAATTCAATTGGGTTATTTACCAAGATTAGGGATTAAACATACCTCTGATTCAGAAGAAGGGCAGATTTATGTGCCTTTTCTAAACTGGCTATTACTGATTGCAATTTTAATTCTAATTTTAATCTTCCAGACCAGTTCAAACCTTGCCAGTGCTTATGGTTTAGCGGTTACATTAACCATGCTCTGCGATACGATTTTGGTCGCTGTCTTTATTTACTATGCTTGGAAATGGAGCTTACCGAAGGTATTTCTACTTATTATTCCATTTTTCATTCTAGAGTCAGTTTTGGTTGCCGCTGCATCTTTAAAAATATTCTCAGGTGGTTGGGTGCCATTATTAATTGGTGCTGTAGCAATGATCATCCTCATGACTTGGAAGCGAGGTCGAGAGCTCACTTTTGCCAAGCTTGAACATGACACATTGTCACTCGATTTATTCATAAGAAGTATTGGCGATAATGTACATCGTGTGCCAGGAGATGCGGTATTCCTGACCGGTACGCCGAATGTGGTTCCACATGCCATGTTGCATAATATTAAGCATAATAAAGTGTTACATGAACGCAATATTCTGGCGACTGTCGTAATTGAAGATGTCCCTTATGTTCAGCAAGAAGAACGCATTCATGTTGAAACTTTAGATAATCATTTCTATCGGATTAAAATTTTCTATGGATTTAAAGACGAGCCGAATGTACCACGTGCATTGGCTCAAGCCTATGAGCAGCTAGAGTTTGAATATGATTTGATGCAGATTAGCTTCTTTATCTCACGTGAACGTATTATGCATAGTGTCGGGGATGGCATGGCACCTTGGCGGGAGCATTTATTTATTTCAATGCAACGTAATACAAGTCCAGTCAGTGATTTTTATCAAATCCCGACCAACCGCGTAGTGGAACTGGGTAGCCAGATCGAAATTTAAAATGTGTGCTAAGCATCTAATTTAGCTGTGATTGCTTTAACCAAACTCAAAAAGCCTTTGTGATAACAAGGGCTTTTTGTTGCTTGTACTTTCCGATCATCATGAGCGTTAACACAGACCTGAGGGAACAGCATGATATTCAATATGAGAATGTTCAAGCATGATGCTTTCATTTCAGCTTCATTTAAGCAAACCGTTCTATTCTAAAACCCTAATAAAGCCGAACAAGCATTGTTACACCTTTTGCCACATCCTCAGATGTGGTTTTTTTATGCCAGTTTTTTCTGTTTTGACTTTGTTTATACAGCTCGTAGTACATTAAATAATTATGGTTAAATTGATAGTAATATAAAATATTTTCTTTACTCTTAAACTTAATGGTGAATTTAATTTAGGATGACACGTAAATTACATTTTTGTCATATTAAAAAAATAGATTAAATTTGAGATATACTTTTTAAAGTAAAGTTGTTTACTTTTTCGGGGTTTGTTTTTAATTTTTATTTATTTCTAAAAAAGCTGGGGTGTCTGGTTTTCGGGATTTTAAAATGCTTTGGCTTAAAAATATATTTGGAAGAGATATTTCATTATTATGGTTTAATTTTATATTGGCAATCTGGCTGGGTCTATTTTTGAACTTTTCATTCTTTGTGAAAATTCAAGATCTAACCCCTTATTCAGGTATCCAAAGTTTTCTATTTTTGATTGCTTCTATATTGGTCGTGATCTTTACATATAATTTTATATTTCAGATTTTTAACTGGCGCTGGACAGCAAAACCCATTGCGATTGGTCTGATCTTAATTGGTGGATTTGCATCCTACACTGTGACGTCACTTGGTGTATGGATTACTTCTGATCAAATCCAGAATCTGATGCAAACCAATTTTACAGAAGCACGGGATCTTTGGTCTTGGTATCTTTTGGTCTGGATATTTGGGCTGATCATTCTGCCTATTTTTGTTGTAGTCGTGGTTAAAATTAGACATGAAGCTAAACCCTTTATGTTTCAATTTACTCAAAAAATTCTAACTGCTGTTGTCTCTTTATCGATTGTCATCGTTATGCTGTTTATTTTTTATGTCGATTTTGCAGCTATTTTCCGTGAAAATCGTAGTTTAAAAGGAATGATTTCGCCACAAAATATGATTAGCTCTTTTGTTTCATATTACAAAAAGAAGGCACCAAAGAAGAATCAACCCTTCATCAGTTATGGTGAAGATGCCAAGCTTTTACAACGTGAAAATGCATTACCCAAACTGATGGTGCTTGTGGTGGGTGAAACAGCCAGAGCTGAAAATTTCTCTTTAAATGGGTACAGCAAACTCACCAATCCTGAAATGGCTCAACAAGACATCTTGAATTTTTCTAAAGTGAGTTCGTGTGGCACGGCAACGGCTGTTTCTGTTCCCTGTATGTTTTCAGGGATGCCACGTAAATCCTATGATGAGCGCTTAGCCATTCGTAGAGAGGGCTTACTTGATATTGCACAACGTGCTGGTTATCAGGTCACTTGGATTGAAAATAATTCTGGTTGCAAGGGCGTTTGTGACCGGGTTGAGATGTATAAGATTGCAGAACCGATTCAGAAAAAATGGTGTAAGGGCGGAGAATGTTTTGATGAGATTTTAATTGATAGTTTGCAATCCTATCTAAAATCTATTCCTCAAGGGGATACACAACCTCGTTTGCTTGTACTACACCAATTAGGCAGTCATGGCCCAGCGTATTACAAGCGCGTCCCACCCCAATTTAAAGTTTTTAGGCCCACATGTGATACCAATGCCATTCAGGGGTGTAGCCGTGAAGCTTTGCAAAATACCTATGACAATACTTTGTTATATACCGATTATATCTTGAGCCAACTGGTTGAAACTTTAAAACAGAATACACAATATGAAACAGGCTTATGGTATTTGTCGGATCATGGGGAATCCACAGGTGAAAGTGGGATGTATTTACACGGAGCCCCTTATATGATTGCACCTCAACAACAAACACATATTCCGATGATTATGTGGTTTTCTGCACTTTGGAAACACTCCAATCCTGAGCAGATAAAATGCTTGTCGAATCAAAAAAATGAAGTATTGAGTCAGGATAATTTATTTCCAACCATGTTAAGTTTATTGGATATAAAAACGAAAGTTATTGATGCTGAAACGGATATGCTGGCGACTTGTTCATCCATAGCGCGTAAAGTTAATTAAACAGATGAATTTGTTTATTTTTGTGATGTAATATTTATTTTAATGGCGAAGGTGTGATAAAAATAGCAGCTTCACGATATACATTCCTCCAGTGAAATATTTATATCGTTATCCCATTCACTTTGCGAAGTGTTTGGGATTTTTTAAATGAGTAATCATTAAGTCGGGGTTAATGTCTGATTAAAATATTTATTTTGATGCGTATATTAACTGGATTAGAAGTGACTGTAAGAGCTATAAATTTAATGAAAAATTTTATTTTAACCAGCGCGGCTGCAATTGTTGCCGTATGTTCAACACAGAGCATGGCCGCAGATTTTGTTGCTGGTAAAGATTATACCGTGGTTCAAAATCCAGTAAAAACATCAGCACCAGCCAATACAATCGAAGTGAGAGAGTTTTTCTGGTATGGATGTTCTTATTGCTTTAAATTAGAACCACATATGCAATCTTGGTTAAAGACCATTCCGAAAGATGTTTACTTTCTGCGTACACCAGCGGCAATGAACCCGATGTGGGAACAAGGTGCGCGTGCATATTATGTGAGTGAGGCTTTAGGTGTACGTAAACGTACCCATCTACCTTTATTCCATATCAATTTTTCAGGTAAGGAAAAGGTTTTACAAAAAGAGGCTTTTGCTAAGTTTTTTACTCAATATGGCATTCCTGAGGCTAAATTTAATAGCAGCTATGATTCTTTCCCGATTACAGCAAAAATTGCAGAATCAAACCAATTGGCGCAAAAATATCAACTTACGGGCGTTCCAGCTGTTGTAGTCAATGGTAAATATATCGTCCAAGGCGGGGATAATAAAGTTGTTCAAGTTGTTGAATATCTAGTGAATAAAGAGCGTAAGGCTCAGTAATTTTGCTGTTTGAACCGATAGCAGACCTTTAAAGTCTGTGTCGTAAATCAAGCACGTATGAAGATGTTGTCAGTACGGTTGCTACAACACTTCTTCGTTTATAAAATTGTTCACGATTTAAAATAAAGTGGCTGAGCCAGCGCCTCATCGTTTTGCGGCCTTGTCATGGTTTTATACGATTCATGATCAAACTGACTTTTTTATACTAAAAATTAACTCTCTTTAAAGGTTTCATTCAATGCTTGTTGCACTGCATCTACACGTGATTTACAGGCTTTGTATGCATTCATTGACTCCTCAACAATCTTCATTAAGTTATCAATATCAGGCTCTTCCTGAGCTTCGAGCAGCGCCGCATTTTTTTTGAGCAGGCTATAACCGTCTTTAAAGCTTAATTCTTTTTTACTCATGATCAATGACCTCTTTGATATGACTTACATTGGCATGGATATAACCATCATGCATTTCAACCGCAATGTTTGAGCCGACTTGTTGCACAGAGCGAATTGCTTTATTTTCACTACGCACAATGGCATAGCCTTTGGCTAAAACATGTTTGGGATTTTGCAGTAATGTTTCCCGCATCAAGGCTTCGATTTGGGTCGAGGCTGTTTTAAGTTGCTGTTTCGCAAAATATTGCAGGGTTGATTTAGCAACTTGAAGGTGTAAATTACTGGCGCTGATTTGATTCTCAGCCTGTGATTTGATGACACTCATCAAACGATCATTTTGGCTTTGATAGGCGGTAATCTGATGTTGAGACAATAGTTTGATGGTTTGTAGATGATTGATGACATCTTGTGAGCGTTCTGCGATCAGATTCCGAATTCCTGCAATGACTTTACTGGGTGTATCAAAGGAACGATGTGCGATCTCATCTAAAATAGTTCGGTCTTTTTCATGTCCAATACCCACCCAGATCGGGACTTTGCGTTTACACAGCAGGGCAGCCAGATCATAGTCATTTAAATAAGCTAAATCGTTGACTGCACCACCACCACGAATGATCACGATCAGATCTGGTGGCAGGGTATAGTCTTTTGCCCACTGGCGTAGCCCTGAGCCTAAAGACTCCATAATACTGTGTGCGGCGGTATTCCCTTGAAAAGTCGCTGTGTGATAAACAAAATGACAGACACCGGCTTGATGTAATGCATCGGCATCTTTCTTGAAGTCACCTAAACCTGCTGCATTTTCCGGAGCAATCACCAGTACATTTTCAATATCAAATGGGGCGGGTAGTTCCTTATTAAGATGAACTAACCCTTCACTGCTTAATCGAGCAAGAATCTGTTGATAACGCTTTGCAATATCGCCCAAGGTAAAGCTTGAGTCGATATCTTCAATATTGACCGAAAAGCCATATTGAGGATCAAAACGAGCCTTGATTTTAATCAGGACATTTAAATCTTTTGATAGTCCAATCCCACTTTCGCGCTCAAACTTGAGCACCATTTTAGCCGCAGTGAATTTCCAAATCGTGGCTTTACAGCTTGCGATGACTTTATCGGTATCTTGTTCTTTTTCAGCCAGTTCAAGGTAATAATGCCCACCTTTAATATTTAAATTCCGAATCTCGGCTTTGACCCAGACAGGCTCATCAAAAGACAGGCGAATGACTTCCTGTACCGCTGAGAGATAATCGCTAAGAGAGAATTGAGGTTCGGACATTGGATTGAGTGATAAAGGGGACAGCACTATAGTAGCAAATAGATTAAGCTGATAACAAATCAGACCTAATATGTTGAAGCTTATGCTTCAGATCGGCCGATAACGCATCTACAGCTTATTCGTGTTGAATCCTGTAGATGCGAATGAGTGGCCATGTTTTAAAGTGATTTATTCCACTTCAAGACTTTAAATAATCCGAACATAAACATGATCCAGACCGGAATTAGAATCACAGATTCTTTAAAGCCTTGGGTCCACATGATGTACAGAATCATGACAATAAAGGCGAGAACCAGATAGTTGCTAAGTGGCGAGAACAAGGCTGGAAATTTTACAGTTTTGCCTTCTAATCGAATAGCCTGTTTAAATTTTAAATGGGTAAAGCTAATAATCGCCCAGTTTAGAACCAAGGCAGCGACAGCCATATACATCAGGTGGCTTAGCGCTTGTTCTGGCACAAAATAGTTCAGTAAGACACAACCAAAAATCAAGATAGAAGAAAAGATTACCGCTGGTATTGGTACGCCTTGCTTGCTGACTTTGGCAAAAATCTTAGGGGCATTACCTTGTACTGCAAGCCCGAACAGCATACGACTATTGGCATACATGCCGCTGTTATAAACCGAGAGTGCTGCGGTCAAAATAATAAAATTGAGTAAATGCGCCGCCCAATCAATGCCCAATTGACTGAAAATCATCACGAAAGGGCTTTTGTCCAAACCACCCAGATCAAGTTGATTCCAAGGAATCAAAGACATGATGATGGCCAGCGACGCTACATAAAAAATCAAGATTCGGAAAATTACCTGATTAATGGCTTGAGGAATACTTTTTTCTGGATTTTCAGCTTCAGCTGCAGTCATACCGATCAATTCAATGCCGCCAAAGGCAAACATTAAAAAGGCCAACATGTAAAACAAGCCTGAGAAGCCATGCGGAAAAAATCCGCCGTGTTGCCATAAATTGGTGAAACTTGCGGTTGAATCAGCTCCAGCGGTCAGTAATAGGTACAAACCAAACAGGATCATTGAAATGACGGCAACAACTTTGATAATGGCTAACCAGAATTCGGATTCGCCATAAAATTTCACATTGCCCATATTTAAGCAGGTGACGACAATGAAGAAGAAAAAAGTCGAGATCCACGCAGGAATATGTGGCCACCAATAGTGGATATATTTGGCAATCGCTGTCAGCTCAGTCATTGCCACTAAAATATAAACCACCCAGTAATTCCAACCCGACAAGAAGCCAGCAAAGTTTCCCCAATATTTTTGCGAGAAATAGCTGAACGAACCAGCAACAGGTTCTTCTACAATCATTTCACCCATTTGTCGCATGATTAGAAATGCGATCAAACCGACAATGGCATAGCCTAGGATAATCGAAGGGCCTGCGGACTGGATTGCCTGAGCTGAGCCTAAAAACAGACCTGTACCCACAGCACCACCCATCGCAATCAATTGGATATGACGGTTTTTTAGCCCACGTTTTAATTGGGGAGAGGAATTACTCAAAATACGCTGCGCTGAACAAAAAAGAAGTGATTGTAATGGATCGCGAGGAGATCGACTAGTTTGAAAATTGGATTATGATCAAGAGGCAAAATATAATCATGAGATGCTGATATGGGGATGCTTTATATAGTTGGATTTAATGAAAAACAACCTTTTGGCTATCAATGGAAAGAATTTGATTGTAATTCTACTGCTGATTTCTATCTTCGTAGTTTAATCAAAAGAGCAATTCAGGATACGCATCCAAAGCTTTATGAAAAAATTACAGAAGAGCTATTTGTTGAGCAAATCAGATTTGATGGGCTATCTTCACAGCAATTTATGGATATTGTATTTGCTATTAGAACAGCAATAAGCTCAAATGAATTATCAGAAATGCAAAGGCAAGGCGCAAAAATTGGGATACGGCAATTGAACCGCTTGTTATGCTGGATGAAAGATATCATCTTTATTTTAAGATAAAATAGACTCTTATACACAGCTTTGGTTTTGATTCTAAAAATTGAAAATAGAAATGGTTGTGCCAAGCCTGTACTGAGTTTAGAGAATAAAGTTATTTAGATGGGCTAAAATAAGAGGTGAATGAAAACGATTATGAATTCAGATTTAAATGAAAAAGATTCTCCTTTCGCTATTATTTTAAAAGGTTTTTCAACTTTTGGGCTAATCTTTATTTTTTCTGGTTTTTATTTAGGACTTTCTGTTGAACTATATAGCTATACTGGGCTTAATATAGATAATATTGCTCTAGCTGTCTGGTATATAACATATTTTTATGTCGCATACTTGTTTGGTTTTTGTGTATTGAAGCAAGTGTATATACGTAATAAAGATAATATTTGTTTTGATAAAGTTCGAATTTTAATTTACTTTTTATTAGCTTCTTATTATTTTTTAATATTTCCTCGATATTATTTTTTGGATGGTACGCACGACTTATATGGTTTTAGGTTTATGCTGGGTTTTATATATCCTTTGTGGATACTAACACCATTATTTTTTTCTAATTCAAAAGTTAAATTCAATGTGTATTTATGTATTGTACTTTGCATAGCGGAAATTATATTTTGGATTTTATTTTTTAAGGTAAATTTTTCTGATTTCTATAAAAGATCAACTTTTGTTAGTGTGATGATTAGCTCACTTATATTTACTCTAACTTTCCCTTGGTATCTATCATGGTTACAAAAAATAGATGTTGATAAATGGGTCGCTCCATTTTTTTTAAAACAAGAGAGAATTATCTCTAAGATTTTATCTTGGATAGCAATGGTATTAGGTGGTCTATTTATGTTTCTGTTTTACCTTACCTTTTAAAATTACGAAAATGTTGGGGAAATGATCACCATTAAAATTTAAATAAAGGTTATTGCAAATAATTCTTTTATTCCTGATAGCGCTGGTGGAACTAGGCTAATGATAGATTTTTTACCTGAAGCAGCAAGGGTTACTCAAAAAGGTGGGAAGGTAATTGTTAATGGGACACAAACTAACCCATTTTATAGATCTGTGCCTGATTCAAATACTCTTCAAAAGCTAGGGTTAAAAGTTGAGTATCAAGGTGAGTTATTAAGTGAGTTCCAAATTCTGGTTTTTAAGCAAACTAATGGTATTGTAATCCCAAATGAAAAAATGAAAACAATTGTATTTATTAAGGTGAAATAAATGAGTTTTTTTAAATAAGTAAGAATGATCTAAATGATTTTTCAGTCCATGAAGGCTTATTTAGGAGTTATTATATAAATAGTGAAAGAGTTGAATTTGTTGTTTCAAATATTCTACTTCCTAAGAGTTTTTTGGAAATTGATAGTAGTATTAATGAAGAAACTTTATTTAAATTGGTTTTTTTGGAATATAGCTACCTGAAATTTGAAATTTTTTCTAAAGATAAAAGTGAAATTGAATTTGGGAGTGTGGTGGATAATATTTTGGAATATAGTGGTTCTTTTGGAAACAACTATATTAATATAGTTGTTTGTTGTGAGGGTGTTGTTGTTGAAAAATTTTTTGAATTTAAAGATAAATAATTTTTTATTTTCTGATTTAAACTTTAACTGCTCAAGATGCTAATTCTATTTTTCCTTGGGGCAAATTTTTAAGAGAATGAAAATTATTAAAGATTTAGTAAAGTTGTTGTATCAAATTGATAGGATTGAAGACTTATTAGAAATAATGGAGCAAGACTCCCCTTATTCTTCTGATAATATAGATAATATACCAAAAACCAAAGAAGATAAGGAGCTGTTTGTTTTGGCGGAAAATCATTTAAGGTTTGTTGTTAAATTTTGGGTGAAAAATACTAGTGAGGTCTTCGTGGATAATGGTAGGTCTTATATATCTTTTCAATATGAATTTAATAGGTGGATGGATAGTGGGTGTAAAGGTATCGAGTTGAATGAGATTAGCCAATATCTTCAGGAGAGTCCTATAGTATAGGTGTGGTTGTTTGTTGAGGATGTTAGATTAATTAATCTGCTTTAAGGAAAGTGACGGTATTAAATCTAAAATATCGTCATTTTTTATTTTGGGCTAAGACTCGACGGTACACATAAATTCTTTATATTTGCTGGTCGTTATGACCCTGCTAAAATTAAACCAGTATTAGATAAACCGATTTTAATTGAAAAGAAATAAGGAGCTAGATCATGAGAACATTACATCAAGTTGCAGCAAGCGAGATAGCGGTGATTCCTTATTATTTGGAAAGTTGTCAACAACATGGGGCGTTGTATGGAATTAATCAATATGAAAGGGCTGAGCCTTTAGGGGCACAATGTGGAAATTGCCATACGATTGTATGGATAACGGGGCGTAGTGATCCTATTTTATTTAAGGAGGCTCCTAATAATCAAGAATCTTATCATGATCATAATAGACGCTTTTTAAAATCTTTACCTGCCTGCCCTCATTGCCATCAGCAGGCTTATGATTTATTTATAAATAATATGACATCAACTAGATTTGAAGATGGCAGTCCGTATCCCAAATATCCTGAGGAAGATTATGATGTTGATGAGGAAATGACAGCCAAAGTTAAAGAAAAAGCAGTATGGTGGTATGGTGACGAAGCTGAGGCTAAAAGGTTGAATCTGCATTTCTTATGATTTGATTCATTAATTTACTTTGAGGAAAGTGACGGTATTTAGTTTGAAATATCGTCACTTCTTTATTTTGAGTTAAGACGCGACGGTACTCGTAAATTCTTTATATTTGCTAGTCGTTATGACCCAGAAAAAATTAAACCAGTATTAGATAAACCGATTTTAATTGAAAAGAAATAAGGAGCTAGATCATGAGAACATTACATCAGATTGCAGCCAGTCAATTAGGCGTTGGGGTCTGGTATCAAAAAGGGTATGAAATGAAGGGTATTTTATTTACTCCGCCGAGTGAATATGAGCGGTCGGAAGCTTTAAGCGCACAATGTAGTAATTGTCATACCATTGTATGGATAACAGGGCGTAGTGATCCTATTTTATTTAAAGAAAAACCGAACAACCAAGAATCTTATCATGATCATAATAGACGCTTTTTAAAATCATTACCTGCCTGTCCGCATTGCCATCAGCAGGCTTATGATTTGTTTATTAATAATCTGGTTGTCCCTAGGTATCAAAATGGTGATGACCCTTTGTTAGATAAAGAGGAAAATGGGGTAAATGAAGAAATGTCCGCTAAAGTTAAAGACAAAGCAGTATGGTGGTATGGCGATGAAGCTGAGGCTAAAAGGTTGAATCTGCATTTTTTATGATTTGATTCATTAATCTGCTTTGAGGAAAGTGACAGTATTTAATCTAAAGTATCGTCACTTTTTTATTTTGAGTTAAGACGCGACGGTACTCGTAAATTCTTTATATTTGCTAGTCGTTATGACCCAGAAAAAATTAAACCAGTATTAGGTAAACCGATTTTAATTGATAAGAAATAAAGGAATCATTCAATTAGTGTTTTTAACTTATTTTAGTCATGTGCTTAGATGTGTGTTGATTCAATTAAAGTTTATTTTTAAAATCTTTATGGCGTAGTACAGTTTTCCAGTACTATTTTAAATTTTTAATCATTTTTATCTTATATCGTTTTAATAACAATGAAGAATTTTTTAGTTTGTGGATACCCAGACATGTGATTTGCTGCAGTAAAGAAGCTAAGCATTTGAATTAGAAATAAATCGAATGATTATAATTTCTGCAAAGCTTAGCAAATAATAATATTTCATGTGAAATTTCAATCAGCATAGACTTATCCAAAGATAAATAACAACAACGTATTTATCAAAAGAATCAATTTTTCATTCGGATGTTTTCTTTGGATTGGCAGTATATACAGAGTGTGCTGCCGCAGTTCTATGCGGCCACTCTCATGACCTTAAAAATCTCCTCTATTGGTATCGTGTTATCTATTTTATTAGGGCTGATCTGTAGTGTGATTAGCACCTATCAGGTTCGAGTTTTAAATAAAATTGTCAAAGTCTATATCGAGGTTTCCCGCAATACGCCTTTGCTCATTCAGCTCTTTTTCCTCTACTACGGTTTGCCCAAGATCGGCATCAAACTCGATGGATTCACCTGCGGTGTGATTGGTCTGACTTTTCTAGGTGGTAGCTATATGGCGGAAGCCTTTCGTGCTGGTCTGCAGTCAGTTGCACAAGGACAAATTGATTCTGCTCGAAGTGTGGGTTTAAACGCCGTTCAAGTCTTTCAATATGTGGTGTTTCCACAGGCATTGTCGCTGTCTATTCCTGCGATTGGTGCGAACTGCTTATTTCTGATTAAAGAAAGCTCCATCTTGAGTGCTATTGCCGTGGTGGAACTCCTGTTTGTGACCAAAGACCTGATTGGTATGGATTACAAAACCACAGAAGCGCTATTCCTATTAATCATGGCCTATCTGATTATCTTGTTACCTGTATCAGCTTTAACAAGTTATTTGGAATATCGCAGTCGGAAGGTGAGCCATGGGACTTGAGTATTTATTTCAACCGAGCCATATCGAACGTTTACTGTATGGCTTATTGCAAACCATCGAAATTGCATTTCTGTCCGTATTTTTATCTGCCATTTTCGGGACAATTTTTGGGGTGATCATGACCTCAAAAAATGTGTTGGTCAAAATCCTGTGCCGTTTCTATCTGGAAACCATACGGATTGTGCCCATCCTCGTGCTTTTATTTGTCTTTTATTTTGGTTTCGCAACGTGGTTTAACTGGCAACTGTCATCATTTTGGGTCTGTATTTTTGTATTTACCTTGTGGGGAACTACGGAAATGGGTGATCTGGTACGTGCTTCGATCACCTCAATTGATCAGCATCAACGGGATTCTGCTTATGCAGTAGGACTCAATTATCTACAAGCATTGACTTATGTGATTTTCCCGCAAAGCTTAAAACGAGTGACCCCTGGCGCATTAAATCTGTTTACCCGCATGATTAAAACCAGTTCTTTAGCGGTACTGATCGGGATGGTGGAGGTCTTAAAAGTAGGGCAGCAGATTATTGAAAATTCATTATTGACGGTACCCAGCGCATCGCTGTGGATTTACGGGTTCATTTTTATTCTTTATTTACTGATTTGTTATCCATTATCGCTTTTAGCAGCGCATTTAGAAAAAGTGTGGGAGAACGCATGACTTTGTTATCGATACAGCATTTACACAAGTTTTATAAACAAAGTCATATTTTGCATGGCATTGATTTAGACGTGCAACAAGGTGAAGTGGTGGTGATTTTGGGACCATCAGGTTGTGGAAAAAGTACCTTGCTGCGCTGTATCAACGGATTAGAACCCATTCAAGAAGGCGAAATTCACCTGAAAGATGTGGGGGTATTGGGGCAGGACTTGTCATGGGATAACGTGCGCCAGCAGATCGGGATGGTGTTTCAGAACTATGAATTATTCAAGCATATGAATGTGATTGATAACATTCTGCTGGGTCCTCTAAAAGCACAAAAACGCCAACGCGCAGAAGTGGAACAACTGGCAGATCAATTGTTGCAGCGTGTGGGGTTACTGGATCGTAAATATGATTATCCCTCCAATTTATCGGGTGGTCAGAAGCAGCGGATTGCCATCGTCCGTGCTTTGGTGATGCAACCGAAAGTGATCTTACTGGATGAAATTACTGCAGCCTTAGACCCTGAAATGGTGCGGGAAGTCCTAGACGTGGTGCTGAAACTGGCACAGGAAGGCATGACCATGCTGATCGTCACCCATGAAATGGGCTTTGCCCGCAAAGTGGCAGATCGCATTATTTTTATGGATAAGGGCAAGATCATTGAACAAAGCTCGCCAGAAGCATTTTTTCAGCATCCGCAGACTGAACGTGCGAGAACCTTTTTAAATATTTTGAATTATTAAAAGCAATAAGAGGATTTTATGAGATTGAATTTAGCAATTGGGCAACAGCACTCTTTTTCAAAAGCAAAAATGTTTGGTCTGGGCATCACTTGTGTATTGATAGCTGGCGTGTTGACGGGCTGTAATCAACCCGCTTCCTCTGAAGCCAAAACTACGGCACAAGATACTTCACTGGAACAGATTCGGAAAAATGGCGTATTGCGAGTTGGCGTATTTGCGGACAATCCACCTTTTGGTTATGTCGATAGCGCGGGTAAAAATCAGGGCTTTGATGTGGCCTTGGCAAAGCGTGTCACTCAAGATTTATTGGGTGATGAAAATAAAATTCAGTTTGTGGTGGCAGAAGCTGCCAATCGGGTTGAGTTTTTAAAGTCAGGAAAAGTTGATGTGGTTTTTGCCAGCTTTTCGGTGACCCCAGAGCGGCAACAGGTGGTTGATTTTTCCGAGCCTTATTTAAAAGCCTCCTTAGGGATTGTTTCACCCAAAGCCAAAGTCATTACTGATGTTAAAAGTCTTGAAGGCAAAACTTTAATTGTAAATAAGGGCTCAAGCTCGGAGATTTATTTCAGTAAAAACTATCCCAAAATTAATTTATTGAAATTTGGACAAAATACCGATGCGTTTAATGCACTGATTGATGGTCGGGGTGATGCCATTTCCCAAGACAGTACTTATGCACTGGCATGGGCAGCCAAGAATCCGAATTATGTGGCGGGTATTCCACAAATTGGTAACGAAGATTTTATTGCAGCAGGTGTGAAGAAGGGCAATACCCAATTACTGAATTGGCTCAATGATGAAATCAAACAGCTCAGGACGACAGGTGAAGTTCAAAAGATTTATGACCAAACCTTGAAGCCGATTTATGGTGAAAAAGTAAATCCCAATATCTTTTTAGATGTTGATAGCACCAAGTAATAACAGATTTTTAAAACACTAAAAAAGGTGAACGTATGCAAACAATAACATTGTCAAATATTCAAAAATTACTGTTGGCTTCTATATTTAGTTTAGGACTGACGGCGTGTAATAAAAATCCACAGTCAGCAGAGAAATCGGCTGAGTCCTCAACGCAAGTCTCCAGCATTGAGCAGATCAAAAAAAATGGGGTGGTGCGTATTGGTGTGTTTAGCGATAAGCCACCGTTTGGTTATCTGGATGCACAAGGTAAAAATCAGGGCTTTGATGTTGAAATTGCCAAACATGTGGCCAAAGATTTATTGGGTGATGAAAATAAAGTCCAGTTCGTACTGACAGAAGCGGCCAATCGAGTGGAATATCTAAAAGCCAATAAAGTCGATATTATTTTTGCTAATTTCACCGTGACGCCTGAACGTGAACAAGTGGTGGATTTTGCGAAACCCTATTTAAAAGTCGCCTTGGGTGTGGTGTCTCCGAAAAATAAACCGATTACCGATATTGCCCAATTAAAGGATCAGACCTTATTGGTAAATAAGGGCACGACAGCGGATTCATTCTTTAGTAAACAACATCCAGAAATTAAGTTGCAAAAGTATGAGCAAAATACTGAAACTTTTGATGCCTTAAAAGATGGTCGTGGTGTCGCGTTGGCGCATGACAATCTTTTAGTCTTAGCTTGGGCAAAAGAAAATCCAAATTATACCGTGGGGATTACTAATCTAGGTGAACAGGATTTGATTGCACCAGCGGTACAGAAGGGCAATAAAGAATTGTTGGATTGGTTAAATCAAGATTTGGAAAAACTCGCCAAACAAGGAGTTATCCATCAAGCCTATGAAAAAACCTTAAAGCCTGTTTATGGCGATGGTATTCCTGCCAAAGATTTAATTATTGAATAATCATTTTTAATTGATTTGAAAGCCAAGCGAGGTTGAATCCAGCTTGGCTTTTTTATGACTATAAATCGAGAGGCATTACAAAGTATAGACATTGATCAAAAAACTGCCGATTAGAATGAATAAAACACAGGGAATTTATCAAATGCAAAGAACAGAAATAGATTTTATTGTGAAAGATAGCATAACTGCATTGGCATTTTATGAGCGGGTTTTTGAAGTTGAAAGAATTGAAGTCGGTAATTTTGTCGTTGGACAAAATAGTGTGATTATGAGTATTCATGGGGTTCATTTTCATATGCTGGATGAAAACCCAGATTTCCAATTGCTAGCACCTACCCAAGAAAGCTATATCCCGATTTGGTTTAATATTACCGTCACTGATATCGAGCAAACATTGCAGCAAGCGGTTGATGCGGGCGCAGCTGTCATTCAGGCAGTGCAGGATATGCCTAAAATGGGTATCAAAAACGCGATGTTTAAAGACCCGTTGGGCTATATTTGGTTATTACATCAGATACTTGAAGTGGTTGATTATGAAACTCGGGCTCAATTATTGGAGCAACAAGGTTTTCAGCGTAAATCTGGTTAACAAATCAGTCGATAAAAATGCGATGTCATACAGCAAGCCTGCATATTGGTTGATGCTTGCTGTACTTCGCTTATCTTTATTCTAAAAAGACTTGGTCAAGCTAAACACTGCTGCGGTTTTAACACCTTTTTTATTGCTATCGGAATAACCTGTGTGAGCTAGGTCGGTTCCAATCGCAGCCAGTTCCGTACTTAAGTTCATCGGTTTATAGCTATAATTTGCGCCAATTTTCCAATCGAAGAAATGATCTTTAGGATCTCCACCATAAATTTCTTGGCTTGCTTTGGAATAGCCTAAGCTGGCAACGACACCAAAGTTGGTTTCGGCAATGGGAGTGCTATATAAAAGGTTAAAATACCAATTTTTGACATTTTCACCTATGCTTTGGCGAGTGGCTTTGCCTCCATATTGCGGGGTATAGCTCACACTCGGTGTAAAGCTATCATTATCGTTCAAAGCATTATTGATGATTAGTTTGAGATAATACTCATTATAATTTAAGTCGCTTTTACCGACATAATGATAACGCAGCATACCGAGATCAAGAGTGGGGTGGAATTTCCCTAAGTTGATTGGAGTGGTATAGCCAATAAAAGGATCGAGTTCTAAGTGTGCTTCATCACCAAAATCGACATTTGATGCAAAAGCCGCGGCATAGAATCCAGAGGAATGATTTAAAACAAAGTTACCTTGCAAGGCTGCATCATTCTGGGTTTGAGTTTGTCCACGCCAACGATATTCACTGGCCAATGCGACATTCCCACTCAGCACTAAATTCGATGTTGTGGGCTGATCTGATGCTAACGCATCGTTTGAGGCTAAAACAGTTGTTAAAACCAGCACACAATGAAAACCTTTCATAACATCCTCAGCATATAAGTTAAATTTGATGTGATGTATATTAGGTTTTAATTGATTGATAAATAATAAAATGATCGTAAATTCTACGTAAAGAAAGCATAAATTTTTAACACATATTTAATAGCCGCTATAGATTCACTTTTAATACTTCTGTTGTATCCGCGTCTAAGATATGTCCTTCACTTGAGGCGAATATCATTAAAGGCACAGGTTTTTGGGTGGACTTTTCAATCAGGACAGAATGCGCTTCATTTTTCCCAAATAGATATTGTTCACCCCATTGACGTAATGCAACCACGATCAGGAACAGCTGTTTTCCTTTATCCGTCAAAATATATTCTTGATAGGCTGTGCCATCAGACGCGGCTTGCATTTCTAGAATTTCAGCATCAATTAATTTATGTAGTCTGTTGGACAAAATATTACGCGCAACACTCAGACTACGTTGTAGATCACCAAAGCGATGTATCCCATCCATCACATCTCGAATAATCAGCAATGACCAACGATCTCCAATCACATCAACACAACGTGCAACAGGGCAAGGTTCATCTACGGAAGTTTTATCGAGTGACATCGCATTCTCGGAACAGTTAGATCAGACTAGTTGCATTTTAAAACTAGATCGCTTATGGTTCAAGTAGTTTTAATTTGAAACTAGTTTGGCGAGACCATGAATAGTCCTTGCACGTCTGCTTTCTCACAAAATGAAAAGCAGTGTTTAATCCAGTCCAAAAAATTGCCGACCCATTTAGTGTGGCTATTTGCCATTGCAAGTGGTCTGAGTGTTGCCAATGTTTATTATGCGCAACCATTGCTTGATGCAATTGCAACGGATTTGGCAATCAGTTATGCCGCTGTTGGCAGTGTCATTCTCTTGACTCAACTGGGTTGTGCGATCGCTTTATTGTTGTTAGTTCCATTGGGAGATCGAGTCGATCGTAGACGATTAATGCTATTACAGCTATTCGGATTGGTGCTTGCATTGACTGCTGTAAGTATCACTAAAACGGCTGTGGGCTTATTTGCAAGTATGTTTGCTGTTGGCATGTTAGGGACTGCCATGACGCAGGGACTGATTGCCTATGCTGCAAGTGTTGCCGAATCCCATGAGCGTGGATATGTCGTAGGTACAGCACAAAGTGGCGTGTTTATCGGATTGTTATTAGCACGTGTTTTTGCTGGAGGTGTGAGCGATTTAGCTGGATGGAGGAGCGTATATTTTTGTGCAGCAACATTGATGTTGATGATTGCATTCCCGCTTTGGAAATCCTTGCCAGTACGCTTCAATACACAGAATACGTTGGCTTATCCTTGTTTGATTTTGTCGATGTTAAGTTTGCTTTATCACAATAAACTATTACAAATACGAGGCATATTGGCATTGCTGATGTTTGCAGTATTTAATATTTTTTGGAGTGCATTGGCATTATTGTTGAGTTCTCCTCCTTATCAGTATTCCCATACCGCTATCGGTGCATTTGGTTTGGTTGGGGCACTGGGGGCATTAATGGCCACAAAAGCTGGACAATGGGCAGATCAAGGCTTTGCACAAAGAACCAGTGCATTTGCCTTGCTCGTCATCTTATTGTCTTGGTTGGCATTCGCTCAAATGGAATACTCAATTTTGGCATTAATCATCGGTATTTTATTACTGGATCTGGGCGGGCAAGCTTTACATGTCACCAATCAAAGCATGATCTTACAAACTGGACAGGACAATCAAAGCCGCTTAATTGGACTGTATATGTTGTTCTATGCCGCAGGCAGTGGATTAGGAGCAATCACTACAACCATCACCTATGCAAAAGCGGGATGGTATGGCGTTTGTCTACTGGGTGCCTGCGGAAGTCTAATGGCCTTATTATTTTGGTGCTTAACACGGCATGTTAAATAGTCATCAGACACTGTGTAGAAACATCAGGTGAATTAAGAGATATTAAAATCAGCATCAACATTATCGTAAATCACTCAATCCCGACCACAGTCGTGATATATGCAGTGGTCATTAAAATCATTAAACCCAATAACATTTCAAATAAGATTGCATAACCCAATTGTTTGGCAAATTGGGGTTGTTGCAAACGTGGGGTAAAATACCATTTATTAAATGCAGCTAATAATAAAATGCTAAAAACAAATAACAGTTTAATGATAAACCCTTGCCCATAAGGCGTTGTGAGGAGGGTATCAACATCCTTAAACAACAGCAGAGCAATGCTGACGCCGCATGCAATTAATATCGCCACAATAAAGGCTGCAATCCGCCCAAATAAATGCATCGCCTTTTTTAATGGCAGTCCATTGATGCTGTGGCTGGTTTTCCAAAGTGGGTACAGTGATCCCATCCATACAGACATGACCAGTACATGGATGGTCAATAAAAACTGAGCAAAAATGGATAAATTGGTGACATGACCCAGTTGAGAAAAACTATATACCATAAGCACTAAGGGAATAGCGAAGATGATTTTCTCAAAGCTTCTGATGCTGGTACTTTTTTGATGAAGTTTCACGAAAAGCAGTGCAAGAATTAGCGTAAAGCTAACAATACGAATCAGATGAATATGCCCCGTCGAGGTATTCAGTACAATATTGATATAGGTCAAATCAAACATGCCGAAGAGGCCGCTGTTTGCAAAGCTACCAATCAAAAGCAAGAAAGCTAAAGCGCTAGAGATCAATCCTAACACTGCACCCAATGTCATATATTGGACAATGGTACTTTTTATTGCAGTATAACGGCCTAGTAGGAAATAACAGAATGAACCACCAATGACCATAATCATGCCGAGATAAAGGCTTACTTTGTTGAACCAAGCTGCAAACATCCAGTATTCAGACATTATTTTTCTTCCTTTTTATCAATAGCTCAGCGACTCATGCTGTAGCCAAGCTATTCATATATTTTTAATGGTATTTGCCTTATTTCAAGGTGAAGCTATATTCACCATTCATGTTATGTCCGTCTTTGCCCATGGTGCTCCAAAGTACGTTATATTTGCCTTTTTTCAGTGTTGGCAACGCAACATCAAAGGTTTTTTTTAAGTCATGGCTGACTTTATAATTCAGCGGCAGTGCTTGGCTTTGTTCATCTAAAATTTGGATTTTCATTAACATCACCTCATCAGCAAAATTAAGACTAAGATTTTTAGGTTGAGCAGAAACAGTGGTGTTTGCGGCTGGGGTGGAACTAATTAAGCTGACATGAGCAAAGGCAGTTGAGGTAGCAATGATCATTGTTGTACCGACAAAAAGATTGCGTAATAAGGTTTTACTTTTTTGAGAAAAATTCATTTCTGATCCTCTTTGAAGCATGATGAGTTGGGGATGGCACAAAGCGCGCCATCTGATTTCATCTTTTATTATCAAAGCAATATCGGTACATCTATGCGACGTGAAAATTACTTTTTTGTCATTTTGGCGCCGACAGACTTGGCCTTAAGCTACGAAGCACGATAGGTAGGGATAGGATGTAAATCATGACTACGCTTAACCAGATTGCACCTGGCCAGTCGGATTGAAATTGGAAATATAAGCTTGAGAACAACAACGGGGCAAACATTGAGGCCAAACTAATGGTCGATGCAATGATGCCTTGAAATTGACCTTGCTGTTCAGGCGAGACTTTTTGTGAAGCTAAGGCTTGTAAAGAGGGTGTACCAATACTGCCGAGGGCGAAAATTGGCATGATGGCAAAAATCATCCAGCCTTGCTGAGCAAAGGTCATAACCCCTAATGCGATACAACTACAGCTGATACCAATCAAGATCGTATTTCGATTACCGAAGTATTTTGAGGCATGCTGGGGAATAAAAGCCTGAACCAACATCTGGCATAAACCAAACATCCCCAAAGAAAGACCGATCCAGAAACCATTCCATTGAAAGGCTGCATGTCCCCATAAAGCCCAGCAAACTGCATAGGCTTCACCTGTAGCACTAAAGATAAAAAAAGTGGCAATCAAGGGCAACACATTAGGGATAGATCGAAGCGAAGCAAAGACTTTAAATGGATTGAGTGTTGCTACAGATTTTTTTGAAAGATCTGCTGTTTTTGATTCAGGGAGTGCCCAACAGGCTAATAAAAAGTTGAGACCTGTCAGTATGGCTGCTATCAAAAAAGGAAGTCTGAGCCAATATTCACTGAGCAAACCACCGAGGACTGGCCCAATGATAAAACCTGCGCCAAACATCGCGCTCATGAGACCAAAGTATTTTGCGCGTTGCTCTGGTTTTGAAATATCGACCAGATAAGCAGAAGCGACAGACATATTGGCACTGCTCATGCCTGCAATGGTACGGCCGATCATGAGCAGTACGAGGCTTTGTGAAAAGGTTAATAATACATAGTTGATCGCTGAACCTGCCAGTGACAGCAGCAGAATTGGGCGTCGTCCGAACTTGTCACTTAATGTGCCGAGAATGGGGGAAAAGATAAATTGCATGGCGGCATAGAGACTACCGAGCAGACCGATGTACAGCGCAGTTTGGTGATTATGGGTAATATCTTGAAGTAAGGTGGGTAAAATTGGAAAAATCAGCCCGATTCCGATTGCATCTAAAGCAATGGTCGAAAAAATAATAAATAGAGAGCGATTCATAAAGCGTCCTATCGAAAAAGCAGGTACAGCAATGCTGTGAAAACCTGTTAACGATGCCTGATAACAACTCAAGCCCTGATGAACGCTGACCGAATCTTAAAGATAGGGATATGTGTTGATGAATTCTTTTATCAAATCAAAAAAGACATCAATTTTTCGCGGTTTTTTATCGTAACAATTGAAACGAAAGAAAGTCCTTCGTCTGCTAAAAATTTTAGCACTAAAAACAGCAGGGGTACAAGACTGTATGAGGATTGAGCAGATATGCTGTGGTAGTTGCACATCGCATATCTGCTGAGGAAATAATTATTTTTTGGTATTCGGCAATAACGCTGTGATAAAACCTAACAGTGGTAGGAAAGAGCAGAGCTTATACACCCATACAATGCCATGGGTATCGGCCAAATGGCCAAGACCTGCTGCACCAATCCCTCCGATACCAAACATAAGACCGAACATCAAACCAGCAACCATACCGACACGACCGGGTACTGCTTCTTGTGCATAGACCACTAAGGCTGAAAAGGCTGAGGACATGACTAAACCAATAATAATGACCAGAATTGCCGTGCCAGTTAAGCCGACATAAGGCAACATCAGCGCAAATGGAGCAATGCCTAAGAATGACACCCAAATCACAGCTTTACGTCCAATACGGTCTCCAACTGGACCTCCAGCAAAAGTACCGAGTGCTACTGCGCCTAAAAATATAAATAGATACAGCTGAGAGGTCTGAATCGAAACATTAAAGCGTTCAATCAGGTAGAAAGTGAAATAATTGGTAATGGCTGCGATATAGATAAACTTGGCAAACATCAACACACAAATCACGGCCATTGCCTGAATCACCTGTTTACGGGTCAAGGTAGAAATGGCAGGTTGACTGGCAACACGCTGCACAGGTGTCTGCTTGACCACCCATTTGGTCACACGTAATAAAACAAATATCGCTAAGGCAGCAACCAAAACAAATAAACCAATCGCCCCTTGTCCATTCGGGATAATCACAGCCGCAGCCATTAATGGCCCAATCGCAGAACCAGTATTGCCGCCAACCTGAAACATGGATTGGGCGGTACCAAAACGCCCACCCGATGCGGTACGGGCGATGCGAGAGGCTTCTGGGTGGAAGGTCGATGAGCCCACCCCAATGAGTGCAGCAGCAAACAATAAGCCTTGAAAGCTTGCTGCAATTGCCATCAAACCAATCCCAAGCAGTGTGGCTGCCATGCCTAAAGGTAATAAATAGGGTTTTGGATGCTTATCGGTATATAGGCCAATCCAGGGTTGTAATAAAGAGGCGGTGATTTGATAAACCAAGGCAATCCAGCCAATTTCAGCAAAACTTAAAGAGAATTCGGCTTTTAACATCGGATAACTTGCAGTCACCACGGCTTGAATCGAATCATTTAGCAGATGGGCAAACGCCACTGCGCCGACAACGCGTATTACGAACTTCTGGGGTTGATCATTGGGTGGAAATTGCGCTTGTGGATATGCATTCTCAAGAGTGCCTGTATTGCTTGCCATGATTGCTCCAACACGTTGTATCAGCTTAAATGGTGATGCTGAAAGAGGTTTGTTTTTCAGTGTTTTTATCCTAAACTGAACAGAAAGCGGCCCACAATCATATTTGGGACAGATAGTATCGAGTTCAGGCCATTTTCAGGGATGCGAGCAATGCGCAATATTCAGGTCAATGATTTTCAGGATGTGCCGCGGAATGTGATGGCAACAGGCAATGACTACCCAGATGGTCATCTTCTGGCAAGTCATCGTCATCGCAGAGGTCAATGTCTATATGCCATTACAGGCGTACTTACGGTGATCACCCATACTGGAAGCTGGGTGGTTCCACCCAAACGTGCCCTTTGGATTCCAGCAGGGATTGACCATGAAGTACACATGGGGGGGATCACCAAAACACGCAGTGCTTATATTCTTCCAGAAGCTGCAATGCAGGCAGATTTGCCCAGCCATTGTGCAGTGATCAATGTATCACCGTTATTACATGAACTATTGTCTACAGCAGTTGATCTCCCTGCGGAATATCAGTTGGGTGGCCGAGATGATTATTTGATGCGTTTGATCATTGAAGAAATTGCGCTGATGCCTGAACTGCCTTTAAATGCGCCCTTACCACAAGAGCCGCGTTTAGCTGCCTTGTGTCTGCAATTGTTGAAGACACCGAGTCTGGAGGATGATCTTGATCAAATTGCGCTGCAGGTGGGAATGAGTCGCCGTAACTTTACGCGGATTTTTCGGCAGCAAACCGGGATGAGTTTTAGCAACTGGCGGCAGCAAGCCTGTTTACTCAATGCGTTGACCCGAATGGAATTGGGCCAATCCATTACCAGTGTGGCAATGGAGCTGGGTTATAGCAGCAGCAGTGCTTTTACCGCAGCTTTTAAACGTTCTTTAGGCGCGGCACCACGTTTTTATTTACAAGGAAAATAAGCAAGGAATTGGCAGGATTGTGTTAATTTAGTTTGAATAACGGCCATTATTTCGCTTTCGTTCATTGTGGTTGGCGAACACTATTTATACGATAATATTATGATTTCATTATTAAAACGCTTAGCTTTATCTCATCAAGGTTTAGAACAAAATAATAAATTTGGTGAGGGATTATCTGGAACACAACAAGCGATTGAACATCTGGGGTATGTGCAAATAGATACCATTTCCGTGGTGGAACGTGCTCATCATCATGTGTTGTGGAGTCGGGTGCCGAATTATCAATTGGGTCATTTAAATCAACTGGTACAAGATCAGCTTGTTTTTGAGCATTGGGCGCATGCAGCATCTTATTTACCGATGCGAGATTATCGCTATGCCATGCCGTTGATGAATGCGGTACGTAATGGGGAAAGTCGTTATTTCTCAAGGGGCGATCAGCAACTGATGCTGGAGATTCTGGCGCAGGTAAAAGCTGAAGGCAGAATCCGACTTAGAAATATGGAAAAAGGCAAACGGGAAGGTGCAGCAGGTTGGTGGAATGCAGGGCCGAGCCGCAAGGCGATTGAGCAGTTATTCATGCAAGGCGATTTAATGATCTGCGAACGCAATGGCATGGAAAAAGTCTATGATCTGACTGAACGTTGCATACCACAAGGCATTGATCTAAGCACACCGACTTTACAGGAATATGCACAGTATTTATTGGATACAGCTATACGTGCTCATGGCGTATTTACATGGAAGCAATTACTGCATTTGAAAACCAATAAGGATTTACGTGAAATTATGCGTAAATTACTTGATGAACAGATTGATGCAGGTGTGATCAAGCTGATTAAGCTTGAAAATGGACAAACGATTTATGTGGCCAGCGCCGTGTTAGCGCATGAACCGAACATCCAAGCGGAGGTCAAAATATTGTCTCCTTTCGATAATCTGGTGATTCATCGTGAACGTTTAAGCAGCTTGTTTGGATTTGATTATCGCATTGAATGTTATGTGCCTGCAGCCAAAAGACAATATGGTTATTTCTGCTTACCGCTGCTTTATGCGGATGATTTTGTGGGGCAAATTGATTGTAAAGTGCATCGTCGTGAAAAGCGATTAGACGTGATTAGTTTGCATATACAAGAGGCTAAACTGCAGGATCAAGATTCATTTTTGCTTGCACTAGAACGAGAATTACAGCGTTTCGCCCAGTTTAATCAATGTACGAGTATTGACCTAAATAAGATCAAGTTGGGATAGGGCGAGTCATCAATCTTTGATGCTCGCCGTTTTTTCTCAGTCGTCACTTCGCTTTAGAACGCTGCGAGTCCTGTTTGGGCACGGCCTAAGATCAAAGCATGCACATCATGGGTACCTTCATAGGTATTCACAACTTCAAGATTGACCAGATGACGGGCGACACCGAATTCATCACTAATTCCGTTTCCGCCCAACATATCTCGCGCCAAACGGGCAATCTCCAAAGCCTTACCACAGTTATTGCGTTTAATCAGAGAGGTCGCTTCAACGGAGGCAATGCCGTCATCTTTCATTCGACCAAAACGGAGCGCGAGCTGTAAACCGAGCGCAATTTCGGTTTGCATATCTGCCAACTTTTTTTGAATCAGTTGGTTGGCAGCCAGTGGCTTGCCAAACTGCTTTCGATCCAGTGTGTATTGGCGTGCAGTGTGCCAACAAAATTCAGCTGCTCCCATGGCGCCCCAAGCAATACCATAACGGGCACTGTTTAAACAGGTGAAAGGACCTTTTAAGCCACGAACCTCTGGAAATGCATTTTCTTCAGGCACAAAGACTTGATCCATCACAATTTCACCTGTAATAGATGCTCTTAAGCCGACTTTGCCGTGAATTGCTGGCGCAGAAAGCCCTTGCCAACCTTTTTCTAAAATAAAGCCACGAATCGGGCCGACATTTCCTTCAGGCGAAACCTCTTTGGCCCACACCACAAATACATCTGCAATCGGGCTGTTGGTAATCCACATCTTGGCGCCAGTTAAACGGTAGCCACCTGCTACTTTTTTGGCGTGACAGGCCATACTGCCTGGATCTGAACCGTGATCGGGTTCGGTTAGACCAAAACAGCCAATCCATTCACCTGTTGCAAGTTTGGGTAAATATTTTTGCTTTTGTTGTTCAGTCCCAAATTCATGAATGGGAACCATCACCAATGAGCTTTGCACACTGGCCATTGAGCGATAGCCAGAGTCCACGCGTTCAATTTCACGGGCAATCAGACCATAACTCACATAATTTAAGCCTGCACCACCATATTGTTCTGGGATGGTAGGTCCGAGCAGGCCTAATTCACCCATTTCTCTAAAGATATGTGGATCGGTTGTTTCATGGCGGAATTGATCAAGCACCCGTGGCATTAACTGGTCTTGGCAGAAGGCATGGGCTGTATCACGAATCATGCGTTCTTCTTCGTTCAGTTGCTGTTCAATTAAGAAAGGGTCATTCCAGTTAAATTCTACGCGGCTCATTCTTTATTCCTTCATCATTGTTCTAGAAAGTTCCTATCAATTTGTTTTTTAAGCTTAGCTCCCGCAGGAACTAAGCTTACCTAAAAAATGACAATCGAGAGTAGAAATACCTCAACTGATTTGGGATATAGAGCAATTAAATCTCTGCAAAACTATCCATCATTTACATGTTTGGATAGTTAGGACCACCTCCACCTTCAGGTGTTACCCAAGTGATATTTTGTGATGGGTCTTTGATGTCACAAGTCTTACAGTGCACACAGTTGGCAGCGTTGATTTGGAATCGTTTAGTACCATCATCATTTTCCATGATTTCATAAACACCAGCAGGGCAGTAGCGTTGAGCTGGCTCATCCCATTTCGGTAAGTTCACGTTCACTGGAATTGAAGGATCAGTTAACTTCAAATGAGCAGGCTGGTTTTCTTCATGTACGGTATTGGATACGAATACAGAAGATAAGCGGTCAAAAGTCAACTTGCCATCTGGTTTTGGATAGTTTGGCTTAAACGTTGACGCATCCACTGTTTTAAGCACGGCAAAGTCTTGTTTAAGATCATGCAAAGTGAATGGCACTTTAAAGATGTTTTGATCGATAAAGTTAAATGCACCACCCACCCATTGACCAAACTTGTGCATCGCTGGGCCAAAGTTGCGTGAACGATATAACTCTTCTTTTAACCAAGAATTGTTATATTTGTCAGTATAAGCGGTCAGCTCTTTGTCGAAATGGTCGTCGCCTTCGAGTACACGTGCAATTGCAAGATCACCACCTTTGGCAACACCCGCCGCAATTGCTTCAAAGACTGCTTCGCCACACAACATGCCTGATTTCATTGCTGTGTGCGAGCCTTTGATTTTTGCGAAGTTCAAGAAACCAGCATCATCACCAATCAAGCAACCGCCTGGGAAGGTCAATTTAGGTAAAGCGTTAAAACCACCTTTGACGACTGCACGTGCGCCGTAAGAAATACGTTTGCCGCCTTCAAGGAATTGCTTGATGGTTGGATGTGTTTTCCAACGTTGCATTTCCATGAATGGGTACATGTGCGGATTTTCATAAGATAAATCGACGATCATACCCAAAGTGACTTGGTTATTTTCAGCGTGGTATAACCACCAACCGCCAGAAGAACCTGTTTCAGACAAAGGCCAACCGGCACCATGCATCACTAAGCCTGGCTTGTGTTTTGCAGGGTCGATTTCCCAAAGTTCTTTGATCCCGATCCCGTAATGTTGTGGATCAGCATCTTTGTCAAGATTAAATTTTGCAATCAGGCGCTTACCGAGGTGACCACGGCAGCCTTCAGCGAATAAGGTATATTTGGCATGCAGTTCATAGCCAGGCGTGAAGTTATGAGTCGGCTCACCATTTTTGCCAATGCCCATATCACCTGTTTGAATGCCTTTTACGGTACCGTCTTCATGGTAAAGTACTTCAGCAGCAGCAAAGCCCGGGAAGATTGAAACTTCAAGTTCTTCCGCTTTTTGACCTAACCAACGCACCACATTACCTAAAGAAACCACATAGTTTCCTTCGTTGTGCATTGATTTCGGTACCATCCAATATGGCATTTTTTGTGAATTGCTTTCAGAGGTGAGGAAATAGGTTTCGTCACCTGTTACAGGTACATTGAGAGGTGCACCTTCTTCTTTCCAGTTTGGAAACAATTCATTCATGGCACGTGGTTCAAGTACAGCACCAGAAAGGATATGCGCACCTACTTCAGAGCCTTTTTCAACAACACAAACAGAAAGATCAGGCAGGTTGTTTTCAATCGCTAATTGACGAATTTTAATCGCAGCAGATAAACCTGAAGGTCCTGCGCCAACGATCACTACGTCAAACTCCATTGACTCTCGATTTTGATTTTTCATTTTAAGGAATATTATTTCGCTTAGCGATACTTTATGTTAATAAAATGAAAATATCAAATAAAATAGCAAAAAAATGCCTAACAGAGAGATTTAAAGGAGGTATAAAAAGGCCAACTTGATCAAGTTGGCCTTTTTATTGGAAGATCTACTGTTAAGAATTTTGTGGATCGTAGAGTTTTTCCTTAATAAATAGGGCCGGAATCACACCACAAATCAGGTAGGCTGCTCCCATGACAACAAAACCTAAACCAATAGATCCACCAGAAGCTAAAAAACCAATCGTTGCAGGTGCTATTGCAGCACCTAAACGACCTACATTGTATGCGCCGCCAATCGCTGTACCACGAATCGCTGTTGGAAAGCTTTCAGTCATATAGGTGGCATTTACACCATATGGAATACCGTATAAAAAGCCGAAGACAACCAGTAAAAATAAAATATTTTCGGGGGTATTATAGAAAACGATCAGCGGTAGAAAAATTGCAGTACCAATTGCACCAAAAGCATAGGTAAAACGGCGTCCAAGTTTATCTGCCATCATTCCTGCAAGTACCTTACCGAGAATCATGGCTGTATAGGTGCCGACCATATAGGCAGTCATTTCCTTAAACTTCATCCCGAGTTCGCTTTCCAGATATGAAGGCATCCAGTTATTCACGCCATAATAACCAAATTGCAAGAAACCAGCAGTTAAAGCCCAGAGTATAAACATATTACGATTACGTTTATCCTGAAAAATAAGCTTCAAAGCCGATGGTTTTTCAGTGTTCTCTCTTAGATTAGGCTGCTGTAAACGGGATTCTTGCCATGCCAGTGGCTCAGGAACTAGAATATGCATGAAGATCGCAAGAATGACCGGAATAATGGCAACATAAAACAACATACGCCAACCATGATCTGGGATAATCCAACCTGCAAGCAATGTTGCTACAATATATCCGACGGTCCAGCCCGCCTGTAAAGTTCCGAGCACTGTGGTACGATACCGTGTAGGTACATATTCAGCCATCAAGGTGTTGCAGGCTATATAAAGTGAACCTAAGCCTAGTGAAGCAAAAAATCTTAAAATACCGAATTGAAAAAAACTTTGAGTAAAACCAAGTCCGCAAGTTAATAGTGAAAAAGTGAGAATAGAAATAACAACGATGCGGACACGCCCGAATTTATCACATGCCCAACCACCAAAAATCCCACCAATGGCCATACCCGCCAAAGTAAAACTACCGAGCATACCAGCTTGAACCGAGCTTAAGCCAAAATCTGCCTTAATACTATTTAAGCTATAAGACAGTAGCATTAAGTCTGCGCCATCTACCAATAAAGCCAGAAATGCAAAAATAAAAGCAATTTTCCAAGTATGAGCTTTTATTGCAGAGGAGGGTGTATTGTAATTTGTAGCCATAATCCATTACCTACATTTGACTGATAGCACTTCAATTCGTTTGAAAGTGCTGAAAAAATGTTTAAGACGCAGCGCGAATCATATTCAAATGTTCATTAGGGCTTAAGTCTGAGCGTGGTCGATTTATCCCAACGCAACACATCCCAAATTCAGATGGCGTGAAGCGCCATTTGATGTTCATAAAACCATCACAATTGATGGGATAGTAATCAAAGGCGTATCGCAAAACAATATATTTTGAAAATTAATTTCGCAATGCGGTATATTGTATTTGATTATTATTTGTTAATTATTTGATTTATCTCATCTATATTTGTTGAATAAAAATCATAATTTTTGATGAAAAATTAAAGTTTGATTTTTCATATGTTGTGTGTATATTAAAAATATATATCGCTATGCGGAATTTAATTGGAATTAGTTTTCCAATAGGAAATTAAGAACGAAACGAGTAGGATAGTCATGGGTGCTTTGAATGGAATTCGTGTACTTGATTTAAGTCGAGTACTTGCTGGACCGTGGTGTGGACAGATTCTTGCTGATCTGGGTGCGGAAGTGATTAAGGTGGAACGGCCAAAGGTGGGGGATGATACCCGTTCTTGGGGACCACCTTGGATGAAAGACAATTCAGGACAAGACACTCGAGAGGCTGCCTATTACCAATCAACCAATCGTAACAAGCTTTCGGTTGCGATTGATATCGCAACCCAAGAAGGCCAAGAGCTGATTAAAGCTTTAATTCAAGATAGCGATGTTGTCATTGAAAACTACAAAGCAGGTTCTTTGAAAAAATATGGTTTAGATTACGAAACTTTATCAGCAATCAACCCAGGACTGGTCTACTGTTCGATTACTGGCTTTGGGCAGAGTGGACCGCGTGCAGAAGAACCCGGTTATGATTTTATCATTCAAGGGATGGGTGGACTGATGTCCATTACAGGTGAAAAGGATGAGTTACCAGGCGGCGGGCCACAAAAAGTTGGGGTGGCATTTTCTGATCTGGCGACAGGCCTTTATTCTACGATTGCGATTCAAGCCGCGCTACTCAACCGCCATTTGACGGGTTTGGGTCAATATATCGATATGGCTTTATTAGATGTGCAAATTGCAACAATGGCCAATCAAGGAATGAACTATCTGTCCTCTGGAAAAGTGCCTGAACGGTATGGTAATGCACACGCCAATATTGTGCCATATCAGGTGTTTAAAGCCTCTGATCGGGAATTTATTATTGCCTGTGGTAATGATACCCAGTTTATTCAACTCTGTAGAAGTATTGGTTTGTCTGACTTAGCCAATGATCCTCGATTTATTCATAATGCAGATCGTATTCAACACCGTGATGAAATTATAGATATTTTATCAACTCATTTTCTTGGGAAAACAGCTGATGAATGGGTTGCGGCAATTTATGCAGCCAAAGTCCCTGTAGGAGTAATCAATAATTTGCAACAAGCGTTTCAAGAACCACAGGTTATTGCGAGGAATATGTTGGTTGACATGCGGCATCCTCAACGTGAAAAGTTAACGGTGATTGGTTCGCCGATTAAACTTTCGAGAACACCTGTTGAATATAAAACTGCGCCCCCTGTATTAGGTGAGCATACGGATACGATTCTCAGCCGGATCATTTCTCAAGAAAGATTGAATGAATTAAAGCTGAAAGGGGTAATTGGCGAATAAAATAAGCCAATGTCAAAATACAGTTATAGTTTGACATTGGCATTTAAGTTCAATAGAGCTTTGTTTTTATTGATGTAATAACGGATGTGCTTTTAACTATTTATTATAGAAAAAATAGATTATAATTTTCGCAGTGCGAAATTAATATTTAAATTGGTATAACCATGAATGATGCAGTAGATGCAGAACATACAGAAAAACTATTAGCGCCTTTAAGGCATGAGTTATTGCATCCGATTGAAGACATGCAAGATGAAAATGATCGTCAATTTATTACAGCCTTAGCACGTGGTTTAGAGCTTTTGCGATGTTTTACACCGAAACATCAGCATTTGGGCAATCAGGAATTGGCGCAAATGACAGGTTTGCCTAAGCCGACGATTACCCGATTAACCCATACCTTATCTCGTTTGGGGTATATCAAGCAGGTCCCTAATTCGAGTAAATTCCAGCTTTCTGTTGGTGTACTCGCTTTCGGCTACTCCATGCTTTCCAATGTCTCTATTCGTTCTATTGCGCATCCCTATATGAAAAATCTGGCAGATTATGCAGGTGCAGCCGTTGCGATGGCCACACGTGATCGCCTGAATATGATTTATCTGGATGTGGTCCAGGGCAAAGGAAATATGACCATGCGCCGTCAGGTCGGGACCTATTTACCCATTCATTTGAGTTCGATGGGACGTGCCTGTTTAGCTGCAATGCCAGAAGATGAGCGAGAGTTTTTACTGGATGCGATTCGCAGCAAGCATAAAGAAGACTGGATTAAAATTAATCGCGATTTAGATAAAGCATTTAAAGATTATCAGGATTTTGGCTATTGTTTTTCAGTGGGTGAATGGCATAAAGATGTAAATTCAGTCGCGGTTCCATTAATTCATGAACAGCATGGTTTACTGGTGTTTAACTGTGGTGGGCCAAGCTTTATTATGAACCGAGAAAAACTAGAGGAGGATATTGCACCTCGCCTTTTGCATATGGTGAATAATATCCGTACCGAGATTAGTTAAGTTTTATTGAGTTTAAAAAAACCAGCAGCCTGATTATGCTGGTTTTTTTGCATCAGCAATACAACAAAGCAAGCACAGTGCAGCAAAGATTATGCCGAGCATGCAAACACCTGTCCATCCAAAATGTTTCCAAGCATAGCTTCCTGTCGTTGTACCTAAAGCACCTCCTGCAAAATAACCGGTCATATAGATGGCATTGAAGCGAGACCGTAATTTTTGATTTAGCTTGAAAACAATACTCTGATTGGTGACATGCACAGCTGATAATGAAGCATACAGAAGAAGTAGGGCGATAATGTAAAATATAAAATGATAGGGCAGCAGAAGAAAAAATAACCAGCTGGCAATTAGTCCGATACCACAATAAATCGAAATTTTATGAATATAGCCTTGATCAATAAATTTACCAGAAAAATTTGCCACAAAAGTACCCAGAACGCCAACAAATCCAAATAAGCCAATTGTAAAATCGCTCATGAAATAGGGAGCAGGTGCTAAGAGTAAGGACATGGTGGTAAAGGTGAGACTAACGCAAGCAAATGTGAATCCGCCAATATAGGTTCGTGTTCTTAAACGTGAGTTTTGCAAAAAAATCTGCGGAAGTGATGCAATCGTTGTTATATAGTTTTCAGATTGTGTAGGTGGGAAGCGGCCGATATTACGATATAAAATGAAGGCGATCACCAATAACAGAAAGCCACTCATCACATAAATAACATTCCATGCAAATAAGGTAGACATTAATCCCGATAATGAGCGTGCCAGTAAAACGCCCATCATTAACCCACTGAGTAAAAAGCCTACTACACGCCCACTATGCTGGATCGGGACTAAACTTGCGGCCAGCGGTAAAAGTAACTGGGCTGAACTAGAAAACAGACCTGTAATTACTGTTCCGAGGATCAAAAGATAAATATTATGTGAAAAACCACTAATAATTAGTCCGAATGAGGCGAGTAACATAAAGATAAATAATAATTTACGCTTTTCAAGGATATCGCCTAAAGGCATTAAGAACAGTAAACCACAAGCATAGGTGATTTGGGCTAAAGTAGGCACCCATGCAATAGTGGTTTCAGCTAAATTCAAATCCACACTAATGGAGTGAATGAGGGGTTGGCTAAAATAATTCCCCCCCGTACAGATGCCTGCTGCAATCGCCATTAAAATAATGGTTGGGGTATAGAGTACGTTTTTCATCATGTATCATTTCACAATGAAAATGGAGTTTTAGTCCTCAACCCTTTGTTGCTCAGGTTTAAAAGGGTTGTTAGTGTGTTTCATTCAATGCATCTTGAATGTTATGCACCATATGGATTAAACGTGGTCCAATTTCACCTTCGAGTTTTTCCGGGTTTAAATGAAAACTGGGTGCGCCGCAGTTAAAGACATAAAGACCATGTTTAGAACTGACTAAAGGAACTGCAACTGAGTTCACTTCTTTATGCCATTCTCCTAAAGACAAGCAATAGCCGTAATCTTGGTAATCACGGAAAGCACGCTCTAGTGAACGTTTGATAGCCGGCCAGTTTTCAGGATTCTTTTGTTTAAGCGCATCAAGCAAAAAATTACGCTCACGTTCAGGAGTAGCCGCTAAACAAGCTCTTCCCATAGAACTACTATGCAGCGGTAAGGTTGAGCCAATCGGGCGGCGCATATTCAATGCAGTTTCTGTTTGGACGACATCGATATAAACCATATTCAAGCGGTCACGTGTTGCCATGGCTACAGGTGCTTGAACATACTGACTCATTTCTTCCATATATTGATGCGCAATATTACGGATTGAGATATTGGACAAGGCTGCATAACCTAGGGATAAAACACCAATATCCAGTGTGTATTTGGTTGAGTTCGGCAATTGTTTCAAATAGCCTAATGACACTAATGTATTGGTAATACGGGCAATAGTGGGTTTGGGTAAGCCTGTCATTTTAGCCAGTTCCTGATTGCCCAATACTTGGTTATTGGCAGAAAAACAACGTAATAGCTCTAATCCCCGTGCTAAAGAAGCAATAAATTGCGGGTTATTTTCCCGATGTATATGCGAAATAGGATCTAAGCGTATCTCATCAAAATTTATTGGTTTTTCAGTTTCTGAATTCTGAGACATTCGATCCTCAAATATAATAAAGCAATAGCTTGTTATTATATTTCGCTCTGCAAAATAAATCCATTCATCACTGTGTTGTTGTGATGAATGGATATCGAGTCTAGGGCTTATGAAACGTTTTCAATCACCATTGCAAGACCTTGACCGACACCGATACATAGGCTCACCACTGCATATTTCTTGTTACGGCGAATTAACTCGCGAGCTACAGTCAATGCCAAGCGGGCACCTGAAGCACCCAAGGGATGCCCGATTGCAATTGCGCCACCGTTCGGATTGACACGGGGATCATTAAAATCAACATCTAAGCCTTTTAAACACGATAAAACTTGTGAAGCAAAGGCTTCATTAATTTCAATAATATCCATGTCGTCTAAAGTAAGTCCCGCACGCGCAACTGCTTTTTTAATGGCTTCAATAGGGCCTGCACCCATAATGCGTGGCTCAATACCGGCTGCTGCTGCTGACAAGATTTTTGCCATTGGTTTTAAGCCATATTTTTGACCTGCTGCTTCTGAACCAATCAAGAGGGCTGCTGCACCATCATTAATACCTGAGGCATTACCTGCAGTGACCACGCCACCTTCGAAGAGTGGTTTTAACTTTGTGAGTGCTTCAACAGTTGAGCTTGGACGAGGGTGTTCATCTTCGGAAACGATTTTAGGAGGTAGTTTTTTGCCTTGAAATACTTCAATCGTGGTGATTTCACCAGCAAAGAAACCTTCTTCTTTGGCTTTTTGGTATTTGGCTTGTGATTGAGCTGCAAATAAATCTGCTTGCTCACGGCTAATACCAAAATCGGCTGCAACGTTATCACCCGTTTCAGGCATTGAATGACCGCCATACTGAGAAATAATTTTTTTATTTGGAAAGCGAGAGCCAATTGTGGTGTCATAAATTTTTGCATCACGGCTATAAGCACTTTCCGCTTTACCCATTACAAAGGGTGCGCGTGACATACTTTCTACACCACCTGCAATATACAGTTCGCCTTCACCACAAGTAATCGCACGTGCTGAGTCAATTACTGCACCTAGACCACTAGCACATAGTCGGTTTACTGTTTGGCCCGGCACAGTGACTGGTAATCCCGCAAGTAACAGTGCGTTGCGAGCCACATTACGACTGTCTTCACCAGCTTGGTTGGTGTCGCCTAAAATCACATCTTCAATATCAGCGCCCGGCACACCAGTTTTTTCAAGCAACTTTTGAATGACAGTTGCGGCTAAATCATCAGGGCGAATTGAGGTAAGTTCACCTGCATGACGGCCAAATGGGCTACGCAAACCATCATAAATATATGCATTTAACATTGAGAAATTCCTTTTCAAGACTCGTGAGTAAAAGTAAGAGGCAAATGTAGTGCGACACGACGCTGTAACCACGGGCTAGGGCGGTAACGTGGGTCATGCGTAAGCGCTGTTATACGGTTCAGAATGAGTAAGATTTTTTGGCTGCCGACTTGATCACCCCATTCAATTGGGCCAAATGGATAGCCTAAGCCAAGACGTACCGCGGCATTAATGTCATCTACAGTAGCAACATTTTGCTGTGCAATATCACAGCCTAAATTAATCACCATTGCTAAAACGCGCTGCGCAACAAAGCCAATACTTTCATTAATCATACTCACCAGATTTCCATCTAGATTGAAAATAGAGTGAGCGGCTTGTTGGTATTCAGATTTAGTAATGAGTGAAGGCATCAAGGTGCGATGCTTTGCAGTGCCATAAAGCATGTCTATAGCAACAGCATATTCAGGGTTAATCCCTAAGCGGGTAGCCGCTTGGGTTGTATCTTCACCATAACAAGCGAGTAAACATAAACTATTTGTTTGTGGTTCAGGGTTGATGTCTAGAGCAATATTTTGTTGAGTTAAATAGTCTTCGAGCAGTTTTTTATCTTCATGGAAATCGGCAGCTACCCAAACTTTTGGATATTGCGCTAAACGCTCTACAAACTTGGCAGGTTGTTCACCTGTTTTTTCACCTGTTGCATAATTATAAAAACCTTGATTAACCTTACGTCCTAACTGTTTGGCGTCCAGCATCTGTTTGGTAAGGGGATTAGGCTTATAGCGTGCTTCCTCATAATATTGATGATAAATGGACTCCATAACGGGGTGAGAGACATCCAGCCCCGTTAAATCCATGAGTTCGAAAGGCCCCATTCGAAAACCGACGCCATCGCGTAAAATGCGGTCAATTTCACTGATGTCACAGACATTTTCATTTAAAATTTTTAATGCTTCGGTTCCATAAGCTCGACCAGCATGGTTGATAATGAACCCGGGTGTATCTTTGGCCACCACAGGTCGATGACCAAAGGCACGAGCCAGTTCATTTAATGTATCAATAATAAGCGGGTCAGTTTTTAAGCCTTGAATCACCTCAACAACTTTCATGAGGGGAACTGGATTAAAAAAATGGAATCCAACCACACGTTGCGGGTTTTTACAGTTTGCGGCAATCGCGGTAATCGAAAGTGATGATGTATTTGAGGCTAAAATAGCGGTATCGGAAACCACGGCTTCAAGTTGTTGCATCAGGCTTTGTTTAATGTCTAGACGCTCAACAATTGCTTCAACAATCAGGTCACAATCTTTCAACTCTTCGAGTTGATCAGCAACAATTAAATGCTTGTTGGCTACGGTTGCTTGTTCGGCACTGATTTTATTTTTGTCGACCAACTTTTGAAAAGTTGCGGCCAATTTCTGTTTTGCCTGTTCTGCCGCACCCGCTTTAGTGTCATATAAATAAGTGGTATGGCCTGATTGTGCAGCAATTTGGGCAATACCACTGCCCATAATACCGACACCAATGACAGCCATGTTTTTAATCTCAAAGGTCATATTCATCATCCTGATTGCTGATCTGTATTTAAAATAAATAAAACGGAAAAAATTACTGTTCTAGCTTCAACCTTACTTATCACCGATGAACGGTAAAATGTGACCTGACATAGAATGGCCGCGATTTAAACGTTTTTTTGCCGTTAGGATTGGGAGTGGTGTTCTGTTGACATTATTTGCCTTGATAGCTTGGTTTGCGCTTTTCAATAAAAGCTTGAATACCTTCGTCTTTATCTTCAGTTGAAAACAACAATTGGAAAGATTTACGCTCTAAGGTCAATCCCGCATTGAGTGGAACATCTTCACTCAGTAGAGCAACCTCCTTGATTTGTTGTAGGGCAATTGGTGGCATTTTTGCCAGACCTTGTGCCATCTGGATGGCAGTCGTAATCGTTTGATCATCTTCTGTCACTTGGGACACCAGTCCAATGCGGTAGGCTTCTTCGGCCTGAACCATGACACCCGTCATGATCATTCGCATAGCATGGAATTTACCCACCGCTCGGAACAGACGTTGCGTACCGCCAGCACCTGGCATTAAACCAACTTTGATTTCAGGTTGACCAAAAATAGCACTTTTGCCCGCAATGATAATATCGCTATGCATCGCCAGTTCACAGCCACCACCAAGCGCAAAACCATTGACTGCAGCAATAACGGGTTTTGGGCATTGAGCGATTGCATTCCAGTAACGCTCAGTATGGCGGAGTAGCATTTCAGTCGATGTGGCTGTTGCCATTTCTTTTAAGTCCGCACCCGCAGCAAAGACCTCCTCACCGCCAGTCAGCACAATGGCATTAATTTCCTCATTAAAACTCAGCTCCGTAAAGATTTGAGCCAACTGCTTACGCACTTCTGTGTTCAGCGCATTTTTAGCATCTGGACGATTAATTTTAACGATCGCAATTTTATGAATGGAATAGTCAACTTCAATGAAATTATTCCCTGTTGGTGTACTCATTTTTGAATTCCTTGTTTCGCAGATCAAAACTATATTTCTTTAATCATGCTTATTTTGAAATTTATTTCAAGAGATTTTTGTCTGCAATGTTATTTTACAATGCTAAATACGATTTAAGTCATTGATATTTTGTATTGATGATGCTTTAAATTTCGTTTAACGAAATTAATTTTCAAAAAAACTTGAAATTTGTGTTTTTATTCTCGTACTATGAAACACATCCACAGTACATAAGATTTAAAACATCGTATCCAGAACAAAGCTGGAAGCGGCTGAGGAATACGATGTAAGCACATAAAAGGGAGATCACAGATGATCCGTGATGAAGGGATGTTGGAGCAGTTACTTTCAACAATTCGAGATTTTGTAAAAAATGAATTGATCCCTCGTGAAAACGAAGTGGCAGAGAAAGACAAAATTCCAGATGACATTGTGCAGCAAATGCGTGAGCTTGGTTTGTTCGGCCTCACAATTCCAGAAGAATATGGTGGCCTAGGCATCACCATGGAAGAAGAAGTTAGAGTTGCATTTGAACTTGGACAAACTTCACCAGCTTTTCGCTCTTTAATTGGCACTAATAATGGTATTGGTTCTAGTGCGATTTTGATTGATGGCACAGAAGAGCAAAAGCAAAAATATTTACCGTGTTACGCAAGTGGCGAAATTATTGGTTCATTTTGTTTAACCGAGCCTGAATCTGGTTCTGATGCTGCCTCTTTAAAAACCAGTGCCGTAAAAGATGGCGATTTTTATGTGTTAAACGGCACTAAGCGTTTTATTACCAATGCACCTCATGCTGCAACTTTTACTGTAATGGCTCGAACCAATCCTGAAATTAAAGGGTCTGGTGGCATTTCAGCTTTTTTAGTTGAGGCCAATACACCAGGCATCACGTTGGGCAAAATTGACCAAAAAATGGGGCAAAAGGGTTCGCACACCTGTGATGTCATTTTTGAAAATTGCCGTGTGCCTGCTTCTGCACTGATTGGTGGGGTAGAAGGTGTCGGTTTTAAAACGGCCATGAAAGTGCTTGATAAAGGGCGCTTGCACATTGGTGCATATAGTGTGGGTGTTTCTGAGCGTATGTTAAATGACGCATTGCACTATGCAATTGAGCGTAAACAATTTGGTCAGCCCATTGCGAACTTCCAGTTGATTCAAGCGATGCTTGCTGACTCAAAAGCCGAGATTTATGCGGCTAAATGCATGGTCCTAGATGCAGCCCGTCGCCGTGATAATGGCGAAAACATTAGCACAGAAGCATCTTGCGCGAAAATGTTTGCAACTGAAATGTGTGGACGCGTTGCTGACCGCTGTGTACAGATTCACGGTGGTGCAGGTTATATCAGTGAATATGCCATTGAGCGTTTTTATCGTGATGTACGTTTGTTCCGTTTATATGAAGGAACCACGCAAGTTCAACAAATTATTATTGCCAAGAACATGATTAGGGAAGCGACTACCTAATAAAAAATAAATGCCATGAGGCATTGGATGCCTCATGTTCCTTCAGAGGATATGGACATGACAACAGAAACAGTTGCACAAAATACGGCTAGCAGTGAAGCTATCCAGACACCAAAAAAAATTTGGATTACCGCATTTATATTCGCTTTTTTAACATTGTTGTGTGATGGGGCAGACTTAGGTTTTTTGGCATTGAGCCTGACCAGTCTTAAAACAGAATTTCATTTAACCGGTGTACAAGCTGGAACGTTAGGCAGTTTAACACTTTTAGGTTCAGCAATTGGTGGTCTGATTGGTGGTTGGGCATGTGACCGTTTTGGGCGGGTCCGCATTATTGTGTTCTTTATTGCTTATTCTTCAGTTTTAACCAGCGCACTGGGTTTTACTGATTCTTATATGCAATTTGCAGTTTTAAGAACTTTTGGAGCGATGGGCTTAGGCGCGCTCTATATTGCTTGTAATATTTTAATGTCAGAAATGGTGCCAACCAAACATCGCTCGACTGTTTTGGCTACTCTCATGACGGGTTATACCTTAGGTTCTTTGTTAGCGACTTTATTGGCAGGGCATATTATTCCTGAACATGGCTGGCGTTTCCTTTATTGGATTGCAATTACGCCTGTGGTGTTGTCAGTTTTAATGCACTTTTGCGTACCTGAACCTGAATCATGGAAAAAATCTCGTCAATTAAAAGCGTTAGAAGTCGCTCAAAGTAGCCAACCTAAAAAACGTCAAAACCCATATCTTGAAATTTTAAAAGATAAGAAACATGGCACTATGTTTGTGCTTTGGATTATTAGTACGGGCGCATTGCAGTTTGGCTATTACGGCGTAAGTAACTGGTTACCTGCTTATTTAGAGTCTGATCTTGGCATCAAATTTAAAGAAATGGCCATGTATATGGTCGGTACTTTCCTGATTATGATGTTTGCCAAAGTGATTGCAGGGATTGTTGCCGATAAATTAGGACGTCGCGCTGTATTTGCTTTCGGAACCATTGGTACAGCTTTATTTATTCCGGTCATTGTCTATTTAAATACACCAACCAATATTTTATGGATGATGCTGTTCTTCGGTTTCCTTTACGGTATTCCATACGCAATTAATGCCACCTATATGACAGAAAGCTTCCCGACGTCTATCCGAGGTTCGGCAGTGGGCGGCGCTTATAACATTGGCAAAGTGCTTTCTATTTTCTCTCCATTAACAATTGGTTATTTATCACAGAACGGTTCTATTGGCTTAGGGCTTTTGGTGATGGCTGCGGCTTATTTTATCTGCGGTGTAATTCCATTGTTATTTATTAAAGACCGACTATTTAACCCGCAAAAAGCAGAGTGATGGCTTGAGCTGTTACTTCAATTGAATGATGAAAAGGGATACGTGAGATGATAAATAAAATCACCCAGAATATTGAACCGATTTTAAAAGCAATTCCAGATGGTGCAACTATCATGACAAGTGGCTTTGGGGTCACAGGCCAACCTGCTGAGCTCATTGAAGCTTTAATTGATCTGGGGAAAAAAGAGCTGACCATTGTGAATAACAATGCCGCTTCCGGTGATCGGGGATTAACAAAATTGATCATCGCAGGTTGTGTGAAAAAAATGATTAGCTCATTTCCAAAGTCGGCAGGCTCAACTGTATTTCAAGACTTGTACCGTGCAGGAAAAATTGAGTTAGAACTGGTGCCGCAAGGCAACCTAGCCTGTCGCATTCAAGCCACAGGCGCTGGTTTAGGGGCTATTTTTACGCCTACAGGCTACGGAACTAAAATTGCTGAAGGTAAAGAAACGCGAACCATTAACGGTAAAAATTATGTACTTGAATATCCAATCGAAGCTGATTTTGCCCTAATTTATGCCGACAAAGCTGATCGCTGGGGAAATTTAACCTATCGGAAGGCTGCACGAAACTTTGGTCCGATTATGGCCAAAGCAGCAAAAACAACCATTGTTCAGGTCAACGATACTGTTGAAATTGGAACACTTGATCCTGAATGCATTATTACGCCTGGAATTTTTGTGCAGCATGTTGTGAAAGTAGGAGATATTTAATGTCAGTTCAAAAACGTTCTCGAGAAGAGATTGCCATGTTGATTGCACAAGATATTCCTGAAGGTTCTTATGTGAATTTAGGAATTGGCTTGCCGACCAATGTGGCCAAGTATCTACCTAAGGATAAAGAGATATTTCTGCATTCTGAAAATGGTGTTTTGGCTTTTGGACCACCTCCAAAACCTGGCCAAGAAGACGAAGATTTGGTCAATGCAGGCAAGGAGTTGGTGACTTTGCTGGACGGTGGCTGCTTTATGCATCATGGTGATTCTTTTGACATCATGCGTGGTGGGCACTTGGACATTTGTGTTATTGGCGCTTTTCAGGTGGCTGTCAATGGAGATTTAGCCAACTGGCATACAGGTAAGCCCGATGATGTACCTGCTGTCGGTGGTGCAATGGATCTGGCTGTGGGTGCAAAAAGTATTTATGTCTATATGGAACACGTGACTAAAAAAGGTGAAGCAAAAATTGTTGATGCACTCACATATCCAATAACTGGGGAACAGTGCGTAGATCGTATTTATACCGATTTATGCATTATTGAGCTCAAAGATCAACAAGCCTATGTCACGGAAATGGTAGCGGGTTTAAGTTTTGATGAATTACAGGCGCTGACAGCCTGTCCATTGATTGACGCGACAGTGGTTTAGCCTTACACCCACGGGAAAGGCTTCTTAAAGGACTAAAAGATGAAAAAATTAATTTTAGCTGCAGCTTGTGCTGCGGCTTCAGGGACTATTTTTGCAAATTCTTCTGACACCACAGAACAAAGAATTAATTTGCTAGAAACCGAGCTGCAAAAATTAAAAGCAGAACTTGCTGCTCAAAAACAAACTCAAAATAATTTACAGGTCAAACAAGTAAAGATTGAAGAGAACATAGAAAAAACTAAAGCAACGGTAACAGAAAAGCCCGTTGCACCTTCTTGGGTGACATGGACAGATAATGTTAAAGTCTATGGAATTGCCCGACTAGATGCCGCGGTTGATTTTAAGTCTTCTCCAGATTCAGGCGGCAGAACCACAAGCAGTATCTATCGAACTCCATTTGAAAGCGCGCAACGCTCAAACCATTCCCGTTCGGATGCAAGCATAAATGCCAGCCGACTCGGTGTCTATTTCAACAGTCCAGACAAGGCGATCAAAGGAAATGTGGAGGCTGATTTCTTTGATAGTTCCAATATGGGAACTGGTGATGGTAAATTCCGTATTCGCCATGCTTATTTTACCTATAAAGACTGGACCTTTGGCCAAACCTGGTCATTAATGTCCAATATGGAAACCCGAACAGAATCGGTCGATTACACCCAGTTTATCGGTACATCTTATACACGCACACCTCAGGTGCGTTATGACTGGAAAATTGATCAGAATCATGATTTGAAAGTGGCATTTGAATATACGGGTTCACGTGTTTCCGCTTTTCCAACATTGACGGGACGATATACCTTCAAGCAAGGACCATTAATGGCATTGGCCCAAGGCTTTGTGAATGAGAAATCTGTGGATGTGGCAAAAGAGACGGTCAAGAAAGTCAGCTGGGGAGCGGGTGCGGGACTCAAATATCAACTTGATCCACAGCAATCTGTTCAGGCCAATTATCAATATATTGTAGGTGATCAAAAGTTCATGCCTTATACCACGCAAAGTGGGTTGGTGAATGCTACGCCATTGAATGCAGCAGGGGATTTCTCTTTAGATCAGGATAAAACCGATTTAATGATGAATAAGCTAAACAGTTTTAATCTCGGTTATTCGTATAAATTTAATGATCAATGGCGTACCAATGTATCGGCTTCGCTATTTGAATATGATGACAACACTGAATATGCCAAACTGAATCAGGATGCGAATAAACGCTTAACTGATTACGCCCTCAATGTCTTCTATTCACCTGCCGAGCAAATTGATATTGGGATGGAATATCATCAAGGAAAACGTGAGGTCTTTGATGGCAGAACGGCGGATGTGTCGCGCCTTAACTTTGTGTCGATGTATAAGTTTTAACAATAAGGCAAGGGAACATGGATAAAATAGCTCGGCTCGATACAGATGCGATATTGTCAAAAAGCTTTATTTTTATCATGGCAATGACATGTGGAATTTGTGCGGGTTCAAACTATTATAACCAGCCCTTAATCTATTCAATTGCAGATGCATTAAAAGTCAATGCCGATCAAGTTGCTTTAACCATTGTCATTAGCCAACTGTCATATGCAGTTGGCCTTTTTATATTGGTTCCCTTAGGTGACTTTTTTGAAAAGCGAAGTTATATTTGCTTGCTTATGTGTTGTACAGGCCTTGCACAAGTAGGGCTATCCTTGAGTCAAACCTTGCCAGTTTTATATGGCTTTACCTTTTTAGCGACATTCTTTTCTATTGCAACTCAAGTTTTAGTTCCTTTCGCCGCAGGTTTAGCCAGCCCACAAAAAAGTCCTCAAGTTGTAGGCACTCTCATGAGTGGTTTGTTTTTGGGAATATTATTGGCACGTTCTATTGCAGGCTTACTTTCTACAGTTTGGTCTTGGCACGCGGTTTATTTGATTAGCGGAATTGTCATTTTGGGGTTTGCTTGGGTAATGTGGGTAAAACTGCCAGTTGTGCGTAAGTCTCACCAACTCAATATCCTACAGATTTATGGTTCGCTATTTTCATTAGCTGCTCACCAGCCTCATTTACTGCGTCGTGGTTTTGCAGGGGGAATTGGTTTTGGCATTCTAGCGCTTATTTTTACCACTATGACGTTTATTTTAGCCAATGCCCCTTATCATTTTAATGATTTCCAGATTGGTTTATTTGGAATTGTTGGTTTGGCTGGCGTATTTGCGACCCCTTGGGCAGGTAAGAAAATTGCGGCAGGGCTTGAAAATAAAATTGCGATGATTTGTATGGGGCTATTAATAAGTGCATGGATACCGCTATTTTTTGCACAGCAGTCTCTAGTTGCTTACGCTGTTGGGGTTGTTATGGCTTATTTCGGTTTGTCGGCATTTCATGTTTTAAATCAAAATCTAGTCTATCGAATTTCGGCAGAAGCGCGTTCTCGTATTAATTCGATTTATATGACCTTATATTTTGGCGGAGCGGCTCTAGGTTCCTTTATTGCCGTATATGCTTGGAAACATTGGGGGTGGACGGCATGTGTGATACTTGGAGTAATGATGGCAATCATCAGTTTTATGATTGATCGCCTAGATTTTCATGTAATGAATAACGCAGAGGCGCAGAAAAAAGCACTATAAAGAGGAGTTTGATATTGCTCTTGCTATGTTTTGCGAATGATCATTAAGGTTGCCGAGGCAAAGGCATACACTTTGCCGTTTTCATCTACGATTTTACCTTCGGTACTAATAATATTTCGGCCCGCATTAATTAACTCGGCTGTCGCATAGTAAGATGTATCAACCTGCATGGGGCGAATCATTTTTACATTTAGGTCGATGGTGCCATAACCAACCCCATGTTCCAGTAAGGTATGCGCTGCACTCCCTGTAACGGTATCCAGAGCCGTTGCACAAAAACCGCCATGTACACCGCCTTGTATATTTCGATGTTCCTGTCCAGGAGTAACTTTATAGGTTGCTTTTCCTTTTGAAACCTCAATGAGTTCCATAGGTAGCGTGTGGGCCATAGGAGAAGAAGACACCTCACCATTTTTTAAAGCCGTTAAAAATTCAAGACCAGTATATTTCGGGTTATCCATAAATCGTCCTTGGATGTTTAAGCAATCTCATCACAATACTATAAATTAAATTTTTACGGAATGTTATTTCGTAAAACAAAATTTTTAAATTTTCTTTAATTTCTGCTGTTAATCATGATTAATTAAAATATTTGTTAAAATACAATAAACTATATTTTGTGATAGAAGTCTATCGGTGTTTTTCTACAAAATAAACATTATTAAAATGAAAATAAATTTTGCAATAAGAAATTTATTTGATATTTTTGATGTCAGGAAAATTAAAAAATCTTTCAAGAGCGGTGCTGTCTCTTATGGGAAGAAATTAAGGGAAAAAATCATGCCTTTATACAAAGCTCCTCAACGCGATATGCAATTTGTACTACATGAATTGCTTCAAACTGAACAAAGCTACCAAAAATTATCTAAATATCAGGATGTCGTCAGTCGTGAGCTGGTGGATCAATATTTGGAGGCGGCAGCAGATTTTTGTGAAAATGAACTGGCTCCAATCAATCAAAATGGTGATCAAGAAGGTTGTCATTTAGATCAAGGTTTTGTGACCACCCCGCAGGGCTTTAAAGAAGCTTATGATAAATATGTGGAGCTCGGCTTTACCTCACTCACTGCTGGTCCGGAATATGGCGGGCAGGGCTTACCCACATTGCTCCGGATTGCGATTTCAGAGATGCTTTGTGGTTCAAACTGGGCATGGGCAATGTATCCTGGTTTGTCGCACGGTGCGATGCGAACCATTGAGCATCACGGCACTGAACAGCAAAAACAGGTATTTTTAAGCAAGCTGATCCGTGGTGTTTGGACAGGAACCATGTGTTTAACGGAATCGCATGCAGGTTCAGACTTAGGCTTGATTTGTACCAAGGCTGAGCCGAATTCAGATGGAAGTTATGCCATCACAGGAGAAAAGATTTTTATTTCCGCAGGGGAACATGATCTTTCAGAAAATATTATCCACATTGTGTTGGCTCGTTTACCAGATGCGCCGACAGGCACTAAAGGGATTTCTCTGTTTATTGTGCCGAAATTTAATGTAGATGATGAAGGTAATTTAGAAGACCGTAATAAAGTCGTCTGTAGCGCGATTGAACATAAGATGGGGATTCATGGTAACGCAACCTGTGTTTTAAATTTTGATGCTGCAAAAGGTTATCTAATTGGTCCTGAAAACCGTGGGCTCAATTGTATGTTTACCTTTATGAATACCGCACGTATTGGCACTGCTGTACAAGGTCTGGCTGCCTCTGAGATTTCATTTCAAGGTGCTTTAGCTTATGCAAAAGATCGCTTGGCAATGCGTTCTTTATCTGGAGCAAAATGTCCTGATAAAAATGCGGACCCCATTATTGTTCATCCTGCTGTACGCGCCATGTTAATGACGCAAAAAGCATTGTCAGAGGGTGGGCGTGCCTTGGCCTATTTTCTGGCTCAGCATGTCGATATTGTTGAAACTTCAGATGATCCCGAGCAACGCAAAATGTCGGATGAATTACTGGCCTTTTTAACTCCGATAGCCAAAGCATTTTTAACAGAATCAGGCAATGAGTCTGCCAAGCATGGTGTTCAAGTATTTGGCGGTCATGGCTTTATTGTTGAGCATGGAATGGAGCAAATTGTACGCGATGCAAGAATATCCACCTTGTATGAAGGTACCACTGAAATCCAGTCTTTAGATTTACTGGCGCGAAAAGTACTGAAGTCTGAAGGAAAACTGTTAAAAAACATGACGGATTTAATTGAGCAGTTTGTTAGTGAACAGCAATCCAATGAAGTCTTGAAACCTTATTTAGAAAGATTAGCTGAGCTTAAACAACAGTGGTTGACACTGACTAAAACGATTGCAGAGAAAGCCAAGCAAAATTCTGAAGAAATTGGTGCTGCTTCAGTCGATTATCTCTATTTTTCCAGCTATGTGGTATTCGCTTACCTCTGGGCACGTATGGCACAAGTTGCCCATGAAAAACTGGACGAAGGCACGCAAGAGCAAAAATTCTATCAGGCTAAACTCAGTACAGCGAAGTTCTTCTTTCAGAAGCTATTACATCGTACACAAGCACATGCAGCTTCTATTGCGTCTGGAGCAGAGTCCGTGATGGAACTTGATGAGGACGCTTTTTCATTCTGAGTCCGATCCACGGGTTGTAAATTTTTTCAGAGAGTAGTGATAAATGGATTTTGAACATATTTTGATTCGTCAACACAACCGTGTTGGTTATTTGAAGTTTAATCGCCCGGAAGTGCTGAATAGTTTCAATGAACAAATGCACCGTGAAATTGCAGCAGTTTTAGACCTGTGGGCAGTTTCGAAGGAAATAAAAGTGATTGTGATCTCTGGCGCAGGTAAAGGTTTTTGTGCTGGACAGGATTTAAGATCAAGAAGTCATACTGTCATTGCTGCCCCAGATTATGATGCAGGAGCTGCTTTAGAAAAATTCTATAATCCTCTGGTGCTTAAAATTACAGACATGACCAAACCTGTAATCGCTGCAGTGAATGGTGTAGCTGCTGGTGCAGGTGCCAATCTGGCATTCGCCTGTGATTTGGTGGTGGCCAAACAGTCTGCTTCATTCATACAGTCTTTTTGCAAAGTCGGGTTAATTCCTGATGCAGGCGGCACATGGAATTTACCGCAGTTGATCGGTTTGGCGCGAGCAAAAGGGCTGACCATGTTGGGAGACAAGCTTTCTGCCCAGAAAGCCTTGAATTGGGGATTGATCTGGGAGGTTTATGAAGATGAGCTTTTCGACGCAAATATCACCGCATTGGCTGAACAGTTAGCTGAGCAGCCCAGTAGTTCGATTGCATTGATTAAACAAGCTTTAAACCGTGCCACAGACAACACCCTTGCTGAGCAATTGCAGCTGGAGCGTGAATTTCAACGTACTGCAGGACAATCAGATAACTATAAAGAGGGTGTGGCAGCATTTATGCAAAAGAGGAAACCTGACTTTAGCTAGATACTTTGACTGTGCATGACATTTACATCCAAAAATGAAAAATAGTACTTGATATCGTAAGCACTTAAATAAGGAGATAACATGAGTCTAAAAGAAATGGTTTCGACAACCGAATGGGAAGCACGTTGTCAGTTAGCTGCTCTATATCGATTGATTGCCTATTATCGTATGACAGATCTTATTGATACCCATATCAGCCTACGTGTACCAGATGAAAATGGACATTTTCTGATTAATCACTACGGCATTCCATTCGAAAAAATGAAAGCCTCTGATTTGGTTAAAATTGATGGTGAAGGCAATATCGTAGAACATTATGATGCAGGTAAAACGGTGAATGTTGCTGGTTTTGTTATTCATTCAGCCTTGCATACAGCGCGTGAAGATATTCACTGTGTAATCCATACCCATACCGCAGATGGAATTGCAGTTTCAGCACAGAAGCATGGCTTGTTACCCATCTCGCAACACGCACTGAAATTTTATAAAAAAGTCAGTTATCACGAGTATGAAGGAGTTGCTTTACTGACGGAAGAAAGAGCGCGATTGGTCGACGATTTAGGAGACAATCGTGTGATGATTTTAAGAAATCATGGATTGTTGGCAACTGGCGATAGTGTGCAGCGTGCATTTCATGAAATTTACTTTCTAGAGCGTGCATGTCAGGCACAAATCAAGGCACTGGCAGGGGGAACAGAACTCCATTTTCCCTTAGAAGCGGTGTGTGAACATACCACCCAGCAATTCGAATCCTCAGGTGTTGAAAAAATTATTCTAAATGCTTGGAATGCAGCATTATCTCTGATCGAGCAGCAACGTGAGGAGTATTGTTCATGATCGTGATTGCCACGACTGTACCCAAAGTTCAAAAATGGCTTGAAGATGCATTTCGGCAATACGCACCTCATGATTCCTATTGTTTAGCGGACAGTGAGCAGGCTCAATCTGCGACCACAGCAGTTTCGTGGTTTCCGGATCTGGATCATTTAGAAAAATTGCCTGAATTAAAACTGATTCATTCAATGGCTGCTGGTGTTGAGCATCTGAATCTGCAGCGAATTGGCACGCAGTATAAAGTCTGTCGGGTGGTCGATCAGTTACATCAAAAAGGTATGTTCGATTATTTGCAGTGGGGCATTTTATATTATCAACGATTTTTTGATCAGGCTTTTAGACAGAAGAAACAACAACAATGGCGGCAGTATCCACAACGAGAACATGCTGAATTGAAAATTGGAATTATGGGCTTGGGGCAAATGGGCGGATATATGGCCAAGCAATTTGCTGCGCTCGGTTATCAAGTGTCTGGTTGGTCTCGTAGCCCGAAAAATATTGCACATGTGAGCTGTTATGCAGGTGATGAAAATTTTGACACGTTCTTGGGACAGGCTGAAATTCTGATTAATTTATTACCACTTACGGAAAATAATCAGGGTATTTTATCAAAATCTTTATTTGATTTGCTTCCTGAACAGGCCTGTATCATCAATTGTGGTCGTGGTCAGCATCTGGTTGAGCAGGATTTATTAAATTATCTGGATTCTGGACGTTTACGTGGTGCAATTTTGGATGTCTTTGCAAAAGAACCCTTAGTTGAAAATCATCCACTTTGGCAACATGAAAAAGTGGTGATCACGCCACATGTTGCTTCACATGCACCATGGTCGGTTGTGGTGAACCAAATTTTAGAAAATGATCAGCGTGTTATTCAGGGGCAAGCATTGTTAAATCAAGTGGACACTTTGAAGGGGTATTAGTGTATGAATATCCTCAGTTTAAGCTATCATTCAGTCATACCGACTTTTAATTGTGAATCAGCTGACTGAACATATCTTTTATCATTTAACATGCCCAGTCAGTGGTTTATTTGAAGATTTTAGTCTTTATTACTGAGCTCTTTTGATAGCTCATCCCAGCGTTGGTTTGCGACTTGCATAGCCTGCATCTTGATATGCCCAAAGCCACGCACTTCAGCAGGTAGTTCGGCAATCTGTTCTGCAACAACTAGATTATAGCTGTTTGGAGATGAGATCAGCGTTTCAACAAAGGCGATGTAGCGATCACGCCATGCATGTTCATATTGACGTTCTTGTTGACGGGCAAATGGATCAAAGAAACTTTCGCGCAGCCATTGTAAGCGAGCAAGTAGCATCATCGGGAAACGCATCCAGTAACCAAAGATACGTTTACGCACATTGGTCCCCAGTGTCGGTGGAGCGAGATGATAGGATAAACGTACTCCACGACCAAATTGCGACTCAATGGATTTCTTAAAGTTTGCACCTGTCAGTAAACGTGCCACTTCATATTCATCTTTATAGGCCATGACACGATACAGTTGAGTTGCGATGGTTTTTGCCAGTGCTTCAGGCAGTAATTTAACAACCTGTTCCAATAACATACGATATTGATTGGCATAGGCTTCGTTCCAATAGTCTTGCAAACGTATCGTGCGATCATTGATCAGTTCAGCCAGTGTTTGCGGTGCATTGCTTTTTGGCAAGCTGTCGAGTAAACGGGTAATTAGGCTCGGGTCACTGGCCAGGTGGCACCCAATACGGAAAGCTTCAAGGTTTTTATCAATCGCCGTGCCATTCAGTTGAATGGCTTTTTCAATACTTTCACGTAACAGTGGAATTTGCCCTGATTGCCATGCCATTCCTAAGAGCAGTTGATTAGCATAGATGGCATCACCTAGAACCTGTGTTGCGATTCGTGCCGCAGGTAAGGAGAGCAGATTTTCTTTGTGGACACGGCCACGCAGACGATCAATCAAATCATGAATCGGTGCATACCAGTCACGTTTGTTAATAAAGTCAGAGGTAGGTGAGCCATCTTCATTGACGATCACCATCGCATCTTGTTTTAAACGTGATAGCGCGGCATTACTGCCCGCCACAATGGCATCGGCACCAATCAATAGATCACATTGATGTTCTGGAATTTTAGTTGAGGAAATTTGCGCATCATCTGCGGCAATTTGAATATAGGAATACACCGTACCGCCTTTTTGCGCCAGCCCCGCCATATCCATGACACGGGTGGCTTTGCCTTCCAAATGTGCGGCCATACCCAGTAAAGCCCCAACGGTAACTACACCTGTACCGCCAACACCACCAACCATAATACGATTTGGTGTATCAGTCAGTTGAGGAATCAAGGGACGTTCAGGCCAACCTGTCGCAAAACCTTCCAACTTGGCGGGGCGTTTCATATCACGGGTATGCACGGTGACAAAGCTTGGGCAGAAGCCTTCCACACAGGTGAAATCCTTATTACAGCTGCTTTGGTTAATCTGACGTTTGGTACCCAAAGCGGTTTCGACAGGTTCAATTGAAAGACAATTTGATTTTTTAGAGCAATCCCCACAACCTTCACAGATATCGCTATTGATGTATAGGCGTTCAGCAGGGTCAGGATAAGCATCACGTTTACGGCGACGGCGTTTTTCACTGGCACAGGTTTGCACATAGATTAAAGCGGTGACACCTGAAATATCACGTAACTCACGTTGTACTGCATCAAGATCATTGCGATGGCGGATTTCGACATGCGGTGCAAGGTGTTCTTCGGCATGGATGAGCTCAGGTTCATCCGTTACGATGACCTGTTTTTTAATGCCTTCTGCATCGAGCTGGCGAGTCAGTTGCGCGACACTGAGATGTCCATCGACATGCTGACCACCGGTCATGGCAACCGCATCGTTATAGAGGATTTTATAGGTGATATTGATATTGGCTGCAATGGCTTGTCTAATCGCCAGATAGCCTGAGTGGAAGTAGGTGCCATCACCGAGATTGGCAAAAATATGCTTTTCATTGGTGAAATGCGAGGCACCCGCCCAACTCACACCTTCACCGCCCATTTGCGAGAAGGTTTCGGTGCCGCGATCCAGTGACACTGCAATATAGTGGCAACCGATACCACCCAGTGCACGACTGCCTTCTGGCACGACGGTTGAGGTGTTATGCGGGCAGCCGCTACAGAAATACGGTTTACGCTCGGCCAAATCCAGTACGCGGCGTGATTCTTGTTCTGCCTTATACAGTAAATCGACACGACTCTGGATTTGCTGTCTTAAACTTTCCGGCAAATCTAACTGTAAAAACCGTGCTGCCAACATTTTGGCAATCGGTTCAGGTTGGAACTCGTAATGCCCAATCAGCGGTGCTTCTTCAAATGAGGTACTCCATTCACCTTTACCATGGATCGCTTTGCCGATTACATGTGGACGTTGCTCATCAGGCAGGGAATACAATTCATCTTTAATTTGTGCTTCCAGAATCGGACGTTTTTCTTCGACCACAATCAGTTCTTGTAAACCCGCAGCAAATTCACGCAGACCTTGTGGTTCCAAAGGCCAGATTAAACCGACTTGATAAACCCGTAGCCCAAGTTGTTGCGCGGTTTCATTTTCAATGCCGAGAATGCGCAAGGCTTCAATGGTATCGAGATAACCTTTACCACTGGCTGCAATACCAATACGGGCATGCTCACATGGCCATGTGATTTGATTCAGTTGATTGGCACGCGCATAGGCCAATACCGCGGGTAAGCGATATTGATAGAGTCGTTGTTCTTGTTGGATGCCATGATCTGGCCAGCGGATATGGATGCCGTCGGCAGGCAACTCGATTTCAGGTAAAACAGGTGTGACACGATCTAGGTCGACAATGATCGAAGCTGAGGTTTCAACGATTTCACTGACCAGTTTCATTGAGGTCCAAACCCCAGCAAAACGTGACATGGCAATCGCATGGACGCCCAAATCGAGAATATGTTGCACCGAAGTTGGATAGAAAATTGGAATGCCACAACCCATCATCACATGTTCGGATTGGTGGGGAACGGTGGATGATTTACAGGAATGGTCATCACCAAACAGGGCAACCACGCCACTGTGTTTGGCCGTTCCTGCAAGGTTGGCATGGCGGAGCACATCGCCTGAGCGGTCTACACCTGGGCCTTTACCATACCACCATGCGCTCACACCATCATATTTACCCTGACCTGCAAGGTTGGCTTGTTGCGTGCCCCAAATGGCAGTCGCTGCAAGGTCTTCATTGATACCGGGTTGAAAGACGACATGGTGATCTTTAAGTATGCCTCCAATTTGCCAAAGGAAATTATCATAATTCCCGACAGGGGAACCACGATAACCTGAAATGAAGCCAGCCGTGTGCAACCCGTTCAATTCATCTCGGCGAGTCTGTGCTAGAGGTAACCGAACCAGTGCCTGTATGCCTGTCATATAGGCCGAACCGTGATCACTGATATATTTATCGTCCAGTGATACATCTTTAGTAGCGATCATTTTTGGAGTAACTTTTGTCGCTATATTCATTTATGTCTCCTTAGAATTGTGTGTAGTTTTGGCTACTTTCTTTTTTCAACATCCGGTTGAATATTTGGAGTAAGTACATATTTTAAAAAGACTGATCAGCGGCGTTCGCTAAAAAAACTGCTCAATCAATGTACATATTTGTCATTGTGGTTGATCCAGACTGGTGCAACAATGCGTAATTTAGAAAAAGATATTTACGTTATGCGCAAAAATCTTGATGGTGGACTTTTACATGCAATGCATGCCTTCCTGAAAGTGATTGATAGCGGGAGTTTCACGGCTGCCGCTGAACAGATGGAACTGACAACTGCGCAAGTTTCGCGATTAATTAGCGAGTTAGAAGGGCGTTTAGGTACAAAACTACTACAACGATCAACCCGCCAGCATGCCTTGACCGAAATTGGTGCAAACTATGCCGAGCAGTGTCGCCAAGTACTGGCGATGGTGGAGGAGTCCGAAGCACAAGCCATGGGCATGGCAGCCAGACCACAAGGACGGTTGCGCGTGTTGAGTATGGCCAGTTTTGGTCATCATTATCTGGCGCCGATGATGGCGGATTTCTGTCAAACCTATCCCGATCTTACGGTTGAATATCGGACTTCGCAAAATGTGCCTGATCTGTTAGGTAAGGGTATTGATGTTAGCCTATATCTCACTGAGTCATTGGCAGATTCACGGTTTGTAGCGCGTCGAATTGGTACCATCTTTTCGGTGTTATGTGCATCACCTGCATACTTGGAAAAGTATGGCGAACCTCAATCCTTGGATGATTTGCAAAAGCATGCCTGCTTGCGCTTGGTCAATCCCTCAATTACTCCACAATGGCATTTGGTCAGTGAAAACAGCTGCTCTTATCAGATTGATATCAATGGACCGTTGATTGCTGATACCCCTGAGTTGCTGTTGGATGTAGTACAACAGGATATGGGCATTGCATTATTACCGACCTTCTCATCGATTGATGCGATTCGGGCAGGGCGACTGCGTCGTATTTTACCTGCTTGGCGATCACCGGATATCGGGGTGTACACCTTATTGCCATCGCGTCATTTTGTGGATGCAAAAACACGGGCATGGCTGGAGTGGGTCGAGCAGCATATTTCTCCTAAAATCCAAATGGATACGGATTATTTTTTATAAATAATTTTGAGGCGTGTTAGAAAAGGATCAAAAATAATAAGGATTATAATTAAAACTAGAAAATGCTTCTTTAGAAAGAGGCATTTCGTACAGAGATAAACACTATATTTAAATAAATCGCATAGACGAGTCTCGTCCCACGATCGACATGGAACGAGAAAAAGGTGAGACCTAATCAGCTGAGCAAGCTTCATTGATTAAGCTTGTTGCTAAACGATGAGTGAATTCGAATCTAGATATCACTAAGCACACTTTGTTTGCCAATATGCATTGGCATAATTCGACAAGCTTTTTCGCTTTAAGACATGGCTAATATTTTGGCTGGCTTGCATCAGTTTTTCTAAATCAATCCCCGTTTCAAAGCCCATATGGGAGAGTAAATAAAACAGATCTTCGGTCGCAACATTGCCAGAAGCGCCTTTGGCATAAGGGCAGCCACCCAGTCCCGCAAGGGATGAATCAAACACACGAATGCCTTGTTGTAAGGACTGGTAAATATTGGCAATCGCCATGCCATAGGTATTGTGAAAATGACCCGCTAAAACGGTGCTATCAAGTTCAGCCAGACAGGCTTCCCAAACTTGCTTTACCCGATCTGGTGTGGCAGTCCCAATGGTTTCACCCAAAGAGACTTCATAGCAACCCATGTCATACAGTCGTTTAACCACGTTGACCACTTGCTCAGGTGCAATCGCACCTTCATAAGGACAATCCACGATACAAGAGACATAACCACGCACACGGATATGCTGTGCTTTGGCTGCGCTTATGACATCGCTAAACTTTTCAAAACTTTCATCAATTGAACAATTAATATTTTTACGGGTGAAGCTTTCAGAGGCTGCGGTAAATACCGCAACCTCCTTGCATCCCACCGCCTGAGCAGCCTCAAAGCCTTTGATATTTGGGGTAAGCAGGCTTAAATTCAGGTCAGTACCTTGTGGGAGCTGCCTAAACAGTTCATCGCTTTGTGCCATTTGTGGCACCCATTTAGCAGATACACAGGAACCCACTTCAATCGATTTTAGTCCAGCATTTATCAGATCATGAATGAAGTTTAGGCGTTGTTCGACGGTCAACGCCTGTTTTTCGTTTTGCAGACCATCTCGGGGTCCAACTTCCACGATTTTGACAAACTCACTCATGCAACTTCCTCCTGTAAAGGCTGAAATTCCACCAATTCATCGCCAGCTTTAACCTGATCACCAACCTGAAAATAGGCATCAACAATCAAGCCATCTTGTGGTGCGCGAATGGTGTATTCCATTTTCATGGCTTCAAGCGTCATCAGGATATCGTCTTTTTTGACATTATGATTAGCGCCGACCAGAACCTGAGTCACCACACCCGGCATGGGTGCTTTGAGATGGCCTTGATCTGCTTGGCTATCGTCCTGATGATAATCTTGACGAATATAGCCAAACTTATGGCTTTGTCCCGTATGGAACAGGGTAATGCCTTGCAAACTCTGGTTAAAGGACAGTTTCTGTTGGGTACCATTGAGATGAATCACCGCTGTGTGTGCATCCAGTAATTGTCCAGAAATCTGGTAACTTTCACCGTTATATTCAGCATTAAAACCGTGTTCTGCCGCACTTAGCTTGATTTGAATATTCTGATCTAGATAGTTCAGTTTGATGGTTTGCTTAAAGGCAATATTTAAACGCCATAGCGGTTGTGCTTGCCATAACTGTTTTTGGCTAGAGTGGTTGTGATTGAGTTTGCTTAAAAATTCGATAAAGGCGGTGGCAATGACCAATTCAGGTTTAATCTGTTCAGGGCGGAACAAGAAATCATGTTCACGTTGAATCAGATTGGTATCCAGTTTGGCCTGTTTAAATGAATCACAGCGTACAATTTTTTCCAAAAAGGCAATATTATTCCCCAAACCATCGACATGGAATTGACTGAGTGCATGCTGCATTTGGATCAAAGCCGCTTCACGGTTTTTGCCCCATACAATCAATTTGGCAATCATTGGGTCGTAATAGGTGGTGATTTCATCACCTTCTACGATACCGCTGTCAACACGGACAGATTGGTTCTGCGTTGGATAGTGTAGATAGTCAATTTTGCCAATGGCAGGTAAGAAGCCTTTTTCGGGTTCTTCGGCATAGATCCGTGCTTCAAGCGCATGACCATGAATCTGTAATTGATGTTGCAGTTTCGGCAGCGGTTCACCATCGGCGACACGCAGTTGCCATTCCACTAGATCTTCACCAGTAATCATTTCGGTAACGGGATGTTCGACTTGCAGGCGAGTGTTCATTTCCATGAAATAGGCGGTACCATCCTGTTCTACAATAAACTCGACTGTACCCGCACCGACGTAATCCACTGCACGGGCAGCATCAATCGCAGCCTGACGCATGGCATCCAGTTTTTCAGCGGGCATTTGCGGCGCAGGAGCTTCTTCCAGTACTTTTTGATGGCGACGTTGTACCGAACAATCACGTTCAAACAGGTGTACATAATTGCCATGCGTATCGCCAAACACTTGTACTTCAATATGACGTGGCTGAATCACATAGCGTTCAATTAGGACATCATCATTACCAAAGCTAGACTTGGCTTCACGTTTACACGAAGCTAAGGATTGTAAGAAATCCTCACTACGTTCGACCAAGCTCATGCCTTTACCGCCACCGCCAGCACTGGCTTTGATCAGTACTGGATAACCAATTGCATCGGCTTGCTGTTTTAAAAACTCAGCCTCTTGATTGGTTCCGTGATAACCCGGTGTTAAAGGCACACCTGCTTTTTCCATTAATGCTTTAGAGGTGGCTTTAAGACCCATGGCTAAAATCGCATCTACGGGTGGGCCAATAAAGCAAATATTGTGTTGTTGGCAAGCGAGGGCAAATTGATCATTTTCGGACAGGAAACCATAGCCTGGGTGAATCGCTTGGCTACCAGTATCAATCGCTGCCTGAATAATACGATCCACCTGTAAATAACTTTGTGTGGCAGGGGATTGCCCAATATAAATCGCTTCATCGGCCAATTTAACATGCTGTGCATGGGCATCTGCATCTGAATACACTGCAACCGTTGCAATACCGAGTTTTTTTGCAGTACGAATCACACGGCAGGCAATCTCGCCACGGTTCGCAATTAAAATCTTTTCAAACATTGTGATCGTCCTGAATTGTTGTTATTGGGGAGTGGAAGTCCACGCAGGTTGTTGTTTATTTAAAAAGGCATTCAAACCTTCTTTGGCTTCACTGCCTTGACGAACTTGAGCAATATGCTGTGCAGTTTGCTTGAGCAAATCACCACTCATCGTTTGGTGGCTGACCATCTGAATCAACTGTTTCGATGCAGCCTGCGCCTGTGGTCCACCGAGTAACAGAGCATCAATGATTTCTTGAACTTTTTGGTCTAAGTCTTCGGCATCTGCAACTTCATGAGCTAGGCCAATCTGCTTGGCGTCGCGTGCTGAAATGCGTTCCGCAGTTAAGAAATAGCGAGAAGCCTGCCGAGCACCAATGGCACGAATTACATAGGGACTGATGGTCGATGGTGCAAGACCAAGTCGAACTTCTGAAGTCGCAAATTTGGCGTCAGTACTGGCAATACAAATATCACAGGCCGATGCCAAGCCCATACCACCGCCAAAGGCAATGCCATGCACACGCGCAAGTGTTGGTTGTTTCAAAGTTGCAAGTGCATTTAGCATTTGTGCAAGTTTTAAGGCATCGGCTTCATTTTCTGCTGAAGAGGCTTGACCCGCCTGTTTCATCCAATTCAGATCGGCACCTGCTGAAAAGCTTTTGCCACGTCCTGCTAAGACCACCACACGCACATCATCTCGTGTGTTGAGGCTGGTAAAGCAGGCATGTAATTCTTCAATCAGCGTAGTATTAAAGGCATTGTGCAGTTCTGGTCGGTTTAGCCACACATAGGCCACTTGACCGTGTTGTTCCAGTTGTAAAAATTGATAGCTCATAGACACCTCTTACATGCGGAACACGCCGAACTTGGTCGGTTGAATCGGCGCATTCTGCGCAGCAGCAAGGCTTAGCCCCAGCACATGACGGGTTTGAGCAGGGTCAATCACGCCATCATCCCAAAGGCGGGCAGAAGCATAGTAAGGGTGACCTTGGTGCTCATATTGTTCACGAATCGGTTGTTTAAATTGATCTTCTTCCTGTGCTGACCATTGCGCGCCTTTTTGCTCAATCTGATCACGTTTCAAGGTCGACAGTACGCTGGCAGCCTGTTCACCACCCATCACCGAAATACGTGAGTTTGGCCATGTCCATAAAAAGCGTGGTGAGTAAGCACGTCCGCACATGCCATAGTTACCCGCACCGAAAGAACCGCCAATAATCAGGGTGAGTTTTGGTACATTGGCTGTCGCTACCGCCATCACCAGTTTGGCGCCATTTTTGGCAATGCCTTCATTTTCATATTGGCGACCGACCATAAAGCCAGTGATGTTTTGGATAAATAGCAATGGGATATTACGTTGAGTACATAGCTCGATAAAGTGTGCGCCTTTCTGTGCAGATTCAGAAAATAGAATCCCGTTATTGGCAATGATGCCAACAGGCATCCCATACAAAGAGGCAAAACCTGTGATCAGAGTTGAACCAAAACGTGCTTTAAATTCATCAAAGCGCGAGCCGTCTACGATGCGGGCAATGACTTCACGCACATCAAAAGGTTTACGTGCATCACTGGGTACAACGCCATAAAGTTCGTTGGCATCAAATAGCGGTTCATCAATCTGCTTGTTTAATTCGTTGGGCTTCTTATTCAGATTGGCAACGATGTTACGGGCAATCGCAAGCGCATGTTCATCATTTTCAGCCAAATGATCGGCAACCCCTGACAGGCGGGTATGTACATCACCACCACCCAAATCTTCACTGCTGACCACTTCACCCGTTGCGGCTTTGACCAATGGCGGGCCACCGAGGAAAATCGTACCTTGATTACGGACAATAATGGTTTCATCCGACATGGCCGGCACATAAGCACCGCCAGCGGTACAGCTGCCCATCACTACCGCAATTTGGGCGATACCTTGGCTCGACATACGCGCTTGATTATAGAAGATACGCCCGAAATGATCTCGATCAGGGAAGACCTCATCTTGCATCGGTAAGAACGCACCGCCTGAATCCACCAGATAAATACACGGCAAGTGATTTTGTTCGGCAATTTCCTGCGCACGTAAATGCTTTTTCACCGTCAATGGATAATAGGTGCCACCTTTGACGGTTGCATCATTGGCGACGATCATGCAGGTCACACCATTGACTTGGCCTATACCTGCAATTACACCCGCAGCAGGAATGTCATCTTTATAAACCTTGTAAGCAGCCAATTGACCAATTTCTAAAAAAGCAGTACCGACATCAATCAGTTGATCAATACGATCGCGTGGTAAAAGTTTGCCTCTGGCCAAATGTTTTTGACGGGCATTTTCGCCACCACCAAGTGCGACTTTTTGAGCCACTTGTTTCAGATCGCTGACCAATGTTTGCATGGCATGTTGATTGGTTTTGAAGTCTTCACTTCGAACATTAATTTTGCTGTGTAATTGGTTCATAAGCTGCATCCTGAATTATGGTTATTATTTGGTTTCATTAAACAGTTCGCGGCCGATCAGCATGCGGCGAATTTCCGAAGTCCCTGCACCAATTTCATAAAGTTTGGCATCACGCCATAAACGGCCAGCCGAAAATTCATTGATATAACCATTACCACCGAGCGTTTGAATGGTTTCACCCGCCATCCATGTGGCTTTTTCAGCTGCGTATAGAATCGCGCTGGCCGCATCTTTACGTAAACTACGGTCATGATCGGCTTTGTCACAGGCCGCACCAACTGCATAGACCAAGGCTTTACAAGCCAGCCAAGTGGAATACATATCCGCCAGTTTGCCTTGCATCAATTGAAATTCACCCAAGGCCTGACCGAATTGTTCACGTTCATGCAGGTAGGGAATCACCACATCCAGACAGGCATCCATAATGCCTAAAGGACCAGCACTTAAGACCGCACGCTCATAGTCCAGACCACTCATTAGTACTTTGGCACCGTTGCCAACTCCACCAAGTACGTTTTCGGCAGGCACTTCAACATTGTCAAAAAATAGCGGATAGGTATTAGAGCCACGCATACCCAACTTATCTAGGTGCTTACCATGGCTAAAGCCAGGCATATCTTTTTCGATCAGAAAGGCAGTCATGCCTTTGGCACCTGCATGTGGATCAGTTTTGGCATACACCACCAATACATCAGCATCACCGCCATTGGTGATCCACATTTTTGAACCATTGAGAACAAAGTGATCGCCTTTTTGTTCGGCACGTAGTTTCATACTGACCACATCCGAACCTGCGTTGGGTTCAGACATCGCCAAAGCACCGACAAAGTCACCTGAAATCAGCTTGGGTAAATATTTCTGCTTTTGTTGCTCACTGCCGTTACGGTTGATCTGGTTAATACACAAGTTAGAATGCGCACCGTAAGAAAGACCAATAGAGGCGGATGCACGTGAAATTTCTTGCAACACGATGATATGTGCTAGATAGCCTAGATTGGTGCCGCCATATTCTTCAGAAACGGTTAAGCCCATTAATCCCATATCTCCAAACTTTTTCCAGAGATGAGCAGGGAATACATTGTCCTGATCGACTTGTTGTGCAATAGGTGCAATTTCCTTTGCACAAAATGCAGCAACCGAATTTTGTAGAGCAATTAACGTTTCATCCAGACCAAAGTTTAAGCTACGTAGGTTCATTATGTTGTCATCCCAGTGATTATATTTGTTGTTCCATTAAGCGTTGTTGTGTGTGCTTAGGAACTACCTTACAATGAATTTTTAAAAAAGTGAATAGTGATTCATAAAATGATTTACAATTCACTTTATTTGTTAGAGAATAAAATTTATGAGCTATAAACGATCAACTTTAATGCAGGAGCGGATGGAGCAAAATCGTAAATCGATTTTGAGTTCAGCCAGAAAATTAATTTCAGAGGGAGGGTTCAAAGACGCACAGATACAAACCATTGCTGAGCAAGCAGGGGTCTCAAGTGGTCTGGTGTATCGCTACTTTGACAATAAAAGTCAGGTGTTAATTGAGGTCTTGTCAGAAGCCATCAATACCGAACTGTTGGTGATTGATGCCATCACAGAAAGTGATCTGACCGCACAACAAAAATTGCACAAGGCAGTCGCGACCTTTGTAAAACGGGCCTTGAACAGTCCGCAGCTGGCATATTCACTCATGTTTGAACCCGTGGATTCAAGCGTTGAACATGAGCGTTTTCGGGTAAAACAGTTGATTAAACAAAGTATTAAAAAAATCCTTGCAGATGGAAATGCAAGTGGTGAATTTGTTTTGGATGACTTAAACACAACAGCTATGTGTGTGGTCGGGGCAATGACCTATGTGGTGGTTGAACCGTTGGATCCAGCACAAAATACCAAGTTTGATCATGCGCACAAAGACTATTTTTCCAAACAGATTGCTGATTTTTGTGTGGATGCAGTACAGAAAAAGTAGGGCAGACAGAACGGTTTAACATCACAACAATAGGCAGTTTGAAGAGTAGTTGCAGTTACAACAATTAGATCAGGTAAGAACAGAATTAAAAAAGAATCAAGGAGAATGATTCAATGCAACATGTACGGTTAAGCTATGCCTCTGGAACCAGCTCGCAGCCCCTGTTGGGGATGACGATTGGAGATAAATTTGATCAAGCCTGCCAGCAATATGCTGAGCAAGAGGCGATTGTCAGTTCACATCAGAACCGACGCTTAAGCTACAAAGAACTACAGCATGAAGTGAATGCATTTGCCTGTAGTCTGCTCAAGCTGGGTTTGAAAAAAGGGGATCGCTTGGCGATCTGGTCGCCGAATTGTGTGGAATGGACCGTGACCCAATTTGCCGCATTTAAAGCAGGCATTATTTTGGTGAATCTGAATACTGCCTATAAAAGTCATGAACTGGAATATGTACTCAATAAAGTCTCCTGCAAAGGCTTGGTTATCGCTTCACAATTCAAGACCACAGATTATCAAGAATTGCTGAGTAAGATTGCTCCAGAATTGGCATCCAGTCCTGATAAAGTATTGAATGCAGATCGGTTACCGCATTTAAAATATGTGATCAAAATTGATGAGCAGCAACATACTGGTATCCATCGTTTTAGCGATTTACTCGAAACCCCAAATCAATCTCAGCTCGATGAATTACAACGCTTAGCCAAGCAATTGCAGTTTGATGAAACCATTAATATCCAATTTACCTCAGGCACCACAGGCAATCCGAAAGGAACCATGTTGACGCATCATAACATCCTGAATAATGGTTATTTTGTTGGTGAAGGGATTGGCTTGACGCCCCAAGATCGAGTTTGTATCTCAGTACCTTTATTCCATTGTTTTGGCATGGTGATGGGCAATCTAGCTTGTATTACTCATGGTGCAACTATGGTTTATCCTGCTTCAGTCTTTAATCCATTGGAAAGCTTAAAAACCATTGAGCAGGAAAAATGTACGGCAGCCTATGGTGTGCCGACCATGTTTATTGCCATTTTGGAACATGAGCAATTTGCCGAATTTGATCTGAGCAGTTTAAGAACGGGCATTATGGCAGGCAGCCCATGTCCGAGAGAAATCATGCAGCGTGTGATTGACCGTATGCATATGTCTGAAATCACCATCTGTTATGGCATGACTGAAACCTCTCCAGTCAGTGTGCAGAGTTATATTGATGATTCAATTGATAAACGCGTTAGTACGGTTGGGCATGTTCATCCACATTTGGAAGTCAAAATTGTCGATTTAGAAGGCGAAATTGTGCCGCAAGGAACACTGGGTGAACTTTGTGTCCGTGGTTATTCGGTCATGGCGGGATATTGGGATGAGCCTGAAAAAACCAAAGAAGTCATCGACGCAGCAGGCTGGATGCATACGGGTGATATTGCTGAAATGGACAGTGAGGGCTTTGTCAAAATCAAAGGTCGAATTAAAGATGTGGTCATTCGCGGTGGTGAAAACCTGTTTCCTAAAGAAATTGAAGACTTTTTATATACCCATCCCGATGTCTGCGATGTGCAAGTGATTGGTTTGCCCGACATGCGTTATGGTGAGGAACTCTGCGCCTGCATTATTTTGCATGAACATCACCAAAGCAATGAAGACAGTATTCGTAGTTTTTGCAAAGAGCATATTTCACATAATAAAGTGCCACGTTACGTTAAGTTTTTTGATGAGTTCCCAATGACAGCATCAGGCAAAGCTCAGAAATTTAAATTGCAGGAAATCATGCGGGTAGAGCTGAATTTGACTGCTGAAATATTTGATTAAAACCGTATTCCTCCTCTGTGTCTTGCAACTGAGGAGGAGCTTTGATGTCGTGGTTGTTCTCTAAACATAGGGTATCAGGATCAATAAATGAAGATTAGAAATGATTGGTCACGTGCAGAAATACAGGCTGTGTATGAGCAGCCTTTATTAGATTTGCTGTTTCAGGCACAACAGTTACACCGACAATATTTTGCTGCGAATACGATTCAGGTCAGTACTTTGCTGTCTATTAAGACAGGGAAATGCCCTGAAGATTGCAAGTATTGTTCGCAATCGGCGCGTTATGATTCAAAACTGGAAGCAGAAAAACGCATTGCCGTCGAGAAAGTCATTCAAGAGGCACAAAAGTCCAAAGCCTCAGGTGCATCTCGTTTTTGTATGGGTGCTGCATGGCGCAATCCGCATGAGCGCGATATGCCTTATGTACTGGACATGGTACGCGAAGTCAAAGCTTTGGGACTGGAAACCTGTATGACCTTGGGTATGTTGAATGCCTCTCAGGCGGAGCGTTTAAAAGAGGCTGGTCTGGATTATTACAACCATAATCTGGATACCTCGCGGGAATATTATTCCCACATTATCAGCACCCGAACTTTTGATGATCGACTGGATACACTAGACCATGTTCGTCAGGCAGGCTTGAAAGTCTGTAGCGGTGGGATTGTCGGTTTAGGTGAAAGCCGAGAGGATCGGATTGGTCTTTTACACGAGTTAGCAACTTTGCCGCTACATCCCGAGTCTGTACCGATTAATATGCTGGTGCCGATAGAAGGGACTCCACTGGCTCAAGTAGAAAAACTGGATGTGATTGAATGGATTCGGACCATTGCCGTGGCACGATTAATCATGCCGCAAAGTTACATTCGACTCTCCGCAGGCCGTGAAGCATTAACCGATTCAGATCAAGCTCTGGCATTTATGGCAGGTGCCAATTCGATCTTCTCAGGTGAAAAGCTGTTAACCACTGCCAATGCGGGTGAAAATCGTGATCACGCTTTATTTCAAAAATTGGGCTTAAGTATCGAAGCGAGCAAACCTTCTATAAAGCCGTTATCTGTTGATGCGATGCTGACCGTTTAAGGCTTTTAAAAATAGAGGATCAAATGGCGAAAGATTTTAATAGTCAAAAAGTAGTGGAACGCTATGACGATCATATCCGTCGTCTGATTCCAGGTTATGAGCTGATGCATCAACAAGTCGATGCGATTTTACAATCCGCTTTAAGTGCAGACGCAGAGATTTTAATTGTTGGTTGTGGCACAGGCTATGAGCTTGAATATCTACTGAACAGACATCCGACTTGGACTTTTACGGCAGTTGATCCTTCTTTGAGTATGTTGCAGAAAGCCCAAGCACTGATTCAGGCACTGGGTCAGTCAGAGCGTGTGCAATTTATTCATGGCGAAACTGCTGCATTGCCTACACAGCCAAAATTTGATGCAGCCTTGTCTATTCTAGTTGCGCATTTTGTGCCGCATGCGCTTAAACCGAGTTTCTTTGCTGAAATATCACAGCGGTTAAAAGCGGATGGATTGCTCATGACTTACGACCTGATGGCCTGTGAAGATCCTCAAAAATTGAAAGCATTGCCACTGCTGTGTCAGAGCAATGGTCTGAGTGCCGAGCAGAGCCACACCATGATGGAGCGTTTAGCACAAGACTTTTTCACGCTCACTTTTGACGCCTATCAGCAACTTCTTTGCAGTACTGGTTTTCAACAAGTGCATTGCTTTAGCCAAGTTTTAACTTATCAGGGACTGATTGCCCAGAAAAAGCAGGAGGAGATTTTGACCTCGGAACTTTCTGGCAAGGCTGTTTTCACTCAACAAGGAATTCAACATTAAAACAGCAACTTAATTTTTAGCTTCTAACCGATGTTTTTTAACAGTGGCTGAACTTGCCGCTGCAAGGTTCTGTTGTCTTTAAGAAAAGTGGCTATTCACTTAGATAGGAGGTGAAGTTTAAATAAATCAATGGTTTGAATTTTTAGAATAAAAAATGTGATGTGGTACATCTGTGCGACAAAGGAAAAACACAAACAAAGAATGATCTTAAACCGGGTTTTAAGATCAGCCGAAAAGGAAATTGATTTTAATGAAAAAGTTTATTTTAACGGTACAAAAAAGCATATTGGCAACGGCGGTTTTAACGGCCATGTCCTCTGCTTATTCGGGAACTGAGAGTGCTGAAATTGCACAACTCAGACAAGAAGTTCAAGAGTTGCGCGCCATGCTGCAACAGTATGTAAAACAACCTGCTCAGACACAATCGACAGCTCCAGTTGCCGTAGCTGCTGCGCCACAGGTGACGGAAGCACAAGCTCCAAAACTGAATATCAGCAAAGGCGGGGCTGAAGTCAATTTATATGGTTATCTCCGTGCCGATGCTTCTTATCAGGCCAAAGGTGCATCGACCATGTATAACAATATCAGTGGCGTACCACTGGAACATACTGCCGAGGAAGCCCAACAAAAAGACCGCTTGCATTCAACCGTCAATGTCACTCGTTTGGGCTTAAACTTTAAAACACCGACAGCCGTTGGCGATGTTGGTGGTAAGCTGGAAATGGATTTCTTTGGAGGTAGCACACGCGATCAATTCCGTATTCGTCATGCCTATTTAACTTTTGATAAATGGTTGATTGGTCAGACTTGGTCAACCTTTATTGCACCTGAGTATTATCCAGAAACCATTGATGCGGGAACCTATGTCGGTGGGGCATTACAACGTTCACCTTTGGTACGTTATAGCGATAACTTATCAGCCAATACCAGTTTTGCTGTCGCGATTGAAGACCCTAAATATACCGCAACTTCCGACCCTGATAATGAAATGCGATTGCCTGCTTTAGTTGGGCGGTTGAACCATAAATTTGCCAATGGTTCACTGTTGTCAGGTCGTACTTTTATGGCCGAGAAAAAGACCAGTAATGATGAGGAATGGGCATGGGGTGTAGGGCTTGGCGGTAAATATCAGCTGACACCACAAACTTTCTTAAAAGCCGATTATTACCATGTTAAAGGTGATGGCCGCTTCCTGCTTTGGACCAATAACAGCTATGTAATTGATGATAAAAATCATATTCAGAGCAATGAATTCGATACCATTTCTGCCGGTCTGACCCATCAGTTTAATTCGAAGCTTCGCTCAACCTTGGGCTACGGCTATATGAAAGCCAAGGATGACAATACTTTCGCTGAAATTCAAAAAAATAATGCAACTCAAAACAAGGAACTTTGGCAGGGCTGGATCAATGCCATGTACAACCCGTATAAACCCATCACCTTGGGGGTGGAGTATGTCTATGGCGAGCGTGAAACCTTTGACGGCCGTAACGGGATCGATAACCGCTTCAATATGATGGCGAGTTACGATTTTTAATCAAGACCTTGAATAATCTGTTTTTTCTTTAGGGTGCAGTATGTCTTTTTAAAAATGAACAAGAATTTATCTCATAGAGGAGATGATTAAATGGCAACATCGACGTTGAATGTCAATGCAATTATTGACCAAGCAAAATTTACGCCTTTTCACTGGAGCATTTTGCTTTGGTGCTTACTGATTATTATTTTTGACGGTTATGACCTGGTTATTTATGGTGTGGTTTTGCCTGTATTGATGCAGGAATGGTCACTCACCGCGGTACAGGCGGGTATGTTGGCCAGTACTGCCTTATGCGGCATGATGTTTGGTGCCATGCTATTCGGGGCTTTGGCAGATAAAATCGGTCGCAAAAATGTGATCTTGATTTGTGTGACGTTTTTTAGTGGTTTTACCTTTTGGGGTGCATTTGCATCGACGCCTTTTGAATTTGGGATTTTAAGATTTTTAGCCGGTTTAGGCATTGGCGGGGTGATGCCGAATTTGGTGGCGTTAACCTCTGAATATGCACCGAAACGGATACGCAGTACTTTGGTTGGCAGTATGTTCAGTGGCTATGCCATTGGTGGAATTATTTCGGCATTGTTGGGCAGTTATTTAGTCGAAAGCCAAGGCTGGCAAATTATGTTCTTGATTGCCGGTATTCCATTATTGCTGTTACCCATTCTATGGAAGTTTTTACCTGAGTCACTGACCTTTTTAGTGAAAAGCGGTAAGACTGAACAAGCCCATGCCATCATTCAAAAAATTGCACCAGAACAGGCATTAAGCACTGAGACACGCTTATGCTTGAATGACGATCATCTGGATACAGGCAGTTCGGCAAAAGCTTTATTTCAACATGGTCGTGCTCTAAGTACCTTAATGTTCTGGCTGTTATTCTTTATGTGCTTGTTGATGGTTTATGCATTGAGTAGCTGGTTACCAAAACTGATGCTGGCAGCAGGTTATTCATTGGGTAAAAGTATCTTATTCCTGCTGGCGTTGAATGTTGGTGCCATGCTTGGGGCAATTTTTGGTGGCATACTGTCAGATAAATTCCACCTAAAGCCTGTGATTTTAACCATGTTTGTGGCAGGGGTATTTGCCTTGGTCGGACTCGGTTATAACTCGCCAGCTTATATACTATATGGTTTGGTGACGATTGCGGGTGCTGCAACTATTGGTACTTCAATCCTTTTGTATAGTTATGTGGCGCAATACTATCCATTGAGTGTGCGCTCCACAGGGATTGGCTGTGCATCCGCAGTTGGGCGAATTGGTGCTATTGTCGGGCCAATTTTAACAGGGATGCTGCTGACCTTAGGTCTACCGCATAAGATGAACTTTGTGATGATTGCCATCCCTGCCATTATTGCGATTTTTGCGGTGCTGGTGCTGAAACGGCATGAGTCAGACAGTGGAAGTAAAAGCACAGTCAATCCAGCGACAAACATCGCTGAAACAGGTGAAGCATAGCCATGCATCATGATTGATAAAACAAAGTCGATGGGTTCAACTCATCGACTTTTGTATTCTAGTCTGAGTTAAGCCAGAGGCATGATTCTGGTTTTCAGGATATCCATAAAGGTTTTTAAAATCATATGGTAGTTTTTGCCTTTATGCGTGATCAGACAGATCGGGGTACTGTAATGCATCACGTCCTGTAAAATCGGTTGCATAAAGCCATCCTCCACCCATTTCTTCGCATAATGATCGGGTAAAAAACCGAGAAACTTACCGGTTAAGATCAAAAAGGCAATGCCTTCACGGTCACTGGCGGTGGCCGAACAATTAAGCAGTTGATGTAATTTCGTCGCTTCTGCTGTCGTTGCATAATTGGGCAATACCGCATGCCACTGTTTTAAGTCCGCTGTTTGTATGTCACCTAAATGTTGAAACAGCGGGTGATTTTTACCGCAGTAGAGTAAAGACTTTTCGCTATATAAATCAAAATAATCTAAGCCAGATAATGGGGTGACGAGGGGGATGGCACCTGCATGTAAGCGGTTGTCCAAGACGCGACATTCAATATCGGACAAGGTACTCATACTGATATTAATCACCACTTCTGGATTTTCATCAGCCAATAGCGCAAGGGTATTGGTGATATAGGCGCTGGGCATGGTGACTAAATTATTAATAATCCCAATATTAAATTCACCTTTGAGCTGATTATGCATTTGATTGATTTTGGCTCGAAAGTCTTCAATCGAAGCATTCAACACTTCAATATATTCCAGAATTTCACGACCTTCATCGGTCAGGGCAAAGCCCGCTCGACCACGCTGACACAGTCGAATCCCCAGCCGATTTTCCAGATCACTCATATGCAGACTAATCGCAGAACGACTGATGCCAAGTAGACTTTCCGCAGCGCTAAAGCTGTGGCAGTCACACACCGTTTTAAAAATTTTGAGCAGTTTTATATCAAAATCAGTCACTTGATTTAATTTTTTAGGCTTCATTTAGTTTTGCTTTTTTATATCTAAACTCAAGACAATTTGAATTTATCAAAACTATAACGCGCTGTACACTCCAAACATAAACCCAAAACAAGAAGAGTGATTATGTTTGATATCGACACCACAAATGACCGCGATGATGCATTGGAAGCCAGTCCGTCAGACGTTGCTATGAAGTTAAATTATCAAGCGCATTGGATGCCGTTTACCGCCAATCGTAACTTTCATCAAGATCCACGCATTATCGTGGCTGCCAAAGGTTCGTCTTTGATTGACAGCACAGGACGTGAGATTTATGACTCATTGTCAGGTTTGTGGACCTGCGGTGCAGGGCATAGCGTGCCTGAAATCCAGCAAGCGGTGAGTCGCCAATTGGCAAAACTGGATTATTCACCTGCCTTCCAATTTGGACATCCATTGTCTTTTCAATTGGCTGAGAAAATTGTGCAGCACATGCCTGAACAGCTACAGCATGTATTTTTTACCGATTCGGGTTCTGAGTCAGCAGATACCGCAATCAAGATGGCAAGAGCTTATTGGCGTATTAAAGGTCAACCGAGCAAAACCAAATTGATTGGACGTGCTCGTGGCTACCATGGAGTCAACGTGGCAGGCACCAGTCTGGGCGGTATTGGTGGCAACCGTAAAATGTTCGGTCAATTGATGGATGTTGATCATTTACCGCATACCTTGCAAGCACATCTGAGCTTTAGCAAAGGTTGTGCCGAAACAGGTGGAATTGAACTGGCCGATGAAATGCTCAAGCTGATTGAGCTACATGATGCATCGAATATTGCTGCAGTGATTGTTGAACCGGTTTCGGGCTCGGCAGGTTGTATTGTGCCGCCAACAGGTTATTTAAAACGCCTGCGAGAAATCTGTGATCAACACAATATCCTGCTGATCTTTGATGAGGTGATTACGGGCTTTGGCCGTATGGGCACATGGACAGCGGCTGAATATTTCGATGTAACGCCTGATCTGCTGACCTTTGCCAAACAAATTACCAATGGTGCCATTCCATTAGGTGGCGTTGTCGCAAGCCGTGAAGTCTATGATGCCTTTATGCAACAAGACTTGCCTGAACATGCGGTTGAATTTACCCATGGTTATACCTATTCAGGACACCCCGTTGCCTGCGCTGCTGCTTTAGCCACTTTAGATGTATTGGAAAATCAAAATCTGATTACTCAATCTGCGGCTTTGGCCCCAAGTTTTGAAAAACTGATTCATGAATTAAAAGGTGCACCGAATGTGATTGATATTCGCAATTGCGGTTTGATTGGGGCGTTACAGCTTGCGCCACGAGATGGCGATGCCACCATTCGTGGATTTGAAATCGGTATGAAGTTGTGGAAAGCCGGTTTCTATGTGCGTTTTGGCGGAGACACCATTCAGTTTGGCCCAATGTTTAACAGCACCGAAGCGCAATTATCACGCTTGATCAATGCTGTGGGTGAAACCCTTTATCAAGTGAAATAAATCTTGGCTGAGTACCCGCCAAAAGCAAACGGAAAATAAGACACAGAGACAAGGAATACAGATGAATAATTTAGAACATTTTAATACCAGTGCGTTCAGCAATACGGATTCAGCTCAAGCCTCAACCCCTCAATTGATTGGGCATTTTATTCAAGGTGGTTTAGTTACCAGATCCAGTCGAAAACAAGCGGTCTATAATCCTGCAACCGGTGAGATCAGCAAAGAAGTGGCATTGGCAGATACAGCGCTAGTGAATCAGGTGGTGCAGATTGCAGAACAGGCATTCCCTGCATGGCGTGATACACCCGTGATTAAACGGGCGCGGGTGATGTTTAAGTTCAAACAATTACTTGAAGAAAATGCTGAAACCCTGTGCGAATTGATCGGGCAAGAGCATGGCAAGATTTGCCATGATGCCAAAGGTGAATTGCAGCGTGGCATTGAAAATGTGGAATATGCCTGTGGTGCACCTGAGTTTTTAAAAGGCGAGTATTCTAAAAATGTTGGTCCAGATATCGATTCTTGGAGTGAGTTTCAACCTTTAGGTGTGGTTGCAGGGGTCACCCCTTTTAATTTCCCTGCAATGGTGCCGTTGTGGATGTTCCCGATGGCGATTGTGTGTGGCAATTGCTTTATTTTAAAACCTTCTGAAAAGGCTCCTTCAGCCGCACTCTATTTGGCTGAATTACTTAAACAGGCGGGCTTGCCAGATGGCGTGTTTAATGTGGTCAATGGTGACAAAGAAGCCGTCGATGCTTTATTGCACCATCCTAAAATCCAAGCCATCAGTTTTGTGGGGTCAACGCCAATTGCAGAATATATTTATCGAACAGCGACCTCTACAGGAAAACGCTGTCAGGCCTTAGGTGGTGCAAAAAACCATGCCATCATTATGCCCGATGCCGATATTGATAATGTGGTGACCTCTTTACTGGGGGCGGCCTTTGGTTCATCGGGTGAGCGTTGTATGGCCTTATCCGTTGCGGTGGCCATTGGCGATGAAGTGGCCGATGTGGTGATTGCCAAGCTCAAGCAAGAAATGCAGCAATTGAAGTTTGGTCATTATGCCGATGCCAGTAATGACTTTGGACCGCTCATTTCGCAAGCACATAAACAGAAGGTACAGGCTTATATCCAAAGTGCCGAGCAACAAGGTGCTAAAATTGTGGTGGATGGACGTGACGCCAGACCCGTCGGTTATGAACATGGATTCTTTGTCGGGCCGACCTTGATTGATCAAATTTCAGCAGAGATGACCAGCTATCAGCAAGAAATTTTTGGGCCGGTATTACAGGTGATTCGTGTCGAGAGCATGCAAGAAGCCATGCAGCTGATCAATGACCATGAATATGGCAATGGCACCTGTATTTACACCCGTGATGGCGAAGCGGCGCGTTATTTTAGCAATAATATCCAAGTCGGTATGGTCGGGATCAATGTGCCATTACCTGTACCTGTTGCCTATCACAGTTTTGGCGGCTGGAAGCGTTCACTGTTTGGTGATTTATATGCCTATGGGCCAGATGGCGTGCGTTTCTATACCCGCCGTAAAACCATCACCCAACGTTGGCCATCCGCACAGATTCGTGAGGCGAAACAATTTGCCATGCCAACTTTAAATTAATTTTTGCTCAAGGGAAGACCATTGGTTTTCCCTTTTTATTTTTATAGGAATTTAAACATGTAATTAACGGTTTTTTAAGACGTATTTTTAAGGAATAAAATATGAATAGCGCAAAAACAACAAAATTAGGTGAAGGACTTTCGAACCGCCATGTCACTATGATCAGTATTGGTGGTGTCATTGGTGCAGGTTTATTTGTCGGTTCATCCGCTGCAATTGCCAAAGCAGGCCCCGCTGCTGTACTGGCTTATATTATTACCAGTATTCTGGTTTTTTTAGTCATGCGGATGCTCGGTGAAATGGCCGTTGCACAGCCTGACACAGGTTCATTTTCAACGTATGCCCGTAAAGCAATTGGCCCTTGGGCGGGCTTTAGTGTGGGCTGGCTGTATTGGTGGTTCTGGGTTTTGGTGATCCCGATTGAAGCCATTGCAGGTGCCGAAATTTTGCATGCTTGGTTTCCACAAGTATCCAGTGCCATTTATGCCTTTGCATTTATTATTCTGCTGAGTTTGGCAAACTTCTTTAGCACCAAAAGTTTTGGAGAGTTTGAGTTTTGGTTTGCGCTGATTAAAGTGATTGCGATCCTTGTATTTATTGTGATTGGTGCATCTGCTGTATTTGGACTGTGGCCTTTAGCCAAAGATGTCAGTGGTGTGGGCAATCTTTTTTCAAATGGCGGTTTTATGCCGCATGGCTTGGGCGGTGTGCTATCAGCAATTTTGATCTCGGCATTTTCCTTCTTTGGCATTGAAATTCTTTCGATTGCTGCGGCGGAGTCTAAAAATCCTGAAGAGAAAATCAAACGGGCAACCAATTTAGTGCTGTATCGGATTATATTATTCTTCGTGGTTTCAATTTTTCTGGCAGTTGCCTTGGTCGATTGGCGTTCACCCGATTTACAAAAATTGGGTACTTTTCAGTATGTCTTGGTCAGTCTGAATATTCCTCAAACTAAGTTAATTATGGACACTGTGGTATTTATTGCCGTGGCGAGCTGTATGAATGCGGCTGTCTATACCTCTTCACGCATGTTATTTGCTTTAGGGGCTCGTCAAGAAGCGCCAAAAATGGTCACGAAAATTAATGCAGCAGGTGTCCCGACCATCGCAGTATTTGCTTCGACATTGATTGGATTACTTTGTTGTGCAGTGAATTATTTATTTCCCGGACAAGTATTTGGATTTCTGCTGTCAACCACAGGTTCGATTGCACTGGTGGTTTACTTGGTGATTGCAGTATCACAACTCCGTTTGCGCACCCAATTAGACAAAGTTGGGGCTGCTGTGCCTTTTAAAATGTGGTTATTTCCATGGCTGACTTGGTTTGTGATTGTCGTGATTATGAGCGTACTAGGCTATATGTTCCTGTCACCTCAATATAGCTATGAAACGACTTTATCTTTGAGCGTAACCTTCATTGTCGTGATTTGTGGACTGATCGTGACCCGAAAGAAGAAAAGTAGTCGAACAGTAGCGTTGCACCTAGACTGATCGAACAGCATGATAAGGCCTAAGCGTTGAAGTTTAGGCCTTATTGTTTTTATAGGAGAAATAGGAGCAACCCGCGCACGAGAGCATGATGATGGCAATCCCTGTAATTTGATACGGGTTGAGATGTTCTTTTAAGATCAGCCAACCAGCAAGGGCACTGACCGCAGGAGAGGCGCTCAGTAAAATTCCAAACACTTTCGGTTCGAGCTTTTTCATTGCAAAGATATCCAGCAAGAACGGAAGGGTACTGGAAAGTAGCGATACCAAAACACAGAGCAGCAAAATCCAATAAGACTGAAATAGCTGAGTCAGATCAGAGATACCAAATGGTAGCGCAAATAGAGTGGCTACCAACATGCCTATCGCCACCGTATTGCTGCCGCCTTTGGCGACTTTGCTGCCGTAAATGATATACATGCCCCAACATACTGCTGCGGCAAGCGCATAAAACATGCCGATATAACTGAAATTCTGATTGGCACTGCCCAAAGGTAACAGCATCAACCCAATAAACGACAAAGCACCCCAGAGTAAATCCTGTTTCTGTTTTGACATGACAATGGCAACGGTGAGTGGACCCAAGACTTCAATTGAAATGGCAATACCAATCGACAAATGGGAAAATGCCTTATAGATCAAAAGATTCATGAGACTCAGAATCAACCCATAAATGATCAGGTTTTTCCAATCCATCTGGGAATGCAAGCTGCGCCAAGGTTTGAAAATTATCCACAACAGCAGGGCCGAGAAACTTAAACGAATCAGCGCAACCCCTTCAGCACCAAAGATCGGAAATAGAGTTTTCGCAATCGCAGCCCCAATTTGTACCGAGGCAAGTGATAGGCAGGCTGCAGCCAAAGCAAATTCTTGTTTATTCTGAACAGACGCATGCATGTCGATGACCTAGAGCTTGATCATGAGATTTTAGTTCTTGAAGGATGATTAAATTGCGCTTATTGATTGAAGTCTGTGGGTTATTCACTCTATTATAGAATAAAAATGAGGAATTAATTCATGGCAGAACTTTCACTCGATCATTTTGATTATGCAATTTTAAGAATATTGCAGCAGGATAATAAAACTTCACATCGGCAGATTTCGGAACAGATTGGGCTTTCCCAAGCATCGGTACAACGGCGTATTGTTCGAATGGAACAGGAAGCCATTATTGAAAAGAATTGTGCGGTGCTGAATCCAAAGCGATTTGGAGAGAAAGTGACATCGATCATTGAAGTTCGTTTAAGCGAAGATCGTTCCGTGGTGATGGATCGGGCCAAGCAATACTTTGCTGGCGTAGACGAGATTCAGCAATGTTATTTCGTCAATGGCGGGGTGTCTTTTATCATGATTATGCTTTCCAATAACTTATCTCACTTTGAAGCTTCCGTGAGAAAGCATTTTGCTGATAATCAGGATGTAAAAACCTATCGGACTTTAATCGTTTTAGATCGGGTCAAAGTCAGTTTAGATCTTTGTTTTTAGTTCAGATTAAAATGCTGATTCAGTTTCACTTGGTTGAGGTGTGAATCCATACAAGAGTGTTGCCTAGACCTTCCAAACCAAGTGTTATTCTACTGTGATCAACGGTTCTGCGGAAAAAGCTCAATAGCATTTTCAATCAAGCATTGACGTAAAATACTAAAAGCAAAAGTCATGTCCTGTTCTTGCACACAGGCAAATCCAAGCAATAGGCCCGATTGAATTGGGGTATCGACACCTGAATAATATTGTGACAATGGGCGGACATTGACCCCGCGCGACAGTGCCAGTGCAGATATTTCAACATCATTGGCGTGATCAGGTAATTTGAGTACCAGATGTAGTCCAGCATCATGATTAAACGCATGTACAAATACATCGCCCAGATAGCGGTGAATCAGTTCAATCAGAAACTTCCGTCTTTTACTATACAGCAGACGCATCCGGCGGATATGTGCTGCATAATGTCCTTCACGAATAAATTCGGCTAAGGCACGTTGAGTGAGTAAGTGACCGCCTCGATACAGTTCAGCCGAAATTGTGCGTAAGGGCTGTACCAGTTGTTTCGGAACGACCATATAGCCAATACGCAAGGCAGGGTAAATAGTTTTACTAAAGGTTCCAATATAAATCACAGGCGGATTGTCTTCCAAACCCTGTAACGATGGATAAGGCTGACCTGAAAAACGGAACTCACTGTCGTAGTCATCTTCAATAATCCAGCTACCATGCTGTTTAGCCAAATCCAGCAATTTTCTACGTCTAGGTAAACTGAGATGTGAACCCAAAGGATATTGATGAGACGGGGTGACGAAAATCAGGCGCGGTGGGATAGCTGGATGTTCTTCTGGAATAATGCCTTCGGCATCGACAGGCATCGGAACAATATTGAGGCCATTGATACGCAGAATATTCTTGGCACCCCAATAGCCCGGATTTTCAATCCAGACATGATCATTTAAATCACATAAAGCGCGTGACACCAGATCAACCGCCTGATGGATGCCTTCAGTAATAATAATCTGGTCTGTTTCACAATTGACTGAACGGGCAATGCGCAAATAATCCGCCAATGCATGGCGTAATTCCATACATCCTCCAGCATTGCTGTAGATCAAATTGGCAATTTCAGGCTGGCGACTGAGACGCGATTTGATCCGATTAAATTCGGCATGTGGAAATTCGGTGACATCAGGCGCACCGGGGACAAAGGCACCCCACTGATACGGGGAGGCAGCGGCATGTTGCAGCAAACTCGCCCCACGCTGAGAAAGCGTTCGTGTTGTATCTTCTGTACTTGCAGCAGCATAGCTTGGTGTAGTGCTGACCTGAATATAGCTTTCAGGTAGTCTCTCTGAGACCCAAGTGCCTCGACCGGTATGCGCTTGAATATAACCTTCAGCACGTAATTGCTCATAGGCATTGAGCACGGTATTACGTGAAACGTGCAGCTCATTGGCCAAATCACGTGATGCTGGAAGACGAGTATTGGGTGCAAGAATGCCTTCCAAAATGGCATCTCTTAAACAATGAAAAACCCGAGCGGGTAAAGTCCCTTCACTGGCCTGTTGTAAATGCTGTAACAGGTAGTCTCCTAACAGGGTACGCAATTGGCTCTCTCCTTTAGTCCAAAAGTGGCTCTCGTCTATTCCTTATAAAAGGTACACATTAAGTACCCATAGCGCATTTTAGCCTTGTTTCAGCAATACATTGCCATGAAGCAATTTAAATGCCCAAAGATTATTGTTTTGTCGTATAGAGGTAACAAAATGGATGCAAAGCATATTGCAATAAATGCTCGTAAACAGCAAGCAACGCCACGTGGTGTTGGCGTGATGTGCCAATGGTATGCTGAACGTGCGAGCAATGCGACTTTGTGGGATACGGAAGGAAACGAATATATTGATTTTGCCGGTGGAATTGCAGTTTTAAATACGGGGCATCGCCATCCAAAAGTCATCGCAGCAGTGGCTGAACAACTGAATAAATTTACCCATACGGCGTATCAAATTGTACCGTATGAAAGTTATGTGTCTCTGGCTGAACGGATTAATGCCCGTGCGCCGATTGATGGCCCTGCCAAAACAGCATTTTTTACCACAGGCGCTGAAGCTGTTGAGAATGCAGTGAAGATTGCGCGTGCTGCAACGGGTCGTCATGGCATTATCACCTTTGGTGGTGGTTTCCACGGTCGTACTTTTATGACTATGGCGATGACAGGCAAAACAGCCCCTTATAAACGTGACTTTGGTGTCATGACCGCAGGCGTATTCCATGCCCGTTATCCAGTGGCGTCTAAAGGAATCTCTGTGAATGATGCCTTGATTAGCCTGGAAGAAATTTTTAGTGAAGATATTGCGGCACATGATGTGGCTGCAATTGTGCTAGAGCCTGTACAAGGTGAAGGCGGATTTAATGTTGCACCAGTTGAGTTTATGCAGCAACTGCGCAAGATTTGTGATGAACACGGTATTCTTTTAATTGCTGATGAAGTGCAAACTGGTTTTGCCCGTACTGGACAACTGTTTGCGATGCAGCATTATTCAGTCAAAGCAGATTTGATTACCATGGCAAAAAGCTTGGGTGGTGGTTTTCCTCTGTCGGGTGTGGTCGGTCGTGCTGAGGTGATGGATGCACCGAACCCAGGCGGTTTAGGCGGTACTTATGCGGGTAACCCACTTGCCATTGCCGCAGCCAATGCCGTGATCGATGTGATTGAAGATGAACAGTTATGTGAACGTGCCAATGTACTCGGTGATGAATTAGTAGAAATGCTCAAAGCGGCACAAAAATATTCAAACGATATTATTGATATTCGTGCATTGGGTTCGATGGTGGCAGTTGAATTTGGTGATCATGTCACGGGGCAACCGAAACCAGAAGTGGCGAAAGCTATTCAGCAATATGCCATGGAGCAGGGCTTGTTGCTTTTAACCTGTGGCAAGCATGGCAACGTGATTCGTTTCTTATATCCATTGACGATTCCTGTGGTTCAGTTCAATCAAGCGCTGGTGATTATTCAAGATGCAATTGCAGCGCAACAACCTGCATTACAAAAGCTCGCAGGAGCTGAAGCATGATTGATCTCAACTTGCAGGCTCTATTAAAGCATCCAGATATTCGTTTTGATGCGGCGCCAACTGAACATTATTTTGTAGTGGATGATGCGGCGACAGGACAAGCTTTGGCTTGGGTCAAAGCATCTGACCAAGCCGAGGTTGAAGCAGCGATTGCGCGTTCAGCCGTAGCACAGGCTCAATGGCAGCAGCAAACAGCTTTGGTACGTGCCGATATTCTACTGGCGTGGTATCAGCTGATTTTGCAACAGCGTGAAGCTTTGGCACAAATCTTAACCGCAGAACAAGGAAAATCACTGGCAGAAGCACGTGGCGAAATTACTTATGCTGCTTCGTTCATTCGTTGGTTTGCAGAGCAGGCGCGTCGTGTCGATGGTTCCGTGTTAACACCTGTTCAATCACAGCAGCGTTTGATTGTGCTTAAGCAAGCGATTGGAGTGACCGCAGCGATTACGCCGTGGAATTTCCCAGCCGCAATGATCACTCGCAAAATTGCACCTGCTTTGGCTGCGGGATGTTCGATGTTGGTCAAACCAGCGGAACAGACTCCGTTAACTGCCTATGCTTTGGCGGTACTGGCAGAGCAGGCAGGTTTACCTGCTGATCTATTTATTTTGATCAGTGGTGATGCGGTGGCTGTCGGGCAAACTTTATGTGCAAGTGATACGGTACGTAAACTCAGCTTTACAGGCTCAACTGATGTTGGTCGTATTTTGATGAAACAATGTGCGCCAACCATCAAAAAGCTTTCTTTAGAGCTGGGTGGCAATGCCCCTGTGATTATTTTTGATGATGCAGATGTTGAGCGTGCAGTGCAGGGCATTATGGTCAGCAAGTTCCGTAACAGCGGACAAACCTGTGTCTGTGCCAACCGTATCTATGTTCAGGACGGGATTTATGATGCGATTTGTGAGCGCTTAAAAATCGCCGTTGAACAGCAACTTCGTGTCGGGGATGGACGTGAAGAAGGAGTGACACAAGGTCCACTGATTGATCAAGACGCAGTTGAAAAAGTGCAATCGCATATTGCTGATGCGGTGAGTCACGGCGCTTCAATTGTCGTCGGTGGTCAAGCGCATGCCTTAGGGAAAACCTTCTTTGAACCGACCATCTTAAGAGATGTCACTCAGCAAATGAAAGTTGCCAAAGAAGAAACCTTTGGTCCATTAGCGCCGTTATTCCGCTTTAATGATGAAGCTGAGGCGGTTGCAATGGCCAATGATACGGAGTTTGGCTTGGCGAGTTATATTTTTACCCAAGACATGGCACGCCAATGGCGGGTAGGTGAAGCACTGCAATATGGTATGGTCGGTGTGAATACAGGACTGATTTCCAATGAGGTTGCACCTTTTGGTGGAATTAAACAGTCCGGCTTAGGTCGTGAAGGTTCACAATTTGGGATTGAGGAATATCTGGAACTGAAATATATGTGTGTCGATATTTCTTAATTGAAAATGGTTGATGGTCTGAACGAGCGTACTCCTTTCTTCAGACCTTTTTATCCATTCAAGCACTTCAGCGATGAGGTGCTTTTTGTATTGAAAATGCGGGGTAATTTTTGAGATCTATTGCATCTCGATTTTCATACTTATTTAAATGGTACCTATGTTTTCAACCAAATTGGTTCTCGGTTTTATTCAAAAATCACAGAAAATGAAAAGTGCAAAAATAAATATGGATAATGGAATAACGGACTTATGAAAAAGAAATTATGGTTAGGACTCAGCGTTTGTATGATGACCTTCGGGACTCAGGCACAAACACCACAAGCGGATATCATTGTGATGAATGCAGATATCCGAACTTCAAATCCAGCCAAACCGAAAGCACAAGCATTTGCAATTAAAGATGGCAAGTTTCTGGCTGTTGGTAATAATACCTTTATTCAAAATATGGCAAGTCCAAAAACACAGGTGATTGATGCCCAAGGTAAAACAGTCCTACCTGGTTTGACCGATGCACATACTCATTTATTAGGTGGTTTGGAACTTTGGGAAGGTGTGGATCTGTTTGGGATCACCGATCGGCAAGAATGGTTTAAATTGATTGCCAAACGAGATAAAGAACTCGCGAAAGATGCGTGGTTGGTCGGTGGGCGTTGGGATGTCAGTGCCATGAAGGACAATCGTATGCCAACACGTCAGGAGCTGGATGCGATCGTTCCTGATCGACCTGTGGTGTTACAGGATATTGATTATCATACCGTTTGGGTAAACAGCAAGGCGATGCAATTGCTGGGAATCGATAAAAATACCAAAGCACCAGAAGGCGGCGAGATTGTTAAAGATCCACAAACAGGTGAGCCGACAGGAATTTTTAAAGAAACGGCAGCCAATCAACTGGTATTGGCAAGCCCTAAATATACAAAAGCATTACTCTCAGGCAAAGCAGCAATCCCAGTGGTTGAAAAAATCGTTGCTCATTTTAACAGCTTGGGAATAACCTCCGTACATGATATGTGGGCTGAACTCGCTACGGTATATCCTGCTTTACTTGAGTCACAGAAACAGTTACCGATGCGTATTCGTTTTGGATTAATGGCTGGGGAAGATCAGGCAACGCTGGCACAACTGCAAAGCTATGCCAAACAACGGGATCAACTGAATCAACGTTTTATCCAAAAAGAGCAGCAGTGGCAGAAAGGGCCGCAGTTCCGTTTTGGTTATATGAAATATTTTGTTGATGGTACGCTGATGAGCTATACCGCTGCACTGAATGAACCTTATGCAGATCGACACCATTTCAACATTGAACCCATTACCTCACAGCCAAAATTGAATGACATCGTGAAAAATGCCAATGACGTAGGCTTTCCTGTGGCGATCCATGCCATCGGTGATAAAAGTGTGGATATGGCATTGAATGCGATTGAAAACAGCCCGAAACATCGCCAACTGCTGAATCGGATTGAACATATTGAAGTTACCACTAAAACGGCAATTCCTCGCTTTGCTGAATTAGGCGTTGTCGCTTCCATGCAGCCAGACCATGCGATTGCTGGTAATTATCAGGAGTCGCGTCTCGGTGAAGCACGAATGCCGTATAGCTATGCTTGGCAGTCGTTATTGAGTAGTGGTGCGTCGATGGTGTTGGGCAGCGACTGGCCAACGGCCCCTGAAAATCCAATGCTACAGTTAAGTGATGTCGTGTTCCGCGAATATAACGGCAAGACCCGTTATAGCGATAATGCCTTGAGTTTAGATGAAGCCTTGTATGCCTATACCCAAGCACCCGCCAATGTTGCAGGCTGGGGCAATGAAATTGGAAGTATTAGTGTAGGAAAATGGGCGGATTTTGTGGTTTTACAAGGGGCTTTACAAACGCCATTAAATAAAGACATTAAGGATTGGAAAGTGGCCCAAACTTGGTTTGCAGGTGAAAAAGTTTATGACGGCAAGCTGAACAGTAAATAATAAATTGAATGAAATAAAAAAAAGCCTACGGGCTTTTTTTTATTTTTAGCCACTTGATTTTAAATCATGACTAAACGCATTTTGCTTAAAAAATAAATGGTTCCTATATTTTTATTTAAATTGGTTCTCGGTTTTATTTCAAAATTAAAGACAATGAAAATTCAAGAATAATCATGTACTAATGGAATAAGTGAATGATAAAAAATACAGTGCTGCTAGGGATTTTCACATCGGCAATATTTTCAACAATCAATGTGCAAGCCGCAGAAACGAAAGCATTTAAAGATCAGTTTGCTGTGAGTGGTTCGCTGGCATTTCTAACGGAATACTACTGGCGCGGCACAACCCAGACGCAGGGTAAGCCTGCCGTTCAGGGGACCTTAAGAGCAGATCATGATTCAGGTTTATACGCACAGCTTTTTGCCTCGAATATACAACTCGATATCGGTAGCAGTGTCGAGTTCGACTATTACCTTGGCTATGATTACCAATTCAATGATCACTTAAAGTTGAATCTACAATATTTGGATGTCAATTACCCCGGTGAAGATAAAACCTTACCACGGGTCGACTTTGAGGAGTATTCAATTGGGTTGTTTGCATCAGGGTTATTGAATCAACAAGATCAACTGAATCTCTCATTTTATTATTCACCAGACTACACTCTAGAAACAGGGAATATGCTGCGTTATGAGCTCGGTTATCGCTATCCTGTCGCTGACAAATGGCATGCTTATGCACAGGCCGCCTATAACCAATTTTCAAGCAATGAGGCCTATGAATTACTTTGGGCAACTGATGAAAAGAAACATTTCTATGATTATAAAATAGGTGTCGATTTTAACTATCAAGATTTTATTTTTGATCTGTATTATGCCGATGCCAATGTGAATAAGGCCTTGAAAAATGCCGATTCAACTGTGGTGTTTAGCTTGACTAGAACATTCTAATTGATCACTTTAAGATTTATAAAATCTACTCCTGTAAAATAAACAGCCTTAGGTCCAATGTTTTGAAAATATAGATGAACTCATCTTTTTTTAGCATAGACCTGAGGCTTTTTTTATTATGATGAGAAGAGAAAATAATAAAGTCATCATCATATTTTCTGCCGAATAAGATCAACATGTTTTACCTATAAAACAGAAAAATAAGGGTGGGAGCCAATACAAATTTAAAGCTGATTTACAGTGGTTTAATAATAGGCAATTGAGCACTTTAAAAAATATAATTTTATTCTTTTTTGTGTTGTTTATTTAATTGAAAAATAATGTTTTTTAAAGTTTTTCTGAGTCGCTGTGAAATTGGTTCCTAAAGCAGTGCTGAAATTGGTACTCGTCTTTTCTTGAATTATTTATCAAAGTGGATGCTAAGGCGACTCTAAAGATATTTAAAAGGGATGTGCAAAACAATGAGAGTGAATGCAGAGCGATTATGGCAAATGCTCATGGAAATGGCAAAAATTGGTGCAACTGATCAGGGTGGCAATACCCGTTTAGCACTCAGTGATGAAGATATTGCAGGTCGAGCTTTACTGCTGGAATGGGCAGAAAAAATCAATCTTTCCGTTCATTATGATGAAGTCGGAAATCTGATTTTACGCCGTGCAGGTCGAAATGAAAGTGCGTTACCGATTGTGATGGGGAGTCATCTCGATACACAACCTAAAGGCGGTCGCTTTGATGGAATTTATGGCGTGCTGGCGGGCATGGAAGTTTTACAGCGTTTAGCCGAAGAAAAAATAAGCACGGAACATCCGCTTGAGCTTGTGGTTTGGATGAATGAAGAGGGTGCACGTTTTACCCCAGCGATGATGGGTTCTGCGGCTTTCGCGGGTGTTATTCCCAAGCAACAAATTTATGACAGCACAGATAAGCAAGGTGTTTCCGTTTTTGCGGAACTGGTGCGTACAGGACAACTTGGCAATTACCCATTGGCTCGTCCATTCCAAGCCTATTACGAAGCGCATATCGAGCAAGGCCCAGTACTGGAAAAGAACGAGATTTCGATTGGTGTGGTGACGGGTGGACAAGCGATTCTCTGGCTGGATGTTGAAACCAAAGGTCGTGCTGCGCACGCAGGCACTACGCCAATGAATCTGCGTAAAGACACCATGGTCGGGACTGCTGAAATGATTGTGGCTTTAGAGCAATGCATTTTGGAGCAATTCCCAGAAGGTTTGGTGACTTTTGGTGAAATGCAGGTCGCGAATTCGTCACGTAATACCATTCCTGGTCAAATCCAGTGGACCATTGACTTACGTAATCCAGATGATGCCCAGCTCAAAGCGATGGAACAAGCAACACATCAACTATTGCATTCACTCGCAGCACAACGAGATTTAGAGATTAGCATTTCACAACATTGGTTAAGCCCAGCGACTTATTTTGATCGTACTTGTGTTGCAACCGTACAAGATGCTGTGGACAGCTTGGGATATAGCAATCAGACCATTGTCAGTGGCGCAGGTCATGATGCAATTAACATTGCTAAACACTGCCCAACGACCATGATTTTTATTCCATGTATCAATGGACTCAGCCATAACGAAGCAGAAGACATTTATGCGAATGACGCTGCACAAGGTGCCGATGTCTTGCTGAATGCCATTCTAAATTATGACAAACAACATGCTGCGCAAGATTCATCAGCGTATGTAGCAACCATTTAACGATTATAGCCAAGAGCGAAATGTAGGAAATGCAGGCTTCTAAAAGAAGTACTGCGAATATTGAGGATGGACAACGATGAACTCTAAATTACCAGTAGAAATTGATATTCAAGATATCTGGCAAAAAGATAAAGACCATGTAATTCACCCATGGACTGATTTTTCGACATTTAAAGACGAAGGCTCTTTAATTATGTCTAAAGGCGAAAATGTCTATGTCTATGATGCACATGGCAATAAATACCTAGATGGTATCGGTGGCTTATGGTGTGTCAATGTCGGCTATGGACGTAAAGAAATTGCAGATGCAGTTGCTGAACAAATTATGCAATTGCCTTATTACTCTCCATTTGGACATCAAACCACTGTGCCAGCAGCGAAGTTGGCTGCCAAACTGGCAGAGTTAGCACCGGGTAACTTAAACCATGTGTTCTATGGTTGTGGTGGTTCGGTTGCCAATGATACCGCTGTGCGTTTGATTCATCATTATTTTTATCAAATCGGCAAGCCATCTAAGAAAAAATTGATTGCACGTAAGGATGCTTATCACGGCAGTACTTATATCAGTATGACGTTGACAGGGATTGAAGCTGATCATGTTGGCTTTGAGATTCACAATCAATTAGTCCATCACGTTTCATGCCCGAACCCATACCGTAAGCCTGAATCTCAATCGATGGAAGATTTCTGTAATGAAAAAGTGCAGGAACTGGAAGATACGATTTTGGAGCTAGGCCCAGATAACGTTGCCGCATTCTTTGCTGAGCCAATTATGGGTGCAGGCGGTGTGATTGTTCCACCAGAAGGCTACCATGCCAAGACCTTAGCCGTGTGTAAAAAGTACAACGTGTTGTATGTGTCTGATGAAGTGGTGACTGCATTTGGTCGTTTGGGGCATATGTTTGCTTCAGAGGCGGTATTTGGCATCGTTCCAGACATCATTACTTGTGCCAAAGGCTTGTCTTCAGGTTACTTGCCATTAGGTGCAACCATTATCTCTGATGAAATTTATGATGCGATCAGCAAACCACACCATGAAGGTGGTCTGTTAACCCATGGTTTTACTTATTCAGGTCATCCAGTGAGCTGTGTTGCTGCACTGAAAAATATTGAAATCATTGAAAAAGAAAATATTTGTGAGCATGTGCAAGACATGGGCGCTTATTTTGAGGAACAGTTAAAAACCTTGGCTGATCTTGAAATCGTCGGTGAAGTACGTGGCAAAAAATTCATGATGTGTATTGAAAACTTGCGTAATAAACAAACCAAAGAACTCTTCGATCGTTCAGTAGGTGTTGGAAAACGTATTGCCAATCATTGTCAAAAATTAGGTCTGATCGTGCGTCCAGTCGGTCACATGAATGTGTTATCTCCACCACTGATCTTGACCCGTGAGCAAGTTGATTTTGCAGTGAAGACTTTACGTCATGCAATTCAAAATACCATTCAAGAGCTTAAAGCCGAAGGGCATCTATAAGCTGAAAAATCAGTGTTTATTTCCCCTAATTTCAACTTGCCTTAAGGGGTGAGTTGAGATCCTCAACCTCAAAAGGCTGAGGTGAAACAAATGACATGGACCGAAATGGCTGAGTAATTAAGGTCGATACCGTTTTAAGTTGCACTGAAATAATGGCAATCATAAAGCTTAAAGCAGATGTATCACCCGAAGGCGAGTAAGCAGATGAAGAATTATATCAATGGAAAGTGGCAGGCAACCACAGGTAGAGCACAGATTGCAGTCATCAACCCGAATAATGAAGCGCAGATTTTGGATTATACCGCTGCTTCTACACAAGATGTTGATGCGGCTGTTGCTGCTGCGAATCAGGCGCTCGATGCATGGAGTATGACCACACCTCAACAACGAGCAGAATGGTTAAACAAAATCGCTGACCAGCTTGAAACTGAGAAAACTCGCCTGATTGAACTTTCGCATCGAAATAATGGCAAGTCATCTGAGCAAGCGCAGGTGGATGTTGAAAATAGTATCAAGTGCTATCGCTATTATGCAGATTTAGTGCAGAGCATGGCGTTTAGTCAAACCACGCAATGCGAGGATGGGACTGAACTGACCCATCAACAGAACCCTGTGGGAGTGGTTGCATTAATTACGCCGTGGAATTTTCCGTTAATCACCAGCGCATGGAAAATTGCACCTGCTTTAGCCGCAGGTTGTAGCATTGTTTTTAAACCCTCTGAACTGGTGCCTTTACCTGAATATGCTTTTACTGAAATTTTAGATCAAATCCAGTTTCCATCAGGGGTGTTTAACCTGATTCTTGGGGATGCTGTGGCAGCACAACATTTGGTGGTACATGCGGATGTGCAAAAAGTCTCATTTACGGGCAGCACTGAAGTTGGAATTCATGTGATGCAGGCTGCCGCGCCCTCTGTCAAACGTGTGACTTTGGAACTCGGTGGAAAATCACCGATTTTAATTCTGGAAGATGCTGATTTAGATGAAGCAGTCGATAAAGCATTGGGTGGCATGTTCTATAACAGCGGTCAAATGTGTTCTGCGACATCACGCTTATTGGTACATCAATCCATTGCCGAACCTTTCTACCAAAAATTGAAAGTCGCCGTAGAGTCGATGCAGCTTGGCACGGATCTTACCGGACCCTTCGCGATGGGGCCGATGACCACACAAAAGCAATTCAATAAAGTGCATGAATATTTAGACATTGCGCAGCAAGAAAAACTTCAGGCATTGGTTGATCTGAATCAAATTGCTTTACCGAGTAAAGGTTTCTTTATTCAGCCACACGTTTTTATTGATGTATCTACTGACAGCCGACTGTGGAAAGAAGAAATTTTTGGTCCTGTGATGTGTTGCCGTAGTTTTGCAACCGAGGATGAGGCTGTGCGCTTAGCCAATGATTCTGAGTTTGGTTTAGCTGCAACCATCATGACAGGCTCTGTGGAGCACGGTAAAAAAATTGCTAAATGCTTGCGTTCAGGTCACATCTGGATCAATTCATTCCAGATGATTCAGCCTGGCTCATTGTGGGGTGGTTTTAAAAAGAGTGGCATTGGGCGTGAACTCGGTGAGTCTGGCATTCAAAGCTATTTAGAGGAAAACGTCATTACGATTTAACCATTTAAAACAGGTTATTGGATCGAGAAAGGGACTTCTCTTTTCAATACAACGCCGACTCGGTGAAAAAAAACAATGCACTAAATAAGAGTTTGCATTGCTGTAGGAGAAATATGCATGGAAAGCGATAATAATCGGAAAGGGCTTTCACTTTGGCAAGTCGTTGTCATTGGTGTGGCCTATATGGCGCCCGCAACGGTATTTGATACCTTTGGTATTATTTCCAGAGTGACAGAAGGACGTGTCCCACTGGCCTATGTTTTGGCGTTGATTGCAATGCTGTTAACCGCTTTCAGTTATGCGCGATTCAGTAAATTGTCACCCAAGTCAGGATCTGCTTATACCTATACAACAGATACCTGTGGCAAGACTGCGGGCTTTTTTGTGGGCTGGTGTTCGTTGATTGATTATCTGCTGATCCCGCTGGTCAATGTACTATTGGCATCTTTCTATCTGAATGCATTGATGCCTGATATCTCCTATACCGGATGGGTGCTCATCATGGTGGGACTGTTAACCTTGATTAATAGTTTCCGCATCAATATTCTCGCCAATTTTAGTTTCATCTTTATTCTGGCCACGGTTGCCATGATGCTGGTGTTTATCTTTTTGGTGGTCACAGGCATTGGTAATTCTCACGGCTATGGCAGTGTGATGACGCTCACACCACTATTGAATGGCAATCCTGAATATCTAACCTTACTGACTGGTGTCTCACTGGTTTGTTTCTCATATTTAGGTTTCGATGCTGTTTCTACCTTGGCGCATGAAAGCAAAAATCCCACCAAGACCATTCCACGTGCGATCATACTCACCACCTTATTGGGCGGGATTATCTTTATTACGGTGTCTTGGTTTGTGCAATTGTCTTTCCCTTCACTGGAACAGTTTAAAAATCCAGATGAAGCTTTACCTGAAATTGCACTCTATGTCGGTGGGGTATTCTTCCAGTCTGCCTTATTGACTGTACAAATTATGAATGCTTTTGCATCAGGTTTGGCCTCGCATGCCAGTGCTTCACGGTTACTGTATATCATGGGCCGAGACGGGGTATTTAACCAAAAAGTATTTGGTTCCGTGAATGCTCGATTAGGCACACCTTTATATTCAATCTTTTTTGTTGGACTGATTTCGTTGCTCGCGATTGTCGTGGACTTAGCAACAGTCGTCAGTCTGGTGAGTTTTGGTGCCTTGATTGCCTTTACCATGGTGAACTTTTCGGTATTCATGAAATTTTTCGTGATCCGCAAAGAACGGGCTGGATTTAAAAATATTTTCTTCAATTTATTGCTGCCATTGGCTTCGGTGCTGTGTTTATTAGGGTTGTGGTTACATCTCGAAAAATCAGCTTTGGAGTTTGGCGGGATATGGCTAGCCACAGGTGTTTTGCTTTTGCTTTATAAAAAATTGAGAAAGCAGCCGATTTCCTTTGGCGCAACCACCTGAAGGTTTACTCAGTTAAAAAATGTTTCTAAGGATTTAAAAGTTGTGGAAAAACAGGATATGCAACAAACAATGAATACACCAAAGCAAGAAGGTTTTCAGATGCCAGGCGAATGGTCGCCTCAAGAAGCGGTGTGGATGATTTGGCCTTATCGTACCGATAACTGGCGCGCCAATGGACAACCCGCTCAGCAGGCTTTCGCTCATGTTGCTGCGGCAATTACTCAAACCACACCGGTGTTTATGGCCGTACCCTCTGCTGAAATGGATAAAGCCCGCCAAACGATGCCAGCGCAAGTGACACTGGTTGAAATGGAAAGTGATGATGCGTGGACGCGTGATACGGGGCCAAGTATTGTCAAGAATGCTAAGGGAGAACGAAAAGGGATTAGTTGGGTGTTCAATGCGTGGGGCGGCGAAAATGGTGGCTTATACTTTCCATGGGACCAAGATCAATTGATCGCTCAGCAGATTTCAGCACGACATGATCTTGAAACCTATTCGACCTCTCTCATTTTGGAAGGTGGTGCGATTCATGTGGATGGTGAAGGGACATTATTGACGACTTCAGAGTGCTTGCTTAATCCAAACCGAAATCCAGATATGACTCAGACTGAAATTGAAAATACCCTCAAAGAATGTCTCGGCGTAAGCCAATTTATCTGGTTACCTGAAGGGGTATTCAATGATGAAACCGATGGGCATGTCGATAATATGTGCTGTTTCGTGCGCCCTGGTGAAGTTGCGTTACATTGGACGGATGATCCTCAAGACCCACAATATGCACGATCTGTCGCGGCATTAACGGTGCTGGAAAATAGTAAAGACGCACAAGGACGAAGTTTAAAAGTATGGAAGTTACCATCACCAGGACCTTTGTATGCCAGTGAAAATGAAACCATTGATGTTGAAAAAGGCAATGCCATTGAACGTTTTGAAGGTAATCGTTTAGCGGGCTCATATGTGAATTATCTGATCAGTAATCAGCAGATCATTTTTCCCTTACTGGATGAACGCACCGATGAGGAAGCTAAAGCCTTATTCCAGCAGATGTATCCTGATTATTTAATTACCGGTGTTCCTGCACGTGAGATTTTATTAGGCGGTGGCAATATTCACTGTATTACCCAGCAAATTCCAGCATAAATTGTAAGAAAGACAGCTATATAGAATTATAATATAGCTGTCTTTATATTATCTCTATTTTTTTAATGTGGCATAATTGATTTTAAGTTGTTATGTTTTTAATAGTCTCTATTAAATTTTTTCCTAATATGTCTGTTTGATAATCCTAAATTGGTAAAAAATATTATATTTTGTTTTTTTTAGATATCCGCTAGGTGAAAGGAATAATATCTAAAACTTAATGTGTTTAGATGGATTTTTAAAATGGATACAGATGTTTTAGATACGGAAAATTTAATACCAACATTAGCAATACCAAATACAGGTGTTGTCATTACTGGCGGTGCTTCAGGTATTGGTCTTGCTGTTGCAAAGACCCTAGCAGCAGTAGGGAGACCCATTGCGATTTGGGACATTAATTTAGAAAAAGCTAAAAATAGTGCTGCCACAATATCAAAACAATTTAACGTTAAAGCGATCGGGATTGGGATTAATATTATGGAGGTGGAGGCGTACGATGATGCAATCGAGAAGAGTCGTAAGGCACTTGGAAGTCTTGGTGGCTTGGTACATTGCGCAGGTATTGTAGATACTGGCTCCTTAGAAGGCATTACCTTAGAAACATGGGCTGCGGGAATTGATACGCATTTAAGACCTTTAGCATTTTTAAGCCAAAAATTGTATCGTGATTTTACATTGAATAAAGGTTCAGCAATTGTGACGATTGCTTCTATCAACGCAACGCATTGGTAATGCGATTAATCCAATTTACAGTGCAGCAAAAGGCGGAATGTTGTCATTGGTACGCTCTTTAGCAGATCGCTTAGCACGGGATAATATTCGCATTAATTCAGTATCACCTGGTCAAATTCATACCCCAATGGTACAAGCTTCATTGGATTCGCTTCCAGAAAACTTTTTCGAAAAACGTATTCTCTTGGGGCGTTTAGGCCAACCTGAGGAAATTGGTCGTGTGGTCAGATTCCTTCTATCAGACGAAGCGAGTTATATCACAGCAGCAGAAATTGTGGTTGATGGAGGCAATATTTCATCTCAGCGTGGATAGCCAAAGATGTCTGTAGCTTCATTTAAGCTACAGACTACAACTAAATTTAACTGGCAAGTTTTAAGGTAATGACACCCGTGACAATGACACCGACATAAAAAAACTTCTCCATACTTTTTCGTTCACCCCAAAAGAAAATGCCCATTAAAATAGTACCGATTACACCGATACCCGTATAAACAGCATAAGAAATTGAAACATCAATGTTTTTCATCGCCATATGTAATAAAAACAGCGAAGCTGAAAGTGACACAATGTAGAGTGGAATCGCGGTTCGGTATTTTTTATGAATCAGGTCACGAATACTTTTTACGACAAATATTTCTAATATTCCAGATGCAATTAACAATAGCCAGCTCATGCTTTAGTCTCCGATCTGTTTTAATTTGACCACACCAATAATGATCATCACAATTGCAATCACGGAAATAAAATTGACTGGATTCTCAATAATATAAGTGTCAAACAGAAAAGTTCCTAAGGTTCCAAGAACAACAAAAAATACATAGGCATAAGAGGGCTTCATTTTTTTTGCTGCTAGGAATAAAAATAGGAAACTTCCGACAATAAAGAAAACCGTAAATGACCATTCAAATAAGTTTCGAGAATACTTCAAGCCAATGGCCCAAAGTATTTCGAATGAACTCGCAATGAATAAATATAACCAAGCCATAAGAACTCACCGTAAGTAGATTAGTAAACAAATAAGCAATCTATGCAGATGCTATTTGGGAATTTGTTGGGTAATACAGTGAATATTGCCGCCACCTAATAAGATTTCTCTCGCGGGAACGCCAGTGATTTGATAATCAGGATACATTTTGTGGAACAAAATATAGGCTTGATCATCAGTTCTTTCATCCAATAAGGGAAAGATAATCTGCTGATTACTGATCAGATAATTCACATATGATCCCGCTAGACGATTACCTTCAAAACGTTCAATCGCATTGCCTTTTTCAACATCAATGGTTTCATTTTCACTGGCATACAAAGGTCCTGGTGCGGGTAATTTCCATACCTTCAGTTTTCTGCCTTTTGCATCAGTTACTGATTCGAGAATGTCTAATGCCTGTCTTGAACTTGCATACTGTGGATCATTCTGATCATCTGTCCAATGTAGTGCCACTTCGCCTGGACGGACAAAACAGCACATATTATCAATATGCCCATCGGTCTCATCGTTATACACACCCAATGGCAACCAAATGAACTTCTCAATCCCGAGTAAGGTGGAAAGTTCATGCTCAATCTGCGCTTGCGTCATTTCTGGATTACGATTGGGATGCAGTAGACACTCTTTGGTTGTTAATAATGTTCCTTCACCATCGACATGAATGGCACCACCTTCTAAGACCATACCAGACTGATGTAATGGGATGGAATGAAATTGGGCAACTTGGTTGGCGACTTCAAGATCTTTATCCCAATTATCATACAAGCCACCATTTTCACCACCCCATGCATTAAAGACCCAATCAACAGCGACATTATTGTCTGCTGGATCTTTCGCGATGGTTGGTCCGGTATCTCTCATCCATGCATCATCACTTTCAATTTCAACTAAGGTGACATGGGCGGGAATCGTGGCTTTTGCTTTATTCATTTCAGCATGGGGAACCGCCATAAATACCGGTGTGGTTTTAGAAATCGCTTCAGCGACTTTGGCAAAGGCTTGCTGTGCAGGCAATGCACCTTGTCTCCAGTTATCGGTACGATAAGGCCAAATCATCCAAACACATTGTTGTGGCGTCCATTCAGCGGGCATTTTATACATATGATTTTTCATGTGCTTAAACTTCATATCAGATTTCATTGATCCGATATTAGTTCAGATATTTTGAATGTTAAATAAAGGAGCTATCAGTTTTTTTGAAATCTCAAGGTTTAAATGCTGGTTAAATTGCCGATTTAAAGAGAGCGGAAAAATAAAATAAATAAAGATATGAATGAGTTGACGCGAGTTCGAAGAAGCATAAAAACAGAGTTTGTTTTCTAAGCAATGGACAATAACTTATGAATAAATGACCTAAAATGTATAGAAAATGAAGAAACTAGAACTATTTTTATCTCGCTAATATGCAGGGTATGAGGGAATATTCGGCTACAGAGACGAAACGATAGAGAGTGTATATATGCATGATGTGTAGAATAAAAACGATTCATCAGCCATCCAAGCTCATTATATGGTAAATTCCCGTTTGAATAGGATTAGATGTTCTATGTTATATGTCATGAGATAAATTTAAGTTTTATATTTAACTCTAAAATGAATTTATAATTTTTGTCCTAATCTGTTTTTATTTTATGTTTAATTTGTTGGTTAGATATTTAGCGTGTTTTATCGTATAAAGAAAAGACTGTATTGTTAATTTATTAGGTTTTTTATGTCCACTTAAGGCGGGTAATTTTTAATATGATCTTCCTTTTGTTCATGAGAATTGATAGTGAAGAAATGGGTGTGTAAGAATTGTGGTTTATATAAGAAAGTTATTCCAAGTAGTATTAAGTCAGGACGAAAAGTTTTTTTTATACATGATGCTAATAATATCGGTAAGTACAACAAAATAATAAGCAAAGGGAGCGTTGTCAGCCGTAATCAAGATGTTTTGATCATACTGAGTGAAGGCGTTTTATTCATGATTAAAGACAGCGATGTCTATCCAGAAGATGCACCAGTATATTTTGTCTATAACATGTTTGGGACGTGTGAATGTTAAGTACTTTATTGGCTTTATTTTAGCTAAAATTATGGTTTTTATGCGTTTTATAGGGATAGAAATTGGCACAGAAAGTCAAATTAAAGACGCAGCGTCAAGATAAATCATCGGTAGTCTATATAATGCTCAGGAAAGTAGTCCCGAAACTTATATCAATAAGCAGCTATATAGCACTATTCAGGTTTTGATTTAATTCTGAGTGAAGCTGGTTTTATATTACATAATTTTCGGGTGAGACGATGAGAAGGATGATGTCGAATGCCCAAATTTGTTGTAATGAAACAAAGCTTTAATGCACCAGTAGACCTTATTTTTCATCTTTTTTCAAAACATCGAACCTTTAATACGGTTTTATGGCCGCTACAATCGGTTGTGATTAAAGCTTCTACGGATGATCACAATACAGATGGTGTGGGTTCAATACGAAAGATGGGCCTCGGGGTATTTAAACCGATTCAAGAAGAGATCACACAGAGTTTGCCCAATCAGATGATTGAATATCAAATGCTAAAGAATTGCTTATTCAGTTATCATTTGGGGCGATTGGAGTTTGAAGAATCAGATGGACGTACCCATTTGACCTATACCATCTGGTTAGAGAGCAAAGTCCTATTCCTTACAGAAATAACCTTGATGCAGTTGCAGGCATTGGCAAACCATGGGCTAAAGAAAATTGCAGCTAAAATTAACCAGTTTCAAATAAAAACCTTATAGCCAATGAGTAGCTGATAAAAATAGAAAACAACATAAGTTTGATCGAGATACGTTATAGCTACTGTAGGATAAGTAAATCGACAGATTTGAAATGGTATTCTGATCAAGGAGAAAGCAATGGATGTAATGGACAAGACCATTATTATTACGGGTGCTTCAAGTGGGATTGGTGAACAGGCTGCTATACAACTGGCGCAAGCAGGGGCTACAGTTTGTCTGATTGCACGTCGTTTAGATGAATTGCAAAGAATTCAAACCGGCATTCAGGCTCAAGGTGGGCGAGTCTCTATTTATCAGGCTGATTTGACTGATGTTGAACAAGCACAGAGTTGTATTGCACAGATTCTAGCTGAACATCAGAACATTGATGTTTTGGTGAATAATGCAGCCCGTTCCATTCGCCGTCCGATTCTTGAATCGCTTGATCGTCTACATGATTATACGCGTACCATGCAGATTAATTATTTTGCAGCAGTGAATTTGACGCTGGGATTATTGCCACATTTTTTGGCCAATGGCGCAGGGCATATTGTCAATATCTCGACCATGTCAACTCAAGTGCCAATTCCGTTGTTCTCAGCTTATCTCGCGAGTAAATCTGCACTCGAGTCTTTTTCCCGTTCATTATCCATGGAACTGAAAGGCAAAGGTATTGACGTCAGTATTGTATATTTTCCAATGGTCAGAACGCCAATGTCATCCAAGACCGCAATCTACAAACACATGAAAATGTTAGATACACCTGCTGCTGCGGGTTGGATTGTGAAAGCGATTCAAGAAAAATCCTATCGGGTTAGCAGTAAAACAGGTTTGGTTGCCAATGCGGTATTGAATACCGTACCCACATGGATGATGAATTTGTCGCGTCCTTTATTCGATGCAATGGACAAACGTTTAAAAAATAAATTAAAGACAGATCAAGCCTGATGATTGAAGTCTGAAAATCTGAAAAAAGCAGCTAAAGCTGCTTTTTTGTTATCCCTTAATAGATAAATTTAGAAATCTTATCTGCACTCTGAATCACTGTATCCGCAATTTCATTTCTAAAATAATGTTCATCATAACTGCCTAAAGGGCAACTGACAGAGAGTACCGCCGCCATTTGGTGGGTGGATTGTTTAAAAATCGGTGCAGCACAGGCTGCCATATCGTGATTGTAATGTCCCCAACTGACCATAGAACGTTGGGTTTTGACAAAACTGAGGCGTTGTAACAGCTCCTTGAGGTTTTTAGGGGTGAGTTCTGAGAATGTATCCCATTGATTAAAGTGTTTATAACGGTCACGAATTTCCGTTTCGCTCAGATCTGCCAACATCATTTGCCCAATCACGGTGGCATGTGCGGGCCAGCGCGTGCCGAGCCCAATATTGCTGGTGAAGGTGCCATTCGATTGAATGTTATTGATAAAGACAATATGCGTGCCTTCCAAAATGGATAAATGCACAGCCAGTTGGGTTTGATCACGCAGTTCTTTCATCAACGGCGTGGCTAAGTCTAATAAAGATTGTTTAGACAAACTATTAAAGCCGAGCTCCATGACTTTTGAATCGAGTGCATAGGTCTTTTGTGACGCCTTGCGTAGAAAGCCGCATGATTCCAGTGTGTAGATCAGTCGAAAGGCACTGGAACGGTTGACATCGAGAACTTCGGCAATTTCAGTAATGGTCATTTCTTGGGTTTGTTGATTAAAGGCTTGCAAAATTGCCAAGCCACGCACTAAGCCAGGGACTAAATAGCGATCATCATTTTTTGTCAGTTCAGATTCTTGAGAGTCTGTTTCAACGCTTGAATTCATCAGTTTAATTTTCCTACAAAAAAACGCAAATCATAAAAATTTAATTTTCTTAGAATTCTATTCTAACTGCAAAGCATAACGAAAAGATAGTTTTATATATGAAACAAAATTTCCTAAGTAAAACGTAAAAGAATGTGTAATAAATATTAAATTAATGATTTTTAAAGATTTATATTGTTTGACATAAAAAACAGCATCGGAGTATTCTTTATTAAAGTTTGTTATATCAAATATTGTTTTATATATAAAACAAATGAGGATGCAAGGATGAGTTGGATCTCAGTTTGTCAGCAAGACGACGTGACCGAAGACGAGCCGAAAGCCATTGAAGTCGACGGTAAGAAAATTGGCGTATTTTTCATCGATGATCATTATTTTGCCATCGAGAATGTTTGCCCACATGCCTTTGCCTTGTTAACAGAAGGCTTTATCGAAGGTCAGACAGTGGAATGTCCATTGCATGAGGCGATCTTTGATATCCAGACAGGTGAGTTGAAGAGTGGACCAGGATGCCGTGATTTGTGCACCTATCCTGTACGTGTTGAAGGGCAGGACGTTCAAATTCAACTATAAGTCTTATTTATAAGGATGGAATCTCATGGAAACATTTAATAGGAAGCTAGCGAACTGGATTCATGCCACGCCAGCGACTGAAGCAGGGATTAACAATATTCAGATACCAGGTCAGGCAGAGCTTCTGGTTTGGCAGACACGGTATAAAGCGCCAACGGCCTATGAGCAAGATTTTGTTCAGTACTTAATTAAAGCCTTTGCAGCAGGTGTAACAGAACTTGGTGATTTAGTGCAGTCTTTAAATCAACAAGGCTTCCGTTGTGAATCTGGTGAGCTTTGGACTTCTGAAACCTTCTCAGAAGAAATGCAACGTTTAGGTTATTAATTCAAGGAAGAATAGTGATGAACGCAGCAGTATCAGTAACACCGAGTGTAGAAGAATATTTGGATTTGGGTTTACGTGACCAATGGCATCCAGTGTTAGCAAGCTGGGAAGTGGCAGCGAATCCTGTCGGGATTACCCGTTTAGGCGAAAATATCGTGGTTTGGCGTGATGCAGAAGGTCAGGTTCATGCCTTGGAAGATCGCTGTCCGCATCGTGGCGCACGTCTTTCTTTAGGTTGGAATCTGGGCAATCGTGTGGCTTGCTGGTATCACGGGGTTGAAGTCCGTCATGATGGCGTGGTGGAAGATGTGCCTGCGGTACATGACTGTCCAATGAAAGGTACGTCATGTGTCAAAAGCTATCCTGTGATTGAGCAGCATGGTGCAATTTTCATGTGGTTTGGGATTGATGCCAATGAGACTCCTAAGCCGCTAGATTTTCCTGAACAACTGGCAAGTGATGAATGGAGTTCATTCTTATGTCAGGCGGACTGGAAAGTGAATCATCAGTACGCGATTGATAATGTGATGGACCCAATGCATGGTAGCTATTTGCATTGTACTTCGCATTCGATGGCAGAGGGTGATCGTACTGCGGAAATGAAACATCGTTCTACTGAGCATGGTTTTATTTTTGAAAAAGAAGGCCAAGTCGGTGTGAATTTTGACTGGGTTGAATATGCCAATACAGGTGCGAGCTGGCTACGTCTCTCAATTCCGTATCGTAAAGATTTTGGCCCAGGTGGCGAATTCTGGATTGTTGGTTATGCCACACCGATTGATGAAAAAAATACCCGTGTGTTCTTCTGGCGCTGTCGTAAAGTCAGTGGCTGGCAACGTAATGTGTGGCGTTTCCTGTATCGTAACCATTTAGAAAAATTGCATTGGGATGTATTGGAACAGGATCGGATTATTTTAGAAAATCTTGCACCAAATGCACGTCGCCATGAATTTCTCTATCAACATGATGTCGGTCTCTCTCGTTTGCGCCGTTTAATGAAAAAAGAAGCGGAAAAACAGTTAAAGAAAATTGCAGCACTCAATAGCTCAAACCGTATTGAGATGCAGGAACAAGTCCATGGTTAATGTCGCACTGTTGCAGGACAAAAAAGTCCTTGTCACAGGTGCGGCAAGAGGCTTGGGACGAGACTTTGCTCAGGCGATTGCGGAAGCAGGTGCGCATGTGGTCATGGCTGATATCTTGACTGATCTGGTACAAGAAGAAGCCGCTGCTTTGCAAGCACAAGGCTTAAAGGTTGATGCAGTCAGCATTGATCTGGCAAATGCAGACTCGATCCAGCAAGCAGTTCAGCAAGCAGCTGAGCGCATGGGCGGAATGGATGGTTTAGTGAATTGTGCCGCACTTGCAACCAATGTGGGTGGCAAAAGCATGATGGATTATGACGCTGATCTTTGGGATCGCGTCATGAACATCAATGTCAAAGGCACGTGGTTAGTCACAAAGGCATGTGTGCCTTATCTCAGCGAATCGAATGCAGGCAAAATCATCAATGTCGCTTCGGATACCGCCTTATGGGGAGCACCGAATTTGATGGCCTATGTGGCAAGCAAAGGTGCCTTGACTGCAATGACGCGTTCCATGGCGAGAGAACTTGGGCCATTTAATATCTGTATTAATACGCTGTCACCAGGCTTAACTTTGGTTGAAGCAACGGCTTATGTGCCGCAAGAACGCCATGATTTATATGTCAACGGTCGTGCGATTCAACGTCAGCAATTACCACAGGATTTGAACGGAACAGCCCTTTATTTACTATCAGATTTGTCCTCGTTTGTGACAGGACAGAATATTCCAGTAAATGGCGGTTTTGTCTTTAATTAAGGAGTCATCTCATGATTACAGGGATTGAGATTTTAAAGTTTGGGGTTGAAGACAGAGCTGCTTCGAATAAATTTTTGGCAGATTTCGGTCTCAAGCAAAGTCAGTCAGATATTGAAGGGACTGATCTTTACCAGACACAAAATGGCAGCAAGATCTATTTATTTGATTGCGATGATATCCGCTTACCTAAAGCAATCGAGTCAGGTTCAACGCTACGTGAAGTGACTTGGGGACTAGATGATGCGGCACAGGATTTGGCAAATTTAGCATTGGCTTTAAATGGTGTGGAGGGTTATCAAGCCAGTACGGATATGGTGAAGTGCCTAGATCCGAATGGTATGACCATCCGTTTTCAACAAAGCTTCGTTCAAGAGCTGCCTGCATTAAAAACAGAAGGCATTAACCAATATGGCAATGTGCAACGTGTCAATGCAGCAAGTCCTGTATATGAAAAAGGACAACCTGTTGCGATTGGTCATGTGGTGTTTTTTACCCCAGATTTAGAAAAAACTGAAAATTTCTATCGTGAGAAACTTGGTTTCTTCTTATCAGATGCTTATCGCAATCGTGGTGCATTCTTACGCTGTCGCGGTAAAGGTTTCCACCATGACCTGTTCTTGCTTTCAGTGCCAAATAAACCTGCTGGACTCAATCACGTGGCATTTGTGGTTCGTGATATCCATGAGGTGATTGGTGGTGGATTGAACATGAACCGTTCTGATTGGTCGACTTTCATTGGCCCGGGACGTCATCCGATTTCTTCAGCTTACTTCTGGTATGTCAATTCACCGCTTGGTGGCGCATTTGAATACTATACCAACGATGATTATCTGACCGAAGAATGGCAACCACGCATCGAAGAACATCGTCTGGAACTCTTTACAGAATGGGCGATTGAAGGCGGTCTGGATGATCATACCCGTCGTCAGGTTAAACCTGCATAAGTACAGATCAGGCAGGGAGAACAAGCTATGCAAAGAATCGTAATTGTGGGTGCAGGACAAGCAGCAGGTTGGGCAGTCAGTACTTTGCGCCAGAATGGATATTCAGGTGAAATTCATGTGGTCTCAAATGAAGACCGTGTGTTTTATGAACGCCCACCATTGTCAAAACAAGTGTTGTCTAAAGAAGCGAGCTACGAAAGTTTGCATCTATTTTCTCCAGAGCAGGTGCAGGATTTTAATATCCAATGGCACAAGCCAGCAGTTGCTACTCAGGTAGATCGCCAGCAGAAGCATGTGGTTCTGGAAAACGGTCAGGTTTTACCCTATGACAAATTGTTAATCGCCACAGGTAGCCGTGCGCGTGTTCCTGTGAACACATGGCAGTTTATACCCAATGTGGTGACTTTACGTAATGTTCAGGATTGTGAGCGTTTAGCCGAAATCTTGCAGCATTCGCAAAAGTTAGCCGTGATTGGTGGTGGCTGGATCGGTCTGGAAATTGCAGCGACGGCACGTAAACAAGGCAAAGAGGTTCATATTTTTGAATATGGCGATCGTCTTTGTGCACGTAGTGTTAGCCCTGATGTATCTGCTTTTCTGAAAAGCATGCATGAGCAGCAAGGTACCCAGATTCATTTAGACAGTAAAAATCTGCATTTGATTGAAGCAGGTCAGCAAAAAGTTGAAGTGGTCAATCATCCGAATGTGAGTGAGTTATTTGACTGTGTGGTTGTGGGTGCAGGCGCAGATATTGCCAAAGAGCTTGGTGTCAATGCGGGTTTGGATGTCAAAGATGGCATCGTGGTGAATTGTTTTGGGCAGACTTCTGACCAAGATATTTATGCCGCAGGTGATGTTGCGATTCATCCGGGGCTTGGCTATTGCATCCAGTCATGGGCAAATGCACAGAATCAGGCCATTGCCGCTGCAAAATCAATGCTGGGTATTGAAACCGAATATAGCGATATTCCGTGGTTATGGTCAGATCAATATCATTTTAATATTCAGATATTGGGCACCTATCAACCTGAAAAAACCGAGCAGATTGTGGTTCGAAAAGGCGCAGATGATCAATGCAGTTATTTGTATTTAGATGATCAAAACCGTTTGTTGAACATGATCGCAATCAATGATTCAAAACTGGTCAAACTGGCAAAGCGCTGGATGCAGTCGAATACCGAGTTAGACCCAAAATTATTAGCAGACCCTGAATTTAATGTCATGAAATTAAAACCATAAACATTAGATCCGGTTCATGACTCAATCGAAGGAATGAAGTATGAGTAATGAAGAGAAAAGTGGATTAAAGCATTGGGTTCCTGCTTTCGTCCTAATGGTATGTGTCGTTCTGGCATTCTTCGACAAAATTAGTATCGCGGTCTTGTTTGCTGACCCGCACTTCCAAGGTGCGATGGGCATTGCACAAGATAAGGCAAAACTCGGATGGCTGATGACCAGCTTCTTGTTGGCTTATGGCTTCTCTTCGGTGTTTTTAAGCTTCTTAGGCGATATTTTTAATCCAAAGAAAATGCTGTTCTGGAGCGTCGCATCATGGGGCTTGCTCATGTTTTGTATGGGTTTTACCACCAACTATACAGGCATGTTGATCCTGCGCGTTTTGCTCGGTTTGGCTGAGGGGCCATTGTTTGCACTGGCTTATGCCATTGTCAAACAAACTTATACCGACCGTCAGCAAGCACGTGCTTCGACCATGTTCCTGTTAGGTACGCCGATTGGTGCATTTCTGGGTTTTCCAATTACCGCCGCAGTGCTTGCGAAGCACGACTGGCACACCACTTTTTTTGTGATGTCAGGTTTAACAGTGGTTGCACTACTGGCGATTGCATTTGGTCTACGTCATTTACAACTCAAGAAAACCATTGAACTTGAATCAACCAGCAAACGCCTGAATTTCAAAGGTCATATTCACAACACCAAAGTGCTATTACAGAACCGTGCCTTCTGGCTGGTGTGCATTTTCAATATTGCATTGATGACTTATCTCTGGGGCTTAAATAGCTGGGTGCCTTCTTATCTGATTCAGGACAAGGGCTTTAACCTGAAAGAGTTTGGTGTTTATTCAAGCCTTCCATTTATTGCCATGCTGATTGGTGAAGTGATCGGTGCTTTCCTTTCGGACAAGTTAGGCCGCCGTGCTGTTCAGGTTTTCAGTGGCCTGTTGGTGGCAGGCATCTTTATGTATGTCATGGTGATTATGACTGACCCAATTCTCGTGATCGCAGCGATGTCTTTAAGCGCAATGGCTTGGGGCTTCGGTGTCGCAGCAGTATTCGCTTTACTTGCCCGTGTCACAACTGCCGATGTTGGTGCAACTGCGGGTGGAATTTTCAACGGGATGGGGAATTTTGCCAGTGCAATTGCACCTGTTCTGATCGGTTATATCGTGATGCAAACACATAGTTTTAATTTAGGAATTACCTTCTTGGCAGCCGTCGCTGTGATTGGATCGTTTTTCTTAGTTCCTTTATTGAAACGTTATTAATCAAACTATTGAACAAAAGCCTAGGAGTTAAAACATGACTACTCAACAATTCGAATCATGGACACAACCTGAAGGTACAAATTTACAAGACTGGTTGAATACACGGATCGCACGCTTTGAAACACGTAAATATGATTTCGATGCTTTGAAGTTCCAAGCGGACTACGACCCAAAATATCGTCGTGCACAAATGCGTTATATGGGTACTGGTGCAACAGGCGTGGTCAATGATGGCAATACGGTTCCAGCAGAAAACTTTACCTTCTCGACCATGGTTTTACCTGCGCAATGTGAAGGGCCTTTGCATATTCATCACGATGTTGAAGAAGTGTTTTTCATGTTGCGTGGCGAGATTGACCTGTTCATCGAACATAACGGGGAAAAATTTGAGACCCGATTGAAAGAGCGTGATCTGATTTCAATTCCACCAGGTATTTATCGCGGTCTGTTCAATCCGGGTCAGGAAGATGCCTTGATGTGTGTGATGTTGGGTGCGGGTAAACCAACCATTCCGAACTATCCACCTGAGCATCCATTGTCGCAAATCAAACGTTAATCCGATTGATTAGAGCCAAATAAAAGGAATGAGATGATGACACTGATTGAGAACTTAGCGAAATATCCAGTCAAAACTATTGCAGTAGATGGTCAGGTCCAAGCCTATCGTGAAGCAGGTCAAGGCCAGCCGCTGATTTTACTGCATGGGATTAGCTCAGGTTCAGCCTCTTGGGTCAATCAGCTAGAGACACTCAGTCAGCATTTTCATGTCATTGCTTGGGATGCGCCGGGCTATGGCTTATCCGATGGTTTAAACACAGATCAACCCAATGCAGCCGATTATGCGGAGCGAGTATTGGGTTTGATGGATGCGTTGAACATTGCAAAAGCTGTTGTAATTGGTCATTCATTGGGTGCCTTACAGGCCAGTGCATTTGCTCATCTTTATCCTGAACGGGTACAGACCCTAGTGATTGCCAATGCAGCACAAGGTTATCAACGTTCCGATGAAGATACCAAAGCACAGGTCTATCAAAAACGCCCGAATATGTTGAAAAGCTTGGGCAATGCAGGTATGGCAAGCAGTCGTGGACCGCATTTGATTTATAAGCAAGACCCTCAGGCATTGGCTTTGGTCAGTGAGGTGATGGGGCAACTGACCTTAGACGGTTTTACCCGAGCATCTTATGTGTTGGCCTATGACGAAATTCGAAATTATTTAACAGAACTTACTGTTCCTTGTGTGGTGATTGCGGGTGACAAGGATGGAATTACACCTGCGCAAGCGATCAAGGAACTTGCTGTAGAAATGCAATTGAGCCGATGTCATCTCATTACGGATGCAGGTCATCTGAGTTATGTCGATCAACCTGAACAGTTTAACGACATTGTTCTATCGGCACATTAAGACTTAAACGAGAGATATGGATATGAGCTTCCAAGTTGAAGGAAAAGTAGCAGTTGTCACAGGTGGCTCGTCAGGCATTGGTTTGGCTGCTGTCGAAATTTTAGTTGCAGAAGGTGCCAAGGTGGCATGGTGTGGTCGAGATGAGCAACGTCTAGCTTCATCAAAACTATATATTTTAGAAAAATATCCGCATGCCAATATCTTCACCAGTATCTGCAATGTTTTGGATAAAGAAGATGTAAAACGCTTTGCACAACAGGTCAATCAGCATCTGGGCAATGTTGACATGCTGATCAATAACGCAGGTCAAGGACGTGTGTCTAATTTTGAAAATACCCAAGACGAAGACTGGATGAAGGAAATTGAACTGAAGTATTTCAGTGTATTACATCCAGTACGTGCATTTTTAAATGATTTAAAACATTCGGCATGTGGGTCGATTACCAATGTCAATTCTTTGTTGGCACTACAGCCTGAACCGCACATGATTGCGACTTCATCTGCACGTGCAGCATTGCTGAATCTAACCCATTCACTGGCGCATGAATTTACCCAGTACGGTGTTCGTGTCAATTCAATTCTTTTGGGCATGGTCGAATCAGCACAGTGGAAACGCCGTTTTGAAACCCGTTCTGATCCTAATGCGACTTGGGAACAGTGGACAGGCAACATTGCCAAAAACCGTGGCATTCCAATGCAACGTTTAGGCAAACCAGAAGAGCCAGCACGTGCCTTGGTGTTCTTGGCATCACCTTTAGCTTCGTATACCACAGGTTCGACACTTGATGTCTCTGGTGGATTTAACAAACATTTATAAGGTGTTCACATGAAACAGTTGATGATGATTGGTTTCGGTGCGATGGCGGCAGAAGTGTATGCCCACATGCCCCAAGACCTGCAACTTAAATGGATTGTGGTCCCTGCACGCAGTATAGAAAAAGTACAGGCACAGGTTGCAGCTGATGTACAGGTGATTTCTTCAATTGATGAATGTGAGGGCACACCTGACTACGTGATTGAAGTGGCAGGCCAAGCTGCGGTGAAAGAACACGCGCAAAAAGTTCTGGAAAAAGGCTGGACTATTGGCCTGATTTCAGTTGGGACTTTGGCGGATAACGAATTCTTAATTCAACTGAAAACAACCGCAGAACAACATGATGCACATCTGCATTTATTGGCAGGTGCCATTGCTGGGATCGATGGTATCTCTGCGGCCAAAGAAGGTGGTTTGGAAAAGGTCACCTATAAAGGTTGTAAGAGTCCAAAAAGCTGGCGTGGTAGCTATGCGGAACAATTGGTCGATCTCGATCAGGTCAGTGAAGCAACGGTTTTTTTCCGTGGCACAGCCAGAGAAGCAGCTTTGAAGTTTCCAGCCAATGCCAATGTGGCAGCCACGATTGCACTGGCAGGATTGGGTATGGATGAAACTATGGTTGAGCTGACGGTTGATCCGAGCATCAACAAGAACAAGCACACCATTGTGGCAGAAGGTGTATTCGGTGAAATGACTATTGAATTGGTCGGTGTGCCATTGGCGAGTAATCCCAAAACCTCAACCTTGGCTGCATTAAGTGTGATTCGTGCTTGCCGCAATAGTGTTGAAGCAATTCAGATTTAAAAGGATGTGACATGATCAAGGAAATTTATATCGCTGGTGAATGGCGATTAGGTAAAGGCAGTACGATTCAAAGTGTATTTCCAGCAGATCAATCGGTGAATGCTGAAATTTCAACGGCGAGTTTAGATGATGTCAATGAAGCCATTGAAAAGGCAGATGCGGCTTGGCGTAAAGCCGAGTGGCGCAACAGCATGCCGCATGAACGTGCCCGTATTTTATATAAAGTGGCAGACATTATTGAAGCGCGTGTCGATGAACTTTCAAAGTTGCAAACCCGTGATAATGGCAAGCCATTGGCTGAAACCCGTGCCTTGACCCTAAGTGCAGCGGCAACAGCGCGTTATGTGGCAGCAGCCTGTGAAACCTTGAATGATGAGTTGACCACGCAACGTGCCGCAGATTTTATGACCATGAGTGTGCATGAACCTGTGGGCGTGGTCGCTGCAATTACCCCGTGGAACTCACCGATTGCCAGTGAAGTACAGAAATTGGCACCAGCGCTTGCGGGCGGTAATGCGGTGATTCTAAAACCTGCGGAAGTGACTTCTTTGATCGCATTGGAGTTAGCCAAAATCTTTGAAGAAGCAGGTCTACCAAAAGGTTTACTCAGTGTGTTGGTCGGACGTGGTTCGGTGATTGGTGATGCGATTGTGAAGCATCCTTTGGTGCGTAAGATTTCATTTACGGGCGGAACCACCACTGGTCGTCATTTGGCACATTTAGCAGCCGATAAACTGATCACCACATCGTTGGAGCTGGGTGGGAAATCACCAACGATTGTGTTGCCTGATGCAGATATTGAACTGGCAGCCAAAGGCGTGGCTTACGGTATCTTTAGTTCAGCAGGACAAGCTTGTATTGCGGGTTCGCGTCTGTTTGTACACAGCAGCATCTATGATCAATTTCTCAGTCGTCTGGTTGAGATCACCAAAGGCTTACGTGTTGGACATCCTGAAACGGCGGGTGTACATCTCGGTTCTTTGATTAATCCGAAACATTTGGCTTCTGTCGATGCCTATGTACAGCTCGCGAAACAAGAAGGTGGTCAAGTCCTTGTGGGTGGTCATGCCTTAACCGAAGGTGAGTTTGCCAAAGGCAGTTATTACTTACCCACCATCATCACTGGTTTAAGCAATTCAGCACAAACCTGTCAGGAAGAGATTTTCGGCCCTGTGCTGGTGGTGATGAAATATGACGATGAACAAGATTTGCTTGCACAAGCCAATGACAGTTGTTTTGGTCTTGCCGCAGGCATCTGGACTGAAAACTATCGTAAGGCATGGCAAATTGCCCGTGCTTTAGAAGTCGGTACGGTCTGGATTAATACCTATAAGAAATTCTCGATTTCTGCGCCGTTTGGCGGTTTTAAAGAAAGTGGAATCGGGCGGGAAAAAGGTCGTTTAGGTATTTTGTCTTACATGCAACAAAAAAGCATTTATATGGGATTAAGCGAGCAGCCAAATCCTTGGGCGAATTAATACATTCATGGAATGAACAGTTTTTGAGGAATATAGCAATGACAGAACGTGTAAATGTCGGCGAAGCCATCGCCCGTGTTTTAGAAGCACATCAAGTTGACAGTATGTATGGGGTGATCTCGATCCATAACTTACCGATTGCCGATGCAGTGGGTCGCCGTGAAAAAATCCGTTTTGTGGCGGCACGTGGTGAAGCGGGCGCGGTGACGATGGCAGATGGCCACTCCCGTTTTAAAGGACTCGGTGTGGCGCTCACCAGTACGGGCGCGGGTGCAGGTAATGCAGTCGGTTCACTGATCGAAGCAATGAATGCAGGCAGTCCTGTTTTACACTTGACTGGGCAGGTGGAGCGTGAATATTTAGATCGTGATGCCAGTTTTATTCATGAAACCAAAGATCAGCTGACTTTTTTACGTGCATCAAGCAAAGCTGCTTTCCGTATCACTAGTCCTGACAATGCGGTGGGTGTGATTCGTGAAGCGATTCGTGTAGCTACGACGGTACCGATGGGGCCAGTCAGTGTTGAATTACCGATTGATGTACAAGCAGCAGAAATTGATTTACCGCTAAATTTAGGCCCAGTAAAAGCCCTTGAATTGCCACAGGCTGAACAGGTCGAAGTCGATTTAATCGTTGAAGAACTGAAAAAAGCCAAACGCCCCGTGCTTTGGATCGGTGGCGGTACGTTGAATAGCATTGCGGAAGTCAAAGCGATTGCTGATCTTGGTATTCCTGTGGTGTCATCAACACATGCGCGTGGCGTGTTGGCAGATGATCATCCGCGTAGCTTAGGTGCATTCCATAACTCGGCTGGCGTTGAGCAGTTACTTAAAGAGGCTGATCTATTGGTAGTGGTGGGTTCGCGTTTACGTAGTAATGAAACCAAAACCTATTCGGTGCAGTTCCCTGACAATATTATCCAGATTGACGCCAATCCTGTGGCACAACAACGTAATTACAAAGTTCGTAACTTCATCTGTGGCGACGCCAAAGATGTATTACAACGTGTATTGACGGGCTTACAAGGTATCTCAAAAGTCGATGCAGATTATGATGCTGCTGTGGTGAAGGCAAAACAGGCAGCAATCGATGCGCTACGTACTCAGTTAGATCAGTACGCTTTAATCTGTGATCACTTACGTGCCGCATTACCACAAGACGGTATTTTTGTGCGCGACATTACCATGTCCGGCAGTACTTGGGGCAGTCGTTTATTCCCGGTACAAGCACCGAATCAAAATATTCATTCTCTAGCAGGTGCCATTGGTCTAGGTCTGGCAACGGCAATTGGTGCGTCGATTGCCAATCCTGACAAGAAAGTCATTGGCTTGGTTGGTGATGGTGGTTTGATGCTAGGCATCGGCGAAATTGCAACCATGGCGCAAGAAAATACCAATATGGTGCTGATGATCATGAATGATGGTGGCTATGGCGTGATGCGTGGCATCCAAAAGAATTACTTTGGTGGTCGTCAGTATTTCAATGAATTGCATACCCCAGACTATAAAGTTTTAGGTGAAGCCATGGGGGTGAAAAGCTGGAAAGTGGGTAGTGCTGATGAATTCAAGAGCGTGATTCAGGAAGCCGTTGCATTTCAAGGGCCAAGCGTGATTGAACTGGACATGCATTCAATTGGGCCATTGAACTTCGCAGGGCCACCACAGAAAAAATTGTACTAATCCCACTGAGCATTGGCAGCCCGTGCTGATGTGAAGACCGTTTTATGGGCAAATTTTTTTGCTCATAAAGCGATAAAAACTATGTTTCATAGGTAAAACAAAAAAGCTAGCCAACAGGATCGTTGGAACAAAAACCAAGGAATCAAGAGATGAAAAAGACCTCTATAGCCATGCTATGTGCTGCATTTTATTTGGGGACCACATCCCATGTTTTTGCACAAAGCTCAGCGCTAGAATGGAAAAGTGAAGACGGAACGGATTCAGTACAAGTCGGTGGTCTGGTTCGACTCAACCAACGCTATGAAAATTGGGAAGGACCCAATGGCGGTTTTGGAAAGCTGTATTTTGATATTTTCAGGGTCGACCTAAAAGGCAAATTTGACGATGCCTATTTCAATGCTAGTTATTTATTCCAAGATCAAGAGAAACGTTCGATTGAGAAAGCTTATGTCGGCTATAAGCTTGATCAAAATAATAGTATTGAAGCCGGGCTGGTGTATAAACCTTTTGCAATTTATCCTTATCCGCAAAATGGCTGGACCTATCATATTCCATTTTTCTTGGGCTACGGCAACAACATTGCACCGGGTTTGAACTGGAATTTTAATAACAAGGATTGGGATATCAAACTGGGCTATTATCCACAAATGCTGGAGACCAGTCTGCGTTATTCACCTGAAAGTGCCACCTATGATGATTTGGCCGAGAATGCCTTTCCAACCCAAAAAGCCTATCAAAATGAAAAGCGCCATCAATTGAATACACGCATTGTACGTAAGCTAGAAACCGAATTCGGTAAGCAAGAATTTGGTGTGTCGGGTGCTATTGCGCAATTGCATAATAAAGCCACTGATAAGAATGGTCAGTATTATGCGGTCGGTCTACATAGCGATAATAATTATAAACGCTTTAATTTACAAAGCTCTGTGATTCATTATCAATATGATGCCAAAAATCCAGATGGGGTGAGTAATGATGTGACTTTGATGGGTAATAATGGCTTTACCCCTGCCTATTTCATTGCGTCAGAAGCCACCGTGGCCAGTTTAAACCTAGCTTATACCTTGCCTGTGCAGGACATGGGCAAACTCAAAGCCATCCGTTTCTATAATGATTATAGTTATATGGACAAGAAACGTGATGACTGGTCGGCTTCACAAATGAATACCACAGGGATGATGTTTATTGCTTCGCCGTTTATGGTGTGGGCAGATTATACTTGGGGTAAAAATGCCAATATTATTGGTGGGGCTTCCAATGCCACGGGTTTTAGTTCCACTGTTTCGCCGTATAGCGACCAGTGGTTATACCGCATCAATCTCAATATTGGCTTTAGTTTCTAAACCTTCCGATGAATCAGTGGTTAGAGTGAGTCATTTCTATGATTCACTCTTTTTATTTTGAGAGGTTTTAAGCAAGGTGATTTTTTCGATATTCAGAAGGAGAGATATTTTCCCATTGTTTAAAGGCACGGCTAAAGGCACTTTGTTCGGCATAACCCAGCAATAATGCGATTTCTGTGAGTGAGAGTGCTGACTTGGTCAGGTAGGTTTTTGCCAGTTCTAAGCGAATGCTTTTGACCAGATCACTGTACTGTAAATTATAGCCACTGAGTTTACGATAAAAGCTTCTTAGCGACAGGTTCATCTGTTTGGCAATATTCTCCGCCGAAGGTTCGCCGATTTTAAGCATATTCACAATCAGCAACTGCAAGTCCTTCAAGAAGGTATCTGGATTGGGAATACTTTTGAGCAGGGCTTCTGCTTGTTGGTCTAGCAGTTTTTTTAAATGTGGATCACGACTTGGGATCGGCAGATGCAGAATTTCAAGCGGCAACCATAGTCTTAATACATCTGAATCGAAACTGACGGGACAGCCATATACCTCGGCATAAGGGGTGATATCAACAGGTGCAGTGGCAGAAAATTCAATTTTTAAGGGACAAATCTCAGGTTGTTGCAAGATCTTACGGATGGTACTCAACACACCTGAAAGAAGAACCTCATTGGAGAGTTGCGAGTTCTTATGCACCACGGGCGTCCAGCACATACAAAAGCGATCTTCCTTTTGTACAATGGAGAATGAGGCTGAATTTTGCAACAGCGGCTGGAAGTTTCTGAAACAATTCAGAAAGCCAATCAGATTTGGACTAGAAAGCGCCAAGTAACCTAAAATATGAATATGATGCGGTTCGGCCAACTCACCAATAAAATGTCCCAACACAGGGGTGGGGTGTTGTTGATAAATCTGTTCGAGTAAATTCCACCATTTGTGTAATGGCATTCGGGCCTGATGTGCATACTGTTTACTGAGCTCATCTAACTGCAAATTTGAAATATTGTTTTGTTGTAGATACTTTGCAATGAGCTCTAACAGAACCGATGGAATACTTGGAATTTCAGTCATAGTTACACTGCTCGTCTTGAAGTCACATCCTTTAACTCTATCCCGATCAATCAGCCAATCATCCTCACTGATTGCGGTATTTATCTTAACGGATTCAAATCCAAGCCTATTTATCATCAAAGGACAGAATAGCAGTATTTAGTACCCAAACTGTCGAATGAATCATCAATTAGATTTGATTTATTTTGATGCTTTATGCATTTGACTTTGATTATTTTAATCTGGCATTGACGGTCAAGTCTTTATTGCACAATCAAACTATTTTCCACAGATAGCGCTGTTCATAAATTTGTCGATTTATGAATGGGTTGAACTGACACGATTTTTATATTTGGGAGTGGAAAATGTCAGATTTAAAGCAGGATGTGGTCGTAAATAATCATCAGTTTGATGTGGTGATTATCGGGGCCGGCTTTTCTGGAATTGCTGCTGGAATTAAGCTGAAACAGCAAAATATCAATAACTTTATTATTCTGGAAAAATCAAATGAAGTAGGTGGGGTCTGGCGGGAAAATACCTATCCGGGTTGTGAATGTGATGTGCCATCTTCGATTTATTCCTATTCATTCGCACCGAATCCGAACTGGAGTCATATTTTCGCGAAACAAAAAGAGATACAGCAGTATATTAAAGATGTCGCAAGACGCTTTAACATGGATCAGCATATTTTATTCAATACCGAGCTACGTCAAGCTGCTTGGTCACAGCAGCAACAAGCTTGGCTAATTGAAACCAGCAACGGAAGATATAAGGCAAAATTTATCTTTTTTGCCACAGGTCCTCTAAGTGAACCCACCACACCTGATGTGATTGGTTTAGATCATTTTCAAGGACATATTTTCCATTCTGCACAGTGGGATCATTCAGTTGATCTGAGTAACAAGCGTGTTGCCGTGATTGGTACAGGTGCATCTGCAATACAGATTATTCCGGCGATTCAACCCATTGTGAAGCAACTGTATGTATTTCAACGAACGGCACCATGGGTAATTCCAAAGCCCAATATGGTCATTAACAATACCTCCAAAAATGCACAGCAAAAAGTACCATTTACCCTGAATTCCATCCGTAAATTGACCAGTGTCTCCATGGATATGTTCAGTTCCAGTGTCAATCAACCAAAAACCTTGGAGGCTTTAGGTAAGGGCTTGATTCACTGGATGCATTACCAGATTCAAGATCCAACATTACGAGAGAAAGTCAGACCCAAATTTACATTGGGCTGCAAGCGGATTTTATTTTCAAATACTTATTATCCTGCATTGGCAGCCAAAAATGTGGAATTGATTGATCAAGGCGTGAAGGAAGTTACTGCAAAAGGTATCCTTGTCAATGGTCAAGAAATTCCCTTGGATATTATTGTTTGGAGTACAGGTTTTGAGGTAGCCAAACCACCGATTGCCAAACGGATTATGACCAAAACGGGCGTGTTGCTGGATGATGTTTGGGAAATCAATACAGTACAAGCCTATAAAGGCTGTGTGGTGAAAGACCTGCCCAATGCCTTTATGTTGCTCGGCCCCAATAGTATTAGCTATAACTCCTTAATCAGTGCTGTTGAAAACCAGATTGATTATGCCGTGAAAGCGATACGTTTTGTATTGGACCATCATTTAAGCAGCTTTGAAATTTCTACTTTTGCCGATACTCAATATAATCAACAACTGCAAAACAAGTTGAATGCCTCGGTGTTTAAGCAAGGCGGATGTGCAAGTTATTATTTGGATGCGCAGCAAGTGAATGTGGTGAATTATCCATGGACCATGCAATATATGAAAAACGATATGGCGGAATTCGATAGCTATAGTTATAGCTTCCACCGTTAAAAGCAAAGGAGCCTTATTTGTATAAGGCTTTTTTATATCTACCTTTAATTAAACACAAAAAAAGGCACATCATGTGCCTAAAAGAGGAAAGGAGTATTGAGTGGCTTAGCAAACCCGAAGTTGGGTTAAGGCTTTAACCGCGGGGGAGTTATCGATGACCTGTAATGCTTTAAAGGTATCGCCTTCATAAAATGGATGATAGCCTGGTTTCAGCCAATGTCTTAAGCTAAAGATCATCGAGAAAAAGCTCGGCACTTGTTGGCTGCGGGCATTTTCGATTGCGGTTTGAGCTAAAGAACGGAGCAGACCATAGTTCTGATAGCGTTTGGCTTGAGCATCTTGTTGGGCCAGTTTCTTAAAGCATTGATAGATGGCAAAGGTAAATCCTGGCGCAACCGCCAACATAATCATTTGGCGTTGTAAGTAGGCAAAGGTTTTATTTTCCTCGCCGCATAAATGCATATACAGATCAAAAGCCACACTTCGATGCTCAACTTCTTCTGCCAAATGCCATGTCATTAAATCAGACATCATTTGGTCAGCAGTTTTATTTTGCCATGGTTGGTCATCGAGGCACCATGTGCCTAACATGGTGGTGAAGTGTTCAACCGCAGCGGCGATACCCACGCGGATGGTTAACCAACGATAAGCCAGATTTTGTGGTAATGCCAAGCCTAAAGGGGCTGTATTCAGTTGCTTTGATATGGTATCTAAGCTAGCAATAAAGTCATCAATCTCATAGCCATAATGTCTTAAATAGTCTTGCGCGACTTTATGGGCAGAGGCATGGTGCGCTTCTTGGTGGACAAATCCTTTTACATCAGCGCGCAGCTTTTCGTCCGTGACATAGGGCAGTGCTTCATTAAAGGAGCGACACATCCAGAGTTCACCCACAGGTAAAATCAAATGCACGGCATTGATTAAATGGGTTGCAAAGGGGTTGTCATAAATCCAGTGTTCAGGCGTATGGCTAAAATCAAATTGCACACGGCGTTGCTCAAGATAATGATTTTCCAGTCGTTGTTTAGGATGCATTTGCTTCTCCTCCATTCACGGCATTGATAAAAGACTGGCTCAGTTGCTCGGCATTCTGGACAGGAATCCAATGTGTGGCATCCAGATAAATCTCTTGATATACGCCAGTAAAAAACTGTTTGTTGAGCTGAGCACTTTTCTTGCCAATCGCAATATCCTGATTTCCCCAGATAAACAGGGTGGGTACTTTTACTTTTTTAAAGGTCGAGCGAATTGGAGCCAATGGCATACTGCGATACCAGTTAATGGCGGTGCCGATCCGGTTTTCTTGAATGAAATGTTGCTGAAAGTCCTTGATTTGTTCAGCATTCATGCCTGAGTTTTTTAGCAATATATGACTGAGTGATTTGGCTCTTTTAAAGAGCAATTCAGGAATCAAGGGCAGCTGGAAAAAGCCAATATAGTACGAGGTGAAAATTTGCGTACTGCTGAGCATGGATTTCAGGAATGCACCTGTATGTGGAACCGAGACCAACGTGAGATGCTTGACTAGATTGGGGTATTGCTGGGCCAATTCACAGGCCACAATGGAGCCCCAATCATGACCAATCACATACACAGGTTGTCCAAGCAGATCAATCAAGCTTTTTACATCTGCAACTAACTCTGTAATTGCATACTGAAAACGACCTTGGGGAGAAGCTGCTAAGCTGTAGCCACGTTGTTCAATGGCAAAGGTTCGAAAATTCTGCTGATTGAGAATCGTACTGGTGGCTTGCCAACTGTGTGCGGTTTCAGGAAAACCATGCAAAAGAATAACCGGATTTCCATCGATTGGACCCGAATCAATCACATTAAAAATCAGATTATTACGACAATACTGGCTGTATCGTTTTTCTGTCTGTTTTGCCATGCTGAGCTACTTATCAAAGAGGTTGATTTCAATCGATAGTAATCAGCGTTATGGGCACAGTCTTGACAGTAGAGCATGGAATTTAACTTCTTGTGCCATGCCATATATTTTTGGCACATGCAGCATATGACTTGGCACTTAAAGACGCTTAATTCGAGGGTTAAAGGGAGTATTGCAGTTCAATCATTTGGCTTTACTTTGTTCAAAACGATGTTGCAGCACCGTGGTCATCTGCTGCAATAGATTGGCGACCAGTCCTTCTTTATCCCAAGCATAGATGGAAACGGTCATGGCTTGCGCCTTACCCAAGGGTAGATATTCCCGTACCCGATGACCTGTGGTGGTGGTGACTGGCAAAAGTGATAAACCGAGACCTGTTTCAACCCCGACCAATACACTGGCCAAACTGTTGCTGGTAAAGGCGATATAGCCATGTTGGCGGTTACGTTCAATCGCTTCAAACATCTCATCTCGATAGAGTCCACCTTGTGGGAAAGTCACCAATGGCAGGGGATCAGACCATTCTCCACCATGATCGATACTTTCAAACCAGGCCATTTCCTCGGGGAAGCTGGCGTGATGATCTGAACTGGCTGCTGTTTCTTTGACGATCACAATATCAAGTTGCCCATTGCGGTAACGTTCCATGAGATCACGACTGAGTCCAGCAGTCACATCTAGCCGAACTGTACGGTATTGTTTGCTAAAGGCACTTAAGGCCAAAGCCATATCGCTATTCATAATATCTTCAGGCAAACCAATTCGAATGGGAATCGTGCCTGATGGATCACCCAAAATCATCTGGGCTTCTTGTTGCAGGGCTAAAATTCGCCGTGCATAGCTAATCAAATATTCACCTGAGCTTGTGAGTTGTAAGGGACGACTATTGCGATCAATCAAGCTCTTGCCCACAGATTCCTCTAGTCGGGCCAGTTGTTGGCTGACCGTGGATTGAGTCATATGCAAGCGCTCGGCAGCTAAGGTAAAGCTACCAGCTTCAAAGATATTGACAAAGGCGCGGAGCAAGCGTGGATCAAACATAGCGAGTTACTCAGAAGACCAGTGTTGAAAATGATACTTTGAATTTTATATTCATAATCTTAATACATTGGATTAAATAATTTAATTTTTAAATAGTAATAAAGCTGATTATCCTAAGCTTAGATCTTATTTTTGATTTACTAATTTGGGCTGATTCATGGAGGGCTTTATGCACAAATCATTTCTGTCGGCTGTATGTGCGCTGGCTTTGACCGCATGTAGCCACGCAACTTCAGGAGATGCTATGCCAGACGGCGCCTTACATACTGCGGCTGCACGCAATAATGTTGCACAAATCCAGCAGTTGCTCGCTCAACCCATTCAGATTGATGTACGTGATGCATCAGGCTCAACCGCTTTAATGATTGCAACACGTGCCAATAATGTCGATGCTGCACAAGTCCTGATCGATGCTGGAGCCGATGTCAATGCCAAAGATCGTATTCAGGACAGTCCTTATCTTTATGCGGGCGCACGTGGCTATTTAAAAATATTAAAACTGACCTTAAAGCACGGTGCGGATTTGAAAAGTACCAACCGCTATGGTGGCACAGCCTTGATTCCTGCAGCTGAACGAGGTCATGTCGATACTGTACGGACACTGATTGAGGCAGGTGTGGATGTCGATCACATCAATAACTTAGGCTGGACAGCGTTGTTGGAAGCGATCATGTTAGGTAATGGTACTCAGCCGTATCAACAGATTGTCGATTTACTCATCACAGCAGGAGCCAATGTCAATATTGCTGATGGCGATGGAATTACGCCGCTTGAGCATGCCCATGCACGTGGCTATACCGCTATTGAAAAAGCTTTATTGCGTGCAGGCGCAAAAGCAACGTTATTGGAGCATTAAAATGCAGCAGGATCATGATTTTTTGCGTCAGGCGATTGAACTGGCGTATCAAAACTGTGAGCAAGGTGGACGACCTTTTGGTGCGGTCTTGGTGAAAGATGGCCAAGTGATTGCGTCAGGTGTAAATGAAATACTGAAAAGCAATGATCCAACCGCGCATGCAGAACTCTTGGCAATACGTGCAGCAAGCCAACAATTGGGGACAGCCAACCTAGAGGGCTGTGCTGTATTTGCCAGCGGGCAGCCTTGTCCAATGTGCATGGCAGCCATGCGTATGGCAGGGATTAACCGTGTAACGTATGCACATTCCAATGATGATGCGGAGGCATATGGCTTATCCACAGCGGCTATTTATGCGGATTTGGCAAAACCCTTTGCTGAGCAGTCGATGATGATCCGCTATGTTCCTATAAGAATTGAAGCCAAGCCTGATTTGTACGGCTATTGGATGTCTATCTCATGATTGATATATGGTTAAAACCATGAGCGCGATCAAGCATCGATCATTATTGATTATCACCGTTGCTTTGGTTGGATTGAATCTTCGGCCATTTATGACCAGTGTTGGGCCGGTTGCCAATCAGATTCGTGCCACTACCGGTTTGAGCCTACAAGGCATTGCGCTATTAACCCTGGTACCGATGTTATTGATGGGACTAATCGCCTTTGTTGGCCCAGTTCTGCAAAACCTGTTTGGTGAGCGTCGTACGATTGTTGGCGCATTGCTGATGATCTGCGTGGGCTGTGGTTTACGCTTTTTTACGGTACATGGTTGGGCTTTAATCTTTACCGCTGCCGTGATTGGCTTTGGCGTTGCCATGATTCAAGCAGCGTTCCCGAGTCTGATTAAAAGAGAGTTCCATGATCATCTGAGTCCGATGATGGGGCTTTATTCAGCCACGTTAATGGGTGGTGGAGCGCTTGGAGCATTGCTTGCCCCCGTGGTGACAAGCAGTAGCGGTGACTGGAAAATCGGGCTGGCTGTTTTTGTATTACCTGCATTGCTGGCGTTGATCTTTGCAAGGTGTGTGTTGACTCAGACCGCACAGCAGCATAAAAAAATGCCTTCGGTGATGCGGCTGCTCAATCAGCCAAGAACATGGTTGCTGATCTGCTGTTTTGGTTTAATCAATGGCGGCTATAGCTCGATTGTGGCTTGGCTTGCACCTGCTTTTCAAGCACAAGGTTGGACTGCAACAGCCAGTGGCAATCTGATGGCTTTGCTAACCCTGAGTCAAGCAGGGGCAGCATTGCTGTTACCTTATTTATCCCGAAAACAGCGAGATCGTCGAATCTGGGTGGGATTAACTCTAATCTTGCAACTGATTGGTTTTTCAGGCTTGGCTTTTTTTGCAGATGCTTTGCCTTACCTCTGGGCAATCACGGTTGGAGCGGGTTTAGGCGGATGCTTTGCTTTGTTGATGATTGTGGTACTCGACCATTTGCCTGATGCTGCCCATGCGGGACAACTTTCAGCCTTGATGCAAGGTGGAGGATTTTTACTGGCTGCGATTGCGCCTTGGTGGGTTGCAGTATTGCATGACATGACAGGGACTTATGCTGCAGGATGGATCTGGCATTTATGTATGGTGGTGATTGTTGCAGGATTGATGATTCGACTTAATCCAGCACATTATGAGAAAGTGATCAATTTTTAGATGAGCAAAGCAAATCAGCATATTGCTGTAATTGAGCTTGATCATAAAAAACACATCTTTTGATATGTTTTTTATGAAACATAAGTACAGCATTTTTACTGCATAAAAAAACTTAAATGATTTCAATATCAACATATTGCTGAATTAAATTGTCATCTAGCATATGCACATAATCCAAAAATGCCACATTAAAACTGCCTACCGTTTGTGCATGGTCATAGGCAAGCTTACCCGCAATGGCAAAATGAATATGTGAGGCGAGTGCAGCAATGCTTGGGGTACTGACCGCATGATAGGCTGCGGTTAAGGCACCTAGGGCACAACCTGTTGCTGTAATTTTAGGTTGTAAATAACAGCCCCCATTGACTTGAATCACAGCATTGAGCTGTTTCGAGATAATAAAGTCTGATTCACCTGAAATTGCAATACATTCAGTATGTTGCAAGAGGCTTTTCGCCTGTGCATAAACCTCATGACTATTTAAAGTGCTGTCTACACCTTTAGACTGAGTTTGGCTGCCTGCTAAGGTACTGATCTCAGAGGCATTGCCACGAATGATACTCGGCTGGAACCTTAACAGTTGATCGACTGTTTCACTACGCCACTTTAACACTGCCCCATAACCGACAGGATCAAGTACCCACGGCACTTGATGTTGTTGCGCAGTTTGAGCTGAAATCAACATCGCTTGGGTTTGTTCTGTGGTTGGTGTTCCGACATTGATACTTAAGGCAGCACTGATTTTGGTGAAATCTTCGGCTTCAAAAGGATTATCAATCATGGCAGGTGAGGCACCTGCTGCAAGCAAGATATTCGCCACATAATTATTGGCAACGCTATTGGTCATACATTGCACTAAAGGTGTTTGTTGCTGCAATGCACGCCAAGCATCGATAACTTGATCAATGAGTTGTTGTTTTTGTAACATGTGATATCCAGAATAAAGTCTTTATTAACGAGTGAAATAATGATCTTGATGTTTACATCGGCGACAAATCAATGACACATAATCTGTCGCATCATAATCCACGATCAAGTCATTTGAGCCGCAATACATACAACGTTTAACCGAGTAAAAACTTAAGCGAGGTTCTATTTTTCGCCAAGACTTCCAGACAGGCTGAATAAATATACTCTCGTCGTAACCCAAAAATTTAAACAGCAGTACTTCACTCATTTTACTAAATGGAATCATGTACGGTCTTGGTAAGGTCGTGGTTTCCCAACGCTCGGTCAAAGCACGTTCACGATATTGTTCCAAAGTCTTTTTGAGCAAACTGGTATTGATAAATTTATCATTTCTGGGTTGCAACGCATTTTGTTTATGTAAATATTCTAAAGCGGTTTGGATTAGGTAAAAAATCTGCCCCACGGCGAGACCTTCCATTAAGCGGTAGCAAAAGGCTTGAAATGGTCGATTACCTGCAATTTGAATGCCCCAAGTCCGACAATAGAACTGCATAAACTGCACAATTTCTTGATAGAGCACGAGATACAATGCATCTTTGACTTCATCGGTGCTTTTAAATGGAATACCTTGACTCAAGTTCTCATAGAACCAGTGGCGTAATTGCTGAGTTACACTAAACAAGCTAGGGTCGGAATAGCCATCTAGTCGGATGTTGAGATAGAAATGCTCAGTTTCTAAGCTCGGATCTTTTGGCTTAAACACGCCTAATTTAATTAATTCTTGAACTAAATGATTCTGAAATAAGTAATTGGGAGTAAATTCGCGATATTTAATATTCTGCCAATGAATCAGTTCATCATGCTGTACATCCTCACGTGCATAGCTATCTAAAAGGCTCAATAAGAATAATTTATGTAAAAAACTAAGTTGATTCAGACTATAAATCACTTCGTCTTTGATTTTATATTTGCGTTGTTCTTGTAAAATTGTTTGTTGGGTCTGTTTTTTCCGTTGCGCCGTACACTGAGCACAGTGACAATTCAGCTTGCTATCACTTCTAAAAACACGGTGCTGGCAATGGCTGCATTCATGAAACTGAAATTCTTGGCTGAATTGTTCGGCTTCGACCCAAAACATAGAGGCGTGGCACAGTGGGCAATGGCTACTTTCATCTAACTGTTTTTGTAGAATCTGTAAATCCATTGATATTAAGCCTATAACCTTTAAATAGAGAATTATACATGCTGAATCCAAGGAGTGATGCAAAGATTATATACAGATAAAAATTAAGACTAAAATGAGACTTAATTGACTGAATTTTATATAAAAAGATAATCCTACAACTTTGCTTTTTTTAAATTATGGTAAATTTCTGCGCCAATTAGAATCATAACTCAATATGAATTGAACAAAGTAAAAGCAAAGGGGAAAACATGAATAATCGGATTTGGATACAAACTGTTATTGGCGTAATGATGTGTTTGGGCAGTATTTTCACATACGCAGACTCAATCGAAGGGTATTGGCGAAGTATTGATGATCGAACCGGAGAACAACTGACCATCATTGAAATAAGAAAAGCCCCTGACAATACCTATCGTGGCAAAATTGTTTATATTTATCCTAATTCACAAGGTGTCGTGGTCACACATTGTGTGAATTGCCCGCCGCCATATACAGGGAAGCCGCGTTTAGGCTTAGAAGTGTTAACAGGGCTGATTGAGGACCCGAAAAAACCAGATAACTTTATCAATGGGCGGATTGTCGAAAGCAAAACCGGTAAAGTTTATAAAGGTAAAGCACGTTTAACGGCTGATGGAAAGCGTTTGCATATGCGTGGTTATGTCGGAATTTCTGCTTTGGGCCGTACTGTGGTGTGGATTCGCAAGGACAGTGCCAATCCCTAATCATTTATTTTTAATTATGTGAATTGCTTAAAATTTTGTTTGATTTTAAGCAATTAAATATGCTTTGGTTGTGTTGACTGTTTCTATACATTCGCATAAAAATGAAGTGATAGACGGATCAATTTTGCATTACGGAGCGAATTATGCAAAAAAACTCACTCATGAAAGGAATCATGGGCATCTCTTTGGTTGTATTCACCACAACGAGCTTTGCTTCAACTCCTGAAGGATTTTGGAAAAGTATTGATGATCGTACAGGCGAGCAACTGTCAATCGTAGAAATTAAGAAAAAACCAGATAATACCTACACTGGGACTATCGTATATCGTTATCCCGTTTTAGGTGGCGGGACGGTACTCACCAATTGTGTGAAATGTCCTGAACCTTTTAAAAATAAACCGATTCAAGGACTACAAATTGCGTGGGGATTGAAAGAAGATCCGAAGAATCCAAATCAATATATTGATGGTCGAGTGCTCGAGCCTAAAACAGGCAATATCTATAAAGGAAAAGCACAACTGAGTTCGGATGGAAAACGTCTGCGTATGCGTGGTTATATGGGAATTTCGGCCTTGGGGCGTACTCAAGTCTGGATTCGTACCGATAGTGCCAATCCTTAAATAATAGTTGTTTTTTTAGAAAGCCTAAACGACTCGTTTGGGCTTTTTTATTTGTACTAAAGAATACATATATTGGTGTCAGATTGAGCGGTTAGATCAGCTATTTCTTATACAAATGAACGCTAGCGTACAGTGTAACTTGGGTAAAAGTGTGATAATTTCCGTGCATTAAACCTATAAAGATGAATAGGTTACTTTTTTAAGACGGGGTTAATATGCTAAATCGTATGCTCATGAACGGAATCATGGGGCTCACTCTTGCTTGTGCAAGCGCAACGACTTTCGCAGCTTCTATTGAAGGCTACTGGAAAATTATTGAAGAACGTACTGGTGAACAACTCTCAATCGTAGAAATCCGTAAAGGAAATGACGGCCGTTATCATGGAAAGATTGTTTATCGTTATCCAAACTCTCATGGTATTGCGCTGACGAATTGCACCAAATGTGCAGCACCGAACACCAATAAACCGATCCTTGGGCTGGAAATTTTATCAGGCTTTAAAGAAGATCCGAATAAACCGGATTCATATATTGATGGTCGCGTTCTGGAACCAACTTCTGGCCGTGTCTATAAAGGCAAAGGTGTCGTGACTGGAGAAGGCAAACGTTTACGTATGCGTGGATATATGGGCGTTTCAGCATTGGGTCGTACTGTCGTTTGGTTACGTACTGATAATGCAACACCTTAATCGAAAATAAAAAAACCTCGAATTCGCTTCGAGGTTTTTTTTGGGTTAAAGTAAGTGATTAAACAGGGCATGGTAAGTTTTCGTCCTCCTGACCGATTTTTTTGGCTGCAATAAGTGCTTGGACTTTTTTACTCGGCAGTTTTTCTTTGCCAAGTGCATCATAGGTATTCACGATATTAGTCACTTCTAAGGTTGTCAGTTCAATTCCTTCTGCTGTTAAAAAAACGGAAATTACATGATGATCGACGCCAGCTTTAGCCAGATCATGGATTGCTTTGATATTTTCTAAACGATATAGGTGTGCTTTTAATTCCATCGTCATAACCCTCACTTGTTTTATTGTATTTACCTAGATTGGCATATAGGGTTAAGCAATAACCGTGCACAAAATGTAAAACTCAGGAAAAAAATGTAAGTTGCGCGATAGAACGCAATTGGTTCTGTATTTTTTATTTAAGATTGGAAAACGATGTTGTAATTTTGTCTAAATGATCGGGCAATTTGCAGATCAAATTTGAAAACCTGAATAGTAAACCCAATAAAATTATTAAAACTGATACCGAGCTGTAAAGACAGGTTTTATAAGTTGGCGTATGATCTGATAGAGTTTCACTGATGCTTGTGACAAAAGTGATTTGTCACAAGAATTTAGGCGAAATAAGGCATGATTTGTGCAACCGAATGACTTTAATCAAGAAGTCTTGCCAACAAGACCATCTAAACGACATGATGAAAGATAAGGAATACTGATGAATATTGCGGCACAACCTCCCGTACAAGCAGATCAAACCATTTACCTCAAAGATTATCAAAAACCATCTTTCTTGGTTGAATCCATTAACCTAGATATTCAAGTCTATGATGATCATACGATTGTTGACTCAACCTTAGTGATGAAACGTCAAACGACTGGTGCTTTGGTGCTTTTGGGGCGTGATCTTGAATTAAAGTCTATTCAATTGAATGGGCAAATCCTGAGTGCAGCGCAATATGATTTAGACGATGAGCAATTGCTGATCACAGATGCACCAGATCAGGTCATTTTGCAAATTCAAGTGGTGATTCACCCTGAGTCAAATACGCAGCTTGAAGGTTTATATAAGGCGGGCGATTTATTCGTGACTCAGAATGAGCCCGAAGGTTTCCGTAAAATTACCTTCTATCCAGATCGTCCAGATGTTCTCGCAGAATTTACTACGCGTGTAGAAGCCGACAAGAAATATCCTGTGTTGCTCGCCAACGGTAACTTATTGGAAACAGGTGAGGCTGGTGAAGGTCGTCATTTTGCGATCTGGCAAGATCCGACCAAGAAACCAAGCTATTTATTTGCTTGTGTGATTGGTGATTTGGCGGTATTGAAAGATCGTTACACCACGTCTGAAGGTCGTGATGTTGCTTTAGAAATTTATGCAATCGAGAAAGATATTCCGAAATGTCACATCGCCATGGAAGCATTAAAGCATTCGATGCGTTGGGACGAAGAGCACTATGGTCGTCCTTACGATCTCGATAATTACATGATTGTCGCCGTCAGTCAGTTCAACATGGGTGCAATGGAAAATAAAGGTTTAAATATCTTTAATACCTCATGTGTGCTTGCCGATGAGGAATACACCACTGATGCTGCGATTATGCGAGTACAGTCAGTCATTGCTCATGAATATTTCCATAACTGGACAGGCAACCGAATTACCTGTCGTGACTGGTTCCAATTGTGTTTAAAAGAAGGCTTAACGGTTTTCCGTGATCAGTCTTTCTCTGAGGATTTACAATCAGCAGCCGTACAACGAATTGATGATGTAGCTGTATTAAAATCGCATCAATTCCCAGAAGATGCTGGTCCATTATCGCATCCGCCTCGTCCAGACCATTTTGTCGAAATCAACAACTTCTATACCGCGACAGTATATGAGAAGGGTGCTGAAATTAACCGTATGATGGCAACATTATTGGGTAAAGAGAAATACCGTAAAGGCACAGATGAATATTTCCTGCGTCATGATGGGCAAGCGGTTACGGTTGAAGATTGGGTGGCAGCATTGAGTGCAGGTTCAGGTGTTGACCTATCTAACTTCCTCACTTGGTATAACCAACCTGGTACACCAAAGTTAGAAGCTAAAGGTGAATATGATGCTGCTGCACAGACTTATCGTTTAAGCTTCAAACAAAGCTTGAAAGCACATCCAAAATATCCAAACCTCAAGGCAGTGCCAATTCCTGTGGCTCTGGCATTATTTAATGCCAATACAGGTGAACAATATACCTTGCACAGCACTGATCTGTTTGTGAATGAGGTCAAAGATGGCGTGTATTTATTTGATCAAGATGAATCAACAATTGAATTTACAGGTGTGACTGAGCAACCTGTAGCTTCGTTATTACGTAATTTCTCTGCCCCTGTGAATTTAGTCTTTGATTATTCCAATGATGATCTTGCCTTCTTGATTCAGCACGAAACCAATGGCTTTAACCAATGGCAAGCGACACAAACCTTATTGGAACGTATTCTTTTAGAAGACCATAAGGTGGATACCTATATTCAGGCAATTAAAAATACCTTGCCAGACCTAGTGAATAAAGATCCGTTATTGGCATCGCGTTTATTTGATGTACCAAGTGAAAACTATTTAGGCAGTCGTATTGATCAAGACTATGAGCCTGAATTGATTCGTGAGAAGCGTGAAGCTGTGCTAGACCGTTTAGCACGTGATTTAGGTTCATTCTGGAAAGACACTTATTTGGCCTTAGATCCAGACCAGCAAAAAGAGTTCTCTTTGGCAATGGGCGTACGTTCATTAAAGAATATCACCCTGAATATGTTGGCTCGTCAAGGTGATGAGTCTGTGTTTGATTTGGCTTATACCCAATATCAACAAACAGGCAATATGTCTGAGCGTTTAGGGGCATTACGAGTTCTAGTCTGGAATGATGCACCGCAAGCACAGGCTGCACTCGCAGATTTCTATGACCGTTTTAAAGATGAAGCCTTGTCTTTAGATCAGTGGTTTAGCATCCAAGCATCGAATCCATGTGCCACAGCGGAAACAATTGAGTATCTGACCAAACATGCGGATTATGATTTGGGAACGCCGAACCGTATCCGTGCCGTAAGTGGTGGGCTAGCGGCAAATCCAGTCAATACGTGGGGCTTTGGTGTCGATCATTTCATTGAGCTTGCCGCTTATTTGGATGAGAAAAACCCAATTTTAGGTTCTCGATTATTACAAGTCCTATCACGCTGGTACACCTTGGCTGAACCGCAACGTAGTCAGGTGCAACAAGCACTTAAGGCATTGCAACCTAAAGTAAAATCGAAAAATGTAGCAGAAACATTGAATAGTTTACTCAGTATTTAATTTACTGATTGAATGGATAGAAAAAGGATGTCGTCAGACATCCTTTTTTATTTGACAATTTATATTGTCAGAAATAGTATGGAAATCATTCGAATGTAACGGATGACTGCAATGGAAATAAAAACAATCACATTACCGACACGTCAAATTGAAGTTGAAGTGTATGCACCTGCATCAAGCTCGGAAAAAGCACCAGCCATATTATTGCTGCATGAGTTATTCGGCATTCTCGATGTTTACCGTGATGATGCTCAAGACTTGGCAGATCGAGGTTATTTGGTCTATGTGCCTAATTTATTTAGTGGTGGTGCAGTCAAATATTGTATTCGTGCCATGGTGAGTAAGGCTGGCCGTATCAATGCTGCAGATAGTGAAGTCAATCAAGAAATTCATGTCTTGCTCGATGCCTTAAAGGCAGATCCTCGATCCAATGGTCGTTTAGGCATGTTAGGTCAGTGTTTAACGGGCGGCTATGTGATCCAGATGGCGAAGCGCGAAGATATGTTAGCGCCTGTGGTTTATCATCATTCTCTGGGGATTCAAGGTGCTGGCGTTCCAAACAAAGAGTCTCTGGATGAGGTTCGCATTCTACAGGGTCATTGGTCTACCGTAGATCCATTTTGCCCAGCAACCAAGCGTAATAAATTGATCAAGCAATTGGGTGATCGGGTTGAAGCTTATACTTATAATATGCCACATGGCTTTCGTAGCGTGAGTCGAGGTTTGCCAGAAGCACAAGTGGTATGGCAGCGGACTGTGGATTTCTTTGAGCGAGAATTAAAACAAAACACAATATAAATCATTGGAACAACAGGTTATTATTTACTGAAATTCATTTATAGAAATAAAAAAGTGAGGGGAATATATGTCTCAGCAATACGCATACGCGGGCTTCTGGATACGTTTCGGTGCCGCGATTATTGATTCAATCATTGTGATGGTTGCCATGATTCCATTAACCATGATTTTTGGTGGTGGCAATACCACAGTCGCTTCTGATGGTTTTTCATCATTCCAATTTATGTCTACGGCAGATTGGATTTGGCAAATTCTCGCCGCAGTCTTTTATATTTTCTGCTGGATTAAATTTGCAGGAACACCGGGTAAGCGTTTACTTCGATTAAAAGTGCTGGATGAAAAAACGGGTGAAAATGTGACTGTCGGGCAGGCTATCATTCGCTACATTGGTTATATCCCAGCAACATTAGTGTTTTTTATTGGTTTAATCTGGGTCGCTTTTGATGCGAAGAAGCAAGGCTGGCACGACAAAATGGCAAAAACTGTTGTGGTAAGAGAGCTTTAATTTAGAGCAAAATTTTATCATGTAATAAAAAGTTCATACGATAGGGCTTGTGAATCAATTCGCATGTCCTATAATGCCGTTGAGTTTATTCACGGAGATCCTAAATGGGAAGTTGTTCGAGGTTCGGGTTTAATAAAGGATTAAGCCAAAGCGAATACTGAGCAAGTGAGCTATTTAGGTCGGCCATCTTGCAATGAGATAGCTTTTGTTAAAAATTATCTAAACCCTCCTATAAAATTTTGCTGTATCCACAAAATTTATTGTATTGACTGCATCCTGTTTAGTTTCTCACCTAAAATGGGGAGAAGCCTATGTTTTTTCATGCTTCCATTCAATGGCTTGCTATTGTTAACGTATTTATTTTATGTGGATTATTGCTGACTCAAAAGAGTAAGGCGGGTCCACTCATCAACACCGATGATGTCTCTATTACAGCAGCGCAGCAGTGTCAGCTAGAAAGCACTTATAGCTATAACAAAGACGGAACTTGGTCTTATCAAGTCGTACCTGCTTGTAACCTCAATCAAAATTTAGAAGTATCGTTGGGTTATCACTCCAGTAAAGATCAAGATCAGATTCATGGCTTTTCGGTTCAAGCGAAAAGCATTTTAAAGCCAATGGAGAATGATTGGGCTGTTGCCAGTAGTTTACAGCTATCACGTAATGATGTGGCTCATCATGGGGATTTAAACTGGTTTTTGAATGTTCCTGTCAGTTTTCAGCTTTTAGATCAACGTTTAGCATTGGATACCAATCTCGGTTATCAACGGGCCGATGAGCGTCTCGTTCGCTGGGGAATTGCTTCAACCTATACGCTGACCGAGCATGTCGGTGTAACAGTTGAAACATATAATCAAGATCGCCAAGCGCCATTTTTCCAGACAGCGTTGCAATATAGTTTGATTCCGAACGTCCTTACTTTGGAAGCCTCCTTTGGCGATCGCCTACATCGTTTAAAACAGCATTGGTTTGGACTTGGTTTGAGTTATACGCCGTCATCATAATTGCCTTAAACTCACTTTAGCCACCCTTAAAATGATTGAAAATAAATAGGTGTAAGATGCAATTAAAGTTTTTACAAAATATTGATTTATCAAATATTGCTGACACGTTGGTCAGCCTGTCCGTTGCTTTTATTCTCGGTGCATTAATTGGTTTTGAGCGTCAGTACCGACAGCGTACGGCAGGATTGAGAACTAATGTACTGGTCGCTGTTGGAGCTGCAATCTTTGTCGATATTGCTACCAATTTAACCGGTGCAGAAGGGGCTGTCCGTGTAATTGCCTATGTGGTTTCAGGCATTGGTTTCTTGGGTGCGGGTGTAATTATGCGTCAAGAAGGCAATATTCATGGACTCAATACGGCTGCAACTTTGTGGTGTTCAGCTGCTGTGGGGGCATCTGCTGGTTCAGATCTTATTATTGAAGCAATACTGGCAACGGCTTTTATCTTGGCAGCCAATACGCTGTTAAGACCGATTGTTCATGCCATTGATCGTCGTCCAATTGATGACGATACCGAGGTTTTACATGTCATCTATATTATTTGTGACCGTAGTCAGAGTAAGGTGGTGATGGATGAATTGAATTTAACCTTGCAACACCATAATTATCCTGCCAAAGATATTGAAGTAACCCCTTTTGGTGACAAAGAGGTAGAAATTGAAGTCACTTTAATTGCTACGTCAATTGATGCAGAAGAAGCGCAGCATATTACTAACCATCTGAATGCCATGCCGCAAATTCGACAGGCATTTTGGGATAAAAATATGATTAATTAAGCCATTAGAAATCGTTTCTATATCATGGCATTGGGATACATTGTCTCATTAATGATATATAAAATGTCTATTGTTTCACATAAAATGACGCCAGCTTGATAACAATGAGAACAGTATGAGTTCAGAAGCACATTCAATCAGTTTAATTGCGCCAGTGGTCTTGCTTGCCGCTGCTGTAATTGCCGTTCCAATTTTTAAACGTATTGGCTTGGGTTCCGTCCTTGGTTATTTAATTGCAGGCCTGATTATTGGCCCATTTGGTTTTGCATTTTTTCATGATTCGGCTTCGATCTTACACATTGCAGAACTTGGGATCGTAATGTACTTATTTGTGATTGGTTTGGAGATGCAGCCCTCACATTTATGGAGTTTAAGGCGTGAAATCTTTGGACTAGGCACCTTGCAAATTGTTGCCTGTGCTTTGGCATTGACTGGCGTGGGCTTATTGTTTGGTTTTACTTGGCAAGTTGCCTTTATCGGTGCGGCTGGTTTTGTCTTGACCTCAACAGCTATTGTGATGCAGCTGTTGGGAGATCGCGGTGATATCGCTCAACCGCAAGGCCAAAAGATTGTCGCCATTTTATTATTCGAAGATTTATTGATTGTACCGTTACTGGCGATAGTTGCCTTTATGGCACCTAATCATGTGGTTGAGACGACCTCAACTCGTTTAGAAAGTATCGGGATTGGCTTAATTGCGATTGCAGGCTTAATTGCCGCAGGATATTGGTTATTAAATCCATTGTTTAGACTGTTGGCTGCGGCAAAAGCACGAGAGGTGATGACAGCTGCTGCGCTGCTGGTTGTTTTAGGTGCAGCATTGTTGATGCAAGTCAGCGGCTTATCCATGGCAATGGGTGCTTTCTTGGCAGGGGTATTGTTGTCTGAATCGACCTTTAGACATCAAATCGAAGCAGATATCGAACCCTTCCGCGGTTTGTTATTGGGACTTTTCTTCCTCGGTGTTGGAATGTCACTGGATTTATCCGTCGTTGCACAGAACTGGAAGCTCATCATCAGTGGTGTTTTAGCCATGATGTTTGCCAAGGCCCTGATGATTTACATCGTGGCACGTGTCACCAAGAGCCCACATACTGAAGCCTTAGATCGAGCATTGTTGATGGCACAGGGCGGTGAGTTCGCTTTTGTCCTGTTTGCAGCGGCAGTCAGTGCCCAAGTGATTGATAACTCGGTGAAGTCAAATCTCACAGCGATTGTGGTGCTGTCGATGGTTCTGACGCCAATTTTAGGCATTATCTTTAAGCGTTTTACTGAAACCAAAGATCAGATCAATTTAGACAATGTCAATATTGCCGAAGGTTTGAGCGGTAGTGTGCTAATGATTGGTTTTGGCCGTTTTGGTCAAGTGACCAGTCAATTACTTTTGGCAAGAGGAGTGGATGTCACCATCATTGATAATGACATCGACATGATTCAAAACGCGGAAAAGTTTGGTTTTAAAATCTATTATGGCGATGGCTGTCGTTTAGATATTCTGCATGCTTCGGGTGCATCTACCGCTCAAGCCATTGTGGTTTGTGTTGATAGTAAAGAAACGACTAATCGTATCGTGGAATTGGTTACGCATGAATTTCCATTGGCCAAGTTGCTAGTTCGTTCTTATGACCGTGAACATTCACTCTATTTAGTGAAGCATAAAGTGGATTATATGATTCGAGAAACCTTCGAGTCTGCGATCAAATTTGGCGGCGTGATCTTGCAAGAATTAGGCGTTGATGAAGATGAAGTACAACGCATTACGGATGAAATTCGTGATCGTGATGATGAACGTTTTGAAACAGAAATTGCTGCGGATGATGTTTATGCAGGTGTTGGTTTGCAATATACACATTCACATCCGCGTCCAACAGCGCCATTAATTCGTCCTAAAAAAGCAGCACGTATTTTAAATGATGAGGAAGCGCAAAAGGATTTAGAGGAAAAGTAATCTGCAATGCTTTCCATGCATGCTTTGAATAAGCCTTAGTTCAACTAAGGCTTATTTTTTGCTTTAAATCTAAATAGCAGCAATACGAAGATACCCAATAACAAACCCCAAAATGCTGAGCCAATGCCCCAGAATTGGACACCAGAAGCACTGCATAAAAAGGTGAGTAGCGCAGCTTCACGTTCTTCTACATTTGAAAAAGCAACTGCAATGTTATGGCTAATCGTCGCAAATAGGGCAATCCCTGCAAGCGCCACAATAAAGATTTGCGGGAATGACATCAGTAGGCTGACGAGCGTTGCTGCAAAGAGCCCCATTAAGATATAGAACAGACCACAGCTAATGCCTGCAATATAACGCTTGCTTGGGTCGGGATGGACTTGATCATCTAAACTTACCGCTGCACTAATTGCCGCTAAGTTTATTGAGAAACAGCCGAAAGGCGCAAAAACAGTATGTGCAACACCTGTCCAACCGACCAATTGATTCACATGCGGGTGGTAGCCATAGCTTTTAATCATGGCAATCCCTGGCAAGTTCTGTGAAGTCATATTAATCACAAACAGTGGTAAAGCTAGGCCTAAGATCGCAGACCAAGAAAAAGAGGGCTGCATCCATACCGGTTGGGTCAGTGACCATGTAATCGACTGGAGTTTAAAGTCGATAAATAGTGGGCAAATTGCTGCGCCTAAAATCACCGTCAGTACAATGCTATAACGTGGGAATAAGCGTTTTGAAACCAAATAGATCACAAGCATACTGAGAATAAAGCCAAGATGACTTTCTAAGCTGCTAAAAATCTGAATACCAAATTTTAATAAAATGCCTGCCAGCATGGCACAGGTCAGACTTTGTGGAATATGGGCCAATAGTTTTTGGAAGATTCCTGAAAAACCAACAATTGCAATGGCAATACCACAGACCAAGAAAGCACCAATCGCTTCATACAAATCATAATGTCCAGTTGATGCAATGATTAGTGCAATTCCCGGAGTTGACCATGCGGTAGCAACTGGATATTTATATTTCCAAGATAGAATCAAGCCCGAGAGACCAATCGCAAGTCCCAATGCCCAAAACCAAGAGCTGATTTGCGCGGTATTAGCACCTAAAGACTGTGCACCTTGGATGACGAGGATTGCGGAAACACTAATCCCGATTAAGAACGTAATAAAGCCAGCAAAAACTGCTGGAATAGAAAAATCTTGGAGGAGACGTTGCATCTATGCATCTATACTTGTTTAAAATTTGTTGAAAAGTATATCGTTAATGCGTCTTAAATCGTAGTTCTAAAATGATTGAATAAATTGATCATTCAATCAAATTTATGCTTAGGTGAGCGTCGAAGTTGCCAATCTTAAACCGAAACCAAAGAATAAGATGCCGACCAAACAAATACCCGCGGCTGCCAATTTATAATTATGTTTGAAAAAACTGGCCAGTTTAATTCCAGAGAAAATCAAGGCGGTTAAATAGCTAAAACTTACAATTTGGACAATCAATGCCAAAACTAAAAAGCTTAATGCAGGATAGGCATAGTCAGGTTCTACAAACTGTACAAAGAAAGACAGGAAAAATAGAATTGCTTTGGGATTCAGTAAGCTGATACTGAGTGCTGTTCGATAAGGATGAACTTGATCAAGTTTAGGTAAATCAGCAAGCTCGGCATGATGAGGCGGTTTATTCCAAGTTTGATAAGCACCTTGTAATAATTTAAAACCTAAGTATGCGAGATAACAAGCCCCTGTTAATTTAAGAATAATAAACAGGATCGGGAAGGCTTTGAGTAAGGATGCTGCACCTAATACTGTACACAGGATTAGAATGGAATCTCCTGTAAATACACCACAAGCTGCCGCGTAACCAGTACGAATGCCATAACGAGAAGCTACGGACATGACATAAAGAGAGTTAGGGCCAGGTAATAACACAATTAAGATTGTACCAATAATATAAGTGGTTAAATCTGTTATACCGAACACAATGAACTCATTAAAAAACCGATTTTCGCTAATATAACAAAAATCGGTTTTTATTGGTGAAAAATCGACTAATTAGGGTTTGATTTCAGCATCAATACCAAAAGACTGACGTAACAATAAACTCAGTTGATCACGGGCCTTGATAAAGCCATCAATACCCCCTTGTAGTAATTGGAAAGCCATCAAATCTTGCTCAAGTTCAGCTTTAAAACTCTCTTTGCTTTGTGCTGCACGTTCAATTTTTTCTGCTTGTTGCGCAAATTCAGCACTCAGTTGAGGTTCAACAAGCTGTTGGTCTTGTTCCAACTGCGCCAAAAGATTTGGGGCAATCGTAAGTAAGTCACAACCTGCTAAACCAAGCACTTGTGCAGTACTGCGGAAGCTTGCGCCCATTACTTGTGTCGGAATGGCATGCTGTTTGTAGTAATTATAAATTTTCTTCACAGACAGCACGCCTGGGTCTTTGGCAATCGGATATTGCTCAACACCTTCAGCTTTTTTATACCAATCTAAAATACGACCGACAAAAGGTGAGATCAGCGTGACTTTCGCATCAGCACAAGCCTGAGCTTGATGTAAACCGAATAACAAAGTGAGATTACATGGAATACCTTCAGCTTCAAGCACTTTTGCAGCTTGAATGCCTTCCCATGTTGATGCGATTTTAATCAGGATACGAGATTGTTCAATGCCGTAACCTTGATAGAGCTGAGATAACTCACGTGCTTTGGCAATTGTCGCTTCAGTGTTGTAAGAAAGAGAAGCATCGACTTCTGTAGAAACACGACCATCGATCAATTTTAAAATTTCGACACCAAACTTCACAGTCAAAATATCAATGGTACGTTCAATCAGTTCATCACGTTGATAGCCTTCTTGTTTGGCTTGAGTATATGCATCTTCTATCAGCTCGCGGCTTTCTGGTTGTTCAGCCGCAGCCGTAATGAGTGATGGATTGGTCGTTGCATCGAGTGGGCGAAATTTTTCAATCGCTTCTAGATCACTACTATCAGCAACAACGGTGGTTAGATTTTTTAATTGGTGTAATGCGGTCTGAGTCATTGATATCGCGTTCTTACTTAAACAATATTATTGGTAACTTCTGTTATAACACAATCTACGTGAAAGCAAAGCCCTGCATTTGTTTGCTGAATTGTTTATCTGGTGACCGCTTATCCCTCATTGTGTTTGCGTTGCTGTCGGATATGATCGATCAAGTATTTGGCAGCAACCCCTAATTCACTTTCACGACTCCAGACCAGATCAACATAGTATTCAAATTTAGGGGTGAAATCATACATATCCAAAATCTTGAGTTTCTTTTTAAGCTCTGGATTTTCATTGAACATTTGCAAGGGCAGCACACCCCAACCTAAATTGCGAATAATCATCATACAAGCAGAATGATGATTGTCGGTACGCCAATAGTCCTTAGAATAAAGCAACTCAGGCTTGATGCTATGATCACGGCTCGCCACCACAATTTGGCGTGTTTGTACGGCTTGCTCAAAAGAGACTCTATCCAGCAATGCCAAAGGATGGCTCTTGGCAATCACAGGCACAAGCGCTTCCCGTTTAAGTTCTACGAATTGTTCACGGCTATCCAGTTGCTCTCGTTCAAACATCAATGCCAACTGTGCAGATTGATCCAGTAACATCTGTAAAGCATCTTCTTGTGGTGCTGAAAAGATATTAATCGCCAGACTAGGGAATTGCTGTTCTAGCAGGGTGATATAGTCGGTCCAGTTGGTATAGAGCAGTTCTGAAACCACCACAATATTTAAGGTCGACTCTAAGCCCGTGCTCAACGCATGCGCATGCTGCTTCCATTGATTCATTTCAATCAATAATTGTTGTGTTTTCTCATAGAGCACAGTGGCTTCTGCTGTCGGGATGGGTTCACGTCCAACCCGTTCAAATAAATTGAGATTGAGATCAATTTCTAAATTGGCAATCGACATACTCACAGCAGAAGGGACTTTGCCTAATTTACGTGCCGCAGCCGAAAATGAACCTGTTTCAATGACGGTTTGAAACATGATGAGTTGTTCTTGATTAATATTCATCTGTCAAAAAAACTGAAAGAACCTAATTGGATTGATCAGTATTATAAAAATAAAATGACACTTATCCAAACAAGAGAGTGTTATGAAATGTTGATTTCCAAAAGAAGACTCATTCATGCAATTAGCTATGAAGTGATTTTATTGGTCATCATCGCGATTGCTTTAAGTTTTATTTTTAGTATGCCACTAGAAGTAACTGGTATTTTAGGTACGATCATGGCGGTCATTTCCGTATTCTGGAATATGATTTTTAACCATTACTTTGAGAAAGTAGAACATAAATATCAATGGGAAAGAACCATTCCAGTGCGTATTATGCATGCGATTGGGTTTGAAGGCGGCTTGATGCTTGCAACTATTCCAATTATTGCGTACTTGATGAAGATGAGCTTTATTGAAGCCTTGATTCTCGATTTTGGTTTGACTATGTGTATCTTGGTGTATACATTCATCTTCCAGTGGTGTTATGACGTGGTAGAAGATCGTTTCTTCCCAAATGCAAAACTAGCATCATCATAATTGTTTGATGAAAAGCATTCTTCGGGATTGGCTGAAGAGTGCTTTTTTATTGTCTGCAGCTCAGCATGATTTGATTACAGTATTGATAAAGTCAGATTGCTCAAGTTTATTTAATATCGTCAGAGCAAGTTTTAAATAATATAAGAAACAATACCAAAATTTAATGACGCTAGTTCGTAGGAGAATAAAAACATGCCAAGTGTGCTTATTGAAGTTAGGCAACAATATCCAGTCGCAGTTGAACTGGAGATCATGGAGGCAGTGCATACGGCACTGAGAGATGCTTTTAAAATCATGGCCAGTGATCGGAATGTACGTTTAATTGTGCATGAAGCACATCGCTTTCAATGCCCGCCTGAAAAGGCAAAACCCGAATGTTATACCTTGATTAGTATTGATGCATTTCTTGGACGCTCTTTAGATGCGAAACGTCAGCTGTATAAATTGATTGTGCATAATCTTGAGCCGATAGGCATTCCTAAAGATCATGTAAAAATTATGCTTCGTGAACTGCCTTCAGAAAATTTTGGTGTTCGTGGTGGTCAGGCAGCTTGTGATGTTAATTTAGGTTTTAAAATTGATGTTTAGATCAAAGTGTTAAAGAGGAAAGCTCTATCAGGGCTTTCTTTTATTTAAATAGGAAAATAGCCTAAGTAATTTTAAAAGATGAGATAAATAAAAAGATGTTTAAATTAATTTTACTCATTCTATTCATTGTTTGCCAAGTCAGCTATGCGGGCTATGATTTACATATCACAAAAAAAGAATTTTATTTTAATGAGGGGGAATGTATTACTCCTGCAGAATGGCACGCTTATATGATGCTAGATCCATCAGTAAAAAGTGATCTCCAGAATTCAGCACAAGACTTTCTAATTCTTATTGATAAGCAAGAAATTCCACTAATATATAGTCATGATTCTTGTAGTTTATCGATTAAAAAACCAAGTCCTGAAGCGATTAGGAAAATGATTGAGATTGCAAACAAACTTCATGCAACAGTACAAGGTGACGATGCTGAAATTTATATCACGCCTGAGGAAATAATTAGACGGTAATTTATAAGAAGCGGAAGCTCAAATCAGTCGTAGAAAAACTCACACTCCTCAAAAAACATCATGCTAAAATAGGGGACTTATCTTTTTAGATTGCATGATTTTCTCTATGTTTCAACAAGAAATCTCTCAATTAAACTTACAACAATTCAAAGCGGGTGAAAAACGCTGGGTCGGTTCCTTACTTGGATCATCAGCTGCATTATTATTTAAAGAAATTGCCACTCAAAATTCGAATCTTTATGTGATTATTGCAAGGAATAATCAACATCTTGCCCAGCTTGAAAGTGAGCTTGAGTTTTATGGCATAACGCCTGTTATTTTCCCTGATTGGGAAATTTTGCCTTATGACCGCTTGTCTCCGCACCAAGATATTGTTTCTGAACGTTTAGCAATTTTATCGAATATGCCACAAAAGGGTATTTTACTGGTTTCTGCCAGCACCTTAGCGCAACGTGTTGCCCCTTATTCGTGGGTCGTGGGTGAGCACTTTGATATCAAAGTCGGGCAGAAGTTAGACCTCGAAGCACAAAAGAAACAATTGGTTCAAGCAGGCTATCGTTTAGTTGACACGGTTTATGATCATGGTGAATTTGCAGTTCGCGGTAGCATCATGGATATTTTTGCATCTGGACAAGATGAACCGATTCGAATTGATTTATTTGATGATGAAATTGAAAGTCTAAAGTTCTTTGATCCAGAAACTCAAAGAACGACGGAATCCTTAAAGAACTTTACGGTGTTGCCTGCAAAAGAGTTTCCACTCAAAGAAGGGCGCTCTACCTTTAGAGATCGCTATGCAGAAAGCTTCCCAACTGCAAATCCAAAGAAAAATCCGATTTATCAGGATGTATTAGAGGGAATTGCAACGCCCGGTTTAGAGTTTTATTTGCCATTATTTTTTGATAAGAAGCTGATGGAAGCGCAGAGTATGTTGACGACATACTTACCAGATAATTGCGTTGTCATTACAAATAGTGAAATTGAAGATGATTTAATGAACTTCTGGAAAGAAGTGATGCGTCGTTATGAAGATCGACGTCATAACATTGATCAACCAATCCTACCGCCAGAAGAATTATTTTTAATGCCTAACCATGTTTTACAGGCATTAAATCAATTCCCTCGAATTTTGGCTTCAGCAGAAGCTTTCGAGACCAAGGCGGGTGTACTCAATGTCGCGGCTGAACAACCACCTAAACTAGCAGTTGATCCGAAAAAAGAACAACCGTTTGAGGCAGTAAAACATTATATCGACCAAGCCAAGCATCCTGTTTTATTGGTCGCTGAGAGTGCTGGTCGCCGTGAGACCTTAAAAGATGCGTTGCGTGGTGTATTGGGTGAAATTCAAAACGTAGACAGTTTTGCTCAGTTCCAAAAAGATAAGTTGCAGGTTGCGATTACCAGTGCGCCACTAGATCGAGGGCTGTTGCTGAGTAATCAGCTGTCGGTGATTTCGGAAAATCAACTTTATGAACACCGTGTGGTGCAGCGCCGTCGTAAGCGTCAGCAAGAAGTATCTGAAGAGTTCTTGATTCGTAGTTTAACCGAGCTGAGTATTGGTGCACCTGTGGTGCATATCGATCATGGTGTAGGGCGTTATGCAGGTTTAATTACGCTAGAAATCGATGAGCAGGATCATGAATTCTTGCAGCTTGATTATGCAGATGGTGCGAAAGTCTATGTGCCGGTAACCAATTTACATCTGATTAGCCGCTATAGTGGGGGTGATCCTGATTTAGCGCCATTGCATAAATTAGGTACAGATACATGGAGCAAAGCGAAGCGCAAAGCTTTGGAACAAATCCATGATGTTGCCGCAGAGCTATTACATATTCAGGCCCGTCGTCAATCCAAACCTGGTTTTGCTTTTGAGCTGGATCATACGGGATATATGCAATTCTCCAGTGGCTTTGCCTACGAAGAGACTTTAGACCAAGCTAACGCGATTGAAGCAACCATTCATGATATGCAGCTGGCCAAACCGATGGATCGTTTGGTTTGTGGTGATGTGGGCTTTGGTAAAACCGAAGTGGCAATGCGTGCAGCATTCGTTGCGGTACAAAATAATAAGCAAGTTGCAGTTCTAGTACCCACGACATTGTTAGCACAACAACATTATGAATCTTTTAAAGACCGTTTTGCCGATACAGCGGTACGCATTGAAGTATTGTCGCGTTTTGGCAGCAATAAAACCCACTTAAAAATCATTGAAGATCTTGCAGATGGCAAAGTCGATATTGTGGTCGGCACGCATAAAATTCTGCAAGAAAATATCCAGTTCAAGAATCTTGGACTTATGATTGTCGATGAGGAACACCGTTTTGGTGTCCGTGATAAAGAACGGATTAAAGCCTTACGTGCCGATGTGGATATGTTGACTCTAACGGCGACCCCGATTCCACGTACCTTGAATATGGCATTTTCTGGGATGCGTGATCTCTCGATTATTGCAACACCACCCGCACGTCGCTTAGCAGTGAAAACCTTTGTACAAGAGCATACTGATGATTCGGTTAAAGAGGCGATTTTACGTGAGTTACTACGTGGCGGTCAGGTGTACTTGTTGCACAATGAGGTGGATACCATTGAGCGTGCTGCTGAAACCATTCGTAATTTAGTGCCAGAAGCAAGGGTTGCTGTAGCGCACGGGCAAATGCGAGAGCGTGAACTAGAACAAGTGATGCAGCAGTTCTATCACAAAGAATATAACGTGTTGGTGTGTTCAACGATTATTGAAACGGGTATTGATGTGCCGAATGCTAATACCATCATTATTGAGCGTGCAGATAAATTAGGACTTGCGCAATTACATCAATTGCGTGGTCGTGTCGGACGTTCGCATCACCAAGCCTATGCCTATTTATTGGTTCCATCGATCAAGCACCTGAAAGGTGATGCTGAAAAACGTTTAGATGCCATTCAACGTGCTTCCACTTTAGGTGCTGGTTTTATGCTGGCAACTGAAGACTTGGAGATTCGAGGCGCGGGTGAATTACTTGGTGAGCAGCAAAGCGGCTCAATGCAGGCGATTGGTTATAGCCTGTATATGGAAATGCTCGAAAAAGCGACCAAAGCCATTCAAAAAGGCAAAACACCTAATTTTGATGCGCCGTTGTCCTTAACCGCTGAAATTAATTTGCATATGCCTGCGTTGATTCCAGATGACTACTTGGGTGATGTACATCAACGTTTGTTGTTCTATAAACGTATCAGTAATACTGATAGCCAAGAGAAGCTCGACAATATCCGTATGGAGTTGATTGATCGTTTTGGTATTCCTCCGCAACCTGTGAAGCAATTGTTTAGTGTGCATCAGCTGCGTTTGCGTGCAGAGCAGTTGGGTATTACCAAAATCGACATCAATAGTAATGGGGGGTATATCGAGTTTGCACCTGATACCCCTGTACAGGCGATCAGTATCATTCAACTAATGCAGAAAAATCCGACCTATTACCGAATGGAAGGCGGTCAACGCTTGAAAGTTATGGTGCAACTAGCAGAGTACGACAAACGGATTCAGTTTATTGTGGACTTGTTGAATAAGTTATTGAGTGAGTTAAATTGAGGCTTTTAAGCACTTGATTTGATGGTTAATTGAGCAAGTTCTGTTTTTTAGCAAAAGCATTTCTGTTTTTGATCAGATGTTCATGCAATAAATGAGGAAAATCATTGTTATTTGTAATCAAACGGGTTACTAATAATATTCACATCAAAACTGATGTGATAGTATTGATCATCATTATTCTGCATCATTTATAAAGATATGTTTAGTTTGCATCCACAACTTGCTCAAGATACATTTTTTGTAGGCGACTTCCCGCTTTCAACATGTCGTTTAATGAATGATATGCAATTTCCTTGGTTGATCCTGATTCCGCGTGTTCCAGGTGTCACAGAATTATATGAATTAAGCCAAGCAGACCAAGAACAGTTTTTACGAGAATCGAGCTGGTTATCAAGCCAATTGTCACGTGTATTCCGTGCAGACAAGATGAATGTAGCAGCTTTAGGAAACGTTGTTCCTCAGCTTCATTTTCATCATGTGGTACGTTATCAAAATGATGTTGCATGGCCTAAGCCAGTGTGGGGAACACCAGCGGTGCCTTATAGCAATGAAGTACTTGCGCACATGCGTCAAACGTTAATGCTAGCATTGCGTGGACAGGGTGATATGCCATTTGATTGGCGTATGGACTGATCCAGAAAATAGAATAAATACAGTATTCTATAATAAAAAAAGGAGGATAGAGTGCCACTAGATAGGTTGATTGATAAAAAACCTAGACAGTTTGCTTATTTTCATCGTTTGATGGGATATTCGATTCTGTCACTAATTCTGGTAATTTATACATTTACCTCAACTAGTGCTAGCTATCAACTCTACCTTCTTCCTTTATTACTCATTTATTTTCTGTTTTGTCCCCGTTTAGAAAAATGGCTGCAATATAAATTTGATAAAAAAATAGAAAAAAATGTTCTTTTCGGCAATGAGGCTGTGATCATTGCGCTGGTTCTTGCCGCATTGCATCTCAGTTTAGTTCCCACCTTTACGATCCTATTTGGATTGCTGTATGTCGGATTGAACAATAAAATTTCTCTGCCAGTCTCTTGTTTAATCGGTTTGATTGGCGTCATTGTTTTCTATTTCAGTACTTTTGTGATTTTTGGCGCGGAAGAATATTTCGAACCAACCAATCCTGAATTAACAGTCGTTAGTTTGCTTGGTTTGATGATGTTTATCGTGATTGGTAACTATTATCAGCACCGTCGTTTAAATATTCTGGGTCAACAACGCCAGCATTATCATAATCAAATGACGCGTTATATCGCTTTTGCCAATCAGCTTAGCCGTTATGCGCCATTGCAGTTATGGCAGTCAATCATGCGTGGTGAGGCAGAGGCAAAAATTGAATATAAGCGTAAAAAACTAACCATTTTCTTCTCGGATATTCAAGGTTTTACTGAACTTTCTGAAACCTTAATCCCAGACGATTTAGCCTTCTTGCTCAATGATTATTTGAGTCATATGACTGAAATTGCCAAGCAGTATGAAGCAACTGTCGATAAGTTTATGGGCGATGCGATTCTTATTTTCTTTGGTGATCCAAACTCGCAGGGTGTCGAACAGGATGCAAAATCTTGTGTCGAAATGGCCATTGCAATGCGTCAGCAAATGAAACTGTTGCGTGAACGCTGGAAGAAAATGGGTTATCCCGCTTTGCATATTCGTATGGGCATCAGTACAGGTTATTGCCACGTCGGGAACTATGGTGCTTCTCATCGTATGGCCTATACCATTGTTGGTCGTGATGTAAACTTAGCAGCACGTTTGCAGTCTGCGGCTGAAGTTGATGAAATTCTGATTGCCGATGATACCCATCAACTGATTAAGAATAGGTTTTTGTGTGTGCCTAAGGTGCCAATTTATTTAAAAGGCATTCAAGGTCCTGTTAAAACTTGGCAAGTGATGGAGAAATTTACAGGTAAGAAATCAGATACGCAAAAATGGTTTGATTTCGATTATAAGGGCTTCCATTTGGTCTTAAATTTGGAAGAAGTGCAGAACTATGAATATCCTGAACTGGTAGAAATCTTGGAAAATATGGTTCAGCGGATCAAGACCCAGCAAAAAATTACTAATGCACAGGGCATCCCAAAACTGACTTTGGATGATGAAGTCAGATAATCAAAGCGTGCACATATGCTGTAAGTTCATCGTTAGTGTGCATGAATCTCATATAAATGATCAAATTCAAGCGCTAAAGAGGCGAGTGTTGTTCCCTTGAGCTGTTGTGTCAGTATCTTTTGCGCATCTTGTATTGCATGATCTAAAGCTGCATTTACGACACGCTCTACCAAGCATTCTGGATTTTCTCTTTCATTGCCAATCGCGAAAATAGTGGGTTCACCCACAGCTTGATAAATATCCCAAAGTGTAATTTTTTCTAAATCACCTGTTAACTGCCAACCGCCACCAGCGCCTTTCTCTGAGTGGACAAAACCTGCCTTTTTGAGACCTGACATAGTTCGTCTGACCACGACTGGATTGGTGGAAAGCATCTGCGCGATTTCATCAGAGGTAAAGATCTTATTTTGTCTTGCCATGTGCAGTAACACATGAAGCATTCGCGAGAGTTTGCTGTCTGTACGCATTGAGTCAATAAGTAAAAAAGGAGTTAAGTTAAATGTAACATCAAAAGTTGCAAATTAAAATAAAAAGTATTAATGTAACTTTTAAAGTTACATATAGGATTGGACTTATGCAGTACGATGTTGCAATTATTGGTGGAAGTTATGCAGGCTTGGCGGCGGCGATGCCATTGGTGAGAGCCCGTAGAAAAGTAGTACTGATTGATGCTGGACACAGAAGAAATCGCTATGCAGAACATTCACATGGCTTTTTAACACAGGATGGTAGCAAGGCTAGTGATATTGTAGAGATAGCGAAGCAGCAGCTTTTAGCTTACCAAACTGTAGATTGGGAAGATGGTAGGGTGAAGCGTGTTGAAAAAGTTGATGGTGGCTTTGCCGTATGTATTGATGCAACTCGGTTTATCACAGCAAAACGATTGATCATTGCCGCTGGAATCACGGATCAGCTTCCTGAAATTTCGGGTTTAGTTGAGCGTTGGGGGAAAAGCATTTTTCATTGTCCTTATTGTCATGGTTATGAGCTGAATCAAGGCAAGATCGGGATTATTGCAAGCTCTGAGCATGCGGCACATATGGCGATGATGTTGCCCGATTGGGGGGATACCACGCTGTTTTTGAATGATTATTCGGTGGAAAAGGAGTTACTTGACCAATTAGCCACTCGAGGTGTCCGTGTAGAAAAACGATTGATTCAAGAAATCATCGGACACAGTGATGTTTTACTCGCAGATGGTTCTGTTATTCAGTTGGACGGTATTTTTGCAACCACCAAATGTACTATCGCACAAGATTGGATTTTCAAACTAGGTTGTGAGATTGAACAGAATACGATGGGTGAGGCAATAAAGACCAATGCTATGAAGGAAACTACAGTAGCCGGTATTTTTGCTTGTGGTGATGTTGCTCGTTTGGGAAGCTCAGTGCCGCTCGCAGTTGGTGATGGCACTATGGCAGGTGCTGCTGCACATCGTTCTCTAATTTTTACTGAACAAATAAAAAAAGCTAGAGATTAACTCTAGCTTTTTTATGTCAGAGAAACCAGTTGACTTAATGATTTTCCGAAGCATGGTTGATGGTGTATTTAGGAATCTCGATTTCTAAATCTTCATCAACGATCTCTACTTGGCAAGACAGGCGAGAATCTGGTTCTAGGCCCCATGCACGGTCAAGTAAGTCGGCTTCTACATCATTCATCTCTTCAAGGCTGTCAAAACCTTTACGTACAACCACGTGACACGTGGTGCAGGCTGCAGACATGTCACAAGCATGTTCAATTTTAATACCATTTTTTAATAAGCTTTGGCATAAATTGGCGTTATGTTCGACTTCAAATTCTGCACCTTCAGGGCAAATTTGTGCATGAGGAAGAACTTTAATACGTGGCATATTGATCACCTATACCTTTAGTTTGAGTTTGACCAATCTTCAAGTTTCGTACCTTTTAAGGCATGGTCAATATGTCGGTTCATACGAAGCGCGGCAAAGGCATCGCTATGAATTTTAAGTTGTTGAACGGCATGTTCAATCGCTGCCAGCTCATCTGTTTTAAGACGGGCTCTTAACGCTTCAGCAGCAAGAATTAAGTCACGAGCCTGTTGCTGAGAGAGTAAATCAGTATCTGCTTTTAACGCTTGCTCTAAAGCCTCCAACTCACGTTGTGCTTCAACTTTGGTTTCTTGCAAGTGACGAAGATGTTTATCTTCCTCGGCATATTGGAAACCTTCAACCAGTAAGCGCTCAGTGTCTGCCGAAGATAGACCATAAGATGGTTTGATATCGATTTGTGCTTGAACACCAGACGTTGTTTCTTTCGCAGATACTGTGAGTAAGCCATCGGCATCGACTTGGAACGTTACTTCAATACGCGCTTGACCAGCAGTCATTGGTGGGATGCCATGTAATACAAAGCGGCCCAATGAACGGCAATGCTCAACCAGATCACGTTCACCTTGCACCACATGAATCAACATCGCGGTTTGGCCATCTTGATAAGTGGTAAATTCTTGACGGCGTGCAACAGGAATCGCTGTATTACGTGAAATCAGGCGCTCAACCAAACCACCCATGGTTTCAAGACCAAGAGAGAGTGGGGTCACATCAAGTAATAATGAGCCATCTTGACTATTGCCAATGAGCTGGTTTGCAGTAATTGATGCGCCAATCGCAACCACTTCATCAGGGTTGATGGTACAAAGTGGTTCACGTTCAAATAATTCACGTACCGCTTTTTGTACTGCATAAGAGCGCGTAGAACCACCCACAAGAACTACATGTTCAATGTCGTCAAGTTCAAGCTTAGCATCACGTAATACACGTTTGCAGACACTCATGGTTTTATCGAGTGCAACTTGAATAATCGATTCAAAAGTTGAGCGATCTAAAGTGAGACGATCATCCAATAATTTTAATTCGGCAGATTCGTGATCGGTTAAATATTCTTTGGCTTGACGTGCGGCCATGATGAAAACAGCGTATTCTTCATCACTTAAAGTTTCTATATTAAGCTGTTTTTTCGCCCATTTTACGATTAAGCGATCAAGATCATCACCACCAAGGGCTGTGTGTCCACCAGTTGCAAGAACTTCAAATACGCCTTGCGAAAAACGTAAAATCGAGACATCAAAAGTACCACCACCTAGATCGTAAATCACATAGTTGCGGTCAGTACTGAGATTGGTGTCTTGATCTAATCCATAAGCTACAGCGGCAGCAGTGGGTTCATTCAATAAACGTAAAACATTCAAACCTGCAAGCTGAGCAGCATCACGGGTGGCTTGACGTTGTGCTTCATCAAAATAAGCAGGAACGGTAATCACTGCACCATTTACAGGATTACTCAGGCTTGCTTCAGCACGATCTTTTAACTGTTTTAAAATTTCAGCAGAAATTTCGACTGGTGTTTTACGACCAGCAGCGGTTTCAAATGCCGGCATTTCATTTTCTGCACCTACGAGTGTGTAGGGATGCTGGAATTTGATATCTGCTTGTGAGCGACCCATAAAGCGTTTTACTGAAACAACTGTATTTTTAGGATCAGTCAGCATAAAAGGTTTAGCTTCATAGCCAAACGTCGTTGCATCCTTTGCATAGTGAACAATAGACGGCAGTAATACTCGGTCTTTGTCATCTTGTAGAACTTTCGGTTTTCCCGATAGCACTGTCGCCACTAAAGAGTGGGTTGTCCCTAAGTCAATGCCGATCGCAATACGATGTTGATGCGGGGCAGTAGCTTGACCTGGTTCAGCAATTTGCAAAAGCGCCATGCGTGCGGTATCCCTTGAAAATAATCGGTAACAGCGGATTAAAAATCATCATCGAGGTCGAAGCTTTCTTCTTCGTCCAACATGCGATCTTCAGCTTTATCAATATCATTCATAACACGTTGGAAAAAACGTAATTTACGAACAGTATCACGTGCTTCTGCCCAGTCTTCGTCAGCAAAATCAATTTTAAATTCGCGAACTAAACCATCGATCCACTGTTGAATTTCAACTTTTAGTGTATTTAATTGCTCTGTAGATGTTGCTTCATCTAATTGTTCACGCATTTCGAGTGCAGATTGCAAAAATTCAAAATCACTAATGGATTGATCCAGATGATGATCTTGTTTTTTTAAGGCAAGCAGATACGCAGCACGACTGTCAACTTGTGAAAGTACTTTAAATGCTTGATTGATTTCGCTCGACTTGATCAATGCCTGATCTTTGTCAGTGGCTTTATCTGGGTGATATTGCTGTTGCAAACTTAAAAACTGTTTTTTTAAAGCTGCTAAATCTATATCGAGTGCTTCGGGTAATTGGAACAACTCAAAATGATTCATGGGAGATGAATTCCGCTATTGATAAATACGTTAAAACAGTGCGGAACACACTGTTTTGACGAAAAGAAAGAGGGGTGTTGCCAGTTAAACAGTAAATGATTCACCGCAACCACATTCACCTTTTTGATTTGGGTTGTTAAATTCAAAGCCTTCATTCAGACCATTTTTGACATAGTCCATCTCTAAACCATTGAGATAAACTAAGCTTTTCGGGTCAACAAAAACTTTAACGCCAAGTTGTTCAAATACTTGATCATGCGTATCGACATCATCGACAAACTCAAGTACATAAGCCAACCCAGAACAACCCGAAGTTTTCACGCCAATACGAATGCCTTCGCCCTTACCGCGGTTTTGCAGGTAATTGCTGATGTGACTCGCAGCATTTTCAGTTAAATGGATCATGAAAACTCCAATGTTATTTCGTTCATCAATTAAGCTTTCGCTTTCTTGCCACGATAGTCTTCAATCGCAGCTTTAATTGCATCTTCAGCCAATACAGAGCAGTGTACTTTTACTGGTGGAAGTGCAAGCTCAGTCGCAATATCAATATTCTTGATTGATTGAGCTTCATCAAGCGTTTTACCTTTTAACCACTCGGTTACAAGAGAACTTGATGCAATTGCAGAACCACAGCCGTAAGTTTTGAAGCGAGCTTCTTCAATTATGCCATTGTCATCGACTTGAATTTGTAAACGCATTACGTCGCCACACGCTGGTGCACCGACCATACCTGTACCTACGTTTTCTGCATTTTTGTCTAAAACGCCAACATTACGAGGGTTTTCGTAATGATCAATTACTTTTTCGCTATAAGCCATGTTGCTTCTCCAAACCTCGGGGTCAGCCTAATATTAATATGAGGGTAAAAACACGTTTTTCAATTGAGGGTTCAATGAATTAGTGTTCAGCCCATTCAACTGTTGAAAGGTCGATACCTTCTTTGTACATATCCCAAAGCGGAGAAAGTTCACGCAATTTCTCAACTGCAGCTTTGGTAATTGTTAACACGTGATCAATATCTGCTTCAGTTGTGTATTTACCAAAACTGAAACGGATTGAACTGTGTGCTAACTCATCAGATAAACCTAAAGCACGTAAAACGTATGAAGGCTCTAAAGTTGCAGATGTACATGCTGAACCGCTTGAAACAGCAACATCTTTCAGTGCCATCATCAGTGATTCACCTTCAACAAAGTTGAAGCTGACATTTAGATAGTTTGCAACGTTTTGTGTTGGGTGGCCATTCAAGAACACTTGTTCAAGGTCTTGTAAACCATTCCAAAGCTTGTCGCGTAATTTACGGATACGCTCTTGCTCTGCTTGCATAGTTTTGCCAGCAATTTCAAAAGCCTCACCCATACCAACAATTTGGTGAGTCGCTAAAGTACCAGAACGCATACCACGCTCATGACCACCACCGTGCATTTGTGCTTTTAAGCGAACACGTGGGCTACGGCGAACAAAAAGTGCACCAATACCTTTAGGGCCATAAATTTTGTGACCAGAGAAACTCATCAAGTCGACTTTCATGGTTGAAAGATCAATTTCAACTTTACCAGCTGCTTGAGCGGCATCGACATGGAAGAATGTTTTATTGGCACGAGTTAATTCACCAATTGCAGCAACGTCTGTTACGGTACCGATTTCATTGTTCACCATCATGAGTGATACAAGAATGGTATCAGGGCGTAAAGCTGCTTTAACCATTTCAGGTGTAATTAAACCTGTACGTGGTTCTGGTTCTAAATATGTAATTTCGAAACCTTGTTCTTCAAGCTCACGGCAAGGATCTAACACAGCTTTGTGTTCGATTTTACTTGTAATGATGTGTTTGCCTTTTGAGCCGTAGAATTGAGCAATCCCTTTTAATGCAAGGTTGTCAGATTCAGTCGCACCTGAAGTCCAAACGATTTCACGAGGGTCTGCTTTGATTAAATTTGCAACTTGCTCACGCGCATACTCAGCTTTTTCTTCGGCTTGCCAACCATAAGCATGTGAACGTGACGCAGGGTTACCAAAAGTCCCTTCGAACGTTAAACACTCCACCATACGTTCTGCAACTTCAGGCAGTACAGGAGTGGTTGCTGCGTAATCAAGATAAATTGGACGTTTCATGTCAAATACCTGTAACCGATAGAAGGGCTGAATCTAAACTTGGTGAATTTTGGCGTAGAGCAACAGTTTGAACGTTGTCACGCGCAATTAAATCAGCAAGCGTGATTTTTGCGAGATAATCGGCAATATGGTGGGAGAGTTCTTGCCATAAGTCGTGCGTTAAACACATTGCACCATTCTGGCAGTTGCCTTTGTGGTCACAACGGGTTGCATCAACAGTTTCATTTACAGCTTCGATAATTTCTAGCACGGTGATTTCACTTGCAGTGCGCGCAAGGTGATAGCCACCATTTGCACCACGAACGCTTGAAACTAACCCATGACGTTTAAGTTTTGCGAATAACTGTTCTAAATAAGCGACTGAAATGGATTGGCGTGCTGCTATTTCCGCAAGCGTGATCGTTTGTTCAGTTGGCTGCAAAGCTAAATCAAGTAGAGCAGTCACTGCGTAACGACCGCGAGTTGTAAGACGCATGATTCGGTACACATGGTTAGACTAGATAGGTAAATTTTATGAATTCCGACTAAAATAGTCAAGTTTTAAATTGTCATTATCAGTGTGAAAAGTAAAATATATTGGAATTATTGTATCCACATATTATAAACAAAAAAGGCAATGAAAATAAAGCTCAATACCGCAAAGCTGATATTAATCAAGCGCTGACGTTTTTGCAGGCGGTGAATACGGTTTTGATATTGTTTTACTTCAACCAACAAAGTGTTGATTTCAGAGCGCTGCTGATCAATTTTATCTAAGAGTGGGGCAATGCGTTGCTGAGATGCAACGGCTTCAGCTTCATCATTAAATAGATTTAACCATTGTTTCCAGTTTGCCAGAATGCTGGAGAGCGTAAGGTGTGGAAGTAAATCTAAAAATTCTTCAGCGAGAACGGCATCACCAAGGATACGCATATTGGTAATGCTGCGCTGATTGTTAAACACAAAAATCTTAATCAGATCGATGAGTGTGCTATTAATCTCTAAATCGATGTTACGATCCAGTGCTTTCATATCGAACAACAAACCTTTTTCGGTAAATTGGATATAAAAGTCAAAGAACGGAATGTAGCTATTGATGCGAATCGTCATCTTTTTATCGATGAGCTTTTTTGCTTGCAAGCGCAATCCCGCATCATGCGTAAGGACGAAGGAGAAAAAAGTTTCTAAAACAATGATGACAATGTTTAGCAACAAATGGGGGTGTTTATGTCTTTGTTGCGTATCACTCATAGATCTCTTTTTCCTTGCCAATAACGTTAAAACAATAAAATCTGTAAACTTTGAGTATCCTTACTCAATTGTTAAAAATAATTTACATGACTTTATTGCTTTGTAGAACAGTTTTTTAAAACGATCAAGTCTTAACTTTGATATTATAAAAACATTTTTATGGTTAAATACGACATACTGTTTGTAAAGAGCTTAGGAGTAATGGTCAATGGATAACTCAAACATAGAAAATCCTAACGAAGAAGCTGAAGTAAAAACTAAGCCAAAATCAAAGAGTTCTAAAAAATCTGCACTGGATTTCAAAAAATATACACAACAAATTTGGCTTGCTGGTTTGGGTGCTTTTTCACGTGCTGAAGAAGAAGGAAATAAATTGTTTGACTCACTGGTCAAGGTCGGTGAAGAGCTTGAGTCGAAAACAGTCGATTTCGCAGACAATACGGTTGGCAAGGTCACAGAGAAAGCCAAAGAGTCTGTAACAGATACCAAAGACAAAGTTGAAAAGATTTTAGATACGGGCGTGAATCACTCTTTGAATCGTATTGGCTTGGTGACGCCGAAGGATCTTCAGCATATCGAACAGCTTCTTGTGCAGTTGCATATCAAAGTGGATGCTTTGATTGAAGAAAATAACCAATTGAAGGCTAAATTGAATAAAAAGTAAAAAAAATGCTGGTAACTGGTCCGTTTATGTCGTTTTTCAGTATTTATTTTAATTAAAAGGTCTTTCTAGTATTGCGTTCTCCCCCAAAGCATTGCTATAAAGGCGTCATGGCCTTTTAAACTATAGCCTTGGATCTTAACAAACGATATTAAGAGGATATTTTTTATCATGAATAAATCAGAATTAATTGATGCGATTGCTGAAAAAGGGGGAGTGTCTAAATCGGATGCTGGTAAGGCACTCGATGCGACAATTGCATCAATCACTGAAGCACTTAAAAAAGGTGACACGGTTACTTTAGTTGGTTTCGGTACTTTCAGCGTGAAAGAACGTGCTGCTCGTACTGGTCGTAACCCTAAGACTGGTGAAGAACTTCAAATCAAAGCAAGCAAAGTACCTAGCTTCAAAGCTGGTAAGGGTTTAAAAGATTCGGTTGCGTAATCTTTTTAAATCAATAAACGCACCATTCAGGGTGCGTTTTTTATTTATTGAATGAAAAAGTTAATTTGATCTTTATTCTGCATTCATTCGTCTTTGTTTTTCAGTTAAAATTGCCCCGAAATAAAATATTGGAATTCTTATGGAATCGTTTCGTACTCTCATTAAGGGTTGGTTGGGTAAAGTCCTGCTCGTTTTGTTTTTGACCCCTTTAGCACTTGTAGGGATTGAAGGATATTTTAGTGGTAGCAATAAAGCAGACGTTGCGAAATCGGTAAACGGTCAAGATATTTCTAATAAAGAATTAGAAAGTGCAACCAAGAACTATAAAGACCAGTATTTGTCATTGGTCAAAGGTGATGAGTCTCTTTTAAATTTACCTGTCATTCAGGAAAAAGCATTGGATGCACTTGTTGCACGCAGTTTGTTGCAACAGCAAGCTGAAAAGTTAGGTATGACTTTAAGTGATGTACAGCTTGAGCAAATGTTAGCTCAGCAGCCAAGCTTCCAAGAAAATGGACAGTTTTCACAAAAATTATATGAAAACTATTTGCGTTCTGTAGGGATGACGAATCAGGCGTTGATTGCTAGCTTGCGTCAAGACCATGCGCTTAAAATGATTTCAACATCATTGATGGATTATGCATTGGTGAGCAAGTCTGATGTACAGCAGTTAGCTAATTTGCAAACGGAACAACGTACTTTGCATTTGGCAAGTATTAAGCTAGATGATTATAAAAAAGGCGTGACTGTATCGAATCAAGAAATTGCTGACTATTACAACAAGCATAAAAACGAGTTTAAGCAAGTTGCCAGTGTCGATGTTGATTATGTCGTACTTACACCAGCATTATTGCCGAAAGCAAACCTTGCGGTAACTGAAGCTGATTTACAGCAAGCTTATACTGCATTTGTGGACAAGCAACAAAAAGATGTAAAGCGTGAAGTTAAGCATATCTTAATTACCACAGATGCGCGTGATGACGCGGCTGCTCAAAAGCTTGCGAATGAAGTTTACGCTAAAATTCAAGCAGGTGAGTCATTTGCTCAAGCAGCAGCTCAGTACTCTGAAGACCCAAGCTCTAAAGCAAATGGCGGTTTAGTTGAAGCCTATGCACCTGGGGTATTCTCAGCTGACTTTGATAATGCGGTTACTGCATTGAAAAATGGCCAGATTTCTAAACCTGTTAAAACACAATATGGTTATCACATCATTGAAGCCAATGCACCAGTTGCCAATATTCCTTCATTTGAGGCTGAAAAAGCACGCTTAACGGCTGAGGTTGAAAAATCGAAAGCAGCGAATTTATTCAGTGATACAGTGAATAATTTAAACGAAATGGTTGTTGGTGGCGATTCACTTGATGTTGTTGCGCAAGAAGTAAAAGGTGCACGTATTGAATCTGCTGATGCTGTAACCTTAACAACCGATAATCCATATTTAAGTGATTTGAGCGTTAAAGCAAAATTGTTCAATGATGATGTAAAAAACGGTGATCGTAATGCATCTTCAAATATTCAAATGGCGAATGGTGATACGATTTGGATCAAAGTACGTAATTACCATGCAGCAGGTGTAAAACCTTTAAACGAGGCAACTGCTGATGTCAAAGCGAAAGTCATTGAAGCAAAAGCATACAAAGCTGCTCAAGCGAAAATTGCAGCAATCCTTGCTGACTTTAAAACTCAGCCAGCGGCTCAGGTGGTTGCTAAATCTCAAGTCACTTTTGAAAATGCAGGCACATTTGCTCGTTCACAAGGCTTAAAACGTCCTATTGAACGTGCCGCATTCAGTATCCCTGTACCAAGCAAAGATGGTTTATGGTCTGCAACGACTGCCAAGTTGCCAAATGAATTAGTGATCGTTGCAGTTTCAAATGTAAATAGCAGTGTAGCAAGCACTTTACCAGCAGAACAGTTACAAGAGTTGAATAAGCTTTATCAACAGTTCCGTGGTCAGCAGGTCTTGGAAGACTATACTGAATACTTGAAATCACAAGCAAAGATCAAATAAGTTTGTTCTAAGCATAAAAAAGCCAGTTTAAACAAACTGGCTTTTTTATTGGAGGCGATAAACTATTTTTTCTGAATAAATTTAGCTTCTTCAGATTGTGGATATTGGCTGAGCAGCTTGCTTTTATATTGATTTGCTAAAGCAGGGTTTTTGTCTACTTCTTTGGCAATACTATATAACTGATAAACCGCACGAGACGCTTTAGCAGAATTTGGATAGCGTGTTGCTACAATATTATAGTTCTGTTTGGCAGCCTTATAGTCTACAGGCTCAACGGCCAAGTAAAATTCAGCTAACCAAAAATATGCATTACCAACATAAATACCATTCGGATGGTTTTTAATGAAGTTTTGCATTGGTTGAATGGCTTTTTTTGCACCACCTTGTTTATAGGCATCAAGTGCAACAGTATAGGCTGCTTTTTCTAACTCGATTTGATTGGTGGTATTGCTGGTTGTTGCTGTATTGGGCTGTGGTGGTTGCTCGGCGGCTGGTGCTTGTGGTTTCACAGGTGGTGTCTGTTGCTGTGCTGCGGGTGCTGTCGGTGCAATAACAGGTGCAGCCGTATCTGTGGCCGCACCTGCCGTAGCTCCATCTTGAGCTTCAGGGTTATCTTCTGGTGGATCAATTTTTTGCGAAAGCAGTTCTAAGCGTTGATCAAGATCAGTATAGCGATTGGTGAGCTCTTTCTTTAATTGCTCTATCGCATTGTCATGTTCTTCAAGTTGACCACGTAACTTACGAATTTCTTCTTCAAGTTTTTGGTTCTTTTGCATGATTTCCCAGTTCAAGCTTGGAGAACCTGCAACAACATTATTGGCCTGTTGTTGGCTTAAAGAGCGCGATTCAATAGGAACATTGGCATATAAATGTGCACTGCTGAGCAGGGCAATAAAAAGTACGGAATGCTTTTTTAGCATAAAAATTCATCCATAAGTTGAAATATAAAGCTGTGGTCGAACAAGTCTTCACCTTTTACTTGCAACACATCAGATATAGATTTTTGATTAAGCCATTAAAACAGCAACTCATTTAAATGCAATAAGCATTTACAATCTTCAAGCACTTTTGAAGGGAATTGGTTGGTTGTTGTTTAATGTTTAAACACAATTAAAATAAATAGATAACAAATATATAGAGATTGATGAGGAATTAGGCAGTTGAGTTGAAAACTCACTGAAAAACAGAGACAAGGCTTGCAACCCGGATAAAAATCTCTATACTTTGTCAGGCAATGGTAGCCCTGCTGGTAGCTTCGCAATTGTACTCTACGAACCCCGCCAGGACCGGAAGGTAGCAACGGTAGTAGAACTATGATGTGCCGAAGTCATGCTGGTAGGGCTGCCACCATTTATTCCTCTTCGCTCGTTCGAGCAATCGCTTTCATAATTACCCCCATATCAAAACCACGATATTGCAAAAATCGAACTTGTTTAGCTTTGATTTTAGGGTCAGTTGCGACTTCTTCTCCAAATTTTTTGACCTTAAGCTGATAGGCTTGATCAACCCAGTCTACTTCTTGAAGTTCCTCAGTAATCAGCTCTGCATCCAGTTGTTTTGCTTTTAATGCCTGTTTGATTCGTTGTAAGCCTTTACCTTTTCTAATTTGGCTGGCGAGCGTCAGCTCAGCGACACGTTGATCACTTTGATAGTTCTGTTGTGCTAATTCTTCGACAAGGTTGGCCACTTCATCTGGATTGATTGCATAGAGATTTAGTTTGCTGATTAATTCAGCTTTTGAATAATCACGACGCGTGAGCAGGGCAAAAGCATAGGAGCGTAATCGTTGCCCAGTCAGTGTTTTGGGTTTCTCGGTTTGATCTGAATTAAACATGCCTTCCTCATTAAAAAACGCCCCGAAGGGCGTTTCAGTTTAGATTTCTAGTAAATCTGGTTCTTCTTCAATCTCATTTTGAGCTGCTTCATTTTTATTCTTGGTGAGAAGCTGTTCACGAATGATTTTTTCAATTTCTTGAGCCATCAATGGATTCTCTTCAAAATGACGAATCACATTATTTTTACCTTGCCCAATTTTGTTACCTTGGTATGAATACCAAGCACCTGCTTTTTGAACGATATCTTGTTGAACGGCTAAGTCAACGAGTTCGCCCAACTGGTTGGTACCTCGACCATACATGATCTGGAAGACCGCTTCTTTGAACGGAGGTGCCATCTTGTTTTTAACAACTTTAACGCGTGTTTCGTTACCTGTAATTTCATCGCCTTCTTTTACTGCACCGATACGACGAATATCTAAACGAACTGAAGCGTAGAATTTAAGCGCATTACCACCAGTCGTTGTTTCTGGGCTACCAAACATGACACCAATCTTCATACGGATTTGGTTAATGAAGATCACCATACAGTTCGAACGTTTTGCATTACCTGTGATTTTACGCAGTGCCTGACTCATCAAACGCGCTTGTAAGCCCATGTGTGAATCACCCATTTCGCCTTCAATTTCAGCTTTAGGCGTTAATGCAGCAACGGAGTCGACAACGATGAGATCAATTGCACCTGAACGAACCAACATGTCAGCAATTTCTAATGCCTGTTCACCGTGGTCGGGCTGTGAAACCAATAGGTTATCAATATCTACACCGAGTTTACGTGCATATTCAGGGTCTAAGGCATGTTCTGCATCGATAAATGCACATGTACCGCCATTCTTTTGACATTGTGCAATCGCTTGCAATGTCATAGTGGTTTTACCTGAAGATTCAGGACCGTAAATTTCAACAATACGACCCTTAGGTAATCCACCAATCCCTAATGCGATATCGAGTGTTAAAGAACCCGTAGAAACAGCTTCAACTGCTAATACAGTGTTATCACCTAAGCGCATCACGGTATTTTTACCAAATTGCTTTTCAATCTGACCTAAGGCAGCTTGTAGCGCTTTACTTTTATTATCATCCATCTCAAAACCTCAAAACTTTATTTCTTAACGACTAACCCAAGTGGATGTATTGAATCTCAACTTGTTGGGACTTGAGTATAGTGGCAGATTCTAGTTGTTTATTCTACATCTGATCTGTGTCTATGCGACACGAGATGACGCATCCAAAAATAGAAAATATTCATCCCGTCTATTCATCATGATAAGACCAGGATTCTACATTTTCTTGTTTAAAACGATTGATATCACGACGATCTTTTTTACTTGGTCGATGATCAGGTCGGGCTAGATTATGCAATTTTCGTTGTGAGGCATGCAACTCTCTGCGGGTAATACTTTCTGCTGTTTCTTCATAAAGCAGTTGCGCCATTGGTGCACCACCGCGGATGGCGGAAAGTGCTTTCACAACCACAGTTTTTTTATCGAGACCCTGTTGAATGGTGAGTTCCATTCCAACACGCACATCTCTAGAAACTTTAACGCGATCATTGTTGTGATGGACTTTGCCACCTTCAATCGCAGCTTTGGCAATTGAGCGTGTTTTAAAAAAACGAGCCGCCCAAAGCCATTTATCAATGCGCATGGCATCCATGCTTTCTGCTTCATGCTGTTTTGGCATCTGTTACCTGTTGGTTGGTTTCAAGATAATCAAAAAGTTCGGTTAAATGATCAAGTGCAGGGTATGGCAGCTCAGTTGCGGCTTTCGCAGCTTTGCTACTAGACGGCTGTAGAATACTGAATAACTGGCAGATACCAAAGTCTTCTGCACCTTTGAGCACGGCAACTGTATCGTCAATAAATACTGCTTGTGCGGGATCAAATGGGTGAAATTGTTGTAGCTTTTGCCAAAAAGCAACTTCTTCTTTGGCATGCCCGAGTTCTTCGCTACTGATCATAAGTTCAAAGTAGGGGCTTAGTTCTACATTTTCAAGTTTGAGTTGTAAGCCTGCACGATCTGCATTGGTCAGTAACCAACAGCGATAACCTTGGGCATTGAGTTGCTGCAGGAGTTGATGGCAGCCGACGCGAGCACGAATTTTTTCACGATGCTCGTATTGTAGTTGTAATACATCAACTCCAACTTTAGCCGTCCAGTACGCCGAAGAATACCAAGATAGTGTATGCTTGTGTTGTTGGTAGAATTGAAACAGTGTTTGTTGGCTTTGCTCCAGCGTACATTGATGTACTTGAGCGTGTCGTTCAGGCAAACAATGATTCCAAATAAAATCATCAAAGGCTAAATCGAGTAAGGTGCCATCCATGTCAAACATGGCGATTGGTTGCTGCTGTAAATCTGAATATGACATAAGGTTGGTCTATGTTTATTAAAACGCTTGCTCCACAAGATCAGTTAATTTCACAACTTGTTCCGATCATGGCGCAGGCAAGTCAAATATTGTTGGAAGAATACCAAAGTTATTGTGCTGGTTGCGAGTTTAATATTCAGGAAAAAAGCGATGATTCGCCTGTAACGCAAGCGGATTTAAAGGTAAATCACTTCTTATTAAAGCACTTAGCGACAGTGACGCCTGAATTACCCGTATTGTCTGAAGAAAGTGATTACTCTGCTCGAACGGCATGGCAGCGTTGTTGGATGCTAGATCCACTGGATGGGACTAAAGAGTTTATTCATGAGCGTGACGAGTTCACGATTAATCTGAGTTTGATTGACGGTCACCAGACCATATTTGCGATTATTGCTGTGCCATGCGAGCAGGTGATGTACATCGGACATACCTCGCAATTACCGTATAAATATAGTTTTAGTCGACAAGAGTGGTTCCAATATCAGCTTGAAGAGCATGATATGGTGGCTCCTTTACAAATCGGTTTGAGCCATAACAGTAAAAATCCAAAATATAAAAACTTTATCGAGCCAATCTTACAAAATCGTAAGGTAGAGCGTCGTGAAGCAGGCAGTGCTTATAAGTTTTGTATGATGCTTGAAGGTGAAATTGACATTTATCCTCGGTTCCATCCAACATCAGAATGGGATACCAGCTCAGGCCAAGCCTTGTTAGAAAGTATTGGTGGTGGCTTGATGACCTTGGATCAAAAACCCTTCCTCTATAATCAGCGCGAGACCGTATTGAATGGTGGCTTTATCGCTTATCGTGATCAGCAATGCAAAAATATTGCATACGATGCGCTCAGTCGTTCTGGCATTTTAGATTGAGTGTTATCTGGCTCATGCTATAGTGAGTTAAATTAAAGCCTGTATGTGAATATGACTCTGCATTTATTGCCTAAAAGTATGTTTGAAGCAATTGATTTACTGCCAGATGCTTCAACGCCTGTGACTTTGTTTACACGCCACTCTTTACGTGAGTTGGTGAATGGGCAAGGTTTGGCAGGCTATGATCTACAGTTGACTGAACAAGGTCGGGATTTGGCTTATGCTTGGGGGCAATATTTAATTCAAAATACGGATCGGGCAATTCAACATTGTATTTCCAGCCCGATTCAGCGCTGTGTGGATACTGCTGCTTTGATGATTGAAGGCGCCGATGAAACGCGCAAAGCCGTGAATACCCATCAGATTGAAATTGTTGAACAGCGGTTATTGGTTGAGCCTGGCAGCTTTGTTTTAGATATTCAGCAGGCAGCCCCTTATTTTCGTAAACAAGGTGCATTAGGTTTTATTAATAGCTTTGTGAATAATGCTTTACCTGGGATGAAACATCCCATTACGGGTGTATTTGATGTATTGGAATTGCTTTATCATACCCATCCTACACAACAGAATGGTTTAAGCTTGGCTGTAAGTCATGACACGATTCTTGCTGCAATTGTTGCGGTAATTTCAGGTAAAAATCAAATTGAACAAACGGATTGGCCAGACATGATGGAGGGTTTGTTTGTATGGTTTGAGGGTGAGGACTTTGCGGAAAGTCAATTAAAATGGATTTGGCGTGGTGAGCGGCAAGCGTTAGAAATAAAGCAGTTTTTGAATCGCTAGTTCTAATTGATAATAAAAATGTTGCTTTGAAATATTAAAATCAAATCGGATAATAACTCACTAATCAAGAGCATTAGACTGCTGTTGATGTGAATCCAAACCGATCATTTGGATTCAAATATCAACATGATTGAATTACAGTCTGATTAACCACATTTTCCAATTTTTTGTCCTTCGATATTGCTGAGGTTTGCTTGCAACTTGGTTGAAGCTGAACAGTGAATATTCCCTGAAATTATTGACTTATCTAAACTTAATATTGTCGCAGCTTGTGCAATATGTATATCATCACTGACACTTGAGTTAATTAATTTGATTGCTTTTGCTTGGTTAGCTTGAATGCTGCCTTGGATAGACGAGCTATTTAAAATCAAACTGCCACCTTTCCCGATATTTACATCGCCTTCAATTGACGAATTGTTGAGTGTGCAATTTGCACCTGCGGGAACAGTGAGAGCACTGACCGTATTGTTCTCGATCGTATTTGTGCAGCTTGCAGCAAAACTGAGACTGCTGCATGAAAAAAGTGCGACTGCGATGATAAACTTCCCATTCTTATTCATTTGGCTCTCCAGTTTTTGTAGATTGATTGTTGCTCAAAACTTAAATTTAAATGAATTCTATATGCCTGAAGTAGGTAGTTTGAGTGAGGGAAGTGTAGTGCTGTTGGTGGAGTTATGTTCAATTTGGAAATGTAAATAAAATTGAATTAGATTAAAAGTGTAATAAATTCAGTATTTCTTGTTTTTACGATAAATTAATTTCCCTTCCTGCTATTTAAGTTGATAGTATATATAAATACATGATTTATATTAACTTTAACTAATTAACTTAATTTGTCATTAACGATAATTTATCAAGTTTTTCTTGGGGAAGTGTGATGCAATTACAACTTAAACATTTAACGGTTTGTTTGTTATCGGCCATGCTCGTCGCTTGCGGTGGTGGTGGTGCAGATCATTCAAATGCAACAAATAATACCGAGCCGCCAAAAAATGATCATGGTACTGGAGGGAATACCAATCCTACGCCAGGTGATGGAACCAATGAGTTACCGGGTGATGGGATGCCTGAGACACCAAATAATGGCTCAGGAACTACTGTGCCAGAACTACCAAATGGCGGCGGTAATACTGGTTCAGGTGGTGTAACACCAGAAGTTCCGAATACTGGCAATAATGGTTCGGGAACGACAACACCTGAAACGCCAAATGGCGGTAATACTGGTTCAGGTGGTGTTACACCAGAAGTGCCTAATACTGGCAATAATGGTTCAGAAAATACAAAACCTGAAACACCGAACAATGGTAATAATGGTTCGGATAACACGACACCAGAAACACCGAGCCAAGGTGGAGGCGGAAATACAGAAACACCATCTATTCCACCTGTGGTAGAAAAGTATCCAGAACCTCGTAAAAATATAATAGATGAATCGGTGCTTGGTTTTTATGATTACGATAAGCTTGGACTGCCACGTCTACTGCGTAATGATCTAAATGGCAGTTTTGCTGCGATGTTGCAATTTGCACAAAGTCATGTGGTCAATCCTAAGAATAATGAAAAAGACTCAATGCCGCGTCTAACCACAGAAAAAGATGCCTTGTTGTTGGTGACACCATTGGCAGAAATGGGTGATTTACAGAAGCTACAAGTCGAAATTTATCAAGGCAATCAACTACTCAGAACGGTTAAATTGAAAGAGCCGTCAAGAATTGCAGCCTCTGATCAATCCAATACTGATGGGCGTCCGCCTGTGAGTTACTCTAAAAGAGCATGGACGGTTGCCTTAAAATGGAATGAAATTCGTGCCGGTTTACATCTCCGCGTGGTTGATCCACTGAACAATCGTAGCGGTGATTTAACTTCCGACAATATTGATTTGGCTGCACCGGGTGAATTGGTGGTGCAAAATATCCGTTTAGGCTTATTAACGGACCCGCCGAAGTCAACAGGCCACTATATGTTGCTTGAACCTGCCAAAGCGGGGACAGATTATTTTCAAACTATTCCTGCTGCACGTATGATTGTGACCAAATATGAGGATTTAAAGCTGAATAAAGTCATGGTCGCAAGTGGTGTGATCTACGACTCGGCAAGTGCAACCACGGGTGATGTTTATAGTGGTGATATGCGTGAAAACACGGCTAAATCGACTTTTGGTGTGGGGATTAATTTAGCCAATTGGGGTATCACCAGTGCTTCAATGGCGAGCCAAGAACAGCCACAAATTACGCAAAGTGTGGTGGCGCATTATGCACGCGGCAAATACAGCAACGGTGAGGCAACTCATGGTCTCAGTGGCGGGAATGGTATGCTGACCTTGATTGACTCTGTAGGTAATGAGTTTAGTCATGAGATTGGTCATCATTATGGATTGGGGCATTATCCTGGTTCTGTCGGGGATAATATGTTCTGGGCAGCGCATCATGCTGATAGTGGCTGGGGCTATATTGCGTTTAGAAATAAAATGCGCGGTAATCTCAATTGGACTACCACTAATTTAGGTGATGGTGCAAATGGTGTACCGAATTTTCTGAATAAATATGCCTATGGTTGGGATGCGATGTCTGGTGGTGCGACGGCAAGTAGCATTTCTAAATATACTCATTACACCGGCTATAGTACCTATTTAAAAATTCAGCCTGCATTTGATCGTTATGTCTGGGATGCAACTTCTCCAACGGGTTATAAAAAATGGAATGCCACAACTCGGATGATGGAGGTTGCTCAGCCTAAAACACCAAACTCAAGTAATGTTTGGTATAACCGTGCTGATGGTAATTACTTGAAACCAAAAATGTTTGGTGTGCCAGTCTATACGATTTTGGGGGGATATGATCCAGAGGCGCAGGTTGGCTTGGTTTATCCTGCTGCAAAAGGGAATTGGGGTAATGTATTTGATCTACCACAAGCCAATCCAAATTCAGTAACAGCAAGTTGTTGGCTGAATGTGCAGTTTGCCAGTACGAGTCAAAATATTGCTTTAGCACCACAACGAATGAACTCGAATAGCAACGCCAATAAATTCCATGTCAACCTTGCGCAAAGTGAAGCACCGCAGCAAGTGAATTTGTATTGTAAAAAGGCCAATCAAGCAGCTGTGCTACTTTCAAGTACATCTATTCCTGTGAGTACAGTGGCTCTAGCACCTGCAGTTGAAATTGGTAAAGAAGCAGAATACTCAGCTCTTAGAGCGATTGAGTTGCCTCAATTAGAGCAGGCCTTAGTCGAGAATAAAAACAAGCCAGTTGTAAATCTTTCGACGGATGCAAAGTTACTATTTGATTCATATAGAACCTTTAAAGATCAACTATCACCTGATGCTCAGAATGAGATGGTACGTTATACCCAGCAGCAAATTAAGCTTTATCGACTCAATCGCTGGATCAATGTATATCGTTCGGATTTGACCAATTTAAATTCCGATGCATTAACTGCATTCCATGCTTTTGTTGAAAAGTTAGAACTCAAAGGTGATTTGAATTTTGCATCAAGCACCAGTTTATTAAACAGAACCAATTGTTTAAAAGCTGAGAAGTTGGCGAATGGTGATTTAAATGCATTTATTAGTGGATCAACAGGCTGTGTCGGTGATGACTCTGAGAAATGGATTTATGATGCATTGGGTAAAATCCATAATAAGCAATATATAGATCAGTGTTTAACGACTACAGCTGGTAATGTTATCAATCTCACACCTTGTAGCAGTGCAAGTAGTCAAGTGTGGGAGCTTGATACAACTGCGCTGGCGATTAAGCAATCGAATCAGTGCTTCGATTTGGAGGGTGGCTACTTAACCAATAATCGTGCACGTCTAATTCGCTATCGTTGTACCAGTGGTGCCAATCAAAAATGGACGATTCCAGTCGTAAATAACAGCCTCGTTCTTGCTGGTTTGTCTGCAAAGAATCTGGTATTGGCGACTAAGCTTTTACAATCTAGTCCTTAATGATTTGGGTATTTTATCTCAACGTCATAAGTTGATGATATGAAGTCCTTCGGGACTTCATATTTTTTTATGCAGAGTATTTTCTTAGAAAGTTGAAAAAAATAATAAAAGTGCACTTTTAAAATGTAGAAATTTTCGTCATGATAGGCTTATAAAAAGAGAAACTTGACGCATAATTGGATAAAAAGATGTTATTAAACACGATTTACTTATGGGAGCCTGAGGTTTTTACAGGTAAAGTCCCTTCGGAAGATGATTCACATCAAGTTGCTTTTGAACTGCATCAACAATATCGCCATATCTCTAGTCATGGTAGAACTTTGCAAGCATGGTTGAACTTATTTAGCAACAAGATTTGTGATCCGCAATACCAATCTTATTTTTCTGAACAGACGCAACAATGGGTGCAAGGGATTAAGACTAAGTTCGCTCAAGGGTTATGTGCCAGTGTGCAAGTAGATGTTCTAGCAAATGAAGCACAAAATGATGCGGTCTATCGGGTCTTTTATGAGGCCGCGCATGAAACAGGAATTGGCTTCTATGAGTCAAATTATAATGTGTGGGGAGTGGGTGAGTTACAATCCCCTGAAAATGCGGTTTCAAATATGTTGCAGCCATATTTGTTAGAACCTTTAAAAATCAAAGTGACTGAACCAATTTCTGAGCCTAAAAAGCAATTAAATCATTTTCAAATACCACAAAGCATGCCTGAAGCGGAACAATTGATTAGTCAATGGTTTGAGCAGCAAAGTTATGCCCAGCATTTAAAGTTGGATGTATTTAATGTTGCACATGATTTTATTTCAAATTGGGGCAATATTGGACGGCCTGAATTGGCGTTGGATGCAGGATATCGATGCTTTTTACTGACCCAAAAGCAGCTTGGTATTTTCTATCAGTTGAAAATGGTGCTTAGGAAATTAACAGTCAGTCCAATGCTGTCTTTTGCGATGGATTTTACGGATCGTTTTATTCCTGATCAATTGCAAGAGCAGTTGCCTGAACGCCTGATTTTTCGTCTACGTTCAATGGATGTGCATAAAAATACGGGGCAAAAAAATAATGTAGAACCGAGTTTTGCGTTGATGGGGCGCTGGGATACACAAACAGATATTCAGGATTTCTTTACTAACTTAGATGCTTATATCAATTTTATTTTTTCAAATCTAGGGCAAGGTCGGTTAGAAGTATTACAGGCATGGGCTTACGGTGATATGCCAGTAGATATTAAAATCGATTTGGATTTTCGCTTTGAGTTGATGATGATTGCATTAAGCCAAGATCAGTTGTATTTGCAAGAACGCTATCAACAGCATAAGGCTTTGTTGATGCAGAGCAATGCCCGAGCGAGCGATTTGGGTTTGTTGGAGGAGAGTTATATATTATGCCAAAAGCTGCTCAAGATCGTGACAGAGGCGGGAACGGGCTTACAGCCTTATGTGAAAAATTAATGGCAATAAAAAAGCCCGAAAAATTCGGGCTTTTTTATGTGCATCAAATTAGTTAGCTAATGCTTTAACTTGAGCGTTCAAGCGGCTCTTATGACGAGCAGCTTTATTTTTGTGGATGATGCCTTTATCAGCCATACGGTCGATTACAGGTACAGCTGTTTTATAAGCTTCTGTAGCAACAGCATAATCACCAGCAGCGATCGCATTTACAGTACGTTTGATGTAAGTACGAACCATAGAACGTAAGCTTGCGTTGTGTTTACGTGCTTTAACGTTTTGACGAGCACGTTTTTTAGCTTGAGCAGAGTTTGCCACTCGTGCACTCCTTGAAAATAAGTTGGTCTGGGCGGGCTGAAGTTAAAACCAATAAAACATTAGCAACATTCACCAGCCCGTAAACAAGTGCCATATTTTGAGGAAACTAAGCCGCGAAGTCAAGTCTTGTGATACTTTTAAGTACATTTAACAGGTGAAAACTGTGCAAGAAAACGTTACATTAGCCTTAGATATTGATTGGAATAAATAAAAATGAAAATAGGTGATAAAAAGGCAATCGTCATTGGTGCTACAGGTTTGGTTGGTCAAGCACTCATTGATGAGTTACAACATTCGGATGACTTCAATGCGATTACCGTTGTTGTCAGAAAAAAATCAGATACATTAAAAACTTACAGTAAAGTTAATCAGCTTGTTTTAGAAGATTTCTTATTACTCAATGATGAAGATGTGAGTGCTTATACACATGCATTCAGCTGCTTGGGAAGCACCATAAAACAAGCAGGATCGAAAGCGGCATTTTACGCGATTGATTATGAAATCAATGCCCATTTTGCTGATTTAGTTCAGGATAAAAATATTCATTTATTAGTGGTCAGTGCGTTGGGAGCGAATGCTAATTCACCAGTTTTCTATAATAAAGTAAAAGGTGAGCTGGAAAACTACCTCAAAAGCCTGTCAATTTATAAGCTATCGATCTTCCAGCCGTCACTATTAATTGGTAAACGAAGTGAAGTGCGGGTCTTGGAAGATATGGCTCAAACGATTTTTAAGCTCGTTGAAAAGACATGGACCAGACCGTTTAAACTTAAACCTGTAACGGCTGAGCAATTGGCGCATACTATGTTGCTTGCGGCACAAACGCAGACAGCTGCATTCAAACTCTATGACAATTTAAGCATACAACAAAGCAAATAATGGAGAATTTCAGTGACAACGATCCCTTTCGTAACGTGTGATTTGTTAGATGATAATCCTGAAAAAGACCTACAAGTGGTAATACCCTCACTCGATGGTAAATTCTTTAAAAGTTATGGTGCGCGTAAGACCTTTGGTGGGCAAGTGGTTACTGTAAAGTGTTTTGAAGATAACTCCCGTGTGAAAGAACTTTTGGCAACTGATGGTACTGGCAAAGTCTTGGTTGTTGATGGTGGTGCTTCAATGCGTTGTGCATTGATGGGAGATTTGATTGCGGAGTCTGCGGTAAAGCATCACTGGAATGGCGTGGTGATCTATGGTTGCGTACGTGATGTCGATGCGATTGCAGAATTGGATTTAGGCGTACATGCATTGGCTGCAATCCCGCAAAAAAGTAATCGTAAAGGCATAGGTGAAGTTGATATCACATTGTATTTTGGCAGTGTGACGATCAATTCTGGTGATTATCTCTATGCAGATAATAACGGTATTGTGATTGCAAAAGAAAAACTAGTCGATTGCTAAAAGGATAGCGTTATGTTGAAAATGGTGAACCATCAATTCAAGGTTTTACAATCTGTGGTGGCAAGTGTGATTGAAGGTGGGAGAGGTGTCTCTGGTACACCATTTCCAAATCAACCTGCAAAAGCACTTAAGCTCTATGAATTCGAAGGTTCTCCATTTTGTCGTCGTGTCCGCGAAGTCATCACCTTGTTGAATTTGGATGTAGAAATTTATCCATGTCCTAAAGGTGGTCAAAAGTACCGCCAAATCGTCAAAGCAAAAGGTGGGAAACGCCAATTTCCATTCTTGATTGATGAAAATACAGGTGACCAATTATATGAGTCACAACAAATTATTCATCACTTGTTTAAACATTATGGGAACAGTGGGAAGACACCGAAGAAATTTAGTCATTACCCAAAACTGCCTTATGTCTCTACTTTAGCAACAGTTGCCAATGCAGCGCGTGGTGTATGGATTAACCAGCAGATTGTTGATCGTCCAGCACCAGCTGAATTATTGGAGCTGTGGAGCTTCGAGGCCAGTCCTTATACTCGTTTGGTACGTGAAGTTTTGACTGAATTAGAACTGCCTTATATTTTGCATAATGTCTCAAAAGAACGTTGGCAGGACATGGGACCAGCAGCTTTGCGTTTAAAACCTGGAAAATATATTCCATTGCCTAATGGCAAACGCGAAAAGGTTGTAGAAGTGATGGGGAGAGATATTCAGGTTCCGTATTTGGTTGATCCGAATACTGGCGTAAAAATGTTTGAATCTGCCAAGATTGTTGAATATTTAAAAACGCAGTATGGAAAATAAATGTTGAGAAAGCATCTTGTAGAAGATGCTTTTTTTATAGGTGGTTGTGATGTGAATGTTGCTTGATTGGTCGTTTTAGCGGTTTAATACCAGTGAAAAGTAGAGTGAAGTGATTGATCGATGTTAAGCCAGCTGAGCAGCCTATTCAAAAGTTCTAAAGAGACACCTGAGCAGTTATTTTTAAAAGAACATGCTTTAGCATTTGATGCAGAGCAGGGCACGATTCTAAATGGTGTGGTGTTAAATAGCTTGAGCATTCGTTTGGAATATTTTTCTAATCGAAAATTAGATCGATTTGATGATTTAGAAAAGCTATTTCGGATTGCACCGCAAATTAATGAAAAGATCGATTTGGAAATTCATTCACAACGCTTTGTTGAGCGATTAGGAAATACAGAAGAAAATTTAAAAGAGTTGAAGCAAGCGATTAAAGTGTTAAACGACTATTATGTGAAGTTTAAGCGGGCGAGATAGTAATGAAAGTTTAAATTCAGATGGGTGGTTTTTTTGTGGTTTTAAATGTAAAAAAGGGAATAAATCTAAAGACTTAATCCCTTTTTTTGATCAGGTCGGAGATTATTTTTCAATAATCGCCGTTACACCTTGACCACCAGCAGCACAGATCGAAACAAGAATACGACCTGAACCTTTTTCATTTAAGATTTTCGCAGCAGTCGCGATGATACGACCACCTGTAGCAGCGAATGGGTGACCCGCAGCTAAAGAAGAACCTTTGATGTTGAGCTTGCTACGATCAATTGAACCTAAAGGTGCATCTAAACCTAAACGCTCTTTACAGAATTTTTCATCTTCCCAAGCTTTCAAGGTAGAAAGAACTTGTGATGCAAATGCTTCGTGGATTTCATAGTAGTCGAAATCTTGAAGTTTAAGGCCAGCACGCTCAAGCATACGCGGAACTGCATAAGCAGGCGCCATCAATAAACCTTCTTTCTTACCAACGAAATCAACTGCGGCAGTTTCAGAGAAAGTTAAGTAAGCAAGTACTTCGTGACCATTTGCTTTCGCCCATTCTTCAGACGCTAAAAGTACACATGAAGCACCATCAGTCAGTGGAGTCGAGTTACCCGCTGTCATGGTTGCAGCTTCGCCTTTACCAAAGACTGGTTTTAATTTTGCTAATTTCTCAGCAGTCGAGTCAGCACGTAAGTTGTTGTCACGATTTAAACCCAAGAATGGTGTAATTAAGTCATCGAAGAAACCTTCTTCATATGCTTTTGCCATTTTTTGGTGAGAAGAAGCAGCAAGAATATCTTGCTCTTCACGTGGAATACCCCACTCAAGCGCAGTGATTGCTTGATGGTCGCCCATAGATAAACCTGTACGTGGCTCACCATTTTTAGGTGCATCCATAAGATCTTTAACATTAATTTTTGCTAAAGCTTTTAAACGGTCTTTACCTGTTTTAGCAATGTTAAGCTCAAGCAGGGCTTTACGTAAGCCGTCACCGAAAGCGATTGGTGCATCAGAAGTGGTATCAACACCGCCTGCGATACCTACTTCGATTTGACCTAAAGCAATTTTGTTTGCTACCAGGAAGGCTGCTTGTAAGCCAGTACCACATGCTTGTTGAATGTCATATGCAGGGGTTTCTGGCGCAAGTTGAGTATTTAAAACACACTCACGAGTCATGTTGAAATCACGGCTGTGCTTTAATACTGCACCAGCAACCACTTCACCTAGGCGTTGACCTTGTAGGTTGAAGCGCTCAACCAAACCGTTTAACGCAGCTGTAAACATGTCGATGTTAGAAGCTGTGAAATAAGCGCCGTTAGAGCGAGCGAAAGGAATACGGTTACCGCCGATAATGGCAACACGGCGCACAGTGTTTTGGCTCATGGTTTTATCCTGTTGAACAGAAGGTTTGGTTGTTTTAGCTGTAGCTGCTTTCGTCGTTGTAGACGCAGCAGTACTTTTTGTCGTACCCGCACTACGTGTTGTAGAGCGAGCACGCGTTGTTTTAGGTGTCGTCGTTGCCGCTTTCGATGTTGTGCTTGCAGTTTTACGTGAAGTTGAAGCTGCTTTTGATGTATTTGACACAGTCTCTTGAGCGGAAGTCTCGACTGCTGGATTTTCTTGAGTTGTTTTGCTCATAAGGCTTTTCCAAGCATAATTGCGAAATTCTTGCTACAAACATACCATATTTCCAATAGTGCTGTATTGACTAGAATGACGCTTGAGACCACATTCAGGTCAAGACATCTAGACATGAACTCAAGTATGATTTGCTATGAGTCAATCAGACATTGATTTCATGCCATATCCCAACATGATTCATGTGTTTGTAACAAATTCATTTGTATGAGAGATAATAACCATGACTGATCAGTACCAAGCATTTACACAATCACCTTTAGGTAAGTTTGTCGTAAAAAATCTAGGTTTACCATCACCAGTAGCACTAGATCGTTTTGAAAGTGCTCAACCAGTTGTAAATGGTGCAGTATTGCTTGGCGCAGCACCATCAAGCACGATTTCTGCTGCGATTGCTCAAGTTCTTAGCAATATTCATGCAGATAGCTATGTCGGTAATAATGTTGAATTACAACAAACGGCTGCAAAGGTCGGTTTAAATCTTCGTCCTCTTAACGCAGATGATAAAGAATCTAAGTTTAAAGCGGTTGTATTTGATGCGTCTGGCATTCAAGATTCAGAACAATTAAAAGCGTTATATGACTTCTTCAATCCAATCGCGCGTCAAATCTCAAGTTCAGGTCGTGTGATCGTGATTGGTACTACACCTGAAACTGCGAAAACAGTCAAACAAGCGATTGCACAACGTGCGCTTGAAGGTTTTATCAAATCTGTTGGTAAAGAATTCAAAAAGGGTATTACTGCCCAAGTGGTTTATGTGGACCAAGGTGCAGAAGCAAATCTTGAATCAACTTTACGTTTCTTGATTTCACCACGTTCTGCTTATGTATCTGGTCAAGTGATCCGTGTTTCTAAAGCAGATGTGGTTGATTTGGATTGGGCGAAACCACTTGCGGGTAAAACAGCATTAGTAACTGGTGCGAGCCGTGGTATTGGTGAAGCGATTGCGCATGTATTGGCGCGTGATGGTGCACATGTCATTTGTTTAGATGTTCCACAGCAACAAGCTGATCTTGAGCGTGTTGCTGGTTCAATTGGTGGTTCAGTATTGGCAATCGACATCACTGCTGCTGATGCGGGTGAGAAAATCAAAACTGCTGCTGCAAAACAAGGCGGTTTAGATGTGATCGTGCATAATGCAGGGATTACCCGTGACAAAACTTTGGCAAATATGAAGCCTGAGCTTTGGGATCTCGTGATCAACATTAACTTGTCTGCAATTGAGCGTGTTAACGATTACTTACTTTCTCATGATGGTTTAAATGCCAATGGTCGTATCGTTTGTGTATCATCAATCAGTGGTATCGCAGGTAACCTTGGTCAAACCAACTATGCTGTGTCAAAAGCAGGTGTGATTGGTTTGGTTAAATTTACTGCGCCGACATTAAAGAATGGGATTACCATCAATGCGGTTGCACCAGGTTTTATCGAAACACAAATGACTGCCGCGATTCCATTTGCGATTCGTGAAGCAGGTCGCCGTATGAACTCAATGAACCAAGGTGGTTTACCTGTAGATGTGGCGGAAGCAATTGCGTGGTATGCATCTACTGGTTCAACAGGTGTAACAGGTAACGTTGTTCGCGTCTGTGGTCAAAGCTTGTTAGGTGCCTAAGCATTAGGGTTTTGAAGAGGGGTGCTTGTGCATCCCTTTTTTATAAAAATATTGAAAGGTTTATTATGAATACACGTCATTTTAGTCAGTTGCCAAAACCTTATTTAGCTTATCCAAAAGTCATTCAAGGTCTCATTTTCAAAAAGCCAAAAGGTGAAAAGGTTCTGCCACAAGTTGAGTATGTGGTGGATACACTTAAGATTGATGCTAAGCATTTAGAAAGCTATAACGAGATTTGTGGTTTTAAAAATGATGGTTTCGTGCCAGCAATCTATTTGGCAGTTTTGTCGCAAAGTCTGCAAATGCACATGATGACCAGTGAAGCATTTCCATTCCCGATCTTGGGCTTGGTGCATATTCGTAACCAAATCAAGCAAACGCGCAAAATTGCTGTGAATGAGCAAATTACTTTATCGTGCAAGTTTGGCGAGCTAAAACAGCATGACAAGGGTTTACAATTTGATTTCATTACCACTGCGAAAGTTGCTGGTGAAGTGGTGATGGAAAGTTTAACCACTTATTTATCGCGCCAGAAAACTGAGAAAAAAGCAGGTGAGAAGGCTAAAGATACGCAAGAACCAGCTTATCAACTACAAGCAGAATGGAATATTTCTGAAAATACCGGCCGTCGTTATGCCGTGATTTCGGGTGACTTTAACTTGATTCATATCCATGCTGTGACTGCAAAAGCGTTTGGCTTTAAACAAGCGATTGCACATGGGATGTGGAGTAAAGCTAAAGCTTTGGCAAGTATCGAATTACCTGCGGCTTATGAGGCAGATGTTTGGTTCAAACTACCAATGTTCTTACCTTCTACGGTGGAGTTTTTAACTGCAGCCGAGCCAAAACAAACAGATTTCTTGATTCGTAATGTGAAATCTAAAAAGCCACATGTTGCGGGTACAGTGAAAGCACTTTAATTACGATCATGTCGTGTAAATGCTCCCTGTTGTTCGCAACAGGGATATTATAAAAACATAAATATCATAAGGAATTGGGCTTTGATTAAAGAAATTCTATTTGCCGATACACATCATTATCATGGCAGTGTTGATGAGCGATTTATTGACTTGGCAAGCCAATTTAGCCGTCTACAAGATGCACGAACCCAGCAAGGTGGCGCTGCATTGGTGGTTTTTTTCCAAGGTCAAAAAGTTGTTGATATTTATACGGGGAAAAAATCTCAAGAAGAAGATTGGCAATCCAATACTTTAGCCATGTGTTATTCAACGGGGAAAGGCATTCTAGCGACACTTGCACATATTTTGGTGAGTGAAGGCGTGCTGGATTATGAGCAACCGATTGCACATTATTGGCCTGAGTTCGCTCAAAATGGTAAAGCCAATATTACTTTACGTCATGTTTTATCACATCAAAGCGGTTTATTTGACATTCGCAATACCATTGAAACAGCAACCGAAATGCTGGATTGGTCACATATGCTGGATGTGATTGCCGCAGCGATACCACGTTTTGCTGCTGGACAAAGTTTTGCCTATCAGCCTTTGACCTATGGTTGGATTTTGGGTGGTGTGATTGAGAAAGCAGCCAAACAGCCGTTAAATTGGTTAATGCAGCGTTATCTTGTACAACCGCTGGAACTGGATGGTGCGTATTTTGGAACGCCAACATTAGAATTAAATCGTGTTGCACGTTTATTGGAAAAACCGAAAACGGCACCTCAAGCTAAACCGCAACAAAATAAAAACAGTCAACCACGTAAAGCATCCTTGTCAGAACGCTTATTGGAGTTCTCTGGGCAAAGTCCACAAGATTTCCAAGACGCCATGATTCCAAAAGGCATGCGTCATTTTAGCTTCTATAGTGATGAAGGATTACAGGCGGTAATTCCTGCGGCTAATGGTGTATTTACTGCTGATAGTTTGGCAAAAGTTTATGCAATGCTAGCCAATCAAGGGCAATGGCAGGGGCAACAACTGATTCGCCCAGAAGTGTTTAAACAACTCAGTACGGTACAAAGCAAAGCACGTGATCGCGTGATGCCGATTCCAATGCATTGGCGTTTGGGCTATCACCGTATTTTAACGATGGGTAAACGTGCACCGCATGGTTTTGGACATGTTGGCTTTAATGGCTCAGGAGCATGGTGTGATTTTGATCGTGAACTCAGTTTTGCTTATACCCATAATTTTAATATTACCTCGGCAACAGGGGACTATCGTCTATGGGGCTTGAGCCAAGAAACGCTCCGCTGTGCAGATGAAATATTAACAGGTCGAAAAGGCTGGTTTTAATTTGCCTTAATTTGAAAGGGTGGAATGTGGTAAATCACGGCTTCATATTTGCTTTCAGTCTTGTATGCAGCAATAGTTCCACCTAAAAATTCAGCCAGTTTACGACTTGGTTGATTATCCACTGCAACAGGGTATAGGAAATATTGGGCGGATATGTGAGTAGAGGCCCAACGAAATACTTCTAAAATCGCTTCTTTGGCAAAGCCTTGATTGTGGCAATCTTCCCGAATCCATAATCCCACTTCAGGTGTTGATGTCTGCATTCGATGCACACCGATGAGACCAATAAACAGCTGATCTTGTTTACGACGTAATACAAAATGGCGATCGGTATGGTTTGTTTCGGCGATCAGCCATTGTTGCCCAATTTTTTCTTGGACTGCGAGGTTTTGAGCAGGCTCCCAAGCCATATAACGGGTTAACGTTTTTGTCACGCAAGGGTAGATATCAACAAGATCATCCATTTGAAATACAAATAAATCGAGTCTTGCTGTTTGTAATAATGCTCGTTTCATTGTTTACTCATTTTGATTTTTTAAACAATTCTGCCTGAATAATGGCTTCGGTGTGGCGTTTAAAATCGTTTTCATTTAAGCCAATCAACCCCAGTTTGTAAATCCCTTCTAGGCCACAGACAAAAGCAATCAAACGCCATGCGATGTCATCGCTATTGGTCTCAAAATGAAATTCACCTAATGCTTGACCTTCATCAATCATCCGCATAATTGAACGATGCCAGTCCTGCATGGCAATGTTATAAGCCTGTTTGATTTCCTGGTCTTGATCAATTAAAACTTCAGCCTCATTCCATAAGCGTAAATAGGGTTGAATTTGTTCGATATTTTCACAGCCGAGCAATAGAGAAAGACGTTGTAGGTAATTGACCGTCGTCACCTGATTTTCAATTTCGTCCAATTGTTGCATCAATTTAATAAAAGCTTCGGCCTTAAGCTGTGAGCTAGATACAAAATGGTGATGCACTTGTCCTGTTGATGTTTGAGCTTCAGTAGCGATACGGCGAACCGTCATAGCGGAAAAACCTTCGTTTAAGGCAAGTTGCATGGCGGCTTGCAAAATCATTTCACGACGTTGTTCACGGTTTAAATAAGCCATTCTTTCTCTAGCACCTCTATACATATACAAATCAGAAACAAACTCACTTAAATCCAAAAGTTGGACAAGTGTTCAATTTTGGTTATAATAACGCCAATTTGAACAGTTGTCCAATTTAGAGGCATTTATGTCACGCAAGTGGTTAATTCTTGCAATTGTTGTATTGATCTACATTCCTGTCGCGATTGATGCAACCATTTTACATGTGGCGACACCCACTTTGAGCGAGTCGCTTTCTTCCTCAGCCAACGAGTTGTTATGGATCATTGATATTTATTCACTGGTCATGGCAGGGCTGATTTTACCGATGGGTGCCTTAGGGGATCGTATTGGTTATAAACGCCTGATGATCATTGGTGCGGTGTTATTTGGTCTTGCCTCATTGGCAGCCGCATTTTCACCAACCGCATGGGTATTGATTGCTTCACGTGCTTTATTGGCCGTGGGTGGGGCAATGATTCTGCCTGCAACTTTGTCAGCAGTCCGTAATACGTTCCTTGATGAAAAGCAGCGTAACTTCGCTTTAGGGATTTGGGCAACAGTCGGCGGTGGTGGTGCAGCCTTTGGCCCATTACTTGGTGGTTTTTTGCTTGAGCATTTCCACTGGGGTTCAGTGTTCCTCATCAATGTGCCCATTATGATTGCCGTGGTGGTATTGGCTGCATTGCTGATTCCGAAGCAAACAGGCCAGCCAAAGCAAAATCTGAATTTGTTACAAGCCTTGGTCTTGGTGGTTGCCATCCTGAGTATGATTTACGCGGTGAAATCGGTAATGCATGGCTTTACTGTGTGGTCGATTTTAATTTTTGCCGTCGGTTTCAGTTTGTTGGTTGGCTTTATTCGTCAGCAGCTGACTTCAAAATCGCCAATGATCGATATCCAATTGTTTAAACATCCTGTGATTGCGACAGGTGTGGTGATGGCAATTGTATCAATGATGGCCTTGGTCGGATTCGAATTGCTGATTTCTCAGGAACTGCAATTTGTGTATCAGCTTTCACCGTTGGCTGCTGGGGCATTTATTTTACCGTTTATGATTGCGATCAGTTTAGGTGGTCCAATTGCCAGTATGCTGGTCAATCGTTTCGGTCTGCGCTCAGTTGCATCGCTTGGTATGTTGATGAGTGCTTTAAGCTTATGGGGATTGGCAAATACTGATTTTATGCAGGCGAAGATGCAGGTCTGGAGCTGGATGGTTGTTTTAGGTTTAAGTGTGGAAATTGCTTTACTGGCGTCAACCTCTGCCATTATGTCTTCAGTACCGCCAAGTAAGGCGACCGCAGCAGGGGCAATTGAAGGGATGGCATACGAATTAGGTGCAGGTTTAGGCATTGCCTTTTTCGGTCTGATGTTGTCATGGTTCTATGCCAACTCGATTGTGATTCCAAGCGATGTACCGAATAACATGCTGCAGCAGGCGAGTAGTTCAATTGGAGAAGCGATTCAAGTGGCGAAACAATTACAGCCAACAATTGCTGAGCATTTGATTCAAGCTGCAAAACAGGCCTTTAGTCAATCACATCGTTCCGTATTGAACGTGGCTGCGCTGTTGTTCTTGATTCTGTCGATTTTTATTTGGTTTGCATTGCCAAAAAGAGTCACTGTAGTCGAAGAGTAATCACTGCCCCTGATCTAAACTGAGTTTAGGTCAGGGTGTTTGTTAAGGCGCACTTATTCCAAACTGACGTAAGATCTTACACAATTGAATCATGGGTAAGCCCATCAAGGTGGTTTGATCATCACCAACCATTTTTTCAAATAAGCTAATTCCCAAGCTTTCACATTTAAAGCTGCCCGCACAATGCAAGGGTTGGTCAATTTCGATGTAACGTTCAATTTCTGGCAATGTCAGCTGACGAAATTTAGCTTGGTAATGTTCAACCAATGTGGTTTCAAAGCCAGATTGCAAATGTTGTACGCTGAGTGCTGTACTAAAAAATACAGTTCGACCAGAATTGGCTTGTAATTGTTGAATGGCATTTTCAACACTCAGTGGTTTGCCAATAAAGTCATACGGAGCATGTTCGCGCCAAGCCACTTGATCTGAACCAATCACAATCGCATCAGGATGTTGCTGAGCAATCACACGTGCCTTCTCAAAAGCAAGTCGTTTAGCCAAATCATCGGCATGTAATTCACCATCGGCTGATTCATCAATATCAGGGGAAATACAGCGATAATCCAACCTTAAACGATCCATCAGATCTTTGCGGGTTTGACTGCTGGATGCCAAAATCAGTTCATGTTGGTTCATTACACCGCGTATTCCACAAGGATATTCAAAGGAACATAATGTAGAACGGCATTGTGGCAAGCATTCAATTTAATTGGTGGTGCTTGTCCTGCTTGATAAGCTTCAACCCAACGCGTTACACAGATACACCAGAAGTCACCAGGTTTGAGACCAGGAAAGCCAACCTCGGGTAAAGGGGTGATCAAATCATTACCGACTTTTTGCGAGAAATTTAAAAACTCTGAGGTCATTTGGGCACACATTGTATGCTGACCTAAATCGGTGACCGCCGTGTGGCAAAAGCCATTACGAAAATACCCAGTGATTGGGTCATAACAACAACTGGCTAAAGGTTCGCCAAGCACGTTTAAACGATTAATTTTTGGATCTGGATGAATTGACATAATAATAGAAAGATTTGGTGACGGTGATTATCATAATCAAAACTGAAGCTTTCGGCAGCTTTTCTGCAAAAAAACTCACCTTTATTTCAGAGAATCATTTAAAATTACGCCGTTTTTAAAATCAACTAGAGAGCCATCCATGAATTTTCAGCGCATGACTGATCTTGATTTAGCAGGTAAACGAGTTCTTATTCGTGAAGACTTAAACGTTCCTGTAAAAAATGGGGAAATTACCAGTGATGCACGTTTACGTGCTGCATTGCCAACTATTAAAGCGGCTTTAGAAAAAGGCGCGGCAGTGATGGTATTTTCTCATCTTGGTCGTCCTGTAGAAGGTGAGCCAAAACCAGAACAATCACTTGCACCAGTTGCTGCTTACTTAAGCAAAGCGTTGGGTCAAGATGTTAAATTATTCACAGATTATTTAGATGGCGTTGAAGTGGCTGCGGGTCAAGTTGTGTTACTTGAAAACGTTCGTTTCAACCACGGCGAAAAGAAAAATAACCAAGAACTTGCGAAGAAATACGCTGCATTATGCGACGTATTTGTTATGGATGCATTCGGTACAGCGCACCGTGCAGAAGCATCAACAGAAGGTGCTGCACGTTTTGCGCCAATCGCAGCTGCGGGTCCTTTATTGGCAGCTGAGTTAGATGCGCTTGGCCGTGCAATGCAAACACCAGAAAAACCAATGGTTGCGATTGTTGCAGGCTCTAAAGTATCAACTAAACTTGATGTGTTGACTTCATTGTCTACCATCTGTGATCAATTGATCGTGGGTGGTGGTATTGCCAATACCTTCTTGGCTGCAGCTGGTTTTAATGTGGGTAAATCACTTTACGAAGCGGATTTGGTTGAAACTGCAAAACAAATTGCAGCAAAAGTGAGTGTTCCATTACCTACAGATGTTGTGGTTGCAGATGCAAGCCAAATCAACTTTGAAGATTTCCTTGGTTCATTGGCAAGTGCACAAGCTGTTGTGAAAAACGTGGCTGATGTCACGGATACCGATATGATTTTGGATGTGGGTCCTGAAACGGCTAAAGCATTTGCAGACATCTTAAAATCTTCTAAAACAATTCTTTGGAATGGCCCAGTGGGTGTTTTCGAAGTCGATCAATTCGGTGAAGGAACTAAAACACTTTCATTGGCGATTGCTGAATCTGCTGGTTTCTCGATTGCAGGTGGTGGTGATACGCTTGCTGCGATTGATAAATATCAAGTTGCTGATCAAATTGGCTATATCTCAACAGGTGGCGGTGCATTCTTAGAGTTCGTAGAAGGCAAAACTTTACCTGCTGTTGCTGTTTTACTTGAGCGTGCTTAATCAAGTTTTAATTTATTGATTAATAATAAGATAATTTAAAAAGAGTCGATATTTATCGGCTCTTTTTACTTTTGTACAACGTTATCGTCATTAAAATGTCATATATCTGAAATATGATTGTCATAACTTAACCAAGTAACTGTGGAAAGCCGTGATGAAATTTAAATTAACCCTTGCCGCTCTAATTATTGCTCCAATCATGCTGACTGCATGTGCAAAGAAAGAAGAAGCGAAAAATGCTGAACAGCAAGACCAAACAGCTGCTGCTGTATCAACACAGACATCCCCAGAGCAACAAGCTGCAATTGATGCGATTGATAAACCGAATTTAGATGAAAATAATACTGATGTTGCTGAACAAGGTGCAGCATCTGAAGTCGCTACGAGCGAAGCGCACTAAGTGACAACGCAGAAAAAAGCCGATGTTTCAAACATCGGCTTTTTTTGTATTTATGAATTAGCTTTGCAGTAGAAGGTAAGCGTGGTTTGATAATCATCATCTCGAGCTAAAGAGGCATTCTTGCCCGTAAGTGTGCCGAGTACACCTGCTGCAGCTTCAACCATTTTACCTGTTTGTTCATTGACCACACCTTTTAATACACCTTGGTACGCGGTTTTTTCGTCAACAACAACTGGGGCTGTGTTACGGGTACAGGTCTTTTGAGCAGCAGTTACAGCATTGTTTTTTGCAATCAGGTTGGTTTTACCAATACCTGTGACTTCGTACTGATTATTTTCTTTTTGAATTGCCAACGTGTTGGTTGGTGTAGATGCACACGCTGTCAATCCGAGTGCCAAGCCACCAACTAAACTCATGATTAAGGTTTTTTTCATTACTTGTTCTCAAGTCGTTACATAATTGTATTATTGGAACATAGAATTTCTGAGCGCTTTTGCAGGTTATGTACAGTTTGTGCAGACACTCTGTAAATTTTCTCAAATGAATGATGAGTTTAGCGATGATGATATTTGTTATTTACTCACGAAATTCAATATAGACGTCTGTGACAAGCATGAATTAAGCATAGTGGAAATCATTCAGATTATGCTAATCTAGCGCCATCCTTGTGTTAGTTAGATTCATTTCAATGACGGACTCAAATATAGAGACAATTCATCAAAATATTCATCAACGTCAATCTATTGGGCAACTGATTGAGCCTGCACCAAATACAGAACAACTCGAAAAAGCAGTGCAAGCTGCATTGACTGCGCCTGATCATCATCGTTTAAAACCAACTCGTTTTGTGGTTGTCACCCCAGAGTTACGCGCGGCTTTTGGTGAGCAATTGGCGAGTGCTTTAGCAGATTTAGGTGAGACAGATCCTGCACAACTTGATCGAGTGAAACAGCATCCGTTTCGTGCGCCTCTGTTGGTTTTAGCCTTAACCACGATTAAAGATCATCCTAAAGTTCCACACTTTGAACAGATTTTAAGTACAGGTGCTGCGATTCAAAACTTCTTGTTGTCATTACAAGCACAAGGCTTTGCAACCATGTGGCGTTCTGGGGCTGTGGTTGAATCGAATTGGTTGAAACAGCAATTGGGATTAAAACAACAGGATCTTATTTCTGGAATTATTTATATCGGAACAGCAGCGAAAGCGATTGCGCCAAGAGCAGAAATAGACAGTCAAGATTTTGTAAAAGTATGGCAAGTAACCTAAGCTTTGTTTTGTATGATTAAAGAAAGAAATTCGTTTCAGGATAAAAAATGACAGAGTTAAATTTTAGTGATTTAGTTGAGCCAGTTGCCGTAGATCAGAAAACAGCATTAAGAATTACGGTCTTGGGCGGTGGTAGTTTTGGCACGGCAATGGCAAATTTAGCGACCAGAAATGGTTGCGATACCATGATTTGGATTCGTGATGCTGCTGTTGCGGAAGAAATTAATCAAACACATATCAATAAACGCTATTTACCTGATTATCCATTGGAACCTGCTTTGCGTGCAGTGGCTGACTTAGAGCTTGCTGTACGCGATCGTGATATTATTTTGGTTGCCATTCCAAGTCATTCATTCCGTGATGTACTCAAACAGATTGCACCGTTTATTACTTCTCAGGCTGTGGTTTCATTGACCAAAGGCATTGAAGCAAAAACCTTTAGTTTTATGAGCGATATTATTCGCACAGAATTACCAGAAGTGCCGTACGGTGTTTTATCTGGTCCAAATCTTGCCAAAGAAATCATGGCAGGTATGCCTTCAGGAACGGTCATCGCTAGTGAGTCAGAATTGGTTCGTTATGCGGTGCAACACGCTTTGCATAGTGCTTTATTCCGCGTGTTTGGTAGCGACGATGTACATGGTGTTGAACTGGGTGGTGCGTTAAAAAATATTTATGCAGTTGCCATGGGTATGGGTGGGGCTTATAAGATTGGTGAAAATACCAAAAGTATGATTCTCACTCGTGCTTTGGCAGAGATGAGCCGTTTTGCAGTAAAGCAGGGAGCAAACCCATTAACCTTTTTGGGATTGTCAGGTGTGGGAGATTTATTCGCCACCTGTAACAGTCCATTAAGTCGTAACTATCAAATTGGTTTCGCATTAGGTTCTGGGAAAACACTGGATCAAGCGACTAAGGAGCTCGGTCAAACTGCGGAAGGGATTAATACCATCGTACAAGTGCGAACCAAAGCAGAAGAGCTGGATGTATATATGCCAATTACCAATGCGCTGTATGATGTGATTTTTGAAGGTGCGCCACCAATGACCATTGCGTTGTCTTTGATGAAAAATGGTCATCGCAGTGATGTGGAATTTGTTTTACCTCATCATGAAGTCTAGGCGGCTGTTGATATTTCATGCATGCTTGAAATGTCAACAGACCTAATTAAAACTGTCATCTATTCGCGTTATGATGCAGCTATAACAAATAAGGTCGTTTTATGCAGTTAACTTTAGTTCGTCACGGTGAAGCATCTCCAGCCATCAATGGAAATGATATACAGCGTCCACTTACACCACGTGGACATCAACAAGCTGAGCAAACAGGACATTTCTTAAAAGATGTGATTCAACCTGAGATTTTTGTGGTGAGTCCACTGTTACGTGCTCAAGAAACTTTGGCGCATATCAAGGCACATTTTCACGGCATTCCTGTGTTAATTTGCGATAAGATTAAGCCAGATGATGATGCCAAGGATGCGATTGAATGGTTGTCAAAATTACCGTATGAGTCGATTGCAGTGGTGTGTCATATGAATGTTGTGGCACATATTGAAGAACAATTGACGCATGAAGGCTTTAATCCATTTGCATTGGCAGAAGCACGTATTTATGATCAAGCTGTGATCGCGAATGGTTTGTCGACACAAAAGAATCGTTTTACACCAACATTATAATTTTTATATATCCGCAATAGGATAAGGGTACTGAACACCGATGCTGTATATATGGATGCCCGAAACCAATGGAACATGGTATTGGTCGGCAGGGGAAAATTGGTTGCAGGCACAAAGTCTTGAACAGTTGATTCAGGACTTGCAAGAGCATCATGGAAAAGAGGCTGTGGTTTATTTTCCAAGCCGAAATGCGCAATTATTACAGCAACCAATGACCAAGGCACATTACAAACAATTGGGACAGGAGGGCGTTAAATACCTCTTGGAAGAGTTTGTCACCTTGCCAATTGATCAAATGAAAGTAGTTCATCATTTTCAAAATGATCAGCTTAATATCTTGGGGGTGGCGCAATATTCGATTGAAACATGGCAACATGCACTGAGTCTTTTGCCGATCCAAATTACAGCATTCTTGCCTGACTTTTTGATTGCACCTGAACCAGAACAGGATCAAGTGGTACTACTCAATCTTTATGATCATTTACTGGTGAGAGAAAATGCGTGGTCTGGAAACTCAGTGGATGACCTCGCGTTATACCTTGAATTTCAAACTGCAGAAACACAATATAAATTTGCCAATCTGAATGTCAGCCAACTGGAAAGTTTAGCTACCGCATCTAGTAAAGATCAGCGGACCGAATTTAGTTATCAATTTGAACAATTATTAAGACCAAAACAGCATCCTTTCAATGTGTTACCTAAAGCTAAAAATGCTGAAACACAATGGTCAGGATATTGGAAAGCTGCGGCTGCCGTATTGTTAGCTGTCATTGTTGTACAGCTTGGTTATGATGCTTTGCGTTGGTCGAAGCTGAAAAAAGTTGCGGATCAAACCGCAAGCCAAGCGATTGAGCAATATAAATATTGGTTTGGTGAGAATAGTCGTGTCACCGAACAAAATATTAAAAGCCAGTTTGAAAGCCAATTACGTATGAGTCAACTTGGTGATACGCAAGCACTTTCGCTGTTAAGCCGCGTTGGACCAATTTTGATGCAAAAACAAATCGTTGCTCAGCAGGTGAGTTATGATGCCTCAACTTTGGCTATGTCACTCAAAGCAAAATCTGCGGATGATTTACAAGGATTAACTCAACAATTAAACCAGCAAGGTTTCCAAGCTGAATTAGGCAATATTCAGGCGGATACAGTTGGCGCAATTGGGGTGGTAAAAGTAAAATAATGAAAGCATTAACACGATTACAAAATAGCTTTGATCAGAAAATTGAAGCGTTAAATGAATATCTACAAGGCTTATCTGTCCGTGAACGGGTAATGGTGATTTTTACCACCATTTTTGTCATTGTGACCGTGATCGGTTTTGCTTTGTGGAAAACGCATGCATTGGCAGACCAACAACAAAAACGGTTAAATGAATTAAAAGATCTAACCGTGTGGATGCAGAGTAATGCGGCGACAATGAAGCCTGCAAATGATGTGGGATTGACTGCAGCAGATAAAATACAACGAACGGCCCAACAACAAGGTTTAGCTGTTTCATCACAGCAAAATGGTGAGCAGATTCAGCTTGTTGCAGAACATCAGAATTATGCTGTGTTGGCCAACTTTTTGATGCAGTTGTCTCAAATGGGCATCAGTATTCAAAAAATGGATATGGTCTCTAACAATAATCAGATTAAATTAACTGCAACAGTACAGTAAGCAATTAAAAACCCTATGTCAGGCATGGCGTTTTGATACGCCTATGCCTATAATGTGCCTACTTGAAAATCAGTAGACTGTGATTGGTATGTTATATTCATTGGCTCGCCCTTTGTTGTTTACTTTAGCACCAGAGCGTGCACATGAACTGACTCTCTCTATGCTCGATAAAGCCCATAAAATTGGCTTTATGCATCAGAAAGTTGCGGCAAAACCTGTGACCTGTATGGGAATTGAATTTCCAAATCCTGTTGGTCTTGCGGCCGGTTTAGATAAAAATGGTGCACATATTGATGCTTTAGCTGCACTCGGTTTTGGTTTTATCGAGATTGGAACCATTACTCCACGTCCACAAGCAGGTAATCCTCAACCACGTTTATTTCGTATCCCTCAAGCAAAAGCCATTATTAACCGCATGGGTTTTAATAATGATGGCGTGGATAAACTGATTGAAAATGTAAAAGCGTCAAAATTTAAAGGTGTTTTAGGGATCAATATCGGTAAAAATGCGGACACACCTGTTGAAGATGCAGTATCTGACTATTTGATTTGCCTAGAAAAAGTTTATAATTACGCTTCTTATATTACGGTTAACATTTCATCCCCAAATACAAAAAATTTACGTAGTTTGCAAAGTGGTGATGCGCTCACTGAGTTGTTACAAACTTTAAAAGATCGCCAACTCGAACTGGCAAACCAATATAATCATTATGTTCCTCTCGTGCTTAAAGTCGCACCTGATTTAACTTCAGAAGATATCCAATTCATTGCAGCACAATTATTGCAATTTAAAATTGATGGACTAATCGTAACCAATACCACGCTAGGGCGTGAAGGTGTTGAAAACTTGCCAAATGGAAACGAGGCAGGTGGTTTGTCAGGTGCACCCGTATTTGAAAAGAGTACCGAATGTTTAGCTCAATTTGCCAAAGTATTGGCGGGTCAAATTCCATTGATTGGTGTCGGTGGTATTTTGTCTGGTGAACAAGCGGTTGCCAAACAGCAAGCTGGAGCGAGCTTGGTACAGGTTTATAGCGGTTTGATCTATACTGGCCCAACACTTGTAAAAGATTGTGTTAATGCGATGACTGTGTGAAATGAACACACTTGATATCATCATTCTGGTCATTTTGCTCATTGGAGGGCTGAACGGTTTGCGTCAAGGATTTATCAAAGCCTTTGCGAACTTGATCGGATGGATATTCGCATTGATCATTGGGGCAAAATACGCTGTGGTTTTGGCACCTGCGATGAGCAGTCTAAGCCAAGACCCTGTTGTGCAAAAAATCGCAGCATTTGCCTTTATTGTGTTGATCATTGTGGTGTGTACATGGATTGTGTCCGCATTACTGAATGGGCTCTTGAAAAGTCTGAAATTGGGCCCATTAAATCGTTTAGCAGGTGGAGCATTTGGTTCTCTCAAAGGGTTACTGATTGTATTGATCGCAATGCAGGGTTTAGGACCTTGGGTTGAGAGTTCACCGCACTGGAAACAGTCTAAATTTGTACAAATTCTATTACCTTATGCACCTTTGGCAACTGAATTGTCCAAAGATGCAGCAAATCAAGCTTTAAATCAAATGACATCGGAAGGCGCGTTGTTACATCGCCCTTCGACTGAAATGGACCAGTCAGAACGTGCTTCTGTTGATGAGCGTTCTGATCATTCGACGAAAAATCCTTTTTATTAATCGCTAGCTTGTCGCGAGGTTGCTATGTGTGGAGTTGTTGGGATAGCCGGTAAATCACCAGTGAACCAAATGTTATTTGATGCCTTAACGATGCTGCAACATCGAGGACAAGATGCTGCAGGGATCGTAACCTGCCATCAAGGGCGTTTATTCCTCCGCAAAGATAACGGTATGGTACGTGATGTATTCCATACGCGTCATATGCGTGCATTGCTTGGTAACTACGGGATCGGACATGTTCGTTACCCAACTGCTGGTTCATCAAGCAGTGCTGAAGCACAACCATTTTATGTGAACTCACCTTATGGCATTACGCTTGCTCATAATGGGAACTTGACCAACGCTGCAGAAATTCATGATGATCTGTTCAAAACAGATTTACGTCATATGAATACTGATTCAGATTCTGAAGTTTTACTCAATGTTTTCGCACATGAGCTACAGAAGATCAGAACTTTAAACCCAAGCCCGGATGATATTTTCCACACCGTGTCTCGCGTACATGAGCGTTGTAAAGGGGCTTATGGTGTTGTAGCGATGATTACAGGTCATGGTTTGGTTGGTTTTCGTGATCCGAACGGGATTCGTCCTTTGGTCTATGGTTCTCGTGAAACTGAACAAGGTGTTGAATATATTATCGCATCTGAATCTGTTGCGATTACAGCACTCGGTTTCAAAGTTGAACGTGATATCGCACCAGGCGAAGCGATTTTTATCGATTCAGAAGGTCAGTTGTTTACCAAGCAATGCGCTGTGAATCCTGAATACCGTCCATGTATTTTTGAATATGTGTATTTTGCTCGTCCTGATGCCATTATTGATGGAATTTCAGTTTATAAAGCCCGTTTAAAAATGGGTGAAAAGCTGGCTTACAAAATTTTGAAAGAATGGGGCGAACAGCATGATATTGATGTTGTGATTCCAATTCCAGATACCAGTCGTACCTCTGCATTAGAGCTGGCAAATATTTTAGGTGTGAAATTCCGTGAAGGTTTTATGAAAAACCGTTATATCGGACGTACCTTCATTATGCCGGGTCAGCAGCAACGTAAAAAATCGGTTCGTCAAAAATTGAACCCTGTAGAACTTGAGTTTAAAGACAAGAATGTGCTGTTGGTCGATGACTCAATTGTTCGTGGTACCACATGTAATGAAATTATCCAGATGGCACGTGATTCTGGTGCGAAGAAAGTATTCTTCGCTTCGGCTGCGCCAATGGTGAAATATCCAAATGTGTACGGTATTGATATGCCTGCGAAGGCTGAGTTGATTGCATCAGGTCGTACAGTCGAAGAAATCCGTGAAAACATCGGTGCAGACCGTTTAATTTTCCAAGATTTGGAAGATTTGAAAAATGCGGTTCGTACCAGCAAGGTACCTGATTTAACTGAGTTTGATTGCTCAGTGTTTGATGGTGTCTATGTCGCTGGTGGTATTGATAAGGCATATCTTGACGCACTAGAGCAAAAACGTAGCGACGCTGCAAAAAGTAAATCTGATGGCTATATCGATGTCAATATTGATGCAGCATCAGTTGATTTAACAGGGATTAAAGAAGAGTAATCATCTTAATCTGTAGAAAAGCGGGAATTTCCCGCTTTTTTATTTTATGATAGTGAGTACGGGAAACTTAACTGAAACAATGTAATCGGGAAAACTTACATTGAGAGAAATGAGCCATTATTTAATTGAAAATAAGAATATTGCATGGTCAGTCAGTTTCTGCCTTATCGCAATGTTATTAACCGTCTTTATTCTCAATTTAATTTTGGGTTTAGTCGTTCATTTCTTTGATTATACACAGCCGATTTGGTGGCATGTTCTTAGTCCTTATTTCATTGTCGTCCTTATTTTCGTCTTGTTTTGGTCTGTAGGTGCAGAGCTATATGTATTACGTGAGGGCGGTCACTCACTGGCAAAACAGTTGAAAGCAAGACGTTTAGTTTTCGATGAAAGTACGCCAGAAGAAAGTACTGCCTTAAAAGTTGTAGAACAGGTCGCTAAAAGTTTTGATATTGATACGCCCGCGGTTTATGTACTCCCTGATGAAGTTGGGGTGAATGCTTTAACTGCAGGGTTTAGATCACAGGATATTGTGATTATTTTGACTTGGGGTGCATTACAAAACCTGGATGAACTTGAACTTTATGGCTTACTCAGTTATGAATTTAATCAGATTTTATCGGGTGAAGCTGTTGAAAATACTAAGCTAAAAATTTTATATAGTGGTTTAACTACTTTTAGCCAGTGGGGCAGTAAGCTTGCTCAGGCGGGTTATAATCCCTATGCAACGACTTATCGAAATAAATTTGAGACCATCTTTGTTGCGATTGGTGGGGTGATTTGGTTAATCGGTAGTTTGGGTATTTTAATTACACGTTGTATTAAATATTGGACCTTAAGTGGCCGTACCTTCCGTAATGATCTCAAGACCATGCGCTTGATGAACAATAATGCCAATGTGCAAACCTTGTTACGGATTTATGTGCATCACTCGGGATCGCAGATCCATAGTGCTTATTCTGAGTCGATTTCGCATATGTGCTTTGCTAACTCGTTGAGTCCGCAGAGCTGGATGAATATTCATCCCAGTATTAAAGAACGAATCTACGAATTAAATCCAACTTTGTTGCAAGATCTGCAATTAGAAAATCTACGCAAGCTTCGTAATCGCCCGTTATTCAGCCTCTTTCGCTCGTTAGAAGAGGAAAGTGCCGAGCTCACCATGCCATGGAGTTCGCCACAGCCATTACCTTTATTGCGTTTATCACCGATTAGTTTTGCACTGAATGATGCAATCAAACCACTTAATCCAGAAGTTCGAAAGAATAAGAAACGCCCTGAATTAATTCAACGGGCAATGCAAACAGCGACAGGTTCTCGTGAGGTGATGGTTGCGATTTTGATGATTCGTCAGTATCGCGAATTTATTCCGCAAGAAGCACCGGTCAGCCATGCGATTGTCGATGCTTTATTGAATTTGGATGGTCGTATTCATGTGCAGATTTTCCATGACGCCTGTAAAAATATTGGGCATATGCCGACCAGTATTGCACGTCAATTCTTAACCAAGTTGGCGTGTATCATTCAAGAAGATGGTGAAGTCGGTTTGCTTGATGCATTGTTGTTGGAACGGGTGAAACATGAACTCAATTTAATGCCTGCACATTTGCCTGCGGCTTTTGAAGATGTCAAATCTCAGATTGTACATTTGATCGATGCCTTACTGCATGTACAGCAAATTAATAGTCCGAACCAGCTCGAAGTTCGTGAACGTATCTTGCAGATGCTTTTAACTGAAGATGAAATGCAAATTTATGCCGATATTTCAGATGAACCATTGGACTTGGCAGAAATTTTAAATGATGTCTCTGGTTTGTTATTAAGAGATCGCCTGAATATCTTGTCAATCGCTGAAAGATGTCTCTGGAATGATCGGATTATTACCCAAGATGAATTAGATGTTTTGGGGCTTTTGTATTGGCGTTTAGGCTTTGATACACATGAAGTGGTCGAACAGATGCAGAAGAAAAATAGTTTGATGATTATTTAACAGAAATTCAGGCATTTGTCTGAATATTTTTTGCTAAAAGGTTACGTGACAATCACATAAAATGATGACATTTCAGGTTAAGCTTGCCGTTTATTTTTATTCTGCTATTACGTTCTTTTGAGTAAGTTATGGAACATATTGAAATTTTAAAAGCCTTGTTTTTAGGTTTTATTGAGGGTCTTACCGAATTCTTGCCCATTTCAAGCACAGGTCATTTGATTTTATTTGGTCATATGATCGACTTTCATTCAGATGATGGTCGTGTTTTTGAAGTTGTGATTCAGCTTGGTGCGATTTTGGCTGTGTGCTGGTTGTATCGTCAAAAGATTTTTGACTTGGTCAAAGGTTTCTTTAGTGGAGATGCTGAAGCACGTCACTTTGCCTTTAGTGTCTTACTCGCTTTCATTCCAGCAGTCGTGATTGGTATTTTTGCGGTCGATTTCATTAAGAGTGTTTTGTTTAGCCCGCTGGTGGTTGCTGTTGCTTTGATTGTGGGTGGTCTGATTATCTTCTGGGTTGAATCAAAGAATTTTGATCATAAAACGACAGATGCGACCAAGATTACTTATAAACAAGCATTCTTGGTGGGTTGTGCGCAGTGTGTTGCGATGATTCCAGGGACTTCACGTTCAGGTGCGACCATCGTTGGTGGGATGTTCTCTGGATTGTCTCGTAAGGCAGCAACCGAGTTTTCGTTCTTCTTGGCGATGCCAACCATGTTGGGTGCGGCGGTATTTGATTTGGCCCGTAATGCGGATGTCTTAACGCAAGACAATATGCTGAATATTGCTGTTGGCTTTGTCGCAGCCTTTATTTCTGCATTATTGGTGGTCAGTGCCTTAGTGAAATTTGTGGAACGCCATACTTTACGAGTATTTGCTTGGTACCGTATTGTGCTAGGTATTATTTTGTTATTTGTCTTTTTATAAAAATAAAAACATCTCCCTTTTGGCAACTGCGAAAAGGGAGATTCTCAGTTAAAATCCCCATTCTTTATTTTAAATCCTTCAGATCTGGTTCGATAGCACAATGACAATAGTGAAAATGAATGCTCGAGACTTAATTATTGATTTGCTGTTAGGACTTCAAGGTCGAGCGATTTCAATTAAACAAATCATTATTGCAGCGCGGCTTTTTGAAATCAGTGAAAATAGCATTCGGGTTGCTGTGACACGGTTATCCAGTGATGGCGTGATTGAAGCCATTGAACGTGGCGTCTATCAATTTACAGTTCAATCGCATGAATGGGCAAATGTCATGCTGAATCGTAAGCATGGAATTAAACAAACCAAAGTATGGAATCAGCAGTATCTAGCGGTTTTTACGGGTCAGCTTGGGCGGGTTGATCGTACTGCATTAAATCGTCGTGAAAGAGCACTCAAGCATTTTGGTTTTAAAGAATTAGAGCAAGGTATTTATATCCGTCCTGATAATTTGGTGATTGGTTTTGATCAACTGATTACGAAATTAAAAACTTCTGGTTTAGAAAGTAGTGCAAAGTTTTGCCAGATTAACCATTTTGATACCGAAACGTTGACTACGATTATTGAGCTTTGGTCTACACAAACGCTGAATCAAAACTACCAAAAATACAGCCAAATGATTCAACAGTGGTTGTCTACTGTTGATCAGCTCAGTTTGGAAGATGCAGCTCGAGAATCTTTATTATTGGGACGACAAACCATTTCCTTGCTGATGAATGATCCATTATTGCCAGAAGGTTTTGTTGATGTTCAACTTCGCGAGCAATTTGCGCAGAGCGTACAACAGTTGGATCAGACAGGTTTGGATGCATGGCAGAAGTTTTATGAAAGTAGTCTTGAGTAAATATTCATTACAAATATTACATAAAATCTAATTTTAATTTATTGACAGAAATATTACTTAATTTAGAATAAAAATATAAATTGTGTAGTTTTAAAAATAAAACAAATGCAGGAGAGGGATATGAATACACGTGTAGCGATTAGTGATTTATTCTCGCGAGAGGAAATTACTGAGTTAACAGCCAAGTCTGATGCGCAAGGCAGTTGGGCTGTGTTTTCGACATGGGCTGTGATTGGTGGAACTTTTGCGGCTGTAGCTAGCTCTTGGGAGTATTTACCTGCTTGGGGTAAATTACTCATGTGTGTTGCAGCCTTGGTCGTTTTGGCTGGCCGTCAGTTGGCACTCGCGATCATCATGCATGACGCTTCCCATCAAAGTTTATTTAAAACCAAATGGTTGAATGATACCTTGACGGATTGGTTATGCGCGCGTCCGATTTGGAATGATCTACATAAATATCGTGCCCATCATATGCGTCATCATAGTAAAACCTCTACGGTCGATGATCCTGATTTATCCTTAGTTACAGGTTTTCCAACCACGAAAAAATCCTTAATGCGCAAATTTATGCGTGATTTGTCTGGCGTGACGGGGTTTAAGTTTGCGGTTGGCCGAATGTTGATGGATATTGAAAAAATGGAGTGGACGGTATCAAACGACCGCCGCTGGATTTCTCAGGAAGGCAAACACTGGAGCGATTATCCTAAAGCATTCCTAAAAAATAGTGGTGGTGCAATTGCAACTAACGCTGCTCTATTTTCAGCGTTGTGGGCAGCGGGGCATCCTAAACTTTATGCATTATGGGTTGTGGCGTATTTGACCCCATTTCCTTTATTCCTCAGAGTCCGTTCAATGGCAGAGCATGCAGGAATGGAAACCAGTCATAGTGCTTTAACCAATACGCGTACAACTAAGGCAGGCTATATTGCTCGTGCTTTGGTTGCACCAATCAATGTCAACTATCATAAAGAACATCATTTGATGGCAGCTGTACCTTATTCTAAATTGCCAAAAATGCACCAGATGTTAAGACAACGCGGTCATGTTGCCGAACCACCAAGCTATTGGCAAGTGCTGAATGAGCTTTCAGCTAAAGCGGATTAAATATTAGATTTTTTAGGGCTCTGTTTTAAATCGGGGCTCACACAACAGGAATGGTGGAAAAGAGTATGGCAATGGATAAACAAGAAATTATTGGATTTTTAGCACAAGAATTTCCGCAGGCGTTACAAAAAAGTACCATTGAGGAGATTCCTCCTAAGGGGGCACAGCTACTTTATCGAGTCGATGCAGGAGACCTCCGTCCAGGACAAACCGTTTCTGGCCCAACGCTGATGTTGATTGCAGACTATGTACTCTATATTGCCATCTTGGGGCATCTGGGACTGGTTGCAATGGCAGTCACTACCAATATGACCATTAATTTCTTTCGCAAACCCAATGGAAATCGAGATATTCGGGCTGTGTGTAAATTGATTAAGGTTGGTAAAACCTTGGTTACAGGAGAAGTTTGGCTATATTCTCTGGATGATGAAGAGCCGGTTGCGCATGTCATTGGAACTTATGCACTACCACAAAGTGCACCATCGATCTTAGGCGGATGAAACCTTCAAAATACTCGTGACAACTGAATGATTGGCTGTAAATCCGTTAAAAATAAAAATCTCGTCATAGGATAGTATCCACAAATAGGTTGAGATAAAGAAATAAAAGAAATCTTATCTGGGAAGAACGAGATGATAATTAAAAACGGTTTTATTGCTTTGGCATTATTCGGATTCGCTGTAACAACGCAGGCGAAGCAAACAGTTTGTGTATTTGATCCAGTTGGTAAATCGGGTGATGCATTTGCACTGGCAAAAGATTATGCATTAGAAGCAAAAAAGTGGGGCGCAGAGATTGATTTGCGTGCCTATGTCGATGAGCGTGTTGCAGCTGAAGATTTAAAAGTAGGGCAATGTGATGGTGCAATTATCAGTGGATTGCGTGGTCGACAATTCAATAAATATGTCGGTTCACTTGATGCTGTTGGTGCTTTAACTGATTTGAAAACGGCAATTCTTGCTTATCAATTGCTCTCTAAGCCTCAAGCGGCAAAAAGTATGATCAATGGCCCTTATGAAATTGCGGGTCTTGGAACGATTGGTCCTGCGTATTTGTTTGTTGCTGATCGTAATATAAATACTTTGGCTAAGGCCGCAGGTAAGAAAGTTGGTGTATTTGCTTATGATGAAGCTCAACCGAAATTGGTTGCACAAATAGGTGCACAAGCTGTTTCAGTCGATGTGACCAATGCAGGGGCAAAATTTAATAATCATCAAATTGATATTGTTCCCGCGCCAATTGTTGCTTATAAGCCTTTTGAGCTTTATAAAGGACTCGGTGATAAAGGCGGAATTGTCAAATTTCCACTGACGCAAATTTCGGCAAATTTCATTATTCGAAAGGATAAATTTCCTGACGGGTTTGGGCAGAAATCGCGTGAATGGGTGGCGGGGCAACTCGGTCGAACGTTTAATATTATTTCAAAATACGAAAAAGAAATTCCAACCAAGTACTGGATGATTATCCCACCTGAAGAACAAGTCAACTATATGAAGATGATGCGTGAAGCACGTATCTCACTTACTAAAGCAGGAATTTATGATCCAAAAATGATGAACTTCTTGAAAAAAGTTCGCTGCAAACAAAATCCAAATAACTTTGAATGTGCGCTCAATGATGAGTAACGCATGATTTGATTGATGAACCTTCTTTATTGATTGTAATTTAGAGGGTTTTTAGTCAGTAAGGCGACACTATATTTTAAAAAACATAACAACATTTAGATATGAGAAAGTCAAAGAACATGCTACAACTAAGCTGTTCAAATTTATTTGTGCTCACGATTTTCTATTGATATGACGCTACCGCTCGACTTAACACCTTTATCGCAAATTGAATCAAATCAAGAACATATTTTAGCGATCAAGCGTAATGATTTATTACCTTTATTGAACGATCCGCATCGTTTAAGTCATTACGCAGATCATTTGGTTCAAGCTCAAAGCGTCTTGCTGAATGGTGTCGATCCTAAGTTAAATCAGCAGCTCGGCGAAGTGATCACTCAGATTATTCAGCAGCTGTCTTTATCCAAAAAGTTTTTAGGCACACGCCGTTTTAATGCACTGCAAAAATGGTTGGGCATTGATATTGAATATGATGCTGGGCAAGTGAAATATGTTAAAGATTTAGATCGTTTGATTAATGAAGCGAATTATTTGAGTCAACGTTTGCAAATCGAAATCCAAAAATCACAATCGCGTCTACAGCAGGCATTGGGTTTAAGAGAGCAGATGGCTGCTTATATTCAGGCAGCCGATCAATTCTTGATTGAGTATCCTCAGTTTAGTAAGCAGCAAGTGCTGGATCATTTTGTGGAGCGCTTATCTAAAAAGGTAAATACTTTACAAACCTTACAGAGCAGCAATGATATTGCAATCAAACAGATGCAGCTTTCACAGCATTTATCTTTTAGCTTGCTTGATCGTTTTAAAGAGGCACAACAGATTTTAATTCCAGCATGGCAATATCATTTAAAGCAAAGTCGGGAATCCAATTCGACTGCGACGATTGAGCAGTTGGATAAAAGCCGCGAAGATTTAATCCAAAATTTGAAAAAATCATTACAGAAATAAGAGGGAAATATGATGTCAGATTCAGAACTGAGTAAGGTATCTCATGAGCTTGAAATTAAGCCCGAGCAGCGTTTTGAGCAGTTGAACTTAAAAGACTTAGGTCTACAATCTCAAGATTTTGCTGAAGTGATGGATGCGCATAAAGAACTGGCCGATATCAGTACGACTGCTGTTGCAGAATATGGCAAAAATATTGCCAATAAAACCTCAACCTATACCGATGAGTTGTTGAATCTGGTACAGAACAAAGACCTTGATGCAACTGGACAAAAACTCAATGAAGTGGTGCAAGTCGCTCAGCAGTTAAATACTTCAAGTATTTTAAATAAATCTAAAAGTTCAGGTTTTTTTGGTGGCTTATTGAGTAAGTTCAAGAATGCTAAACAAAATTTTGATCAGCATTTTAATACCACCAAAGAGCAGATTGATGTATTGGTCAAAGAAATTGAAAGCTCACAATCAGGTTTGAAAGCACGTGTTGGGACATTGGATAAAATGTTTGATGCGGTTCAAGATGAATATAAGCAACTAGGTGTTTATATTGCAGCGGGTCAGTTGAAGCAGCAGGATATTCAACAGCAAATCACGATTCTGACAAGTCAGGAACAAGATCAACAGACCACTCAGCAGATTTATGATCTCAATCATGTGGCAAATAATCTTGAAAAACGAGTCAGTGATCTTCATGTTTTACAGCAGTCTGCAATGCAGACTTTGCCGATGATTCGGATTATCCAGTCGAATAACTTGATGTTGGTAGACAAATTTTACGCGATTAAAAACATCACATTACCAGCTTGGAAAAATCAAATTAGTTTGGCAATTTCGTTGCAAGAGCAAAAGAATAGCGTCCAACTTGCCAAGGCCATTGATGATACTACCAATGAATTATTACGTCGTAATGCTGAGTTATTGCATCAAAACTCAGTTGATACGGCTAAAGCCAATCAGCGTTCCGTGATCGATGTTGAAACCCTTGAACATGTACAAAACACCCTCATTAAAACAGTAAATGATGTGATTCAGATTCAGAAAGAAGGGATGCAAAAGCGTGCCGAAGCGACAACCCGTTTGCGTGCTTTGCAAGAAAATTTGAATCATCTGGTGCTTGAAAATAGCCAACCACCTAAATCTTGATATTGCTAATTTTTGAAGGAAAGATCATTGTCACCCATAGAAGATTTTAGTGTACAACCGATTGACCAGCGTTTAGATGTGTTAAAAAAACGTCAACGCAATTTAATGATCTGGTTTTTTCTGACCAGTACATTCGTTGTTGTTACAATCGCTGGTCTGTTTTTGCAAAAAGAATTTATCTATCGTTTCTTTGATCTTTCTGTACATGTACAGGCTTTAGATTTGCCTTATCATGTACAGGATCTTGTTCCTTTTAAGCAACCCGTCGATTATCTTTTTAATTTATTATCATGGTTCGGCTGGCTGTTTCTCAAACTTTTTGTCTCATTTATTGGCGCTTTTTTACTGCTTAGTTGGGCCAAGAAATTTAAATTTTTTCAGCAACGTTTTCAAGCATGGACACAGCGTATTCTGGCGTGGGTGATTTCTTTTATTTTGCTTTGGTCAGGTCTGACCTACATCCAGTATGACTGGAAAGATGAAACTAAGCAGGCTTATCAACAATGGATGAGCTATCAAAACAATATTGTTGAAAGTCAGATTGCTCAAGATTTACAGCAGGCCAATATTTCTTCGACTGAAAAAGCTTATGTCTTGGCGCAAGTGGCCTTATTGCATCAACCTGTCGATCGAAAGACCGCTAATGTCTATGTGAATCAATTAATTAGTGCAGAGAAAACCAATCCAACTCAATTTAAAGCATATGACTTTAAACCTGAACAGCTGTGGGTGATGCAGCAGCAACTATATGGTAAGAGTATTACCTCAATCACGCAGCCCTTAGACCTGCGCGCACAGCAAGCCGAACGTATTTCTCAGATTGTGAATGTCATTTTATGGGGCTTGATTGTATTGGCTGTTGCTTTAAGCACAATTTTATATGTGCTCGCCAAACATTTGAAAAATCGTCGTGTGCGGATTGGTCAAAAATTGGATGTCTCTTAATTTCAAGTTCGGTTTATCCGATCAAATTCATAAAAACATACTGTTTTACCTATTCAGTACTTTTGCGTACTATAGCCTCATTGAATGAATTTAGCTGATTTAAAAGTCTTAGCGTTTGGAGAAATACATGTTAGATCAAAATATTAAAACTCAATTAAAAGCTTACTTAGAACGTTTAGAAAGTCCAATTGAGTTGGTTGCTGCTTTAGATGACTCCGACAAAGCAGAAAAAATTAAAGAACTCGTGACTGAAATTGCGGAACTTTCTGATCAAGTTACGGCGCGTTTTGACGGTTCAAACGCTCGCCGTCCTAGTTTCGGTGTGGCCAAAGCTGGTGAACAACCACGTGTGTTCTTTGCTGGCTTACCGATGGGACATGAGTTTACTTCTTTGATCTTGGCATTATTACAAGTATCAGGTTATGCGCCTAAAGTGTCTGATGAAGTACTCACTCAGATCAAAGGCTTAAACTTGACTGCCAACTTTGATGTGTTTGTATCGCTTAGCTGCCATAACTGTCCAGATGTGGTTCAAGCTTTAAACTTGATTGCGATTAACAATCCAAATACTACAGCAACCATGATTGATGGTGCTTTCTTCCAAGACGAAGTTGAAGAACGCAAAATCTTGGCGGTGCCAATGGTGTTCCAAGACAATCAGCATATTGGTCAAGGTCGTATGACTTTGGAAGAAATCTTAGCGAAATTGGATAGCAATTCAGCTGAGAAAGATGCAGCCGCAATCAATGCCAAAGATGCATTTGATGTGTTGGTGATTGGTGGCGGTCCTGCTGGAAGTACAGCGGCGATCTATGCGGCACGTAAAGGCATCAAAACGGGTATCGTGGCTGAACGCTTTGGTGGTCAGGTGATGGATACCATGGACATTGAGAACTTTACCACTGTTCAAAAAACCGTAGGTCCTCAGTTCGCTCAAGACATGGAAGCCCATGTCCGTGAATACGGTGTCGACATCATGAACTTGCAACGTGTCAGCAAGATCACTGGTGCAGATCAAACGGCCAATGGTCTGGTTGAGGTTGAACTGGAGAATGGTGCCAAACTTGAATCGAAAACCATCATCCTGTCTACAGGTGCACGTTGGAGAGAAATGAATGTACCGGGCGAAGCTGAATACCGTACTCGTGGTGTAGCGTACTGCCCACACTGTGATGGTCCATTATTCAAAGGCAAACGTGTTGCGGTGATTGGTGGAGGTAACTCAGGTGTTGAAGCAGCGATTGACCTTGCAGGGATTGTTGAGCATGTGACTTTGGTTGAGTTTGATACCAAACTTCGTGCAGACCAAGTACTGCAAGACAAATTAAACAGCTTACCAAATACCACTGTGATCATGAATGCCTTAAGTACTGAAGTGGTTGGTGATGGTGCTCAGGTAACGGCATTGAAATACAAAGATCGCGCTACTGATGTTGAACACACAGTTGAACTTGCAGGGATCTTCGTACAAATTGGTTTATTGCCAAACACGGATTTCTTAAAGAACAGCGCAGTTGAACTCAGCAACCGTGGCGAGATTGTGATTAATGATCGCAACGAAACCAATGTCAAAGGTGTCTTTGCCGCAGGTGACTGTACGACAGTACCGTACAAGCAAATCATCATTGCCACAGGTGAAGGCGCGAAAGCATCACTGTCTGCCTTTGATTATATGATTCGTTCTGGTGTGTAAGTAATCGCTTAAAAAAAGCCCCAATTATTTGGGGCTTTTTTATTGTGTTTAGTTCTTCGGTTTATATAAACCGTGATCGACAAGGTGTTCACGCAAGATACGACGTAATTCTAGAACTGCTTCTGGGGTCTCTTGAATTGAATGGCCGCCCGTGAAAATCTTCTCGGAAACAGCACCATCTAAATGTGCACTCTTATAAGGAACAATCCCGTCTGTAATGACATTTGGATCATCACTCTTGGTAATGTTGCCCATAATCGAGTGAAAAACCAGTCCATTTTCAGGCGGAATAGAGGCGGTTAATTCCATAAATTTGGATTTTTTACTGAGATCACTTGGCCCATTTTGAATTACATCATTGGTCAGGGTTTTAACGAATTCTTTTAAATCCATATCATCACTGGTGAGTGTATCTGCCAAAGTGGTCAAGAAGGTTGCAGGGAGTTTGATGATTTTACGTGCTGCTAGTGTAAACCAGCGATCAGCAAAGTCAGTTCCTTTATGTGGAGCAGCCAAGAAAATGGCACGATCAAAATTAGTAATCGGTTCCATTTTAAGCCGTTCACCAATCACAGGATGCTTGCGTAAACGCGTTTGTTGACGGCTACTCATCATGGTGAGTGCCTGTTTAGAAATATCAGCATTACTGACCAAGAGTCGACTGATAATGCCTCCCATACTATGCCCAATTAAAACTGCATCTTGTGCTGCAGCATCTTTATTGTTGAGTGAGCCAAAGGCTTGTTTTAATAAGGCATAAATTTGAAAACGGCTTTCCAGAATCGGCATGTTGGTTGAATAAAACACTTGCCAAACTTGATAGTGTTCACGTAGTACCGCATCACCCATAATATCATTGGTGACCGCAATCCATGCCTCAGGGCTGCTGGCAAGACCATGCACCAATACAATCACTTTCTTGTTTGGATTATAGGGTTCCAGCATATAGAGATGTGGCATGGTCAGATGCTGATCACGATCAATTAAAGTTAAATAAGCCGCTGCACCTAAATTATTCTCAGCTAACCAGAGTCCATAAGGTGCAGAGAAATTGGCTGCAAGCGAATATTCTTTACCTGCAATACTGACTTTCTCTACGCTATAAGGGTCATAAACCTTTACTTCAAAGTTTGGATTATTTAAAACATCATTAATGGTTGCGGCTGCATTCTTGGGTTGCGCAATAATGGTTGCGGCTAAATAACGTGCTTTATGAATATTAGGGTTAATTCCATTTGGATAGCTATAACTTAATGGATCAAGAATATATTTATTTTCGCCATGGGCTGCATCCGTTGAAGGAAACACGGCCACGAAATCTGAACCGAAACCATCACGGCGGTTAATGGCTCGTAAGCCCGAAAAGTTCATGTTATAGCTGGAAATAAATTTCTCCAGCTTCATATTTTGTAAGCGTTGATAGGATTGAATGTCTATCGTATAGGTGCTTTTGCCAATTTGAATGGTAGGGCTAATGGTTTTAGAAGGATTTCTTAAACTATGCACATTCACCAATTTGGTTAAAGCTTGGTTGTAAAAGTCTCGAATCTGGACCTGACGGTTATCAAAAATGCGTTCTTGCGGTTGTCGTGTCGTTTTGAACAAATATGCATAGCTATAACGGATGCTTTTATCTAAAGCTTCAAGCTCTTGATCTAAGCATTGCTCATAGGTCTTTTGTATGGCTTTCTGTTCTTCCTCAGGTTTGTGTTTTGTCAGTTTACTGATTTTACATTCGGACGCGTCGGACAGACTCAGCGCTTTTGAGAGATAGAGTTCGCTCGCTGTAGATAAAAGTTGCTCATCCTGGATTTGCGGAATTTTGTGTAGATCTGCAATGCACTCATTTGGTGTTTGCATACACACTTTGGCTTCTTTGCCCGACATCGACAAGACATTGAGGCTGGCTTCACTGAGTTTTTTTTGCGTAAGAATGCTGTTACGTTCGTTGGCAATCGTCACATTGAGAGCTTGTTGTTTGATACTGACAACTTGGCAGCCACTCATCACGACGGTGCTTAGGAGAGAGATAAAAAATAGACGCTTATTCGGTGTAAATGCTAGCATGGTATGTCAGCAATTTCGCTGGAAGATTGTAGCTATAATACGAAAATCGAATGTTTTTTCAATCATAGATAAAAAAATAGACTGCACACAGCAGTCTATTTTTGTAATGCGATTCTACAAGCTCAATTAGTTCAGAACTTGCCACACATTCCAGCGTTTTCCGGCTTCAACTTCTTTGATCAAACGATCAGTCACTTCTGCTTCGTCAGGATAGTTGATTTTATAGTTTTTCAAGGTTTGAAGCGCATTTTTCTTTTGCTCTAACCATAAATAGTTGTTGGCAGCAGAAAGATAAGCTTCTTGGACGCCACCTTTCATTGCTTTGTCTAAATATGGAATAGCCTCACGTTGACCACCACCTTCTGATAAGCCAAAACCGAACCAGAAGTTGGTTTCAGGGTCATTCGGGCTCATCGCGAGAATACGTTGCGCATAAGTTAATGACTTTGAAGTATAAGATGTACCTAAGTCTAAGTTACGTGCCATCACGCTTGCTTTAAACGCACGAGTCAAGATATCTAAAGAAGCATTTGGCTTTTCGGCTAAAGCATCTAGTTTCTGCGTGGTTTCTTTTAACTTGACTTCATAGCCCTTACGTTCTTGACGTTCTGGGAAACGAGGTGGATAGTGACGTGCTTTACCTTCAACTAATTGTAAAAAGTCATCGATTTCAGTGACATCAATTTCATTCTCACCAGCAAGAACCGCATATTTCATGTTGCGTTGTTTGTTGTCAATGGTTGGGATAATGAGCTTGTTGATATCCAAGGTTGTTGATTTTGATGGATCATTTTGTAATGACACGACCATTTTCGTGACAGGCTGAGCCGCAGCATCTTTGATCGCAACTTCAAAGCTTGGTGGGGCATCATACTTGGTTGGATTTAAAGCATAGAATGGAGGAGTTGGGTCTGGTTCCTTGAACACAAAGGGTTCAGCAACCTTCTCTTTTTTAACAGGGGCAACGCCACAGGCCGTCAAAAAAGAAGTTGAAAGTACAAGTAATGCCAAAGGCTTAAAATTCATGCTTTACATCCATTAATTTTAGTTAAATGAGAAGTAGATCGTTGGTTTCACCAGTCTAGGAAAAGCAAAACCAACTTGCAATGAGAAGCTTGTTACATTTTTTATATATTTGACTAGGTTGCCGAAGTTTTGTTCTGTGCTTCGCACTCACGTCTAACTTCTTCAATAATTTTGAGTTCTTCTTTACTTAATGGTTGAGTTTTTGAGTTTTGTGGTTTGAAACTTGGATCAAGTTCAGACAATCGCTTGCAGAGTACATTCATCTGTTTTTCATTTTTCTGCATACGATCCAATAAGACACGAATGCCTTCTAAGATTGGGTCGGACTGATCTTGCGTCGTTGCATAAGGTTGGAAACCAATACTTTCAGCATAGTCGCGACGACTAACTTCGTCTTGTTCGATTTGAGTTTTGTCTTTGAAAATATAGCGGGCAGGGTTACCAACAGCAGTTACACCAGCAGGTACTTCTTTGGTTACAACTGCATTTGAGCCGACTTTGGCACCTTTATGTACTGTAAATGGGCCCAAGATTTTTGCACCAGCACCAACAACCACACCATCTTCAAGTGTTGGATGACGTTTGCCTTTATTCCATGTGGTTCCACCTAAGGTGACGCTATGATAAAGCGTTACATCATCACCAATCTCAGCTGTTTCACCAATCACCACACCCATGCCGTGATCGATAAAAAATCGCTTACCGATTTTTGCACCAGGATGAATCTCAATACCAGTGGCAAAGCGGCTAAAAGAAGAAAGTAGGCGGGCGGTACCTTTGTATTCTTTTTTCCAAAGCTCATGTGCCATGCGATGCATAATCAGTGCATGGATACCTGGATAGGTGGTCAGGACTTCTAATGTATTGCGAGCCGCAGGATCACGCGCAAATACAGCTTTGATATCTTCTTTTAGCTGTTTAATCATGATTATGATCCTCCGTATTGGTCTTTTTCCATGAACCTTGGGCTAAAGCCTGTACGCGGCTAAAGATTCCACGTAATAAATGATACTCCATACGATCTAATTGTATCCTTCCGAATAGACGACGCAAGCGTAATGGGAGTAAACGGGGATTATTTGGATCTAAAAACTCGATTTCAGTCAACATTTTTTCTAAATGAGGATAAAACTGTTCCATTTGTTGTTGTGTAACCAATGGTTCATCCCATTCCATGCTTTGTTGTTGCTTCAGTTGCATGTGGTCATCTGGCTTGTCTTGAACTTGAGTATTTTGTTCAAGCGCAGCCATTCTTAACTCATAGCAAACCACTTGAATCGCTTGCGCGACATTGAGCACGCCATATTCAGGGTTTACTGGAATGGTTAAGTGATAATTGGCTAGGGCTAATTCTTCATTGGTGAGTCCACGATCTTCACGCCCAAACACAATTGCAATATTTTGTTGTTTGGTTGCAGCATCTAATGCTTCTTTTGCAGCAGGTCGAACATCTAGCAATGGCCATGGAATCGTGCGACTACGTGCACTGGTCCCAAACACCATATGACAATCTTGAATGGCTTGTTCCAAAGTTTCAACAATTTCAATTTGTTCAATTAAATCTTGCGCACCTGCTGCCAGTGCATCAATATCCGGATGTGGATAGGTCTTTGGTGCGACGAGTACAAGTTTTGATAAACCCATGGTTTTCATTGCGCGTAATGCACTACCAATATTGGCTGGTAGGGTGGTATTGACCATAACAATACGCACATGATCCAAATGTTTGGACACGTTGTTTGAGTCAAACAGGTTCATATATTATCCAAAATTAAGAGTATTGAGAGACTTCAGCTTGATAAAGATCCAGTGCTTCATCCATTGACATATTGTCTGGTGGAGGAGCTACCGTTGCAACTTTAGGTGCCTCAGCTGCTTTTGCAGCCTTCGATTTCACTTGGTATTCGATGAAAATGGTTTCTTTGCCAAAATAATCGCGTAACTTTCCAAGTAATTCATCTAATGGCACAACTTTCCATTGTGCACCTAAATGTAATTCAGCAGTTGCGAAGCTTTGTTCAAGCAGGATTTGCAGACCAATATGCTGACACATATCGATATTACAATAAGGTAACAGGATCGCTTGTAGATCCTTGGCCAAAGATTTGGTTATCAAATCTTGAGGGAGGCGAATTTGAATGCTTTGCGCGCGTTTTTGGCGAATTTCATTCAAATTAAAAGCTTTACTTAATCGTGCCATCGGGCGATCAAAGCCTTCACGCTCGTAAATTTCACCCTCAATCACTACAACCTGTTCTAAACGAACAATATCTTTATAGCGTTGAAAACGCTCATGGTTACAGCTAATTTCAACACGTGCTGTACCATCATCGAGTGTGATCATGATACGGTTCGGGAAGTTGGCAATATCAACCACCAGACCCGCAAAAACCGTAGTTACGCCACGACGTGTTGGGGTGAGTTCATTCAGTTTGGCAGAAATGAATGATTTTAATTCAGGGCGATAAACATCAATTGGGTGACCTGTGAGATACAAACCAAGTGTGTCTTTTTCACCTTTAAGGCGAACTTCATCAGCCCATGGTTTTACAGGCTTGGCTGGTTTACGCTGAACTTCTTCAACTTCACCAAACAAGTCCATGATACCCGTTTCACGATTACTTCGAGCTTGATCAGCTGCTTGGACTGCTTCAGGTAATTGAGCCATTAAACTTGAGCGTTCAATACCAAGACAATCCAGCGCACCTGCACGAATCAAAGCTTCTAAGGTACGCTTATTGATTTTTTTCAGATCAATACGATGACAGAAATCAAATAGATCCTTATATGGGCCTTCATTAATTCGTGAATCGATGACCGATTGCATCGCCTGTTCACCTACACCTTTGATCGCGCCTAAACCATACACAATGGTTTGCTCATCGCTAGCATGGAAGTGATATAAAGACATGTTCACAGAAGGTGGAAGTACTTCTAACTTGTTATTACGGCAGTCGTCAATCAAGAAGACGATACTGTCCGTATTCTGCATTTCCGATGATAAAACCGCCGCCATAAACTCAGCAGGGTAATGTGCTTTTAACCAAGCCGTATGATAGGCAACTAGGGCATATGCAGCGGCATGTGATTTGTTAAAACCATAACCTGCGAATTTTTCCATATAGTCGAAAATATGGTTGGCAGTTGCTTCATCAATATCTTTTTTCGACGCGCCTTCAATAAAGATCTGGCGTTGTTTGACCATTTCTTCAGGTTTCTTTTTACCCATGGCACGGCGGAGTAAATCCGCACCGCCAAGGGTATAACCTGCACAGAACTGTGCAGCCTGCATTACCTGTTCTTGGTAAACCATAATCCCGTAGGTCGGTTCTAACACACCTTCCAATAAAGGATGTAGATATTCAAACTCACCACCATGCATACGGTGGATAAAGTCAGGAATAAGATCCATAGGACCTGGTCGATATAAGGATACGAAAGCAATAATTTCTTCAAATTTGCTTGGTCTTGCTTCCTTGAGCATTTTTTTCATACCGACGGATTCAAACTGGAATACCGCTGTGGTATTTGCATTGGCAAAGACCAGATACGCATCTTTGTCATCCAGTGGGACATCGGCAATATTAAGTGGTATTTCAGCCTTGATTCTTTTATTAATATTTTGAACCGCATCTTCAATCACGGTCAGGTTACGTAAGCCCAAGAAGTCAAACTTAACCAGACCTGCAGCTTCTACGTCATCTTTGTCGTATTGTGCGACACGGTTAGTACCATCTGCATCACACAGTACCGCGGAGTAATCGGTAATTTTACCTGGCGCAATAACGACACCACCCGCATGTTTACCTGTATTACGGGTAATACCTTCAAGTTTGAGTGCCATTTCCCAGATTTCAGCAGCATCATCATTGTCAGGGTTGGATGGATTGGTGACGATATCTTTAAGCTGCGGCTCCATGTCAATCGCTGTGGCCAAATCGACACCCAGCGGTTTTGTTGGAATCATTTTTGAAATACGGTCAGCAAGACCATAAGACTTACCAAGGACACGTGCTACATCTCGAATCGCACCTTTTGCTGCCATGGTACCGAAGGTCGCAATCTGTGATACTGCTTGGCGACCATAGTTTTGGGCCACATATTCAATCACACGGTCACGGCCAGCAATACAGAAATCGACGTCGAAATCGGGCATCGAAACACGTTCTGGGTTTAAGAAACGTTCAAACAGCAAATCATATCGTAATGGATCAAGGTCGGTAATTTTTAAACTATAGGCAACCAATGAACCAGCACCTGAACCACGACCAGGACCTACAGGTACGCCATTATTTTTGGCCCATTGAATAAAGTCCATGACGATCAGGAAGTAGCCAGGAAATCCCATCTTGAGAATGATATCAACTTCGTATTTGATTCGTTCATCATAAGGCTTCCGAATCTCAGCCCAATCTTCATCACGTTCAGCAATTGGATAAAGATGATTTAAACGTTCCTCTAAACCTTCACGAGACAAATGTTCAAAATAGGTGTCGATGGTATAGCCATCTGGAATCGGGAAGTCAGGTAAGAAATAAGTGCCGAGTTGCAATGCAACATTACAACGTCTTGCAATATGGTAGGTATTTTCAATCGCACTTGGAATATCTGAGAATAGCTCAGACATTTGCTCGCCAGTTTTGAAATACTGCTCAGTACTATAGTTTTTAGGACGTTTATCATCACCTAAAACATAGCCGTCGGCGATACAAACACGAGCTTCATGCGCTTCAAAATCGTCTTGTTTAACAAAGTGCACATCATTATGCGCGACTACACCAATTTGATATTTAGCGGCAAGTTTTACTGCTTGCTGAATGAAATCCTCTTCCCCAACACGTTCAGTCCGTGTTAAAGCTAAATAGACACGATTTCCAAACTTTTCAATCCATGCTTCTAATAAAGGTTCTGCTTTTTGTGGATTGGAAGAGCAGAGCATTTTACCAACATCACTATGTTGGCCCAGTAAAACAATCAAATCTTCAGCTTGCTCAAGTACCCATTCTTTTTGTACACAAGGGAGACTGAGTTGCTGGCCTTCAATAAAACCTCGCGACACGATTTCAGTCAGATTGCGCCAACCTGTACTGCTCATGGCCAATAAGGTTGCACGATGTTCAGCATCATTTAAGCGAATGACACTGCCTAGAATAGGCTTAATCCCTTTTTTTAAACAGGATTCATAAAACTTGACTGCAGCATGTAGATTGGATAAGTCAGTCAATGCCAGTGCGGGCATTTCGTTTGTTACGGCAGCCTTGACCAAATCAGGTATGCGAACAATCGATTCCGTGATCGAAAATTCTGTGTGGATACCGAGATGAACAAACCGCATAGAAGGACTATCCTTTTTTAAAGCAACGCATAGTTTAGCATGCAAACCGAAAATGACATGCTTAATATTTTGGCAAACCGTGTGTTTGCTTTGTTATTTTTATAAAATATTAAAAATTAGTTTTTGATTTTTCAGTAGATATAAATATCTATTTACACAAAGTGTTTTACCGCTAGAATGTAATCGAATAAAAATGTAGCAATGTGAGCGAAATAATGAAATTAAAAAACATCGTATTTTCAATATTATTGACTAGTAGTTTATTTACCTTCAGTCATGCGGATGATGTGTCCTTTAGCCAAGAACTCGTACAACAAGCGAAAGCGGGGGATGCGACGGCACAGAACAATTTAGGTGATGCTTATTATTATGGAAACGAGATTGATCAAGATTTTGGTAAAGCACTGGAATGGTTTAAAAAAGCGGCAGCAAAAGGCAATGCAGATGCGATTTTTTCAGTTGGCTATATGTATGATTATGGCGAAGGTACAGAAGAAGATAATCCAACTGCTTTGAAATGGTACACCCAAGCGGCACAAAAGGGTCAGCTCTATGCACAATACTATTTAGGTTATTTGTATCTCTATGGTGATGATGGTGTGAGTGTAAATACCAAAAAAGGAGTGGAGTGGATGACCAAGTCAGCTGATGCTGGTTTGGATATGGCACAAGCTGAACTCGGTCATTTATACAATGATGGTGAGGGAGGTGTGCCACAAGATCTCAAAAAAGCACTGCATTATTATCAGTTAGCTGCGAAACAAGAAGAGTCTTCTGCCATTAATAACTTAGGTATTTTTTATTTAGAAGGCAAGGCTGGATTAAAACAAGACTATAAAGAAGCTTTACGTTTATTTAGTTTGGCTTCTGGTGCAGGAAATGGTTTGGGTTCTTCTAATATTGCGTATATCCATGAAGAGGCCAAAGGTGTTGCAAAGAATTATAAAAAAGCAGCAGAGTTTTATGAGCTCGCAGTGGCACAGGGTGAGGACGAAGCCTTACTGGATTTGGCTCGATTATATGAAAAAGGTGGTTATGGTTTGACTAAAAACCTAAAAAAATCGAAAGAATATGAAGCGCAGTGGGATGAGTTACAGGATTCTGATTCTTAAATAAAAAAAGCCCCCAAAATTTAAAGGGGGCTTTTTTTATTAACGCATCTTGGCTAAGAAGCGACTCAAGCGATTGATCGCTTCACGTAGTTCATTTTCAGCAGGTAAGAACACTACACGGAAGTGATCTGGTGTTTGCCAATTAAACCCTGTGCCTTGTACCAAAAGAACTTTCTCTGCTCTTAATAAATCCAACATTAATTTTTCATCATCTTCAATTGGATAAATTGTTGGGTCGAGTTTTGGGAAGCAATACATTGCGCCATCAGGTTTAACACAACTCACACCTGGGATCTCATTCAGCATTTCCCACGCAATATTACGTTGTTCGTATAAACGACCACCTGGTCGAATCAAGTCATTAATCGACTGATAACCGCCTAAGGCTGTTTGAATTGCATATTGCGCTTGGTGGTTGGCACATAAGCGCATTGAAGCCAGCATGTCCAAGCCTTCAATATAATCTGCTGCACGCGCTTTATCGCCTGTAATCGCCATCCAACCCGCGCGATAGCCTGCAATACGGTAGGCTTTTGATAAGCCATTAAAAGAGATACATAGTTGATCGCCAGCTAATGCTGCAACAGCTACATGCTCAATGCCATCATAAACGATTTTGTCGTAAATTTCATCAGCAAATAAAATCAGGTCATGTTTTTTCGCCAAAGCCACAATTTGCTCTAATACATGACGAGGATACACAGAACCTGTCGGATTGTTTGGATTGATAATCACAATGCCGCGTGTATTCGGTGTGATTTTGCTTTCCATATCTGCAATGTCAGGATACCAGTAGTTTTCAGAATCACACTTATAGTGAATTGCTGTACCACCCGAAAGATTCACTGCTGCTGTCCATAATGGATAGTCAGGCATAGGCACCAGCATTTCATCGCCGTCATCAAGTAGGCCTTGCATCGCCATCACGATCAGTTCAGAAACACCATTACCGACATACACATCATTGACATGCATATCAAAAATGCCTTTTTGCTGGTAGTACTGGCAAATGGCTTTACGAGCAGGGAAAATCCCTTTCGAATCAGTATAACCAATTGCATTTGGAAGGTTTAAAGCAACGTCATTAATAATTTCTTGTGGTGCTTCAAAACCAAAAGGTGCAGGGTTACCGATATTCAGTTTGATGATCTTATGTCCTTGCTCCTCCATTTCGTTGGCGGCGCGTAATACTGGTCCACGAATGTCATAACAAACATGCTCAAGCTTAGATGATTTTTTAATTTCTCGGCTTGATTGATTAGACTGGGGAACAACAGTATTTTTTGACATAGCTGGATTCACTTTTGCATATCGGTATAAATAACTTTTAAAGGTTTCAACACTTACCAAATTTAGATCGTGTTGATCTCTCAGCAATTCAACAATTTTTTCATGGGTGAAACCTGATTGTTGATATTGTCTGATGGTTGGTAATAAGTTTTGGAAAACCACACTTTTTTTCTGAGACATTGTTTGTCCTATACAACCGTGCGAAATTAGAATAACACCATATTTGCTTACGCAAAAGACAATATTGTTAAAAATTGCTTACTATGTGGATTTAATTTGCTTTCTTTTTGCTTTTTGTGATTTTATTGCTTAAATTTCACCAAATTATACGATCTGAGACTAGAGTTTTTTTTTTGAATGGCGTAAATATAAAACCTGATCATTAAGATAGTTCTAACATCAGAATAAAAGGTGCAGGTTATGGGAAAAGTGAATAAAACAGACCGGGAATGGCAAAGAGAATTATCACCTGAAGAATACCGCATAACTCGTCAAAAGGGCACAGAACCCGCATTTACTGGACAATATTGGAACAATAAACAACATGGCACATATGTTTGCCGTTGTTGCGGTGCGGAATTGTTTTCTTCAGAAACAAAATACGATAGTGGTTGTGGTTGGCCGAGCTTTTTTAGACCTATTGACAGTGTTGCAATCGAAGAACATGAAGATTTATCACACGGTATGGTCAGAACAGAAATTGTCTGCCATGATTGCGATGCACATTTGGGCCATGTGTTTGAGGATGGTCCACAGCCGACAGGACTGCGTTATTGTGTGAATTCGGCATCATTACAACTTAAAACAGAAGAAAAGAACGACGAGGAAACGTATCCATGAGTAACATTTATCAGTTTGAAGCTGAATTGTTAGAGGGAGAAACAAAAGCGCTCGCTGATTATAAAGGCAAGGTCATGCTGATTGTAAATACTGCAAGCAAGTGTGGTTTTACTCCGCAGTTTGCGGGACTTGAGAAACTTTATGAAAAATATAATGCTCAAGGCTTAGAGGTTTTAGGATTTCCGTGTAATCAATTTGGAGGACAGGATCCAGGGACAAATAAGGAAATTGGCGCATACTGCCAGCGTAATTATGGGGTGAGTTTTCCTATGTTTGCTAAAGTTGATGTCAAAGGGCCTGAAGCACATGTGATTTTTCGTTATTTGACTCGTGAGGCAAAAGGTCTTTTGGGGAGCCGAAATATCAAATGGAACTTTACTAAGTTCTTGGTGGGGCGTAATGGTGAGGTTTTAGAGCGTTATGCGCCAACGACTAAGCCAGAGGCTTTGGAAGCTGATATTGAAAAAGCATTGGCGAAGAAATAAATGAGCAAAGTTTTTGGTTGAGGTTTGAATTCTTTTGGACTCAACTGTTGAATTCTGGAGTGATCCAGACATGCCTTATGTTGAAACGCGTAGGGCATGTCAAAGTCGAATCTGCTATAAATCCCACAGCCATCCGACCTTTTCAATTGGTGCTGTTGATATTGGACAGAGCCGCTTTTCAAGTACTTTTGCACAAGAGCAAGTCATTCAGGCAGGGACTTTGGTGGTTATTCCTGCGCACGTAGAACATTCTTGTAATCCTTTACCTGATCAGGCATGGAGTTACCAGATGATGCATTTGGATGCTGCTTGGTTAACCTCCTTGATTGAAGAACTGCACCAAGATATTGCTTTAGAGATTGATAGACAAACAATATATCTCCCTCAGTTAAGACCAACTATTGTTCATGATGTAAAAGCTTACGACGCATTTACAGCTTTGAATCAGCTACTATTTAACGAGCAGATTTCAGTACTCGAAAAAGAACAGTATTTAATTCAAACCTTAACAGAGATTCTAATACCGAGTTTTCATTGGGAAAAGATACATTCCTCTCATTATTTTCAGCAGTATCTTCCAGACTTATTGGAATGCCTTGAAGACAATATTGAGAATCTGTCTCTGCAAGAGCTTTCCGAAAAGATGAACATGAGTCGTTATGCTTTGATACGATTATTTAAACATTACTTTGGATTAACCCCACATGCTTATCAGTTGAACTATAAGGTTAACCAAGCTCGGCAGCGTTTAAGAGAACCTGATCGTGATTTAGCAAGATTGGCATATGAACTCGATTTTAGCGATCAAAGTCATTTTCATCGTGTTTTTAAGCAACATACAGGCATAACACCTAAGCAATATTATAAAAAATCTTAGCCCACGCAATTTTATACAAGAATTAAGCCTTATAGCTTTTTAAGCTGACTCCGATTCACTTGGAGAGCATCTATGGAGCTTTTTCTAACCATCGCCATCACCCACTTTATTGGATTACTGACACCAGGCGCAGATTTCTTTTTAATTTTAAAGACCTTGATACAGAGCCAGAAAAAGGCTGCGAGATTTACTTGTGCAGGCATCGCACTGGGGAATGCCATCATCTTGATCAGCATCTATTTGAGTCTATTTATCATTGGTCAGGTGAATACAGAATTATTCATCTTCATGAAGTGGTTGGGTGTTGTTTATTTTGCCTATTTGGCGATTCAATGTTTTCGTTTGGCTCAATCAGCACAGCGGGTCAATGAACTTGCTGATCAATGCCTTGATCAACCACAAAAGCATGCTTACCTGAAGGCGTTTCTGTCGGGATTACTTTCCAGTGTGTTGAACCCGAAAAATTTGATGTTCTATAGCGTATTGGTAATCTTGATTTATCCGCAATATAATTTTGTTCAAAATGCATTGCTGTGTCTTTGGATGGTGGTGTTGGTGTTGATCTGGAATCTCGCTATTGTTCAATTGATCGGTTCAAGCATTTATCTGTCGTGGTTAAATCGGCATCTGCACCATTTATATTATTTAGCTGGATTCAGTTTTTTGTTGTTTATGCTGGTACTGATCATGTATTAAATAAAAAGACGGTCATTTGACCGTCTTTTTATTCAAGTTATGCAAGCTTATTGAGTCGGCTCAACAGGTTGATGTGGTGTCTTCCTAAAGCTATGGATCTTGCGATTAATATCATCGATAAAGGTGTATACCACAGGAATCACCAATAACGATAAGAAGGTACTGGTAATCAAGCCACCAATGACTGAGATTGCCATTGGTGCACGGAAACTCGGATCGGTACCAATCCCGAGTGCAATTGGAAGCATCCCCGCACCCATTGCTAGCGTGGTCATGATAATTGGACGTGCCCGTTTATGGCAGGCATCGAGTAGGGCATTGAATCGTGAATAATGCTTTTCATTCCTTGCGATAATCGCGTAATCGACTAGTAGAATCGAGTTCTTACTGGCAATCCCCATCAGCATAATCAGACCAATCAAACTTGGCATTGAGAAACTACTTTTTGCTAAAAGCAGCATCACGAATGCACCACCGAGGGATAAAGGTAAGGCCACCAGAATGGTAATTGGCTGTAAAAAGTCTTTAAATAACAACACCAACACAACGTAGATACACAGTACACCTGTGAGCATTGCTAAACCAAAACTAGAGAACAATTCCTGCATCACTTCAGCATCACCAATATTGGTACGCTTCACCGTAGGTGGTAAATTCTTCATCGTCGGTAGTTGATCAACTTTGGCAGCAATATCTCCCAACGGTTGATTATTCAATTCAATATTGAAGTTAATGTTACGTAAACGGTTGAAACGGTCAATTTGTGATGGACCACTTTCGATGTTGACGTCTGCAATGGTACCGAGCATCACAGGACCTCGACTACCTTTCACCATCAAGCGTTTCATGAGTTCTTGATCTTGACGGGCAGCCAGTGGCAGTTTAATTACAACAGGCACTTGGCGTTGAGATAAGTTCAATTTCGCAAGGTTTTGATCAAAATCACCCGCGGTCGCGATTCGTAAAGTCTCAGCAATATCGTAAGTGGTCACACCTAAATCAGCGGCTTTGGCAAAATCAGGGCGAATCACTAACTCAGGACGGATCAAGGCTGCACTCGAGGTGATACTGCCTACATTCGGAATGGTGCGTAATTCGCGTTCTAGGCTACGTGCCGTTGCCATTAAGGCTTCTGGATCATCACCTGATAAAGCCAGTTGGTATTGACTGTTATTACCCGCTAAGCCAACTTGAATGCGTGCACCCGGAAGAGGGGCAAGACGTTGGCGCAGTTGATCTTCAATGTCTTGTAGGCTGGCACTACGATCTGAACGTTCCGTGGTTTGAATCGTGAGTGTTGCTTTACGCGGTTCACTTGATGCACCACCTGCAAAAGGATCTGTTCCCGCAGCACCGCCACCAATCGTGGTATAGATACTTTTAATTTCAGGATGATCTTTAATCAGCGTACGTGCATATTCGGCAGTCTTAAGTGTATCTCCAAACTGTGAACCCGGGGTGAGCTCCAAACGAACTTGGGTTTGTCCTGTATCGGGTGGGGGAACGAAGCCTGTAGGTAATAATGGAATCAGCATGACTGAGCAGATAAAAAAGGCAATTGCACCAGCTAAAGTGATCCAGCGATGATTCAGACACCATGTCACCAAACGCATATAGCCACGCATAACTTTGCCATCTTTAGCACGGTCTTTGGCTAGACTGCTTGTGCCTTGATCAGTAGCTGTTTGTACTGTTGCTGATTCATCCTGTTGTTCAACTTTACCGACCCATGGTTTCAGAATATAGGCGGACATCATTGGGGTGAGTAAACGCGCAACAAGCAGTGAGGCAAAGATCGAAAGAGCCGCCGTCCAACCAAACTGAACGAAAAACTTACCTGCGATACCACTCATAAACGCAGTGGGTAGGAATACGGCAATCAATGTGAAGGTGGTGGCAATTACGGCCAGACCAATTTCATCGGCTGCTTCCATGGCCGCCTCATAGGGCGTTTTCCCCATGCGTAAATGCCGTATGATATTTTCAATCTCAACAATGGCATCATCGACCAGAATACCCACCACCAATGACATGGCTAAAAGCGTAACGGTATTGAGGGTAAAGCCAAAGAAATACATACCAATTAAGGCGGGTAAAATCGATAATGGCAGAGCAGTTGCAGCAATAATGGTGGCACGCCAGTCACGTAAGAACAACCACACCACCAAGATCGCTAATATTGCACCTTCATATAACAGTGACATCGAGCCTTTATAGTTATCTTCGACTGGCTTTACAAAGTTAAAGGCTTCGTTGATTTTAATATCGGGATGTGCCGCTTTGAGTTTATCTAATGCGACGACGACCCCTTTTTCTACATCGACTTCACTAGCGCCCTTACTTCGTGTGATTTCGAAGCCAATCACAGGTTGTCCATTTAACAGTGCAGCGGAACGCCGTTCAGCCATACCATCACGAACAGTTGCAACCTGATCCAGACGAATATGTCGACCATCACTGAGAGCAATATCCATTGCACCAATTTCATCAGCTGTTTTTACTGTCGCAATGGTGCGGATGGATTGTTCACTACCCCCGATTTTGGTTTGACCGCCAGAAGCATCTTGCTGAATCAAACGTAGTTGACGGGTAATGTCGGTTGCAGTTGCATTCAGCGCCAACAGTTTTTCAGGATCGAGCTCGACTTCAACTTGACGCGTGACACCACCAACACGAGCAACCGCACCAACGCCTTTAACCTGTAACATCGCGCGGGCGATATCATAGTCTACGAACCATGACAGCGCTTCTTCATCCATCTTTGGCGATTGAATGGTGTAAGTCAGGATTGGCGAACCTGAAAGATTGATCTTACTGACAATTGGATCTCGTAGATCAGCGGGTAAGTCAGAACGAACTTGAGATACCGCATTGCGCACATCATCCACAGCTTCTTGTAGAGGTTTTTCTAATTGAAACTCCGCTGTGACAGTGACAACACCATCTTGAATGTTGGTGTACTGATTCCTTAAACCTTGTAGGGTTGCGATCGAGTTTTCAATCTTACGTGCGACTTCGGTTTCAAGCTGAGGTGGTGCAGCCCCGGGTAGTGCGGCGGTAACAGTGACCATCGGCAGTTCAATGTCAGGGAACTGCTGGATCTTCATCCATTTAAAACAGAGCAATCCTGCCAAACCAAGCATAATAAATAACAGAATGCCGGGGATTGGATTTCGGATTGACCAAGCAGAGAAATTCATATTATTTCTCCTGTGTGGTCACAAGTTGTTTGCTAAGTGGTGTCTCTGGAATGTCTTTGGCAATACTGACCAGATCGCCATCAGCTAAGAAACCTGTACCTGAAGAAACCACTTTTACATTCGCTGGTAAATTCAAGAGTTCGACACGATCTCCCAAACGGCGACCAACAATGACTTTCTGTTGGGTGACACGATTCTTGTCATTGACAATAAAGACATAGGCAAAACCATCACGCAACAGTAGGGCAGTTTGAGGAACCGTCAATGCGAGTTTCTGACCTAAATCAAATTCACCTTTAACAAACATGCCCATACGCACAGCCTGAGTTGTTGGAATGTCCACATAAACCAAGCCATAACGGGTTTGTGGATCAATCACAGGTGCAATCATTCTAACTTTACCTGTCACAGAAGGTTGGGCTGGGTCAGGTGAAACAATATGTGCGGTCATGCCTTGTTTGAGCTTGTATAAATCCGATGTGGTCACTTCGGCACGCCATTCTAAACGATGATCACGAATCAGGCGGAACAGCTCTTGACCTGTTTGTGCAAGAGATCCGACCGTTGCTGTACGGGCTGAAATGACGCCATTGTCAGGTGAAACCACTTGAGTCTGTGCTAAGCGTAATTGATTACTTTCAATTTGTGCTTTGGCTGCATCTAGACGTGCTTGGGCTGTCGCTTGTGAGGTTTGATACTGTGTAGACTCTTGCGCTGAAATTGCGCCTGTATTTTTCAGTTGCTGGATACGTTTATTGTTGGTAATCGCATCTGCCAGTACCGCTTGAGCTTCTGCATAACTGGCTTTGGCTGCTGCCAAATCGGCACGAATGGTTTCGCTATTAATTTCAGCCAAGACCTGACCACGACGCACTTCATCGCCGACATTGACATTCACACGGGTAAGACGCTGACCTGAGAGTTCGCTGCCAATCACCACTTCTTGCCATGCCGCAATATTGCCATTAGCAGTAAAGGTTTGTTCCCAATTTTGTTGTTGGGGTTGAACAATTGTTACAGTTAAAGCGGCTTTTTGTTCAGTGGTATCTGCGTTTTTAGCCTTTTCAGGATTCACTGATTTTTTAGCAGTTCCAGTCTGCCAAACCACAACTGCAATCATTAAAAGTACAACCGCAATTGCTAAAATGAGCCAACCCTTTTTCTTTATTTTCTTGGGAGTTTGAGAAGTCATCTTTCCATAGTCATCAAGTTTTGATGGCTAAGTATAGACGAAGATTTCAACAGTTGCTCAATAGCCCATAGACAGATAAAAAAATTAATAAAGTCGCTTAGGTTTATGACTTTTAAGCTTAGGAAAAGTGTGAATTGTTTCAATTCCGAACTTTTGATTTTACCCAAAATGATAATTATTGTTTAAAGAGGCAGTAAACGATTTGAGACTACATTTTTCATGACAATGGTTGAGGTTAGTCGCTGTACATTGGGTAAGGCCGACAGGCTGTCATCATAGAGTTTTTGGAAACTGGCCAAGTCTTTAGCAACGACGTGCAGTAGATAATCTGGATTTCCAAATAATCGTTGTGCCTGAATCACATTGCCAATTTCAATGACTTTTTCTTCAAAGCTAGAAAGTGCTTTTTTATCTCCATCTTTTAAAGTGACAAAGATAATCGCTGAGAAATTAAGGCCAATTTTTGAGGCTTCTAGATCAGCATGGTAGCCTTTAATCACACCACTTTCTTCTAATGCTTTAACACGACGATGGCAAGGCGACAGACTTAAACCGATTCTTTCTGCAAGTTCTGTGATAGATAATCGCCCATTTGCTTGTAGCTCAGTAATAATTTTCTTATCAATGCGATCCATTTGGAAGAATCTCCCTTCGGGCTTTGAATATATAGAAGTATTTGGAATAACATTTTCACCATTAAAGCATATCCTTTCTCAACAATCTTCACCAAATGGTGAAAATGCTATCAAAGATAGCCTTGTTGATGTGAGAAGGGCTTTGCTTATGGAACTTAGTGTGATTTTTGCATTTTGGTGCGTTTCGATTTTATTCGTATTAACGCCAGGTGCGGACTGGGCTTATGTCATTCTTGCGGGCATCAAAGGTAAATTTATCCTGAATGCCGTCACTGGTTTGGTGTTTGGGCACCTCATGGCGATCTTATGTGTTGCAGCTGGTATGGGAGCTTTGGTGCAACACTATCCGATTTTACTCACTGTGATGACGGTCATGGGCGCTTGCTATTTGTTATGGATGGGCATCAATCTATTTATACATCCAGCGACCATTTCAACTGAGACCGATATAACGCAAACGCTTGATTCAGCAGGTTCATGGTTGATTAAAGGAGTGGGGATTAGTGGCTTAAACCCAAAAGTATTGTTGTTATTTTTTGCCTTATTGCCACCGTTTACTCATCCACAAATGGAATTTTCACCAACCGTACAAATTATTTTGCTAGGGCTCATTCATTTAATCAGCTGTGCTGTGGTGTATATGTTGGTTGGTATAGCAGCCAAGAAATTGCTTAGAAGCAGACCACGTGCAGTAAAAGTAGTCAGTCGTATTTCGGGTGGATTGATGATGCTCATCGCAGGAATCCTATTTATTGGGCAAATTTAAAACTTAAGTCTTTTCATAAATAAAAAAATCCCCGAATATTCGGGGATTTTTTTATTTATAGAATGGCTTTCAGTCGCTTGACCACTTCTTCGCACTGCGCCAAATCTGCAACAAGTGCCATTCTGACATGACCTTCGCCTGGATTGCCTTGTTCGGTGTCACGAGACAAATAACGACCCGGTAAAACCTTAATATGCGCTTTTTCCATCAGCATTTTGGCAAAAGTTTCATCGTTGTCCACTTTTAACCAGTAGTAGAAGCCCGCATCTGGTTTTTGTAAAGGCAATAAATGACCGAGTTCAGACTGGAATAAATCAAACTTAGCACGATACTGCTGACGGTTTTCTTCAACATGTGCTTCATCATTCCACGCTGCAATAGATGCCAATTGATTTTGTACGGGCATCGCAGCGCCGTGATAAGTACGGTATTGCAAATAAGGTTTCAATAAAGCCGCATCACCCGCAACAAAACCAGAACGCATGCCTGGTAAGTTTGAACGTTTAGATAATGAATGGAACACGATGCAATTTTTATAATCATCACGTCCCATTTCGGCACAAACTTCTAACAGACCGATTGGCGCTTGATCAAACCAAAGTTCTGAATAACATTCATCCGATGCAATCACGAAACCATATTGATCAGACAGGGTGATCAGTTTTTTAAACTGTTCTTTAGATAGAACCGTTCCTGTTGGATTACCTGGTGTGCACACAAACAGTAATGCTGTTTTTTCCCAGACTTCCGCTGGAACTGCATCAAAGTCACCTAAGTAACCATTTTCTTCAGTGCAGTTAATAAAATAAGGTTTTGCACCTGCAAGCAGGGCGGCACCTTCATAAATCTGATAAAACGGATTTGGCATTACCACATAAGGTGCATCTTCACGCTTAATCAAAGCTTGTACAAAAGAGAAAATACCTTCACGTGTACCAGAAACAGGCAGGATATGATCTTCTGCACTAATATGATTCAACTTGAATCGATTGCTGAGCCATTGTGCAATACTTTGGCGCAACTCAGGCAGGCCTTTGCTGTTCGGGTAGGTCGATAGATGGGCAAAATTATCAATAATCGCTTGTTTAACGAACTCTGGTGCAGGATGTTTAGGCTCACCAATTGATAAAGGAATCAATGGTAAATTGGCAGGTTGCACATCTTTAAAAAGTTGATTTAACTTTTCAAAAGGATAGGGATGCAATAACGACAAGCTAGAGTTCATTTAAACAGTTACCAAACAATAAAATTTAAGATGGATTACAAATTTGATTCGATGCTTCATCTAAAGCGGACTTTAAGCTTTCCGCAAAAGTTTTCACTTCTTCATCGGTGAGCAAGACACCATTTTTCTTGGTGACAAAGAAAATATCTTCGGCACGTTCACCCAGTGTGGCAATTCTTGCAGAATGGATATCCAAACCTTGCAACATGAACAAACCACCAATACGCGCCAACAGACCTGGATGGTCGAGGGTTGAGATTTCAACCATGTGCTGCTGCAGCGTAGGGTTCAAGACAATATCTACAGTATTTTGCACATCAAAATGACGCAAATGACGTGGAATACGGCGTTGCATGATTCCCGGATATTGATCCGAGTGGCTCAATGCGTCGACTAGCGCGGCTTTCACTTTGCGTTCGCGATCTGGATCAGTCAGTAAGGTACCAAAACGATCAAGGACCAGATAAGTATCTAAGCTGAATGAAGTTGAGGCGGTGATAATACGTGCATCTTGAACATCAAGATTCATACGATCCAGTACCGCAACGGTAGTAGCAAACAAGTTCGGTTGATCACGGGTATAGATAAAGATCTGAACCGCATCATCAGCAGCATTACGATGCGCCCGTAATAAAACCAAAGGTTCTGGATTATCGCCGTGTTGCAGAATGGCTTGGGTATGCCAAGCAATTTCATTGGCTGACTCTTTGACAAAGTATTCATCGCCCAGCTCTTGCCAGACTTTCTCAACTTCAGCGAGAGAGAAGTCATTGACCAGGAGTTCACTGGCAGCAAATTTGGTATCTTCAATCAGCATTTGATAGTCAACTGGACGACCTAAGCCTGAACGAATCACATCACGTGCGTAGGTATAGAGCTGACGCATCAAGGACGCACGCCATGTATTCCACAGTTTCGGATTGGTTGCGTTAATGTCGGCAACTGTCAGGGTATAAAGATAATCGAGATGCTCCATATCACCGACTTTTTCAGCAAAGTCTTTGACTTCGTCAGGGTCTGAAATATCTTTTTTCTGTGCAGTGAGGGACATTAACAAGTGATTGTTAATCAGCCATGCAACCAGTTTGCATTCACGCTCGGTAAAGCCATGGGTACGGCAGAATTCAATCGCATCCAGTGCACCAAGTTCACTATGATCACCACCACGACCTTTGGCAATATCATGGAAAATTGCAGCCATATACACGATGTCATGGCGGGCAATACGCTGGAACACAGAGCTGACCACTGGGAATTCTTTGGCAAATTCAGGTTCTTTAAAGCGACTTAAATTGCGGAGTAATAACAGGGTGTGTGCATCGACCGTATAAATATGGAACAGATCGTACTGCATTAAGCCTGTAATCTGTCCAAAAGCAGGAATGTAATTGCCCAATACACCGTAACGCTTCATCGCTACCATGGTGTCATATAAATGCGGTGAGCGAATAATCGACATAAACAAGGCTTGATGTTCTGGATTGTCGCGGAAGCGTTGATCAATCCGTTTTGCAGCAAGCACCAGTAGGCGTAAGGTGCGGGCACGAATACCGGTAATTTCAGGTCGATTTGCCAATAAGTAGAATAGCTCTAAGATGGCAATTGGTTCTTCAGAAAATACTTTGTGATGTTGAACAGCCAATTTCCCATCGACAATTTTAAAACGTTCATTAATATCAATAATGTGGCGTTCATAATCAGGTAGGCGTGGGGTAATCACCGATTCATTAAAATAGGCGAGTAGCATTTCATTGAGCGTTGAAACTTGCTGCGCGGTACGATAGTAGCGCTTCATAAACTGTTCAACAGCAAAGTTAACAGGCTGACCTTCTTCACGCACATAACCAAATTTTGCCGCGATATCACGTTGATATTCAAACAATAAACGGTTTTCATCGCGTTTGGCTAAACGGTGTAAGTGGGTTCGAATTTCCCATAAAAAGCTTTCGGCCTCTTCCAATACACCTAGTTCAAATTCAGTGATAAAACCCAAATGCACAAGATCATAAATACGATTGACGCGGAAGTGACGTTTGGCAATCCAGCCAATCTGATTGATATCCCGAATACCCCCTGGGGCATTTTTAATATCAGGTTCTAAATTACTTTCGGTATTGTTGTGTTGCGCATAACGTTTGGCTTGTTCGACCATTTTGGCATCATAGAAAGTTTGATCTGTCCATGTTTGCGCAACGATACGGCGTGGCCATTTTGCCAGTTGCTGATTACCAGTTATGAGACGAGCTTCAATCAATGTAGTCGCAACAGTTAAATCATTAATGGCTTGTTCAACACAGTTTTGAATGGTACGAACGCTGATCCCCGGTTTGAAATTACCGACATCCCATAAAGAAGAAATAAAGGTCGAGATCAGTTTTTCTTGTTCTTCACTGATTTCATCCTCAGACAAAATCATGATATCGGTATCTGAATAGGGTAGCATTTCATGGCGACCATAACCGCCTACTGCAAATAAGCCCAATTCAGTTTGATCTAAGCCTGCATGATTCCAAAGAAAGATCAGGGCCTCATCAATAGAGTCTGAACGCGCTCCAATCACGTCACGAATAGGTTGACCATTTTCATAGCTCTCCTGTAATTGCTTTTCTACATCCGTACGCCATTGGTTAATGGCTTGAATATCATGAAGACTGGTGACGTAGTTCAACAAAGGAGAGGTCTTGATCATAAAGCTGGATCTTCTATCAAAGCCCCCCTAAAAAGAGGGGAAATTGTGATGATAATAACCTAAGGTCATCTTAAGCGTTAGTTTGTACACTCACTTGGTCTGCGGCTTGCTGTGCCAATTCACGTGCAAGATCAGTCGTTTCAGCGCGAGCAGTTGCAACGCCCATACGGCGACGTTTAAAGCCCTCAGGTTTGCCAAATAGACGTAAGTCTGTGTTTGGATTTGCTAAAGCAAGATTCAAGCCAGTGAAACTCAAGTTTTTAGCATCAACACCTGCATAAATCACCGCACTTGCAGCCACACTATGACGTGCTGTATTGACAGGTAGACCGAGAATTGCACGGGCATGTAATTCAAATTCACTTTGGAATTGTGAAGCTAAAGTGACTAGACCTGTATCATGAGGGCGAGGTGAAACTTCACTAAACCAAACTTTATCGCCTTTAATAAACAGCTCTACACCGAAGATACCACAACCGCCTAAAGCAACAGTGACTTTATTGGCAATGCGTTTTGCTTCTTCCAGTGCAGCAGGTGTCATTGGTTGTGGCTGCCAGCTTTCCACATAGTCACCTGCATCTTGACGGTGACCAATCGGATCACAGAAATGGGTTTCGATTTCGCCTGTTTCTGGATTTTTTGCACGAACGGTAAGCAAGGTAATTTCAAAATCAAAATCAATTTGCGATTCAATAATCACGGTGCCTTGATTGACGCGGCCGCCTTGCATTGCATAATCCCAAGCAGCATCCACTTCATCAAAGCTCTTCACACGAGATTGACCTTTACCTGAAGAAGACATGACAGGTTTTACAAAGTTTGGATAACCAATGTCATCACAGGCAGCACGGAAGCTTTCTAAGGTATTGGCAAAGCGATAAGCAGAGGTTGGCAGGCCGAGTTCTTCAGCAGCTAAACGACGAATGCCTTCACGGTTCATGGTGAGGTTAACTGCTTTTGCAGATGGAATCACCGTTGCAGTTTGGCTTTGTTCAATTTCAACCAAAACTTCTGTGGCAATGGCTTCAATTTCAGGAACAATTAAATTGGGTTTGATCTTTTCAATCAGTTGTTTTAATTCGGTTGGATCGGCCATATTTAGGGTATAAGCATAGTGTGCGACTTGCATGGCAGGCGCGTGATCATAACGATCTGCAGCATGAACTTCGACACCTAAGCGTTGTAAAGAAATCACAACTTCTTTACCTAGCTCTCCAGAACCTAACAGTAAAACCTTAAATGCAGAAGATTGAAGTGGAGTTCCAAGAGTGACGCTCATGCGAATAATCCTATCCTGAGTAATTTGCGTTTAAGCATAGCAGAACTTTTTGTGGAATTAAGCTAATCTGACACAAAAAACCTGCTTTTTGTTAGACAGAAAATTGCACTTTATCTGCGATTTGGCTGCTTACACATCTACCTGATAATTCAGTTGTAATTCATCTGCATGTTGACCACGGATTCCCCAATTGCATTTCGGTGTTTCAAAAATTGTAATTTCAATATCTTGTGTTGAAATCCCACATTGTTGCTCTATATAAGTGAAAATATTTTGAATCAAACGTTTTTTGGCTTCAGTGCTTCTGCCTTCAAACATCGAAATTTCGATAATTAGATAATGCTGGCTCCGATCATTGGGATAGATAAAGTCTTCTTTCGCTAGCGCAATAAAACGCTGAAATTTCTTTTCGATAGGATAGTTCAAACTTTCAACTAGTGCTTGATGTACGGCATGAGAAAGTTGATTCCTAAACTGCTCGATGGTGGTTTGTAAGGCATAAATCTTGATCTGTGACATTGTGGATTTCTTCCTTCTCGAAGTTTTAGTTTTTTATAGATGGACAAGTCTGACAGTATGCTGAACAAAAACATAAAATCAATTACTTAGAATAAAAAGCATTCTGCTGGGTAAATAAGTAACAATCATTGAGAATTATTCCCAAATTGACTAGCATAATGTCCAAATGTTTCATCGGCGATTTGCTATGTCTAATCCAAACTCTCGTGTATCCGCAATCCTGTTGTGTAGTGCATTTTTATTGGCTGCTTGCGGAAACTCAAATAATGAGCCAAAAGAAAAGGTCGAAATCAAACCTGCGCCGAAACTTAACAACGATGCCACCACCTATGCCAATACAGCATGGAAGTTGATCAATGACATCGATCCGATTATTTATAATAAACAAGTGACTGAGATTGAAGAAAAAGTCAGAAAACCATTGCGTCAGCTCAGCACTGATTGGCGTATCAATGTCAAAATGACCGATTCCGTAACGGAGGGCAAATATGCCTTGTGTCGTAAAGCATTGACCAGTTTGGATACTTGGGCACGTGATGTAAAAGATAATGCCAATGCATCGACTCAGAAGCAGACTGATTACGAGCGTGATAAAGCACAGTGTAAGGATGCAATTGATAATCCCGCGCTAGGCAATACTTCACCTAAGTAAGCATATACAAATAAAAAAGCGAGATGTTTTATCTCGCTTTTTTATGGTTAAAGACATCAAACGCTTATGAGGTTTTGACCGTTTTTGCTGCTTCCTGTTTGGCTTTTGTTGCGGTGGTACTGGCTGCTTTTTTCGTATCTGTTGTTGCTTTCATCGCATCGTGTTTTGCAGTATCTTTCATTTTCGTCATGTCATGCTTTGCAGTATCTGTTGTTTTGGTTGCTTCTTTCTTGGTTTTTACCACACTTGTTGCAACACATTTGCCACCTTTGTGATTTGGTCCTGTACCACCTTGGATTTGAGTTCCTTTCGGGCAGGCAAATGCGCTAGCGCTGAGTACTGTAAATAGGCCTGCTGTTAAAATCGTTGCAATTTTTCTCATGATTGTCATCTGCATCGGGTAAGCGATAGTGCTTAGCTTTAATGTATGCGTGTTGAGGACAGGAAAGCAGACTGATTTTGTGAAATATTTTAGGGCATCAGTAGTATTTTATAGTGAGAGTTTATCTTTTAATTTATGTTTAAGCTTAAAAGCATATTGCAAAAAATGCTGTGCTTATCCATTTAAAATACAAGACATTATACTTATGCTTTTAGGTGACCGACTGTTGCCAATTTTCTAAGTCGATCTAAATCAATGACTTCGATTTTCTTAAAACCAAGCTGAATGACGCCTTGCTTTTCGAACAGGTTGAGCTCTTGATTTACTGTCTGTCTAGATACCGTCAACATATTGGCCAATTGGTCTTGTGAAATTTGAATACTAAAATCCTGAATAAACGAACGATTTCCATAACCCTCTAAAATAAACAATAAGCGTTGTGCCAGACGCTGGGTAATGCTTTGGGTTTGAATCGCAATTTGCTCTAAAAATACATAGCGTAGTTTCTGACTGGTCAGCAAGGCAAAGTAGTACCAGTAATACGGATTCTGTAGCAAGAAATCATTGAGTGGTTGTGCTGGTATTTGTAGAACCACGCTTTTCTTCAATGCAATCGCATCATGTGAGCGGGGTTGCTGGTCGATGAGGGAAATTTCACCAAACCACATGATCGGTTCAGCAATTGCAGCAATCGCTTCATTGCCATTGACGTCTATATAACCCAAGCTAATTGAGCCTTCCAATACGCCATAAACTCCATCAAATCGATCTTGCGCACTAAAAACGGCTGCATTTTTCTCGACGATATGTTTCTTACCATGTTCAATAATAAAATTTTGAAAAGGCTCGGCTAGATGGCTAAACCATGAGTTTTGCTGCAAATGTTGGATATAAATCGAATCTAGCACAACGAGTTCCTTTGAGAAAAATAAATCCATTTGTCAGCTACATGACAACTTCGCTGCAATATTTCTTATAGATTAACAGCATAAACGAATTATATGAGGAATGAGAAATGACAAATTTGGAACGTCTACTTAGTCAATATGCGGCTTATCACTTAGATCGAAATAATGTTGTGACCCATTTTGTGGGGATTCCTTTAATTGTATTTTCTATTCTGTGTTTAACAGCGCGTACTGGCGTAGAAATTTCTGGCTTTTCAATTACTTTAGCCATGCTGCTTATCGTCCTAAGTACGATTTATTATATTTCATTGGATAAGTTGTTTGGTATTTTGATGCTGATTTTATTTGTCTTGGCTTATCCATTGGCTGTGAAAATTGCGGCTTTACCAATGTGGAGTTGGCTAGGTGCGAGTATCGGTATCTTTGTGGTGGGTTGGGTATTCCAATTCGTGGGTCATTATTTTGAAAAGAAAAAACCAGCCTTTGTTGATGATCTGATCGGTTTGGCAATTGGGCCTTTATTTGTTTTGGCTGAATTTGTTTTCTTACTAGGTTTCCGTAAGCCGTTGCATCAACGGATTTTAAAAGAAGCTCAAATGAAACGCGCTGAAATGGATATGAAGCCGCAGACGGTGTCTTAAGTTGTTAGCTTGATGTAAAAGCCGATATCAGGATGAGTCGGCTTTTTTATTTGGATGAAAGAGCACTTATAGCGAGTGATATCAGTACGCTTTTGAAAGCGGTTAAAGTTGAGCAATAAATTTCTGAATCGTTTCGATGACTAATTCGGGATGTTCTCGATGGGGGAAGTGATTACATTGCGGGAGGATATTCGTTTCAGCGTGGGTATATTCAGCCAATCGTTTGGGTTGTTCTACACTGCCATATTCATCATGCTCGCCATGTATGATCAGCATTTTAGCGGAGACTGCCTGCAAATCTGATTGTAACGACCAATCTCGAAACTCAGTAGAAAGCCATGTTTCTGTCCAAGCATCTAAAACCCATTGTGCTTTTTCAGCATGATATTTTTCTAGGCGTCGCAGTTGTTCAGGTTGTTGAAATTTTTTTTTAGCCGCAGTGATACCATCCAGTGTTTCCTGTTCAACATAGGCTTGTGCTGCAAGCGTAATGACTGCTGTACATCGTGAAGGATTTTGTGCTGCAAAGCTGACCGCCATACCACCACCGACGCTATGACCAAGCGCAATCACTTGTGGTATTTCAAGTTGATTTAAAAGTTCAGTAACCACTTCGGCTTCTTGTTGAATAAAATGATGAGATAGCTTAGAGAGAATAGGATCAGATTTGCCAAAGCCCAAACGATCATAGGCAATTACAGTTCGATGGGTTGCGACCGAGAGTCGTTCTGGGAAATCCCGCCAGAGTTGCACACTGCCAAGCGAATCATGCAGCAATAGGATTGGAGTCTGGTAACGTGTGTCTTGTGGCTGCCACATCTTTAGAAAGACATGTGCATGCTTTATCGCAAGTATTTGTTCTGTGCTATGCAAAAGTGACATTGAAGCGAGGCCAAGTGTATAAATTGATCAAAGAATAATAAAAAACTAACGATCTGATATAGCTATAATCGTGAATAAGGATAGTTTGATCGTGCCATTAAAATGAAAAAAATCGCCATTATTGTCTATGATGGGTGTTGGGCCATGAGTGTGATGATGCTGAAAGATTTCTTTCATGTCGTTAATTTACTATCAATCCGGCAAGGTCTAGCCGAAAGCTATCAAGTTGAGATGATCAGTCTAGATGGTTTAGCCAAAACAAGTGCCAGTGGTCCAAGTATCGAAGTCGATGACAAAGTTAGAAGGGAGACAACTTATGATTTAGTCATTCTTCCCAGTTTTGAAGGGAATCGGCTTATTCAGATTCAAGAAGAAAATGATGACTTGGTCGACTGGCTTACAAGTCAAATACAGCAACAAACACCAATTCTCGCGCTCACAACAGCTGCTTATTTTTTGGCGGCCACTCAGCAATTGCAGCATGTCCTGCTTGCGACCCATTGGGCGTTTCTGCGAGAACTAAAACGGTTGTTTCCTCAAAGTTCTTTTACTGCCAATCGAAACTATCTGCAAAGCGAGCAGATTTATACGACAGGTACATTGCTTGGAACGTTTGATGCTTTGTTGGGCATTGTGGCGCAACAGAAAGGGGATTATTTTGCACAACTCTGTGCCAGTCATTTATTAATGCACGCTCCACAAGAACTCAATCCTGTACTGCCAAATTTTCGAAATCATTGTGATGAAGCCGTGTTGCAGGTGCAAGATTGGCTTGATATCAACTTTTCTCAGGAAAATCGTATTGCTGATTTGGCCAAGCAATTTAATTTTAGTGAGCGAAATTTAAAACGGCGGTTTCAATTAGCGACACAGATTTCACCTAATCAATATTTACAGCAGGTGAGGGTAGATAAGGCCAAGAAACTATTATTAACCTCTGAGATGAATGTACAGCAGATTGCCTATCTAGTGGGTTATGAAAATGTCAGTTTCTTTATCCGCGTATTTAAGAAAATAACAGGTTGTACCCCAAGCCAATGGCTAAAATAAAAAAACCGCCAATAAGGTCATTACTGGCGGTTTGGAAATCAAAACACTGATTTATACATTAAAACGGAAGTGTAAAACATCGCCATCTTGAACGATATAAGTTTTACCTTCTAAACGCCATTTACCAGCTTCTTTGGCACCGCTTTCACCGTTGTATTGAATGAAGTCATCATATGCCACACATTCAGCACGGATAAAGCCTTTTTCGAAGTCGGTATGAATCACACCAGCCGCTTGCGGTGCAGTTGCACCAACTTTCACAGTCCAAGCACGAACTTCTTGTACGCCCGCAGTGAAGTAAGTCTGTAAGCCAAGTAAGCTATAACCTGCACGAATCACCACGTTTAAGCCTGGTTCTTCCATGCCCATCGCTTCCAAGAATTCAGCGCGATCTTCATCTTCTAATAATGAAATTTCAGCTTCGATTTGGTTGCAAAGTGGTACAACAATGGCATTCTCTTCAGCAGCAAGTTTTTTTACTGCTTCAAGGTGCGGGTTGTTTTCAAAACCGTCTTCTGCCACGTTGGCAATATACATCGTTGGTTTAAGTGTCATTAAACCGAAACCGCGAACGGCTTTACGTTCGTCGTCAGAAAGGTCAGCTGCACGCGCTGGTTTACCTTCATCAAGTAAAGGTTGGATTTTTTCTAACACTGCTTTAGTTGCAAGCGCTTCTTTATCGCCACCTTTTGCCGCTTTAGTTAAACGTAATAACGCTTTTGCAACAGTATCAAGGTCCGCAAGTGCAAGTTCAGTATTGATGGTTGCGATGTCATCTAATGGGTCAATTTTACCATTTACGTGAATCACGTTTTCATCTTCAAAACAACGAACCACGTGTGCAATCGCATCTGTTTCACGGATATTGGCAAGGAATTGGTTACCCAAGCCTTCACCTTTTGATGCACCAGCAACCAAACCTGCGATATCAACAAATTCCATCGTGGTCGGGATAACACGTTGCGGTTTAACAATCGCTGTAAGTTTGTCTAGGCGTGGATCTGGAACAGGGACAATACCTGTATTCGGTTCAATGGTACAGAACGGAAAGTTTTCAGCTGCAATCGCTGCCTTTGTTAATGCATTGAACAATGTAGATTTACCTACGTTTGGCAGACCAACAATACCGCAATTAAAACCCATGAAACCACTCACAAATGTGTTATTTAAAAATTGCTGCTGATTTTACATGAAAGCCATGACAAAGTCAGGTCATGGCGAGTGCGGATTTTTATTTCGAGCTTAAACTTTGCGTTTATCGAGCTGTTTGGCAATATTATCGCCTGTGGTTTGTACCAACATGACCAGAACAATCAGGACTAAAATCACCGCCAGCATGACTTGCATATCAAAACGTTGATAGCCGTAACGATAGGCGATATCGCCCAAACCACCTGCACCAATGGCACCTGCAATGGCAGAGGAACTGATCATGGTGACAATGGTCACGGTAAAACCTGCAACAATTCCTGGCAAAGCTTCAGGAAGCAATACATGCCAAAGAATCTGCTTGCGGTTACAGCCCATCGCCTGTGCTGCTTCAATTAACCCTTGATCGACTTCACGTAGACTGACCTCTGCAATACGGGCAAAGAACGGAATAGCAGCAATGGTTAAGGGGACAATCGCAGCCAAGACGCCGTAACTGGTACCGACGATCCATCGGGTAAATGGAATCAAAGCTACCATCAAAATCAGGAAGGGGACTGATCGAGTGATGTTAATGATCCAGCCTAAAGACTGATTGATTTTCTTGGAAGGATAAATCCCAAAATCAGCAGTACTCACCAAAATTAAGGCAATTGGCAGACCAATCAAAAAAGCGAGAATCGCAGAAACACCGACCATGATTAAAGTATCGGTGGTTCCTGTCAGTAATAGATCAATGAGTTGATTGTACATAACCGATCACCTCAAGTTGTGTTATTGCTGGATGTTTTTCAGATTGTGAGCGGTTTAGATCAAAGTCGAGATTGCGAATTCCGATGATCAATGAGCCAATGGTACGTTGCTGAATGCTATCAATTTGACTGTAATACACCTGAACGGGACTATTAAAGCCATCCAATAGTTCATATAAATCAGGCACCGATTTCGATTCACTGACATATTTTAATTTTAAAATCTGATGCGTACTCTGAGGCAGAATGGTTTGGCTCAACTCAAAGGGTAAATTCACCTGTTCAAAGTTAAGTAATTCCTGCGTGATCTGTTGTTGTGGATTGGAAAATACCGACCAGACTTGCCCAGACTCAACGATTTCACCTTGATCAATTACGATGACTTGATCGCAAATCTCTTGGATGACCTGCATTTCATGGGTGATCAAGACAATAGTTAAACCAAGGTCCTGATTGATCTGTTTCAATAAGGACAGAATATTAGCGGTACTTTCAGGGTCCAGTGCTGAGGTGGCTTCATCACAGAGCAGGATCTCGGGCTGAGAAACCAAGGCTCGTGCTATACCAACACGTTGTTTCTGTCCACCAGACAATTGAGCAGGGTAATAATTTCGCTTTGCCTCTAATCCCACTAGCGTCAGTACCTCGGTGACGCGTTGTTCGATCTCAGCCTTGTCATAACCCGCAATACGGAGTGGTAAAGCTACGTTTTCCCACACCGTTTTGGCAGACATTAAATTAAAATGCTGAAAAATCATGCCAATTTTCTGCCGAGTTTTGATCAACTCGGCGTGGCTGAGTTCAGCAATATTTTGTTGGTGAATCAAAATACTGCCTGTATCAATCGACTCCAATCCATTTAAGGTACGCAGTAGGGAGGATTTACCTGCACCGCTTTTTCCGATAATCCCAACAATCTGTGCTTTGGGAATATCGATATTAATCTCTTTTAAGGCATGTAAGCGTTGGCCCTGTACATCATAAAACTTATTTAAACCGCGTATTTTCAGATGCGGTACTGAAAAATCGACCTGTGAACCAAAACTCACCATGATTGTTCTCCTTATTTCCAACCTGGGAACCACAGTGTCTTGCCAAAATCGCTATCCAAGGCCGCTTTAACTTTGGGTGAGTTTTGATAAATCTCGACAAATTTCTGTAGCTTGTTGTCTTTGTCCTGATAGTCATCACGCACCACAAATAAAATCGCATAACGTTTATTGGTGTTGTCATCAAACAATAAGGCACTTTCAGGATCAGCCGTTTTGGCTAAACGTAAGTAATGTGGATAGCCAAAAGCGAGATCAACATCATCAATGGCACGTGCAGTTTGTGGGCCTTCAACTTCGGTAAATTTCAGGTTCTTCGGATTCGCTGTAATGTCTTTCAGTGCTGAAAGATGATTATTGCTATCTTTCAGCTCAATCAACTTGGCTTGTTGTAACAGTAATAGCGCACGGCCTTGATTGACAGGATCATTCGGAATCGCAACAGTGGCACCATTCGGGAGTTCATCAAAACTTTTATATTTTTTTGAATACAGTCCAACATGTGAAGCCGCACCCGCAGCAAATGACTTTAATTTAAAGCCAGTTTCTTTAATGGCATTATCCAAAAAAGGTTGATGCTGAAAAAAGTTCGCATCGATATCACCATGATTCAAAGTGATGTTAGGCGTATTCCAGTCGGAAAACTCGACTAATTTGACATTCAAACCTTGTTGTTTGGCTTCATCTGCTGCAACTTGCAGTGGATGAGCAAAAGAAGGACTAATCCCAATCACCAGTTCACTGCTATGGTTCTGTCTTTGTTTATTCCAAATCAATAAGGCAATAATCGCAACAACGACGATAAGGCCAATACCAAGCCATTTTTTAGAGGCTGTTTGAGCCATATATTTCTCCAATTCTTTTCTTAAATGTTAAGCACTAATTTCTTCAATTATTTTTAGGTCATCTGCGTTGTTGTGCGGTCTACATCGGAACTGATCAGCAGGATGGCTTGCGGCTAAATGATCGCTTTGGGCAAACAGTTTGTTTCGCAGTGAACCTGTGGCATATTCAGTTTTATAACGTCCACGTTGCTGTAACTCAGGGATCACCAGTCGAATAAAATCATGGTGTGATTCAGGTGCAACCGTACGGGTCAGGTTAAAACCATCAATGCCGGTCTGATCAAGCAGTTCAATCAGGTATTCCGCAACTTCAGTACCGCTACCGACAATCAGGGGATAACGTCCACCCAGCACATGCTGTGCTTTCAGATCATTTTTGCTGATGCGCTGTTCTTTAAACTTTTCATTGACGGAAGCAATGCTGTTGCTCTTTTGATAAGGAATCGCTTCATCATCTGCAAACTTGGCAAGGTCAATACCGACTGAACTGGCGTAATGTGCTAAACCTGCTTCAGGGCTGGCATATTGACGATATTCAGCCAGTTTTTGCTGGGCGAGTTCATGTGTTTCAGCCACAACGACGGTAATGCCGACAAAGATTTTAATCGCATCTTCATCTCGACCTTGTTGCTGTGCTTGTAGTCGTATTTTATTAACTTGCTGACGAATCTTTTCAGGCTGATCACCACCAATAAAAATACATTCGGCATGACGTGTGGCAAACTGTAGTCCTTTCGGTGAAGCACCTGCTTGGAAGAGTGTTGGCGTACGTTGTACCGACGGCGCAACCTGAAATACCCCTTGGCTTTGATAATACTGCCCTTGATGATTGATCGAGTGGACTTTATTTGGATCAGTAAAAACGCGCTGTTGCTTGTCTTTCTTTAGAGCGTCATTTTCCCAAGAGCCTTCCCAGTATTTATAGCAAAGCTGTAGGAACTCCTCGGCCTGATCATAACGCGCATCATGATCTTTTAAGCCTTTTTGCCCAATTAGGCGTTCGGCACTATCCAGATAGCCTGTGACAATATTCCAGCCTAAACGACCTTGGGTTAAATGATCGAGACTGGCAAAGCGCCGTGCAAATTGGTAGGGCTGTTCATAGCTGAGATTGACGGTCACGCCAAAGCTTAAATTCTGTGTCACCAAAGCCATCGCCGAAATTAGGGTAGAAGGATCATGACTTGGTAACTGAATCGATTCTTTCAGGGTGAGATCGATGCCATTCTGATAGACATCATAAACACCTGTAATATCTGCAAGGAATAAGCCATCAAACAAACCTTGTTCTAAAGTTTGTGCGAGTTCAGTCCAATAACTCAGTTCATTAAAGCGATGTGATTGATCACGCGGATGCGTCCATAAGCCATGATTGATATGACCGACACAGTTCATATCAAAGGCATTTAACAAGATTTTTTTAGCAGTCGTTTGACTCATTACAAAGTCCCCCGACGTGGCGGCAGAATGCCATTCAACACATAATTACCGATAAAGTAATATTTCCAGCGTGCAGCATCATGCAAGGTGTGTACACGCGCATTGCGCCAGTGACGATCAAGACCATCAGCACGTTGACTGCCACGACTACCCGCTAACTCAATCAATTTCGATGATGCCTTTAATGCTGTTTCAGTACTATGTGCACGAACTTTGGCGACATCAATTGAGGCTTTGGCTAAGGTCTCAGCATTCAACTCATATTTAGCAGCATCAACAGATCGAGCTGCTTGTTTGAGGAGTAATTCGCTGGCTTTGACATCGGTTGCCACACGACCCAGCTCAGACAGGGTTAGGGGGTCTTGAGTAGCTGAATCAATATTGGCATCAATCCAAGGGCGGGCGACACGCACACGCTCCAGTGTTTCTTCAAAAGCTGCACGGGCAATCCCGACTTCAATCGCGGCATGCATGATTTGAGCAAATGGCCCCACCAAAGACAGTTGCTTAAACGCAGTATCAAAAGCAATCACATCTTCTTTGGCAACGAAGACCTGATTAAATTTTACTGTACCACTGCCCGTAGTCCGTTGCCCAAAGCCAGACCAGTCATCAATCAGTTCTAATCCTTGACTGTCTCTTTGTACAAAAGCCAAAAATTCGTTACCTGTTTCATCAACCACTAGTGTTGGAATACGATGGGCGAATAGGCTCCCGGTGCAATAGAATTTTTCCCCTTGGATCAGATAACCGTTTTCGCTTGGAATCAGTGTGGTTTGCTTATGTGCAGAGGTACGGGTTTTAAATTCAGCCAGCGCATTACCAAAACGCGCACCTTGTAACACTTCTTGATAGAGGCGTTTCTTTTGCGCTTCCGTACCAGTATTGCGCAATACTTCCAATGCATAAAAATGGTTTTGTGGAATCTGACCGATTGAGCCATCCGCACCACTAAACAGCGCAATCACTTTAGCTACGGTTAGGCTGGAAACTTCTGCACCGCCATACTGTTTAGGTACCGTAATCGCCCATAAACCTGACTGACTATAGGTTTCGATTTCAGTAAACGGCAAGTTTCGATTGGCATCGCGTTCAACTGCCGCTTGTTTAAACTGTTGACTGAGTTGAGTCGCAATTTCCAGTGCTTCGACATCGCTCTGAATAACATGCGCCGCTTTAAAATTGGTTTTGGCAAAACCTTGTAATTCTTGATATGAGGTCATGATGATTTGCTCCTTAAATCCATGCATGGCGGGCAGGGTGTGTACCATTGAGGTAATAGTCACCGATGGCATGGAATTTCCAACGCACAGGATCGTGTAAGGTATGTACGCGAGCATTGCGCCAATGCTGATCAAGATTATGTTGGCTCAGGCTGGCACGGCTTCCACCAAGTTCCAGTAATTTTTCTGAGATATGCAGAGCAGCATCATTGGCATAGATCTTTGCTTCTGCCACTAAAATAGAGGCACGCGCGGCTTGCTCGGCAGAAATCTTAGCGATTTGATCCAGTTCATCTAGATATTCGGCAGCATCGTCCAGTAATAAAATGGCAGCATCGAGCAGGATATTGAGCTTACCAATTTCTTGTAGGGTGTAATGTTCTTCACTGGCTTTTTCTACACCTGCATCAATAATGGGACGTGCTTTACGAATACTGGATAAGGTGTCATCAAAAGCTGCTTCGGCAATGCCAACATCAATCGCAACCTGTAAAAGTTGAGAATAGGCACCTCGAACATTTGGAGTGTCGGCAATAATGCGCTCATCAAAAAATAGTGCAGGATCAATTACAACATTGCGTAGTTTTACTGTTCCACTGGCTGTAGTACGTTGACCAAAGCCATTCCAGTCATTAATCACTTCAACACCTTCAGCATGTCGATCAACAATTGCCAATACAGTATAGCCATCTGGATGTAAGGCACGAATCGCTAACCAATCTGCAAAACTGGTTCCAGTTGAGTAAAATTTTTCCCCATTTAAAAGGTATTGACCATTTTCCAAGCTTAAAGTGGTTTGAATGGCTTTGGTATCTTTGGAATTTTTTTCAGGTCCACCATTGGCAATGCGTTTGCCTGCCAGAATTTCAGCGTAAATAAACTGCTTTTGTGCATCTGAACCAGTGATATTGATAAAATTTAGAAGGCCAAATTGGTTTTGTGGAATTTGTCCAACATTGGCATCGGCTTTACTTAAAATACGAAACACATGGGCTAAGGTTTTATTGGAGACAAAAGCACCACCATATTGTTGCGGTACACGGATTCCACCGAGACCTTTTTGGCTAAACTGAATGATTTGTTCGGTGGGTAAAACACGATTTTGATCTCGATTATTTCGATCTTCTAATGCAAAGTCAGCAACTTGATAGGCAGCATTAATGGCCTGCTGATCATTTGAAATCAGTTGTGTTTGAACTTGAATCACTGATTGATTACTGGACATGTGAGCACCTCTAATAGATAAGAGACACTTTACAAAAGTTTTACTTTTCAACTAAACCATCAGTTATGGCTTGTATATCACAATAATTCCTAAGCATTTTTTATGAGAAAAATAACAGAAAAATTAATATTAAATATTTATATAAAACAATAATTTGAATTTTTATGCTGGTTTGTTAAACAGTATAAAAATTCATTTTCTATGAATGAGAGGAATAATCTCACCATGAAAATTTATAAAGCGACTTCGCCAGAATTCAAAAAGATCGAACGAAAAGGACATTGTATTCATTAACTTTTACTTCTAAAGTAGGGAAAACCTTATGTTTGATCGAGTAGAAAAATAAATTTGGAGAGTTTATGCGGGTTTTATATCAATTTCCTTTGTCCCACTATTGTGAAAAAGCTCGCTGGTTGTTAGATCATAAGGAATTGGACTATGTGGCACATAATTTAATTCCAGGTTTCCATCGTGCGTTTACTTATCTAAAGTCTGGGCAATATTTATTGCCAATGCTGAAAGATGATAAGCGGTGGGTTGCTGATTCAACACAAATCGCTTTATATCTTGATACGACCTATCCTGAACATGCGTTATTGAGACGTGATGAGCAGTTACGTGAGCAAGCTTTAGAAATCGACAAATTGACTGATGAACTTGGTGTACATGTTCGTCGCTGGTCATTGGCACATGCACTGTCAGTGGGTGATCATCCACTTGAAATCATGATGGGTGAACAAGGCTATTTACGTCAGTTTGAGAAGATTTCGAAACCAATATTAAAAAGTCTGGTTTCGACGAACTATAAATTGAGCCCTGAAAAAGTTGCTCAATCCAAGTTGCGTATGACCGAGTTGATTAGCGATCTGAATCAGCGTTTGATTGATAATCAAGGGCGTTATATGGTCGGTGATCGGCTTGGTTTAGCGGATATTTCAGTCTGTTCTATTCTTGCACCGTTATTGGTGATCAAAGGCACGCCTTGGGAACTCGAGAATGACGATATTGAACAGTTTGATGGCGAACTGAAGCAATATTATGACTATTTATCAGACCTACCGATTGGGCAATACGTTCAGCGTATTTACGCGACTGAGCGTAATGCACGCGTCGATTGGCGTGGTTTGTAAATCAAATTTTGAGTCGAAAAGCCCTGATGAATAAAATCGGGGCTTTTTTATGGGAAATAAAATTGAAAAACTATTGATAAAGCAAAAAATAATTAGGGAATAAAATTAATTTTTAAAAGAAAATTCGTTTTAAGCAGAAAATATTAGAAATTATTGCCAAATTTACTTTAAAAAAACTGAAAAGAGGGAAATAATTGTGAAAAGGCTTTGTTATCTTATGTTTCAGGGTGTGATGGGGATCGAAACGAGTTGTTCAACTATTGGGAGATCAGTTGAACAGTTGCTCAAAAGGTCTTGTTTCGGCTTTGAGACAAAGATAAACCAAAAGTTTATCGGAATCATGTTTGCGTTATCCATGCAGCATCGTCAAAAGTTAAACGAATGTTTTCCCTTGACCCTTAAAAATTACTGAGTGAGCAGTTCCGATAAAAACATCGATTGAAAGTGAGGACTGTAGAATGGAATTGGATCGTTTTGATAAACAAATTCTTGAAATTTTGACCCATGAAGATGTCAATCTGAATGAGCTATCAGAACGTATTAACCTTTCGGTTAGTTCAGTGCATCGTCGCATTAAAAATCTGATCGAATCCCAAGTGATGGGACAGCTCAAACGCGAAATTAATTTTAATAAACTCGGTTTTAGTTTGCATATTCTTTTGCAGGTTTCGTTGAGCAAACACGATAGTGAAACTTTTGATAAATTCCTACAAGAAATTGAAGATATTCCAGAAGTGACCAATGCCTTTCTCGTGACAGGGCAGAGTGCAGATTTTATTTTGGAATTGGTCGCACGTAATATGGATGACTATAGTGAAATTCTATTACGCCGTATTGGTAAGATTGACAGTGTCGTCGCACTACATTCAAGCTTCGTGATCAAAGAATATAATGTCTTTAACTGCTATAAACTTTTAAATAAGCTATAAAAAATGCATCTAAAAAGATGCATTTTTTACAGATCTGAATGTATTAAGCATCAAGTTGCGTTAATACATCTTCAGAGAATTCAACGTTGGTATAAACGTTCTGAACATCATCAAGATCTTCAAGCATATCAATCATTTTCATGATTTGTTTAGCTTGATCAATATCATTGATTTCAGCTTTAGTCGATGGGCTCATCACAACTTCAGCATTGTCAGATTTTAAACCTGCTGCTGTAAGTGCATCTTGAACATCACCAAAGCTTTCTGGGCTAGTAATAACCAAGATGCTATCTTCATCAATCTCGATATCATCAGCACCTGCTTCTAAAGCAACTTCCATGACTTTGTCTTCTAAAGAAACATCTTCAAAAGAAATTTCACCGCGCTTGGTGAATAGGTAAGCCACCGAACCATTGGTACCTAAGTTACCATTGGTTTTAGAGAAACAATGACGAACATCTGGAACAGTACGGTTTAAGTTATCGGTCATGGTTTCAACGATAACCGCAACACCACCAACGCCATAACCTTCATAGGTAACTTCTTTTAAATCATCATTGTCTTCACCACCAGCACCACGTTGGATTGCACGGTTGATGGTGTCACGTGTCATATTCACAGACAGTGCTTTTTCAACTACAGCACGCAAACGAGGGTTACTCGCCGCATCTGGCCCGCCCAAACGTGCAGCGGTTACGATTTCACGGATGTATTTAGTAAAAACCTTACCGCGACTTGCATCTTGTTTAGCTTTACGATGCTTAATATTGGCCCATTTAGAATGACCCGCCATGGAAGTAACTCCAAAAAATAAAACTTAAAAAAAGTGCAGGAATATTAGCATAGCGATGGTTTTGTTGAAAACTAGCATCGCTCATATTCAAACTTTAAAATCTTGATCAAGCGTCAAAGATTGATCAAATAGATTGGATTAATTAGCTAATTTTTACGTCTATGTCGTATTCCGCATAAAGCGCTTTGATCTTTTCCAGATCTGATTGTAAATCGCTTGGGTAAATTTTCCCTAGAATGCCACCTTGCTTGGTACGGGCATTGGCATACATCAAAATGATGGGCACATTGGCTGCTTTGGCGATATGCCAAAAACCAGTACGAATGGGTTTGCGTTCTTCACCATCCTTGGCACGTGTTGCTTCAGGCGCAATCACGAGATTAAAGCTGTCATTTTGAATAAACAGTTCAACCATTTGCGTCACGATATCTTTATTGGCTTTACGGTCGACAGGGATGCCACCTAAACGTTCTAAAATTGGTTTTAAGGGACCTTTGAATAATTCTTTTTTGATCAGGGTATGAATTTTGAGTTCTAAAATTTCAAATAAAGCGAGAGAAAGGATGGTATCCAGATTTGAGGTATGCTCAAAGCCAATAATGACTTGTTTTTTTTCTAAAATGCTTGGGTCTACGTTATATTCCCAACCTGTTGCTTTAAAAATAGATTTTCCTAAAAATTTTTTCATGTTTATCATCATAGGCTTTGAGTCGCAGCAGTGTAATACGAGTTTTCAGGAAAATACATATCCTAAAACACCAGATGAAAAAAATTGGATGTCTTATTAATGATCAAAATAGTGCAATATGATCTTTACTCAAGCTGGGAAGATCAGATAGAATCAGCGCAGTTTATGATTTTTAACATTATTTTCGTAATTTGATAAAATCATCTGCTTGTAATTTAAGTTAAATTTGACTAAGATCAGGCAGCATTAATCATACATAAAATATGATTTAAGTTTAGGGCCTATAGCTCAGTTGGTTAGAGCAGCGGACTCATAATCCGTTGGTCCCGTGTTCAAGTCACGGTGGGCCCACCATATATATCAAGCACTTACATGCATTAATTGTAAGTGCTTTTTTATTGGCTAAATTTATGTAAGTGTTATGTAATCAGTAAAATTAATAAGTAAGAGTGAAAACAAGATCTATCTAGGTTTGGAAGATGCTGAATATTATTTATAGTTTTGCTAAATCAATTCAATGTACATCGAAATTAGTGAACAAGACTTTTTAAATAATTTGATGATCTAAACCTGCTTTTAGCCTAAGTCAGTTAGCTATGATTAGAGGATGATAAGAAAATGACTATTTATATTCCCGACATATTTACTATGAATTATTTTTACAAGAAAAAGATGAATAATAAAGAGTGAAATGAAATCTATTCTATAAGCTTAAATATCTTCGGCAGGGTGACGGGTTGAAATATTTTTATTAGATATATTGTATTTTTTATATTACAAAGTAAGCTTGTAGCTAATTAAAATTTAAAGTCACTTATAGTTGTAAGAAAAATTATTTTTTAATAAAATATAGTTATATCCGATACTTAAGTGAATTTTATCCAATTTAAGAATCTAACTTAAAAGTATAAGAAATCGTCCCTACAATAATTTATACAATTATAGATACTTTTCAATTTTGTCATACTCCATTATTTTTGCTATATTATATTTTTTGATTTTATAGATTATTAAAGTGAAGAATATCTTAGCTTTCACCATCATGTTAGGTTTATTGGGGTGTGAAAGTTTTGAAGATTATAAGAGCAAAGACTCTAATATTATTACAGAATTTGATTCTTATATAATTGAGAATGATAATCGAAAAAATGTGAGAGATTTGAGTAAAAGCTCTGCTTATATTCGGAAGTCCGAAATTAATTTAAATAAGGAGAAACTGATTGAAAAGTGCAAAAAACTCGTACTTTCGAATGTAACAAAGAAAAAGACGGTTAGTTTTAATGATAATTTACGTGGTAATTACTATATAAATCAAAAAAGTGGAGATGTGTATATTTACCTAGAGTTCTGTGCCGAAAATGAGTTGGGTAATGCACAAGAATTCAAAGGGAAGTGTATATTTTCTATAGATGGACAGACTCAAGTAAATATTTTTGAATAGTTGATACTAATTTATTCGCTCTAAATGAAAAGGGCTAAACCTCTATAAAATTAGGGGAATTTATGCAGCTATACTTTGAAGAGGTAATACTACATATTACTTTTTTCACTTTCTTCTTATTTTTATCTAACTTTAGTGAAAAACTGATACAACTCAAATTGAAGTAAAAGTGCAGTTAAACTCAAAAATATTGATAAATCGACTGTAAATTGAGCTCTTGTTGCTATTAATCAATATTAAACTTGCATAATTAAGTTAAAGCGCCTATAAAGCTAACTCGTCGGTGCGGGATGGAGCAGTCTGGTAGCTCGTCGGGCTCATAACCCGAAGGTCGTTGGTTCAAATCCAGCTCCCGCTACCAACCGACTTAATTAATTTTGCTCTGTGATGTATTTATAGTTGCTATTCTGGAAAGAACAAATAGCAATTAAATTAGCTTACATAATCCTAAATAAAGCTAAAAATTATTAAATTCTAGAAATGCAGTTATCTTCTTCTCATCTGTCTAGCGTTATAGTAAATCGAATCAATCACATGAGCTCAGAAATGAGTGATTTTGTGTTGAAAATTATTAATGAATGGCGTATGGCCAAAGCCAGTAATGGCAATGAAATTTGTGTGCAAATTATCCCACTTAAACGTCAACAGAATACGTTGTTAGGTTTTAAATGGGTTGAAGTTGGAAAGAGAGTACTTCTAGAGTCTGGTCAAGAGATTGATTTTAATTTAGATGGAAAAAGTTTCTACACTGATGTTAACCAGCTTTATCGTTTGACATAGATAATTCACACAATGGTAGTATCTTTTTTAGTAAAGATAGATTGGATCAAAATTTAAGGTTTTGATCCATAAATAAACAAAGTTTAAAAGGTTTAAAAGTATGTCTGATAAAGCTACTGGTACTGTTAAGTGGTTCAACGAAACTAAAGGTTTTGGTTTTATTCAAGCTGATTCTGGCGAAGATTTATTTGCTCATTTCAGCGAAATTCAAAGCAATGGCTTCAAGGTTTTGAATGAAGGCCAACGTGTTTCTTATGTTCCTGGACAAGGTAAAAAAGGACCACAAGCAACACTTATCACTGTAATCTAATTAGTTAGAGCAGTGAAAAAGCCCATCGATAGATGGGCTTTTTTATGTTTATTTAATGCACTAGCTTAATTAAATACTATTATAAATTCTAATCTGTTCCTCGATTCTTATGACGAAGGCGAGTTGCTATCAAACTTAATATAAGATCAAGAATGGCTCATTCAATTGAATATCTACAAAAATGTTTATAGTGGTTCTTTTCTTTGAGTAGAATTCATTTCATGTCGGATTGCACTAATATTCTCGTAAATCACTTTACGCAATCTATTTATAGCGCCTAAGGGTCTATGCTCAGGCAGTGAATGCCAAGGGGTAAATGAAAGATTCTCACAAAATTCATTCTGAGCAGGCGTATCAAAATTTTGTTGTGGTATATGGATCGTTGCAACTTGATAAAATGGAGCTTGAGCTTCTTTCCATTCAGTCATCGAATCTTCTACGAGCATTTTATTTGATGTTCTCGGTTGGATCAGAAATTCCATACATGCATCACCTTTTTGTAAGCTATTTCGAAGCGCTTCTCTTAAGAAGTCATGATTGGGGTGATCTGGCACTAGTGTTGTATTTTGAGAACAAGGCCTTGCTGAATATTTAACTGCCTGACGCTCAGCGCCTAATCCTAATTGATAGGGCACCATTGACCAGTATCGGGCTTGTATTGGATTGGAAATGATTGAATTTCTCGCTTTAAGCGCATTCATAGTGCCCTGCAAACCTAGGGCAAAAGGAATCTGCAATTTTTTGAGCGTACTTCCACTATTTATATTCCGTATAAAGGATAAATAGCGATCAGGTTGATTTACAAAAAATACAGGATGATTAATCATAATAAAATCTTGAGTCATTGCCTGATTGTCATTCTCCATAATCTTTTTTCCAGTAACACCTAAAATTTTGATTGCCATGCCGCGCGCATCTTTTTTATTGTCGGCTTGGGTGGCATCTCCTGAAGCATTGGAGAAACGAATCCATGCTGAATATGTTTTATCAGCAATAAAAATGCCTTTCGCTAGGTTTGATGGTAACGATTTTGAGACATGGAATTCTGCCCGAACACAGCCATGTGCTTTAGGATGTGCATCACGTAGCACATGGCCTGCTGCGTACTGTTTACGGATATTTTGTCCAATTTCCTCAGAAATTTGTGCAGCCAAAATACTCTCGTTCGGTTGTAACTTTTCACCTAATTCCGTATCAATGGTTGGATAGGGGATTTTATGTGTATTGGCCACAATGCTTGATTTTTGATGCTGATAAGCGCAACCACTTATACTGATCAGTAGAGGAGTGATTGTGAAAAATAAACCGAAGCGTACTAAAGGCATCAGACCTAACATATATTTGCTCCATAACATAAATCAGTTTAGCAACTTAAAAGATCGTGAGTAGAAGAAATACGCTGATCTAATTGATTTTTATACTTGTGTTCATCATTTGGTCTAGCTTAGCCAGTGGTCATTTGATGTGCTTTCCAAAATGGACTGTTCAACCATCTTTGTTCTTGCTTATATAATGAATATCTTCGATTTTCATAGATTCTAATAATATTATGAGTTTCAGCTAAATAGTGTTGATGAGCATCCTTATTTTGATCATATTGTACAATCGTTTCTGCTGCTTTCATTGCGGTATAAATTGCATTAAATAAACCTTGCCCTGCGATAGGATCAAATGCCAATAAAGCATCACCGCAAGCAATCCAGCCTTCCCCTAAACCCTGTTTTAACCAAACACTACGTACATCATGACAACAGATATTTTTTCCAAATTCTAATTTACCAAAAAGCTCAGGTATGATCGTATTGGTTTTAATTATTTCATCCCAGTGTACAGGATAGTTGTGAAGTGCTGCTGCGGTTTTGGGGATTGTGTGATAGCCAAGAACCCATTTTTGTTCAGAAATTTTCCCTGCATATAACCATCCATTTTTATGTGATGAAATGATGGTTTTACTGAGTGAAATACTTTTCTCTGGTTTAAATGTTCGATACAGCGCAACCAATGGTACACCACGATGGCGCTGAATACCGAGTAGACGGATGATTTTGGCGCTGCGGCCTGTTGCATCAACAATCCATTTTGTTGCAATGGATTTGCCACATTCCAATTGAATGTTCCAATTATTACGATCTTTTTTTAAATCCAAAATGTTTGCACTAAATTTTACTATTCCCTCAACATGAGCATGCTGCGCTAAAAGCATATCGAATTTCTGCCGATCAATCCGAAGTCCAACCCCATAGGGATCATGTAAGGCATCAGAAATGATGGGGGACTCGCTTCCCCAAAAAGACATATTTCCACCGACACGAGGTGAATAGTAGCCATTGGCATGCTGCTCTGTTTGTAAAGGCTCAATGATTGATTGAAGGCCGAGTTTGGTTAATAAACGAATTGCCGATCCGGGGAGTGTTTCACCAAATTTATGTACCTTATGGCTTGGGTTATCAATGGTGCACACAGATAACCCAGCCAAAGCAAGTTGTCTTGCCGCTATAAGTCCAGCAGGCCCATGACCTGCGATACAGACATCTACATTTAAGTTATTCATTTAGCGTTTTTGTACACGGACAGAGCGGAATGCCAATAACTGTTCATGACTTGCCCAGCCTGCTTTTTCTAAGTCGGTAAGTGGTTCAACCTTACTTTCTAACAAGTTGGTTGCATGTTCGGCAGCCGTTTTTAGCTGACCAGCAATCAGTGTTTCAACATAGATATATTCAGGAATATCTGGATCGTCTTTTACACCTGCACGGACTTCAACAATACCAAGTTCATTAAATTGAGCAATCATACGCTTCATCACTTCGGCAGTATCTGCATTTTGGATTGCGCGCAGCCAACTGTGACGTTGATTAAAGGCAGCAATACGTTCTTCTCTCGATAGGTCAGAATTTATAACTTTTTGATAGTCTTGTTCTGTGAGAACGTGGTTTGGAACACGGGCTGCCCAAAATGTTGGAAGATAGGGATCGAAATCTGGATCGTATCCAGAGCGGCAGAATGCAGTATCTCCTTGCCATGGGACTGCCATCCAGCGGGTAATACTGCCTGCGACTTGAGCATATAAGGGACCATCAACTTGCTGAACTTTGATGGGTGTCATTGTTGAGCCATAGTCTGGTTCGGGATTTGTAGCTGCACGTAATCTGATTCTGAATGGTGAACTATACATACTGGCATGACGCATCGGCCATGTCATTTCACAACCGGGATGAAAGGTATCTGCCAGACAATAATGCAAGGCTGCCTGATCTAATGTATGAGGTTGATCTTGTAATGGAACTTGATCTAAAGATGAAGGAGGTTTAATTTCTTCATTAGACCAGTCATCGATAAAATTTCCGTCCACCCAGTTTCGGAGTAGACCTTCTTGTAAACCCGTCATAGTGAGCATATTGCCGGGCCCATTTTCTGGAAAGCTTCCAAACGCATCACCATAAATCCAAGGCCAAATATGTGGCCATTGTACTGGCTCAGCTACGCTAGGTTTGGATGGTCTGAAACTATGCAAGATGGCACGGCGTAATTCACTATATGGATCAGCCAAATTTTTATTCTTTGATTGGAATGAAAGTTTAGCCAGCAGTGCAGGGTTATTAAAATCCATTGGACAGCCTTTGCCAAAGTAGGCTGCAAAACCTTTATTTACCCACTGTAAACCGCCCAGACGTTTCAAGAGTGGCCAAATGTCTTTAGTAAAGGATGGTTTTTCTGGCATCACCATCCAACCTGCATTGACGTAGACATCACACATCAGGTCGTACATGGTTCGCCAGCTCACAACATCGGGCGCATAGTTGGGGGGAGCAACAACAACCCACGCCGATTCAACGGGTATCTCGATTCCATTTATGGAAACTGTTGCAGTGACAGGGCCATCGGATGTGTCATCATACCAATCATCAGCATTATTAAAGCTTGGCGGATGGTCTGGATCATAAACAGGTGCATGGGTTGGAGATGCTGATTTACCATGCCCACCTAAAAATAATAAATGTCCATTTTCATCTGTTTGAATTTCACCTAAAGGCACAGTCACAGCCTGTTCAGCTGCTGCTTGGAAAGTTCCAGTATCAAAACGATGTTCAGCACCACCCGAAACATTACGACCAAAAATACTACGTGGACCTGGATCAATGACTAATTTATGTCGATTGGCTGGTTTGACTTTGGGGTTACGTAACGTGAACGCATTATCAGGAGCATTGACGGCTTCTGGTATGTCCAGTGCATACTGAAATTGATACCATTCAGCTTTACGGTTGGCAACATGGACAGTCCAGACAATATCTGCATTGTCAGGATTCAGCTCACGGACTACGTCGCCAGCAGCATTGTAGCCATAGATACGGAACCGAGCTGCTTGCCTTTTGATTGCGCCAGTCTTATCTCGATAGCTATTGGGCTGCTGGGTTGGGTCTGTTGGAGCATCAACAAGCTCAGGTCCGATAAAAAACTCATTTTCACTGTCACCTACGCGAGCGATCCCAATTGCAGGATGGATTGCTGCACGAACGATCTTGGTATCAATATAAGCTGCTGGGGAAATAACAGGACGAGGAGTATCAGGTTCACCTAGAGTTACACCATTTACATTACGGCGTAACTCTGCCGAAGCTGCGTAAACAACACGTCTAGCATCTGCGATAGAACCGACTGGGGCATGTTCAGCAGTGACACGCCAAATATTCATTGCTAAGTTTTCACCATATTCGGCTTGCCCGCGAGCTGAAATATCTTGAATGGGTATGATGATGTCGGCAACGTGAATAGGTGGGCTTAAATCTTCTGGCCAGACGACAGTTGCTTCGTCTAATGGCATACGTTCAGGATCTGTTCTGAGTTGGATCATGAAGCGGAATCGTGCTTCAGAGACTTTTAATCTCGAGATTAAGTCGTTGGCTAAATAAGAAGGGTCATTAGGCGAATGGTTCGGTGGGTCAAGATAAAAAACTGGTTCTAGTTTATATTTTACATACTCATTTGGACCAAATAGAAAGGGTAAACCACTCCAGTAAGCGGAAGCTAAAACACTGGCAACGGGTTTTGCCATTGCATCCAGTAATTCTGAGGTTTTTGGATGAGCTTTTAGATAAGGATCATAATCACCATCGACCACACCAGCTTTGGTAAATTCACACATATCTTTTGCAGTGTCGACAAAAAAAGCATCAAAATTCTGCATCAAGAAATCAAAGGTACTCGCATCAGGATTACCGAGTATTTTTTTTCCCTCAACATCAAATAGTTTGATCCCGATACCAAGGGTAGATTTGAAGTCTGTATTTGTTGGTGTGGTGTCGGATGAGAAGCGAACCCAGGTCGGGTAACTTTTGCCTAAATTTGAAAATAATCCGACACGGAGCTTCTCGGGTAAATCATCACGGATTTTGAATTCAGCAGCGGCTATTCCGTGTGGTTTAAGAAATACTGGTCGCATAGCAGGGCATTGACCTTTGCGAATTCTCCCAGCTTGTACCATGTCCACAAACATGGCTTTCAAAGATTCAATCGGGTCTTTTGTACAATCAACACATGGCGTATTGCTGGGCGAATCTAATTTTAAGTGATCCATTTTTTGTCCTTATTATTTTAAAGTGTTTTTATTTTCATCGTTTATGAAATTATAGAAAATATTGTGGGTGGTCAATATGTATGCAATGGAATAAATAAAATAATTCCATATTTTGTTTTAATTTAATTGTTTTTTAAGTTTTTTTATTAAGAATATTTTATTGAAAATAAGCAGTGGGTAGTTTTTTTTGAATTAATTTTTAATAAAATCTAAATAAAGCCGAGTATTTGTTAAGTGTTTTTATGATTGGAACAATGTGAACCAATAATTTAAATGTTAATTAGTTCACATATTGACGTATATTTTATTAACTAGTAGTAACTTGCGATAATAACAGCATTCTTTTTATCTGGTAGCTGTTCGAAGCTAATGTCGGTGGTTGTATTTTTTTGTGTATGAGTGCTTAAGTCACTGAGAGAAATTGATTGAGAATCAATCTTATCTCTGATTTGATTCAATTGCTGACAGTCACTAGTGTTATGCTGCTGAGAGCAAGTATCTTCTACTATACTTCCATTCATTTGGATTGTGCTTGCAGAATAACCCACCGAAGCAAATGCCATTAATGATAAAAGTAGGGCAGATTTATAGATATTGTTATACATGTTTATTGCCTTTTATATAATGTATTAAGTATTAATTAACATAAGTATTATTATTAAGGCAATATTAAAATTAAATATTGATTAAATATTTATTCAAAGTGTGATGTGTTTAAAATTTTGCTTTTAAATTGATAATTAATATGTTTATTTTGATTTGTTAATTGTGTCACATATTTTTGTTTTAATGCGAATTTAGAAACCTGACCTGTCTGGTCTGCATTATATGGTCGCTGTAGAATATTTTAAAATTCAAATAGGGAACTTAGGCAGACCATTGTTACGGGAAAATTATGTGATTGCTATTTTTGGCAAGAAAAAAGCCTAATCGACGATTAGGCTTTTTGACTCTAACTGGGTTAAATCACATTGCCACAGATGTCTGTTGTACCTTGAGGGTAGCTGAATTGTAGAGCGTTGCGGTCAGTGATCAGCTCAGATGATAGCTCTTGCCCATCTAAATGATTGGAATATATAGAAACTCCGCTATTAATGTTAAAACTAAGATTTTCAAGTGCTGCAGGTAGGGTAGATTGATAGCCTTGATCAGCACCATTGAAGATAAATCCAACCTGTTTTGTTAGCTGGTTGATATAGATACCTAAACGTTGATAATTATCTGTATTACTGGTCACTTTTGTATTCTTGTAATGACCAACTGTCGTAGGTCCAGTACCATCACTAAGTTGATATCTTAATGAATAGAATAATGCAGCTGGATTTTCTCCAAAGTCTGGATCATGAGTTCCAGACTGAAAGCCAAAATCTGAGTGAATTGCATATCCATTATCAGTCATGCCTCTAATCCAGAATGAAGATGTATATGAGGAATCGCCTGTAGGAGGTGGAGTTGGAATTTTTACCTGCATTTCAAATGCAATAATACCTGTCGTAGGTAGAGGAAAATCACCATTATTGTTTGTTGGTTCTAATGCAGCTTTACTGGTTGCGGTGTAGCTGGTGTGGGCTTCTTCTTCAATAGGAGTTGATTTCACTGTAAATCCAAATTTTTGACCATTGATTTCAGGAAATTGAGTGGCTGAAGTGTATCCTGGGTTTTGTAGGTTCCAAGCATCATAATCTTGCTGTGTTGCATCGAAGTTATATTGGCATGTTTGTGCTTGGCTAAAACTACGCAAGTTAAAGTTGCTGGATGTTGTTACTGTTGATTGAGCATTGGAATTATCTTGTGAACTATTTTGATTTTCTCCACAGCCAACTAGGGCTAGGCTAAGTGCAAATATGCTCAGTTTTTTCATTGATTGTTCCTCTGGTTTATTGTTCACGGCTTATTATCAAAAATAAAAAAATACGACTTTTTAATAAATAAATTTAAAAATTAATAACTTAGATATATGTTTTTTGAGTTTTATAAAAAAAAGACCTCTCGTTTGGGAAGAGGTCTTATAAAAAGTTTAATCGTATTGAATGGTTACGGTTGCCATTGCACGAACAGTACCCGCAGTGACATTGGTTGCTGTTTGATAATAACGGGCAGACAGCGGGATATTGTATTGTACAGTTTGGTTTGAGTTGACTGTACCAACATCCAACTTGTCGCCTTTGCGGATCACCTGATTTTTATTTTGATATTTCCAAAGTAACTGAACACCTACACCATTGGCTTTGGTTGAGTTTGGTGCTGTATTGGCCATCACTTGGTTGTTGGTACCATCTTGTGGAAAATCAAAATCTAAACTGATCTGGTTCTTTTCTTCATATCCCGTTGGGTTTTTACCACCATTACATAGGATATTTAAGTCGAAAGCCTGCTCACCTTGGGTTGAACCAACACCGCTAAACCCTGATTTCATCACAGTAGGAAGTTGAACCACTTTATTAATATTACCTTGCAGCTCACAAGAAGAAGATGCAATGGTAATGGCATTAGCAAGTACAGTACTGGTAAGAAATGGTCGGTCAGAATAACCTTGCACATAGTAACTGCTGTATCGACCAGGCACTAAAGCACCTGATCCTGTTTGTTCTGCGATTTTAACAATTTCAACCACAAAATAACCTGATGCTAAATTGTATCGTCTGCCAGAAGTTAAGCCTCCTCGAACATAGGGATAATAGCCAGAGAAATTACTTGCATTCTCCGCTTCACGATACAGACGAATACCAATGCCTTGGATATTAGTTGTATAAATATTATTTCCCTGAGAGCTAAGAGGATAACCCTGACTTAATTCTGCAATCAGGCGGTCACTAGAGTTACAATTGTCTACTACAGTAGCGTTATCACCACCTACAGAACTAATTGGAAAAGTAGCTTTACGCAGAATCTTTCCAACTTCATCACTTGGACGTACTACAACTCGGCCTACTGACATAAGTACATCATTTGCAGTATAGCTACGCATACGACAAGCTGCATTTGCTTCTGTATAGATGCCAAGACCTGCGGTAAGCAAAACACTGTTTAAGAGTAATTTTTTCATTTGCATACTGCCTCAGTCATGATCATGCTTTGCTGATCGTTAGAAATTTGTGCTGTAACATCATAACTGAAGTGGCACTGTTCATTGGCTTCATCGCCCCATTTTACATACAAATCACCTTTTGGCTCTTGCGTACGTAAATACACCATGCTGCCTTGTGCAACAATACCAACAGACTCATCTTTGGTGTTAAACACTTGTGCAGCGAACGGTAAGCTTTCACCCGTTGCTGTTTTGGTGTTGATGTAGATGGCATAGCCTTTCTTGGTTGAGAAATCAACTTTAGCAATCGCACCTGCAAATGGCGCAATACGTTGGCTGGTTTCTTCTAATTCAACATTGGTCGACATTTCTTGTGGGTCAAGTGTGATGTCATTTAAACGGTATGGTGTTACATAAGGAATCACAGCATAACCAGATTTATTCACACTGAGGCCAACGGTATTGTTGACTTTGGCACCTGCTGCATCTGGTGCATAGACCAGTACCATGGTTTGACCTTGTTCTGGACCAAACAAAATGCCTTTTTCATGTGCAACGATACTACCACTCATACTAACCATCGCTTGTTGATATGAATCAGCGATACTATAAGAACCACCCACTGTCGCAAAGTTGGTACGATAACGGCTGTTAACGTTAAAACTTGGGTTCTGTCTGTCTTGGTGAGATACCGAAGCACCGTAGTTAAAGCGATCACCGACCATGCCGCTCATACCAACGGTGCGGCTGTTTTCAGATGCGGTAGCGTTGACGTTAACAGCGCTCTTTCTAAAGTTAATTGGAAAAGAGAGGGTCATCAAATATTCAGTATCACGAGTTTGATTATTTGAACCATATTCGATCTGACGATTGGTCGCAGAAAGGCCATAGGTTAAGCCATGATAATTGTTGCTATAACCTACTTGGTATTGGCGACTGGTCTCATTACGGTTCCAGTAATCGTTCCATGAACCGACCATATAAATATTACCCCAACCCTCAGGCAAACCTTGGTTCAAGGTAATTTGGAATTCACTACGCTGTTTGCCCACAGCAAAAGTATTCACACCTTTATCTTCAAGATCACGAATAAGTAGGGCATCACGTAACTTATAATAGTTTTCTGTCGAATAACGATATGCTGCCAAAGTTAAGTTGGTATTGGTTGGTGAAATAAGTTTGCTATAACTTAGACGGAAACTTTGTCCAGATTGCGAACCTTGCTTATCAAAGTCAGTATTTGATTGGGTAACGTCAAAAGATACCGCACCAATAGGCGTTGCAACGGCAGCACCTAATAATAGGGCACTGTAGTCTTCAGCCAATTGAAAGCCAGTATAGCCCGTCAAATAGTTGTTAATACCACGTTGGTATTTACCCTGCGTGACCCAAGGCGTTAAATCAATATCACGGTCGCGGAATTCACCTGCAGTGACTGAGTAACGGCTTAATCCAGGACGTAGCATTTGCACGACAGATGCATAAGGAACGGCAAGCTTCTGAATTTCACCATTCGATTCAATAATCGAAACTTCAAGCTCACCACCAAACCCTGTAGGGTAGAGATCATTAATTTCAAAGCTACCCGGTGCAACCGTAGTTTGGTAAATCAATTGACCTTGTTGGCGAACTTCTACTTTCGCATTGGTTTTTGCATTACCACGAATACGGGGTGCATAGCCGAGCATACTATTCGGCAGCATGCGATCATCGCTAGAAAAATCTAAACCGCGGTAACCGAATGAGTCAAATAACTCACCATTGGTAAAGCTATCGCCTAAGGTTAAAACGCCACGATATTGAGGAAAAGCACGCTGTAAATAGGTACTGGTAGACTCATAGTTTGATTTCTTTTTGTTATTTGGATCTAGCTCACTTTGAGCACCATCTTGCCATTGCCACTGACCGTTGTGGCGTAATTGCCAGCCAGCAATGTTTGCACCAGCAGTAATCGCCATAAAGGCATTGGTGGTTTCTTTATTGTCATTTAAGCGATTAAAGGTTTTGTAGGCACTACCGCTATAAGATAAAAATCCAGCATTAACTCCACGATCCCAAATACTTGGATCAACATAGCCTTGCGCATTTTTTTGTAATGCAATTTGTGGAATCGAAATATCGACACGCAGGCGTGAGGTATCGAAATCATAAAATGCATTTTCGATCCATTCTTCGATTTTGTAACAACCATTCGGCGCAGCAGATTCTGTACGGTTAACCAGAACTTCTTGTTTTACGCCGTATTCAAGCAATGAGCTTGAAGTGAAACAGGTAAAGGCATTTTGGTTTTGTTCTGCCGAACGAAACATCATTCTTCTTTTGCCGAACCAGTTACCATTGATATAAACATCAACGTTATATTCCCCAGGTAAAACGGGGTTCCCATATTTAAAACGAGAAATATCTACTTTTTGGGCGTCACCGATTAAAAAAACAGAGTCAAATTCTGCTTCCATTGGTGCAGCTTTTTCTGCTGTCTGTTCTACTGCATAAACAGCCATAGGCATCGTGATTGTGACTACCCCAGAAGTAAGGTAATAACAGATACGACGCTTCAAGAATTTAGCTGTTGCATTTTTCTTTGACATAATCGGTTCGCCTATTCAATGATAGGTACAAAATCATTTATTGATTGGAAATAAATTTGTTTGTTATTAAAGCTTGATCTGGTGTTCGATACGACCACCGTAATCATTGATGCTTACATAGCTCAATTTTTCAGTACTCCCAGTTTTCAATTGGATTTTGTCCTCTGAAAAAGGTGAGAGCATTAGACCTTTAGGCAGTAGGTCAACTGGCTTTCCTGCATTTTGTTGGTACACCGCAGTCATGGTGACGTGAAATGGTGTTGGATTTTTTACGATTAAAGTTTGTCCGCTTTTCGCCCATTGTAATTTTTCACCAGCGAGATTGGCATCAGCTTTGATGCTGGCTGGACGATAGAAAAACTTAATGCGTGAACGAATTGCGAGCTGTAAAAAATTATCAGGAATAGCATCTTTACTGTTTGCGGTTGGTCTTGGTGGAATATCCAAAACATTCAACCAAAAAACAGTTTCTTGTTTTTGATTTAACTGAGCCGCATTGGGTAATGCAGTAATACGAAGCGATTGGCTCTTCGTTGGGTCTACACGCGAAATAGGAGGGGTAATCATAAACGGAACTTTAGACTGATCCGGTGTACTTTTAGCATCCCCTTCATCAATCCATGCTTGAACAAGCGATGGCTTAGAACCATTGTTACTGACTTGCAAAGTCACTTCACGAGCGTCAGATGGATAAATAACGCGAGTTCCATGCAAAATAATTTCCGCATGTGTATGACTTGCGATCAAAGCCGACGACATCGTTAAACCAAGCAAAAAATTGTAACCGTTCAGTGCCATTTAAATTTTCTCTATGATTGCGTGAAGTGTACAACTGCGAATTCCTAGAAATCTAGAAATTCGCAAAGTTTATCAATAGATTATTGATAAATAATAGTGTACTGAACTGAAGTGTTTACTTCACCAGCAGTAGACGCGCCAGTTGCATAGTATTCAGCATAGTAGTTAAGGTCAGCAGTACCGCCTTCTACAACGTCAACCCATTGCGAGTTAGCTTGAGCACCGTTGCTACCAGCAGCAAGAACTGGGATTACTTGGTTGTTGTTACCTAATAATTGAACATCAACGTTTTTAGCGCCACCAGCGTTTTGGTTAAGTAAACGGCCAGTATTGAAATCAACAGTCGCACCTGGTTCGAAGTAAGTTGCAACTTTACCTTCTGAACAGTTACCCAAGTTGATTTGGAATGGAGTACGACCAGCAACATCACCTGCGTTAGCAAGAGTTTGTTTAGAAACAGTTGGAAGTGTTACTGTAAAGTCTTTACCAGCTGGAGTCACGATGTCACAAGTTTTGTCTGTTACTAGACCATTAATTGTAATCGTTCCGTCAGCAGCTTGAGCGTTAGCAATACCTACAACTGAAAGAGCAGCGATCAAAGCAAGTTTTTTCATAATAATTTCTCGAACACATCGGCTAAAAGTTTGAATTAAAATTACTTCTCAGTTGGATTTTTGCGCTGAACAAGTAATGTGCGAAATATATATCACTAGGTTTTATAAATGCAAACTGCATCACATTTTTATGGTGTATTTCGATCTAAAATTCCGATCATAAATAAGTTATTGATATAAAGTATTTTTATTTCTGGTAAAAACAGATTTTTTAGCCTGTTTGTTTAATATTGCTTAAGACTGATTGTTTTTCCTTTCATAAAAAAGGCCTATTTGAATATTTTTTGATCAAAAAATAAAGGAATTCACATTTTTTTGTGATCTGTATTGCAAAAATAAAAAAATAATTTAGATGAATAATCAAGTTTTTAGCGTGATTATTAAGTTTATTAACAAAAAGCTCAAAGTTCTTTTAAGAATCTTTTAAGGTTAAATCCTTAGTTTTTTAGTCATGATTAGATGAAAAAAACACCGTAAAGGAGCTTTCAATGAACATGCTTTATACCCACAAACCAAACTACTATTTCTTCGCACACAAGTTTGTTTTATTCCTAGAAAGTTATTTAAAAAGCCATGCTACGGAACAGCAAACAAGCTTTAATCTGCAGACGATCTATGATTTATTCAGCCATGATCGTGCCTCTAGTACAACTAATTTAGAAGGTATTTTAAATATTGCAGATGAATATGTGCTTGAAACAGATGAGGGTCAGCAGTCATTGATTCAGTCTTATCATGTTCATTTAGACAACCATGTGCTGACTTTAGAATTTAATGCCAAAGCTGTTGCAAGCTTAAAGGCGGGCCAAAATATCCTGAGCCCACAAGCGGCTTAAGCAATTCAAAACATATTTCAAGTTAATACACTTAGTGAGTAATGTCCTTTACTAAGTGTTTTTTTAACAAGCTGCACGAAGCTTATCTATCCGTTATGATGGAAAGATCAAGTGAAGATATAACATAGTGCTATGAATAAGGACTTTAAATCAGAAACATATACTGTTGATGAGTGTATTGCTGATACGATTGCATGGTTGATGCAACATCAAGACATTTTTGATTCATTTCATTTTGATGTGCATAGCCAAGAATTGTCAGTAACCCATGCAGCAGGTGTTGATATCATCCGTATTGGAATGTTTTTAAATGCCAAATACGGCATTCTGGTGACATCAATTTAATCATACCTAAAAAAAGCCTTGTCAGATGACAAGGCTTTTTTATTTATGCACTCATGGCATCGACAGAGAGTTCTGCAACCGTCGGTTTTGGTTTTTCTGCAGTTAAACCTAATTTGGCAAACAAGACCTGATCTTTGCCTTCACCCGCATTTGGGGTGGTAAGGAGTTTTTCACCAGAGAAGAGTGAATTCGCACCCGCCATAAAAGCAAGTGCTTGGTCTGAGTCACTTAATGACTCGCGACCCGCTGAAAGGCGAATATAGCTATGCGGCATAATGATACGCGCAACAGCAATGGTACGAATCCACTCAGTTACATCTAATTTTTCAACATTCGCCAATGGCGTACCTTCAATCGGAACCAGCATGTTAATCGGCACTGATTCTGGATGTACTGGCATGGTTGCAAGTTCATGTAATAAGCCGATACGGTCATTACGGCTTTCACCTAAACCTACAATACCACCACTACATACTTTCATACCCGCTTGGCGAACATGATCTAAAGTATCCAAGCGGTCGTCAAACGTACGCGTACTAATGATATGTGAATAATATTCACGAGAAGTGTCTAGGTTGTGGTTGTAATAGTCTAGACCTGCATCTTTTAAGCGTTCCGCTTGAGATTGATTCAACATCCCTAAAGTCATACAGGTTTCTAGGCCCAATGCTTTGACTTCACGCACCATTTCAAGCACGTAAGGCATATCACGCTCATGCGGGTTACGCCAAGCAGCTCCCATACAGAAACGCGATGAACCAGATTCTTTTGCTGCAAGTGCTTCACGAATAACTTTATCAACGGCAATACGCTTTTCTGCTTCTAACTTAGAGTCGTAACGAGCAGATTGTGAGCAATACTTACAGTCTTCAGGGCATTTACCTGTTTTGATTGAAAGTAGCGTGCTGACCTGAATCGCATTTGCTTGGAAATGCTGACGATGAACGCCTTGTGCTTGAAATACTAAGTCTAGAAAAGGTTGGTCATATAAAGCTTGGATTTCATCACGAGTCCAGTCATTACGTAAAGTCATTGTTATATCCATGATGATTGATTACAGACATTGAGATTCATCATACAGAAATCGTGCCAAAGCCAAAGGGCAAAAAACACCATTTTTCTATTCAGTGTACGTTTATTTGCTGCAATTGCTGTTGAATTGCCCAATCAATATGTACATTGACGACCTCATCGTGCAGCGTTTTTGCATCTTGCAATTGCGTCACGATCTCAGCCGAGTATGGAGCATTTCCTAGACCGATTGCAATATTACGCTTAAAGGATTGGTAGCCTGTACGGCGGATTGGGCTGCCTTCTGTATTGGCTAAGAACGTTGCCTCATCCCATTGCCAAATCTCTAGTAAGCTAATGTCATCTAAATTATGTCTTGGATCAAAATCTGGAATAGACGCTTTTTTAGCAAAGCTATTCCAAGGGCAAATCAACTGGCAATCGTCACAGCCAAAGATACGGTTGCCAATACCTGAGCGTAATTCTTCAGGAATGATACCTTTATATTCAATGGTTAAGTAAGCAATACACTTTCTGGCGTCTAGCATATACGGTTCAACAATCGCCTGTGTTGGGCAAATGTCGATACAAGCGGTACATGAGCCACAATGTGCACTGGCAGGTTGATCGAAGGGCAAGTCAAGTGACGTAAACAATTCACCCAACACAAAAAAAGAACCTGATTTTTTATGAATCAATAAGGTGTGCTTACCCGTCCATCCCATACCTGCACTTTCAGCCAGCGATTTTTCAAAAATAGGGGCCGAATCAGCAAAGGGGCGTGATTCAAAATCGCCGACTTTTTCCTTAATACGGGTCGCTAAGGTTTTAAGACGTCCACGCATGACTTTATGATAGTCACGACCACGTGCATAACGCGCAATAATGGCAGAATTTGGTTCAAATGGTACATAACGGGGCTTGGGTGATGCCACAAGATAGTTCATGCGCACACAAATAATGCTTTTTGTACCAGGAACGAGCAAGGTTGGATCGGCCCGCTTGTCTAAGTTTTCTTCTAAATAGTGCATATCTGCATGATAACCACGTTCTAAATATTCTTTAAAACGTGGCATTTGATCTTGAGCATCTGGTTTGGCAATGACACAATCAGCAAAGCCCAAGTCTAAAGCCTGTGCTTTGATCCAGTCTTTTAATGCTTGAGGGTCAAGTTGTTGCAACTTGATTTTATCAGGCGTTTTCTGAGACTGTGTTTGAGATGGTGTGCTTGAAGCCATAAAGCGATAATAAGGAGAAAAACATGCAAGCTGTAGTTTACCATAGCCGAAGTATCCAAGCATGGGAGCAGCGTTGGTTTGCTCAGCAAAACTCATCTTTAGGGCTCATGCAGCAAGCGGCTTGGACAATCACACAACAGTTAATGCAACAATTTCAGCAAAATAAAACTCAAAAGATCGCAATGTGGTGCGGGCAGGGTAATAATGCGGGTGATGGCTATTATATTGCTGCGTTTCTTAAGCAATACGGATTTAGCATTACGGTATTTGCAACAGAACGCGGACAATCCGTAGATTTAAAAAAAGCCGCGGAATTTGCCCAGTCTCATCAAGTCGATATTCAAAGTGTTGATTATCTTTTATCTGAAAATGCTGTCCATCAAGAACTGCCCACTTTTGATTGTCATATTGATGCTTTATTTGGCATTGGTCTCAATCGAATGCTAGATCCAAACTGGCAAGAAATTATTCAGCTGTATAATGCACAAACAGGCTTAAAAGTCTCAATCGATATTCCTAGTGGTTTACAGGCCAATACAGGACAAGCTTTGCCTTGCGCAGTACAAGCCGATCAAACCTTTACGATCTTAGGCTACAAAGCAGGTTTGTTTACGGGTCAAGCTAAGCAATATGTGGGGAAACTACATTTGCTGAGTTTGATTCCGATTGACCAAGAATTAAAACCACTTGCCTATCTATCCCCCGAAAAAATTGTTTTACCCAAGCGTCAAGCCTTTGGTCACAAAGGCAGTTATGGGCATGTGCTTGTTGTCGGTGGTCATGCAGATATGGGCGGTGCAGTGATTATGGCGGCTGAAGCGGCGTTTCATGCAGGGGCAGGCAAAGTCAGTGTGATCTGTCATACCAAACATCATCAAGCCATTTTGGCACGTTCACCAAATATTATGGTGCGAGACATTAATGCCTTAGATCAGGAAGTCATTCAACAGCTATTAATGCAAGTAGATGCAGTCTGTTTTGGTATGGGCTTAGGTCGAGATGAATGGGCAGAGCAAACATATTTACAATGGTTTGATTTACTCAAGCTAAACTCACATTTAGAGGTTGTACTTGACGCAGATGGCTTGTGGTTTCTGGCCAAGCATCCGCAACAATTAAACCAGCATCTCTATGCAACGCCACATTCAGGTGAGGCCGCAACGTTGTTGGGATGTACTGCTGCGGATATAGAACAAGACCGTATCGCTGCCATTCAACAGTTACAACAAAAATATGCAGGGAAATGGGTGTTGAAAGGTGCAGGTAGTTTAATTTTAGAAGAACAATTATTTATCTGTACGCAGGGCAATGCGGGTATGGGTACAGGTGGAATGGGGGATGTATTGGCAGGTATGATCGCGAGTTTAAAAGCTCAATTTCATCAACAGATTGCATTGCATGAGATTGTCAGCCTGCATGCACAGGCAGGCGATCTACTGGCTGAAAAGGGTATGAGGGGATTACAAGCGCAGGACATGGCAAAAATGATATATAACGTCGTGAATCAAAAGGTTTAACGGCGTCTGCTACTGGAACGGCTACGGCCGCGTGCCATACCGCCTAATGCATTGAGTACTGCCATTTTACTCATACTACCTGACGCATGAGCATGACAAATTGCTGCGGCAAGCGCATCCGCTGCATCTGCTTGGGGTTGGATGGTTAAATTAAGCAAACGCATTACCATAAGCTGTACTTGTTCTTTTTCAGCAGCGCCATAACCGACAACAGACTGCTTGATTTGACGTGCTGTATATTCTGCGACTTGTAAATCTAGATTCACCAGTGCAGCAATTGCCGCGCCACGGGCTTGACCGAGCTTAAGAGCCGAATCGGGATTTTGTGCCATGAATACTTGTTCGACCGCTGCTTCTGTTGGACCATGAAATTTAACAATACGTTCGACACCCGCAAAAATACGTTTCAAACGTTCAGGCATTTCTTGTGTTTCAGTACGAATGGTTCCTGCATCAACAAACCGCAGCTTATTGCCATCTTTTTCGATAATTCCATAACCTGTTAAGCGTGAACCAGGGTCAATACCAATAATTAATGACATGCAGCACTATATAAATGAAAGGGTGATGATATTGTTACATAATGGGCTTTTTACTGCATAATATTTTTGTAGAATTTTGAATTATAAAGAAATAGTTGTTTTATTGAACGAATCTTAACTGATTTGTTCAATATCTGAAAATTGAGAACTCATTTGCAAGTTTAACTCAGGCATATTGAATAAGAGTGCGTTTTGATCACTTTGTGTGTAATTTAGACATTAATTGATAAATTAAGCGATTTTTATAAAAATAATTTGCATTGTGGGGAAGATGTGCGTATAAAGCTAACTCGTCGGTGCGGGATGGAGCAGTCTGGTAGCTCGTCGGGCTCATAACCCGAAGGTCGTTGGTTCAAATCCAGCTCCCGCTACCAACCGAATTAAATTAGTTATGCTCTGTGATGTATTTAAGGTTGCTGTCTAAAAAGAATAGACAGTAATAAAGTTAGCTGAAATAACCCTAAATAAAGCTAAAAATTATTAGATTCTAGAAATGTAGCTATCCTCTCTCATCTATCTAGTGTTATAGTAAATCAAAATCGATCACTTGAGCTCAGAAATGAGTGATTTTGTGTTGAAAATTATTAATGAATGGCGTGTAGCCAAAGCCAGTAATGGCAATGAAATTTGTGTGAGAATCATCCCTTTAAAGCGTCAGCAAAATACGCTGAATGGTTTTAAATGGGTAGAAGTAGGAAAGAAGATCCTGTTGGAATCAGGTCAAGAAATTGACTTTAATTTGGACGGGAAAAGCTTTTATACGGATGTTAATCAACTTTATCGATTGACATAAATGGTTCACATACTTGTAGTATCTATTCAATAAGGATAGATTGTATTAAATCATGATGTAAAAATTTTGATTTAATTCATAAATGAACAAAGTTTAAAAGGTTTAAAGGTATGTCTGATACAGTTACTGGTACTGTTAAGTGGTTCAACGAAACTAAAGGTTTTGGTTTTATTCAAGCTGACTCTGGCGAAGATGTTTTTGCTCATTTCAGCGAAATCCAAAGCAAGGGCTTCAAAGTATTGAATGAAGGCCAACGCGTTTCGTTTGTTCTTGGTCAAGGTAAAAAAGGCCCACAAGCAACTCTAATTACTGTTATCTAATTACTTTAGACCAGTGAAAAAAAAGCTCACAACAGTGGGCTTTTTTTGTGGCTAAAACAATTTGAACTGAGTGAAAATAGCGAATATTTGAGAGTAAAAGAAAATGAAATAATATGTTAAAAATTTATATAAAAATCATAATTTAGAATTTAGATGAAAATATTTAAATTTAAGTGTCTGAAAATTAATTAAAAAAATTATTTCCTACTTATTCGTAGTCTTGAATAACCTGCGGGAAAAAGACGTAGGGAGTAGGATTGATAGATAGAGATTGCGTGAAAAATGTAAAGTCGTGTATAGTGAAAGCTAACTAGAAGAATAACGCTGTTGATTCAGAAAATCTTGCATCTCATATAGTTGTAGATAAACCTTTCGTTTTATCAGATTTCCTCTCAGAGTTTATGATTCCAAGTTGCTCGCTGCTAAGCGCCCCAAATTTTTTAAAATAGGTTTAAATATATGTCTAATACTGTGACTGGTACAGTTAAGTGGTTCAACGAAACTAAGGGTTTTGGCTTTATTCATGCAGACTCTGGACAAGACGTTTTTGCTCATTTCAGCGAAATCCAAAGCAGTGGTTTCAAAGTACTACATGAAGGTCAACGTGTGTCTTTTACAATTACTGAAGGTAAAAAAGGCCCTCAAGCAAGTGGTATTACTGTCGTTGCTTAAAACTAAGTACGATATTTAAAAAAAGCTCACTTTGGTGGGCTTTTTTTATGTCTTGATGTAAAGCACGCTCTTTTTTAAAATTATTTTGTATTAAGTGTCGATTTTTGTCATAAATTCACCATTTGGTTGAAAAATTGCACTAGCGAGATATACGACTTTTTGCTAATTTATTTCTATTGATTTGTTAGGCAAATTAATAAGTGTAGTACATTTAATGAGCGTTAAAGTTATGGAAAACTTGGAGCCGTATGCTCAAGGGTTTGAGCAAGAAGTTCATGTACATTGCAAGAGATCTTTAGGTACATTGTTATTCAGCTTTGTGGTATTGATTGCAACTAGCCTATAAGAGAGAAAAGCACCTTCGGGTGCTTTTTTAATTTCAATTATTGATTTTTATTGAATCACCTCATTTTTATCGTCGATGCTTAAAGATCTGGGCACATCAAATTTAATTGGTTTTATAATCTGAGTATATTGATGGAATATTCGGCTACGGATATACCTATCAAAATTATTGAAAGATTCTGGTTTTGTTACTCAATTTTTCTGCGATAAGCTGCTTGCATTAATCGGTAAAAAATTGTTTTAGGTGAATTTAGAATGTTTGGTGATATAAAGAAACCAGCGCATTTAGATGATGTTGTTTTTAAAGAAAGTAAAGCATATAAAAATTCGAGTGAGTGGAATTGGGTTAATCCGAAACACGGTCAATTTGATCATCCTGCAAACTATTATGAGAGTTCTTTAGAGGACTGGCATTGTTTTGATGCTTTATCAGCAGATCAAGAATGTGATGTTGTTGTGATCGGTGGTGGATTGTTAGGTACCTCAACAGCATTGCATTTGGCTGAGCAGGGTGTTGATACGATTCTGGTTGAAAAGAATCGCATTGGCTCCGCAGCATCAGGTCGAAATGGTGGGCAGCTTACCCCAGGTTTGGCGCGTTGGGAAGCTGAGGAGATGATTAAGCGCTTTAGTTATGAAGATGCCAAGAGACTTTGGCATTTTACCTCTACGGAAGCGATGACTTTAATTGATCAAATTGCTGAAAAGTATGCTGTAAATTTGGCACGTAAACGTGGACATATTACCGCTGCGGTACATGAGGGACATTTGATTGCCTTGACTCAAGGTGCAGATGCTCGGAAATATTTGGGTGAGGATCACACGAAAGTGGTGGGTGAGTATGAATTAAAAGAGTTGATCAAGTCCAACCTGTATAAAGGTGGTTTGGTCGATAACTTGGGTGGTCATATTCATCCATTGGCACTTAACCGTGCTTTGGCACATGGCTTCTGCAAGAATGGCGGGCGGGTGTTTGAACAAACGGAAGTATTGTCGATCGCTGAACAAGCTGATGGAGTTTATGTACAGACGGCATCGGGTGTGATTAAAGCACGTAAAAGTGTCGTGATTGCAGTACATCACAATGCATTTAAGTTACTCCCTGAAAAGAAACAAACAGCAATTCCATTTCATACTTATATTGCAGTTACGGCGCCATTAGACATGCCAATGACTGAATTATTACCACACGATCATCCTGTCTACGATACGCAATTACAGATTGATTATTATCGTGGTGTTTCTAAGAATAGATTGCTTTTTGGTGGGCAAGGTACAGGCATAAGTTGGGCAGTAGGCAGAATGAATCAATATTTATTAGGCCGAATTAATAAAGTTTTTCCGCAGCTTGAAAATGTCGAAATGGACTTTTGCTGGAGTGGTGTCAGTGATTTGACTATGAATGGCGCAACTGATAATCGAAAATTTGGCAATAAATTTCCAATTTATGCGGTACATGGTTGGAGTGGGCATGGTGTGGCGCAAACCGTCCGTATAGGTAAAGCAATTGCAGATGATTTTTCAGCTAAGAACACCGATTATGCAATGCTCACTAAAATTCAGCACAACGATATTTTATTTGGTCGTTTATTGGCGCCCTTAGCGATTCCAATGTCAAAAGGTTGGTATGGTGTTACTGGAATGCTCAATCCTGGCAAAATGGTTTCGTTTTAATATTCGATTTTCTTCATTTCTAATAAAAATGTCTCCATCTTGTGAGACATTTTTTATGTTTCTTAAGCTTGAAAGATGAGTGGTGTATAAATGACTTATTCGACTTCAATTTGTTCTATATATGAATAAATATAATATGTTAGGCTAAATAAAAAAGGATGAAGTCCATGGATATTATACAAGTTAAAGATTTTTCAGCGGCAACGGGGTATACGCAAGCTATTATGGCAATGGATGAGTGGGTGGATACACGACCTTACTTTTATATTATCAAAGAGCATTACTTGATTGATCAGGCTATTCGGTTGGAATACATCATTATTCAATAAGCGTATCTTTATTCTATTGGATAAGTTTGTGAATGAAAAAGTATGGGTTACATCCTTATGCAGCCCATGCTTTTTTGCCTAAGTTCTTTTTGTTTCAAATCATAGACATAATAATCGACATTATTTTGTTATCTTTGCCTTTTCACTTTATCAGAATTCAAATTATGAAAAAGATCTTACTCTTAGGGTGCAATTGTAGCCTCATTGGCGGCGTGTTCAGCAACACCAAATAAAGATATGACCCCGCCAAAAATTGGTATGGCGAACCCTGCAAGCAAATATTGCGTAGAGCAAGGTGGTCAGTTGGAAATTAAAAATGAAGCCAATGGTCAGGTTGGGTACTGTAAGTTAGCTAATGGTCAAGTGGTTGAAGAGTGGGAATTATTCCGCGCAAGCCAGCCCAAATGCCTAGCAGATGAAGCGACAAAATTAATCGGTCAGTCTGGATTAAGCGAAGAGCAAATCAAACAAAAAACCAAGTCTGAGATTGTTCGCAGTGTTGGACCAAACCAACCTGTCACCATGGATTATCGTGAAAATCGTGTAACTGTCACCATTGACCCTCAATCTAAAAAGATTGTCCAAGCGACTTGTGGTTAATCGTTAAAAATGCTTCAGGCTCTCAATTAGATTAGGTTTGATTGGGAGCTTTTTTATATAAGCTAGCGTATAAGACTTGATAAATTGAGAAATGTACCCATCAATTAGTTTATTGAGTTTATTTTATTTGTTGTGTCAGGCTTGATTGTTCAAGATTGCACAAGGTTTTAATTTTCGAGATTTGACATGAATCTACTTCTTATCGTGGTATTTGGCACAATTGCTGAAGTTTTGGTCTGGATTGGCGTGGGTGACCTCGTTGGAAGTATGTGGTATGTCTTTTTCTGGTTCGTTATCGCATTCTTTATTGGCTTGAATATGGTTCGTTCAAGCACGTCGAGTATTATGCCTCAATTACAGCAAATGCAGATGACGGGCCAATTAGGTGGTGATCCAGCCGTAACCAAGAAATTGGCGCTAGCGATGTCTGGTTTCTTGTTGATGGTGCCTGGTTTAATTTCTGATGTATTGGCCGTGTTGGTTTTAATTCCATCTGTCCAAACGGCGTTTCGTAATGCATTGATGAAAACCATGGCCAAGCGTCAGCAAGCCATGATGGATAAAATGATGGGGGGGATGGGCGCTGGTGGTGCTGCAGGACAGAACCCATTTGCTGATCTGATGCGTCAGATGCAGGATATGCAGAATCAACAAGGTGGTGGTCAATATCGAGATTCAACCATTATTGATGGTGAAGCACGTGAAGTAAAACCTGACCAAAAGAAAATTGAATTTAAAGATGTGAATTAATTTTAATTTGCTTCAAAAAGCACACTTGATCAAGTGTGCTTTTTTTATGGCTGATCTTTTTGGTCTTGAGAATTCTGTGTGGGCTCGGACGTAGCAGCTAAGTTGGCTTCTTTGCTTTGAGGTTGGTAATGGCTCGGTTGCAGCGTCGTAATCTGATTTTCTGATTGTTTATACTTTCGACTGCGATTTGCTCGTTCGCGAAATCCACCTTTATTAATTAATTGAGTCATGATGTATTCCATAACGTGCAAAAGTTTATTTTAGCAAATTACGTGAAAGATCAAAATAATATTAAGCACTTAAGAATTTGCTTAAAATCAAAATTCTAATCAAATTGTCATAAAAAATTGTTAATTTGAATGGGTAGGTCAGAAAACTAGATTGAATTCTTGGTTTTTTTTTCATAGGATAAAAGTGCGACATATGAAATTGTTGTAAAAAGAAAATAAAAAAATAAGTGGTAGGAGGAATTAATGATGTTATATCAATATCATTGTGCATGTTGTGACAAGGTCGTCGCATCAACTGATAAAGAGTGTCCACACTGTGGCTCTCATCATATCCGCAGTCCGTATGGTATGTGGATGTTCTGTGTGGCGGCCTGTCTGGCAGTTGTCGTGGTCATTAAGCTTGCACATTTGTATACGCAACATCACCAAGAAGATCAGCCAGTTCAAAGCAATTCACTTTTTGAAATGTTTAAGCAAGATAATACCAATTCGAATAAATGATGGATGTTAGGGGGAATAAAAAAGCTCGCAAATGCGAGCTTTTTTACGAAAGAGCAGTGCGGATTACAATCCGGCAGCATCTTTAAGAATTTCAACTTTATCGGTTTTTTCCCACGTAAATGCAGAATCAGAACCTTCACGGCCAAAGTGGCCATAAGCTGCAGTTTGCTTATACATTGGTTGGATCAGGTTCAACATACGTGTAATACCATACGGGCGTAAGTCAAAGTGTTCACGTACAAGTTGAATAATCAACTCATCTGATACTTTACCTGTATTGAAGGTATTAATAGAAATCGATGTTGGCTCTGCTACACCGATTGCATAACTCACTTGGATTTCACATTTATCTGCTAAGCCAGCAGCAACAATGTTTTTTGCCACATAACGACCCGCATAAGCAGCAGAGCGGTCTACTTTCGATGGATCTTTACCAGAGAAAGCACCACCACCATGACGTGCCATACCGCCATAAGTATCTACAATAATCTTACGACCAGTTAAACCACAGTCACCTACAGGGCCGCCAATTACAAACATACCTGTTGGGTTGATATGGAATTTCGTGCCCGCATGGAACATTTCAGCAGGGATGATCGGTTTAACGATCTCTTCAATAATCGCTTCTTTAAGCTGAATTTGAGAGATTTCAGGATCGTGTTGGGTTGATAACACAACTGCATCTAAACGAACAGGTTTGCCATTTTCATAAGCAAACGTTACTTGGCTCTTCGCATCTGGGCGCAACCAAGGTAAGGCACCTGAACGGCGTAATTCTGCTTGACGCTCCATTAAACGGTGCGCATAAGAGATTGGGGCAGGCATGAGTACATCTGTCTCACGGCTTGCATAACCAAACATTAAACCTTGGTCACCCGCACCTTGATCTTCTGGCTTTTGGCGGTCAACACCTTGTGCAATTTCAGGAGATTGTTTACCGATCATGTTGATGACGGCACAAGTCGAACCATCAAAACCTAAATCAGAATGGTGATAGCCAATTCCATTAACGGTTTGACGTACAATCGCTTCAAAGTCCACATTTGCTGTTGTTGTGATTTCACCAGCAAGAACAACCGCACCTGTTTTTACTAATGTTTCACAAGCGACACGCGCATACGGGTCTTCTTTTAGGATTGCATCTAAAATTGCATCGCTAATTTGGTCAGCCATTTTGTCTGGATGACCTTCGCTTACAGATTCTGAAGTAAAAACAGCATACTCGCGCATGAACGTCCTATCATTGGTATTTTCAAAAAGACAGAGTATGTTACATCGACTTGGCGGATAGGACTAGCACAAGCTGACTAAAAAGCATGAATTTATTTCATTTTCATTATGTTTTTATTGATATGTGTATCAGTGAAACTGATATTAATGCCTTTTTATATGAATAAATCTGTAATTTGGTCACTGAATCGTTTAGCTATTGTTTACATTCTGCTTATCACATGAACATTTACACATAGAATGACAGATGAATCAGCGAAAAATAAGAAATATCGTGTATTGCACTTTACCCACTGTCGTTTTTTTAAGACAATAGTCGCATCTTTTGAAAGATGGTTTCTCATCTTCTCTCATCTTATTTGATTTAATCGGATTCTGACTTATGACAACCCCTTTAAATGAACGTCGTATTGCAAACGCAATTCGTGTCTTGGCAATGGATGCTGTGCAACAAGCAAACTCAGGGCATCCAGGTGCACCAATGGGGATGGCAGATATCGCTGATGTTGTTTGGCGTGAATTTTTAAATCATAACCCGACGAACCCACAATGGGCGAACCGCGACCGTTTCGTATTGTCGAATGGTCATGGTTCAATGTTGCAATATGCATTGTTGCATTTGACTGGTTATGAGTTATCTATTGAAGATTTAAAACAATTCCGTCAATTACATTCTAAAACACCAGGTCACCCAGAATATGGCTATGCACCTGGTATTGAAACAACAACTGGCCCATTAGGTCAGGGCATTGCAAATGCAGTTGGTTTTGCATTAGCTGAAAAAACTTTGGCAGCTCAGTTCAACAAAGACGGTTTAAATGTTGTTGATCACTTCACTTACTGCTTCTTAGGTGATGGCTGCTTGATGGAAGGTATTTCTCACGAAGTATGTTCACTTGCAGGTACTTTGGGTCTTGGTAAACTTATTGCGTACTATGACGACAATGGCATCTCGATCGATGGTGAAGTTGAAGGTTGGTTCAGCGATGATACTGAACAACGTTTCAAGGCGTATGGTTGGCAAGTTCTTCGCGTAGACGGTCATGATGCTGCTGCAATCCGTCAAGCGACTGTAGAAGCGAAAGCTGAAACCAATAAACCAACCATTATCATCTGTAAAACGATTATTGGTCTAGGTTCGCCAAATAAACAAGGTAAAGAAGATTGTCACGGTGCGCCATTGGGTAAAGACGAGATCGTTTTAACCCGTGAAGCATTAGGCTGGAAAGAAGATTCATTTGTTATCCCTGAAGATGTTTATGCAGCTTGGGATGCAAAAGCAAAAGGTCAAACCTCTGAAGCAGCTTGGAATGAATTGTTTGCTCAATACCAAGCAAAATATCCAACTGAAGCAGCTGAATTATTACGTCGTATCAATGGTGATTTACCTGCTGAATTTGCGGCGCAAGCAGATGCATTTATTGCTGAAACTAATGCTAAAGCTGAAACCATTGCTACACGTAAAGCAAGCCAAAATACTTTACAAGCATTCGGTCCATTACTTCCTGAATTATTGGGTGGTTCTGCTGACTTGGCGGGTTCTAACTTAACACTTTGGAAAGGTTGCCAAGGCGTACAAGAAAACCCAGCGGGCAATTACGTGTATTACGGCGTTCGCGAATTCGGTATGACTGCAATTGCAAACGGCGTGGCTTTACACGGTGGCTTTGTTCCTTACGTTGCAACATTCTTGATGTTTATGGAATATGCACGTAATGCAGTACGTATGTCAGCATTAATGAAGCAACGTGTGATTCATGTTTATACACATGACTCGATCGGTTTAGGTGAAGATGGCCCTACGCATCAACCAATCGAACAAATTGCATCATTACGTGGTACACCGAACCTAAATACATGGCGTCCATGTGACACAGTTGAAGCAGCTGTTTCTTGGAAATCTGCTCTTCAACGTAAAGATGGTCCATCAGCATTAATTTTCTCTCGTCAAAACTTACCATTCCAAGCACGTAATGAAGCTCAAATTCAAAACGTTGCAAAAGGTGGTTATGTACTTGCTGAAGAGAAAGGTGAATTGAAGGCAATCATCATTGCAACAGGTTCAGAAGTTTCATTGGCAATGGAAGCATATGCACAACTTGAAGGTGTGCGTGTAGTGTCTATGCCATGTGCTGAAGAGTTTATGAAGCAAGATGCTGCGTATCGTGAAGCGGTATTGCCTGCGCATATCCGTGCACGTGTAGCGGTTGAAGCGGCTCATGTAGATTACTGGTGGAAGTTTGTTGGTTTAGACGGCAAAGTGATCGGTATGACGACTTATGGCGAATCTGCTCCAGCAAAAGACTTGTTCCAATTCTTCGGTATCACCACTGAAGCGGTTGTTGCTGCGGTTAAAGAATTGACTGCTTAATCAAATTAAGTGGTATAAAAAAGCGCTCTGATTAAGGGCGCTTTTTTTATGATAATTAAATGGAATATAAAAATGAGACGGTTTGCATTATCAAATAAAAAAGAACGGGGAATTCCACGTAAATTAAGAAATCTTCGGGGTTGGAGTGAAAGTTTTAAGGGGTATTTCCCTGATTTAGAGGGGAATGAAGAACGGTATTATAATTGGAAGATACCTGTAGCCATGAATATGGTTCAAGGAAAACATGCTCAACAAGAAATAAAGGCTGAGTGTGCTCAATATCTTATTAATGCTTGTCAGTATTTAATTGAGGCGAAGCCTGTTGGCACAAGATTTTGTAAAGTGGTATGTGTCATTGTGCAACCAGATATGTTTGCGAGTGAAATTTGTTTATATCTGGATGAAGATTATTTTAATGCCCATACCTTGTCGGCAGGGTGCTATGATTCCAAATATCTTTTAGGAGATGAAATGAGTCTGGCTCGAAGCTGGGGATTAAAAGTTCCTGAGAAAATAAAAGAGCAAGGGATACATATTCATTATATTGATCTAAAAAATGAAACAGATAATTATATAGCCGATTACTGGTACTTTATTGAAAATTAAAAGATTCAGGTGTTGTGATGAAAAAAGAATTCGAACTTCATGCTTTTGATCAAATATTAAATGATATTAAATATTGGTATTTGGAAAATTTAAATAAAAAAGAAATATTTTGGCAGTGCGCACAATATAATTTTTTATATCGCGCATTACAGGAACGTTTCAAAAATAAAAATGGTGACCAAGCATTGGGTGGCGATGATTATGCTTATCGCATACAGGTCTATTTTGAAGAGGCGATGCAAGCTCGAGTTAAATGTCATCACATGCCAAGTTGGGCGAAGTTAAAGGGAAAAATATTGGTATTTGATGTGCACTCATCAATGTTTGACAGTTTGGGTGAAAAAGAAACAGCTGGCTTTATAGATGGTTGTGACACTCCACCACCTGAATTTTGGATTCATTTCGATGGGGAAAATTTATATTCATTTATTCCAAATGAGCTCACAAATATTGTCGATCGAGCAATAGATATTTCGATGAGTGGCTCATTGGAATGGCATATGGATGTGATTGAAATTTAGTGTAAGGACCACTTACCCAATACTTAATTCACTCTGAATCGAAATATTTGACGTTAATAACTTATGAATCGGGCAACTTTCCGCTACTTTCAATAAACGTTTATGCTGATCTTCAGTAAATTCACCTTTTAAGATAATTTTACGTTCAATATTATTTTGACCTGATTCAGGTTCACCATTGGGATTTAAGGCTAAATCAACCTGAACATGATCAAGCTTAATCCCTTTGTGATTGGCATACATTTCTAAAGTAATGGTCGTACAGGCACCTAAAGCCGAAAGTAAAAGCTGAACTGGGTTGGGTGCAGTATCTTGACCACCTTTATCTGCAGGCTCATCTGCATACCATGTATGGCCAGCAAGATCTGTCAATGTAACGCGATAAGGTGTTGATGTACTGAGAGCTTGTGCTGTATGTGTCATGTTTTACCTTGTTGTTTATCGTGAAGTATCTAAATCAGAATATACCCTTTGATCATGTGAACTTGCCGATCAATTGTCCAGTATCGAATAGTCTTATGATATTGATTTTTGATAAGCGCTGTAACGCTTTTATTGTTGCACTGGTGAAACATATCGTTTTATAAAGACTAGTGAATAAAAATACATGATCTATACACTAATCACTATATCAAACAAGGATACGAAAAATGCAATTTAAAACATTAAGCCTCGGTTTAGTAGTCGCTTTAGCTAGTTCTGTAACGTTGGCTGCGCCAGTCGACTATAAAATTGACCCAACGCATACTGCGACCGTATTCAGCTGGAATCACTTTGGTTTCTCTACACCAAGTGCAAATTTCACTGACATCCAAGGTACGATTAAAGTTGATAATGCAAAACCTGCAAATTCATCTGTAGAAGTGACTATTCCTTTAAGCAGCGTAAATACCAATGTTGCTGCTTTGGATAAAGAGTTCCAAGAAGAAGCTTGGTTTAATGCTGCGAAATATCCAAACATTACCTTCAAAAGTACTAAAGTAGAAACCAAAGACAAGAAACACTTCAAAATCACAGGTGATTTAACGGTTAAAGGTGTGACTAAACCTGTTGTATTAGATGCTGTGCTGAATAAACAAGGCGAGCATCCAATGGCGAAAGTACCTGCAATTGGTTTTAATGCAACAACAAGCTTTAACCGTTCTGCATTCGGTATCGGTAACTATGTGCCTAATGTTGGTGACAAGATCACTGTGAATATTACTACTGAAGCAACTGCTGCGAAGTAATATGACGTTGAACAAAAAAGCCTAGATCATCATCTAGGCTTTTTTATATGAGTTTGATGGTATAAATGATTAAGATGCTAATATTAGCTTTAAATAAGAATACTAATAAATAAGTCTTTACCCATTAGCTATGTTTGATCTTCGATCGACGTTTGGATTGGTAAATATAGCGAATGGAATCGACCACTTCACCGACAAAAATACATTCTTCATCCAGTGGAATGATGTTGGGTTTGAATTCTGGATTCAGTGCTTGCAGATATCTTGAATTATCAGTTTCGATCACTAGACGCTTAAATGTTGCATCTTCATGCTTTCTCACCACAATCATGTCACCCGACTGCATATCACTATATTGCACGGTTGGGTCAACCAAGATGTAATCGCCCTCATGAAAGACAGGGTAATTACTGAGACCCTGAACTTTTAAATAGAAGCAGTGATCACAATCATCTGGCAATGGCAGCCATTCTTCAACTTGTGTGATATCAACCGATTCCACATTGGTAAAAACGCCAGCTTGGACCCAGGAGAGCACTGGAGCCATATTGGCTTTTACAGGGGAGATATTTGAAGTATCTTCATGACCAGATTCTTTCGGCGTGGCATGCCCTTGACCCGTTTGTAACCAATAAGCATCTACACCTAGAAAATTAGCAATCGAAGGCAAATGTGATGATGAGCTTACCAGTCCTGTTTCAAGCTGGCTGAGTGCAGATTGTGTAATGCCGACAGCAGCAACCACATCTTTTTGAGACTTCTTGGCTTTTTTTCTTGCTTCTTTGAGCCGATCTTTAAGCATTTTAATGCACCTTAAATCAATAAATTAAGAATATTAGCAAGCTAATGTGAAGTCAAATTAGTATTCTTATTGAATTAATATTAGTTTACTAATATAATTGTCTTATTCATTAGGTTAAATGCTGGAGGTGCGGCATGAACAAGGCAATCAATCCAAACATGCATATTAAGCAAAATCTTGATGCGGAAATCGAAGCATGGTTGGCTCAAGGCAACGTAATCACAAAGATCCAAAATACATATGAGCAGCGCTTGAAAGCGAGGCCGAATCATATAGCTAAATTTGTATCACCTGAAAAAACCCAAAAAGAATTAAAGAAAAGTATAAGAATCGCCAATCAGGCAACAGATGCCCAAATTCAGATGTTTAGCCAGTGGTTAGATGCGCATAAGGGACGGGCAAAAGCATTGGTGGGTATTTTGGGCTGTGCACATAGTTATATTTCCCAAATCAAAAGTGCAACTCGACCATGTACAAAAGCTCGATTTGAAGAAATTCATCAGGCCATGAATATTGTTGAAGCGAGAGAAAAGTATCACTAAACGCAACAAATACAATGATCGCTAAATCACAAAATATATAAATCAATAAGAGGTGAAGTTATGAATGCAAATGTAGCAAAGTTTGAAAAATTTGAATGGTTAATGCAGGGGCTAAGCTTGCGTTCACCAAATTTAGAGCCTTTTGTGCGTGGCACAGGCGAGAGAACATTGAGTTATGAAGATCGTTTGGGTGTGATTGCCGCCATGCAAAGTCAATTGGCAAAGTCGGTCACAGCATTGATTGTGTTCGAACATAAAAGCAAGCAAGACTATGACGATGTCCGTCAGCATTTGGCTAAAGTATTTATTGAGCAAGCCGTACAAGATAAAAAACGAGAGCCTGAACGTATTGCGATGTACCATTTGGCAGAATTGATAGCACGGATGGTATTGGATTTTGTATTAGATCCTGATTTAGAGGAAAACTATACTGCAAAAGGACGTCTGGCTTATGCTGGGATCAGCCGCCATCAAATGAGTCTTGATTGTTATAGAAAGACATGGAAATGTTATGAGATTAAACTCATAAATGTGCTTGAAAATGCAATTCAAGAAGCAGAAATTGCAATAGAAAAATATAGGAAAGATACTTATAAAATAATGAAGGCATGATATTTTATAGTTGTAATTGTCAACTATATAATTATATTTATTCTAATTTTTCTGTTAAAATATTCTTGATTAAAAGCTCATTTTTATGTGGGCTTTTAATATGTGGATAATATAAATATATCTAAAAAGAAGGAGACTATTAATGTTAAAAAAACATTCACCCATTTTGACTTTAATCGTTATTGTCTGCGGCGGAATTTTCTATTCAATGTATAGCTCGAATTCATTGTTTCCGAGGAAGCCTGTTCGATTAGATTCTAGATGCTATGGCGTCGATGTTCCTAAATCAATAAAATACAATCAGATGGAAAATTTTTGCTCATGTGTCCATGTCGGTGGACATGTAAGCAAAGAGGAAAATTACAAATATTGTGTAAACCTTTTTAATTCTAAATAGAAATGATATCAAAAGTGTATATTGATGATTGAAATTTGATTGGGGTGATTAATTTTAGTATTCATGTATTGGTTTTAAAAATTAAAGAAAGAAATGTTTACAAAGAGCCAGTGATTTAATGATTCCATTTTTGAGGAAACTAAGCTATAGTTTTATTATACTGGTCGTAATATAAAATTTTCGATCATAATTAAAAAGCTCATTTAATAGATGGGCTTTTTTATTGCCTAAAACTCGGTTTCTTATAGAGGCCGAGTTTTTTTATATCTACGGATTGTTGGTTGCTGTCTATTGATGGTGGCTTAAAGCCGAAAATAACTGAAGGTGATTAAAATGAATTGTACAAATAAAATGATGCTGGGCACTTTCTCCATTAAACACTTAGATATTCTTTCTTATGCCGAGATTGTGCCTGCGATTATGCAAACAACAGCCGATCTCACAGCGACTGCATATATTGAAGGGAACGCTCAATTAGGTTCTGTCAAAATGAAGGATGCGTGCCAAGTATCTTTATCTGCTTATTTCCAAGCACAGAGAGGTCAATTTTCTTTTAGCAGCGCAAATACAACGCATCGGTCAATTGTCATTTTAGGTGTGGATCAGCAACCTGAACATCAGGTGAAGTTAAACCAAGTTGAGCGTGGATTTGTCATTCATAGCTATTTTTTGGATGATAAATTTGTGGTGACTTTGGGCGAATATAATAGTCTGAATAACGTCACTTTTATTGAAGCTAACCCCTCAGAAAACCCAATTGTGACCTTTGAGATTACTGGCTCTCAATCGATGAAGGTCTATGTCGACTATGAACTTGTTGGAGAGTGGCATTCAACCAATTCCCTAAAGTTGCCGAAGTATTATCACATTGTTGCACAAGAAGATTTAATGCAACTGGATTTTGATCTGCGAGAGGCCTATGTCAGCTTGGATTATAAAATGCCATTAGCACTTGAAGACAATATTTATTATCACTTAACCAGTAAAGGTGAAATCTTGGGCTTACAAGTGAATGCAGGTGATTTTGTACAGTTTCATGATCAGCAAAGTTGGATAACGCATTATCCACAATAGTATGAATTTAAATTAAATAATTAAGCAATGGTGATCAGAATGAATTGAGAGTAGTCGGTTATGTGGTTTTGCTTAAAATGTCAATCGAGGCCTTAACTTTGCATAAGTTAGAGCCTTTCTATTTATGGAGGAAAAATAATGACAGAGTTTGTTTCAACGGGTGCAGGGATTGCAGCCGTAATTAAATCTTATGGAGTTTTTTTTATTGTCGTGATGGCACTCACTTTTATGTTTTTGGCTTGGATGGTTGTGATTATGACTCGGCTACCCAAGTCTAGACGAGAATGGGTAGTTTCACTCATTTCAACAGCAGTTGGCAGCATTGCAGGAGGTGCTTTTGTGATTCAGCATTTTGGCTTGCAAGAGTGGAGTCAAAACCCATATGGCGCATTTGCCTTGGGGGGGCTGTACTTCCTTTGTGGTTTGCCAGTATGGGCGATTATTCGTTGGACCTTTAATTATATTAATGCACGAGAAGATTCAACCATTTTGGATGTAGCAAAAGAGGTGAAAGACTTTAAAGACAAATTCTAAAGAAAAAACAATCCAATGCCGCCTTCGGGCGGTTTTTTATTATAAAGAGGAAAATGACATGAAAATAACACAAGACGGTTTCGATATTTTGCGCCACACATTTGGAAAATTAAGTCAGTTGCAGGCCGATGGAATCAATTTTCTGGTTTCAGTGCTTGATGAAGATGGGGCGATCACATCTGCCCAAGCCGCTTATATCTTGGCAACGGCTTGGCATGAAACGGCTAAAACCATGCAACCCGTGATTGAATATGGTTCAGAAAAGTATCTAAAGTCTAAGCAATATTATCCCTATATCGGCTATGGCTATGTGCAACTGACCTGGTTGGCAAACTATAAGCGAATGGGGGATTACTTAAAAATTGATTTAGTGAAAAATCCGAAACTGGCTCTACAAGCGGATATTGCAGCTCGTGTCATGATTGTTGGAATGAAAAAGGGCATGTTTACCGGTAAGAAATTGTCTGATTACATCTGCCAAAATAAGAAAGATTATATAGGTGCTCGGCGAATCATCAATGGAACGGATAAAGCTGAGTTGATTGCAGCGTATGCAGAGACATTTGAGGCGGTCTTGCAGGCTTCAGAAGTCACGATTTTGTCTTGTTGAAAGAATAGAAGTTCACATTGATTCGATACGAACTTCTACTTTCATGTGATTTAGTCTGTGAATTTATGCCGTGGCATTAAATGCATCCGCATAAACCACTTCACCTGTCGGGACATGTTCTGTAAATGGCAATATCTGGAAATATTCGGCAGGGACACCAGCTAATACCAGTCTTGAATCTGCTTTGAAACCGAATCGGCCGTAATACTGTGGGTCACCAAGTAGAACGCAACCAACCGCATCCAAATCTTTAAGCGCTTCGATACCAGCATGCATTAGTTTAGAACCTACTCCTTGACCTTGATATTCTGGAAGTACCGAGATCGGACCAAGTCCATACCAACCAGTTGTGCCATCAGAAATTTGCACAGGTGAAAAGGCAATATGACCGATAATTTTATTGTTACAATCCGCGACTAGGGAAAGCGTGAGCTGATTGGAATCACGTAAAGCATTCACAATAAATTGCTCGGTATGGCTTGAATGTTGTTCTGTTGCAAAAGCAGCTTTGGTTAAATCAAAAATGCTCTCAATGTCAGATGGGTTTTCATCGCGAATGTGTATATTCATCTTCATTTTCTCTTGTGTTTCCTGATCTAAAATTGCTCGAATTTGTTTGAGTAGTGGAGAATCATTTGTATATTTCTCTCCATAACTTAAGTTAAATTCATAATCAAAATCAGGTGAGTTGATTCCTTGATTGTGTTGAAGGATCGTTTCTAACTTATCTAGTGCCTTAACGATTTTTGCTTCTGGTGTTGTTGCATCTTCATATTCTTGCCAGAGTGATCGAATCAATATTTGAGGTTGATCATCTAAACATTCGGTTAATTGATAAAGATCCTGTTTTTCCTGCTGATTCTTAGTTGGAAATTGATCTTTCAGAATGGCAGGAATATCACCATGAATGGCTTCGCCAAGATCATGAATTAAACACATTTTTAGTAATTTCTCCAAATCAATGTCTTTAAATTGATCTGCAAAAACCACCGCCATTAAGCATAAACGCCAGCTGTGTTCAGCGGTACTTTCCTTACGGCCGTTCGATGTATGTGAAAAGCGAGTCACGTTTTTTAATTTTTCCGCTTCACGTAAAAATGTTAAGCGATTTTGAATTAGGTTTAGTTCCATTTTCTTTCTCAAAAATAAACCATATGTAATTTGGATAGACCCGATTGACCCAACAGTAGGATAGACATATCTAAGAGCAATCATGGGTTTATCCAAACCCTATGATTGTTGGTTAACGATTGTCTAACTGAGGACGTACAGATCTAAGCCCATGTAGATTAATTTGATAAGGCTGTCCATTACAGGATTTGATCAGTCTTTTTTTTCTTAGCTTATTAAAAACGTCGAGGTTGCAATCAGACAGCAGGAAACCTTCTCGGCTATAGCATTCTACAGCGATGGTTTGACCGGCGTCATTGCGAAGTTTTACGATTTTTCCGCCTTTAGCCAAGACGTGAAGTGTCCGTTGTTCGGACTTAGATAAGTTCATGTTGTTATCCAGATATAAGTAATCAGAAGCAAAGTTAGGCTTGAAGCCAAAAAATTCGCGAAGATAACCAATTTCAATATGTGATTGAAATGTAGTTACCAGATTACTGCTATCTCCAACATAAAACCCTCGATATGGATGCGATACGATATGTATCGCTAGAAATACTAAAGTAAGATAAATTAAAAAGCAATAATTTCGTGAAAAATAACATTTTTAACTAGAGTCAAAACTTATTTTTTCGGTCGTTTTTCTTTGAGGCGTAAATAGGCTGGTACAGATTTCTTTGCTTGCCGACGTAGCATAACTTTAATATATAAAACGATGGCAAAACATGCGGTGGCAACAGTGAGCATCAGGCTATTCATATAGCTCATAACAGAACTAACGTAACCTATGGTTGCTAAACGACGCTGCATACGCTCAACTTGAGTACTGGATTCAATTCCTGTGATTGCCCACGTGCATAAATGCTCACAGTTATTAATAATGAGGTGATAGTGATTTTCATGCATGCGTGAGCGCATACGCCGTACAACAGCTTTGGCTTTGTAGCGTGGGGATTGATAATGTCTCGTATAAATTGGCTTACCACGGGCAAAACGCTGGATAGATGTCATTTCAATCGGATGCTTTTTAAAAATATGTGCAAACCCTGAATAATGAATAACCCGTCCACGACCTGCATAGATACCATGATGGCTATAGCCAAAGTGTTTTACGATGAGGTGAGCGCCAATTGAATAGCGCGGGTGTTTTTGCTGCATGTCGATACTATGATGTTTACACTGGTATTTTAGTGAAAAAATGTGAATCAATCGAGCCTATTTGCAGCATCTAGTTCATGATTATGTGTGGTGTTTGTATCTGCTATTTTGCAGTATGCCTTGCTATGGGACAATGAGGAAAATCTAGGCTTAACTTCGTATTTATGATGAAAAAATGGTTTTTCCTATCGTTTGCATTTTTAGCGAGTTCACCTGTACATGCGATGCAGCATGAAACCTTGCAATTGAATCAACAAAAATATGATGTGATTAAAGTTGAGCATCTAAATCAGTTGCAACTATTTTTAAAGCAACCTCAGAGCAATCGTTATTATCAGAAGTTTGCAGCTATCCAAAAAGCGCTACCTGCTTGTGAGGAGCTTAATTTTGCAATGAATGCAGGAATGTATCATGCAAATTTTCAACCCGTAGGTTTGTATATTGAAAATGGCAAGGAGTTGGCTAAGCTTAATGTCGCGAAGGGCTTTGGTAATTTCTTTATGCAGCCTAATGGTGTGGTTGCTTGGAATGACCAACAGGCTGTGATTAAAAGCACTGCTGATTATACGCATGATCAATTTAAAGCAAAATTTGCAACACAGTCAGGGCCAATGTTGGTCTATCACGGGAAAATCAACAGCCAGTTTATTGCTGACTCGAATTCATTAAAAATTAGAAATGGGGTGGGTATTAAAGGGAATCAGTTGTATTTTGTGATTTCACGGCAACGCGTCAGTTTTTATCAATTTGCCCTGTTTTTTAAGCAGCAGTTGAAAATAGACAATGCATTGTATTTAGATGGCTCGATTTCCAGTGTGTATTCAGCACAAACCAAACGCCATGATAAAACTTTTAATTTAGGTCCAATCGTTGCAGAAGTGAATAGAGAGAAGTGCATGTAATGCAGATGACCCTAATCTCTTGATACAAAGAGATTAGGGGGGACTTATTTTTATTGGATCGGCGGCTTGATCATCGCAAGTAATTCTTTGCGGCTGTAGCCTCGAGAAATCAGTACTTTCTTAATGCCTTTAATGACATCTTCATCTGTTGCTTTAACTAAAGCATCCAACAGTTGTTCATTGGTTTTGCATGAACAATCATTTTCAACGCAAGAAGTTTGGTTCTTGTGTTCGTTATATTGTTCATCTGCATTGAACAGTTTTTGCCAAAAACTCATAGAGCCTTCATATACAACCTAACATAGGTCGAAATATAGCCGCTTTAAAATAAAATACAAGTCAGCTTAAGTGATAAAAGCAGCAGTTAAACTTCAATTTTTTCGATGAGTCTTTTAAAGTTTAACGAAATTATGACATTTGAATGACTTGACCTTTGAAAAATATCATTTTTTTATAAATATACTTCGAATAAAAATAAAGGGTTACTCGAACCCTTTATAAATTACTGTTACGTTGAAATAATTTGTTTAAATCTTTTCAAGCAAAACACCTGATTCCACATGATGGGTAAAAGGGAATTGATCGAACATGGCGAACTTCACAATTCGATGGGTTTGGCTAAGTGTTTTTAAATTGTCATGCAAGGTATCTGGGTTACATGAAATATAGAGAATCCGTTCAAAACCTTGTAATAGTTTGAGCGTTTCATCATCGATACCTGCACGTGGTGGATCAACAAAAACTGTGTCAAAGTCGTAGCTTTGCATGTCGATTTCAGCTTCTTGCAAGCGTCTAAATTCACGTTCACCTTGATATGCCTGAGTAAACTCTTCGGCAGATAAACGCGCCACTTGAATATTCTCAATCTGGTTTTGTTCAATGTTCCATTGCGCTGCATAGACTGAAGATTTAGCAAGTTCAGTTGCTAGAACACGCTTAAATTTCAAAGACAGTGGCAAAGTAAAGTTACCGTTACCACAATACAATTCTAAAAGGTCTTTTTCGGACTTCTGTGCAGCATCACAAGCCCACTCCAACATATGCTGACACACTTGCGCATTCGGCTGGGTAAAACTACTTTCAATTTGTTTATATTTAAAAGTACGACCGTGAACATTAAGTTGTTCAACCACATAGTCATCGCCAATAATCACTTTCTGGCCACGGCTACGGCCCATGATTTTAATATTTAGTTTTTCAGCTAAGGCTTTAGCCGCTGTTTCCCATTCAGCATCTAATTTACGGTGGTAAATCAGGGTGACCAGCATCTCGCCACTTAGGGTTGACAGAAAGTCTGCTTCAAAAACACGTTGCGATAAAATAGGAACTGCTTTTAATTCATCTAATAAACGTGGCATCAAATCATTGATGCTTTGATCTGCAATCGGAAACGCATCCACGCGGATAACTTCTTTTTGTTTTCCATCTTCAGCACGTTCAAACATGGCATAGAACAAATCATCCTCGGTATGCCAAATACGAAATTCTGCACGCATACGGAAATGCTGTTCGGGCGATTGAAACACTTCTAAAGCTGGTGGATTGAACGATGCAAACTGTGTGGTAATACGTTCAACTTTCTCTTGAAGTTGCTGTTGGTAAGATATGGTCATAAAAAAGAAAACTACAGGTGAAATCTAAACGGGAATGGTATCAAAAAAGCGTGCTAAGGTGCAGGAAATTATGACATTCACTTATTTAGATGCTGCATCTATAGAGAGTACAGATTGGATGAAATCTGCTTTAATTTGCCGATATTGGTCTTGAGATAAGCCAACACATCTTTGTTTGAGCTGATTATATTGTTGGGTCAGGCTGGGTGAGTTTCTTAATAGATCACGAAAGGTAATGAAATTGCAAAATTCTGAACCTGTCACCACGATTTGCAATGCCACATCATGTTGTTGTGATTCCAGCATACAAAGCTCATGAGTACGTAGTGTATCAAGTTTTTCTTTAAAATTAAGCTGTTGTAATTTTTCAATTGAATCTAAAAATTGATGAGCCGGTACTTCTATATAAATATCGAGATCACCTTTTGAAATTGCATTGGGAATGGCGGATGAACCAATATGTTCAACAAGCGCAAAAGGAACAAGCTGCTGGATCTTATTTTTATAATCCTCAAAAAGCTGAGCGCAGTTGGGTTGATATTCGGGAGCTGAGAAAAACTGCATCTAAATGGTCTCATTTTTATAATAGGAATAAGGTGATCTAAAAAATAATAAAAAACCCGAACCATGTAAACATGATTCGGGCTGGGATGAGGAGCGTTTGAAGCTCCGCAAGGGATTTAGAAATTAATCTTCAGATAAAGTCATCAAGCTTGCATTACCACCAGCTGCGGCAGTATTTACACTGATTGCACGTTCGATAACAAGACGTTCTAAAGGAATTTGTTCATTAGCTTGTAACTGGGTAATCCCGACAATTGCGCCTGAACGATTCGCAACTTTAGTTTGCAAGTCTTGCAACTGTTCAACAGAACCATGATGAAGTACTGCATCAAACGCATCTTTTTCAACACTTGAAATCACAGTGATTGCATCTAAGACATCTTTTGGTAAAGACGCTTTGTGTTTTACTAAGAATGCATTGTCTTTCAACACAGCCGCAGTACTGCTGACGGAGAAAATTGCAAGTAATTGTTGAAGCTGGCTTGCTTCATCATTCGCAATCGAAAGCACACGATGACGAGGCAAGATAATGTATTGGTTGCTTTCACCCGTAGGGCCTTGCAACTCGTAGAACTTACCTACACCAAATGCTGGAATCGCTGTGATTGCTTGCGGCATGTTTTGGTTTGCCCAAGACAATAAGCTTTGATAAGCAACATTTGATACTGCATCAAAGTTAGAGATCTCAGCTTTCACCGCAAATGGGGTCGCTAATACTTTCTCTGAACAATGCTCCATCAAACGGTACATATAAAGCGGGCCACCCGCTTTAGGACCTGTACCTGATAAGCCTTCACCACCAAATGGTTGTACGCCGACTACTGCACCCACGATGTTGCGGTTGATATATAAGTTACCCACTTCAGCGCGCTGGATCACAGTATTAATGGTTTCATCGATACGTGTATGCAGACCCATGGTTAAGCCATAGCCTTTGGCATTGATACGGTCGATCAATTGCTCAAGCTCACCATATTTATAAGTGATGATGTGCAATACAGGACCAAACACTTCGCGTTCTAGATCGTCAAGGTTTGGCAATTCAATCGCTGTTGGCGGAACAAATGTACCTTGTGCAAGCGCTTGTTGGCTTACCGCATCGTTAAACATCAATTGATGAACAGGGTAGCCCTTAGATTTCATCTTTTGAATGTGCGTATCGATGGTTTGTTTTGCTTCAGTATCAATTACTGGGCCAATGTCAGTTTTTAAGATCGCAGGGTTGCCAACGATCAACTGTTGCATTGCACCTTTCAACATTTTGATGACTGTTGCAGCGCTGTTTTCTTGCACACATAAGATACGAAGTGCAGAACAACGTTGACCCGCACTGTCAAATGCAGAACTGACAACATCGAGAACCACTTGTTCAGTCAACGCAGATGAATCAACGATCATCGCATTTTGACCACCGGTTTCCGCGATTAACGGAATGGGTTGACCGTTTGGAGACAAGCGTTTTGCGACAGTCTTTTGCAAAATTTTTGCAACTTCAGTCGAACCTGTGAACATGATGCCTTGAACACGATCATCTTGGCTTAATTGCGCACCAACGGTTTCACCGCGACCTGGAAGAAGTTGAACAACGCCGTGTGGCACGCCAGCTTCCCAAAGCATTTGAACGGCTTGAGCTGCAATTAACGGTGTTTGTTCAGCAGGTTTGGCAATCACACAGTTACCACTCACCAATGCCGCTGCAATCTGACCAGAGAAAATCGCAAGAGGGAAGTTCCATGGGCTAATACACAATACGGTACCTAATGGCTTGACTTGTGCATTTGCAGGCAAGTTTTCGATTTGAGTTGCATAGTAACGCAAGAAATCGACTGCTTCACGAACTTCTGCAATAGCATTGGCATAGGTTTTACCACTTTCACGGCAAAGTAAGACCATCAACTCTTGAATGCGAGCTTCCATCAAATCTGCAGCACGTTTTAAGCAAGCTGCACGTTCAACTTTATCTGTTGCAGCCCAGCTTTGTTCAGCTTGCACTGCAGCTTCTAGCGCCAGTTGTACATCCGCACTGGTTGCTTCGTTTACATAACCGACAATTTCACTGTTTTGTGCTGGGTTTGTAATTGCAAGTGCATTACTTTCGTCGTGAACTGTTGATTCAAATCCAAGTAATGGCGCACTTTTCCAAATCTGGCTACGTAATTTCTGTGCCGTCGCATCCAAGTCTGCTAATGGTTGATCGTTATTTAAATCAAAGCCATTTGAGTTTGGACGTAATGGATAAAGATCATGCGGCAGCGGGATTGCAGGGTGTTTTAAGCCAAGTTGACCTTCGTCTTTTGCAGAAGTTTGAATGTCTTTGATTGGAGACTGAATCAGGTCTTCAACTTTTAAAGTCTTATCAGCAATACGGTTTACGAATGAGGTATTTGCACCATTTTCAAGTAAACGACGGACTAAGTAAGCCAATAAAGTTTCATGGTTACCCACTGGCGCATAGACACGACATGGTACGCCTAATTTACCATCTTCTTTAGACCCAACCACTTGTTCGTACAATGGCTCACCCATACCGTGCAAGCATTGGAATTCGTATTGACCAGGATAGTATTTGCTTGGATCAGCCAAGTTGTAAATCGTTGCAAGTGATTGTGCATTGTGTGTCGCAAATTGCGGATACACTTGATCTGGTGCAGCAAGTAATTTTTTCGCACAAGCAATGTATGACAAATCAGTGTGTACTTTGCGGGTAAACACAGGGTAGTCAGTCATACCATCAATTTGAGCTTTCTTGATTTCGCTATCCCAGTATGCACCTTTCACCAAACGAATCATCAGGCGCTTGTTACTGCGTTTTGCAAGGTCAACGATGTAATCAACAACGTAGAAACAACGCTTTTGATAAGCCTGAATAACGAAACCAATGCCTTTCCAGTCAGCAAGTTTTGGTTCGAAACATAAACGCTCAAGCAACTCGAGGGAAATTTCTAAACGTTCAGATTCTTCAGCATCGATGTTTAAACCGATGTCATATTGTTTTGCCAAGCACGCAAGTTCGAAGACTTTGTTGTAAAGTTCGTGGTGAACACGCGCAATTTGTGCACGTTGGTAGCGTGGGTGTAACGCAGATAGCTTGATTGAGATACCAGGGCCATCATAAACGCCACGACCATTTGACGCTTTACCAATGGCATGGATCGCTTGAGTGTAGTCGTTATAATAACGCTCAGCATCATGTTCAGTCAGTGCAGCTTCACCCAACATGTCGTATGAGTAGCGGAAACCTTTGTGTTCAAATGGTTTTGCATGATCAAGTGCTTCTTCGATGGTTTCACCCGTAACGAATTGCTCACCCATCATACGCATTGCAACGTCAACTGCTTTACGGATGATGCCGCGACCGCTACGCGCTAAAAGACCAGTCAAAACACTTGATAAACTGGTTTGCTTTGGAGTTTCCATTAACTTGCCAGTTAACATTAAGCCCCATGCAGCAGCATTTACGAACATCAGGTTGCTTTGACCGACGTGATCTTTCCAGTTACCTTGGTTGATTTTGTCGCGAATCAATAAATCACGAGTTGCTGTATCTGGAATACGAAGCAAAGCTTCTGCCAAACACATCAACGCTACGCCTTCCTGTGAAGAAAGTGAGAATTCTTGTAGAAGACCTTGAACAATACCTGCTTTACCCGCCGAGCTTTTACGTTCACGTAAATTATGCGCTAGGCTAAATGCAAGTTCATAAATTTTGTGGTCAAGATCAGGGGAAATGTTGGCTGCTTCAGCAAGTACAGCGACTGCTTCAGGCTCAGCACGTCGCCAAGCTGTATTAATGCGTTGCTCAAACTCACTTTTTTCTTTAAATTCGGTAATATAACCGTCGATGTGAGCTGTTTCCATTTGTGCGGGAGTATCCAATGTATTCATACTAAATTCCAATAACAATCTCTAGAACATATTGAGTAGAGAGGTTTAGATAATTTATGATTACAGAATGAATCCCGAGTAACTCACTATAATTTACTTATTTTTTAGAGGAAAATTCAGTTGAATGGCCCTATTTATACATTAGATCGAACTGATCTGAAAATTCTGGATATTCTTCAAGCAGATGGGAGAATTTCTAATAGTAAATTGGCAGAATTAGTGAACCTCTCACCGACTGCGGTGATGGCCCGCGTCCAGAAGCTGACCAAGGATGAATTTATCTTGGGATATGAGGCAAAACTCAATCCGAATAAGCTCAATGCCAGTTTTTTGGTCTTTGTGGAAGTGTTGCTCGATAAGACCACACCGCATGTACTGGATGATTTTATCGATGCAGTGACCCAATATCCTGAAATTGTAGAATGCCATATGGTCAGTGGTGGCTTTGATTTCTTGATTAAACTGCGGAGTGCAGGGATGGAGGAGTTTCGTCGGATTGCGGGGCAGATTTTATGGCAGCTCCCTGGTGTAAAGGAAACACGAAGCTATCCAGTCATGCAGGTGGTAAAAGACAGCTCTAAAATAAAAATTAAATCAAAAACAAAATTTTAAGCAAAAGAAAAGGGGCTCGAAAGCCCCTTGAATTTTTATCAGAATTATTTCATTTCACGTGCATAGATTTCATCAGCTTGTTCGAAGCGACTTGTAACCGCTGCATTTGGTGCTTTACCAAGTAAGCTCACCACAACGATGCTGATCAAGGCAAAAACGAAGCCTGGAATAATTTCATAGATACCCGTGTAACCGAAGAAGTTTTTCCACAGGATGACTGTCAAAGCACCAACAACCATACCTGCCAATGCACCGTTCAAGGTCATACGCTTCCAGAACAATGAAAGAATAATCAATGGACCAAATGCTGCGCCAAAACCAGCCCAAGCATAAGCAACTAAGCCTAGTACTTTACTTTCTGGATTTTGTGCAAGAACAAGGGCAAGCATTGCAACCGCGATCACCATTGCACGACCAATCCAAACCAACTCTTTTTGAGATGCATTTTTACGGATAAAGCCTTTGTACAAATCTTCTGTCAAAGCACTAGAACAGACCAGAAGCTGACAGCTTAACGTACTCATGATTGCAGAAAGAATTGCAGCAAGGATTACACCAACAACCCAAGGGTTGAATAAGATTTTGGTGAGTTCCATAAATACAGTTTCAGGGTTAGCTGTTACTGCTGCTGCGAACTCAGGATGCATTTGGAAATAAGCAATACCGATAAAGCCTGAACCAACTGCGCCTGCTAAGCATAAAATCATCCATGTCATACCGATACGGCGAGCAGCAGGAATTGATTTTGCAGAATCTGCAGCCATGAAGCGTACAAGGATATGCGGTTGACCAAAATAGCCTAGACCCCAAGCTGCTGCTGAAAGAATCGCAACAACACTTAAGTTTGTCGCAAAATCAAAAGCGTGCGGGCGAACAGATTCAACTACGGCAGTAAACTCTTCCATACCAATGCCTAGAGACATGTAGGTTACGATTGGAAGGAGCAACAATGCAAAAATCATTAAGCCAGCTTGGAAAGTATCGGTCCAGCTAATTGCTAGGAAACCACCAATACACACATAACCAATCGTCGCAAATGCACCTAACCACAAGGCAGTGCTATATGGTAATTGGAATAATGTTTCGAATAAACGTGCACCAGCGACCATGCCAGAAGCACAATAAATTGCAAAGAATACAAGAATAATCAATGCAGATGTGACGCGTAAGATTTTCTTCTGATCGTCAAAACGACCAGTAAAATAATCCGGTAAGGTGAGGGCATTGTTTTGTACTTCAGTATGTACACGTAAACGTCCTGCGACCAAATACCAGTTTAGCCATGCACCAATAATTAAACCGATGGCAATCCACGATTCAGATAAGCCAGTTAAGTAAATTGCGCCAGGTAAACCCATGAGTAACCAACCACTCATGTCTGATGCGCCCGCAGATAAAGCGGTTACAAAACTGCCTAGACTTCGGCCTCCAAGAATATAATCGTCAAGGTTTTTGGTAGAAAAATAGGCGTACAAACCGATACCAAGCATGGCGGCGATATATACCACGAATACAACAACAGTGGGGTTAGAAAAATTCATAATGGATGCCTGTCCTTACATATCCATAATTTGCAATCACACCTGAATAGCTAAAAAAATGATTTACTATTCTTGGGATTGATAAGGTCACAGATTCAAGCACAAATGATTTTTAAAATACTGTTATGTTTATGTATTTATATTGTATGCTTTGTGTAATTTAAAATAAGTGTATGAATCTTAATTTTTTTATCAAAAAAATAGGATTTTTTTTCATCAAAAGATAGAATCGTTTCGCTCAAAAAAAACTCAAAATGTATATGGAAGTTACAATTAATAAAATGTACATCTGTAGATTAAATTTTTGGAGTTAAAAACTGAGCAAAATTTATGACACATAATGTTACATTTATAACCATTCAGAGAAATTTGATTATAAAAAAATATAATGTTAAGCAGTTTTGCTAATGAAAAATTAGTTGGAATATTTCATATTAGATCATTGCACCATAAGGGTGCATTGTCTGAGAGAAATGGAAGTGGAAACGGTTCAAACGGCAACGATAAGAATAGAGCATGATTTGCTCGGTGCGAAAGAAGTTCCAGCTGATTGTTATTATGGAATTCATACATTGCGCGCCATTGAAAATTTTAAAATTTCTTCGCAAAAAGTTGGACAAAATAGCTATTTTATTCGTGCATTGGCGCAAGTAAAGAAGGCTTCGGCTCAAGCGAACTTAAGTTTTGGTAAACTCACTGAAACTCAAAGTCTGACGATTCAACATGCATGTGATGCTTTAATTACTGAAACTGAAAAATGGCAAGACTCATTCCCGATTGATATTTATCAAGGGGGTGCAGGCACTTCAATTAATATGAATACCAATGAAGTGATTGCAAATATTGCACTTGAATCATTAGGCCATCAAAAAGGCCAATACGATGTGATTCATCCAAATGATCATGTGAACAAGTCGCAATCAACCAACGACGTCTATCCAACAGCGATTCGTCTATCAACTTACTGTTCTTTGGATGCTTTATTCACGCAAATGGATAAGTTGATTACTTCATTTGAAAATAAAGCAATTGAATTCCGATATGTATTAAAGATGGGCCGTACTCAGCTGCAAGATGCTGTGCCGATGACGCTCGGGCAGGAATTTCATGCTTTTGCGACCTTATTAAAAGAAGATGTGCGTTTGATTAAGCGTACCCGAGAAATGTTACTTGAAGTAAATTTGGGTGCGACTGCAATTGGCACTGGTGTAAATACACCAAAAGGTTATGCCATCAAAGCCGTTTCCTGTTTAAAAGAGATTACAGGCTTGAATCTGGTGGGTGCAGAAGATTATGTTGAAGCAACCAGTGACTGTGGTGTATTCATCATTTTATCCAGTACATTAAAACGCCTAGCATGCAAACTCTCCAAAATTAGCAATGACTTAAGGTTGCTCAGTTCAGGACCGCGGACAGGTTTAGGTGAAATCCAGTTACCTGAATTACAGGCTGGCTCTTCGATCATGCCTGCAAAAGTAAATCCTGTGATTCCTGAGGTGGTCAATCAGATTGCATTTAAAGTGATTGGTAATGATTTAACCATTACCTTCGCGGCAGAAGCGGGGCAATTACAACTCAATGTAATGGAACCTGTGATTGCAATTTCATTGAATGAATCAATTGAATTACTTACACATGCAATTCAAAGTCTAGATGAAAAATGTGTACGTGGCATCAAAGCAAATGAACAGGCTTGCCATGATGCAGTGATGCGTAGTGTCGGGATTATTACGCTGCTTGATCCACTCTTGGGGCATGCATTGTGTGATGAAATCGGTAAACAATGTATTGCTGAACATAAAACCATTCAAGAGGTGGTTTTAGAGCGTGGTCTGCTGACTCAAGCGCAACTGGATGAGATTTTCTCTTTTGAAAACTTGGTTTCAGAAGTCGATGGCATTCAAGTGGATTATGTTGCTTAAATCCTGAAAATTAAGTTGTGATAAAAGCCTAATTCAAATTGAATTAGGCTTTTTTGATTGCACTGAGAAATAATGGATTGGTGCCATAATTTGATCGGGTCATCATAAGCTTTTATTCCTGTGATCAAGTCAACTGACGTATTACAGATCATTACAGAGTAGGTGGTTGTCTTGTCTAGGCAGCTCACCTATGGTCTAAGAGGTGTCTTAAGAACACCTATGCTTAACAACAATAAATAAGTTATATGACAAAGGTAGAATAATGATGATGCATCACTTTATTAGACGTAGTTTAATCTCGATTGGAATATTGGTACTGCCTATTGTACCTTCATTGGTTTTTGCACATGGCTATGTACTTAAACCAGAATCTCGAGCTTATGCATGTAAGTTAAATAAGAATACCCAATGCGGCAGTATTGTGTGGGAACCACAAAGTTTAGAAGCTCCGAAAGGTTTTCCGCAGTCTGGACCACCAGATGGACAGATTGCCAATGCCAATTTGAGTCAATTTTCAGAATTGAATGCCCAATCACCGACACGATGGGTCAAAACAAATTTGCCCACAGGTGCAAATGACTTTACTTGGCAGTTTACCGCACAACATGTGACTCAAGGCTGGCGTTATTTCATCACTAAACAGGGGTGGAACTCTTCAACACTTTTAGCACGTAGTTCTTTTGATCTAAATCCTTTTTGTACTGTAGATGGTAAGTACCAAAAACCTGCCAGTGTAGAAACACATCGCTGTTATGTACCTGCTGACCGAAGTGGCTACCATGTCATTCTAGCGGTTTGGGATATCGGGGATACCAGTAATGCCTTTTATAATGTTATTGATGTAAATGTCGGTTCAGGTAGTCCAACAACACCAGTCGATCCACAACCCCCGAAACCGGTTCAAAGCTGGAATGATATTGGTGATATTAATCCGCTTGATGACTTATCGGTAAATGATCGTGTATCTACACGAGTCTTTGATGCGAATGGCGAAAATCCAAATTTAAAAACAGAATTACGGATTACAAGTACTGCCAATGGCAATCGAAATGTTTGGCCTCGCTTATTAGCGGAGGCGATTAATCGAGAACACAGTTCCTTACGCGCAGGCGTTAAAAATACCAACGGTGAGATTGTGCCTGTAAGCGGGAAAAATGATGTTTATAGTAGTTTAAATAGTGGCATCCAACGTGTCGAAATCAAAATTGAGCGTGCCCCGATCAGTGGTGGTGGTTCTTATGATTTTGTTTATCCGAAGAGTATTGCTACATATAAAGCAGGGACCAAGGTCTTGGGCGGTGATGGACGGATATATCAGTGCAAGCCTTTTCCTTATAGTGGTTGGTGTACCATTCAAGCGCATCAATACGTACCTGGCACAGGCTCGAACTGGCAGGATGCTTGGCTTTTAGTGAAATAGTCAATGTTCTAAAAAATAAAAAAAACCGAGTTAAGGTTTAACTCGGTTTTTTTAATAGATCAATCCAAATAGATTGGTCTGATTTATAAAAATTATAAACCTGATTCGTATTCGCTATTTGAAAGCAATTTTTCAACATCAGCCATATTGTCTGGCTTAATCTTATAGATCCAACCCTTACCATACGGCTCGTCATTGACAAAGTCAGGATCATCTTCAAGGTCAGTATTCACTTCAACCACGGTTCCAGAAACAGGTGCGTGAATATCAGAGGCTGTTTTCACAGATTCAACAATGCCTGCTTGTTCGGTTGCAGTGACATGGCTACCCACTTCTGGGGTTTCCACATACACTAAATCACCCAACTCATCTTGTGCATGGTCAGTAATCCCTGTAACAACGAGGTCGCCCTCAATTCTTACCCACTCATGCGTACGTGCATATTTCAATTCTGCTGGATGATTCATGACAACTCCTTAACAATCTGTCGTATCATTTTTATTTGGTTTATACATGCTTTTCAATAAAAACAAAAGCTTTCGTGAACTTATAAGTAAGGGTCTTTACGCCAGTTACTCGGGCTACGACCACTCCAACGTTTAAATGCTCGGCTGAAATTCGCGACATCGGAATAACCGAGTTCATCAGCAATTTGCTCCAAACTATAATCGGTTCGAGACAGCAAAGAGGTTGCGTGACGATATCGAACTTCATCCACGAGCGTAGAGAATGATGTGCCTTCCGCAGCCAATTGGCGCTTCAAGGTACGATCTGACATATGCAAGCGTTCAGCCACACTTTCGATACTCAGATAGTGCTGTTCTGAATTGGTTAAAATATCACGCACCCGCATTGCTAAACGGCGACGTTCGCCTAGCGCTGAAAGTTCAGTTTCGCATTGGTTAATAGCAATCTGGCTGGCAATAGGATCTGCATTGACCATTTTTAAGCCGAGATATTTTTTATCGAAGCTTGAAATCAGATGGGGCTGATTAAAGCGTACTGTACTGGTTAATCGATCTTTATATTTTTCAAAGCCAGTAGGTTCAGGAAAGTCCAGATCAACTTCACCGCTGAGGTCATCAATTCCGGTTAAGGCTTTTGCCATGGTCATAATACCAATGGTTAAGCCTAAAATGATTTCAGTACGCAATGGCTCAACTTCAATATCACATTGTAGTTGTAAAGTTGCTTTAGGGCCGAAAGTCGAGAAATAGAGCTGTAAAAAGGGAAGGCGTAACTGAATGAAACGGCTTGCCAGTGCAATTGCATCGGTAATGTCATGCGCCGTCATAATGGCATAGCCAATAAAACCATGAATGGAAATACGCATCTGCGTACCTAGATGAAAGCCCAGTGTGCTTTCACCGGTAAGGCGCAAAGAGTGTTTCACCAATTCATTCGCAATCGGTGTTGGAATTCGATAGTTTGGATCAGCCAGTTGTTCGCTGGTTAAGTGAAACGGTGCAAACAATGTTTCATCGCTATATCCCCAGCGAGAAACGACATCTAATAGCAATAAGCCATAGACGCCTGGTATTCCTTGATCTTGACGAGTTGAGGTTGTTTTCATGTGCTTTCCGTGGCGCTCATCAATTTTGCCAATATCTTTTAAACATTTAAGTCTTAAACATCTTTACATGAAAAAAAATAATCAATCATAAAAATTGTTGGACAAAAGAGTCACCGAATATTCAAGAATCAAGTTGGTTTTCTAAACACCATAATTTTGGTTGTTGATATTAATAGCACATCACCATATTGGTTCAAAGCTTGTGTTACGTAGCTGACGATACCACGATCATTTTTGGTTTTAGATGGCACAATTGCAGTAATTTCAATCTCTACATGAATTTTATCGCCAACACGGGTTGGTCGAGGCCAACGTAAGCTTGATTCAGTGCCTAACAGACCACCTGCAACGGGAAAACATTCCGTCCATAAGCGCATGGTCACCGCAGAAGTATGCCAACCACTTGCGGCTAATCCTTGAAATATAGGATGTTCTGCTGCTGCTTGCTCATCCAAATGAAAAGGTTGGGGATCGTATTGACCTGCAAATTGTTTCACTTCTTCAAGTGTCATTTCATATTCGCGGCTTGTAAAACGATCACCAATATTTAAGTCTTCTAAATACAACATTATTCTGTGTCCTGAGTCACTCGCTGTTCAACTAAAAAACCACCTGTTTGGCGTTTCCATAATTGTGCATACAAGCCATCATTAGCAATCAATTCCTCATGTGTTCCTTGTTCAGCAATTCGACCTTGATCAAGGACAATAAGACGATCCATTTGAGCAATAGTAGATAAACGGTGCGCAATTGCAATGACTGTTTTGCCAACCATCAAGTCATTTAAACTACTTTGAATTGCTGCTTCAACTTCCGAATCAAGCGCACTGGTTGCTTCATCAAGGATGAGAATCGGTGCATCTTTGAGGAAAACACGCGATATTGCAATACGTTGACGCTGTCCACCAGAGAGTTTCACACCACGTTCACCAACGTAGGCATCAAATCCAACGCGACCTTTCTGATCTGTCAGTTGGGGAATGAATTCTTCTGCTCTGGCTTTTTTAACCGCAAGTTGCACTTCCGCTTCAGTCGCATTTGGGCGTCCATATTTAATATTTTCAGCAACAGTGCGGTGTAATAAAGAGGTATCTTGCGTGACTAATGCAATATTGGCGCGTAAGCTGTCTTGGGTTACATCATGAATATTTTGACCATCAATCAAAATACGACCTTGGTTGATATCGTAGAAATGAAGCAGTAATTGAATCAGTGTCGATTTACCTGCCCCTGAACGCCCGACAACCCCAATTTTTTCACCAGGTTTAATGGTTAAATTAAAATGCTCGATGACATTTTTTTGGTTATAAGCAAAGCTAACGTCCTCAAATCGAATTTCACCATGCTGAACTTTTAATTCAGTCGCATCTTTCTTGTCTTGAATCTGGATCTGTTTACCTAAAGTTGTCATGCCATCCTGAATGGTACCGACATTCTCAAACAGCATGGTGACATGCCACATTAAAAACTCAGCCATACTGTCTAGCTTCAGTACCATCGCCGTGGTTGCTGCAATCACCCCGATAGCAGCTTGACCTTGCGTCCATAACCAAACTGAAGTGCCAATAACACCAATGTATAGGAATGCACTGAGTAAACGAATGCTGATTTCGTATTTGACCCCTAAACGCATTTGCTTATAAACCGTCACCATAAACTCTTGCATGGATTCTTTGGCATATTGGCTTTCACGGCCTGCATGCGCAAAAAGTTTTACAGTTTGGATGTTGGTATAAGCATCCGTTATACGGCCTGTCATGACAGCACGTGAATCCGCTTGTTTTTTGGAAATTTTACCTAAACGGGGGATAAAATAGCTGGCAATCACAATGAAAAAAACCAGCCACAACATTAAAGGAATAATAAGTACAGGAGAAATGGAGCCTAAGACCACACTAATCGTAATGAAGTAGATCAGTACATAAACCAGCATGTCACCTAGAATCATCCAGAATTCGCGCACAGCCAAAGCAGTTTGCATCACTTTGGCAGAAAGACGCCCTGCGAAGTCAGTATGGAAGAAGTCTAGACTCTGTTGTAATAACAAATTATGGAAGCGCCAACGCATGCGCATTGGGAAATTACTAAACAAAACTTGATGTTTCACTACAGATTGCAGGCTGACAAAGAAGATATTGGCAAAAAGGATGCTAATCAGGATGGTGAGGTTTTGTTGGTTATTTGCTAAAAACGTACTCGGGTGACTTTGTGTTAGCCAATCGACCAATTTGCCTATATAAGAGAAAAATAGTGCTTCGAAGCTTGCTGCGGCTGCAGTACATGCAATCAGAATAAAGAGATAAGGGCGGATGCCTTTGGTTGATTGCCAAACGAAAGCAAAAAAAGTGGTTGGTAATGGTTTGTTTAAGTCTTTCGTTGGATAGGGATCAACTAATTTTTCAAACCATTGCAGCATGCCGCATTTCCTCTAATTATACAGTACGATTCAGCTCACCCCTGTAGGATAGCAGAAAAGCTGCCAAAAGATGGTAAAAGAAAATAAATGATGAGAAAGGAAACAGACAATAGATCAAGCTTCTATTTTAAGTGAAGAAAAACTATTAGATGAATAGATGATAGAAATAGTAAGGATGTAATTTATAAAGATAGTGAGGTTGTTTTAATCACCAAGCTCAAGAATTACACCCTTGATAATATACTACTTTTTTATGAATTAAATGGCTTCACTAATAGGTAATGGTAGAAACGAATAGCCAAGATAATAAAATAAAGGAATTAGAAAATGAAGATCAGCAGCCACAGAGTTCGGTGGTGAATTCAATTAATTTTAATCCAGTAGATTTAGTTGAAATTGTAGTTGAGATTGGAAGAGATGCATTAGATATAGCCTCATCCATACATAGAGAATATTGATGTGACTTTTTGATTAGAAAGTATGTCTTATAACTAAGTGTAGTCATTTAAAATAGGTAGATATTAAATAAGTTTTTATTTAGTTATTCTTCATGCTTTGTTTTGTGTTTTTAAACATATTGGTGTTTGATTTTAAGGCGGTTTTTTGTGCAATATGATGTTATAATAAGTGAAAATTAATATATATAGAAACGGTGATGAAAATAATATCTATAGTTATACTTATGTTTTTATTCGGTATATGTCGTACTGCAGATGCTAAGAACTTTAAAGATGATTACGTTAATTTATCTGATGTTTATTTCAAATCTATAGATGATCAAATTCAATTTGAATATGGTTTGAGAGGAAAAGTAAAGTCGAAAAATGAGCAGTTAGAGGCAAAGCAAAAAGAATGCTTGGTTGAGAAGAGTAAAGTAAATCTACATAAGCTCATTATGGAACATTATTTAGAGAGAGGTGGATCAGGAAATTTGAACAACACTTATAAGTGATATTTTGCTCCCCAAATGATGTTATAAACATCAATATATGGAGTATTTTATGGCACGTAGACCAAGAAGAAATCATTCAAATGATTTTAAAGCTAAGGTAGCACTTGCTGCGATTAAAGCAGAAAAAACACTTGCTGAATTGAGTGCTGAATTTGATGTTCATCAAAACCAAATTATCGACTGGAAAAATCAACTGATTTCAGCTTCCTCGCAAGCTTTCGATCAATCAAAAGCTCCAACAGAACCACCCATCGATCTAAAAAAACTACATGCAAAAATCGGTGAGCAGGCATTAGAAATTGATTTTTTAGAAGGTGTGTTGAAGAAACTGGGCCGCTTCAACCACAAAAGTTAATCGATGACTCACTTCAGATTTCAGTATCTAAGCAAGCTCAGCTGCTGAAAGTCTCCCGTGGTTGTTATTACTATCGCCCAAAACCTGTGAGTGCATCAGATCTGAAGCTGATGCGGTGTATGGATGAGTTACATATGCAATACCCTTTTGCAGGTAGCCGTATGATGCGTGATTTGTTGAATCGTCAAGGACATCATATAGGACGACGTCATACACGTACTTTAATGAAGAAAATGGGCATTAATGCGTTATATTGCAAACCAAATTTAAGCCAGGCTAATCAAGCTCACCGCAAATATCCATATCTGCTCAAAGGATTGGCTATTCAGCGCAGTAATCAAGTGTGGTCTACGGATATAACGTATATCCCTATGGCAAAAGGCTTTGTTTATTTATGTGCTGTGATTGATTGGCATAGCCGCAAGGTACTTGCGCATAGAGTATCGATTAGTATGGAGGTTACATTTTGCATAGAAACATTAAATGAAGCTATTGAAAAATATGGTCGACCTGAAATATTTAATACAGACCAAGGCAGTCAGTTTACCAGTGATGCATTTATTGATGTATTGAAATCAAATGACATCCAAATCAGCATGGATGGTAAAGGTCGATGGGTTGATAATGTGATGGTTGAACGATTATGGCGGAGCGTTAAATATGAAGAGGTGTATCTCAAAGCCTACAGCAATGTTTTGGATGCGAAGAAGCAATTAAACGCATATTTTGAATTTTATAATTTGAAACGACCTCATTCGAGTCTGGACAAAATGACTCCAGATGAGTTTTACTATGACCAGCTACCACAACAAAATAAGGTAGCTTAACTAGAGCAGAGTATCACTTATAAATAAGCTTTTAGTTGTTCAAACATGTGGGACCACCTCTGAGTATCAGGGCTATATGCAGGATGCTGCTGAAAGTGTGATGGCCAAAGATGAATTTAATTTTACTCAAAATGAAGCACAAAAAAATTATGCAGTACTTAAAAATGAGTTAAAACAAACCAAATTTCCTTGTTAAGTAACTGTTAGTTATTATTTCTAACTGCTGTGCGTTGGTAATCCTCCCATAAATAACCGAAGTTAAAAGTAGAGGTTAAGCAGCCATTAGAGGTGGCTTTCCTTTGTTAGCTTGATGTGGTCTTTCATGGTTGTAATGCCACAACCAGTTTGTTGCATAATCTTGTACTTCATCCAAAGTATCAAATAAATGCTTGCTCAGCCAACTATAACGTATGGTCCGATTATAGCGTTCAATATACGCATTCTGCTGTGGCTTACCCGGTTGAATATATTCAATACGAATACCGTGCTCAGTAGCCCAGCGCACAAATTCGTGACTGATAAACTCCGGGCCATTGTCACACCGAATAACTAACGGCTTTTCTCGCCACTCCAGCAATTGATTCAACGTACGAATAACCCTGATTGTGGGCAATGAGAACCCTGCTTCAATGGCTAGGCCTTCGCGGCGGTAATCATCAATCACATTCAATAATCGAAACTTGCGACCATCGGAAAGCTGATCATGCATAAAATCTAATGACCAAACCTGATTTTCTCGGATTGGTTCTTTCAATGGTTCAGGCGCATGCCGTTTTAGTCTTCTTCTCGGTTTAATACGCAGATTCAGTGCCAACTCACAGTAAATGCGGTAAACCCGCTTGTGATTCCAGCAGCAACTCTCAACATGCCGTAAATACGAGAAGCACAAACCAAAGCCCCAATCGGAATTTTCCTCAGTGAGTTCAATGAGCTGTTCAGCAATGAGTGCATTGTCATCGCTGAGATTGGCTTGATAGCGGTAGCAGGTTTCACTAATACCAAATGCTTTACAAGCCAAACGAATACTAATGGCATGCTGGGCAACTGCCTGTTGTGCCATCTTACGCCGGCAAGATGGCTTTACCACTTTTTTGCCATCGCTTCCTGGATGATTTCGGCCTTTAATCGCTCTTCCGCATACATCTTTTTAAGTCTGGTATTTTCGGCTTCTAGCTCTTTCAGTCGAGCCATTAATGATGTATCCATACCACCATATTTGGCACGCCATTTATAAAAGGTAGCATTACTCATGCCGTGTTCACGGCAAAGGGTCGCTACAGGTGTGCCAGATTCTGCCTGTTTCAAGATGGACATGATCTGACTGTCAGTAAATTTAGATGTTTTCATGCAGAATCTCCTGCTCGTATCTTAAGAGAAAATTCTACTTTTAGATCCTATTATTTTTAGGGGGGATTACCCGTTTAAGCTCGAGTCTTGAAGAAAAACACCCTTAACGAATTAAGGGTGTGAAATTGAAAAGTATGATACTGATGAAGGATATTGCAAAAAATTAACTTGCTACAGGCGTCTTGCCTGAGTTTTGAGTCATTTGTTCGAAATATTGTACTGCTGGTGAGCGGGCCATATATGCCAATGCCTGTTCAGTATCGCCTTCATGGATTGGGTTAAATTTTGGAGATGTCCAACGTAAAGTTGCTTTCCATAAATATTTAATGGTTGGCAGATTATCTGTTTGTGTTGCAGTTTTTTCAAATTCGCGGATAAATCTAAAGAATCCGCGACGCATTAATTTTTGGATATCTTGATGCTCTAGATCTTGTTGTCCAAGGCTACGCGCAAAATCTGCAAGGAAGAAAATAAACAGAGGGAATACACCCATCATAATCACTTGTCGAGAGACATAGAAGCCAAATTTGTTGGTGAGTAAATGCTCAAAAAGGTCATAGGCAACGCAACGATGCTCAACTTCTTCGGCAAGATGCCAGCGAAATAAGTCAGTCATAGCTGGATCTGCTGTATCCCAAGACTTGCTATCGAGTGTCCATTGTCCAATGGTTCCAGTAAAGTGCTCGATTGCAGCAATAACACCAACTCGGAACAACAACCAGTATTCCTCCAACTTTTCACTCTTGAGGAACGGTATCCCTAAAGGTTTGTCACCGAGAAGAATATTAAAAATAAAGTGAGCACGATTTAATGGATCTTGAATGTCATAACCATTTTCTCTCAAGAAATCTTGTGCTTTTTCGTGGGCACGGGCATGAGCAGCTTCTTGACGAACAAATCCGATAACTTCTTGTTTTAGGTTTTCATCAGTTACATAAGGGAGTGCTTTATTAAAAACTCGACAAAACCAAAATTCACCTGCAGGTAACAACATATTGATACCATTGGCAATGTGAGAGCATAGCGGGTCATTTGGCATCCAACAAACAGAAGATTCCGAAAAATCGAAATAAACTTTTCTTGCTTTTAGTTGATGATTTTCTGTGATCATTCCTGTCACCCAATATAAAATTACGAATCAATTTGAATAAGTAATTTTTAGCATTGAGTAAAATTGTTCACCATGTGCTTATAGGACAAAAAAAACTGATCTAGAGATTCTAAAGATAAAATAGCAAGAACTTCTCACTTTGAAGCTTGAAATGCCATACATAAAAAAACCATATCATTTGAAGATATGGTTTTAATAAACTTAATCAAGCAGTCAATCTATGACTTAGCAATTAACCAAAGATTTGTAAGATACTTTGAATAACAACAACGTTTACCAGATCAATAAAGAATGCACCGACAAGAGGAACAATCAGGAATGCTTTATGTGAAGGACCATACATGTTGGTAATGGCTTGCATATTTGCAATCGCATTTGGTGTTGCCCCCATACCAAAACCACACAGACCAGAAGCTAGTACTGCTGAATCGTAGTTTTTCCCCATCACACGGAATGAAACATAAACTGCAAAGACCCACATTGCGATAGACTGAGCAATCAACAAGATGATCATTGGAACTGCAAGGTCTGCGAGTTGCCAGAGTTTTAATGATACCAGTGCCATGGCGAGGAAAAGCGCGAGGGCAGTGTTACCAAATACATCAATTGAACGATCAAAGATTTCTTGTTTTAAGCCTGTTTCTAACACATTACGTAACAGAATACCGCCGCCCAATGCCCAGACAAAGGTAGGCAATTCAATTGCAGTACCAATCGTCAGGTTCTTCATTGTTTCTGCAAACGCTAGCGCAAATGCAAACATACCTAAGGTGACAATTGCGTTGTCTGCAGTGATCAAACGAACTTTCTGTGGTGCTTCAAATGTGTATTCGCTATCAGTAAGCGGGGCATCTTTATTTTCTTCGCGTATTTCAGCGTTTAAAGGTGACGCCAGATTATGCTTACGAATAAGATAACGCGCTAATGGACCACCCATTAAACCGCCAACCACCATACCAAAAGTTGCACTCGCAATACCCATTGGTAATGCGCCTTCAACTGCATATTTGGTTTCAAAAATTGGACCCCAAGCACCCGCAGTACCTAAGCCACCGACTAAGGCAATTGAACCTGCAACAACACCCATCAATGGATCAAGGCCTACGGCAGAGGCAATTGCCATACCAACGCCATTTTGAATGATGACAAAGAAGGAAATTGCAATTAAGAAGATGATTAATGGTTTGCCACCTTCTTTGAGTTTGGCGAAATTAGCACTTAAACCAATGGATGCGAAAAACATCAGCATAAAAGTGTCTTGCATTGGCTTATTTACAGAAATTGTATAACCCGCAAATTGATGGATTAAGTAAAAAATAATTGCGCCGACTAAACCGCCTGCAACAGGCTCTGGGATATTGTATTTTGTTAAAAACGGGATGTGCTTGTTTAAAATGCGTCCTACGTAGAGGACCAACACCGCTAGCATGAGCGTATATGTTGGATTAAGAATGAAATCCATAGATATCCTTAAAGTATGAACCGTTAAGAGCATAAAAGGCTCTCTGAGGGCGCTAGATTAAATTAAAAAAAACAGCTTTAAAATATGTGATGTGGTTAACAATTAAACATTGCTGCATCTAAATAGTTGTTGCAAAATATTTAAGTAAACAAAGAGTAAAATTACAGTAAATTTAAGCATTTAATTTAATGATTGTTTATTTGAGAAGGCATGTTGCTGCCATGGATTTCACATGAAATTGAGAAAAATTATTTTTTTGTCTGAATGGGATCTAAAAGGGTACTTTTTATACGCTTGCTGCAGCAAAATTTAGAATTTCAATCATGAATACGCTAGAGAAATGCAATATCAAGACGCTCTTATCGCGCAGGAACCATAAAGTTGCTGAATTCATAAGAAGTTACATTTCGTAGCTTAAATCCCGCAAAGCGCTCTACAATAAAAACAGAAAACGAATCGTTTATTTTGAAAAAGTGAATATATTTATTTGCTTAATTTTTTATTGGTTGTCTAGGTTACTTAAATGAATAAAAAGCATATTATTTTATCTTTACTTATCGGTTTAGTTATTGGTGGTTTAATCGGTTCATTCGGTTATTCAAAGACTGCAGCACGTTATGATGCAATGACTACAGCTTGTGTCATGATGAATCAAGCGGTTGAAAATGAATTATTAACGCCAGAACAGGTTAAACAGTTAGGCACACTGACTGGACAAAGTCTTAAGAAAGACTATCAATCTGTTGCTTCCAAATTTCAGTTTTCTGAAAAACAGCTGGCAAATGCTTCTGCAGGTTCAAATTGCAGCCAGTTTATCGTTGGGGTAAACGAAGCGAAATAATTTTAGTTTAAAAAAGCCCACTTCATGTTGGGCTTTTTTGAACTTTAGAAATATATATGTTGGTTTTATAGTGCAATAGAAAAAGAAAATGCCCTAACTCCTAGAGTAGGCGTATACTGTTTATATGTATTAGAATCATAAGGAACCAAAAAGTGCTTGTTAAATTTGCAGTCCGATTCATGGGTGTTTTATTCACAGTATTGGCTCTGGTCGCTCTTGTGATTCATTTCTTCTTTTCCAGTAAGTTGACTACGGATTTATGGATTATCATGGTTCCGATTATTCTTGGTGTTCCAATGCTCACTTCCGTCATTGTTGCTAAAGATGATGAATTAAGTATTCAATAGAATTTATGTTTAATTGTACAAAAGCTTATCAAATGATGGGCTTTTTATTTTTATGTGGTATAAAAATAATTCCAATAATAAAGGAGCATAAAGTGTTTTTTTCTGAAATTGTTCAAACTTTAGATCGAGAATATGAGCTATTCATAAACTCTCAAAGCTATCAATCCTATAAAAACAGTGACATACAAATCAAAGCATTATTTTTGAGAAATGCGCTAAAAGCAATTAAATACCCGCATACTGGTTTAATTCCTTTAGGTGGTGGAGTGTATAAGCTACTGAATTTTGATCATTTTGAATTGGATATTAACTTGTTTAATACACCCCAATTTCGTAATAAAACAGCTTTTATTGACTGGGTTTCTAGACGCTTAGATAAAGAGATCTGCCCATAACAAAAAACAGATGAACTAAATGTTTAGAAGTAATTTGATTTAGGTTCGAGTAGTGGCACTTGAAAATTAAAACGCTCATTTTCATCATTGATTTTGAGCGTTTATTCATTCTAGTTGCTTGGAAATGTGTTCTTGATGCTTAGTTGCTTGCGCTTATGCTATTTTTTTCATATGTTCCAAGCAGTCAATTGCGGTCCTACTTGTTACACTGAGTTCTCTAGCTAAAGTTTGGGCTTGATCCCAACCAAATATCTCTAATTTGACCAATAATAGCAGCGTCATTTCAAGATGATTTTTGCTCTTAATGATTTCATCAGAATTGTCAAGATCAATTAACATATCAATTTCAGTTTTGATATAGTCGATTGCTGCATCTTTTTGCCGTTTTTGATACATTTTTTTTCTCCTATAAAAGGTATCTCAATAATTAATAGAATACGGAAATAGCTTAATGATTTATTAAATTAAAATTAATTGAATATTAAATAAATAAAATGCTATAGGTATTCATTAATGTATTTCTCACTGCTTGCAGCGCGTCACTTTTATTTATAAGTTTGAGCTGAGAATAACTCTGAAATTGGCAATACTGAATCTTGCATCATTATTTTGTCAACTTTCAGGTTTAAATTTCACAAATAAATGAAAAATACTCTAATTTTATAATGCAATTTGTAAGCTTTAGTCAACTGACGGTTACATTTCGATTGGCCTTTTTTGTGTGTTTTGTGACAAGCATTAATAATTATTTATATAATTCTGTTTTTAAGTTTTTATTTAATTTAATCAATAACTAAGTTTTAATAATCAATTTTTTTTGTATACTTTGAAATTGTAAAAGCCGACCCTAAATTGACAATTATGACGTTTTTTTGCAGTAATAAAATAGTGGGGTAGCAAAAATGAACGCAATGGAAGAATATTTGTCATTTTTTTCCTATATAGGTTATATGAAAAAATATGTTTTTTATTAATGAATTAGCATGTGGCTTAATACAACATAAAAAAATTGAACTGTAAAGTTAACGAAGATAATAAATCTCTTGGAGATATTATTCAGTGTGTCTATGAGACAACAATACGGTGAGTTTAGGGCTGAACATGGTTTTGTGTTAAAATTACACAACGATATAAGGGCGACCAGATGTCGGTTTCTTGTTTTTATTGATAGTCTTTAAAAAAAATGATTTTTAAAAAATTGAAAATAAATTATTCTCTAAGCTCTTAAATTCAAATAAAAATAGGCATTAGGATGAAAAAAATATTTGTCGGGGTGATGGGAGTAGCAGTATCTCTCATGGGCGTAAATGGGTGGGCAGATACACCTTTACAAGTCAATTATGGGACACCTCAAGAGCTTGGACAGCGTACAGTCCAACCCATAGATCAGAATTATCGTAGTGAGACGAGCAGCGGAATTCAGACTTCTGTATTTGCAGAATATTATGGCTCTAGATTGCAGTCGGATGCGATTGATGGTCATGAGAAATTAAATGGCTTTGGTACAGGCGTTACATTTACAGCCTTGGATACCTTAAGTACAACATTTGGATTGAATTACCAAAAAAGTTCAGATTGGCACAGCACTGAAATCAATGTTAAAGGTGGCTATAAATTTTATAATCAAAATAATACTTATGCGAATGCAAGTATTGGTATTGGTTATGCATGGCTTGATGCAGATGACTATGATACTAAACTGCGTTATGTAACTTTGCCGATTGATTTTGAATTAGGTCACTATATTCAAAAGGATATTGCAGGCTATGTGGGACTTGGATATAAATGGCTGTACATCGAAAACTTTGACGATGCATGTACAGGTTATTTTTGTGAGAGCACCGCGTCTGATGTGTTAGATCTAGATGGAATCACTTATAAAGTGGGCATTCGTTACAATTTCTAAGAATCCGTTTTTGCAATAAAAGAGCTCGTCACAAGATGAGCTTTTTTATTGATCTGATTCAGTTTAGCTTTACATAAAGTCGAAATAAATGCGTACTTTTTGATCAATCCTTACTCATGCAAACAGTCAAAAAATCACGATCGCTTAAGATAAAGATTCAGTGATTAATGAGAGCATTTAAAAAATGACAAATACTTTTGAATATAAACAAAAAAATTTAAAAACAACTCCCGCAATTAGCATCCAAACCTCAATGATTAATCGTTTTAGTCCAAAGTACTGGCGCATTGATGGTCCACAGACCATGTCGTTTGCAATTACCAATTATGGGAATGGCTTTGAAGCATCATTTCGCTCACGTACCACAACCGATCTTGCAGGGATTATTTGGGATTCATATGATGCGAAAGATCATAAGTTTTTGGCTTATGAAACTAAATATGATTACAGCGGTGTGATTTGGGATTTTGATATTGAACTCTCGGCATCTATGCCAATGTTAAATAATCCAACATTAACACCGACACTTACTGTGCAATACAAAGCCAATGGTGAAGACAAGGTTGCTTACATTGTCTTGTTTAACTATGCAAATCAGCCAGCATCTCGCTCGGCACATATTCATATCAATTGGAATACAGTCAAAGCGGGGTTTTCAGCAACAGAGTCTTTTCCTGTCACCAACATTCAGCGAATTTCGTTTTCAGGTTTTACGAGCAGTTATAATGGGCATTCTACCCAGCCTTTAGCCCAAGTCGAAGATGGCTATATTCGTTTAACGAATTCGGTAACCACAGGGCCAAATGCCAAACTTACGCTCAAGCGCGTTTCTGTTCCGCAACATGACTACGGCATCTGTACCAGCTACGATGACCATTATGATCTGAATCCACAGCGCTTGGTCGATAATATGCAGGCTTTGGGCTATCACGGTTTGATCAATCATTATTGTGGTATGTCAAAGTATCCTGAAATGTCTTGGAACAGTAGTATTAATAAATGGCAAATTCCAGATACGTTGGTGACCAATCAATCTGTTGTAAATCCATGTACACGTAAATGGCATGAGCGTTTTGCTCAAGCATTGCAAAATGCTGGGATGCAGCCTGTATTTGGTGTCAGTTTTGAAATGTACTCATTGGGCGCAAATGAATTCTGGGCACAGCGCGATTGGAATAGTAATTTAGGCCGTACGGGGTATGAACCGCCAAGTTATTTCTTTAGCCCGTGTGATCAAAATGCACTTGCTTATCTACATAAAGCGTTTATTGAGTTTGCTGATACGATGGCTGTAGGCGGCTGCCCTGTAAATATGCAAATTGGTGAACCTTGGTGGTGGTATAATCAGGGTACAGATTTACCATGTGTCTATGATTATCCAACTAAACTGGCATTTAACGCAGACACGGGATTGTATGCACCAGACTTGGGCACGATTTATGATGCAGTAAATAAAACAGGCACACCATATGATGAGTTTAAGGCTTGGTTACGCAATAAACTAGGACAGACATGTCGAGATATTCGTATAGTGATTAAAACCAAGTATCCAACAGCAAAAGTGTGTCCACTGATTTTCTTTCCAACGATTCGCACACCGATTGAAACCTTGGCGACAGATATCAATTATCCAAGTGAGCACTATAGTTATCCGAATTTCGATTATATCATGACGGAAGCCTATGACTGGATTTTGGAAGCGCGTTTAGGCTTGGCTCATCAGGCGGTTTCAGAGATTCCTACACAAGATTTGAACTACCCAGCTGATAAAGTGGCTTATTTAGCAGGATTTGTTCCTGATTCCTCAATTGCTCACCTCTATGGATTTGATAACACTAAGCCTTATCGAACACCAATTTGGCAGCGTGTATTTGGAGATATGAAGAATAATAATCCTTTAGGACTGATGAAGCAGTTTATCTGGGCCTATCCGCAAGTGATGCAGGATTCTGTGACGATTGATACTGTACAGGCACCGAATGGATTCTTTGTCGAAAATACACTGTATACGCCAATTAGCGATGATACGCCGTATCCACCTGAGATTTATTTATAATTAATACTTAGACTGGAAGTGGTTTTTTAAATTAAAAGCCACTTCTATTTTCATCATTTACCTAATTTTTTAATAGAATGATTTGAATCACGAAGTGAGTACTGGCGGAACATCCATAGAATTTTTTTTTGATCATACACTGTTAAATTTTTCTTACCCAACTGGTACAAAAGATATCTGCGGTGTCGTACTTTAATGATAAATTAGAACAAATGACCCGCAATGGCGGATTTCTATGAATTTATCGTATGCAGCATTGTTATGAAAATCAGAATTCTATCTCTAGGCTTAATCTCCATCTTATTTGTTGGTTGTAACAAGCAGCCTGAAGTTAAAAGTGAGAAGGCGCAAGAAAGTTTTGAAGTCGTGGACAATAAAATCTCCGAATACATGGACATCTTGGATAATCCAGATACACCAAAACAAGAGCAGACACGTGTACTTTGCAAAGATTATCCTAATCTATATGAATCAAAGTATATTCCTGCTTTACTAAAACTTGCACCTAAGGACTATAGCAAAGAGAAGTTGATGTCTGATTTAAAAGTATCGACTGATTATTATGTTGAAAAACTGGATATCAATTGTCAATAGACTGGCTTAGAGAGGAGATTTTCCTCTCTTATTTTTACCCATCAGGAATTTTCGCATATTTAGAGTCAGTATTTACGCTCATTTAATTATTTCAAATAAGAATTAATCTCATCTTGTGCTAAGATCAGCCGTTTATAAATGCATTGATCTAAAATAATATCATGATGAAGAAAATTGTTTCGATTACATCAATTTTGATGTGCAGTACATATATTTATGCGCTTGAGTCTGACTTTCAGCAGTCGATTTATATTGAAGCTACAGATACGCTTTATAGCCCAAATCAAAGTTCCTTTTCGGCTTCTAATATCCAAATTAAACAAGGTACGATTGATATCCAAGCGGCTAAAGCCATAGGAACTTTGAAAAATGGCCAGCCTTATCAACTTGCGCTTATGGGAAGCCCTGTCAGATTTCAGCAAAAAGTGAGTGAAGAAAAGGGAATGGTTTATGGTAAGGCCAACCGCGTTGAGTACAGCACTTCAGCAACTGAAATTGTATTAAAAGGTAATGCATCCATTATCATGGATGGCTCCAGTATTTCAGGTGAAACGCTAAGATATAATTTAACCATAGGTGATGTTGAGGCTCGTGGTAGCTCGAATAAACGCGTTCAGATGGTTATTCCACCACAGAAAAATGTGCAAATGAAGCCGCTGATCAGAAGTCAGTAGGCGAGTCAAAGTACTTCCATTTGCTTATTTAGCCCATAAAATTGTTATTCTTGTATTTGCGCGCCAAAATCTGTCGTTTAGTTGACTTTATGGACTTGAAAAACTGGAAATAGAACATATTATAATTTTTTTCTTATTCTGATATTACAGGCGGAATACGGTGAACGAAGAAGTTTTGTTACCTGCATCACGAGCGACTGCAATTTCTAATGCAAATGTTAAAAAGTTAACAGTAGATAAAATTCTCTCAAAAATTTCCAGTACGATTAAATTAAGAGCCAGTGACGGTGATCGAGATGCCTTACAACAATTTTCAAAACATGAAGTCAGTAGCGAAGATGCGGATATTGTTGTAACTGAATTAAAGGAAGCAGGTTATAGAGTTTTCTTAAATCCTAATTTTACCAATACCAATATTCAGTTTCAGCTAGAGTGGGACTGATTCCTAAAGACCGTAAAAAGCTCCAAATTTGATTGGGGCTTTTTTATGCGCCATTTTCTTTTCTAGAAGTAAAACTTATCCCTAAATGTTTAATAAATTTGTTTATAATGTTGAAAAATCAATTTAGAGCGATGGATGAGTTTAAAAGGATTGCTCTTTGTCATGTTAGGGATGGCATTGGCTTTTGCCAGTTACTTCTACTGGGATTATAAAAAAACGGGTGGTTATCAGAAGAATAGTGATGGCTATTATGGTTATTTTTTTCCGAGAGACAATGGATTAAACAATCCAGCAGATTGTGAATTAGCAAATACAGAAAACCCAAAAGAGCCACCAGTATCAGCGGAGTGGATGCAAGGGTGTAAGAAGTACTTTGAGATCAATCAATAAAAAAGCACCTGACGGTGCTTTTTTATTGAGCTAGATTAGGCTTTATCGGTTTGTTCAGTAGAGAGTAACTGAAAATCGTGACCTGATGGTGCTTGATAAATTCTCAAGCCAAATTCAGGAATAATTGCAATCAAGTGATCAAAAATATCAGACTGAATTGCTTCATACGAAGCCCATGCAATGGTATTGGTAAATGCATAGATTTCTAATGGTAAGCCTTCACTGGTTGGTTGCATTTGACGTACCAAAATAGTTTGGTTTTGGGCAATCCCTTGATGCTGACGTAAGTAAAACTCAACATAAGCACGGAATGTCCCAAGATTGGTTAAACGACGTTGATTATACTGAGACTGATTACTCAAGTGGTTATTGAACTCTTCAATTTCAGATTTCTTAGCATCGAGGTACTGATCAAGTAACAAGAAGTCTTTGAGCTTTTGTTGTTCTGCATCAGACATGAAGTGAACACTACTTTGATCTAGGAACAGTGAACGTTTAATACGACGGCAGCCTGACTCACTCATCCCACGCCAGTTTCTAAAGGTGTCAGTCACCAGTTTATTTGTTGGAATGGTTGTAAAGGTCTTATCAAAGTTCTGTACGGTCACTGTATGTAATGACATATCAATGACATCGCCGTCTGCATTTAAAGATGGCATTTCAATCCAGTCACCAATACGGACCATGTCATAAGAAGCGATTTGAACACTGGCAACCAAAGAAAGAATGGTATTTTGGAACACCAACATCAATACCGCAGCCATTGCACCGAAGCCTGCAAGTAGGGTAAACACATCTTTTTTCAAGAAGGTACCCAAAATCATGAGGCCACAAACAACGAATAAGATCAGTTTAACAAGTTGCAGATAGCCCTTAATCGGCTTATTTCTAGACTTGGGATTACGTTGATAAATTAAGTTAAAAATATTCAGCGCTTCACTGACAGTAAGTGCTAGGGTCAGGAAGATAAAAGCCTGTGCACCCATTTGTACAAAGCTGATGAATTTCTCTGGTAGATGTGGAATCGTGGTAATGCCATTCATGATGACAATCGCAGGGACGATATTGGCAAAACGCTGAGTCACACTATGTTGTGCGAAAATTGATTGATTTGGAGATTTAAATTTTGTAACTAAATGGCGAATACCACGGACGATAATTCTTTTCGCAATAAAGTTGGCAAGTGCCGCAAACAAAATCAAAATGATGAATGCAATCGCTGTTTCTAGCCATGGGTAATGGCTTAACTCACTACGCAAATACTTTAAATAATCCAAACCCAAAACACCTTATAAATTCTTTGAGACGGAATTGTAAGGTGTAATGGTGTTTTATATTAACTTGATCACAGTTTATATACGATTTGTAAAGGCGTTTTTACATAACTGTTGGATGATTTACCACATCAGATCATCAGGAATCACATATGCTGCATATGGATCTTCCTCATCCGTAGTTTGATCATTTTTCTCGGTATTGTTATTTATCAAGATAAAACCTTGCATTTTTTGATCAATTTTTTCCGCAAGTGCTTTAGGTAAATAAGCGTAGCTGTCTTGATCTTTGGCAATCACAAGTGAACCTGAAACAAGGGCATTATAAACTTGCTGTGAAAGATAGACTTTTTTGATTTTAGCTTCATCAATAAATTGATAAGTTACATCACCTTCAATTTCTTTGACTTTGTGGTGCTTAATCATCTGGATGATCGAAGCTTTTAGGGCTTTCTCTTCCAGTACAGCTTGCTTTTCTTGATTCAATGCTTGGTCTTTGGCTAGTTTTTCTTGTTTGGCACGGTCAATTTCAGCTTTCAATGCTGCATCATCATTTTGTCCAGTACGTTGTCCATGTTGTGCTTGCTTAGTTAATTTTTTTGCTTTCTTATTATCAACCAAGCCCGCTTTTAACAATTGAGCTTGCAATGCATTTTTAACCATAATTCAATCCAAATTTGAGTTTGATGAAGAACGAAAATAGAAAATCCAGTAGGCAACACTCATTGCTAAGCTTAATGCTGCTGGAATGAGAAAGGTCTGTAAGTTTAAATAAGGATAAAGCAGACTCGCAATAAGTCCACCACATAAAAAACCGATAAAGATGAGAAGATGCAGAAAAATACGGCGTTTTTCTACTTTTAAGCCACGTGCTTTATAACCTAATGCTAAACCGATATCGGTCAGGACGCCAGATAAGTGCGTTGTGCGGATAATTGCACCTTTGTAGTGGCTCACCATGGCATTCTGTACGCCCATGGCAACACAGGCCCATAAGAGGCCGTAGCGCGGGAAATAAGGCAGTAAGAGCCAAGTGAGAACCAGAAAGATCGCGACTAAACTAAGCGGCAAGCCATAACGTCGACCAAATGCAACGCTGCCATTGCCAAGGATTAAGCCACTATAAAAAGAGCCAATCACAAAGCAAAGGATAACCAGACTGAGGTAGATAAAATGCTCAGGCTGCCAGTCAAGCAAACTCATTGCTAACATACTGACATTGCCTGTCATGTGTGAAACGGACTGATGGAGGACTGTAAATAAGCCCAAAACGTTTACCATTCCTGCATTCAGTGCAAGGAAGAAAGCACCGAGTTGAATCCAGTTAGGTAAACGTTGAAGTGGCATAGCAACCTATGATCTTGGATGGTCTCTAAAATCAACAGCAGCGGTAAATAATACATCTGTCGATGAATTCAATGCTGTTTCCGTTGAATCTTGCAATACACTGATAATCATACCAATCGCAACGATTTGCATGGCAATTTCAGATGATATACCAAACAAACTACAAGCAACAGGGATTAACAATAAAGACCCACCTGCAACGCCTGAAGCGCCACATGCAGAAACCGTTGCAACCACCGATAAAATAATCATGGTACTCAAGTCGACAGGAATATCGAGTGTATGCACAGCAGCAAGGGTAAGTACCGTAATCGTGACTGCTGCACCTGCCATATTGATAGTCGCACCCAATGGAATTGATACGCTTGCAGTTGCTTCATTGACACCTAAACGCTGAGCCAAATCTAGGTTTACTGGAATATTGGCAGCTGAACTACGGGTAAAGAAGGCGGTAATACCACTTTCTTTTAAACAGGTAAAGACTAAAGGATATGGGTTAGCCTTCATGGTAATCGCAACCAAAATTGGATTAATCACCAGTGCAACAAATAGCATTGTGCCGATGAGGACCGCTAATAGGTGGGCATAACTGGTCAGTGTTGCTAGACCTTCGCTTGCAAATGTCACTGCAACTAAACCAAAAATACCAATCGGGGCAAAACCAATCACGGTATGAATGATTTTATTAACTGCTCCAGCCACATCAGTCAAAACTTGCTTGGTCGTGTCAGAGCTATGACGTAAAGCTAGGCCTAAACCAATTGCCCAAGCCAAGATACCAATAAAGTTGGCTTCACCAATTGCTTGAACAGGGTTTGCAATAAAACTTAAAAGTAAATTCTTTAGAATCTCTGCAAGGCTACCTGGTGCTTGAAGGCCTGTTTCTGCCGGTAAATGTAAAAACAGTTGGCTTGGAAACAAAACACTTGCAGTTACCGCACTGAATGCAGCAAGTAGCATGCCGACCACATACAAAACCAGTACAGGTTTGATATTTGAATTCTGACCAATCTGGAAATTTGCAATTGAAGATAGAACTAAAACAAAAACTAAAATCGGTGCAACAGACTTTAATGCTTTAATGAATAATTCACCCAATAAACTTAAGTAGGGTGTAAAGTTAGGAAAGAGCAAAGCGACGCCAATCCCTAAAAAAATAGCGATAATAATTTTGCTAACTAAGCTCAAGCGAGACAGTACATTAAACATATAAAGGCCTTATAAACCTATGCACGGTTTAAGGTTAAACAAGCGCGGTATTCTATACCTAAGAACCGTGAATAATAAAATTTTTTTTGCAATTCAATTACTTTAAAAATACCGAAAAAATTAACACAATGTTTTTTAAAAATAATTATGAAAACATGATACATCCTTTTGTATAAAAAAAATCCAATAAAAGCTGCTCATTCTACAAGCATTTCAGGCGAAAGTGTTTGTATTGCTTGATAATGTGATAAAAATATTTGACCTGTAAGCTCATTTTTGAGCTGGGATTTACATAGTCGCTCCATAACAGGGCTCTTCACTTCGGATAAATGTAATTGGATAGCCAACTGAGCTAATTCTCGATTTAGGTCTTCTAACATTTCTAATGCACTGAGATCAATATTGCTAATGCTTGAGCAGTTGATCACAACATGTTGCAACAGCGAATTCTGGCTAACTTCTGTAATCACATGACCTTTCAGAACATGGGCATTTAAAAAGTTAAGGTTTTCATCAACACGGAAAGAAGCCACAGTTGGAGTTGTAATGACATTGTAATTTGAGATATTTCTAAAGTGTTGAGTTCCTTCAATTAAACCAATAACAGCAATATGAGGGCGGCTAATACGCCAAAGCAGTAGAATAAAGGTAAGTACAATACCAATGATCAGTCCTGTTGAAATATCTATACAGGTTACACCAAAAAAGGTAACCCACATTGCCAGTCCGTCAGCTTTTGAATATTTCCATGTTTCAATAAATGGAGTCAGTGTTATCAACTTCCAGATAGAAACAAAAATTGTGGCAGCTAATACAGCGAGTGGTAGGTTTTGAAAGAAGCCTGTAAAGTAAAGGCTGACTGCAATCATCAATAAAGATGAAATAACACCAGACATCGGGGTTTTCGCTCCCGCATCAACGTTGACAACCGTACGAGATAGGCTACCAGAGACTGCAAAACCGGAATTAAATCCCGCAGCAATATTGGCTAAGCCTAAAGCAATCAGTTCTTGGTTACTGTCTAAGTCATCGCGCTTTTGTAGTGCTGTGGCTTGCGCAATGGCCAGCGATTCTACAAAGCTAATCATTGCAATCATAAATGCGCTTGGGAGTAGTTGCAGAATCAGCTCAGTGTTCCATGTTGGGAAATGAAAATTGGGCAGGCCTGTTGGGATGACTCCAACTGTTTTGATTGCCTGATCATCGTTTCCAATAAAGGTGATGACCGCGATAGAGAGCAAAACCAGTAATAAAGGTAATATTTTGTTCAGAAAGCTGGATCGAATCAGTTTCGGAAGCATAAACAGGAGTAAAACAGAAATTAGCCCAAAGCTTATGCCAGTCAAAGTCACTTGGTGTAAGTTTTGAGATAAGCTCAGTAAAAACTCAGGAATATTGCCTGCTTGCAACGGAATATCCAGTAAAAACTTAAATTGTCCTAAGGCAATCAGTAACGCAGAGGCAATGATAAAGCTTTGAATAACAGGATGACTAATAAGCTGAATAAGAAAACCGAAACGCAATAAACCTAAAAGCAGAGAAATGATCCCGACAAGTAGTGCTAATAAGTAAGCAGCTTCGATATAGGCAGTTGATCCAGCAGCAAATAGTGGGTCGAGCGCTGTAAATACCATCATCGAAATAATGGCGACAGGACCAATCGAAAGGGTGGTACTACTTCCTGTAAAGGCATAGATAATCATGGGTAGTATACTGGCGTATATCCCCATAATTGGCGGAAGCCCTGCCAACATTGCATAAGCCATACCTTGTGGTACCAACATAGCCAATACAATGCAGGCTGCAATCAGATCAGACTTTAGGCTGGAAAGCTGATAATGACTTAACCATTTTCGCGCAGGAAAAAGTTTAGATAGGTTTAGGTTTAGCAATTTCATGCGCAATAGTCTAAATCATAAATTTATATATATTATGCAGAAAAAATGCTAAAGAGGGTACGATTGAATTTTTTTGAGAATTATGCCTGAGGGCAGTAATGCTCATACAGCGTATTCAAAACCACTTGCAACTTTGGATCTAAAATTGAGTAAAAAATTTGTTTGCCATCGCGACGGGTAGAAACAACATTACTTTTTCTTAACATCATCAATTGCTGTGAAAGCGTAGGTTGGAAGATTTGGGTTAATTCTTCAATTTGTGAAACATTAAGTTCTTGTTTAGCCAAATGACACAAAATAATTAAACGATCAGTATTTGCCAGAGATTTCAGTACAGTCACAATTGTACCAGCTGACTCTCTCATGGCGTCGATCTCGAAATCCTTTTGCATGCATATACTCTCTAGGTTACAGCCGAGGCTAGTATAAAGTCACGCAATGAAAAAATTGTAGTAAAACTGAATAATTGCAATGGTTTTTAATGAAAATGTATATCAGTAAAAGTAATAAGAAGGTGTTATACTGTTGATTAATCGGTTGTTTGAGTGAAATTCGTGATTAAATTCACATTATCGTGGTTTTGAGAGATTTATATCCAGTTTGACGCCATTAAGATTCGATATCCTTTGCTTTATTCTTTAAAAATACTAAATAATAAAATTAAGTGGTTAATATAATTAACGAATATAAAAAACTAAAAAAAAGATTGTGCTTTACAAAAAAACATATATAATGAGAAACAAGACAGAACGATCTGTCTGCATAAGAAGGATCGGAAGTGCGAAAGTGCAACCGCCAGAGGGTAATAATATTTATTATTCTTTTTACACTCAGACGCAAGCGTGAGCCACAATAATAACTATAAATCACGCTTTATTTTTTTATGCAATGATACCTGATTTTTCAAACACTTTTAATAAAAAAATATCCCTTTATTTATAAAGGGATATTTTGTATTTATGCCAAAGTTTTTTCAAAACTGATTAAGTGCTCTACGCGTTTCCAGTATTCATCCATTTCAACTGAGTGCTTATTGACTTGGGCTTGAATCGTCATGCCATCTAAAATGCTGACAATCAATGTTGCAAGATGAGTCGGGTTACGAATATCCAAACTTTTCAATAAGTTTTCAATTAAAGCTGTTAACCAAATTTTATATTGGGTAGCAGGTTGCAACGTAGAAGGATAGATTTTAATCACTTCTTCTAACGCTTTCTGAAACATACAGCCATTAAAATCTTCGCTGTTAAACCAGGCTGCATACCATCCAAAGATTGCTTTAAGTTGGTCAAGATGATCCTCTGGATCACATTCTGCCAAAGTTGCATTTAAAGAAGTTTGGAGATTAATGTTACGTTGCACTAAGCATTCTTCAATTAACTTTTCCTTTGAAGGGAAGTATTTGTAGAAAGTCATTTTTGCAACGCCCGATTCACTAATGATTCGATCTACACCGATCGAGTTATAGCTATGCGAATTAAAAAGTCTTAATGCAGTGGTAATAATATCTTCTTTTTTTGACATACAACGCCTCTAGTTCGCCCATCGCCAAGAGCATCATGTTGCATTTCATCATGCAATTTTGGCAGGGATTTTACATGGTATTTTGGAAATATCATAGGAAAAAATAACATTATTCATTTAAATGATTCTTTTGTCCGTATTTTCAAGTACAGGGTTTGAAAATAATGTTTATATCTATAGAAAATAACTATTAATAAAATCTTAAAATACGATAAAAGATTAGAATAACTTAAATTTATTTGATTCGTGATTATTCATCTAATTGTTTTCAAAGGATAACTGGTTTGATGGGGTGTTTAGATTTAATTATGATGGTTGTGTTGAGATTTATTCTTGTTTGTAGGTTTGTGTATATTTAAGCAACGCTTCTAGTTTTAATGCTTACTCTGGAATCTATTTTGAATAAATACATAATATAAAAGCCAGTTAGTTATAGTTAAAATAAATAACTGACTTTCATCGTATAATTTTCTATTTTAAGATTTGTTTTGTTGCAATGGTAGTGTTGCAATGAGCTTTATAAAATTATGGTAAAGCATCGATTGTTGGCTTGGGGTATAGACTGAACGTTTGATGTTGCCTTTATCTGTTTCGATCGAAAGTTCGACATTTTTTGCTTTTTTCAGCTAGTACAGGAATGTACTCGGCAGAATGAAGCTATTCGATGAGCGTCTTGGAATAAGTCGATTGATGTCTTTTTGCTGCGTTGGGCCAACGGGCTGATAAGTAAAAGTCTTATCATCAATTAAGAAAGTAAGGCTTTTGATATCATAATAATCATAGCTACTGTTGAGTACGGTCTCGACTCTTAATTGCTCTTTGTGTTGTTTATCCCATTCAACAAAAACATTCGGGCAAAGTTCGTTGGCTTTGCAGTTCAAAGAGCCTGCGGTTGCGAGATTGTCTGTTGAGTTTGCAGAAGAGTCAGGTAAGGTCGCGCAGCCACTCATCACAATACAAAGGCTCAGTAAACTTAAAGTTTTTTTCATCTTTTTAACTCTCTAGGATGTACTCAATATTTCAGTGTTAATGATGTAGTTGTGGACCAAGAAATTCAAATGGTTTTGATATTTTAAATTGATTGGTTGCATCACCAGCAAAAGTATTCTGTTGATCTTTGCCAAGATCAAGTTTACGCGTTAAACGATCTTTAAAGTTAATTTTCTTTAAATCCACCCAAAATACATTGGGGGAGACTGCAGATTCAAAGAAATAAAGTTGTTGTTTGTGGTCTGCAACAGTTCGCCAGCGTGTCGATGAAATATTCGGTTCTTCTGCTGTATTGAGGCCATAAGGAACAGATGCATTACGAATCACACTAAAAACAGAAGCTAAGGCATCTTTAGGATTGTCATTTTTTGGAATCGCATTGATATAAAAAGAGGCACGTGCAAAGCGGTCAGCAGCACGATTGGTCCCTGGTAACATGACTGTACCACCAATTTGTTGCCAGTAAGTGTTGAGTGCCAGTTGTTGATCAAATATTGGTGAGTTGGTCATAACTTGATATTTTTTATTGTGGTGAATAACTTGCTTGCCCCCAATATATTCGATAATGGCACTATCACCGGTTTTGTCTGAAATAGATAAATGCAATGTCGCGAGGCGTTGTTCGCCTGGCACGCTGTCAGTAATCAGATCGAAGGGTTCTTTTTCTAAAGCACTGACAGCTTCTGCAACGCTTGCATAGTTATCAAGTACATATTGCGCCCAAGCCGAAATGCTGAGTTGCGGTTTTTTAGATTGTTTGGTGTCTGGATATTGAGATTCAACCAACCATAATACATTGGCAACCAATCCAGCTTCATTCATGCCGTCAGTCGTTGAAATATCATAACCTGTGGCAATCACACTGCCGTATTTAGCTTTCCATTTTAGAGATTTTGGCCCTGCATTGCTGTCTCTAAGTACACCACTGGGTAAAATCCAAAGATTAGTGCCTACATCAACCTTCCAGTCCATGGAGCGGGCGGTGATGATATGGTCATTGTTGCCTAAATAAACTGCTCGGGTGCAGGCATGGCTGGTTTGTAGAATGAATGAGGATGCGAGAAAGGAAAAACATAATATTTTTTTAAACACAAGTCGTACTCCTTGCTGTTGTATCAAAGTGATTTATATCAAATATTTTTATAATGACTTGGCTTTAGTCTATTAAAAAAAAATTCTTATTCAAGCATTAAAATGTAATCATTATAAAAAGTAGGGTTTTATTTTTGATCTGGAATTTAGATAAATGTGGATAGAGATTAATCTCTATCCACAAGGAAATGCGTGTTCTAATCTTCGTTTGGCGGTAATAACATCACAACGGCGGTATTCAGCAGCGTTGTGATATCTTCTAGAATCTCAACTTGATTCAATTGTTCATCTAGCAATAAGCTTTCACCATCTGCAATCTGCTTTAGATAAGGAATGAACGTTTCTGATACGCAAACGGTATCGCCATTTGCCCAAAACTCTAAAGATTCACCTTGTTTTCTGTAAAGCAAACGAGAGGCGGGTTCTAGAATAATTTGATAATCCGCACCAATAATCTCGGCAACATCATGAGCATCAACCTCTTCAGGTTCTGGAATGTTGTTTGGATAGCTTGCTTCACTCATATAGGCCATGATCGCTGCATCAAATTCAGGTGCCTGAGTGAGATAATCAAGTAATTGAGTCTTTAAATATGAAAACTCAGTACTGTTAATTTCCCCTAAATGTGCTGTTTGCTGGCGTGCAATATCGATCAATGGATTTTTGAGTAAAGTATTTTCTGAAAATTTATCACTCACTTGATCAATCATTTCTGAGAGGTTTGGCATGCGGAAGCCAAAAGAGTAGGTTAAGCAATCATCTTCAGCCACACCATAATGCGCGAGACCTGGTGGGACATAAAGAAGGTCGCCTGGGGCAAGAATTTCATCAAAATGAATGTCTAAGTCTGCTAGAAGTTTCAGCGGTTGATCTGGCAAAAACTCAGTTGATTCATCACACATTTGACCTAATTGCCAACGGCGATGACCATGGCCTTGTACCAAGAACACATCATAAAAATCGAAGTGCTTACCAACAGAGCCACCTTTAGGTGCATAAGACACCATGATATCGTCGCGGCGCCATTGAGGGATAAATGGAAACTTCTTCCAAAGCTCTGAAATATCAAATGAATAATGATCTACTGCTTGAACCAGAAGTGTCCAAAGATTTGGCAGCTTCTGGAAATCACCTTTGGTTAAAGGGGAGGACTTCACATGCCACTCATTTGGATTTTTATTCTTTTGACGGATCAAACGGGCAGTGACATCCTCTTCCAATGCCAATTCTTGAACATCTGCTGGTTCTAATAAGCCGATAATTTCAGGCATTGCATTACGGACCAACAACGGCTTTTTCTGCCAATATTCATTAAGAAATTGTTCTGCGCTAATGCCGCCGAGTACCGTTAAAGATTGAGACATGGGAAATAAAACCAACAACACATAAATTAGTGCGTATTCTCCCTTGAGTTGAATATTGGTGCAAGTCTTGTCTGAATGTGATGAAAAGCTCGGAAATAGTCATCAAAAGTGCAGCAATGTATTTAATCTTGATCAATTAGAAGCGGATTCATTCACAGACTTTCAAAAAAACAGTATGCTTAAGACGCAAAAAGGAGCATTCATGTATCAAGTACTGGCAAGAAAATACCGTCCACGTAATTTCAATGAGTTAGTGGGGCAAAACCATGTTTCTCGTGCTTTAACCAGCGCATTAGAACGCGGGCGTTTGCATCATGCCTACTTATTTACTGGAACGCGCGGTGTCGGGAAAACCACGATTGCCCGTATTTTAGCCAAGTGTTTGAACTGCGAGACAGGCGTGACTTCAACACCGTGTGAAGTTTGTGCAACATGTAAGGCGGTAAATGAAGGTCGTTTTATTGATTTAATTGAAATCGATGCGGCATCTCGGACCAAGGTTGAGGATACTCGCGAGTTACTCGACAATGTGCCTTATGCGCCAACGCAGGGTCGCTTCAAAGTTTATCTGATCGATGAAGTGCATATGCTTTCAACGCATTCATTCAATGCCTTGCTCAAGACACTGGAAGAACCACCTGAGCATGTGAAGTTCCTCTTTGCAACGACAGATCCACAAAAACTGCCGATTACCGTCATCTCGCGCTGTTTGCAATTTACCTTACGTCCTTTGGCCGTCGATGAAATCACGGAACATTTGACAGCAATTTTAAATAAAGAGCATATCGAAGCCGATCAAGATGCGATTTGGCAAATTGCAGAATCTGCACAAGGTTCATTACGTGATGCATTGTCTTTAACAGATCAGGCAATCGCCTATGGTCAAGGTGCAGTCCATCATCAAGATGTTAAAGATATGCTCGGTTTGATTGACCGAACCATTATTTATGATTTGATCTTGGCAATTCATCAAAATCAGCAAGCACGAGTAAGTCAGCTACTTCTACAATTTAGACAGCAAGCTTTAGACGTGTCTTTGGTTTTGGATCAATTGGTTTCTACCTTGCATGAACTGGCATTGTTGCAATACTTGCCTGATCTTGCACTGAAATATAGTGAAGAAATTAACCAGAAAATTCTACAGTTGTCGAAACTCATTTCTGCTCAAGATTTGCAGTTGTATTATCAAATTGCCTGTAAAGGTCGAGCTGAGTTGCAACTTGCGGTGACACAAGAGCAAGGCTTTGAAATGACGGTGTTGCGTTTACTGGCGTTCAGACCGTTAACTTTGAATGAAGTCACGGTAACGGCAACGCCTGTTACGCAAATTACAGCACCTGAGGTGCATCAGACAATACAGGATTTAAGTACAGAAAATCAGTTTGCAGTTCAGCAAGAAACGGTTAGCGTTGAACCTGAACCTGAACCTGAACCTGAACCTGAACCTGAACCTGAACCTGAACCTGAACCTGAACCTGAACCTGAACCTGAACCTGAACCTGAACAGCGCAATCAAGATCCTCATCTCATAGTGTTTGATGCTGAGGAAGGTCAGTTAATTGGATTGGATGTATCAGTACAACAACACACGATTCAGTCGAATATCGTTGAGGCAGATGATGTGCTGGTTTTTCCTGTTGAGCAAAATTCTCAAGTACAGCTGGAGCAACCCAAAGTTGAGCAAGTACTTGATCTCATCGCAGAGCCAGTGCTTGAAGCGGTTGTTTCGGAACCGATTGTTGTCGCAGACAAACCAGTTGCACCAATAATACAACAGCAAGTTCATGAACAAACTGATCTGATGCCTCAAGATATTTTAAAACTGCGTGAGCAGGTTTTAGAAGGCGAGTGGAATTTAGAGAAGTGGGAGTATTGGTTTAGAACCAGCCAGCTTTCACCTGCGGTTCAAGAATTAGCCCAGCATGGTGTGATGCAAGGACAGATCAATGCTGCTTGTGTTTTTCAGATTCCTCAAGAATATGAAGGCATGTTATCGCAATTGCAGCATGGCTTGGAGGATGCTTTAAAAGCGCAATGGCCACAAACCCTGTTTAGTGTGCAATATGCTGCAGTGGATTCCAATACACCTTTAATGATGCAGAATGAGCGTAAAGAGCGAGCATTTAACCGTGCGGTTGAGTTATTGCACCAAGAGCCAACAATTAAGAGTCTGGTCGATACCTTTGATGCCGAATTGGTTAATATTAAGCTCAATCCTTAGCTGAAATAGGTAGACAGAAGAGTATTTATTTTTTACTTTGTAATGATTTAGGTAAGCTAAAAGTGTAATCTAGGCTTAAAATTTAAATCATAACGAAATAAGGGTAAAAAATAATGCGTCGTTTACCAGTTTATTTATTACTTGATACCTCAGGTTCTATGCATGGTGAGCCTATAGAAGCCGTAAAAAATGGGGTACAAATTTTACTTTCGACTTTACGTCAAGATCCTTATGCGCTGGAAACGGCCTATTTATCTTTAATCAGTTTCGACAGCCAAGCCAAACAGTTAGTGCCTTTAACTGAATTGGCTGTTTTCCAAGCACCAGATTTGCAGGTCACAGGAACCACAGCCTTGGGCGATGCTTTAGCGCTATTAGCCGATAAAATTGAACAAGAAGTGGCAAAAACCACAGCAGATGTCAAAGGTGACTGGAAACCATTGATTTTCATTATGACTGATGGTGTGCCAACAGATGATTGGCGTAAAGGTTTGCAACGTTTACAACAAGTCAAAACAGGGGTGATCGTGGCCTGCGCAGCGGGACATGGTGCTGATACTTCAATTTTAAAACAAATCACAGAAGTTGTTGTTGAATTGGCAACGGCAGATTCAAATACGATTAAAGCATTCTTTAAATGGGTTTCTGCCAGTATTTCAACTGGCAGCCAGAAAGTGGATGCAGGGCAAAAAGAAGTCACAGGCTTGGGCGATTTGCCACCTCCACCGCCTGAAGTCAACATCGTACTATAAAAGCAAAATAAAGATTAAATAAGAGGGTAAAACCATGGCTGTAAGTTTAAATAAAGGTCAAGGCATAAGTTTAAGTAAAACTGAAAATAATTTGTCTCAAGTAACGATTGGTTTAGGTTGGGATATTCAGGAACAGAAAAAAGGCTTTCTTGGCGGATTATTTGGTGGCAATAGCGCTGAATATGATCTGGATGTGATTGCTTTTCTGGTGGGGAGTAATGGCAAGGTTAATAATCTGGGGCGAGATGCGCAGGGGAATGTCACCTTAGAAAATAGTGATGTTATCTTTTTTAATAATCAAAGGCATTCTTCTGGACATATCTGGTTAACCGGTGATAACCGTACAGGTGCGGGGGATGGCGATGATGAACAAATTATCGTGAAGCTCAATGACCTGAATCAACAATACCAAAAAGTGGTTTTTGTGGTGCAAATCTATAAAGCCGCAGAAAATAACCAACATTTTGGTCAAGTCAAAAATGCATTTATCCGTGCAGTGGATACTACAGGTAAGGAAATGGTCCGTTTCGATTTGTCGGGTACTGGACAATATGATCAACAGCGCTCATTACTCTTTGCTGAACTTGTCCGTGAATCAGCAGGATGGAAATTTAATGCAGTCGGACAGGCTTCCCAATCTGATTCATTTGTGGAATGGTTAAAACAATACGCTTAAAAATTTGATTTTCGGCTAAAGAAAGGTTTAGAACAACATGCGCCGTTTACCCGTTTATATTTTATTAGATACCTCAGGATCGATGCGAGGTGAGCCAATTCATTCGGTGAACGTCGGCTTGCAGTCCATGTTGAGTGCATTGCGGCAAGATCCTTATGCATTGGAGAGTGTGCATTTAAGTATTATTACCTTTGATCTGGAAGCGAAGGTTTATTTGCCTTTAACGCCCTTGGATCAAGTGCAGCTTGCCGATATCGATGTTCCAAGTGCAGGCGCAACTTTTATGGGGGCTGCACTTGAGTTGCTTGCTGAGCAAGTCACTCAGCAATTACAAAAAAGTACCGATGAGGTCAAAGGGGATTGGCGTCCGCTATTATTTGTGATGACTGACGGCTCACCTTCAGATGTCTATGCTTACCAGCAAGCGATTCCTGTCATAAAACAGTTAAACTTTGCCAGTATCGTTGCCTGTGCCGCTGGGCCAAAAGCCAAACAGGAACATCTCCTGCAACTGACCGATAAAGTTGCGGTATTGGATACTATGGATGCGGCCTCTTTTGCAGGATTCTTTAAGTGGGTGTCTGCCAGTGTCGTGGTGGGAAGTAGTAGTGCGGGCATTTCAGGTTCTGTTTCATTGCCGCCACCGCCGCCGGAAGTGCAATTGGTGTTGTAAATAAAATAAAGAATACATTAAGGATAATCAGAAGATGCGCCGTTTACCTGTTTTTTTCGTATTGGATTGTTCTGAGTCGATGGCGGGGCAAAATATTCAACAGATGCAACAAGGCATCCAGTTGATTATGCAACAATTACGTCAAGATCCATATGCCTTGGAAACCGTGTATGTTTCTGTTATTGCCTTTGCAGGGATTGTTCGAACCTTAGTTCCGTTAGTGGAAGTATTTGCTTATTATCCTGCGAAATTACCTTTGGGTGGTGGGACACATTTAGGCAAAGCCTTAGAACATTTGATGAATGAATTTGATCGTCATTTGATTAAAACAACGGAAGAAATTAAAGGGGATTGGAAGCCAATCGTATATTTGTTTACAGATGGTCGTCCGACCGATGAATGTAAAGATGCGATATATCGCTGGCAAAAGAAATATGCGCGACGCTGTACGTTGATTGCCTTAGGAATGGGTAAAAACGTCGATTATGCAACGCTCAAGCAATTAACAGAACACTGTATTGCTTTTGATGAGTTGAATGAACAAGACTTTAAAAAGTTTTTCCAATGGATTAGTGCGTCTGTGGTTGCACAAAGTAAAAGTATTGGGGACGGGCAGCAGCAAGATCATTTACCGCCAATTGATGAGCGCTATATGCGTCTGGTCAAGGATTTGCCTGCCAAGAAAACTTTGGTGGATGAAAACTGTGTCACTTTTGTGGGGCGTTGTGGCAAGCTGAATCGCCCCTATTTAATGAAATTTGAACGTGAAATTCAGTATCAAGCGCCTCAAGATTTAAATATCAACCTGAATTTATATCATTTTCAATTGACCGAATGCTGCAGAATTGATGAGGATTATTTTACTTGGTCTGATCAAACCCAACATCAGCAGCAGGTCAATACCACGCTATTACAAGGTACTCCAGAATGTCCACATTGTTTGGCTGAAACGGCTTTTGCCATGTGTGGTTGTGGCCAATTGATGTGTTATGACGGTTTTAGCGAGGACGTGACTTGCCCATGGTGTCGTCGCCAAGTCAGTTTTGGTTATGGTGGAATGGACGGCTTCGATGTGCAACGAGGGCGTGGTTAACAATTGGATTTAGGAAAAGCCATGTCGCAAACTTTGACTTCTGACGTTCAGACTGCTTTTTTAAATACATTAAAGCAGCTGTTACAAGATCAAACTCAACAGAACCCTCTGTTACTGGATGATGATTCTCTTGATCAATTGCTGAACAGTAAAAAAATTTATAATGCCTATCATGATTTGGTTGAACAGATTTATGAGCAAATAGGCTTTCAATTAGAACAGTCAGCAGTGTTTCAGCATTCTTTATTACAGCGCATCTTGGAGCAGGGGCGCTTGCCGGTTTACATCTCTAAAGCTGAAAATATCAATAGCGCTGATTCAAGCCAACCGCTATTCGATCATACCCAAATGATGCAGAATCCAATTCATGAGACTGATGCGTTAGAGTCAGTTGATCAGCTTGACTTTCTAGATGAGCTTTATTTGTCATCTCCCGTTGAAGCAGAAGCTGAACCATCTTTCATCAATGATAGCTCTGTCGCTACGTCACTTCCGACAACCTCGTTAATTTTAGTTAATTCGACTGCAGATATTGACTCAAATAATACAGACCACAATCAGAATAATGCCTCAGGAAGACCAAATCATGAGGTGAAAATGGTGAACAAAATGCCTCATTTTCAGATACCCAATGCGCGTGTTGGGCAAGACTATCAAGCCCGTATCCAAATGCAATATCCAGTCAAAGAGGACGTGCTGATTTGCTCTGAATCGATCAAAATTCCAGACGACTTAGGCATCGTATTTGATGATGAAGCACAACAATTACAGGGCATACCGCTACAAGCAGGTGAGTTTAAACTGGCCTTTCAGTATAAAAACAACGAAGCCGTACAAGTATGGTCTTCGGGTGAGGTGACCTTTATTATTACTGCTGACCCGCGTAGTTTATGGCAGGTCAATGAACCTGATAGCAATGAACCTTATCAAAAAGCACATAGTGACCACCAATTGATTCAGACTGAGCATTTTAACCTTGCAGCCTGTAGTCAGCGCGGACGTTCACATGAACACGCAGGTACTTTCCGTGATGATGATTTTCTGATTGCACGTGTTGCAGAGACTGATTGGTCAGTGTTGATTGTTGCAGACGGTGCTGGTAGTGCTAGTTATTCTCGGCAAGGTTCTTTACTTGCGGTGCAAAGTGCAGCAAAAACGCTGACGGATTACCTCGAACAGCATCATCCGCATCTGGATCTCTTATTGCAGCAATGGCAAGTTGGCAGTGACGACGAAATGACCAAGTCTGTTGCTCAGCAGATTTATAAAGATTTTCACGATACCTTCTATAAAACAGCCCAAGTGGCGATTGAGACCATTGAGCAGGAAGCTGAGTTAAAGCAGGTTGCAGCCAAGGCTTATGCCACGACTTTATTGGTGGCTGTGGTTAAACAATGCGAGCAAAAAACCTTTATTAGCACCTTCTGGATGGGTGATGGTGCCATTGCTGTATATGCCAAAGATAAAGTGCGTTTAATGGGTAAACCTGATGGTGGAGAGTTTGCTGGACAAACCCGTTTCTTAGATCGCAGTTTTGCACAGCAGTTTGCTAGTCGCGTCAATATTGGCTATTACGATGATTGTGAAGCTGTGATTTTAATGACAGATGGTATTTCCGATCCACGCTTTGAAACGGATGCTGGACTCGCGAACCTCGAAAAATGGCAGGCCTTATGGCAAGAAATTGAACCACAGTTACAGCAGCCACATCCAGATCAGGCTTTATTAGAGTGGTCAAAGTTCTTTAGTGCTGGACATCACGATGATCGTACTTTGGCGATTTTATGGAATAAGCCTGTGAGTGTGGATGTGGAGGGTGTTGTCCATGACTAAGATTATCCAATGTCAAACTTTAGATGGTCGACCAGTCGCATTCGTTGATGAAGTCATTGGCTCAGGAGCAATGAAAGATGTCTATTTTTCGCCTGATAAATCTTATGTGGTGTGTTTTTTTAGCAAAGAAAAAAACCATTTCTATCAGTCACATGCTGAGCTGGAAAGACAGAAGGACCGCTTAAAGGAAATTGTTGGCAATAAATGGCAAGGTATTTTCAACAGTGCAGGCGGGGATTACTGGAAAAATGTGTTTTGCTGGCCCGATGGTTTGATTGAATATAATGGTTTATTGGGGATTACAGCCCCGACGTACCAAAAACAGTTTTTCTTTGAGCATGGTTCTAAAAATAATGATTTTTTAGGCATTAAAGGTAAGGAAAAAGAAGGGAAATGGTTTGCCAGTGCCAATAACCAAAATCGGTTTTTAGATGAAAAAGAAAAAGGCAATTGGTCGAATTATCTAAGAATTTGTATTTTGATTGCCCGTGCTGTGCGTCGTATGCATGCAGCAGGTTTGGCACATTCAGATTTATCCTATAAGAATATTTTGATTGATCCTGTAACTGGGCGTGCCTGTGTAATTGATGTTGATGGTTTGGTCGTGCCAGGCAAATACCCACCCGATGTGGTGGGGACACCTGATTTCATTGCGCCTGAAGTGGTGAAAACCAATCACTTTAAAAAGGATGATCCGCAGCGAAGTCTCCCGAATATCATGACTGATCGCCATGCCTTGGCGGTATTGATTTATATGTATTTGCTGTATCGACATCCATTGCGTGGTGGCAAGGTCCATGATGTGAATGATCCGCAGCGCGATGAAAATCTGGCAATGGGTGAAAATGCTTTATTTATTGAGCATCCAACCGATCCAAGCAATCGTGTAAAAGTCAGTCAGGTACGTCCAAGTTCTTTACCGTGGGCCGATCCAGAAAAAATTCCATTCACCGTGACAGGTCCTTATTTAAAAGAACTGTTTTTACAAAGCTTTGTGACGGGTTTGCACCAGCCACAACAACGACCATCTGCCAATGATTGGGAAACCGCTTTGGTTAAAACGGTGGATTTGATTCAGCCATGCTTAAATAGTGATTGCGGTCAAAAATGGTATGTATTTGATAATACAACAAAACCAGTATGTCCATTTTGTGGCACAGCCTTTAAAGGCAAGCTACCTGTACTGAACCTCTATTCGGCACGTCGAGAAGGCAGCTTTAGACCCGATAATCACCGTTTAATGGTCTGGACCGGGCAATCGCTGTACCCGTGGCATGCCAATAATCTGATTGCACCCAATGAGCGTCTAACAGCAGAGCAAACTAAACGCGTCGGCTATTTTGTTTTTCACCAAAATCAGTGGTGGCTGGTCAATGAAAATCTGCCTGACCTCATGGATGTGGCAACCCAAACAACGATTCCAATTGGCGAAAAAGTTGAATTGCTAGATGGAAAACAAATTTTACTTTCACGTCAGGATGGAGGTCGCTTAGTAGTGGTGCAAATGGTGGAATGTGTATGACACAAATAGTGAATGATCTTGCTCAGATTGGCATTGCTGAAAATTCGATCGGGATTTGGTTTACCCAAGCGCATTCTTGTCAACGTGATTTAATTTTGGCCGCAAAAACGGCGCCGTTTGATACCCGAATTCATGTGGTGGCATCACATGCAGACGATCGTCCTGAAATTACATCTGTTGCAGATATCGCTTTACAAGAACCGCCTTTGTCAGAGCGAGTCGAGTGGGTTTTACAGAAGGCACAATGCTTAAACGTCAAATTAATTATTGCTGGGCATCATGCTGAACTTTATCTGGCGCAAAAACAGCGCTTCGAACAATTGGGCATCCGTCTCATGGCGGGCTGTGATACGGTCGAGCAGATCGAGCAACTGAATGACAAAGCTCTGTTCACTCAGATCTGTGTAACTCACGGCTTGGCAGTTGCACCAGCAACCATAGTTGAAAATGCCGAGCAATTAGAAGATGCATATCATGACTGGCTGCAAAAAGGCGATGTGTGCGTCAAGCCTGCCAAAGGGGTGTTTGCTTCAGGGTTTTGGCATTTAGACCCTAATGCGAATGCTTTTGATGTGTTTGCCAATAGTATGAGATTCAAGGCGCATCCTGAAAGTTTTATTGAGAGTTATCGCCAGTTAGAACAGCCTCCTGTGTATTTGGTCATGCCATTTCTTGCTGGATTGGAGTGCTCAGTGGATATGTTGTGCGTACATGGTCAGGTGCATGGTGCGATCGCACGTTATAAGCAAAAGAATGGCTGCCAGAGTTTGACATTCGAAGATCCTGCGATCGAGTTGGCCAATCAGGTGGCTGCATTATTTGGTTGTGATGGGTTAGTGAATATGCAAGCTCGATATAATGATCAACAGCAGTTGTATATTTTGGAGGTGAACTCTCGACCATCAGGTGGCATTGCACATACCTTCATGAGTGGTGTGAATTTGGTCCATTTGGCGATTGCTCAAGCACTACAGCTCAATTATCAACCTGAAAAGATGAAAAGTTCGGTCACTGTACGCAGCATAAGTCAGAGTATTTGTGTAATATAAAGACCATTATGTATATTATTTTAACTTAGATTTAAGAATTATATGATTGAGATTGAATTACAACGTGGCAAATTGGATTTAAAGCCCGATGAAAATAGCCATTGGAAATGGCAGGATTTACTCGGTTTTGCTGAACGAATAAATCCGAAAAGAGCCTTTTTATTTGTCTCAAAAGTCTTGGGGAGACATATTCCAGTTAGCCCTCAAGTCATGCGCCATGCGTTTACTGATTTAGCCCAACTGATTCCGAGTGATTTACCTGAGCCAATCTTGGTGATTGGGATGGCAGAAACCGCGGTAGGTTTAGGCGCAGGTGTACATCAAGTCCTGCAAGAACGCTATCCAGATGCACTGTATGTCACCACGACTCGTCATCCTGTTGAAGGCGCACCGTTATTGGCTCGCTTTTTAGAAGAACATAGCCATGCCCAAGATCAATTGCTGTATGGATCTCCTGATACTGATATCCAAAAGAAAATTTTAGCCAGTAAAAGTATCGTATTGGTTGATGATGAAGCTTCTACAGGGAAAACCTTTATCAATTTAGTGTCTGCACTACAAGCGGCTGGCTTTGATCAAATTTCCCATATTGTGACGGCTACTTTGGCGGATTGGTCATCAGGTATTCATATTGCTGGATTAGATTGTCAATCCGTAGCATTGATGACAGGTAAATGGCAGTGGCAGGATGCCGAAAATCCGCCACAGATCAATATGCCCAAAGTCGATACCGTGGCATTTGGTGAGTACGCGACCTTGTCTGAACCGACTTGGGGACGTTTACCGATTCAGGATACGTCTGCCTATATTCGTTTGCAGGTCGAACCTCAGCAACGGATTTTAGTATTAGGAAGTGGTGAATATGTCTGGTCTTCATTTTTATTGGCTGAAGATTTGCAGCGTCAGGGCGCAGAGGTGAAATTTAGTGCGATCACCCGCTCACCGATTGCAGTAGGGCATGCAATTCAATCTGCTTTAGCTTTTTCAGATAACTATGGCTTAGGTATTCAGAACTTTGTCTACAATATCAATCCATTAGAGTATGACCGAATCTTTATTACAGTGGAAACCTGTGCTGAGTCAGTCGCCGATAGCCTATTAGACGCGATTCCAAATGCTGAAGTTATCAGCGCAGTAGAATTCCCACATCAAACCTTTAATCTGTGTTGTGCGAATGACTAATTTCTTATTTGACGCGCCAAATATTGCAACGCCGCTCATGTTGGTTGATCTGGATGATACTTTATTCCAGACTCATCGCCGTATTGTTCCCCAAGCTGACTTTAAAATGGTCACCACGGACAAACAGGGACAAGCATTGGCGTATATGAACCCGATTCAGCAGCACTTTGTGCAGTGGTTGTTGCATAGTACACATTTGATTCCCGTCACAGCACGAAGTGCACAGGCATTGTCTCGGGTACATTTACCTTTTCAGTATGGAGCAGTTTGTTCTCATGGCGGTACGGTATTGAATGCAGATTTCAGTGTAAATCTGGATTGGCATGCACAGATGCAACATGCATTGGCCCCTTATCAAGCACGGCAACAGGCTTTGATTGAGGTGGTACAGCAACAGGCAACCCATTTTGGTTCTATTCGTACTTGGGTGGTCGAAGAGCAAGGTTTAGGTTTATACGTGGTGGCCAAGCAAAATACCGAAAATGATAATCCTTATGCACCGAATTTCTTACCAGAACTATTAAATAGCTTAAGTCCAGATGTATTAGATGGGTTCTATTTTCATTTAAATGGCAATAATTTGGCTTTGATTCCCGAACCTGTAAGCAAAGCCAATGCAGCCCGTTTTTTATTGCAACAGTTTGCGTCTCAACAACGTCCGATTCTCGGTTTTGGCGATAGTTTATCCGATGTGGAGTTTTTGAATCTATGTCATTGGTGGGGCATGCCGAACCACAGTCAATTGAATCGTTGGGTAAAACATAATTTGACGCAGCAATATAAACAAGAAGGATATTATGGCGATTATCAATAAAGATAAAGCAAGTGAATTAATTTTAAAACAAGGGTTTAGCGGTAGTTATCAATCAGAACAAGTGACTTTTTTACTTAAACGGACGCATATTGAACCAACCGATACCATCGAAAAAGAACGCCTGATTCAATCGGGCGAAAAGCATTATTCGCAAATGATCAGTTTGGAGAGTGCACCGACCGAACGCCATTTACAGTTGTTTGAACAGGCCATGCAGCAAGGGCAACAACGTTTGGCTCGAGAAGTTCAGCAGTTGGCACAAGCTTTGGTTGCACAATTCAAGGAACCAATTGTATTGGTGAGTTTTGTACGTGCGGGCGTACCCTTAGGTGTACTGCTTTATCATGCGATACAGGATTTAGGTCGTGACTGTGTACATTATGGCATCAGTATTATTCGAGACCGTGGCATCGATTTTGCTGCATTAGAAACCATTATTGCTAAACATGGACACCAATCGATTGTGTTTGTGGATGGTTGGACGGGTAAAGGCGCGATTCGTCAAGAATTGCAGCGTAGCTTAGGCAATGATGCGCGTTTTGCTGGACGGCCGTTACCTTTGGTGGTCTTGTCGGATATTGCCGGTTGTGCATGGTTGGCGGCCAGTGGTGAAGATTGGTTGATTCCTTCCGGTATTTTGGGTTCGACCATTTCAGGTCTTATTTCCCGCAGTATTTGTGAAGGTGAGGCCTTGAGTGCCGAGGAAATCAACGCCGAGAATATCGATCAATGGCATCGCTGTATCGAATATAGCCATTTAAAAGAATTTGATATTTCGCAGCAATTTATTCAGCGCATCAACCAGATTCGCACCCAGCTTAATCCACAACCCAATGCGGTTTGGGCAGAAATACAACAACAGGAACAACAAAATCAAAGCCAGCAGGTGGTACAGAAACTGGCCAAAGAATACGATATTCAAAATATTAATCGAATAAAACCGAGTATTGCTGAAGCAACCCGAGCGATTTTAAGACGAGTGCCTGATCTGGTCTTACTTCGCGACGCCGATGATGCCGATACCCGTTTATTGCGTTATTTAACGCAAGTCACTGAGACACCGGTACAAGTGGTTGGTGATCAAATTGCGCCGTATAGAGCGATTACATTGATTCAAAAATTGGGGAAAGGATAATTTTATGTTATCTGCATTATCTTTAGGGGCAACATTATATATGCCTGCCACGCGTCCAGACTTATGGGCTGTGGTGAAGGGTGAAAAATATCCAGAGTTGCGTTCTCTGGTGATCTGTCTGGAAGACGCAATCACTGAACAGGAGATCGCATTTGCCAAACAAAATCTCAAACAGTTATTGCAGCAAATCCAACAGCAACAGCGCCTTGAACAACATCCGAAAGTGTTTATTCGCCCTCGTCATATTGCGATGGCTGCCGAATTGGCAGAATGGCAAGAAATCACCGCTTTAGATGGCATGGTATTGCCGAAATTTGGTTTAGCCAGTTTTAAGCAATGGCTTGGCGTTCTTCCTCCAGAACTTCATTATATGCCTACGCTTGAAACAGCTGATAGTTTTGATATGGGGCAAATGAAAGAGCTGAGACAAGCCTTGCCAGAATTTCATAAAGTATTGGTGCTTCGGGTTGGGGGCAATGACTTACTCAATTGTTTGGCTTTGCGCCGCCCAAGTGATATGACCTTATACCAAACGCCTATCGGCACACTCATTGCAAACCTAGCAGGTCAGTTTTTACCTTATGGTTTTGCATTGAGCGCGCCTGTCTGTGAGCATTTTAGTCAGGTGAAATTGTTGCAGGATGAATTATATCTGGATTTACAGCATGGTTTATCGGGTAAAACCGTGATTCATCCTGCACAGATCTCAATTGTGCATCAGGCTTATCAGGTCAATGAAATCGAGTTGAAACAAGCGCAGGGTATTTTACAGGATGGCAGCAAGGCTGTATTTGCCTGTCATGGCAGTATGCTTGAACCCGCAACCCATCGTCGTTGGGCGGAACGGATTTTAGAACGGGCAAAAGTGTTTGGGCTAAAAGTATAAAAATCAAAAAATATAGGAATCATCGATGCAACAACTTATTACAGGAGCCAATTTGGCATTGAGCCAGTCACAGTGCCAAGTGAAAATTAAAACCACATTAGCGGCGCATATCGGTTTAGATGTCACCGCTTATGTCTTGAATGCGCAGGCGAAGGTTCGTGGTGATGCGGACATGATCTTTTATGGGCAAAAGCAGACACCGAACCGTAGTGTGGAATTGGTCGAGGCAACCACAAAAGCACCGTATATTGCGCAATTTAATCTGAACACTCAATTATTCGATGCGGATATCAGCAAGCTTGCGATGTGTGCAACGATTGATGGGCAAGGTGCAATCAATGCGATTCAAGATATTCAGATTGAATTATGGGAGAACGGACAGCTCACGGCAACAGCAACGGTAAAAAGTGCTGAAAAGACTGAAAAAGCACTGATTTTGGCCGAAGTTTATCGTCATAAAGAGCAGTGGAAATTCCGCTTTGTCAATCAGGGGTTCAATGGTGGTTTACAACCGCTAGCTGAACATTTTGGCGTAGAAATTAGTGATCAAGCTGCAACGCCTGAGCCAGTGCCTCAACCTGTACCTACGCCAGCACCACAGCCTAAAATTAATTTAAGCAAAATTACCTTAGATAAACGCAATAGCCAGATTAATTTACAGAAACAGGCTCATGGTTTTGGTGAGATTAAAATTAATCTGAATTGGAACCAACGGACTCAACAAGCTCAGTCAGCTGGTTTCTTTAAAAAGCTGCTCAACCAAAATCAAGGTATTGATCTGGATTTGGGTTGCCTATTCGAGATGCACGATGGTAGCAAATCGGTGATTCAGGCTTTAGGTAATCGATTTGGTGATTTTAATGGCTTCCCCTTTATCCAACTTTCTGCGGATGACCGTACTGGTGCATTAACAGAGGGTGAGTGGCTCAGAATTAATGGACAGCACTGGTCACAGATTCGCCGTGTAGTGTTGTTTGCCTTTATTTATGAAGGAGTCCCGAACTGGGCTGAAACAGATGCTGTGGTCACCATTTATGTTCCAGATCAACCCCCGATTGAAATCCGTTTAACTGAAGGGCAACCTTTGGGGATGTGTGGAATTGTTGAATTGGTGAATCAAGGCGGTAGTATTCAAGTACAACGTCACGTGCGCTATGTACCTGGACATCGGGAGTTGGACCAAGCCTTTGGTTTTGGTCTGCGCTGGGTTGCAGGCAGTAAATAAAGTTGATATTTAATCATGTATTAGATAACAACAATTTCGTATCTATGTAGACATTATTAAGACCATTGAATTTTAAGTGTTCAAACGAGGAGAAAAAACAAAATGGCAATTAGTTTAAATAAAGGTGGAAATTTATCCCTAAGCAAAACAGATCCAAATTTAGTTCGTATTTTAATTGGATTGGGCTGGGATGAGCGTGCGACTGATGGCGCAGCATTTGACTTGGATGCGAGTGCATTCTTATTAACCGCAACAGGTAAAGTACGTGGCGATCACGACTTTATTTTCTACAACCAACTTAAATCTCAAGATGCTTCAGTCGAGCACACCGGTGACAACCGTTCAGGTCAAGGCGATGGTGATGATGAAACCTTATTGGTTGATCTGTCAAAAGTCTCACCTGAAATTGAAAAAATTGCGATTACAGTGACCATTCATGATGCACAAGCACGCGGCCAGAATTTTGGTCAGATTGCCAATGCCTTTATTCGTGTTGTGAACCAAGACACCAATGTTGAAGTGGTTCGTTTTGATTTGGCAGAAGATTATTCAACTGAAACTGCCATGGTGTTTGGCGAAGTTTATCGCCACAATGGCGAATGGAAATTTAAAGCCGTTGGTCAAGGCTATGCTGGTGGGCTTGCTGCAATGTGCCAACAATATGGTATTCAGGTCGGCTAAGGTTCTCATTTCAACACATAAATGATGAATAGCTTAAAGCTGTTTAGAAAAGGAAAAAAATGAAACATTTTCGTTTCTCAATTATTTTTACCGTAATCTGTCTAGGGTTATCAGCATGGTGGGGCTTTACGCATGGCCCAAATGCTGGTTTCTCGATGATGCTTAAAGTTTTATTGATTACGACAGTACTGGCAGTTATGGAAGTATCCCTGTCTTTTGATAATGCTGTTGTCAATGCATCAGTACTCAGAAACTGGGACGAGTTCTGGAAAAAACTATTTCTTACCGTTGGTATTTTAGTTGCTGTATTTGGTATGCGTTTAATCTTCCCACTCTTAATTGTTGGTGTAACCGCTGACATGGGAATGATTGAGGTTGCGAAACTGGCACTGAATGATCCAAAAACTTATTCAGAAAAGTTACTTGCACATCATGCTGAAATTGCAGCCTTTGGTGGGATGTTCTTACTGTTGGTGTTCTTAAACTTCTTGTTTGATGATGGTAAAGATACGCACTGGTTCCATTGGTTGGAAACCCATTTATCGAATCTAGCAAACATCCCCGCGATGTCAGTATTTGTGTCACTGATTGCTTTACTGACTATGGCTGCTTTTGTACCTGAGCAACAAAAACTGATTGTGATTGTCGCGGGGATCTGGGGCATCGTGGTTTATATCGGTGTACAGGTGTTGGGTCATTTGCTTGAAGGCAGCAGCGAAGATGATGAAGCCGATGAAAAACCAGTTACTGGTACTTCAAGTAATATCGTCAAAGCAGGTATTGGTGGTTTCCTTTACCTCGAGGTATTAGATGCTTCGTTTAGTTTCGATGGCGTGATTGGTGCATTTGCGATCACAAGTGATGTGGTTGTGATTATGCTTGGTCTGGCAATTGGCGCAATGTTTGTCCGTTCGATGACGATCTATTTAGTTGAGAAAGGCACATTGGAAGCATTTATCTATCTGGAGCATGGCGCACATTATGCGATTGGTGCTTTGGCTGCAATTATGCTTTATACCGGAACAGGTGGTCATGTGCCTGAAGTTGTAACAGGCTTGATTGGTATTGCATTCATCATTTGGGCTGTATTATCTTCGATTGCTTACAGTAAACAACAAACACAAGCTTGATAAAAATGTATGGATACATCATCTATATGATGTCCATGATTCAAATGAAATAAACAATGAGTTGAAATTTAATAAGGAGAAACTCGAATGGCAATTAGTTTAACCAAAGGCGGCAACGTTAGCTTAACCAAAGAAGCGCCTGGCATTACAAAAACAACTGTTGGTTTAGGTTGGAATCCTCGCGTAACTGATGGTGCTGCATTTGACCTAGATGCAATTGCATTTTTAGTCAATGAAGGCGGTAAGGTTCGTGCTGATAATGACTTTATTTTCTTTAATAACTTAAAGTCATCTGATGGTTCTGTGGTTCACAATGGTGATAACCGTACAGGCGAAGGCGATGGTGATGACGAAACCCTAAGTATCGATTTAAGCAAAGTTCCAGCTGACGTTGCAAAAGTGATCTTTGCGGTTACGATTTATGATGGTCAAACCCGTAACCAAAACTTTGGTCAAGTTGCGAATGCCTACATTCGTGTAATTAACGATGCGGGTGGTACTGAAATCGCACGTTATGACTTGTCTGAAGACAGCAGCACTGAAACTGCAATGATCTTTGGTGAACTTTATAAACACGGTAGCGAGTGGAAATTCCGCGCAATCGGTCAAGGTTTTGCTGGTGGCTTAGGGCCATTAGCCGCTTCTTATGGTGTTTCTGTTTAAGATACCTGTGGAAGATAGTGTTTAGGCACTATCTTCTTTTTCGATATTTATAAATGATAAAAATAGGTTATTCCTGAATATGTTGAATTTAGTTCGCGGACAAAAAATAAAATTAACTGATGTTTTACAGGGGCAATCCTCTTTTTATATCCAGATTCAATATCAAGCCGCTTTTGATTTAGATATCGCCAGTTTTGGACTTGATCCGCAGTATCGTTTGAGTGATGAGCGATACATGACCTTTTATAATCAGCCTGAAACGCCATGCCAGGCGGTTCGTCTGATTGAAAATCACAATAAATGTAGCCGTTTTTTAGTTGATTCTGCAAAACTACCTGCAACTATTCAACATCTGGTTTTGACTGCTGCAATTGATGGCCAGAATGTCATGTCTCAATCACAGCAAGCGACGATTCAAATTCTTAACTTGCAGTTACAGCCGATTGCTGAACTGAAGTTAGATGGCAGCATCTTCGATCAAGAGCGTGCCACCATGCTGATCGAGATTTATCGAAAAGAAGGTATTTGGCGTTTAGCAGCCATTGGACAAGGCTTTAATGCAGGTCTTGCTGCCTTAATTCAACATTTTGGTGGAGAAGTTGCCGAAGAGCCAACAACACAACAGTCGACACCTGCAGCACCACAATCGAATATCGATTTAAAGAAAAAATTATCTTTGCAAAAGGCCGAAAAAACGGGCAATGCATCCATTATCGATCTGACCAAAAAATCACTGGTCCAACTGGAAAAGAAAAACTTACTGGGTGTAACCGCACGAGTGGCACTGGTCTTGGATGCATCTGGCTCAATGGATGGGCAATATCGCCGTGGTGATGTGCAAAAGGTGGTGAATCGCTTGATGCCACTGGCCATTCATTTTGATGATGATGGCAGTTTTGAGTGTTGGGCTTTTGCTGCTAAAACGACACAACTGGATGATGTGACGCTCGACAATGTCAATGATTTCATTAATACCACCCAACGTGGCTGGAAAAACTGGCAAGTGGGGGCACGTTATAATGAGGAAATTCCAGCAATTGAAGCTGTGATTAATTATTTCCAAAAATTCAAAGATCAAATCCCGACTTATGTTCTATTTATTTCGGATGGTGGCGTGGGCAGCCGTCGACAAATGCAGAAAATATTATCCCAAGCGGCTAAACTGCCTATTTTCTGGCAATTTGTCGGGATTGGTGGGCGAGATTATGGTGCACTAGAAAAGCTGGATGAAATGTCAGGTCGAATTGTCGATAACTGTAATTTCTTTAGTTTGGACCGCATTGATAGTGTTTCAGATGAACGCCTATATGAATTGTTATTACAAGAATTCCCTGATTGGTTGAACGCTGCGAAGCAACATCAGATTGTTAGAAATTAAAAGGAATAAATAATGGCACAGTTTAGCTTAGTTGGTTCACCAGAACCGTTCCTGCATGTATCCATGCGCCGTGGCGACAAAATCTATTGCGAAAGTAATGCCATGGTGATGATGGAAGCGCCTTTGGAGTTAAAAGGGCGTTTGCAAGGTGGTTTAATGCAATCCCTATTACGTCGTTTTGCCAATGATGAATCGTTGTTTCAGCAGCATATTGAAGCTGTACGCGGTGATGGTGACTGTCTGTTATCCGCAGCGTTGGATGGGGATATGCAGATTTTAGATGTCGGTGCGACGCAGTATTTGCTGAGTGATGGGGCTTTCGTGGCGGCACATGACTCAGTTGAAGTCAAAGCTCGTTTAAACAGCAGTCTGGGTGGTGCATTTTTTGGTAATACCGGTGGTTTTTTGGTGATGGAAACCAGCGGGCAAGGCCAAGTGGTGGTGTCTGGTTGTGGCACCTTGTTTGAGCTTGAAGTTGAACCAAACAAAGAAGTCATTATTGATAATGGACACGTGGTCTGTTGGGATTCACGCTTAAATTATAATTTATCCGTTTCTACTTCACAGAGTAGTGGTTTTCTTGGCAATTTGGTCAATAGTGTGACCAGTGGCGAAGGGATGGTATTACGTTTTTCCGGCCAAGGTAAGGTGGTGATTTGTTCTCGAAACCGTAACAATTTCCTGCAATGGTTAACCTCAAAGTTAAATTTAAACCGTAATCAATCCAATTAAAACAATCATTTTTATCCAGAGGAGAAAAACATATGGGAATTAATTTAGAAAAGGGCCAAAAAATTAGTTTGCAAAAAGCAGATGGCAGCAGCTTACAACAAATCTTTTTAGGTGTGGGCTGGGACGTTGCGAAAAGCAAAGGCTTTTTCGGCTTTGGTGGGGGCGGTGGGAATATTGACCTTGATGCCTCTGTCATTTTATTTGATGATAACAAACAAGTATTGGATGTGGTTTACTTTGGTCAATTGCAAAGTAAGGATGGCAGTATCCACCATTCTGGCGATAACTTAACCGGCGAGGGCGATGGTGATGATGAAGTCATTCGTGTTAATTTGAACCAGATTCCGGCACAAGTAAAATCGTTGGTATTTACTGTGAGCAGTTTCCGTGGACAGACATTTGAGAAAGTTGAAAATGCATTCTGTCGTTTGGTGGATCAATCCAGCAATCAGGAAATTGCAAGCTATAAGCTGTCTTCACAAGGCGCACATACTGGTTTGATTATTGCAAAAATTTATCGCCACAATGATGCATGGAAAATGCATGCGATTGGTGAAAATGTGCATGGTCGTACCTTCCAAGATATTGTGCCTTATGCTTTACCACATATCTAATGATTTAGATTGATCATGGCCTGCCGCAATCGCTCAATACATTGCGGCATGTTTATTTCTGCAATCTGAAATTATAATAAATAGTGGTTTAGAACATCCCGCATTGCTTCTGGAATGGTGGTGCTTTTTCGGCTTATCCGATCCACAAAGACATGGACAAAATGCCCTTGAGCAGCAGCCTCGTGCTGACCTTGTTTAAAGATCGCCAACTCGTATCTAAGTGATGAGTTTCCTACTTTGCCAATCGCTACACCTACTTCAATGATTTCTGGAAACGACAGTTCCTGTTGAAAGCTACAAGCCGAATCAACCACTAGACCAATAATTTCACTGTGATGAATATCGAAACCTGTTTTCTGAATCAGTAATGAATTGGCTGCAGTATCAAAATAACTATAATAAGTCACGTTGTTGACGTGGCCGTAAATATCATTATCGGCCCAACGGGTCTGGATTGGAAAAAAGAACTTAAATTGTTCGCGTCGTTTTAAAGTCGGTTTGCTCATGCATAAATCGCCTGATAGATCTGTAATGCGTCTTGTTCGGTCATTTCTCTTGGATTGTTCTGCAACAGTCTAGTTTGCAGCATGGCATCTTTGGCAAGTTGTGATAATTTCGCTTCAGCAATATCGAGTTCTTTTAACTTCAAGGTTAAGCCACTTTGGTCCAGATGATTCTGCATATGGTCTATAAACAGGTCGCAAAGGCCATCGGTACAACCCGTACTTCGAGGGTCTAGTAATTGCATCAATTCTGCATAGTGTTGTTTGGCTTTGGGTGCATTAAATTTTAAAACTTCAACCAGTACTAATGCATTGGTATGTCCATGCGAAAGGTGAAAATGCCCACCCAATGGGTATGCGAGGGCATGTACCGCACCAACGGGGGCATTGGCAAAGGCTTGACCAGCTAACATAGAGCCCACCAACATGTTTTGGCGTGCCTCTAAATCAGCCCCATTTTTCAAGACTTTGGCTAAATTATGATTAAGTAATTTCAATGCATTTTTAGCCAGCATATCGGCATAAAAATTCTTTTTAATATTTGAGGTATAAGCCTCAATGGCATGCACCATGGCATCGATGCCTGTCGCCGCAGTAAGATGCGCAGGTAAACCTTGAGTGAAAGTCGCATCTAAAATGGCAACATCGGCATATAAAATTGGTGAAACCACGCCCATTTTGGTGGTTGCACCAGTGGTTACAATCGAAATGGGCGTGACCTCTGAACCTGTGCCCGCTGTGGTCGGGATGAGAATCAGTGGCAAACGAGGGGCTTTGGCTTGGTTTACGCCGTAGATTTCACTGAGGTTTTGTTGTTGTTCAGAATGTGCCAGCAAGGCAATGATTTTGGCCACATCCATTGAACTACCGCCACCAAAACCGATGATCACATCTATCTTTTCTTGTTTCGCAAAATCAACAGCTTCCAGCACAATATGTTCTGGTGGATCTGCTTGGATATCGGAATAAATAATGTATTCAAGACTAATCTGATTCAGAATTTTTAAAATGGGTTGATGCAATTGATGTTGTATCATTCCTGCATCGGTTACGATGAGTGCCTTATGATAATTTTGTTGTGTTAAAACACTTTTAAGTTCTTGTATTGAACCTAGCCCCGCAATGATGTTCGGAACAGTTTGAAATTGAAACGAGTTCATACATACATCCTTATTTTTCATAATAAATACAACATTTTTATATCATGTGACTATAAGTTTCACTGTCTAAATAAATTAACATAAGGCGTTCCTAAAAAGTGTAGCTCTGAGCAAGAAAAGAAGAAAAAGGTATTTGTTCTCGTCATTAATAAATAGTCATCTTAGGACAGTCTAGTCATATTCTTAAATTAATTAAACAAAAAAGGATTTGTTCTGTCCTCATTTAACATTAATAAAACTGGTTGTAAGTTCTAATATAGAACTAATTTTAAGTAACCCATTTAAAAATGTTTATGTTAGCTTCAAGTCATTTAGGGCCAAAGGGCATTAAAGATATAGTTAATAGCAAATTAGCTAAGTTTTCAGGATCTTTATTAGGTGCTGTAACCCCAAAGAAACAGAGTACACTTCCTAAAGCTTTTGAATTAAGCCCACATATTGACTATAAGCGATATGGAAGTACACATTACGGGATCATGGTACCAGACTTGCCTGAACCATATCGTTATCTCTCTTGGGCTTCAGTGATAGGTTATGTTGGCTTTCCGATAACAGACTCAGAATATCAAATGTCCATTAGAGGAAAAGGTGATACCGCTTCATTGGTCCATGGGACAGCTTTATCTTCTACTGAAGAAGCATTTAAAACATATTCAATAGTTGATGATATACAGTTCAGTGAAAAGCCATTTTCTGTCATTTTTAACAATGAAACTTCTCTCACAGAAATTGACAATGGGTTTCTTCTAACTACAAAAAGAGAAGATTTGCAAATTGAAATACATTTGGTACCTACCGGAGCAATCACATGGTTTGCATATGGTTCTTTATACAAGCATTTCAGTGTATTGATGAAATATGAAGGACGAATGATTCAAAATGATGAAAGTATAGAAGTAAATGGGCTTTGCACCCTTGAATCATGGAAAGCTATAGCAACATCAATGCTAAAAAATCAAACATTAGTAAATGCTATCCAAATTCCTGTAAAGATTTTCAGTTATCAAGTAATTAACTTAGATGATGAACAGCAATTGGTGCTGGCTTTTATTTGTTATGAAGATCAACCTATTTTAACATCAGTCTATTACCGTCATATCGATGGTACTTCAATTCAATTTAATGGTGATATAAGGTTTGAAGTTACTAAGAATAAGGTTGAACCTCAGATAACACCTGATGGTTATAGCATGTATGTACCAGAAACATTTGAATGGATTGCATATCACGATAATTTGAAGATTTTAGAAATCAGAGCAGAAGTAGATACCGCATATTGCTAAGGTTTAGCGGCTGGTTATGTTTCTTCGTATAAGTGGCAAGGAATGTTCCAAGGGAAAGATCTTATTGGCAGAGGGTATTTAGAGTATATCGATAGACGTTAAAAAAATTAACTTAAGAATGAACTGAATAATTTTAAAAAAGTCCTCTGATGAGGGCTTTTTTAATTAAAGTGATTCGACCTTAAATTTTCAATGCGTCTATCAGCCTTGTATTCGAATACCGACTAAGAAATTAAAAAGCATCAGTTTTATAAAGTGGGATTACTACATTCTTTTTTAGTTTTGGCATAAGCGTTTCAATTAAAATTAGTGTAGATAGTGAAGTCAAAAGCATCAACAAAACTTCTAGAGAATGACTTAATAGGAATAGTATCGTGTAAAACACAGAAAAGCATAGAAGACTGACCAAAAAATTTTTAAAATACAGTGTGATAAATACAGAGTATAAGAGTGAGGAAAAGAATAAATTAAAGTTTTGGTTCATTCCCATCTTGTCAAACACGATTATAACTAGAGAAATAATTATTACAGAAAGAGCAAAAATAAAAAAATTCTTGATGATATTCATTGTTTTTCCTCTAATTCAAGTTGAAAAGAAAATCCCCACCTTTAAGGGCCTCATCTCAAAGGTGGGGATTTGTGTGTACACCATTTATAAAGTAAGCCTATCTATTGGTTTTGTCGTCTAAAATAATCATGGCTAGAATTTTAAACTCAATAAAAATAATGGATTATCGAAATACTGGTGTATGAGAAAATTATAGTTATTCAAAAATCTAACGGTATAATCTTTGGCTTACATGATCATAAGAAATCTCGTACATTTGATTGTTATTTGATCAATAAATAGTTGGAATAAAAATTTAATATTTATTTATATCAAATTCTTAATTTTAATATCTCTGAAATTCTCAAAAATCCATTAATATTTTTTAACAGAAGTATGGCAGAAGGCATACGTAATGAAGTAAAAAATTAAAATAGTATTAAAAAACAAATGCATGTATTGTATTAGACGGTTTTATTGTAGTTGCTGATCCTATAGGCTTTTCACTTTAGTCGGTAGATTTAGCTTTTACCTATTATGTAATTTTATAGCTGGAAGTGATCAAAATGGAGTTCGTGAGAGTTTTATACGCAAGCAAGGCCACCAATATCTATCCAGATCTTAAACAGGATTTGATAAAAATCTTGGATACAGCTGTAGATTTCAATTCTCGAAATGAAATTACAGGCGTTCTTTACTATGGGCATGGATACTTTGTTCAGTGTTTAGAAGGGCGTAAGAGTAAAATTGATGAGCTTTTCTATGAAAAAATTTTAAAAGATGATCGTCATAAAAACTGCGAAATTTTATTTTATGAAAAATGTGATTTTGGACTTTTTAAACATTGGAACATGAAGTTTGCACCAATTAATAAAAGATTAGGAGACTTCTTTTTAGAAAACCATAGAGATGATTTTAATCCTTTCTTACTTACTACAAACTCAATACCATCATTCATTGAGCTTCTAGCTTCAGAGTATGCAACAGAGCCATATGTTTTTGAAGTAAATGACTAGTACCAAATTTTAACCATGCATCGTACATGAGAGAAGAAAATGAAGATTCAATTGTGCTATGCAAGTTCACGACAAGGTCTTGCTGACGATCTGATTGATGATCTAAGCAATATCCTGACTGTAGCAAGAGACTTTAATTCCAAGAATGCTGTATTTGGAGTTTTGTATTATGCAAATAATGCATTCTTCCAATGTTTAGAAGGGGAAGACTTTATTGTTTTACCTTTATTCGAAAGTATCAAAAAAGACGCTAGACATAACAGTATTATTGAATTTGAAGTTAAAAAAATTCAGAAATATAGTTTTAAAAACTGGTCTATGAAGTATGTTCAAAAAAGCTCGAAAGTAGATATTTTCTTTAATCGGTTAGGCTGTGAAGAATTTATCCCATCTGTTTTGAACGATCAAAATTTGAATGGATTGCTTGAAGCATTATTGAATGAAAATCAAACTCGCGTTCGTAAAAGAGTGGGTTTAAATCAAAGAGGTATTCACCCATATCTTTGAAAAAATTGATTGAAGCTTATGGGGGGATAGGTTTTTAGGTAAATGTGTATTGTATCAGTGGTTCAGGAATATCTAATTTTACCCATAGAGTTAATTTCAATGACCTTGTAAAGCTTGTTCTTATAATGAATTACTTTATTGACATATGCATTGTCTAGCTCATCCCATATATCAAAGTTAAAAAACTCGGCTGTTTCAGCATAAATCCATAGCCAATTTGAAACTCTATTGTTGTGGGCTGAGCCGTACACGGAGTCTTGCACTTTTTGGAGCTTATGTAACTTTAAGTCTTCATCCTGAAGAACCACTGCATTAATCTTCAAAAAAATGCCTCTTAAAAAATATAGGTAGATGTAATTTTATACAATTCGAGGATAGAGTCACATTTCAGAATGTAAAATAATTTTTAAGAAAAATTAGGAGATGTAACGGTCTATACTGGCTTCTTATTTAAGTAAACGTTGTACAGTAGGCCTATAATTTGAGAGATCTTAATTTTTAGGAATCTCAGGCCCCGTTGGCTTTCCCACCTCCCTAATAAATCGTTCTTCCATTGCGCTATACTGTTTAAAGTTTTCACGGGCTTGGTTCAGTAATGGTGCGTTTACTTAAGCGCGAAAGTCATGATCTTCTGCTTTACTGGATCAGCCTCCAAGAAATATACTGGAGAGATGTCATAGCCGCCGTTATATGGTTCATCTTTAGTTAAATAGCCCAGCATAAACATGGCTAAAACATTCTATTTCTCTATTCGTCTTCGTAATCACACTGAAATTTGTGTAAAAGTTCTCATAAGAGGACTTGTTTCATCAGTTAATCTGTTCAAAGTGTGACTTTACGATTCATATTTGTTAAGTGATTCACCCATATATTTTTTATCTTTAGATCAGCATGCCGTCTTGTTCAATTTTTTCTGCTGCCTTCCAACTTGGTAGTGAGCTTAAACGTTCTACATAACTTTTAATATATGGATAATTTTCACCTTGTTCCATATGATGAATTAAGCCGTGAAGCCCAAATCCCATCATAAAGTCTGCCCCTGTTAAACGATCATCCACTAAAAAATTTTTATCTTTTAAATAATTATTTAAAAAACCAAAAACTTTATCAAACTCAACTTGAGTATAGTTTTCTAGAAATACCAATTTCGTACCATGCTTAGCTTCTATCTGATTAAACGTTTTTAATAAAAATGGCACCATAGCAGAGCTTTCAGCGAAATGAATCCATTGTAGATAATCTGCATAAATAGCATCATTTATATCTGGTGCAAGATGTGGAGCAAGTCTTTGAATCAACAACTCTACTATAGCGCCTGATTCCGCAATCACTTTACCTTGCCATTCAATTACAGGAGATTTTCCTAAAGGATGAATGGTTTTTAGTGACTCAGGTGCCAAATGAGTCGTTAAGTCACGATAATAGCGTTGCAATTGATATGGTTGTTTGATTTCTTCGAGTAACCACAAAATTCGGAAAGAACGTGATTGATCTAAGTGATGTAATGTAATCATTATAATGCCTGCTTTAAAAATCTTATGGGTCATTTCCCAAAATTTTACGGTTTCCAATATACGCTTAAGTTTACAGATAGTGCTGTTTATCTACATAAATAACAGTCGAACTGCTATAGCAAATATGAAAAAGCAAATGTTTTCAATGTTTGAAGTTGCAGAGCAGGATTAAGTGATTCCTTAATAAAAATGTATCTTAACTTTTTCAACAATCATTCTTAGTCTTTGATAGAGGTGGTGTGAGTCGAGAATGCCCGTCCGCAAAAACCGTATTCTTTGAGCGTTTTTTGCATTTTAGCTTTATATAATTGACCTTTAAACATTCAGTTTCTTTATGAGCTTGGTTGTTCAGTGTGGTTTCATGCAACGGTTGTGAGTGGTACACATTGTTAATTCCAAAAAAGTACATATTCATACAGAATATTCAAAAGAGACAAACACTATTTCCTTTCAAATCAAAGCAATTTTTGACAAAATAGCTGATGTCAGAAAGGTCAATTCAGGCATAATGACATTTAATCGTTTTGCGTTTATTTTGCAGGAATTTTGCATGCAATATTTTAATCTCCTTATAAAACATAATGTTGGAATATTTTTCTGATGGCTACAAAATATAAGGTGTTATGTGTCTGTTTAGGGAATATTTGTCGATCTCCAACTGCGGAAGCGATTCTCAGACATTATTGTGATGTGCATGGCCTAAATGTCACGGTCGACTCTGCTGGGACCAGTAATTACCATCCGAACAAAGCACCAGACCTACGTAGTCAAAAACATGCTGCAAAACGTGGTTATGATTTATCTACCTTACGTGCTAGACAGATTGTTTTAGCAGATTTTGTTGAATTCGACTTGATTTTAGCAATGGACCATGAAAACTTTGATGATATTCAAACACTCATGTCTCAGGCTGTGCAACAGTTCGGTACACATCAGATTCGCGCCAAGTTAGCATTGATGAGTGAACATGATCCTCAATTTAGTCAACAAGCGGTGCCTGATCCATACTATGGTGGTGCAGATGGATTTGATCGAGTACTTGATCAGTGTGAATCCAGCAGCCAAGCGTGGGTCGATATTTTTAAAAATCAAATGAAAGCAGGGCAATAGGATTTAATTTAATATGCAGCTACAAGCGCAGGTTCAGCTTAAAAACTTAAATACATTAAATTTGAATGCGATTGCTTCACATTATGTACAAATCAATCATCCAGATGACGTCCTTGCGGCATTAGAATTTGCGGAGCAGCAGCATTTAAACGTTTTGGTACTTTCGGGTGGCAGTAATGTTTTATTGCCACAGCAAGTACAAGCCTTGGTGATGCATTTAAATATTCAGGGAATTGAAGTTCTTTCTGAAGATGAAAATACTATTACGGTTAAGGTGGGTGCTGGGCAAGTCTGGCATGACTTTGTTTTATATAGCACGCAACAGCAATGGTTTGGATTGCAAAATCTTGCTTTGATACCGGGGTTAGTCGGTGCTTCACCTGTCCAGAATATTGGTGCCTATGGCGTTGAAGCGGGTGAGTTTATTGAATCGGTACAAGTTTATGATCGTGAACTAAAACAGTTTGATTCGATCTCTGCGCAAGATTGCCATTTTGCTTATCGCCATAGTATTTTCAAAGATCACCCCAATCGTTACATCATTGTCAGTGTGACTTTTAAACTATTGAAACAAGCTGAACTTAAACTGAATTATGGTGATCTGAAGCAAGCAGTAGGCGATGAACTGACCGCAGAAAACTTACAGAATCAGGTGATACACATTCGCCAAAGTAAATTGCCAGACCCGAAAGAATTTCCAAATGTTGGAAGCTTTTTTAAGAATCCAATTTTGGCACAAGTTGAATTTGATAAAATTACTCAACAATTTCCAAACATTCCGCATTATCCGCAGGCAAATAGCAGTGTTAAAGTGGCTGCAGGCTGGTTAATTGATCAAGCAGGTTGGAAGGGTAAGCAATTAGGCTCAGTTGGGATGTTTCATAAACAAGCTTTGGTTTTGGTGAATTATGCTGAGGCGACTCTAGCGGATGTACAAAGCACTTATCAGGCTGTACAAAGTGATGTAAAACAAAAGTTTAGTATTCTATTGGAACCTGAACCTGTGTTATACAGTGAACAAGGTTTGATTCAAGCGCATAGTGGGTGAAGAAATCTATGGCGAAAGTACATTGGATGGTCAGTTTAGTACGGGTAATTACTATATTATTCGTGCTATTAGGCTGTTTTGTACTTTTTTTATATTCACCTTTTTACTCACAGTTTGTTGTAAAAGGTTTGAATCGTTTTGTCCCTGTCGATGTCAATGAGGTGGCGGCACAAAGTCAACGACCAGCAGCCTTAAGTGAACATGAAACGCTTGAGCCAGGTTCGAATTTATGGATTGCTCGTCAGGCTTATTTGAAGCTTATGGAAAAAACCTTTCAATCTGAAAAATCAGAGGATTTAAGGTTAATTCAAGCGCGTTATAAATTGCTGCAAGAATTGATTGCTGAAGAGCAAGAAAAAGAAAACCAAGATGAGAAAAAGCAACCGAATATTCCATTAATGAGTGAACAGCAGCCTGATCAGGATCTGGAGAGTTCTGCAGTTGTGATCAATACGCCATTGGACTTTTTACAATGGAATACACCAGATAATCAGGCACTTATGGGGAAGTATATTGCCTTTTTAGAAACTTATCCGATCGCATTGCCTGTGAGCGAGGATGACAAAGATCAGACCAATAAAGATTTGATTGAACTCAAAAAAAACAAAGATAGTGCGGCCGAGCAACAAAGTATTTCGCAGCCGAATGCAATTGTCGTATTGGGTGGCGGGTTGACGCTTGGGGCAAATGGTAAAGATATTGTTGTGAATAATTACACTCGCTTGCGCTTGGAAAAAACATTACAAGTCGAGAAGAAATATGCATTACCAATCGTACTGAGTGGTGTTGAAGCACCCTACATGCAAGCATGGTTAAAAGAACGTGGTGTTGAAGCGAAGCTACTTGAGAATCGCAGTATGAATACTTGTGAAAACTCTCGATTCAGTTCTTTATTGCTGCAAAAGAAAGGCGGAGCACCAACAGTGATCCTCATTACTGATGAATACCACATGCCGCGTACTCGTCGTTTGTTTGCCTTGAATGGAATTGAAACGATTCCTGTGGTTGCTCCGATGCCAACAAAGTTAACCGAATGGCGTCCAAGTGAACAAAACTATGATCATAGCCGTCGTGCCAACTACGAAATGTTGGCAACAATACGTGATATGTTATTTGGCTCAAGTGATTGTCGAGAGATACCATAATGTCTGATCTTCCATTTTTAAATCCGACAATTTTAAAACAATTAGATTTACCTGTACCCAATCGAGAGACAACACCACAGGTGCTTGAACCTTTGGACTTATCTAATGTCACTGAAATCTCGAAACCATTACAAGCCTATCGTAAATTATATGGTTTACATTTATTGGATTGTGAGCATTGGCAGGGTTATGTAGAAATGCCATTGTTTCGTTTACATGTCCAAGTATTTCAGCCCAAACAACAAAAAATCCAAGGTACCGTATGTTTGCTACATGGTTATTTGGAACATAGTGGTATTTACCAACCGATTATTAAAGAGATTCTAGATCAGGGCTTTAGCATCGTCACTTACGATCTACCTGGACATGGTTTAAGCAATGGCTCACCAGCCAGTATTCAGAATTTTGATCATTATCAGCAAGTGTTACACGCGGTTTATGATGCAGTTCGTGGGGCGAAACAATTACCGAAGCCGTGGTTAGGGATTGGGCAAAGTACAGGTGGTGCAATTTGGATGCATCACTTACTTGAATATGCAGAGCGCAGAGAAGATCCTATTGTCGATCGGGTATTATTGTTGTCGCCATTGATCCGACCTGCGAAAACGGCATGGTGGCACAACTCGGTTGGGCTAGGCATTATTCGTCGGATTAAAAGCCAAGTGCCACGACATTTCCGTCGTAATAACCATAATCCAGAGTTTCTACGTTTTGTTCGTTTAAAAGATCCCTTGCAACCTCGAATGATGGGCATGGACTGGATTTTGGCGATGTCAAAATGGATGCTGGAAATGGAACAGCGACCAGCATGTCGTATTCCTGTGTGGCTTGCACAGGGTGCTTTAGATCAAACCGTAGATTGGCGTTATAACATTGAATATATTCGCCGTAAGTTTAGATTGCAGACTTTATTGATGCTGGAAGAAGGTTCGCATCAATTAATTAATGAACGTGCCGATATTCGTGCTGCACTGACGGGGTTAATTCCTGCTTTCCTGCATGCAAAACCAAATCACCACTATTACTAGTGGTGATTTTTATTGGCTTAAACGTTTATATTAAAACTGATTGGCATCCGCCATTTTCCACATACGATAGTAGAAATTCTCGTCATCATTTAAATCGCTATGCAGCAATTCATTTTCTTTTAAGAAGAAGTGGATCTGTGCATAGTTTTTGATTTCACGGTCATTCATACGCTGTGCCAAATGATGTGCTTTGATGTCGGATGGATGATGTAAACCTGCAGCTGCAATCATTTCAGATAAGGCGTGTAGCGTGTTTTTATGGAAATTAAACACGCGTTCAGCCTTACTCGGCACATCAATCGCTTTTTGGCGATCTTTATCCTGCGTTGCAACACCAACAGGGCATTGGTTGGTATGACAACTTTGTGCTTGGATACAACCTACCGCAAACATAAAGCCACGTGCGGAATTGACCCAATCCGCACCTAAGGCAAAGGTGCTGGCAATATCAAAGGCACTGATCATTTTACCACTGGCACCAATTTTGACTTGGCTACGAAGCCCTGCACCCACTAATGTATTGTGTACAAAGCGCAAACCTTCTCTGAGTGGCGTACCAATATAGTCACTAAACTCGATTGGCGCTGCACCAGTTCCGCCTTCAGAGCCATCAACCACCACAAAGTCAGGCACAATTTTGGTTTCGAGCATGGCTTTGACAATGCTCATAAATTGCCAAGGTTGGCCAATACATAATTTAAAGCCAACAGGTTTACCGCCTGAAAGCTCTCTAAGTTTTTGGATGAAATGCATCATTTCAATTGGGGTGTTAAAACTTGGGTGCTTAGAAGGGGAAACACAGTCATGATCTCTGGAAATACCACGAATACGGGCAATTTCTTCAGTGATTTTATGCTTAGGTAAAATACCGCCGTGACCTGGTTTTGCCCCTTGTGAGAGCTTGACCTCAATCATTTTAATATTCGGATTTTTGGCTTGCTGTGCAAACTTGTCTGGATCAAATAAGCCTTCAGCTGTACGGCAACCAAAATAACCACTAGCAATTTGCCAGACAATATCGCCACCATGCTCTAAATGGTAGGGGCTGAGACTACCTTCACCGGTATCGTGGTAGAAGTTGCCTAAATGTGCACCCTTGTTCAATGCACGGATTGCGTTAGCACTCAGGCTACCAAAACTCATTGCTGAGATATTCATGATCGATGCGCTATACGGCTGGCTACATTGCGTATTACCAATCAGCACGCGGAAAGACTCTGGGTTCGCAGGTGGGCAAGGCGCAATTGAATGCACAATAAAGCGATAGTTTGGATCATAGACATCAATGATTGAACCAAAGGGCTTATCCGCATTTTCATTTTTTGCACGTTGATAAACAAGGCTGCGTTGCATACGTGAAAAAGGCAGGGCATCTTGATCCGATTCAATGAAATATTGACGAATTTCAGGGCGAACATCTTCAAACAGAAAACGAAAATGTCCTAAAATTGGATAGTTTCTTAAGATGGCATGTTTCTTTTGCAGTAAATCGCGTAAACCAACAATGCTGAGTAATCCAGTGACTAACCAAAGACCGTTTAAAAGCGTATCGGATATAAAATAATAAATGGTATGTGGGGTATAGGTAAATTTAAACCAAGTAATGGTTAAAGCAGTAAAAATACAAAGAAACCAAACAGAATGTCTTGAAAAGAAAGTGTTAAGTAATTTATGTCTTATAGCTTGCGCTGGACTAGCCATCGGCAGGAGATTCCCATAATGAAGCAACTGACAAACGATGCCAAGAAGCTCACATAAGCTCAAGTAATGAATTGTTAGATATGAGAATTATTCTCTTATAAGCCTACTTATTTGATTCTTTATTGGAAAGTAACTTTCCTGTTTACAGCGGAAGAATGACTTGAATCCATGTTCCTAACACGATTACTATCTTGAATATTGGTAATTTTCATAAATATAGATGTACTGTATTCGAAAAGAAATTGGCTACATACAGGTTTTGGGACTTAAAAATGAATAAAAAAGGTTCATCAATTACTCGGGTTTTAGACATTATTGAGGCAATTTCAACTGCAAAACATCCACCATCACCTTTAGACCTTTCAGTAGAGTTGGATATCCCAAAGCCAAGTATCCATCGTTTATTGCAAACTTTAGAACAAGAAAAGTTTGTGAAGACGGATATGTATGGTGGTTATATTTTAGGTGATCGCACCTATAAGCTGCTGATGAATGCTTGGGAGCAGGAACCTCGAAAGATGGAACGCTTGGCAATCCTGCAAAAACTATCTGATCAGATTAATGAAACCTGTGGTATCGCAATACTCAGTGATAATCAAATGCTCTACACCGACAGGGTTCAGGCGAATTGGCCGCTACAGGTTTATTTACCCGTTGGTGCGACAGTACCTTTGTGGTGTACATCGAGTGGAAAATTATTTTTAAGTTTTCAGCCTGTGAATCGTAGGAAAAATATATTAGAACATCTCCCGATTGTGCAACTCACCAAAAATACCATTACCGATCCAGTATTACTTGAAGAAAATCTAGAGCGAATTTTTTTGAATAAACTTGGAACTGATAATGAAGAGTTTATTTCAGGTATGGTGGCGTGTTCAGTCCCGATTCAAAGAGCAGGTACCATTGTCGCATGCCTATATGTGCATGCACCCACAATAAGAAAGTCTCTTGAAGATCTAGTGGCTTATGAGCCTTTGTTACGTCAGGCGGCAAGTGATTTAAATAAACTGATCGATGTATAAAAAGAGTGAGCTGAATGCTCACTCTTTTCTAGTGAGTAAATAAATTAGTTGAGTGTCGGCATTGAAAATTGAGCGCCTTCACGAACATTGGTACTCGGCCAGCGTTGAGTAATGGTTTTACGACGCGTATAGAAACGAGCACCATCTGGTCCGTAGGCATGTAAATCACCAAACAGCGAACGCTTCCAACCGCCAAAACTATGATAAGCCACAGGCACTGGAAGTGGGATATTAATGCCGACCATTCCCACTTTAATATTATTGCTAAAATAGCGTGCGGCTTCTCCATCACGGGTATAAATACAGGTGCCGTTTCCATATTCATGATTGTCGATCAGGTCCATTGCCTCCTGCATGGTTTTTACACGGATGACTTGCAGTACGGGACCAAAGATCTCTTCTTTATAGCTGGTCATATTTGGTGTTACTTGATCAATTAGCGTTGCACCAACATAAAAACCATTTTCATAGCCTTCAGGCGCTGCATTTCGACCATCGACAATCACGCTGGCGCCTTGTTGTTCTGCACTATCAATATAGTTGACTACTTTGGCTTTATGTTGCGCCGTAATCACTGGACCAAAATCATTGTCTTTATTGGAATATGGACCATATTTGAGCAAATCGATTTCTTTGGATAATTTTGCAATCATTTGATCGGCAATGTCATCACCTACCGCGACTGCGACTGAAAGTGCCATGCAGCGTTCGCCAGATGAACCAAATGCTGCACCTAATAAAGAGCTGACTACATTATCTAAATCTGCATCGGGCATTACAATGGCATGGTTTTTTGCGCCCCCCAGTGCCTGACAGCGTTTACCTGCCGCAGTCGCGGTTTTATAGATATATTCTGCAATCGGTGTAGAACCGACAAAACTAACCGCTTGAACACGCGGATCATGTAGTAGGGTATCGACTGCTTCTTTATCTCCATTCACAACATTTAATACACCATCAGGAAGCCCTGCTTCTTTAAGCAGTTGAGCGATAAATAAAGTGGAGGATGGATCACGCTCGGAAGGTTTAAGCACGAAAGTATTTCCACACACAATGGCCATTGGGAACATCCACAATGGAACCATAACTGGAAAGTTAAATGGGGTAATCCCTGCAACAACCCCTAAAGGTTGAAACTCGCTCCATGAGTCGATTGCAGGTCCGACATTCTTACTAAATTCACCTTTTAAAAATTCGGGGGCACTACAAGCATACTCAACATTTTCGATGCCACGTTGTAATTCTCCTGCGGCATCATGTCCAATTTTGCCATGCTCTTCACCAATCAGTTGGCAGATTTTTTCAGCATTGTTTTCCAGCAATTCCTTAAATTTAAACATGACGCGAGCCCGTTTGATCACTGGGGTATTGCGCCACTCTGGGAAAGCCGCTTCTGCCGCTGCAACCGCTTCCTCCACGGTTGCTTTGCTGGCAAGTGCGACTTCTTTTGTTTGTATGCCTAATGAAGGGTTATAGACGGCTTGCGTACGTGTATGTGCTGTATTGATTGCACCCTGAATAAAATGTCCAATGAGTTCCATGTGAATTTATCCTCTGTTATAAAAAATGAAAGATTTTTATGCTGACCAAAGTTGTTGATACAAGCTGACCATTTGCTCAAGCGTCGGCACGATAGGGTTATTGGATGGTGAACCCGAGGCCAGTGCTTGCTCAGCCATGGTCTGAACGACCTCATCAAAATATGGTTTGTCGACCCCGAACTCAGCTAATGTGGGGACTTTCAAATCTTGATTAATCGCGATTAAGGTTTTGATGAGCTTTTGATTGGAGACCTCAATCGGATCATCTGCATGTGCACAACCTATTGCCTTGGCACAATCGGCATAGCGTTCTGGTGCTGCCTGAATAGAAAACTCTGTGATAAGAGGAAGCAGCATTGCATTAGATAAGCCATGCGGAACATGAAAGAAAGCACCAATGGGTCGGCTCATACCATGCACCAGTGCAACAGAGGCGTTTGAAAAAGCGATACCTGCCAAAGTAGAGCCAAGCATCATTTTTTCACGTGCTCGTTCATTGTTGGGTTGGTGATAAACGATCTGTAAATTTGGACCAATCAGTTTCATCGCTGCAAGCGCTTGTGCATCGCTATATGGGCTGGCTTTCTTGCTGACATAAGCTTCGATGGCATGGGTAAGTGCATCAATACCTGTATCTGCGGTGGTACGTGGAGGCAGAGATAGGGTGAGTTCGTAGTCGATAATCGCCGCGATTGGTAGAAAACCGAGCCCAGCACACAGCATTTTCTCACTGGTTTTATCATTGGTAATAATGGTAAAACGCGTGCATTCGGAGCCTGTTCCTGCGGTGGTTGGAATGGCAATGATGGGCAGACCTAGCTCATTGACTTGTCTAGGGAATTTATAATCAGAGATGTCACCGCCGTGTTTGCTTAAAATACTAATCGCTTTGGCACTATCGATTGGGCTGCCACCACCAATCGCAATAATCGCATCATACTGCTGCGCCTGAATATATTTCACACCTGCTTCTATGGAGCTAGAGGTCGGCTCTGGAATGGTTTCATCAAAATAGTCACTGTCTATATGTGCTGCTTTTAACAGGTCTTGAATTTTCTTGATATACCCAAGTGAAACCATCATTTTATCGGTAATAATCAGTGGCTTGCTTGCGCCTAAGCTTTCTAGAATCATTGGAAGCTTAGCTCTCGCATTTTTTCCAATTTCCATAATCCTTGGAAGGTGTGTTGAAAATGACATTTTTAATTCTCCGTATTAAAGTCAAAATTGATTGTTTTTAAAATGAACCGAATATTGTTCCCAATGTGATCACGCCACTTAGCGCAATCAATGGAATGATGACGGCGACAATGAACATGTCGTAATAAGATTGTTTATGGGTTAAACCACACAGGGTAATGATGGTAATCACAGCACCATTGTGAGGAAGTGAATCCAGTGCACCGGAAGCCATAGAGGCAACTCGATGCATCAGTTCCAATGAAATGCCATGTTGGAAGGCCAAATCCTTATAGGTTTCTCCCATTGTATTCAGCGCAATACTCAAACCACCCGAAGCAGAACCCGTGATACCTGCTAATACATTGATCACGATTGCTTCTGAAATGAGTGGGTTGTTGGGAGCAATGCCGACAAGAAAGTCTCGTAAAATAATAAAGCCTGCCAAAGACGCAATCACTGAGCCATAACCGACTTCTGAGGCGGTATTAAAAATAGGTAAAAAAGATGAGGAAACACCTTGTTGAATTGAGTTTTTGATATCAACAATAGACTTCCAGTTGAGAACAATGATACTTAAACAAGCCAAAACCAAGGCGCATATGATTGCCCATAATCCAATCACTGAATTAAGTGAGGTATTCCCAAATTGATCCGTTGCTAAATAGGCGGTATCCAGTGAAGGTAAGATCAGTTTAGTGAGGACTAAGTTGCTCACAATCACTATGAAAATTGGAATAAACGCGACCATAAGACTTGGTTTTGCACTCGTTGGATTTTGTTCAAGATGACTTTCGAGATGGTTGCCATATCCTTCGAGACTTAAATCCGCTTTTTTAACTCGCCGATTGAGCCACCACATGCCTGTGATCAAGATAAAGATAGATGCTAAAACACCTAAACCAGGTGCAGCATAGAGATCAGTATCAAAAAAAGGCATTGGAATTGCATTCTGAATTGCGGGTGTGCCTGGTAATGCGGTCATGGTAAAGGTGAGTGCACCTAGCATAATCGCTGCGGGGATCAGGCGTTTAGGAATGCCGAGTTCTTTAAATAATGCCGAAGCAATCGGAAAAACTGCAAAACCGACAACAAAAAGTGAAACGCCTCCATAGGTTAAAATTGCACAAGACAGCACGATCGAAAGCATCGCTCTATGATGACCAAGCTTTTCAACAAAGAAATTGGCAATGGTTTGTGCAGAGCCAGAATCTTCCATTAATTTTCCAAATACCGCACCTAGTAAAAATAGAGGGAAGTATTTGATGATATAACCGCCTAAACCTGTCATAAACACTTGGGAATAAAACCCAAGTAGTTGGTCGCTGAGACCGCTCCATGCGACAGCAAATAATGCCAGTAAGGGTGCAAGTACGATTACGCTAAATCCTTTATATGCTAAATACATCAACAATATTAAGGACAAGACTATTCCAATTAGTCCTACCATTTTATACACCTGTTTTTGTAGTTTTGTATAATGATACGAAACGTATCATTATTAATGTATATAATTTAATCTAACTGAAGTCAAGCGTCGAAATTAGTCTGAAGTAATTGGAAGGTTGGTCGATTCTATAAAAATAACTTTCGGGAGATGATGAATAGCAAACTTAGAAAAAGATTAAAATGAACGGATCATGTTTCTTTGGTGAATTTTAGACTGCATGCGGTTTTTTTCTGAAAAAAGACATTAAAAACAAAGTCCGATAAGCAAATTTTTAAGGAACCGTGTTTTAAAACTAAGAGTAAAAGAGAGTGATCAAGACCTTCGTGCTGATATGATCTAATTCAATATTTATTATTCACCCCACAACTTTTAATTGTTGTTTTGGTGGGGTGTTATGCTTTATGAAAGAATGTAGGAAAAGGTATTTCTCAAGGCAAAAAAATTACTCTAGCTCAAGCTGATAGTCATCTTTGGTGACTTTTATTTTAATCTTTTTATACTTTCTTTTATTCGGGTTCAAAGCCGAGTCAGTGACCTCAGTGGCAAAACTCGAATTTCCCATCAAGTCATAATAGGCCTTATAACCAATTAAGATCTTTTGTGGTCTACCACTATGCTCATGACTATAGCTTTCAATGAGTTGAGTTAACTGTTCTAAAATCGAAGTTTGCGTCATGTCTATCTCATTCGCCTACGTAGCTCATAGGTTTAAGCTAATCGAACTTTGTTAAGGAAATAAGACAGGCAGTCTACTCACAATACATTTATTCCTATCAGCTTGAGACCATGGTCTGATTTAGAGATATCGCCAATTATTCTTTAATAGCGACCTTTATTGGCAGAGCCAAATAGTAATAAAATTACACATAACATAATTGAATTATGTATTGCATAAATTTGGACTTTCTTGTAGCATGAATTTATAGCTGAGAGCCAAGATCAAGAATCATGATTTCTTCATTTGGCTGACTTATGGACGGAAAGGGCTTTAACACGGATGCTTTTACATACTTATAAAAACACCTGTCGCCTTTTCTGATAACGCATGTATAGGTTGATGCTTTTAGATAGCGATTAAGCAATTGAAGAATAAGACCTATACAGAGCATTAAACGGATGAATTTATCTAAATAAGGGAAACTAGATGGACATTTTAGATAACCCATTAGAACTATGTGGTTTTGCTTTTATTGAATTTGTTTCGACGGAAAACGGATTAGATCAGATCTTTGAGACCATCGGTTTTTCTAAAGTCGCAAAGCATAAGTCTAAAAAAGTTTATTTATGGCGTCAGGGTAATATCAACATTATCTTGAACTACCAGCCTGAATCTTATGCTTCATTCTTCTTTAAAGAACATGGTCCTTCAGCCTGTGCAATGGGTTTCAGAACTCGTGATGCAGCCAAAGCATTTAGCAAAGCCGTGGAGCTTGGTGCAGAGCCAATATATTCACAAGCTGGGCCAATGGAATTAAATATCCCTGCGATTAAAGGGATTGGTGGCATGCCAATTTTCCTTGTGGACCGTGATATCTATGAAAATGACTTCGTTTTCTTTGATGATGCAGATAGAAATCCAAAAGGTGCAGGCCTGAACGAAATCGACCATTTAACCCATAACGTCTATAAAGGACGTATGGAGTATTGGGCGAACTTCTACGAAAAAATCTTTAACTTCCAAGAAATCCGTTACTTTGATATCAAAGGCGAATATACAGGCTTAACCTCTAAAGCCTTGACTGCGCCAGATGGCATGATTCGTATTCCATTGAATGAAGATTCAGACAAGGGCAACGGTCAAATTGCAGAGTTCTTGGCAGATTTCAATGGTGAAGGCATTCAGCATATCGCATTTATTACCGATGACCTGCTTTCAACATGGGACAAGTTAAAGGGGATCGGCATGCAGTTTATGACCGCACCACCTGAAACCTACTATGAAATGCTGAAAGAGCGTTTACCTAATCATGGCGAGCCAACGGAAGAACTGCAAAAACGCGGTATCTTGTTGGATGGCAATACCAAAGATGGTCAGAAAAAACTGTTGTTGCAGATTTTCTCGCAAAATATGCTTGGGCCTGTGTTCTTTGAATTTATTCAACGTAAAGATGATGATGGTTTTGGTGAAGGCAACTTCAAGGCATTGTTTGAATCCATCGAACGTGACCAGATCCGCCGTGGTGTACTAGAAGCAAAATAATTCAGCTCAACGCTTGAAACAAAAAAGCCAAGAAGTTCGCTTCTTGGCTTTTTTATGTGGATGAAAAATTAACGGGTTTGAATATATTGATTGATTGCTGCAACTTCACGTTTAAACAGTTCTAAGTTTTCGCTGCCTTCATGAACCGAGAAAAACATTTCACTGTCCAATGCCACAATACAAAACTCCATTGAATGATGCGCATTAAAGATCGGTAGACCAACGGCATTGATCCCGACCAAAAGATCACCCTGAGCAATCGACATGCCGTGTTGCAGGACGTTTTCTTTGAGTAATAAAAACTCGTCCCAATTGGTCGGTTTAATCGGGTAATGGTTATGTGCTGCTTTTTCCCATTCCGCCTGCATCAACGGCTTAATCACGGCTTCAGGCATATAAGAGGCAAACACACGACCCGCTGCGGAATTGACCAATGGCATGATCGAACCAACCTTGGTCACGATTGAAATTGGATGGTTGGATTCAATCGATTGAACCACTAAAGGCCCTTTGGGCGACCATTTACTGATTTGAATACCACAGCCAATCTTGTTTTGTAATTCATAAATCAGGTGCTGAACCAGCTGTAATACATCGGTATGCTGGATACAGTTCAAGCCTAAACGCCATGCTTGATCGCCTAAGGCGTACTGACCATCGGTGAGCTGCTTGGCGTAATTCATGCGAATCAGACTGACCAGATAACGGTGTACCTTGGCAGGGTGCATATCCAGTTTGCTGGATAGGTCTTTTAATATAATGGGCTTGTTATGCTCTAAAAGGGCATTGAGTACCGCTAAACCGACCTCAAGTGATTGAACCCCACCAGATAACTTTTCTTCAATCATTCAATAACCCTTAAGCTGCGTGCTTTCACGCCGTGTTTGTTGCTGTCAATCATGGACAATTTACATCCAGCACATAATGCCTGAGCAGTTGGCAAAATAGAAATCATCTTTTTAAATGAATCAAATCGGTGAATTGCATAAGCATACAATTGTTTTTAGAGAGATTGCACGCTATTTTGTTGAGCCTACTATGCCTTAAAAACATACAAAATGCTTTAAATTTAGACCATAAAAAAAGGCATTAACATTTTACAATGCTAATGCCAAATTCATGGAACTGGATTTATGCACCGAGTTCATCTTCGTGTAAGAAATGAGTATGGTGTGGTGCACGTTTGGTACGACTCCACTCATCCAGCATTTCTAATTTCATTTCTTCGGTAATGCGTGCAATCTTGGCATCGGCATGGACATCATTATAGGTCAGTTCCAGACGATGACCATTTGGATCGAAGAAGTAAATCGAATGGAAGATACCATGGTTGGTCACCCCTAATACCTTCACGTCATTGGCTTCGAGATGTGCTTTTGCTGCCATCAGTGCATCTAAATCCTCTACTTCAAAAGCAATATGTTGTACCCATTGCGGTGTATTTTCATCACGGCCCATATCTGGTTGCGTCGGCAGTTCAAAAAATGCCAATACATTGCCTTGGCCCGCGTCTAGAAACAAATGCATATACGGGTCAAAGGCTTTGGTGGATGGCACATGGTCTTCTGCAAATGCCAAAATGAAATCCATATGCAGCATTTTTTTGTACCATTCGACGGTTTCTTTCGCATCTTTACAGCGATAAGCCACATGATGAATTTTTTTAATTGCAAAGCTCATGATAAAACTCCTTTTATCTCTATTCCCAATCTGGTTGTTGTTCTGGGGTCGCATTCAAGAATGCGGGAAGGGTTAAGCAATGTTGGTAGATCGACTCAATCTTGGGAAAAGCACTTAAATCGATTTTAAAGCGCTTGGCGTTATAGACTTGAGGAATCAAACAGCAGTCGGCAAAAGTCGGCTGTGGGCCAAAACAGAATTGCCCATTGGAATGCTGTAATTGCATTTCTAAGCTGTGAAAGCCTTCTAAAATCCAATGTCGGTACCACAGTGTTTTTTGCTCGTTACTGATCGCAAGATCGTTTTGCAGGTACTTCAACACTCTCAAGTTATTGATTGGATGAATGTCACAGGCAATGCTTTGTGCAAAGGCGCGGACTTTGGCGCGTTCCACTAGATCTTTAGGTAACAGTGCTTTGGCTGGATAGCATTCTTCCAGATATTCCAAAATGCTGAGTGACTGGGTAAAGGTCTGATCTTGGTCAAGTAGTGTTGGCACCAACTGGCTTGGATTGAGGGCACGATAACTTGCCAGTTGCTGCTCATTTTTAACGAGATGCACTGCTTCAGTTTCATAGGGCAATGCTTTCAGGTTGAGTGCAATACGTACCCGATAGGCCGCAGAGCTACGAAAGTAACTATACAGTTTCATAACGCTCGTCCTTTTGTTGATTAAAACGAAAGTGACGTGCTGGTAAAATGGTATTGGCAACTTCACCAAAGCCCACGCGAATCCCATCTTTTTCACAGTAGCCTTTCATCACGACACGGTCACCATCTTCCAAGAAACCTCGCTTTTCGCCGTTGGAAAGGTTGAGCGGTTTGGTGGTATTCCAAGTCAGTTCCAGTAAGCTGCCATAAGAATCTTCAGTTGGGCCTGAAATTGTGCCTGAACCCATTAAATCGCCGACTTGTACATTACAGCCTGCAATGGTGTGGTGAGTCAGTTGCTGTGACATTGACCAATACATGTATTTGAAGTTGGTTTGGCAAATCACATCGGCTTGTTCTGATTGAGGTGTTTGCACTTCAACACTGAGGTGAATGTCATAGCTATTTGTAGTGTTTTCTTGTAGATAGCCCAATGGTTTTGGTTGTTGCTCTGGACCTTTGACTTTAAATGGTTCAAGCGCTTCCATGGTCACCACCCATGGTGAAATGGCACTAGCAAAAGTTTTGGCATTGAATGGGCCTAAAGGCACATATTCCCATTGTTGAATATCACGAGCTGACCAATCATTCAGCAACACCATGCCAAAGATATGTTCCCATGCGTTTTCAATGGCAATCGGTTCACCCAATTCAGTTGCTTTACCCACGACAAAAGCGGTTTCGAGTTCAAAGTCGAGTTTACGTGTCGCCGAGAACACAGGGCGCTCTTCATTGGGTAATTTGATTTGTCCTGAAGGGCGCACAATATCTTTACCACTTACAATCACAGAACTGGCACGTCCGTTATAGCCTACAGGAAGTTCGCTCCAGTTCGGCAATAGCGCATTTTTAGGATCTCTAAACATGGTACCGACATTGGTGGCATGTTCTTTAGATGAATAGAAGTCGGTATAGCCAGGAACATGAATTGGCAAATGCAAAACCACATCTTCTTGTTTAAACATCACTTGCTGACGTAAATCGGCATGATCACGTAAGGTCGGGTTTTCTGCGGACAATAAGCTTTGCAAAGTGCTGCGAACCGTATGCCAATTCTGTTTGCCAGTTTCAATAAATTTATTCAGTGTTGGCTGATTAAAGCAGTTTGCTGTCGTGAGCTGTAATAAGCCTTTTTGCTCTAATGCGGCAAGGTCAAGCACCCATTCACCAATTGCAACGCCAACGCGCTTTTCAGCTTGTGCGGTCTCGCTAAAAATACCGTATGGCAAATTATGTATTGTGAAATCTGATTGGGCATCAATCTCAAGAAAAGAAGTTAAATGATGTGCCATGATTCGCTTTCCTTGTCTTTAATTCTGTCGGTCTAATCTGGTTATTTAGGGAGTGTTTTGATTAAGCGATTGAAAGATAAAATGATGTATAGGTTTTTATCGGTCAATTCTAGTTTGCTTAGAGCAAAAATCCCTGTGTCTTAATTTCTATCATACTTAAAATAATTAATTACGCAATACATAATTTAATTACATTATTCATAATATTTGTTATTTATTGAATTTTCTGTTTATATGCGCGGTTATTCGAAAAGTGAATTAATTATTTTTCGGGTTAGATATAGGCATTTGTGATTAACTTATGATATACGTAATTTTAGACAGAAAAATTACGCGACACGGATGAGAATAATCATATGTCAAAACAGGAGCAAGGAAACCTGAACCCAGGTTTAAGCAATCGGCATATCCAGCTTATTGCGCTAGGTGGTGCGATTGGCACAGGTTTGTTTCTAGGTATCTCACAATCGATTAAGCTGGCTGGCCCATCGGTCATTCTGGGTTATGCGATTGCAGGGCTCATTGCATTTTTAATGATGCGACAGTTAGGTGAAATGGTGGTACAAGAGCCAGTCAGTGGTTCGTTTAGCCATTTTGCTTATAAATACTGGGGCTCATTTGCAGGTTTCATGTCAGGTTGGAACTATTGGGTACTCAATGTTCTGGTCTGTATGGCTGAGCTCACGGCGATTGGGTTATATATTCAATATTGGTGGCCTGAAATCCCGACATGGGTTTCGGCATTGGCCTTTTTTATCTTAATTAACGGTATCAACCTTTTGCATGTCAAGTTTTTTGGTGAAATGGAGTTTTGGTTCTCTATCATCAAAATTTTAGCAATCTTGGCCATGATTGGTTTTGGTTCGTATTTACTTGCAACAGGAACGGCAGGGCCACAGGCTGGTATCAGTAACCTTTGGGCATTGGGTGGATTCTTTCCATTTGGTGTAGAAGGTCTAGTGATGGCCATGGCAGTGATCATTTTCGCCTTTGGTGGAATTGAGTTATTTGGTATCACTGCGGCAGAAGCACGTGATCCTGATAAAACCTTGCCGAAAGCAGTAAATCAAATTATCTATCGTATTTTGATTTTCTATATTGCAACGCTTTTCATCTTATTCGCGCTGTTCCCTTGGAACCAAATGGCGCAAGGTGGTAGCCCATTTGTGATGGTCTTTGCATCATTAGATAGCCAAGGCGTGGCAACAATGTTGAACTTTGTGATCTTGACTGCGGCTGTATCTGTTTATAACGGAACCAGCTATTGCAGTAGCCGTATGTTATTGGGCTTGGCTCAACAAGGTAATGCACCTAAGTTCCTTAAGAAAATCAATAAACGTGGTATTCCGACCAATGCTGTTTATGTATCTGCATTCGTCACTGTACTGTGTGTGTTGTTGAACTATGCATTTCCTGAGAAAGCATTTGGTTTGTTAATGATGCTGGTGGTTGCTGCGATTGTGATTAACTGGGTGGTGATTTCATGGACGCATTTAAAGTTCCGTAAAGCCATGCAAGCACAAGGGTTAACCACCAAGTTCCCAAGTATTGCTTATCCATTCAGTAATTATCTATGCATTATTTTTATGCTTAGTATTCTTGTGGTGATGTCATTGACTGCAGATATGCGGATCGCAGTCATGATGATTCCTGCATGGATTCTGTGTTTGATGCTGGCGTATTATGTAAAGCAACGTAAGTTAAGAAATGCTCAACCGAGTGTGGCGTTGAATACAGATGCTTAAGTTGTAAATTGATCGTTAAAAAGGGCTGAAAATTCAGCCCTTTTGTTTTTATGTTGGGCAAATTATTTTGAATGAGAAAAACTCATGCATCTATTTGTTTTTCTCACTTTTTATCGATTGTGATTTATGAGACTTTATCGAAATTAAAAAAATGAAATAATTTATGACTTGGATAATAAGTTAATTGAGTGACATCACAAGGAAGTCCGTTTGAACCTTTAGCCACCTTTACTTGAACAAGGTGGTTAACACAACTGTTCGACATCGACATAGAGGACAAATAAGGAGCGTCCATGAGAATTAAACCATTGCCACCCATGAACAGTTTGATTGTATTTGAGGCAGCAGCACGCCATCTGAGTTTTACGCAGGCTGCGAATGAACTGAATGTGACTCAAGGTGCAATAAGTCGCCAGATTAGGCAACTCGAAGAGTATCTAGGGAAGGAGTTATTTGTCCGTGCCAATCGCAATCTTGTTTTAACGCCCACAGGCTTACAATATTATCAAACGATATACAGTGCTTTACAGGATGTGTCTCAGGCAACAGCCGAAATTAAAAAATGGCAGGGTGAGCATCAGGTGACTGTTGTTACAACCAATGCTATGGCAGCCTTGTGGTTATTACCCAAAGTGGCGAGTTTTCAACAAAATGAAGGCATTGATTTAAGAATATTAACCACTGAGAATATTCTTGACCTGCATAAAATGGATTGTGACCTAGCTTTATTTTATTGCAAAGTACCACCAATCGAGATGAAAGTGACACCTTTATTCCCTGAAGAAGTTTTTCCTGTTTGTAGTCCTGCTTATCTTGCTCAATTTCAGGATAAAAGCCCTGAAAATATCTTTGGAAAGAGTTTATTGTCTTTGGATGAATCGCAAAAGGATTGGGTAAATTGGGCTGAATGGTTTGCTTTGGTGGGATATCCGATGTTCAAGCCCAAAAGCAGAGTCAATATTAATAATTACCCATTACTCATTCAGGCTGCTGTTAATGGGCAGGGTGTAGCTTTGGCATGGGGTTCTCTAGTCGATGATTATTTAGAAAGTGGGGCATTGGTTCGTCCTGTTGAAACCGTATTACGCACCCAAGCGAATTTCTGTATGTTAGAACCTACTGATCGAGGGGTTATTCCTTATACAGTCAAACAGTTCCGTCATTGGCTTTTAGAGCAGTTGCCAGGGCAAGTTGGGCAGAAAGGTTTGAATGAGCTGTTAATGGACTAGCAATATATTTAAGCGAAAACAGCTTTTCCAGCTTATGCTATAAAAAAGAGAACCGCTTAAAAAGCGGTTCTCTTTTTTATATGTAGATTCCATAAAGTTAAATTTTGGTTTCACTTTCAGGATGCTTTGGCACAACACCAATATTAGAAATGTCTTCCTGTTTAAATGCCTTCATTAAGGCAAACATTGAAATAGTAAGGAAAACGATAATTGGAAAGCCAAACAGAATAACAGCGGCTTGAATTGTTTTTAGTCCACCTGCATAGAGTAAACCTAGACTAATTGCGGTAACGAATAGACACCAAATGATTCGAATACGAATAGGTGTATCCTTTTCGGAACGCGTATCTAGAAAACACAATACATGGGTACCCGCATCTTGAGAAGTAACGAGATAGGTAATCAGTAATAGACAGGTCGCCATACTGAGGATTGATCCTAATAATCCACTATCTATGGCATTAAATAATTCAAATACAGCCAGCGTATTATCTTGTTGAGTTGCTTTTACAATTGGTCCACCCTTAAATTCAACAGTAGCAGGTGTGATTGCTGCTGATGCTTGAGATGCAATCGTATCCGCAGATGGCGCGATTTGATTTTCAATCAATGCGGTTTGTTGTTCAAAACTTTTACGGGCATCTTGTTCAATTTTGAGGGCAGAACCACCAAATACTGCAAACCAAAAGAAAGTCACTAAAGTTGGAACAATCAGCACACCTGAAATGAGTTGGCGAATGGTACGTCCTTTAGAAATTTTGGCAATAAACATTCCTACAAACGGCGCCCATGTCGGCCACCATAACCAGTAGAAAGCGGTCCACCAATTTTGCCATTCTGAATCTTTTTGGGCGTCACTCCATAAACTCATCCCAATAAAGTGCGATGTATAGTTGCCAATGCCTTCGATATATGAATTGGTGATATAGCGTGCAGGGCCGATAAACATCAGAATCAAAATGAGCAAGATGGATAAGATAATATTAACTTCTGAAAGACGGCGCATACCTGTGCCGATACCACGCACAACCGAGAAGGTCGCAATACTCGACAATGAAATCATGAGAATAAATTGAACAGTAACGCTGACTTCTATATCAAAAACTTTATGCAAGCCCGCATTAATCTGTAATACACCAATGGCGAGCGTTTGAGAAATGCCGAAGGTTGTAATAATAATCACAAGTATGTCAACGATATGCCCGATTGGACCATAAATACGATCACCAATGATGGGATGCAAAACTGAACGTAATGAAAAGGGCAAGCCTTTGCGAAATGAAAAATACGCAATGGCTAAAGCGGCTAAACAATAAATGGACCAGGCGTGTAAACCCCAATGAAAATAGGAAATTTGCATTGCCATACTGGCTGCTTCATCCGTTAAGCCTTTGGTAAAAGGGTTGCTTGCATAATGGTTCATCGGTTCGGCGACACCCCAAAACACCAAACCAACTCCCATAGCACAAGAAAATAGCATGGAGATCCATGCAAAATAGCTATATTCAGGTTTATCTGTATCTTTCCCGATTTTAAGTAAGCCGTATCTGCTACACATCACATACAGCAGGAAAAAGCACATTGCCGATACAGAAGACAAAATAAACCACTTCATATTGTGTAATAAAACACTGGATAGATCGGCGAATATTTTTCCCGCGGAATCTGCGAAAACAGCACAAAATATAACGAATGCAACTACAAATACTTTTGAAATTATTGAAACGACTGAATGAGAATCAGTGGCCCCTGTTGTTGTACGCATAACTCCTCCTTGGATGCGTTGCAAATAGCTAAAAACTATTAGCTATCAGATGCGAATAATACAGAGTAGTAATGAGGAGGAAGAACACTCAACTGATTTATTCTCATTCATCAGTGAGTTTTAATCATGGGAGATGATTAGCGCTCTTGCATAAGTCTTTTTTAAGCTGTAGTGAATTCGCAACGAAAGTCCCTTTTCCTTTTAAAAGGATGAGCATCGTTACGCGCAAGCGGGAGAGAATTTATATGAAGAATCCCCCTCATCCTAATAAGGAACTCTCAGCAACAATTTTTATTAATGATGGATCATTCTTCGATTTTTCAAAGAACTCTATTTTTTAATATTTAATTTGGTCATAAAAAATAAATCTGAAGAGCATGATTAAAACTCATAGATACCAAGCTAAAAAGTCGTTTGTGGGACAACCCGATATTTAACACAATCTCCAAAGAAATAGCAGAGTGTGCAAATCATCTCAGCGCAGGGAGTTCTGCATTCGTTTAAATATAAGGGAGATCATCAGATGAATAGTCGAGTTAGCCAACAATTAATTACGGTTCAGCAAGTTGATAATGTTTTAAATCCAATTACTGAATCCAATGGCATGCCAAATTTGGCTTATACCAGCAATGAATATTTTAATTTCGAACGTGACAATATTTTAAGTAAAACATGGGTGTGTGTGGGTTTTGCTTCAGATTTACCTAAAAATAGTTATGTAAAGCCAGTGAATTTTATGGGTATGCCATTGGTCATGATGCGTAACCGTGATGGCTTAGTTCAAGTATTTCATAATGTATGCAGCCATCGTGGCATGCAACTGGTACATGATGAAGGTGCGATTGAAGGTGTTATTCGCTGTCCATATCATTCATGGAGCTATGACCTGAATGGTAATTTGAAAGGTACTCCGCATGTCGGTGGAATTGGCCAGCACAAAGATGAACGGTTTAAGTGTGAAAAACATGGTTTAAAGGCACTTCGTTCAGCAATTTGGATGGATATGGTCTTCGTTAATATTTCTGGCGATGCCGCAACATTTGAATCGCATATTGCACCTTTGGTAGAGCGTTGGAAACCTTTCTTAGGTGAAAATGGTTTAGAACTCATCCGCAGTAGCAATGTGGGGTCACATTTTGAACTTCCAGTAAAAAGCAATTGGAAGCTTACCGTTGAAAATTATTGTGAAGCCTATCATTTACCTTGGGTACATCCAGCACTAAATACTTACTCCAAACTTGAAGATCATTACAACATTATGTTCGAAGATCGCTTTGCAGGTCAGGGTAGTTATAAATATAACCTATCAGCGACAGCAGGCACCCATTTACCAAAATTCCCAACTTGGCCTGAAGATCAATTACGCCATGCAGAATATGTTGCTGTATTTCCAAACGTATTGTTAGGTATTCAAGCTGATCATGCATTTGCCATGATGATTGATCCAATTGCGCCAGAACAGACCATAGAAAGGCTTCGCCTATATTACGTCAGTGATGAGTCTCTAAATGCCAAATATGATGCATGCCGTGAAGCAACATTAGAATCATGGAAGGTCGTTTTTGCTGAAGATGTTTTTGCTGTCGAAAATATGCAGAAAGGTCGTCATTCACCAGGTTTTGGTGGAGGTGTTTTTTCTCCTGAAATGGATTTGCCAACACACTTTTTCCAGAAGTGGTTAGCGACTCAGGCTAAAGCTGCGTTGGAGGCATAACATGCAACATTACCTGAACTATGTGAATGGTCAGTGGCGAGATGCTGCACACCAATTTGAGGTGATCAACCCTGCTACAGCTCATGTTTTTGCAACCGTAGCACGTGCAAGTATCGAAGACGCAGATGCAGCAATGGCTGCGGCTAGAGGTTGTGTAAACAGTGGTGCACTAATTGATGTACGTCCTGCACAACGTACAACTTGGATGTTAAAAGCAGCAGCAGCCATTCGTGAAATTGCAGACGAGGGCGCATTAATCCTATGTCGTGAAAACGGTAAAAATGTTGATACGGCACGTGAAGAATTTGATGAAGCTGCTCGCTATTTCGAATACTACGCAGGTATGGCAGATAAAATTGAAGGAATCTCAGTCCCTTTAGGTAAAGATTATATTGATTTCACCTCGTATATTCCAATGGGTGTATCGGTTCAGATCGTACCTTGGAACTTTCCTGTTTCGATCTGTGCACGTTCACTTGCACCAGCTTTAGCAGCTGGCAATGCGGTGGTGATTAAGTCACCTGAAGTTTCGCCGTTAGGAATGATTTTACTCATTAAAGCCATTGAGCAAGCTGGTTTTCCCCAAGGTGCAGTGAACTTATTGTGTGGTAAAGGGTCAGAAGTTGGCACCCATCTGGTTAAACACAAAGAGACCAATCAGATTGTATTCACGGGTTCTGTTGCAACAGGCCAACGTATTTTGAAAGATGCGGCTGAACGTGCAACACCTTCTGTAATGGAGTTAGGTGGTAAGTCAGCGGCTATCGCTTTTGCAGATGTTGATCTAGAACAGTTACTACGTAGTGTTAAAGTCGGAATTTTTTATAACTCAGGGCAAGTCTGCTCAGCAATGTCACGATTATTAGTACACCGTAGTCGCTATGAAGAAGTTAAGGCAGCCGTTATTCATCTGGCAGAAAACCTAACAATAGGCATTGGTGAAAGTAATGCGGAACTTACACCAGTTGTTTCTAAAGATCAGCAGCAACAGATTCTTAGCATGATTGATAAGGCTCGTGAAGAAGGTGCAAAAATCTTAACGGGTGGTCAAGCTGCAGATCTAGACGGCTATTTTGTCTTACCTACGATTATTGAAGCAAAAGCAGATATGTCGATTGCTCAGGAAGAAGTTTTTGGTCCTGTAATGGTGATCATGCCTTTTGATGATGAAGACCAAGCCGTTGCGATTGCTAATGGCACGGACTTCGGTCTTGTCGCTGGTGTGTTTGGTGAAAATCTAAATCAAACACTTCGAGTTGCAAATCGTCTTATTGCAGGTCAGGTCTTTATTAACGAATGGTTTGCAGGTGGTATTGAAACACCGTTTGGTGGGGTGGGCTTATCAGGTTTTGGTCGTGAGAAAGGGCAGGAAGCCATCTACAGTTATGTTCAGACTCGTAACATCGGTATTCGTTTGAAATATAGCGTGTAATGTGTACGAAATAAGGAAATAGACAAGATGAGAAAGTGGTTATGTATTGTCTGTGGCTGGATCTATGATGAAGCGAAAGGCTGGCCTGATGACGGGATAGCGCCAGGAACAAAATGGGAAGATATTCCAGATGACTGGATGTGTCCAGAGTGTCAGGTTGGTAAAGCTGATTTTGAAATGCTCGATATCACGGATGTGGAAGAGGACGAAATTTCTCAAGTAGCAACAACTACAGTGATTGAGCCTGTGGTGATTATTGGTAGCGGCCATGCGGGTTATCAAGTGGCTTCGACTTTACGTGCACAATCTGCAGACGTGTCTATTACCGTATTTACTGCTGATGATGGGGCTTTATATAGCAAACCTGCTTTATCGAATGCTTTGGCATTAGGTAAAAATGGCGATAGTTTAGTCCGTGAGACCGCTCTTAGTTGGGAACAACGCTTAAATATCCGTGTTTATCCTCATACCAAAGTGACTCACATTGATCGTGTTAATAAAAAGCTTCAAACCACAATTGGTGATTATCCTTACGGCAGACTGGTACTTGCGACTGGCGCAATACCAGTCGTCATTCCGATTGATGGGGATTCTACAGCAACAATAAGCGTAAATGATCTCGCAGATTATCGCCGTTTCCGTCAGCAATTATCAAATAAACAACATGTCACAATTCTTGGAGATGGTCTGATTGGTTGTGAGTTCGCCAATGATTTAGCTGCACATGGTGTCAAAGTTACCGTTGTTGGGCTAGGTAAATGGGCGATGGAACGTCTTATTCCAGAACCTTTAGGTCATACACTACAAAATGCGCTAAGTGAGTTAGGCGTAGAGTGGAAATTACAAAATAGTATTCATTCTATTCAATCTGCAAACGGTCATTACCAATTAACACTCCAAGATGGTCAATCAGTTGAAACTGACTTGGTGTTAAGTGCAGTAGGGCTGAGACCTAATATTGCACTTGCTCAAGCAGCTGGTCTAGAGACAGCACGGGGTATCTGTACTGGACTTGATCACCGTAGTAGTGATCCCGCAATTTTTGCTTTGGGAGATTGTGCGGAAGTGAATGGTCAGTGGGTGCCTTATATCAATCCAATCACGCAAGCATTACCTGCTTTAGTGAATAATCTTTTAGGTCAGTCAACGGCTGCGGATTTGAAATCAACACCAGTTTTAGTAAAAACTCCAATTTTGCCGTTATCAGTCTTACCTGCAATGGGAACAGGTGAGTGGAAAGTGGAAAAACATGACGGAGAGTTTGCTGCTGGTTTCTACAATGAACAAGGTAAGTTAACAGGCTTCGCCTTACTCGGACGTCAATTACAACATCACCGTACTGAGTGGCTTGAAAAACTAGATTCCTGTCCAACCACAGTTTAAGTTAAGGGAATAACAAAATGATTGCTTTACCAAATGATGATAGTACCTGTGGCTGGTATGCGGCATTACCTCCAGCAGACCCTGTTAAAAAGTTAATAGGTCAACAAAAAGCAGACTACGTCATTATTGGAGCGGGTTTCGCAGGATTAGCCGCAGCTCGTAGATTGGCAGAACTCAAGCCAAACGCCCGTATTATTCTAGTAGATGCACAGCGTGTAGCTGAAGGTGCCTCTGGTCGTAATTCAGGGTTTGTGATTGATTTACCGCATAAATTTGCATTATCACATCCAGATCCTTCGCATAAGCAAAAGTTGTTAAGCTTAAACCGATCTGCAATTGCACAATTACAAGGTTTAGTCGAGCGCCATAACATTGATTGTCAGTGGTCGGCAGTTGGTAAATACCAAGGTGCGGTAGGGGAAAGAGGTGAAGCTCATCTCAATCATTTTGAACATTTGATGAAAGATTTAGGTGAACCATATCGTTGGGTTGAAAAGGCCGAGCTAAAAAAAGTACTCGGGACAGATTTTTATAGTCGTGCAATTTTTACTCCTGGTTCTTATTTAATGCAACCAGCGGCGCTTGTAAGGGGTATGGGTGATCATTTACCAGAAAATGTTGAGTTATTAGAGCAATCACCAATCCGTGATTTGAAAAGAAATAATAATCAATGGGTTTTAGAAGGTGATCATGGCCTAATCACTACGCCTAAAGTACTTCTAGCAACCAGTATTTTCACACGTGAATTTGGCTATTTGAAAAATCGTTTATTACCCGTCATGACCTTTGCGAGTTGGACACGTCCATTGACAGACCAAGAAATGAATATTTATCTGGGTGAGTTGGATTGGGGGCTAACGCCAGCAGATCATGCTGGAACGACATTACGTATGACGGCAGATCGTCGTATCTTGATCCGTAATACTTATAAACATGTACCGAAATATGGTTCCAATGTGAGTGATGATAATCGTCATTGGATACAAGCTGATCATCGTAAAGCCTTTTTAGCACGTTATCCAGAGTTAGCTGATGTGCCATTTACACATACATGGGGTGGTGTTTACGCGATTTCTCGTAATTTCACCAATTTCTTTGGTGAATTAGAAGAGGGTGTTTATGCAAGTGCTTGTGACAATGGGGTTGGAGCAGCTTGGGGCACAATCTCGGGAACATTATTAGCCGATCTAGTTGTGGGAACTGATTCTCAGGCTCTACGTGATATCCAGTACGTGACGGGTATGCCAAGTTTAAATCCGCCAGAACCGTTTTTAGGTCTAGGTGTGAAGACGCGTATTCGATTTGAAAAATGGCGTAGCCGTAGTGAATTGTAAGGTAAAAGATCATGAATGAAGTTCGTTTAGTTGATAGTAAACAATTAATTTTCAACCTCCGTGGTGAAACACCTCAAGGTACTGCTTATGTTGCCAGAGCATTAGGAGCTGATGATTCTCCAAATATGGGTATTGGGTTTGCACGTTGGGAAGGTGCGGAAGTGAGTTGGAAATTACTTTATGACGAAGTCATTTTTGTCATAGAGGGCTGTTTCGAACTTACTGCAAATGGGCAGAAGTACGAAGTTCGACCAGGGCAGATGCTGTGGATACCTGAGGGAACCGAGCTAATTTACGCTGGACATGCTGTATTTGGTTACGTGGTTCATCCCGGTAATTGGAAAGAAATACATGGTTTAATTTGAATTTTAAAATATATCAACCCTTTTAGATCAGGTCATTACAAGTTTTAAATCAATCCTGAGTGCTTAATTTAAAAGGACTATTTTCGATCAGAATAAGATGCTTTTATTAAAAATCAAGAAAGAAATTGGAATGGGTTTCTCTCTAATATCGATACAAGGAGATATCAGTGCATAAGATAAATATCAAGCTAAGTATGGGATTGTTGGCAGTTGGTATCGCTTTTCCTGTATGTGCGGGCATTACTTTCGGTGATCCAAAAATGGATACAGGAGCCTTCACTGTTTCTGGTGCACTACGTGCTAAATACAACTATAAAGATTACGGTCAAAATACTGATTCAGATAATAGTATTAAGTTTGATGCCGCTATTGTGAATATTGGATATGAGTCACCAAATGTATTTGGAAATATACAGTGGCGCTGTTATCAATGGTCTGATTTATGCGATTTTTCAACTTTAGTTTCTGCATATGCAGGTTATCGTTTAAATCGTACAGATCACATTACGCTTGGCTTACAGCCTGTACCTTTTGGTCCTAGCCGTTTTTGGGATAGCAGTTTTTATGCTGGTCTCAATTATACAATGGGGCTACAAGATGTACTCAATCTAGGGATTAATTATCATACTGAATTACCTTCGGCCACCAAGATTGATTTGGCCTACTTTGCCAGAGATGGCGGTCATTACACAGGTACAGCAGATAATGATACGGCTCGTTATTCTGCCAATACAGTGAAAACAAATGATCCAACCATGACGAGCTTAAAAGAAAAAAATATGTTCGTGATGAGAGCCAAACAAGAGCTTAGCTTTTTCAATAATGATGACTTAGATATGGCTGTTGGCGGAAGTTACTGGTATTCAATCATTGAGAATCAACAAAATCATAAAGAGGGCAATCGCAAAGCTTGGTCATTATTTAATACTCTTAATTATAAAAACTTAGCCATAACCCTGACGGCAGGACAGATCAAAATAGACAATAAAGATCCAATTTTAAATTACTCCACATTTGGATCATTTGATACTGCTTACAACATTGCAAATAGCGGCACTTTTTATTCCGTCGATATGAACTATAGCTTTAAAGATGTCATAAATGGCCTGAATGTCACGCCTTATGTGGTCTTAAGTGGATTGAATAAAGATGAGCAGAATTATAAAAACTCTCAACGTAATATCATCGGCGCAGCTTGGAACTATAAGCAGATCTCGCTTTATTCAGAATATATCACCAGTAAAAATGACCCATTTATTGGAGGAAGCATAAATTCTTTGGCCAGCGGTGATGATGGTCAATGGAACAAGTTGTTGAATGTCATGTTTGTTTATAATTTTTAATCATTTGCAAAAAACGTATGAACTCAATCTTTTGTAGAAAGTTGATTAACGTATTGAAGACGCATTGGAGTGTGGGGCGATGACTTCTTCTTATTTGAGCACATTTCTCTTATTTTTCTCATTGTTGAATCCATTTCTGATGAGTGTCTATATGATCGGGTTAATTCGACATACAGAGACCAGAATATTTAATCGTGCGCTGATACAAGGTGGGCTGATTGCTTATGTTGTGTTTTTACTTTTTGCTTGGGGAGGCGAAGCAATTTTTAGTAAGTACTTAAATGTACGGTTTGAATCGTTCCAGATATTTGGTGGCCTTATTTTTTTGGTCATTGGCTATCGCTATGTTTTCCAGGGGGCAGATACGATTGGTGAAATGCGAGGTGCTCCAGAACATTTAGCAGGTACAGTGGCTATGCCTTTTATGATTGGGCCTGGAACAATCAGTGCTGCTGTTGTAACTGGCATGAGTATGTCAATTGCTGAGGCAGCAATCGTGATCGCATGTACGCTATTTTTAACATGTAGTGTATTAATTGTGATGAAACTCTCGCATGATCATTTGCGCTATAAGCATGCCAAATATATTGATCGCTATTTCGATATTGTTGGCCGGTTGGCGGCATTACTTATTGGCACAATTGCAATTGATATGATTGTGAATGGGGTTACCAGATTGGTGATGAAAACTGCTTAGTGTAAATGCAGCAAGCGCATTTGGAAGTGCAGGCTAATTATCGGTTTATAGAGGATTTAAAGCCAATGATTTGTATATATAATTGGATACTAAAAATAAATTAGCTGATCACTCTGTTAGAGTGGAACTCTTTATATAGGTCTAATGATCCAAGATAAATGCAACCACTGACCATCAATACCAGACTCGCAGGTTTCTACTTCTTCTACTATGCCATAGTCGGAACTTTCATGCCGTATTGGAACCTGTATCTACAAGATCAGGGGTTCAATTATCAAGAGATCGGCATTCTTTCTTCGATTGCCATTATCACGCGTTTTTTTGCACCGCTGATTTGGGGTTTGATTGCCGATAAATCAGGTAAACGAATGCTTTTGGTTCGAATTGCGACATGGATGGAAGCTTGTATCTGGTTCGCCATCTTCGTAATTCCGAATAGCTTCCAATCGGTGGCTTTACTGATGTTGATTTTTAGCTTCTTCCAAAATGCTATCTTGGCGCAATTTGAGGGCGTGACTTTATTTTGGCTAGGTGAAAAGCGTGCGGAACTCTATGGCAAAGTGCGTAAATGGGGATCTGTTGGTTTTATTGTCGGTGTATTTGTAATTGGGGCTTTGTTGGAGGTTATTCCGATTTCAATGCTGCCTATTTTATTGCTCTCTGTTTCATTTCTGGCTTTTCTCTGGTCATTTAGTATTAAAGAACCTGAACATGCACCAAGCTCTCAGAAAACGCTTGAACCGCTACTCCCGATTTTAAAACGGCCCATCGTTGCTGCATTTTTTAGTATTGAATTTATTTTGCTGTTTTCATTGGCACCGTTTTATAGCTTCTATAGTAACTTCCTCAAAGAGATTGGTTTTAGCGCCACACAAATTGGCAGCTTATGGGCGATGGGGGTGATTGCTGAAATTGTGATGTTTGCTGTGGCACAAAAGCTATTCTTCACTCGCTTTTCATGGCGAACATTGGTAGTGATTTGCTTAGTGTTAACCAGTTTACGTTGGTTCTTGGTTGGTGTTTTAGAAAACAATTATATTGGACAGTTGCTTGCTCAATGCTTGCATGCCTTTAGTTTTGGCCTGTTCCATCTGATTGCCATGAAAGTGATTTTCCAAAACTTTACACCAGAGCAGCAAGGCCGAGGACAGGCATTGTATAGCACTATGTGGGGCTTAGGGGTAGCATCTGGAAGTTTGTTGGCAGGGCACTATTGGCAAGCTTATTCAGGTGCGACAATTTTCTACTGTGCCAGTGTGGTGGTCTTGTTGGGTTTAATACTGGTGCTATGGCTGCCGAATCAAGTGGAAACAGCAGCCAAAACTTAGACTAGATTTGGATGTGTTTATATTGCGGCAACCATGGTTGTGCTTGTTCCAGTTGAGCGGCAAGTTGCAACAAGCGGTCTTCACATCCAAAAGGCGCGATAAACTGGCTACCCAGTGGCATACCGTATTTATTCCAATACAAAGGGACTGACATGGCAGGTAAACCGGTTACATTGGCGAGCTGGGTAAAAGGTACCCAACTCAAATTGTCCTGTACCATTTTCTCTACCAACTTACCTTGTGCCAAGTAGTGGGCTTTTCCTAGTTTTAGCAAGCCTTTTAGGATTGGCTTCTGCCAAGCAGGTGTAGCAACCTCACCATTTTTAGGCGCGACTGAGGCTGTGGTTGGGGTGAGGTATAAGTCATATTTTTCAAAGAAAATATTCATCTGGGTGCTGTACAGTCCCCAATTATTGAGAGTATGAATATATTCTGTCGCCGTAGTCTTCGCACCAAAGGCGGCTAAAGCAATCGAATCCAGTTCAAAATCACGGTCGGTAGCACCTGCCATTTGTTTGATTTGTGCCTGCATATAGGAGAACTGACTGAACCATGTGGTGACAAAATCTTTTGCCAGTTCGAGGCCATCAATTTTAGGTCGGTCTTCAACCACAATATGACCCAATGATTCCAAAAGTTTAGCGGTTTGTTGCACCACTTGGATTGCATCTTTAGAAATCTTGCTACCAATCGGTGACTGGGTGCTAAACGCAATGCGGAGTTTTTTTGGGCTTTGTTGAATGATATCTAAGTAGTTTTGTTTAGGGGCTTCAATTCGAAATAATGAAGTTTGTTCAGGGCCTTGCACCGCATCAAGCATGGCTGCACTATCTCGAACAGTTTTGCTGAGTACATGCTGCATGGCAGCGCCGTGCATAGCTTCGCTGAATTGTGGCCCCCATGGCGTACGTCCACGACTGGGTTTAAGTCCAAATAGACCGCAATACGAAGCAGGGATACGAATTGATCCACCGCCATCACCGGCACCCGCAATCGGTACTAACCCCGCTGCAACGGCCGAAGCAGAACCGCCTGAAGAGCCACCCGTATTATGTTTTAAATTCCATGGATTATGGCATGAACCCCAAGCCTCTGGTTCTGTAATCCCTTTAATGCCAAATTCAGGCGTATTCGTTCGTCCAAAAGTGACAATACCAGTTTGTTCCCAACGATTGACAATTTCTGCATTAAAGTCTGGCGTGTAGTTGATTTTCTTTAATGCTTGACTGCCATAAGACGTTGGCACACCTTGATATTCTTGGAAAAGGTCTTTGACTAAAAATGGAACACCTGCGAATGGACCTGATAAAGCGTGTTGAGCGCGTTGTTTGGCTTGTTCATACATTGGGATAATGATGGCATTCAGTTTCGGATTGACTTGATTGCTTCGTTCTAATGCGATTTCGAGCAGCTCTGACGGCTGAACTTCTTTGTTTTTGACTAACTCGGCTAACCCTAAACCATCGTACTGTACGTATTCTGAAAATTTCATGGCTTTTATCCCTAAAGCGAAAATCTTTATAAAGTAAAAAGTTAAATACAATTTGAAAAATAGCATACCTGAAAAAGTGTCAAAACAAGCAATTAAATTACATGGTAAAAATATTGTGTTTATATGGTTATGAATGCATGCTTTTATCAAAAAATATGCTAATTTAAGCCTATGCACCGTTAAGATGACGACTTAATTAAATCTATGAAAAATATTTATATTATTGGATTATTATGGGCTTGCTCAACATGGACTATGGCAGAGACGGTCGTAAATGACAAAGCAACAGTAACCCCTCAACAAATAGCCAAAGCCAATGCGATTCGGGTCACAACTCGCCCTGAGATTATGGGGCTGTGGGGAATGGAAATTCCAAACAATAAAAAGTGTGTCGAATACTATAACTTCCGTGGTGCCAGTGATGTGGTGATTAAAAGTGGTCAAGAATGGTCGTATGGCTTATATGATTATCAGCCATCAGAAGATCATAAAGAGCGCTTGCCCGCATTAGTTCTGCAAATCAAATATGACAATAATGAAATGGACTGTTCAGGTCAAAAGCAAGATCAAACGGGTGAAGTCTCCCAATACTTTGTAAAATGGGCCAATGATTCAACTATCGATTTTTGTGCCAGTGAAAAAGGCGATAAATGTTTTGCGACCTTGCGTCGTGTTTTACCTTAATAAGATTGAGTTAGACATAAAAAAGCCTCTTGAGTAAGAGGCTTTTTTATTTAGGCTTTTTCAGCTTTTGGTTCAAGCTGTTTTAGCAAATGTTTTTCAAGATAATGAATATCCATTGCCTGTTCACAGAAATTTTTGTCTTGTAAGATCAAATCTTTATGCAAAGGAATATTGGTTTTAATTCCTGTCAAAATCATTTCATCTAATGCTTGGCGCATGCGAGCTAACGATGTTTCACGGTCTTTACTATGAGAAATCAATTTTGCAATCATTGAGTCATAGTAAGGCGGGATGTTATAGCCCTGATAGATGTGTGAATCCAAACGGATACCAGCACCACCTGGTGCATAGAAACTTTCAATTTTACCAGGAGAAGGCAAGAAAGTAGTTGGATCTTCAGCATTGATACGGCATTCAATCGCATGACCTTTAACTTCGATTTGCTCTTGTTCAAGTTCAAGACCTAAACCAGCTGCAATACGAAGTTGCTGTTCAATGATATCAACCCCAGTCACCATTTCAGTGACAGGATGTTCAACTTGCACGCGAGTATTCATTTCGATGAAGAAGAATTCGCCATCTTCAAATAAAAATTCAAATGTACCTGCACCACGATACTGCATCAACTTACATGCATTCACACAGGCTTCTAAAATATCAGCACGTGCTTGTTCAGGTAGGTTTGGTGCCGGTGCTTCTTCTAATACTTTTTGATGACGACGTTGTAAAGAACAGTCGCGATCATAGAGGTGAATCGCATGACCATTACCATCACCAAGAACCTGTACTTCGACATGGCGAGGTTTCTGTAAGAAACGTTCCATATAAACCGTATCGTCACCGAACCACATCTCTGCATCGCGTTGCGCCGCTTGAACCGATTCAAGTAGCGTGTCGACACGTTCTACGATACGCATACCACGACCGCCGCCACCAGAAGCCGCTTTCACGATCAATGGGAAGCCGATTTCTTTTGCTTCCGCGAGTGCATTGTTAATGGTTACGGCATGATCACAGCCAGGTACCGTTGGTACACCTGACTTTTTCATGGCAATAATCGCTGATACTTTATTCCCCATAAGACGAATATGTTCAGGGCGAGGGCCAATGAAAATAAAGCCAGAACTTTCAACGATTTCAGCAAATTCCGCATTCTCGGATAAAAAACCATAACCAGGATGGATTGCATCCGCGCCTGTGATTTCTGCAGCAGTAATAATTGCAGGAATATTTAAATAGCTTTCACTACTTGCACCCGGTCCGATACACACTGCTTCATCAACGAAGCGTAAGTGCATTAAATCTTTATCGGCATCTGAATAGATACCAACTGTTTTAATGCCAAGAGTTTTACAAGCCCGAGTAATTCGTAAAGCGATTTCGCCACGGTTTGCAATTAATACTTTTTGCAACATAGGAATCCCCAAACTGATTAAGCACGGTAGCGGAAAAGTGGTTGACCGAATTGGATCACTTCACCATTTTTCACTAGAATTTCTTCAATTACGCCGCTTTTTGTTGCTTCAATTGGGTTCATGATTTTCATTGCTTCAATGATCCCTAATGTTTCACCCGCAGATACTGTTTGACCTACATTTACAAATGGTGCTTCACCTGGACTTGGTGCTGCATAGAACACACCAACCATAGGTGATGATTCAACTGCACCACGTGGTGTTTTTGCTGCTGGTGCTGGAGCAGCAACCGTTGGAGCTGCAGCTACAGCAGCCGCGGCATAAACAGGAGTAGGGCGAGTTAATGAGATGGATTGGTCGCCTTCCTTAACTTCAATCGCTTGTAAGTCAGATTCAATCATCAAGTCGATGAGCTTCTTGATTTTACGGATATCCATGAGTGAGCATTCCTAAAAAGTCTAAATTAGTTAGAAGATTGAATTTTTTCGATAGCGTAATCGAGAGCAAAGGAATAACCCTTTGCACCTAAGCCACAAATTACGCCAATGGCTTTATCTGATAAATATGAGTGATGACGGAATGATTCACGGGCGTGAACATTTGACAAATGAACCTCAATAAATGGGATGGCAACACCAAGTAAGGCATCGCGTAAAGCAACTGAGGTATGGGTCAAGGCTGCAGGGTTGATAATGATAAATTTCACACCCTCGTTTTGTGCTTGATGGATACGATCGACAATCGCACCTTCCCAGTTGCTTTGAAAAGTATCTAGTGTGAGTGATGCATGTTGGGCTTGAGCGATGAGTTGCTGGTTAACATCATCTAGCGTGAGATAACCATATACCTCTGGTTCGCGTTTTCCTAGCAAGTTCAAATTCGGTCCATGAATTACCAAAATGGTTGAGCTCATTCAGCCTGCTCCAATTTCTAAATCTGCAAAAGTTTTTTGCAAGATGTCTGCAAAGTTTGCTTATTATGGCACAAAATTCTGCAATTTTTTTATAATTTGTTTTAATCGATGAAGAAATTTGCATGCCAAGCATGGTGCATATAATGAAAACTTTGCAAGGAATTGGCAATGTTAAAATATGACAAAATTTAGCGTAATTTTATTTTTAAACATTCTAAACTGAATTACCTCATTTCGTTCATGGGATTTGTGTAACTCAGCAGTCAAGCTATTTATATTTTGGTATCTTAGTGCGACTTAAATCCTTAGAAAAGAATTGGGTAAAGTGTATTTTTATGTGATCCAATAGGATGAAGGTTTTATACTAACATATTGTTTTTATGTGTTTAAATTATTATTTATGAGGATAGTAAACCTGTAGTTGCTAAAATATGAATATTGAACCTTTTCTGATGCTACTTGTTGATTGCGTGACATTGTGAAGCGCTTGATGACTGCAATGCAAGATGATTAGAGATTGAACACTGTTGTCGCTTAATCAGTTGGCAGAAATGATAAAAATTCGCATTCTAGATGGCAGTTAATGACATAAAAATGTCCGAAAAAGATATCTCTGCTTTCAATATGATAGTGACTACTTAAGGGATTACTTGTGATTGGTGTAATCCCTTTTGGGTCTTTCAAAAGCTGTCTTGATATTTAAAGACAGCTTTTTTTTGTCCTTTATTTTATGGGGGATTCGCAGCAGCTTTATAGGTTTCAAGCAATAGGCAATTTTGTGCTTGAATCATATAGGTGTCTTGTTCAAGTTCTACAGCATTCCATTTATGCATTTGTTGAAATAGCCATTCAAAGTCTTGGGCTTTTGGCTCAGCACTGTTTTGTACAAAGTTACGAATGATATTCTGGATGGTAAAGTACTTTTCAACATGAACGTCTGGCGAGCAATGGAATTGAATCACATCAAACTCAATCAGAAGCTGCCATACAGGTGCAAAATCTTCGAGTTGACGTAATTCTTGTTGCGCTTTGAGAATAGCACCGGTCAAGGCAATTAAGCTGTGTGGATGTTGTTGTGCCCATTCTTGCGTGACCGCTAAGACTTTGTCAGCAACATTCGGGATAATGTGCTGACTCGAACAGACGATTTGGCTGAAACCCTGTAATTCGGCTTGAGTATTCCACGGTTCTCCGACACAAAAACCATCTATTAAATGGTTACTGATCGCTTCAACCATATAAGGTGGCGGTAAGGTTTTCATTTGAATGGTTTGCGCTAGTTGAGGGTCGGCCAAAGCGAGCCATTCTCTTAAGCAATAGTGATGAATTGAGTGTTGAAATACATGTGCCAAAGAGACGTTTTGATCTTGCTGGATATAATCCGTCAGTTTCTTGGCTGAACTTTCCGCAGTATCTTGTTTCTGAATATTCAGCGCATAACAGAGCTTTTGGCTTAAGCTAATAAAGGCTCGATTTTCACTCAGCACGAGAGGGGTTTGTAGTGGAATGCCAATTTGATCTGTGCCGACCGCTGCTGCTGGGAGCATGGCAGATAGGCAATGTGCTGCATCGAGTAAGCCAAAAGCTAAACGATCACGTAAACTGGCCCAAGAAGCTTCCTTGACTAAATTGACATTTAAACCGACTTCGTCAAAAAAACCACGCTGTTTTGCCCAGAGTAATGCGACACAATCAAGTAAGGGAATATAGCCCAGTTGTAATTCGGTTTTTTCTACTTTTGCTAATTCGACTAAATGGCTCATCTATTCATCCTTTAGTTGATTATTTAAAAGTTGTTGGGCATCGAGTAAACGGCGTGCCATTTCTCCAATGGTCATACGGTGGCTCATGGCATTTTTTCTGAGTAATTGAAACGCGGTATCTTCAGTTAAGCCATGCAGTTGCATGAGCAACACTTTGGCCTTTTCGACATCTTTACGGTCCGCAAGTTTGGTCTTGGCATCTTTAAGGTCACATTCCAGTTTTTTATGCTTTTTATACTGCTCAATCGAAATATCTAAAATGGTGTGTAAGCGGCTTGGGTCTATACCATCGACGATATAGGCGGTAATCCCTGCATCAATCGCTTGTTTAATCATATCCTTATCGGTGTTCTTGGTAAAAAGTACCGTAGGTAGATCAAAGTTGCTGACACAACTTTCGATCACATCGCGGTGTGGGTGATCCATATCAAGCAGAATGACATCGGCTTGAAGATGTTCGAGTTTAAAAATATTGAGATGATCGAGGGTAAAACAAGCCACTACATCAAAGTCATGTTCAATCAAACAGGTTTTTATGTATTCAGCCCGAGCCTGGTCGTCATCAATAAGTGCGATCTTGAGTTTCGGCATAGTATTTAGGTCAAACGGTGGGGTTATGCACAGAGATTAAAGTGCTGTGCGTATTGTTTTTGAAGCAAAAATAGTGCCAGTGAATCTATTTTGATTTCTTATTCGGTGCAATCGCTCCATGGGGCGTTTTGTTTATGCGCTTTATTGTATCGCTGTGACCAAGTAGAAGAAATGAAAAATTTGAATTATATCTTCCAGAATAAAAACTGCACTTTTTAAGTGCGTAAAAAGAGTTGTTTTGAAGCAGTGCGAATTGTGCTTTAAAACAGGTCGTTGTACTGAACTTGTTCTCTTCAACCGAATTGGTATTCATTAAAAATAAAGAGTAAATGAATAAAATTAATATAAAACAATAACTAATTTTTTATTGGTGTGATTGTGGTTAGAACTTGGCACAGCATTTGCTAACTATTCCTTGAGTCAAAGATGACTTGCAAAATTGTAAGACGGCCAACGATGTCCGATCTGATCGGTTTGTTGATACAGCGTGCTGTATGAACAACACATGATACGTTCAGTATGGGAGATGGCAATGTCTTTAGATTTATCGGCGAAAAAAGCCACATCAATTAAGTTATTTAACTTTTCCGCACCAGCGATGCGGGCATTCCACATGAGTTGGCTTGCTTTCTTCGTTTGTTTCTTTGCTTGGTTTGCTTGTGCACCGTTAATGCCAGTGATCGCAGGCGAGTTCCATCTCACCAAAGATCAGATCGCCAATATTAATATTGCTGCTGTTGCAATCACGATTGTGGTTCGATTAATCGTTGGTCCACTGTGTGACAAATACGGCCCACGTAAAACGTATACTGCCTTGTTATTGCTGGGCAGCATTCCTGTATTTGGTGTTGCTGCAGCCAATAGTTATGAATCCTTCCTCTTTTTCCGCCTATTGATTGGTGCAATTGGCGCAAGCTTTGTCATCACTCAATACCATACCAGCATTATGTTTGCGCCAAATGTTGTAGGCACTGCAAATGCTGCTTCAGCGGGTTGGGGGAATGCAGGTGGTGGTGCGACACAAGTCTTGATGCCTTTACTATTGTCTGCCTTAGTGATGTTCGGTGTTGAACAAGCCATGGGTTGGAGAATTGCATTGCTGGTACCGGGTGTGATGATGCTGATCGTGGGTGTGCTTTATTGGAAGCTGACTCAAGATTGCCCGCAAGGCGATTTCAAAGAGCTTCGTGCGCAAGGTGTGGTGGTGGGAAGCGACAAAAAAGGTGGCTTGGCAATCCTAATGCACGCAGCGCGTAACTATCGGGTCTGGATTCTATTCTGCTCTTATGCGGCATGTTTCGGCATTGAAATCTTCATGCACAACATCATTGCGATGTATTACGTCGAGCACTTTAACTTTGGTTTAAAAGAAGCAGGACTGGCAGCAGGGGTTTTTGGTTTGCTGGCACTGTTTGCCCGTGCACTTGGCGGTATTGTTTCAGACAAAGTCGCGCTGAAAAAAGGTTTGGATGGTCGTACCAAAATCTTGTTCCTGTTGATCTTGGGTGAAGGCTTATTCCTGATGTTATTCGCGCATATGAACAGCGCGGTACTCGCAATCCTTAGTATGACCATCTTCGCACTGTTTACCCATATGGCATGTGGTGCGACTTATGCCTTGGTTCCTTTTATTGATCGTGAAGCGCTCGGTGGGGTGGCTGGCATTATTGGTGCAGGCGGCAATGTCGGGGCAGTGGCAGCAGGATTCTTGCTGAAAGGAATGGTCGATTTTCAAACCTGTTTAATGGTTTTAGGCGGCTTGGTGGTGATTGCTGCAAGCTCGGTAATGCTGATCCGATTCTCGGTAGAGCATAAACAAAAAGAACAACAGCTGTTTGAACAAGCCATGTTGGAACGTAGCTCAGAACAAAGCAGCGCAGCTTAATCAAAGATTCGATTTGAGGAGAAACACAATGAAATTAGTGATGATTGGTCACGGTATGGTGGGGCATAAATTCATCGAAGCCATCTTAGAGAAAGCTGATGATGAATTAGAAATTACCATCCTTGCAGAAGAACCACGTATTGCCTATGACCGTGTCCATTTGACTGAATACTTCTCTGGTAAAACAGCAAAAGACTTATCACTGGCTCGCTTTGATTTTGCAGACGCGCACGGTATTGATTTAAGACTGAATACCAAAGCGGTAGAAATTAATGCAGCTGAGCAAACCGTGACTACCAATTTCGGTGATGTGATTCATTACGACAAACTGATCTTAGCAACAGGTTCTTATGCCTTTGTTCCTCCAATTTCAGGTAATGATCGTGAAAACTGTTTTGTCTATCGGACCATTGAAGATTTAGACGCCATTCGTGCTGCAAGCTTAAATGCCAAAACAGGTGTGGTGATTGGTGGTGGCTTACTGGGTCTGGAAGCTGCCAAAGCATTGCGAGATTTAAATCTGGAAACACATGTGGTGGAGTTTGCACCGCGTTTGATGGCGGTACAAATTGATGATCTAGGTGGCAAGGTATTACGCCGTAAAATTGAAAATCTTGGGGTAAAAGTCCATACCCAAAAAGCCACGCAATGTATTGAAGCCGGTAATAGCACAACACACATCATGAAGTTTGCTGATGGCAGTGAGCTGGAAACAGATATCATTTTATTCTCGGCAGGGATTCGTCCGCGTGATGAATTAGCGCGCTTGAGTGGTTTGGCGTTGGGTGAGCGTGGCGGGATTAAAATTAATGATTATTGCCAAACCTCAGATCAACATATCTATGCGATTGGTGAATGTGCGCTGTGGGATAATAAAATTTATGGCTTAGTCGCACCCGGCTATGACATGGCACGTATTGCAGCAAAACATATCTTAGCCGAAGATACGCATTGTTTTGCTGGTGCAGATATGAGCACCAAGTTGAAGTTGATGGGCGTTGACGTTGCCTCTGTCGGTGATGCACATGGCATGACACCAAACTCACTTAGCTATTTTTATGCCGATGAAGATAGCCTTGTGTATAAAAAGATCGTGGTGGATGCAGATAAAACCAAGTTGCTCGGTGCAGTCTTGGTTGGTGATGCTAAAGAATACAATGACCTGCTACAAATGATGCTGAATGGTCTGGCACTACCAGAAACACCTGAAAGCTTGATCATGCCAGGTTTTGCTGATTCAGGTGTCAAAGCTGGTGGCAGTGGTGTTGATTTATTGCCAGATAGCGCCACCATTTGTTCGTGTAATAACGTGTCTAAAGCCGATATTTGCCAAGCGATTTGTGATGGTTCAACCTCACTCGGTGCTTTGAAGAAATGTACCAAAGCGGCGACAGCTTGTGGTGGTTGTGCACCTTTAGTCACTCAAGTGTTGAAGTCTGAACTGCAACGTCAAGGTGTAACGGTCAATAACTATGTGTGTGAGCACTTCCCATACTCACGCCAAGAAATTTATCACTTGGTTCGTGTCAATGAAATCAAGACTTTTGATGATTTGATTCAGCAACATGGTCATGGTCTAGGCTGTGATATTTGTAAGCCAATGGCGGCCAATATTTTGGCATCATGCTGGAATGATTTCGTACTAGAACCGAGCCATGCGGGCTTACAAGACAGTAACGATTACTATTTGGGTAATATTCAAAAAGATGGTTCTTACTCGGTTGTTCCGCGTATGGCAGGTGGTGAAGTCACACCAGATGGTTTAATTGCTGTCGGTCAAATTGCCAAAAAATACAACTTGTATACCAAGATCACGGGCGGACAACGTGTCGACTTATTTGGTGCACAAATCCATCAACTCCCGTTTATCTGGGAAGAACTCAATGCAGCGGGTTTTGAATCAGGTCATGCTTACGGTAAATCATTACGTACCGTGAAATCCTGTGTCGGTAGTACATGGTGCCGTTACGGGGTGGATGATTCTGTGGGCTTGGCGATTGAACTTGAGAACCGCTATAAAGGCCTACGTTCGCCACATAAATTGAAAATGGCGGTTTCAGGTTGTACCCGTGAATGCGCCGAAGCGCAAGGTAAAGATGTCGGGGTGATTGCAACAGAGAAAGGTTGGAACATGTATGTCTGTGGTAATGGTGGCATGAAACCACGTCATGCCGAGCTATTGGCTTCTGACCTTGATACCGAAACCTTGATTCGTTATATCGACCGTTTCTTTATGTTCTATATCCAAACTGCAGATCGTTTACAACGTACCAGCGTATGGCGTGACAATATGGAAGGCGGTTTGGATTATCTCAAATCAGTGATTGTCGATGATTCGCTAGGACTTGCCGAAGAACTCGAAAGTCGTATGAGTCATGTGATTGGGACTTATCAAGATGAATGGCGTACTGCGGTTGAAGATCCTGAGATTCGTAAACGTTTCCAAACCTATATCAATGCCAGTGCAGAACAGCAAGCTGACCCCCATATTCAATTTACCCAAGTGCGTGATCAGATTCGCCCTTTGAATGACGCTGAACGTTCAGTCGATCGTATCCCAATGGTTGAAGCATAAGGAGAACTCAAATGACCAGTTTAAAGAACATCGATATGCTTCCAGAAAATCAATGGGTCGAGGTGTGTGCGTTGGATGACATCACACCAAATACGGGTGTGGGCGCACTGATCGAAGGTCAATCCGTTGCACTGTTTCGTGTTGGTCACGAAAAGCGCATTTATGCGCTTAGCAATAAAGATCCATTTAGCCAAGCCAATGTGATGTGTCGCGGCATCATTGGCGATTTACAAGGTGAACGCGTGATTGCATCGCCGATTTATAAACAACATTTTAGTTTAGCGACGGGGCGTTGTCTGGAAGATAAAGATCAAAAGCTCTTGGTTTTTCCAACCAAAATTGAAAATGGTCGGGTGTGGGTCGGGTCTGTTCCGCAAAAAACCTATATTACCAACAATGGGGCTGCGCAAGAAAAGCTGAAACTGGTGTTAATTGGCAATGGTTTGGCGGGTATGCGTTGTCTTGAGGACTTATTGGATATGGCCCCAGATCGTTATGATGTGACGGTGATTGGTGAGGAGCCTTGGGGCAATTACAACCGTATTATGTTGTCTCCAGTACTTTCAGGTGAAAAAACCATTGATGACATCATGCTGCATCCACATGCATGGTACAGCGACAAAGGGATTCAATTTATTGCTGATGATCCTGCGATTAAGATTGATCGTACCCGCAAAGTGGTACATACCGAGAAAGGCGAAAGTGTTGATTATGATCGTTTGATTATTGCCACTGGTTCATCACCATTTGTTCCACCTGTGCAAGGTGTAGATCTAAAAGGCGTGATTAGCTTCCGTGATATTTATGATGTCAACACCATGATCAAATATTGCGAAACTAAGAAAAATGCGGTGGTGATTGGTGGCGGTTTGCTGGGTCTGGAAGCAGCCTATGGACTGAAACAACGTGGTATGAATGTCACGGTTCTGCACTTGATGGATCGAATTATGGAACGTCAGTTGGATGGCCGTGCCAGCCGTATGTTGCGCCATAGTATTGAGCAAAAGGGTATCAATATCATTACCGAGGCCAATACCGAAGCATTGATTGGTGAGGATGGTCATGTCAGTCAAATCCGTCTTAAAGATGGAACGGTACTGGACGCAGATTTAGTCATTTTTGCGGTTGGGATTCGCCCGAATATTGCCTTGGCTCAAAGTGCAGGACTGCGTTGTAATCGAGGCATTTTGGTCAATGACACCATGCAAACTTTTGATCCAAGTATCTATGCGGTAGGTGAATGCATCGAACATCGTAACCAAACCTTTGGCTTGGTTGAGCCGTTATGGGGACAAGCCTTCATCTGTGCAACGCATTTGGCTGAACATGGCAGCTTAACCTTTAAATCACCGACCGTACCAACGCAATTAAAAGTCAGCGGTGTGGATGTATTTTCTGCTGGTAACTTTGAACCGAAAGAAGATTATGAAGACATCATCCTCAATGATGATAAGCGTCAAATTTATAAACGTATCATTATCCAAAAAGACAAAGTGATTGGTGCTGTTCTGTTTGGTGATACGGAAGATGGGATGTGGTATGCCGAGTTGATTGCAGATCAAACGCCTGTTTCTACTTTTAGAAATAAGCTGTTATTTGGTAAGGATTTTGCAATGAAAAAGGCAGGGTGAAAGCTTACCCATTCGAGAAGAATAGGTAAAGGATGAATGGCATTGCCGCATATATGCTGTATGAGCAGATAATTGTTGTAAAGGCATTGCCTTACTTTTCAAGGATGAAAAGTAACAAAAATCCTTTGTTAAGCTGACGGTACATCCTTGCTACCGCAGCTCAACAAGGCGGCATCCATGCCGCCTGTCACGATAGTGTGTGATGAGAAAAATCTAGTTTTAGAAGGTTTGTCCATAAGCTGAAACTGGAGAAGAACTCAGAATGATTTTTTAGTTGAGTGTAAAGTTCAGCGGATTAACTAGGTAAAAGGGGCAGTCATGAACAGTATTCAAAATCTAGAACACAGTCGCTCCGATCAAGCAGAAACAATCATTACAAAAACAACATGTCCCTATTGTGGCGTGGGCTGTGGTGTGGATGTCAGTGTCCAACATAAAACGCATGGCACGACGGTACAAGTTGCAGGTGATCTGGATCATCCTTCAAACTTTGGACGACTCTGTATTAAAGGCAGCAACTTAGCCGATACGCTAGGTTTGGAAACTCGTGTTTTGCATCCCATGTTTGGCCGTAAAAACCATCGACAAGTCATGATATGGGATCAGGCGATTGAGAAAATTGCAGACCAGTTTCAAGCCTGTATTAATCAATATGGCGCAGACAGTGTTGCATTTTATGTCTCAGGTCAGTTGCTGACTGAAGACTATTATGTGGTGAATAAGTTTGTAAAAGGCTATTTGGGCACTGCCAATATTGATACCAACTCACGCCTATGTATGTCCTCTGCGGTTGCAGCGCATAAACGTGCCTTCGGTGAAGATATTGTTCCAGCCAGTTATGAAGACTTTGAACATACGGATATGGTGGTTCTGGTTGGCTCTAATACGGCATGGTGTCATCCCGTGCTGTATCAACGCATCATGCAAGCCAAGAGCAAGAATCCTGATTTATTTGTGGTGGTGGTCGATCCTCGTTTTACCAGTACCTGCGAGCAAGCAGATTTACATTTGCCAATCTTACCTGGTCAGGATGTGGCTTTATTTAATGGTCTGTTTCAGCATCTTTACCATCATGATTATATCGACCAGCATTTTGTAGAGACCTATACCGAAGGTTTAGCGGCGCTGTTAGCAGCGAGTGAAAGCGAGAAAGATTTTAATACTTTGGTGAAACGTACAGGAATTTCTGCAGAAAAATTACAGCTGTTTTTTGATAAATTTGCCCAAACAGAAAAAGTGATCACCTTGTTTTCGATGGGGGTTAATCAATCATCTCAAGGAGTCAATAAAGCCAATAGCATTATCAACTGTCATTTACTCACTGGAAAAATTGGAAAATTAGGTGCAGCACCATTTTCAATGACGGGTCAACCCAATGCCATGGGCGGTCGTGAGGTAGGTGGCTTGGCCAATATGTTGGCTGCACATCTGGATTTGGATAATCTTTCTCATCAAAATTTAGTCCAAAGTTTTTGGAGCAGCCCCGTGATAGCCAAGCAAGCTGGTTTAAAAGCAGTGGATTTATTCCAAGCGGTGGAAAGTGGCAAAATTAAAGCGATCTGGATTATGGCAACCAATCCTGTGGTGAGCTTACCCGATGCAGATCAAGTCAAACGTGCCTTGGAAAAATGTGAGTTTGTGGTGGTTTCTGATATTTGTGCGGATACAGATACCACAGCTTATGCAGATGTCTTGTTACCCGCATTAGGTTGGGGGGAGAAAGATGGTACGGTCACCAATTCTGAACGCCGTATTTCACGGCAACGTGCCTTTTTAAATCCACCAAAGCAAGCCAAAGCGGATTGGTGGGCGGTGGCAGAGGTTGCGAAAAAACTGGGTTTTACTGGTTTTGAGTTTAGCAATGCCTGTGACATTTTTAATGAACATGCGGCTTTATCGGCCTATCAAAATGCCAGTGTTGACCAACGTGACCAAGTTGAAAATTTCCGTTATTTCAATTTAAAAGGGCTAATGAATTTAAGTCTGGATGAATATAACCATTTACGCCCAACTCAATGGCCTGTGTGGGAGAAAGGGCAAAGCATCGCCGTGGAGCAGTTATTTGATTGTGGCAGTTTTAGCCATAAAAACAAAAAAGCCAAGCTGATTCCTACCGTTGCTATTGATCCAGTGCATGCCATCTCTGAAGATTATCCATTGGTGTTGAATACAGGACGTATCCGTGATCAATGGCATACCATGACTCGTACGGGTTTATCGGCAAACCTCACTACGCATCGCGCTGAACCATTTTGCGAGATTCACCCGAATGATGCGTTAAAATTTGGTATCCGTGATAAAGCTTTGGTGGAAGTCCGCTCACAATGGGGCCGTTGTGTATTGCGTGTGACGCTAGCACAAGGTGTGCGTCGTGGCCAAATCTTTGCCCCGATTCACTGGACTGAGCAAGTCGCTTCTGATGCGCGGATTGGTAAAGTGGTCAATCCAGTGGTGGATGCGATCTCAGGCGAACCTGAATTCAAACATACACCCGTTGCGATTCAGCCGTTCCATACCACTTGGCAAGGGGTACTCTATGTACGTGAAGGCTTTGAACATCAGATTAAAGCATCTTTACAACGTTGTGCATGGTGGACCAAGATCAAAACAGCAAAAGCGATGCGTTATGAAATTGCTGATCGTCACAGCTTTGATGAAACCCAAAAGAATCTGAAAAGCTTCCTGCCTTTTGTAGATGAAACCTATGAATGGTTAAGTCTGGAGGATATTTCATCGCAGCTCAGCCATAGTGTGATTTTAAAAGATGGTATCCTGATTGCCAGTTTATATATTGCACCTGTCGATTTATTGCCAAATCGGGATTGGGTGGCGAGTCTGTTTAAACGTGAACGATTAAGTGCCTTGCATCGTAAAGCTTTGCTGGCGGGAATGCCGATGTCTGCGGCAAATAACGATGGACCATTGGTTTGTAGTTGTTTTAAAGTGGGTAAGAATAAAATTATTGAAGCCATCAAAACGCAAAACATCACCCATGAAAAACAAGTCACGGCATGTTTAAAAGCAGGTGGAAATTGTGGTTCTTGTTTACCTGAGATACGCGGCTTGATTAAAACCTGTCAATTGGAGGCAGAAGCATGAATACAGAATATCCCACTACAGATCTGGTGATCTTAGCGGGAGGGCAAGCGCGCCGTATGAATGGCATGAATAAGCTGCTGCAACAGTTTGATGATCAGATTCAGCTGTCAAAAATTTGTGAAAGTTTTAAGACTCAGGTTAAACACATTTGGGTGAATAGCCACCGTGATAACTCGATATATAAACAGATTGAACCTGATATTCGATGTTATGCAGATGATCAAAATGGTTTTCTCGGACCCTTGATGGGGATGAAAAGTGCATGGTCACATTTGCAAGCCGACTATGCCTTATTTATTCCCTGTGATGTGACTTATATTCCCAATCAGGTTGTGCTTAAACTGCATCGCGCTTTGCAAAAGCAGCCACAGGCACAAGTGGCCTATGTCAATATCAATGGTGATGCCTTATATCCATTTTGTTTACTTAAGCGAGAAAGTATATCGGTGTTGGAGCAAGCGATTGCTGAGCATAAACTGAGTTTACGAGATTGTTTTGAGCAACTAAATGCCCAAGTCGTACATTTTCAAAAGCAAGGCCTGTTTTGTCATAGTATTAACTCATTAGATGAACTGCAACAATACAAGCAGATGAAGGTTTTTAAGCAATCTATTTCTGGTTAATGGATCGCCTCAGCTGATTTCAGACTAATCACTGCTGCAATTAATAATGCCGTAGCTGCGGTAATCAGTGAGCTATTGAGCGTATGATAGATCGCGAATAGGGCATTCACTACGATTGGGCCGATGATCTGACCTAAGCCATAAACAACAGTCATCAAGGCAATTAAATTATTTTGTGCTTGGCGAGCGATACGCTGTGCCACCGGCATGACAATGGTCACCGTTCCCATAAAGGTTGCACCGACCAAGAATGCACTGAACAAATAACCTAAAGTCGTTGGTAGAAGGATGGGCAATACAACACCGAAAGCCTGTAATCCTAAATTAGAAGATAAAGCGACTTGTGTACCAAAGCTGCTGTGGATGCGATGCCAGAAAAAACACGAAGGAATCGCACCCAAACCAAAGATTGCCCAGATCTGTGCAGCATCAAGATTAGGCAGGGCATTTCTGACCAATAAGGGTAGATAGGTTGCGGTAATGATGTAGCCAAAACCCGCCAAGGCATAAATCACAATCAGAGCGTAGGCATGGGGTGCTTTGCGATTTGTGCTAGATATCTCATGAGTTCCAACAGTATTCGGTTGAGCCCGCGATAAACCAAACATTGCAATGCAACCAAGGACCAGACTGGATAGACCGAGCAATAACCACAGTATTTTGCTGTGCCAACTCAGATGTGTGCCCAAAACCAAAAGCTCGGCAGAGAGCGCGATACCAAGACCAACCCCTGCATACAAGATAGGGGCTTGTTGCGTTTGTTTCTGCTGTTCAAGCAGCCATAATGAAGCAGATACCATGGCAAAAGCGCTAAAAACGCCAGCCAAACCCCGAATCAAGATGATCAGGCCAATCGTGTTAATACAACTGAGTAGGATCAGACAAAGTACGGTACCCACTGTGGCAACAATACTACCGAGATAACTCTGCTGGGATTTCATCTTGATCGCAAATAAAGCACCCAACAGATAGCCCGCATAGTTTGCAGAAGCAGCCAAACTGGCATGCTGTAGATTAATGATGCCTTCATCAATCATATGTGGATAGACTGCAGTAAACGCAAAGCGCCCGAAACCCATGCCAATTGCCATAATCAAGGCTGCACTGATCGCTGATTGCAGGGCACGGTTGCTGTTTTTTGCTGGCTCAGTCATGACCTGTTCACTCCAACAATTAGTCGCTATGACTGATGTGCGAGAGAGGTTGTGCTTTGGCAAGAAATTTGTAGTCAAATACATAGAGTGCATAGCTGAAGAAGCTTAAAATACAGATTAAAAATAACAGCTTAGTAGCAGACATTGTTTGACCCATCTTTCGGTGTTGAGAAATGAATAGCTATTTAAACAAGCGCTATTAATCATGTAAAATGATTTAAATTGATACCAACTATCTCTAATAGTGATGGCGATGCAGATTAAATCTTTAGAAATTTTTATGATGGTGGTGAAGTTAGGCAGTTTTTCCGAGGCGGCAAAAACGCTCTATACGGTACAATCCAATGTCACCAGTCATATCAAAAAACTGGAAACAGAGTTGAATGTCGAGTTGCTACATCGGCAGAACCCAATTCAACCGACCAGAGCTGGGGTACAATTGTATGGTTATGCTGAAAAAATGTTGCATCTGCAAAAAGAGCTGTTGGACACGTTCTCCCATAGTCAGCTGACAGCCAATTTTCCTTTAGCGATTGGGAGCATGGAAACCACGGCTGCGGTTCGACTACCAGCGTTGATCCGCGATTTACAACAGCACAGCCCAGATTTTCCTTTTGCGTTATCGACCGCACCTACACGAGATTTAATTGATTTAGTCCATTCATCCAAGCTGGATTGTGCATTTGTAGCACATCATTCACCAATCGACGGGATGTTTAATTTACATGTCTGGACTGAGCAATTGGTGCTTATTTCTTCAAAGCATGTGCCTGAACGACTTACAAATGACGATCTGATTCAAAAGAAATTTATTGCTTTTAAGCAAGGCTGTAGTTACCGCAAAGCCATTGATCAGTTCTTATCTGTCCATCATTTACCCGCAGCCAATGTAATTGAAATGGGCAGCCTAGATGGCATTATCAGCTGTGTCAGTCTAGATGTTGGCCTTGCAATTTTACCGATCAGCTATGTACAGCAATCTCATTTTGCCCAAAGTGTGAAGATTCATCCCATTGACTCGGCTACAGCGCAGATCAATACCTACCTGATTGCACATCGTGATATGAGCACATGGGCAACCAATATGCATCATTTCGTTGAGCATGTGAAAGGCATGAATCTGCAGCTTGAGAAATAACCCCTAAGCTTTGCGCCGTTCTATAAAAGAATCCTATCGATTGAGTATTTGTCGCCAAAGGTGATGTCCGTGTCGTGTTAAGTAAAGTCGACATTCTCCTGAGTATTGTATTTTTTAGTCATATTACTTCGGCACTGAATAAAAATACAAGATGGACAGGAAAATGACGTTGAATAAAGCGATACGGTTCTACGGAACAGGGACTCCAGAGGTGATGCGCTATGAGGACATCGAAGTCGGCGCACCTGCGGTTGGTCAAGTACGTCTACGCCATGTAGCGGTGGGCCTCAATTATGCTGATACCTATTTCCGCGATGGGACTTATCCGATTCCCTTACCAAATGGTATGGGTGTCGAAGCCTCTGGCATTATCGAAGCGGTGGGTGATGGCGTAACCGATTTTGTGGTGGGTGATCGCGTCACCTATACAGGGTTTTTGAATACGCTTGGCGCTTATAGCACCGAACGCCTTATTGCCGCAGATGCATTAATCAAACTCCCTGACGATATTTCCTGTGAAACTGCGGCTGCAATGACCATGCGTGGTTTAACGGCGGCCTATCTGATGCGTCGTATCTATGACTTTAAAGCAGGCGATTGCATTTTATTACATGCAGCCGCAGGTGGTGTGGGGCTAATCGTTTCGCAATGGGCCAAACTGTTGGGGCTAAACGTGATTGGGACCACCTCGACGGATGAAAAAGCAGCGGTAGCACGTGCCTATGGCTGTGATCATGTGATTAATTATAGCCATGAGAATGTGGCTGAACGGGTGCGTGAGTTGACCGATGGCATTGGGGTCAATGTGGTCTTTGATAGTGTGGGCAAAAATACCTTTATGGCCTCATTAGACTCACTCAAACGCCGTGGTTTATTGGTTTGCGTAGGCACCGCATCAGGGCCAATTCCTGACTTTAACCCTGTGTTACTGGCAATGAAAGGTTCGTTGTTTATCACCCGTCCAGCTTTAGCCGATTATATTGCCGATCCAGAAGAAAAAAGAGCCTTAGCCAAGGAACTGTTTGATCATGTGAGCAGTGGACGCATCAAGATCGAGATCAATCATCGCTATGCACTTGAAGATGCCGTACAAGCACATCGTGATCTGGAAGCACGTAAAACCATAGGTTCATCCATTTTTGTGATTTGAAGGGATTTCTGATGCAAATTGAACAGTTAACTTGCAATATTGGTGCAGAACTACATGGTGTCCACTTAGCCGATGCGATTCATGATGACGGGCTATTCACTGAAATTCGGACGCAATTGCTAAAACATCGCGTGGTGTTCTTGCGTAATCAGCAGATGACGCGGGCTGAACATGTGGCTTTTGCCGAACGATTTGGGCCGTTGGAAGATCATCCTGCGGTGGGTAGTCATCCAGATCATCCAGGTTTGGTACAAATTTATAAACATCCTGACAGCCCGATTGATCGGTATGAAAATGCGTGGCATAGCGATGCCAGCTGGCGCAAAATTCCACCGATGGGATGTGTACTGCGTTGTGTGGAATGTCCACCTGTTGGCGGCGATACCATGTGGACCAATATGGTGATGGCCTATGAAAATCTGCCTGAAGATATCAAGGAAAAGATTGCGCCTTTACGTGCTTATCACAGTATCGAAGCCAGTTTTGGGGCTGCCATGCCCATCGAAAAACGTTTGGCATTGAAGGCACAGTTTCCAGATGCTGAGCATCCTGTGGTACGAACGCATCCAGAGACAGGTGAGCAGATTCTCTATGTCAATGCATTCACCACCCATTTTAGTAATTACCACACCAAAGACCGCGTACGGTTTGGGCAGGATGCCAATCCAGGTGCAGGAGATCTACTGCGTTACTTAATCACCCAAGCGGCGATTCCTGAATATCAGGTGCGCTGGAGTTGGGAGCCGAATAGCATCGCTATTTGGGATAATCGAAGTACCCAACATTATGCAGTGATGGATTACCCGCCATGCCACCGGAAAATGGAGCGGGCAGGTATCGTCGGTGATGCAACCTATTAAATTCCAAATCCAAGCTTTTAATTCAATACCGTTTTATAAAATACAAACAGGAGATGCACATGCAATTCTTTGACGATTCTTTGCACCCAGAAAATATGGAAAAAGTGGTCATTACTGTAGCGCCTTATGGCCCAGAGTGGATGCCAGAGGACTTTCCCGAAGATATTCCAGTGACCATGGATGAGCAGATTCAGAAAGCGGTGGAATGCTATGAGGCAGGCGCGACAGTGCTGCATTTGCATGTGCGTGAACTGGATGGTAAGGGCTCTAAACGTTTATCCAAGTTTAATGAACTGATTGCAGGGGTGCGTGAAGCCGTGCCCGATATGATTATTCAAGTCGGTGGCTCGATCTCCTTTGCACCTGAAAGCGAAGGTGAGGCCGCTTTGTGGCTGAGTGATGATACCCGTCATATGCTGGCTGAATTAACACCAAAACCTGATCAGGTCACAGTGGCAATTAACACCACCCAAATGAACATCATGGAGTTGCTCTATCCAGAATATTTGGAAGGCACATCTTTGGCACATCCTGCAATTCAGGAAGCTTATGCTGAAATGACTGTTCCAGCAGGACCCGCGTGGGTCGCAGAGCATTTAAAACGCCTTTGCCAAAATAATATTCAGCCGCATTTTCAACTGACTGGAATGCATGGCCTAGAGACCCTAGAACGGATGGTACGTAAGGGCTTATACATGGGGCCATTGAATTTGACTTGGATTGGAATTGGCGGTGGATTCGATGGGCCAAATCCATTTAACTTCTTTAATTTTATTCACCGTGTACCAGATGGTTGCACCCTGACTTCGGAATCATTGCTTAAAAATGTATTGCCATTCAATACCATGTCGATGGCGATGGGTTTTCATGCACGGGTTGGTAATGAAGATACCATTATCGATCATCGTGGTCAGCGTTTCTCATCTGTACAACAAATTCAGCAAACTGTACGTATTGCACATGAATTAGGTCGTGAAGTGGCAACAGGCCCAGAGGCACGAGAAATCTATCGGATTGGTGTGCAATATCAAAGTATTGAAGAAACGTTGCAGGCCAATGGTATGTCACCAAATCGTCAAGCAAAACAAAAAGGTGTACCTCAGCGCCATTAAGTCTGAGCAGCAATGGATTGAATGTCACAATAAATGCAGTACGCAGCAAGCGTATTCAAATAGCAAGCCACGTACTGCAATCAAAAATATAAATCATAACAATACAAGGAGGTTGCTATGGGTGCTCATCCATATACCGTACATACGGATCATGTTGATACCTCAATGAATGTCCCGCGCCGTTATGCATGGCTGGTATTTGCACTGACATTTGGCTTGTTGATTTCAGACTATATGTCTCGGCAAGTGCTAAATGCGGTATTTCCATTGATTAAAACTGAATGGGCATTGACCGATAGCCAGCTTGGCTTATTGAGCGGTATTGTCGCGTTGATGGTCGGTATCTTAACTTTGCCCTTATCCTTACTGGCGGACCGTTTTGGACGCGTGAAAAGCTTGGTCATTATGGCGGTGCTATGGAGTCTGGCGACTTTGGGTTGTGCTGTTGCTGAAAACTATCAGCAAATGTTTGTGGCCCGTTTTATGGTCGGTGTGGGTGAGGCTGCTTATGGCAGTGTTGGCATTGCAGTGGTAGTGGCGATTTTTCCACGCGAAATGCGAGCCACGCTGGCCAGTGCATTTATGGCAGGTGGAGTATTCGGCTCATTTCTCGGCATGGCACTGGGCGGTGTGATGGCTGAGCATTTTGGCTGGCGTTGGGCATTTGGTGGTATGGCATTGTTTGGTTTGATCTTGGCCTTGCTTTATCCCATGGTGGTTAAAGAAAAAAGAGTCAATCTAAGCAGCAAGACATCCCACAACATTCAGAAACAGCAACAGAGCAAACAATGTTTAAGCACGATTTATTCAAGTCGATCAGTGGTCGCAACCTATATCGGTAGTGGCTTTCAACTGTTTGTTGGCGGCACCGTCATTGTGTGGATGCCGAGTTATTTAAATCGTTATTACGGCATGAATACCGATTCTGCAGGTGTGTTGGCCGCCGTGATTGTACTGTGTAGTGCGGTCGGGAGCATTCTATGTGGCATGCTCAGTGATCGCTTTGGCCAAAACTGCCCAGATCGTAAGGTGAGTTTAGCAATTGGCTACTGTATCGGGAGTTGCGTACTACTTTCGATTGCGTTTGCAATGCCTGCAGGAAAATCCCAATTGTTGCTGATCTGCATTGGGATGTTTATTGCGTTGGGAACCAATGGCCCATCCAGTGCGATGGTGGCCAATCTCACCCATAACAGCGTCCACAGTACAGCTTTCGCCACTTTAACCTTAGCCAATAACTTGTTGGGATTGGCACTCGGCCCTTTAGTTATAGGCAAGCTCTCCGATGTGATTGGTTTAGATCATGCCTTTCAATGGATGCCTTTGGTCAGCATGGTCGCAGCAGCCGTGTTTCTCTATGCCAAAAACTATTACCACCAAGATATTGCACGATTAACTGAGCAAGCAGTTTTACCCAATCTAGACAGCACTCGTTCAAGTGGTGCGGAAGAAAAATGATGATGCGTGAATTAAATATCGATGTCTTTTTTGATTTTATTTGTCCGTGGTGCCTAATCGGAAAACGTCAGTTACAGGCTGCAATTGTGCAATTACAGCAAAGTGATCCTGAAGTTGAAGTCATTGTACATTGGCATGGTATGCAGTTACTTCCTGAGATTCCGATAGCGGGTGTCGATTTCAAACAGTTCTATCAAAAACGATTGGGCAGTTTAGACGCTGTAAAACAACGCCAAACCCAAGTGCGTCAGGCAGCCAAGACAGTTAGTGTCGAGCTGCATTTTGAAAAAATCAAATGGATGCCAAATACGGCTCAAGCGCATCATCTGTTTCAAAGCGTTTTAAAACTGGGAACAGCGCAGCAAGCAGAGCATTTATTGGAACAGCTTTTTGCTGCCTATTTTGGAGCAGGTGAAAACTTGGGAGATAGCGCTGTGTTGCAAAGGATTCTCAAGCAATGTGGTTACTCGGTGAATGAACAGGGCCGTGGATGGTCGGAAGTCAATCCGTCTTTTCAGTCGACTTATACAGGGGCAAACGGCGTACCCTATTTTATTTTTGATGGTTACCTGACCTTGGCTGGTGCACATTCAGTCGATGTGCTCTATCAAGCCATGTTAGAAGCCTTGGTGGTACAAGGATAAGGGCAATGACTATTCGTTTTCAGGTTCCACAAGAAAAAATCCCAGTATCAGGTGCGAGAGCTTTTCTTCAAATTCAGGGGAAAAATATTGCACTGTTTCATATTGGTACACAGTTTTATGCGATTGAGGATCGCTGCCCACATCAAGGTGCGTCTTTATTTAGCGGCAAATTAGAAGGGCAAGCGATTCGTTGTTGTGCCCATGGTTTGGTTTTTGATCTGGCGACGGGATATATGTTGAATTCAAAGCATTTAAAAGTGGCGGCCTATCCGGTTGAAGTCGATGCAGCGCAGCTATTTATCCTGATAGATACAGGAGAAAACAATGACTAAATTCATGGATTTTCGTCTGCGTACCCGTGAGTTGATGCCAGGCTTCATTGTTAGTAGCGTTGTCGCAGCAGCAGCCTGTTTTCTTTCAGAGCATTATGGCGCACCTGTGATGTTATTTGCTTTGCTGTTGGGAATGGGCTTGAACTTTCTTTCTAGTGAAAGTCAATGTAAAGCAGGCATCGAATTTACGGCACGAACAGTGTTACGCATCGGGATTGCCTTGTTGGGGATGCGGATTACGCTAGGACAAATTACCGCGTTGGGCTGGCAACCGATTGTACTGGTGATCACATTGGTGATCGTGACGATTTCAGTTTCAGTGATGACCGCGAAAATTCTGGGGTTCAAAAAACTTTTTGGGATGTTGACCGGCGGTGCAACTGCAATTTGTGGTGCATCAGCAGCCTTGGCTTTATCCGCTGCATTTCCGCAACATCCCCAAAAAGAAAAAGCCACGCTATTCACCGTCATTGGTGTTTCCGCATTGTCCACCTTAGCTATGATCGTTTATCCGATGATTGCACGATGGTTAGAACTATCGCCACAGCAGGCAGGTATATTTTTAGGGGCAACTATCCATGATGTTGCTCAAGTTGTGGGGGCAGGATATAGCATGTCGGCAGAAACAGGTGATACTGCAACCGTAGTTAAATTGATGCGGGTTGCCATGTTATTGCCTGTCATTATTTGCGCGGCAATGATCACACGTATGCAAGGTGGAGATGCGACAGGCAAACATCCACCTTTATTGCCTTGGTTTGCAGTTGGTTTTTTAATGCTTGCCTGTATAAATAGTACGGGTTGGGTTCCAAGCATGCTACAGCAAGGGGTGAATGAATTATCGAAATGGTGTTTGGTGATTGCAATTAGTGCCTTAGGCATGAAAACACAACTGAAGGAACTGGCTTCTGTTGGAATCAAACCGATTTTACTGATGCTGGGTGAAACCATTTTCTTGGTGGTGCTGGTTTTACTGTTAATGCATTGGATGTTTTAGAGAGCAATACCTCATCATCATATGCTGTCGAGATCAAAGACAAGTAGTCGGCTTTAATCTCCAAACTTTGTGTTTAGGACTTCATAACTGTCTTGTTGTTATTACGCCAAGTGGTGGGTGACATACCAAATTCACTGCTAAACCAACGGGTAAATGAACTTGGCATTGAATAACCTAAAATATCCGAGACCTGTCCTAGAGAGTAATTCAGGTTTTTTAGATAGCGAAAAACTAGATTGCGGCGCACATCGTTGATCAACACACTAAAGTTGGTATGTGCAGCTTCCAGTCGGCGCTGTAGGGTACGGACGTTGATGCCATGAGTATGGGCGACTTGATCAATCGTGGCCCGTCCCATAGGCAGAAGCAGATGAATACTTTTACGAATATCAAAAATAATTGAAGATTCACTTTCCCGATGCAATAGATCCGTTTCAAGAAAACGTTTGGCATGTGCCAGCATCGTGGTATTGGCGTGTGGATTGGTTTTATCTAATTCCGTTGCATTGCAAACAATACCGTTAAATTCGCTGCCAAACTCTAGTGAACAACCAAACATACGTTGGTGCATCGCCGTATCATGTGGGGCATCATGGGTAAAATGAATACTCAAAGGGTGCCATTTTTGCAAAAAAGCAGCACAGAAACGATGGGTAATGCCTAAAGCAAGCTCGATGGCTTGACGACTGTACTCTGTCGCTGCAGTAATTACCTCGACTCGAATAATGACGGTATGACCGACTTCTTCAATATACATTTCCAAGGCGTTATTGATTAGATTTCGATATTGCACAAGGGTGTATAAGCCATCACGCAAGGTATGTTGATAACTCAATAATAAACTCAGTTCGCCAAAATCTGCGAGTTGGCGTTGTTCAGCCATATGCAAACCGAAGTATTCACAACCACTTAACTGTGCTGATTGTTCCAGTAGCGTCACCGCTTTGTCTACGGGAATACGCTGTGCACTATCTTGTAGCTGTGCAGGATAGATGCCCGCATCGGACAACAGTTGGTATGGATTCAGGTCTAATTGCTGGCTGACAGCTAAATAATTTTTAAGCACAGCAGTATGGGCGAGTGGCACCATGCTGATCTCCCGATTTTTAAAATAACCTTCCTAGTTATGCTGTATTTATAACTAAAATATGCTGTTTGGAAAAGTACTAAGGCTTATATAAATTCATGTTGGCATGATGATTATTGTTTTTGAAGCGACTTTTTCTGCAAAGCATATTGATATATATGAGATCGTTTGAAGCGTGCTGTCATCAAATGAAAAGTGCCTGTCGTGCCATGTATATCCGTCGCTCTATTGACCCTCTATGTTGAATATGACGTGATGCGTCCCCGTTATTTTTATCAAAACAAGGGTTGATTGGTGTAAAGATGGAAAAAATACAAACAGAGGCGACGGTTTTAATTATCCCAGGTTTGCGGGACCATGTGGCTTCGCATTGGCAAACCATTCTAGAAACACGCTTAGCTAAGGTCCGTTCAGTGCCACCTTTGCAAGAAGATAAGCTCAACTGTACAAAACGTGTTGCTGCAATACAGGCTGAGCTGGAAAAAATACAAGGTCCAGTGATTCTGGTAGCGCATAGCGCAGGGGTACTAATGGCGATACATTGGGCCGCGCGGTATCAACATTCTATTCAAGGGGCATTGCTGGTGACACCACCTGACTTGAATGACGTTTGGCCAGAACATTATCCTTCGCCCCAAATGCTCAGACAAGCAGGATGGTCGCCGTTGCCCGATCAAGTGCTGCCATTTCCAAGTATTGTGGCTGCTAGTGTCAATGATCCATTAGCGCATTTTAATGCCGTGGCGGCAATGGCGAAAACATGGGGCAGTGTATTGATTAATCTAGGTGCTGTCGGGCATCTCAATCCTGTATCTGGGTTTGGTCCGTGGCCTCAGGCAGAACAATTGATTCAGCAATTGGATTGTAAGGTAGATCAACCGAGCCTGATTGCATAATTAATTTTGCTACAAACCAACCTAAAACATTGTCTTATGCCGAACCATGTTTGGCTAGATTTTTTTGATTTCACATTTAAGTACAACATGCCTTGAAGCATAAAGGCCCATCGGAAGGCCGGGTTTGAACCCAATTGCTTACAACAAAAATAGAACGACCTGAAATGATTACATTTTGCTGAATGGGTCAGGTGTTAATTATTCATACATCATATCGATATGGAGATGGTATGGTTTGTCATATTAAACATTCAAATGAACAAATAACCACTGCTATTTTAGCTCAAACAACGCTGCTGTTGGGATTGCTGTGTTCACTTTCAGATGCTTCAGCAGCCAGTTATCAAATCAATGAAGGCTGGCGTTTAGAGAGCAATAGCACGATTGCGCTGGGGGCAAGTTGGAGTACCCAAGCGCCATCAGCCGCATTGTTATATAAACCCGATGCCAATCATATTGGCAAAAATGGCTTGAGTGTAGATATTAACGGTGATGATGGACGTGCCAACTTCGATCGCGGGGATGCCATTTCACAAATCGTTAAAGGTTTAACCGAATTTCGTTTAAACGGAGCACAACAAGGTGCAGTGTTGAGTGCCAAGTATTGGTATGACCATGCCTATGAAACTGGGAAAGGTGATTTAAAGCCTTTCGATGATGCTGAGTGGCCTGGTCTGGTTAAGTTTAAGGGGATTGAGCTATGGGATGCCTATCTCTGGAAAAATATCGAATTTGATTCCAAGCAGTCTCTCAACCTAAAACTGGGTAAACATCGCTTGAATTGGGGTAAATCCCAATTTTTCCAAAATGGCCTGAACTCTGTTAGTGCCTTTGATTTTGCAGCCATCAATCGACCTGCCAGTGAAGCCAAAGAACGGACAATTCCGGTCGAGATGTTGTCTTTTGAAGCTGCGATTCAACCAAACTTAAAATTAGAAGGATTCTATCAATTCAAGTTTAGACCGTCAGTGGTAGATGGTTGCGGGACCTTTTTTGCAATTTCAGATTTTGTCCCCGAAAATTGTGGACCGATTATGTTAACGGTGACACCGGGTGACAAGTTAACTGAAACTGCTGCCAAGGCGCAAACTTATATCCCTCGTTCAGCCAGTCATTACGCAAAAGACAGTGGGCAATACGGTGTTGCACTGAAACGAAATTTATCGAGCCTGAATCAAGCTGAATTGGGTGTTTATTTCGCCAACTATCATCATCGTAATGCAAACTTTGATGGTATCGCCGTGACTGCTGCTGGCGTTGAAAACTTTAAAACGGCACGTTTTTTTTCTATTTATCCTGAAAATATCAAGATCTATGGTCTAAGCCTGAGTGGAAAGGTCGGTACAACCCAGCTATTCAGTGAGTTGAGCTATAAACCCAATCAACCCTTACAGTTGAATGGAACAGATATTGTCTATGCTCAGGTGCTCTCAAAAGAAACACCACTTAAACCTGCAGGTGTTGCTGCTGAGTTTGGCGAGTATCTGCAAGGATATGTCCGTTTGCCAGTCACACAATTCTCCATTGGCGCCACTGATAGCATTGCAGGCATTTTAAAAGCAGATCGTTTGTCTTGGGGTGCTGAATTCGCTGTGAATCATATCGCCAATATTGGCAATCATCGCTTTGGTCGGGTTGGGGTTTTTGGTCGCAGTGAATTATCAACAGGCGCTTATGATTCAGAAACAGGTGAGTTTAAGTGTACGCCCTATGGCACAGCAAACCTTCCGAATGATGCTGTTGATCGTTTGAATGAACGTTATTGCAATAAAGATGGTTTCTTTAGTGAATGGTCATATGGTTATCGCTTACGTGCAGCTCTAAGTTATCAAGACCTTTTACCTGCAACGGTGATTACACCCAGTTTAACTTTCCGCCATGATGTATCTGGATATAGCCAAAATTTTCAGCAAGGGCAAATGAGTCTGGCTGCCGCAGTATCGGCCAACTTTCGACAAAAATATTCAGCAGAAGTTCTGTATCAAAACTTTTTTGGATCAAATGACTTTAGTACCATTGATGACAGAGACTTTATATCACTTGCCTTTAAATATAGTTTTTAATTCATTTAAGTAAATCAATAAGTATTCAAACAGCGTGGCTTGCGTCGCGCTGTTTGAGCCTAAGTAAAGGGCTTTAAGCTTTTGCCAGATAATTTTGCATTTCTTCTGCGGGAACCATCCCGCCACCCGTCCCCCATACAATATGATTGGCATGCTGTAACTGCTGTTCAGTAAATTGATGCAAATCGATATAAGCTTGATGGTTGCTAACTAAAATTGGCCCTAACATACCTGCGAGCGCAGAAGGTTCAAGTTTCAGGTTTTCAGACTGGTTGAGCATTCCGAGCAAGCGATACATGGTTGGGTCATCCAATGTATAAAAACCATCTAATAATCGTTGCATGGCACGGCCAACAAAGCCTGAAGCGCGGCCCACAGCAAGGCCATCTGCCGCCGTAATATTGTCAATGCCAATATCCTGAACTGAAATTTCATCATGTAGGCCAGTCGCGACACCGAGTAACATACACGGAGAATGGGTAGGTTCAGCAAAGATACAATGGACATGATCGCCAAACGCCATTTTTAGGCCAAATGCAACACCGCCAGGCCCGCCACCCACACCACAAGGCAAATAAACAAATAAAGGATGTGCTTGATCCACAACAATACGCTGTTGATCCAATTGTTTCTTTAAACGTTCACCTGCAACGGCATAACCTAAGAACAGGGTTTTAGAATTTTCATCATCAATAAAAAAACAATTTGGATTTTCTAATGCTGCTTTTCGGCCTGCTTCTACAGCAACACCATAGTCTTGTTCGTACTCAATCACGGTTACACCATGAGCACGTAACTTATCTTTCTTCCATTGTCGTGCATCGGCTGACATATGCACGGTCACATCAAAGCCCAACTTTGCGCTCATGATGCCAATCGAGAGGCCAAGATTGCCTGTAGAGCCGACAGCAATACTGTATTGACTAAAAAATTCTCTAAATTCTGGGCTATTCAGTTTGGCATAATCATCGTCAAGAGTGAGCAAATTGGCTTGTAGCGCAAGCTGCTCGGCTCGATAAAGTACCTCATAGATACCACCTCGTGCCTTAATCGATCCCGAAATAGGGAGATGACTATCTTTTTTCAACCATAGTTTGCCTGCAATTTTTTGCTCGAAGTGCGTTTCAAGTGATTGCTGCATATTCGGGATATCGATCAGATCAGACTCAATGATGCCTTGAGCTGCAAGGGTTTCTGGAAAAACAGCCATGAGGTAGGGTGCAAAACGCTGTAAACGGTCGCGAGCATCATCAATATCGGCTTGTGTCAACCCAACATAGGGCAAGCCTTGCTTAAGCGTGGTGAATGACGGGTTAAACCAGATCGTCTCTTTAAGTTCAATCAGGTCTTTAACAATGGGATAGTGTGTAACAAGGTTTTGAATTTGATTCGAATCCATTCGGTTTCTCATAAAATTTTACATACATCAATAACAGCGAATTGCCCAAAGCGGTTCTATGCATTTGGATAAGTCTTCCAGTAAGCTTGAGATTAAACCAAGAACAGTGATTTTTCACGTTTTTAATGCAGAGTTTTGGTGAATGATATTATTTGATTGGAGATTAACTTTTGTTAATTTCTGACCAGTACACTTGACCTTTGTTAAAATGAGTTCTATTTTGGAACTTAATTGATTTTCGACCATATCAGGCTTGTCTAATCAGGACTAAAATTAACCCAATTATGGTTTGAAAACTGAGAAAAATAAAAGGAACAGGAGTTTCATATGTTTGCGATTCGTTACCAACAGATTCCATTGCAATTTTTATTTGAACATCAGGCAACTTTAACAGGGCTTGGGAAAATTGGTTTGCGTAGTCTCAAAAAGCATAAGCACACGCAACAGGTCGATTGGCAGTCATTAGCATCGATTAATGAGGTGATTGACCCACCAAGCCTTGAATTGATAGACCACTATGTAAGTTGGAGTGGTGCTGAGCCGAGTAAATATCAAACTTCAATTCCACCGCATATGGTGTCGCAATGGGGACTGTCGTTTGCAACACGTTTGCTGTTACAAACCAACTATCCATTGAGTCAAGTCATCAATCAAGGCATAAGTCTCAAGGTTCATGGTAAGCTTCCAAGAGATCAAAAGCTGCTCATCCAAGCCAAGATCGCCAATGTAGATGAACGTAATGGTTTAGCGCGTATTTCAGTTCAAATTACCACAGGTACAATTGCCGAACCTGAACTGGTAGAAGCGCAGCTACATATGGCTTTTATTCTGCCTCATTTTGAAAAAATCAAACGCTCTGAAACGAGTGACACGAAGCTTTGGCACACATTAGGCGAATGGTCGACTCGTTCAGATGATGGTTTGAAATTTGCCTTACTCACAGGTGACTTTAATCCGATTCATTGGATTACACCATTAGCCAAACTGTCAAACTTTGGTCAAAAAGTGCTGCATGGCTTTGGAGTATTCGCACGTAGTTTTGAATTACTGCCAGAACCAATTCAGCAAATCGATGTCCGCTTCCTAAAACCCGTCAAACTTCCTTCAGAACATAACCGAGTGGAAATTAGTTCTGAGCAGATGCAAAAGTATGTCCGTGTTGTCGGTTCGGCAGGACAGATCTGTTTAATGGGTCAATATTCATAAAATAATAAGGTGACAAAAATGACGACTGCCACAGCAATCAAACAGGATGTAACCGCTTGTATTCTATGTTCACGTAATTGTGGACTCAGTGTAGAGATTGAAAATAACCAGTTTAAGAAGATTAAAGGCGATGATCAGCATCCTTTTTCGCAAGGCTATATCTGTCAAAAAGCCGCACGTTTACAGCATTACCAACAACATGCTGATCGTTTAACTTCACCGCTAAAACGTCAGGCAGATGGTTCCTATCAAGAGATCAGCTGGGAACAAGCCATTCAGGAAATTGCAGAGCAGCTTGTACAGATTCGAAATACCCATGGTGGAACAGCCTTTGCATCGGTAGGTGGTGGTGGTCAGGGCAATCATTTAGGCGCTGCTTATGGTCGTCAGTTGCTCTATGCCATGAAAAGTTTCTATGCCTACAACTCTTTGGCGCAGGAAAAAACAGGTGATTTCTGGGTGAATGGCCGTTTATTTGGTAGTCAATCCTGTCATACTACTGAAGATGTGGAATATGCAGATTATGTGCTGTTTATCGGAACCAATCCTTTTCAAGCGCATGGCATTCCAAATGCCAGAGACACCTTAAAACATATCAAAAAAGATCCAAACCGCACCATGGTGGTATTTGACCCACGGGTGACGGAAACGGCTAAACAAGCCGATATTCATGTGCAATTAAAGCCAGGTACCGATGCTTATCTGATGTCGGCTATGATCGCAATCATGCTGAAAGAAGGGCTATATGATCAGCAGTTTATTCAGCAGCATACCCATGGCTTTGATCAGGTTAAACAAGCCTTTTTAGCGGTTCCAATCGAAGAATATATTCAGAAAGCCGATGTTTCAGTCGAACTGATTTACCAGATTGTCCGTGATTTCGCTCAAGCACAACGTGCTTGTGTCCGGATTGACCTTGGTATTCAACACACCTTGAATACCACTTTAAATGGTTATTTGGAAAAGCTTTTATATTTACTCACAGGAAATTTTGGTAAACAAGGTGCTAATAATCTACATACCATGTTTATTCCAATTTTGACCAACACTGATGAGCGCAACCCAAAGTATCGCCGTACGGTTTTTCATAAAATGTTCCCGATTTCAGGCTTCTTTCCTCCGAATATCTTGCCCGATGAAATCTTAAAAGCAGGTGAGAAACAGGTTCGTGCGGTGTTTGTGGACAGCTGTAATCCTTTGCTTACTTATCCAGATACCGCTGCATATGAGCAAGCATTCCAGTCTCTTGAGTTATTGGTGGTGGTCGATGTGGCAATGACAGAAACAGCACGTTTAGCGCATTATGTTTTGCCTGCACATAGCCAATTTGAAAAGTGGGAATTCACAGGCTTTAATCTGGAATTTCCGAAGAATGGCTTTCATTTACGCCATCCACTTTTTAAAGCACAAGGTAATAGCCTGCCTGAAGCCGAGATCTACACACGTTTGCTGGAAGCTATGCAAGTGATGCCGAAACAGTTTCCTATTCTAAGTAAAATTGCGAAAAAGGATTCTGCACATACGGCTTATCTCGCTTATTTTGCTGCACTTGGTGCAAACTTTGCGAAAAATAAGAAGCAGATTCCATTTGCGGCATCGATTGTATATCGCACCTTGGGTAAGACTTTGCCAAATGATGCCGCCTCTACAGCCTTATTACTTCCATTGTGTATGCAATATGCGGCTCAGCACTATAAAGCGGTTAAGCAAGCAGGATACGAAGGTAATCGATTTAATCTGGGGGTAAAATTATTCCAGACCATTTTGCAGCAACGGTCGGGTGTGGTGTTATCACAACATGACTATGCTGATGTGTGGAGCTTGATTGCCTATAAAGACAAGAAAATTCGATTGGCAATTCCTGAGATGTTTATCGAGTTAGCCCAGTTAAAACAGCAATCTTTGACTTTAAACGATGCCTATCCCTTCATTTTGCTTGCGGGTGAACGCCGTAGTTATAACGCCAATCAAATTTATCGTGATCCTGCATGGCGTAAAGTTGATGCCGAAGGTCGCTTGAGAATGAATCCTGAAGATGCATTGAGTTTTGGCGTTGAAACAGGTCATGCGCTGCAATGTATTTCTGAGCATGGCAAGATTCAGGTCATAGTTGAACTTGATGAAGGAATGCGCAAGGGCGTGGTGTCTTTACCACATGGTTATGGCTTACGTTATCGCGGTGGCGAGCCAATAGGGCCGCAATTGAATCGTCTGACCTCTACCCAGCATTGTGATCCTTTGTCAAAGACGCCATATCATAAATATGTACCCGTTCGATTGGAACGCTTAAGTACTTAGACGATCGGTGAGTTGATTTAATCAGATATTTGCACCATCTTATTGCATATTAAATAAAATATGCCATGGGATGGTGCAAAGTAAATTGAACAAAAATACTCAGGACAAAACCTATTTTTGTTTATAGATTGAAAGAGTTGTTCTTTTGAATGAATAAGCAACATCGGCAATGCTGATAGGGTAAAACTGGAATAATTATTGCTGTAATAAAAACAATTCACTGTGATGAGTAAAACAAGGACGCACAGAACTTGTGCTAAACCCAGTTCAAAGATTCACAATATGAGTGCATATGATGAAGCATGAAATAGATGACACGAGTATACCGATCTTACAAGATCAGTATGGTCGTATTAAGCGCAAGTTACGGATTTCCGTGACAGACCGTTGCAATTTCAAATGCATTTACTGTATGCCTGAACATCCTGAATGGATGAAAAAACAAGATCTACTCAGTTTCGAGGCACTGTTTATTTTCTGTCAATATATGGTTGGACAGGGCATTGAAAATATCCGTATCACTGGTGGTGAGCCTTTGATGCGTCAAGGTGTGGTGCATTTTATCCGTGATTTGCAAAGTTTAAGAGCTTTGGGGCTAAAACGTATTTCAATCACAACCAATGGTCATTATTTGGCGAAGTATGCTGAGCCATTGAAGCAGGCAGGTTTGGATGATCTCAATATTAGTTTGGATAGCCTTGATCCGCTTCAATTTAAACAACTGACTAAAAAAGAGCTTGCCCCTGTATTTGCTGGTATTGAAGCCGCAACAAAAGTTGGTCTGCCATTCAAAATTAATTGTGTACTGATGCAAGGTCAGAATGATGACCAAATTGTGCCGATGGTGAAATGGGCCAAACAGCATAATATTCCGTTGCGTTTTATCGAATTTATGCCGCTGGATGGTGATCAGCACTGGACGGATCAAGCCGTGGTCAGTGAAGCGGAAATCTTAAAGCAGCTCTCAGCGCATTATGATATTCAGGTCTTAGAACAACAGCATGAACCTGCACGCCTCTATCAGCTTGATGGCCAATATAAACTCGGTATTATTTCAACCATTACCCATTCATTTTGTGGGGACTGTGATCGAATTCGATTGACGGCTCAAGGTGAGTTATATAATTGTTTATTTGCAAAACAAGGTCTAAATATAAAACCTGATCTGCAACAGGCAATCAAACAAAAAGCTGAGCTCAAATCGTTAGCATTCCATCAACTTGATCAAAAAATTAAGCCTTATATTTGGAAGAAAGCGCAGGGTTATCATGCAATACAACATCAGCAAGCACGTAAAATTAGTATGCATATGCTTGGTGGTTAGTGAGGGAAGTTGTTTGGAGAAAATATGCAAACTATTGAGATAAAAATAGAAGCCTTTGGCGCAATTGAACGGTTATTACCCAAGGCGCTGGCATTTGAGTTTGCAAAAGATCAAATGGTCAAAGATGTACTGTCACATATTATCAATCTTTATCCAGATGCTGACTCCGCGATGGAAAAATGTGCCTGTGCGATAGGTGAGGAAATCGTGACACGTCAAACCGCATTAGAAACATCCTGTACTTTAGTTTTGTTGTCGCCAGTAGCGGGAGGATAAATATGCGTGAATTTGCCCGAGTCCAAGATCAGGCTTTAAGCCTCGATCACTTTGATCCGATTCAATCCTTTCCTGAATGCGGTGGGGTTGATATTTTTATTGGAACTGTGCGTAATCACCACGAAGGAAAAGCGGTTAAAGCACTGAAATATACCTCTTATACGCCTGTCGCAGAAAAGATGATTCGCGCAATTGAACAGGAAATCAAAGATAAATATCAGGTTTCTTATGTACGTGTCATGCATCGGATCGGTTACTTGGATGTCAGTGAAACCGCGATTATCGCGATTGCCTATGCAGCACATCGCCGTGAAGCCTTTCAAGCCTGTGAAGAGGCCGTAGAAAGGGTCAAACATGAAGTGCCGATCTGGAAAGAAGAGTTTTTTATGGATGGCACCAGTCAATATGTAGAAGGCTGTTGTATTCGTAAAGATCAAACCGATAATGTTCAAGCGAAAATCCCCCTCAGTCCCCCTTTATTAAAGAGGGATTTACCCGAGCATCACCATGAAAATTGTAGCCATGAGCATACACACGAATAAAGCGTCAGGAAGTTAAAATGAAAAATGTTGGGATGAAACCCGAGAGTTATCGTGTTGCAGAAGCGCAAGCGATTTTACATGCACCCGCACATTGCATTCAGTTGTTACGAGACGGTAATACCGAAAAAGGTGATGCTTTAAAAACTGCACGTATCGCAGGTATTTTGGCCGCTAAACGTACGGATGAGCTGATTCCACTCTGTCATCCATTACCGATTTATCGTGCCGATGTCGATTATGATCTACATGACGACCATGTGGTGATTTTGACCACAGTTGAAACCATTGGCCCAACAGGCGTGGAAATGGAAGCTTTAACGGCTGCAAGTCTGGCAGGTTTAACGTTATATGACATGTTAAAACCGCATTGTGAGCCAGAAGAGCTGTGTTTAGATCAGTGTAAATTGCTGAAGAAAAAGGGTGGAAAATCACACTTTAAACGTACGTTGCGCCAACCTGTTTCAGCGGCTGTAATTGTACTGTCAGATACTGTTGCAGCGGGTCGTAAACCCGATACCGCAGGTAAGTCCGTGGTTGAGACTTTGACTGAAGCAGGCTTTAATCCGATTCATTATCAGATTTTGCCTGATGAAGCAGATCAGCTCAAAGATTTAGTGTTAGAACTGACCAAATCTTATGCATGCATTATGACGATCGGAGGTACTGGTATTGGTAAGCGCGATATCACCGTGGATACCTTAGAACCACTATTAGAACGCAAACTCGACGGCTTAATGGAAGCGGCACGTTCATTTGGACAAAAACGCACGCCATATGCAGCCATGTCACGTGGTGTTGCAGGCTTTATTGATCGCTCATTGTTGGTGACTTTACCAGGAAGTCGTGGTGGTGCGAGCGAATCAATGGCGGCAATCCTACCAGCCTTGGTTCATATTTTTGACGTTTGTCGTGATTTACCTCATCCGGGAGGTTATGAATAATGTCAGGGTGTGGTGCTGAAAAAGGTTTGATTAGTATTGATGAGGCCTTAGCCTTGGTGCAAACACAACCGAAAGCTTTAAACGTTGAGACATTACCTTTAGCCGATGGACTGAATCGTTATCTCGCCAAAGCGATCTATTCCAATGTCGATCTACCAAGTTTCTCGCAAAGTGCAGTCGATGGTTATGCCCTGAATAGTGCTGCTGATCATCTGCAAGATGCAGTCTTTGACGTGATTGGTGAAATTAAAGCGGGTAGTGAATCTGAGTATCAGCTCAAAGATGGGCAAGCAATTCGTATTTTTACAGGCGGGAAAACACCTGAGGGAACAACGCATGTTGCTCGACAAGAAATTGTCTTCGTTGAAGCCAATCAAACCATTCGCTTGACTGAACACATTCAGCCTCAAGCAGATATTCGTTTTGTCGGTGAGGAAGTGCAACGGGGTCAGCAATTGGCGGATGTTGGACAAAGAATCAATATTGGTGCACTGGCAGCACTAAGTATGGCAGGTGTGCAAAGTATTGATGTTTTTCAATCACCTAAAGTGGTTGTGGTCATTACAGGGGATGAAGTTGCTGAAACGCCTGAGGACTTGCAGGCAGGGAAAGTTTTTGATGCCAATGGCCCACTATTGAAAGCTTGGTTGCAAGACTATGGTATAGATGCAGAAGTCTTACATCTTGCAGATGAAGCCGCAGAGGTGACGCAGTGTTTTGAACGCCTAAAACAGAAATATGATTTGATCATTACCACGGGCGGTGTTTCCGTTGGCGATTATGATTTTGTTCGCCCATGCGCGTTTGAAACAGGTTTTGAGCAAATCTTTTGGAAGGTAAAACAAAAACCAGGCAAGCCATTATTCTTTGCCGAATACACACAGCAAGATCATCGTTGCTATTTGTTAGGTTTACCCGGCAATCCTGCTGCCGTGTATGTGTGTATGCAGGTGTATGGCAAAGCTTTGCTTGATGCCTTTCAGAACCAACGCCAACCTTTGCAGTGGTTGAGTGGCGTACTGACCCATGATTTAAAATCGGATGCACGTGAACGTTTTTTAAGAATGCAGGCTTATTTTGATCAAGGGCAGCTCAAGTTTAAAAGCTTGGCGAAGCAGCAATCGCATATGCTGAGCAACTTAATGCAAGCAAATAGTCTGGTACGTATCCCAGCCAATACGAAATTGGGTGCAGGACAAATCCTTTCTGGGCTATTCATTTACAACTAAATTGTTTTGATGAATTTATGTAAAATGACTGAATATTGGTATTTTTAGCCAAGTGCCAATATTGCATCTGATGGATAAGGTAGTTTAGTGTATATTTTATATTGTTTAGGTTCTAAACATGACGGTTCAAGACATAGATGTCTTTTTAAATAAAACTTTAAAAAAATGATTAGGTGATAATAATGAAATGGGACGAAATTGGAGACCAGCCATGTTCAGTGGCGAGGACGCTTTCAGTATTGGGTGATCGCTGGACAATGCTCATCTTACGTAACGCATTTATGGGTATACGCCGTTTTGATGATTTTCAGCGTAGTTTAGGACTGACACGTCATGTCCTTTCAGAGCGTTTAAAGCGTTTGGTTGAGCATGGGATTTTGACTAAAGTGCCGTATGTTGATCGTCAAGAGCGTTTTGAATATCAATTGACAGACAAGGGTTTAGATCTCTATCCAATCATTCTCTCGATGGTGCAGTGGGCCGATAAATGGATGGATATGGGACTGGGCAAACCTGTTGAATTTACCCATAAAAGCTGTGGTCGGAAAATCAACCCCAAAGTGGTGTGTTCTGAGTGTGATGAACCGATTAAAGCCAAAGATGTTCGTGTCGCGGCTGGGCCTGGTTATTTCGCTTTTATCGAGCAAAAAAAGCAAAGTGCCTGAGTTATAAATTTTGTTGTTCTGTCTCTTGTTGAATGGCATGAGATAGAACCTCAAAAACTTTGGGTTGCAGTGATTGCGCTACATTAAAACGAATAAAGTTTTTGAAATTTTGGCTCTGGCTAAATGCATTTCCTGGCGCCAAAATCACGCCATTGTCTAAGCAGCGCTGTGCAATACGTGCTGTATCGAAGTGGTGTGGTAATTCACACCATACAAATATCCCAGCAGTGGGTTTAACCCAGATGTTGATTTCTAGTTTCTCAAGTTGTTTGATTGTTGCATCCATTGCTTTAGACAAACGGACCTTTAATTCTTCTAGATATTTACGATAATTTCCATCAGTTAATGCAGCATACAAAATTTCTGAAGATAAATTACTCCCTCCAAAGCAAGTCGCGATTTTGATATCAGTTAAATCTTCAATCCATTCTGTTTTGGTTGCAATGTATCCTGTACGGACTGAGCCAGATAAAGTTTTTGAAAAACTGCCGATGTGAATGACACGAGATAAGCCATCCAAAGCTGCGAGACGAGGGGCACTATGCAATTCTAAATCTGCAAAAATATCATCTTCAATGACAATCAAATTAGATTGCTCAACCAGTTTTAACACCTGATAAGCCGTTGATGCCGTTAACACAGCACCTGTTGGGTTATGAATGCCTGAGTTGGTAATGTAGAGGCGTGGATTGTAATTTTGAATCGCCTGTGAAAATGCTTCAAGATCTGGCCCAGTCGGCGTATAAGGCACACCGATGATTTGAATCTGATGAACTTTGAGTAGGGCATGAAAGTTGAAATAACAAGGATCATCAACCAGAACCACATCATTCGGCTTGAGAAAATAACGACAAATTAAATCGATTGCCTGCGTACCTGAATCTGTCAATAAGATCTGATTTGGACGCGCTTCAATGCCTTTGCTCAAGATTCTTCTTGAAAGTAATTCTCGTAAAGGTGCTAGGCCTAAAGGTGTTGAGTAATCAGTCAAAATGCTAGCAGGAGCTTTAGATACCTTGCGAATGGCTTTGCGGATATTCTCGTGTGGCATCCAGTCATCAGGTAACCAACCACATCCTGGTTTTAAAACATCTGGCTTTGCTTCTAATGCCTGTCTAGAAATCCAGAGTGGATCAATACTGCGATCAATCTTTGGATGGATTTCAGAGATAGACAAAGGTGCAAGTGGTCCTGCAACAAAAAAGCCCGATCCTGTTTTGGCTTCAATAATCCCTTGAGAGGCAAGACGTTCATAAGCTTCAACAATGGTTGAAACAGATAAATGCAGCAAGCCAGCTAAAGCGCGAACTGAAGGTAGACGTGAACCTGGCAGCAATGAACGGGTCTTGATTTGTTCCTGAATGTGCTGGATCACGAAATCAATTTTTGTACTTTTCATCTCGATCTATCTTTAAACTGTATGGGTTAGTAAGCCAATACAGTTATTTGAAATTGTACTGTACTGTGTATGGTGCTTAAACCATAGCACAGTTTAAATTCTTCATATAGATTTGGAGAATTTAAATGAAAACTTTCAGTAGTGGTTGGATGAATGGTCTGATCGGTGTGATTATTTTTGCCGGTTCACTACCAGCCACACGCGTTGCGGTTATGGATTTTAGCCCTACCTTTTTAACTGCTGCTCGTGCCGCAATCGCGGGGCTTCTTGGTTTGGCCTTGCTTTTATTATCACGTCAGCAATTACCAACACGAAAAGATTGGTTGCCATTATTTTATGTTGCGATTGGGGTTGTAGTTGGCTTTCCGTTATTTACAGCATTGGCACTTCAATATGTCAGTGCTGCGCACACCATTGTCTTTGTAGGCTTATTGCCTTTAGCGACTGCTATTTTTGGTGTGCTACGAGGTGGAGAAAGACCGAATTTCGTATTTTGGTTATTCGCAGTTTTAGGTGCTTCACTGGTTTTTGGGTATATGTTAGTCCAAACAGGGAGTTGGGCCTTTAACTATGGTGATATTTTCATGTTATTGGCAATTATATTCTGTGGTTTTGGTTATGCCGAAGGCGGAAAACTCTCTAAACATTTGGGAGGGTGGCAGGTGATTTGCTGGGCATTGATTATTACATTGCCGATCATGCTGCTCATTTCATATCTCTATATGCCTATGAGCTTTGATCAAATTTCAACATCGGCAAAACTTGGTCTGGCCTATGTGTCTTTATTTAGTATGCTAATTGGTTTTTTCTTTTGGTATAAGGGCTTGGCACAAGGTGGGATTGCAACTGTTGGGCAACTCCAGCTGTTGCAACCGATCTTTGGTTTGGCGATTGCCGCAGTCTTATTACATGAACAAGTAAGTCCTGCCATGTTTGGCGTCACGATTGCAGTAATTGCCTGTGTTGCTTGTGCCAAGAAATTTGCGTAAATAAAAAATTATAAACAATTTGCAGGTTTAGGTACGCCAGCTAAACGACTTAAATGTCGAGCGACTAAACCTGTATTAAATTTCTGCTGCAATGCTGCATTATCAATTTCAGGACTGACGGTTTTCATTAAAAACTTAATCAGCGGTCGTGTTGCAGGTGAATGTCCAAATTGCTGATAAAACTGGCGTACTGCATAAAGAATCTCAAAATGCCAGTCGGTTAACTGCAAATCTAAAGACTTCGCTAATTCTTGTGCAACGTCTTGATTCCAAATGGTGTAATCAACTAAATGGCCGTCTTGGTCTAACTCTAACTGCATAAAATAGCCTAACAAATTTAAAATGAATTGAAGATGTCTTATTTCAAAGAAACGCAACGTTTGAATTTTAGAGTCAAATCCGCAAATTGTGCATAATCGATTGCTTGAATCCGAGATTTAATTTCATCATCAAGTAAATTGTGCTCGTTTGTTAAACAATAAATGTTGTAATAAGTTGCTGTAATCGCGCTAGGTATTTGAATTGCTGCATTACCCATAATCACAATATAGTCATCAGATTGTGCCATTTTAATTAAATCCGACCAAATTTGATCAGCATTAGATTGCATGAGGAACAGTGTTGTTGCTTGCATGGAGTGGCCTTACCAGTACATTATATGATCAAATGATTGAATAAATTCAGGACAGAGATCAACAAATTCAATTTCCTGTTCTGTATTTTTAACAGCGTTAAGTTCTTGATTTTTTGACTCAATTAAAATTGGGGTTAAATCATAGAACTCAAAACTTTCAACCAAGTTAGATGCAATTTTAAACTCGTGTAAAAGTTGATCAAATTCTAATTTATTATCCAATAAGTTAATTGCTGCACATTTTAATAATACTTTGACAGAAATACCAAAGGTTGCTAAAACCATAGTAGCGGACAAGCTTTCATTGATTTGCAAACTTGTTAAGTTAGGTTGAGTTAGAATGACGAGTACAGATTTCACACAATTTACCTTTTCAAAGCAACACGCTAGTAAAGAACTTTAATTAAAATTGAATTAAACGAGAACAGCTTTGTACTGCGTCAGCAAGTTCTCCGAGACCCACAAGTTCAAAGCCATTGGCTAAGTTGTGATGTTGAAGTGAATGACGTTTTGCATTGTCCGCATCAGTGATACCCCGAGCAAGGGCAGCACTGACACAGACAGGGAGTCGGATGCCAAGCTTTTGCCATTCTTGTTTTAAGTTGCGTTGATCATCGGGAAACCACTGTAAGTCATTCGCAACCTGAACACCATCTTGGTAAAAGAAGACACGAACTTCTTCATCCTTATTTTGAAGCGCTTGAGCTAGACCAAAAGCATGCCAAGCCATAATCGACGTAGGAGATGAAGTAATTAGCAATAGTGTGCTCATGGAATATTCACTATGGTCATAATTGGCAAAAAAATGATGGACAGATATAAAGGAAGGTAAGTATACAATGATTTTGCTGACAGGTGGTTTAGGCTTTATTGGTTCACATATTGCTTTGAGCCTTTTGGCTCACGGGCAAGAAATCGTCATTGTGGATAATTTAGCCAATTCGACCTTACAAACTTTAGAACGTTTAGAATATATCTCAGGAATGTATATTCCATTTGCGAAACTTGATGTTCGAAATACACCAGCACTTAATAAAGTTTTTGAACAATATTCCATCGACACTGTGATTCATACTGCCAGTTTTAAATCATTAGAAGAATCTACTTTAAAACCTCTTGAATATTATAATGACAATGTTAGCAGCATTATGAGCCTGTTAAGAGCCATGCAACGCATGGGGGTGAGACAGTTAATCAATTTGTCCAGTCTGGCGGTTTATGGCCAATCAAGTACTGAACTTAAGGAAGAGACTGAATTTAATTATAAATATTCGAACCCTTATGTTCGATCTCAGCAAATGGTTGAAGATATTATTGCAGATACTTATCGTGTCGATCCCGAGTGGAGGATTGTAAATCTGCGGTTGTCCAATATTGTTGGTGCATTTGAGCATGGCGTATTAGGTGAGTTTGTCACTCAGTTGCCTAAGAATATCGTGCCATTAGCTTTACAAGTTGCGGCTATGCAGCGTGAATGTATTGAATTGCAGAATCAGGCCGCAACTACTGATGGAACTGTTGAGAGAAGCTTTCTGCATGTTTTAGATGCATGTGATGCCATTTTAATGACTCTAAATTGGTTAAGTACGCAGAACAACTGTATGGAGTCATTCAACATCGCACATTCACAACTGACCTCAATTCAAAACTTATTAAATGAAATTGAGAAAGTGACTCAGGCGAAAGTGCATGTTCAGCCCGCAGTATTTCAGCATGATGAGATTGCACAATTAGGTGCAATAATTGATAAGGCAGGGAAGATTCTTAACTGGTCACCAAAACGACCTTTAGCACAGATGATTGAAGATGAATGGCGCTTTTATCTGAATACCTTAAAAGGCAATTAGGATAATGATTCTTATTTACAATTATATCTGCTTTGATTAGGATAACGGCAACTAGCCAAAGCATCACTTTGCTTCAGCCCGTGAGAACTTTAACCAAATAGAGTAGAGGTTGTTTATGCAAATGCGAATTGAACACGACACAATGGGTGACATTGAGGTCCCGAATGAAGCCTTATGGGGTGCGCAAACGCAACGAAGTTTACAAAACTTTAAGATTGGTCAAGAACGCTTGCCACGTGCCATGATTCGAGCAATGGGTTTGGTGAAAAAAGCTGCTGCCATTACCAATGCTGAATTAAAACAACTTCCTGAAGATTTAAGCCAATATATCGTTGGTGCTGCTGAAGAAGTAATTGCTGGACAATGGGATGCACAATTTCCATTGGTGGTTTGGCAAACTGGTTCAGGTACGCAAAGCAATATGAACTGTAATGAAGTGATTGCCAATATTGCCAATCAGAAATTAGGTCAAGTATTGGGTGCACAAAAACCAGTTCATCCGAATGATCATGTCAATCGCGCACAATCAACCAATGACTCATTCCCAACTGCAATCCATGTGGCTGCAAGTATTCAAATTAATGAATTACTCATTCCAGCCGTTGCGAAGCTAAAAGATACATTACAGCGTAAGTCAGAAGAATTTGATGATATTGTCAAAATTGGCCGTACCCATTTACAAGATGCGACACCTTTGACTTTGGGCCAAGAATTTAGTGGTTATGTTTCACAATTAGAGCATGGCTTGAAGCGTTTACAGCAAGCACTGTCTGGTTTATATGAATTGCCTTTGGGTGGGACAGCGGTTGGTACTGGATTAAATGCACATCCAGATTATGCGGTTAAAGCAGCGGAGCAATTAGCTGAATTAACAGGTCTGCCATTCGTGACTGCACCGAATAAATTTGAAGCATTGGCTGGTCGGGATGCTGCTGTGTTTACATCAGGCGCATTAAAAACACTTGCTGCAAGCTTAAATAAAATTGCCAACGATATTCGTTGGTTGGCAAGTGGTCCACGCTGTGGATTCGGTGAAATACGTATTCCGGAAAATGAACCTGGTTCAAGCATCATGCCAGGTAAAGTTAATCCGACTCAAAGTGAGGCGATGACCATGGTGGTTGCTCAAGTTTTAGGGAATGACACCACAATTAATGTAGCAGGTGCTTCTGGTAACTTTGAGCTCAATGTATTTATGCCTGTGATTGCATATAACTTACTGCAATCGATTCAGTTGTTGGGTGATGCTTGCAATAGCTTTAACGATCATTGTGCGGTAGGCATTGAGCCAAATCGTGAGAAAATTGATTACTTCTTGCATAACTCATTGATGTTGGTCACTGCATTGAATCCTGTGATTGGCTATGAAAACTCTGCCAAAGTTGCGAAAACGGCTTATAAGGAAAATAAAACCTTAAAGCAAGTCGCGGTTGAACTTGGTTTAGTGACTGCTGAACAATTTGATGAGGTGGTGAAACCTGAAAATATGGTTTCTCCAAATAGTAAGTAAGCTTGATTCGTGAATAAAAAATCCCTCTGTAATAGAGGGATTTCTTTATAAAATAGAGGTATCAAGTACTATAGTTGGTCAGGATCTATGATGTGTACAAATAAGGAAATCCAAGTACTGATACCAGCGACTAAATGCTTTAAAGACTTGTTTTATGGATTGAGTTGCAATTTCACTTTCATATGTTGAGAAGGTTAGCTGATCTATGATTTTTTCTTCAGCTCCAATGGTATGACCTGTTTCTTTATGATAATGGATGTCTCCACAATAACTTAACTGGTAATTAGAATGTTGGGTGATATCTCTCAATTTTGAAAAGATGATATGACCTGTAATCTCGATTGCTTCGATAATTGCAAGTCGAATATTGGCTGGTTGGTTGTGAACTAAATGGACTAACTCGAAAAAAAGGATTTGGTTTTCTTCATTTTCTTTTGACCATAATTTTTTTAAAGTTGTCGTAAATTTTTCAGGAAGATCATAGCTTAGTTTTTCTAAATCATGCGCATACCAAATCCAATGTTCGGCATCTTCTGCTGCATGTATGTTTACGAGATTTTCCAATTCATTTGTTGGCGCTTTAAATGGCAATACATATTTATTAAAGTCACCAAAATTCATAACGAAATGGGCGATAAAAGGTAGAAATACAAGTTTATTTTTTAATAAAATGGATGTGCTGTCTAATGTATCTAATAGTTTTGATTTATCTAAGACTATACGTTCAGACATTATCAATTCTTTGATCTTAATCACTTTGATTAACTCCTACAAAGCCTATTCAGAACGGACATAAGGTAATCAGTAAATGATGTCCGTTGTTTTAAAGCCTATTGAATTAATAGATATTTCACATGTTTTTTAATCTTCAAAAAGCTGTGAAATGAGTAATTTTGAACTGACCTGCATGGTCAGTTCTATTATTCCAAAGGTAGAGAACGGATAGCAAACTTTTATGTATCTGCTACACGATGATGATGTAAATAATTATTCTCCATGATGTGTTAGGCAGTTGATTAAGGTCAAAGATCTCTCTTTGACTATGTTTTACGCTTGAGATTCTGATTTTGTAGGGGCTACTTAATATGTAGAGGAAAGTCTTTGCGAAACTAACATTGAATAAATTGTCATAATTGTTAGAATGATCAACTTCTTCTGTTTTTTATCTTTTTTGTTTTGCCAACACTGCGCAGAGCTGAAATTAAGTTTATATAAAACAGTATTTTACCTTAGGATTTTTTTTGATGCTCTCTATCTATTTAACAGATACCCAAACCAACATCCAATTTTCTGATCTTCCGAATGAAAATCCTGTTAAGTTTCTGTTGAATTTAAAGAAAATCTTTCCTAGCACTGCAGATTTATTATTGCCCGTCCTACCTGAGGACAGTAATTTAGACAATGTGACATGGGAAGCAACATCAAAAGACTTTGAGACATTTAAAAAATTATTGGAAGGTTGGGGAATTATAGAGCTGCGTTTAAGTGCGATCACCACCTATAAAGACAAAAATTTTGCTAACGAACTGGTAAAAAAAGCGCAAGTTAGACGTAAGCAAATTACCCAAAGTCAGCCGCAATTATCACTCATTGCTTTGGATTATGTGTTGATGCATGAAATTCATGCGCTGATTGATGCAGAGTTGGTGATGATTGGTGAAAAGTTTTATTTACCAACGTTACGCGAACTCTGGAAAGGTCAGTTCTCAGAACAAATTTTGCAATGTAAATTTTAATATTTGAAAGCAGACTCAAAGTCTGCTTTTTTATTGCTTAAGTAACTTGAAATAGAACACTTCTTCGCCTACAAACAATTACAAGAATTTAGTGTCGGTATTTTTAGGCGGCATATATATTGCTTATAAGGATATAAATATTATTGCGGGAGAGAAGTTCTTCAATGAACTCGCCGAAGGAGCAACGACCCCGGAAACTCTCAGGCAGAAGGACTGTAATAATAGAAATACAATCTGGAGAGCAGTGCTCAACTTGTAGAAATTAACAATATTTTTCTTCTATGATAAACACTCACCGAAGGGGAAGGCTCAATGATTAATTGGTAATCATCTGCCGAAACTCTCAGGTACCATGACAGATGGGGCTATGCATTAAGAAATGTTATGCATTTCTAGGAGTTTGCTATGCCACATGTTGTTGTCATTGGTGCGGGGATTACGGGTGTAACGTCTGCTTATGAATTAAATAAATTAGGCTATGAGGTGACGGTGATTGATCGTCATCTCTTTCCAGCCATGGAGACGTCTTTTGCCAATGGCGGGCAGTTGTCTGCCTGTAACGCCGAGGTTTGGAATCAAAAGGCAACCGTACTTAAAGGTATTAAATGGATGAGTAAAAAGGATGCACCTTTATTGCTCAATCCATCCTTTAGTGCACATAAATATCGCTGGTTGATTGAGTTCTTAACGCATATTAAAAATTATAAAGCCAATACCATTGAGACCGTACGTTTGGCACTTTTGGCGAGACAACGCTTGTTTGAGATTGCAGAAAAAGAAAGTATCTCGTTTGATTTGGAAAAGCGCGGCATTTTACATATGTATCACACCAAGGAAGACTATGAGATTGCCAAAAAGGTCAATGATGTGTTGGTTGAAGGAAAACTTGAACGAAATGCGATTACACCTGACGAAATGAGAGCCATTGAACCTACGCTAACAGGTGATTATTTTGGGGGATATTACACGGCTGGGGATGCAACAGGAGATATTCATAAATTCTCTGTTGGCTTGGCTGAAAAAACTCAGCAAAATGGTGTGAAATATTGTTTTGGCTTAGATGTTGTTGATGTCAAATTTACTCAAGACAAAGTAGTTGTTCACTGCAAAAACAGTTCCGAGAATGTTAATCCAAGCTCGGATGGAATCACTGAAATTATTGCCGATTTGGTTTTGGTCTGTGGTGGTGTAGGAAGTTACCAATTAGCCGATATGCTCGGTGATAGTGTGAATGTTTATCCTGTCAAAGGCTATTCAATTACAGTGCAGCTGAAAGATGAGCGTAGTGTAAAAAATGCGCCGTGGGTGAGCTTACTTGATGAAAGTGCCAAGATTGTGACCTCTCGCCTCGGTGCTGATCGTTTACGTATTGCAGGTACCGCTGAGTTTAATGGATATAACCGAGATATTCGCGCTGATCGTATCCAGCCTTTAATTAATTGGGTTAACCAAAACTTTGATATTTCGACTGAGCATGTTGTGCCATGGGCAGGTTTGCGTCCAATGATGCCGAATATGCTGCCTGTGGTAAAACAGGGTAAGCAACCACGAGTGTTTTATAACACTGGACATGGACATTTGGGCTGGACTTTATCTGCGGCAACAGCGGTATTGATTAGCCAAGAAATTGCAGAAAAATTCCCAAACTGAAGCAAAAAAGCCGATGTGAAAACATCGGCTTTTAAATGTTAAGACCACTAATCGTACAGGCGGTAGATCCCTGTAAATCTGCCGCAATCTTTCTGCGTAGATTTAATAATCAATAAGGCTTTTTGAAAATCAAACTGATACTGGCATTTTTTTTCATTATCAATTATTTGGCCTTTTTGTTCAGGCGTACTATATGCCAATAAAGACAAGGTTTGAGTTTCTAGACGATTATTGGGATTGCGGTATGCAGTGCCTTCTATTTTGAGTTTATCCTTATCCAACTGATGGATCTGTAAATGCACCGGTTGAGCTGCTAGTTTACCGTGTTCATATTTCAAATAATGCTGTGTCAAGGTTTGGTTCATTGAGGTATAAAAATTCAAATCATCCAAACGTGCATCAAATTGCTGCTGATAACAGCTTTTGCTTTTGCACTGCTGTACTTGATTCAGCCACAAGGTTTGGGTGTCATGTAATAACTGTAATGGAGCATCGGTCACCAAATAAGCGGTTAAAAACTTGGCATTGAGCTTCAGACGCTGCTCTTTATATTGCTTAGCGCAGATTTTTTGCGCTTCCAAATCCTTGCTCGTACAGTCAATTGATTCCGCATAGGCAAATGTTGAGCAAAAACAACTCAATGTGATGATGTAGCCAGATTTCTTTAATTGATTTCTTACAGTGTTAAACAGCATAATCACTTATACTTTCAGTCTAATTTGCTCAACGTACTATAGCGAAATAGAAAGCCTGAATACAAGATTTGTTCGGTATATTGTAAAAGGAAAATCATATGGTTGCTCAAATTCGGATTGGACAAGGTATGGATGTACATGCGTTCGAAGAAGGTGATTTTGTTACTTTGGCGGGTGTTCAAATTCCACATACGCATGGTTTAAAGGCACATTCGGATGGGGATGTGGTATTACATGCCCTGAGTGATGCCTTGTTGGGCGCGTTGGCACTCGGTGATATTGGTCAGCATTTTCCAGATACAGACCCTGAATATAAAGGTGCAGATAGTCGCTTGTTACTCAAACATGTTTATCAATTGATTTTGGATCGTGGCTATCAGCTGAATAATGCAGACATCACGGTTGCTTGCGAACGTCCTAAATTAGCGAAGTATAATCTAGAGATGCGCCAAAGCATTGCAGATGTGTTAGATGTTGATGTGACTCAAATCAGTATTAAAGCCACAACAACTGAGAAATTGGGATTTACTGGTCGCCAAGAAGGGATCTTGGCAACGGCAACGGTGTTAATTTCGCATCAAGCAAAGTGATTGCTGTTAATTAATGATTGTTCTAGTTCTTGTGTTGCTTTACGGCCTTGCAGTTGTAAAGTAATGCTATGAATTAAGCCTGTCCAAGTTTCGTTCGGTTCCCAAATTTGGTGTAAAAGTTCTTGGGCGGTGGGCAGGTCGATATTCATATAGAATTGGCGATAAAGATACATCAGACTACTGACACGCATATTGTCGTCGCAATGTAACCAAATGATCTCGTTTTGCACCAGATGATCAATGAGATCCAAAACAAAAAGACATTGTTCAGAGCAGGGCACATCCCAGCCGATTGGAATATGAATGTAGTTTAAACCCAAGTCTAAACAAATTTGATCTTGCTCAGATAGATGGTTATCTGATTTGCTGGTCGCAAGATTAATGACAGTACTGCAACCATATTCTTTGATCTGTTGCAGTTGCTCAGCAGTCGGTTGAGCAGAGCTAAACAGATGTTCATGCACCAAAGAAAAGCTTGGTATTTGAGATAGGGCTTGTTCAAGTGAAGTCATAACGTCCGCTGTGTATTGAGTGAAGTTCTCATATCATGAGAAACTTAATCTAATGGGCTTGTCTTACTATAAGTGTTTTTATTTCAGTGTTCAATTTAGAACGCACAAATAAAAACAGCATCGAATGATGCTGTTTTTTTTAAACTTAGTCTTTTTTCAGATTCTCATTCAGTAAGAATTCCATCAACGCTTTTTGTGCATGCAAACGGTTTTCTGCTTCATCCCAAACCACAGCATTTTTGTGGTCTAACATGTGTTCAGAAATTTCTTCACCACGGTGCGCAGGTAAGCAATGCATGAATAAGCAATCAGGGTGTGCCAAGTCCATAAGTTTTTCATTGACTTGGAAATCTGAGAATGCTTTTTCACGTAACTTCTGTTCTTCTTCCTGACCCATGCTAGCCCAGACATCAGTCACGATGAGATCTGCATTGACAGCTGCATCTTCAGCTTTATTAAAGACTTCTACGCAATCAGCAAACTCGGTGAGGAATCTTGCTTGTGGCTCATAACCTTCAGGCGATGCGATTTTAAGCTTAAAGCCCATCATATGTGCCGCTTCAATATATGAGTTACACATATTGTTGCCATCACCAATCCACGCTACGGTTTTACCTTCAATGCTGCCACGGTGTTCTTGGAAGGTTTGCAAATCAGCAAGTAACTGGCAAGGGTGGTGATCATCCGTCAGACCATTAATGACAGGTACGGTCGAGTAAGATGCAAAACGCTCTACAATATCGTGACCGAAAGTACGGATCATCACGATATCCAGCATGCTCGAAATGACACGAGCAGAATCTTCAATCGGTTCACCACGCCCTAATTGCGTGTCGCGTGGTGAAAGAAAAATTGCGTTACCACCAAATTGGCAAATACCTGCTTCAAAAGAAATACGCGTACGTGTGCTCGATTTCTCGAAAATCATTCCCAAAACTTTACCAGCAAAAGGTTGATAGACCGTATTGCTATGTTGCATGCGTTTAAGTTCTTGTGCGCGATCTAAAATACGCTGCAATTCTAAAGAGGATAGGTCTCGTAAAGTAAGAAAATGCCGAAGCGCCATATTTGCTCCCCCAATAATTATTGAATAAAAACAATAATTAAGTGATGATTAATGGGTGTAGAAAAAAAGGAATTGAATACTATACTATACGCGCAAAAAAAAGCAAAAGAATTAGACCTTTTGGTGGGCTTTTAAAAACAAATCTACAGCATAGTTAATATAATCAATGGTTTCTGCATCATCGGCTGGTACGTCTAAACCCATTAAGTTGCGCCACTCGACATCGCGTAAAATGCCAAAATACATGGTCGAAGAGAATTTGGGTTTCGTACAATAAATCTCGCCGCTGTTATGGGCATACTCTAGTGCAAAAGCAATAGTATTTTGAATATTGAGTGCACATTGATCATAGAAATAATGAGCGAGCTGTGCATCTTTTTGAGTTTGCTCTGTAAACATCCGCATGAAAGCGATATTTTCAGGTTGAATAATGTGGTGATAAAAACGTTGAAGGGTTTGTGTGAGGTAGCTTCTTAAATCAGGTTTTTCGGGTGTATAAGGAAAACAAACACCTTTAAAGAAAACTTCTCTTCGATAATCACAAATGGCAGTAAATAGGCCTTCTTTATTGCCAAAGTATTTATAGATAGATGTTTTTGAGCCACCAGCATGATTGACGATATCATCCAAAGAGACTGCCTCATAACCTTTTTCTAGGAATAAATCGGTTGCGCACAATAATAGTGCGAGACGACGTTCTTCTCCGCGGCGAGTTTGAGGTTTAGCACAGCTTGGATAGCAAATATCAGACATTATCTACTTTGGGGTGGTTGGGTTGATTCTAGTATAACAAAAACCATATCCATTGTATGGTTATGGAATTGATGAGTGTTTCAAAATTTCTCAATCCAAATGAAAAAGCGAGTAACCTGTACTCGCTTTTTCATCGTCTTTTAATTATGCGGAACGAATTTCTTCGTCGTCATCGTCATCGCTGGAATCCATGCCTAACTCTTTGAGTTTACGGGTAAGGGTATTACGTCCCCAACCTAAAAGCTCAGCGGCATGGCGTTTACGGCCACGTGTTTGTTGTAGTGCGGCATTAATCAACGTGCGTTCAAACATCGGTGTGGCGATGTCTAAGAGTTTCATTTCACCATTTTTAAGCTTTTGGATTGCCCATTGTGCCAATAATTCATCCCAATGATGAACGGCAATGCGTTCAACCAAAGCAGGGCTGGTATTGGATGCAGCTTGAGCATCATTGTTTTTATGCATAGAGGCTTGTTTAAGCTCAGCAGGTAGATCTTCTGGATAGACTTCACGACCCGTAATCATAACAGTTAACCAGCGACAAGTATTTTCCAACTGGCGCACATTACCTGGCCAAGGCAGTTGTTGCATATAATCCGTAGTTTCTGTACGTAAAATTTTAGGACTGACTCCAAGCTCTTTGCCCGCACGTGCCAAGAAGTGTTGCGCTAACATTGGAATGTCTTCGCTACGATGAGACAGCTTTGGAATATGAATACGAATGACGTTTAGACGATGATATAAGTCTTCACGGAAACGTCCTTCATTCACCAGTTTTTCCAAATCTTGGTGGGTTGCAGCCACGATACGTACATCCACCTTAACTGGGATATGACCACCGACGCGGTAGAACTCTCCATCTGCTAAAACTCGAAGCAAACGTGTTTGCGTTTCAAACGGCATGTCGCCGATTTCATCAAGAAATAAAGTACCACCATTGGCTTGTTCAAAACGACCTTGATGCTGTGTGTTTGCACCTGTAAATGCGCCTTTTTCATGACCAAATAACTCGGTTTCAATCAAGTCTTTTGGAATGGCCGCCATGTTTAGTGCGATAAAAGGTTTAGCGCGACGAGGTGAGTGTTTATGCAGTGCATGGGCAACCAACTCTTTACCTGTACCAGACTCACCATTAATCAATACGGTAATGTGGGATTGTGATAAGCGACCAATTGCACGGAATACTTCCTGCATTGCAGGTGATTCACCAATAATTTCGGTCGATTGCAAAGGTGAAGCGGTTTTGGTTGCTTCTTGTTGTTGCAATTTATTGATATGCAAAATCGCACGATTAACCAAAGTCAATGCTTCATCTATATCGAAGGGTTTCGGTAAATACTCAAAAGCACCAGTTTGATAACTCGACACAGCTGACTCTAAATCAGAGTGTGCTGTCATGATGATGACAGGTAGATCTGGATGCGTATTTTTAACTTTAGATAAGAAGGTTAAACCATCAATCCCTGGCATACGGATATCGGTTAAAATCACATCGGGTGCATCATCATGTAGACGCTCAAGTGCAGTTTGTGCCTCTTCAAAGTTGGTGACATCAAAACCCTCTTCTTTAAAGGTTTTTTCCAGTACCCAGCGCATGGCACGATCGTCATCTATTACCCAAATTTTATTTCGTGACATGGTTTAACTCCCAAGGTAGATATAGGCTAAATACGGTTTTTCCTGGAACTGATTGACACTCAATCATTCCGTTATGTTGATGCATAATATTTTGAGCAATACTGAGACCAAGCCCAGTACCTTTGGCACGACCAGTGACTAGCGGATAGAAAACGGACTCCAAGATACTTTCAGGAACACCAGGGCCATTGTCTTCAATGTCAATGCGAACCGTTGAGCGATTCAGCACACCATTAATGGTGACAAGGCGTTGTATTCGGGTTCTTAAAACCAGCTCTGGTTCTGAGTCGGTAAAAAAATCTTTATTTTCGGTCATGGCCTGTACGGCATTGACACTGATATTGAGCATGACCTGAATCAGTTGGTCTCGATCGGCCATGACATCAGGCAAGGACAAGTCATAGTCGCGTGTGATCTTAATTTTTTTCTTGGTTTGATTTGCAATAAGTGAGCGAACGCGCTCTAAAGGTTCATGTACATTGACATGTTCATAACTTGGTAATTGACGTGAACCGAGCATGGTGTCCGCAAGATTGGTCAAACGATCAACTTCACTAATAATAATGTCGGTAAATTCACGATAGTTATCATCACCAAGACTACGGGCAAGTAGTTGTGTTGCGCCACGAATACCTGCTAGCGGATTTTTAATTTCATGTGCTACGCCGCGAACTAACTGTCGAGCCACTTGATGTTGTTGAACGAGGTTTTCTTCTTTCGAAATTTTCAACATACGGTCAATCGGATTGAGTTCAATTAACAGGAGTGGATGATAGCTTTTGCCTGCATTGAGTTGTGATGCAGTGTAATCGACATGAATCGGTTTAAAATTCACATTGATCACGGCTTCACGACGGGTATAGTGTTGCCCACTTTCTAAAGTGTTTAATAATGCTTCATGTGTATTAAATGAATCATCATGCGCATGCAGTAAATTTAATACAGGTTGACCCGATGCGCGGAGCAAACTGATATCAAATAATGCTTCGCAAGCAGAATTTAAATAAAAAATATTAAGCTTACTATCGACCAATAAAATGGCAGTGCTCAGATTATCTACTAAGAGTCGATAGTCGATAGTGTTCTGTTGATCCATTTGTGAATCATCCTGTTTTAAAATGGCGCAATAAATATAAATTTTAATGAATAGCCATTAACTTCTAAAATGTACTTTATGCAAAATACAAGCCAACTTTGTATTAACTAAATTTCAATCACTTAAATCTGAAAGAATCGATTTATACGGTATTTTTCACATACATCTGCTTATTTCAATATTTTATTATGTTCCAAATTGGTGCGTTGTTGAATTTTGTTTAAAAATTTGGTCGTATTTTGGTGCATTACACAAAGAGATGGCTTTGCAGCTATGCGGAAGCAAAGAAAAGTCATACAATACGCCGATTCAAGTGGAGCGCAGATTCATGAAGACCCCCAAAGTCGGTTTTGTATCTTTAGGTTGTCCTAAGGCATTGGTAGATTCTGAACGAATTTTAACTCAGTTAAAGACTGAAGGTTATCAGGTTGCATCAGATTATGACGGTGCGGATTTGGTTGTTGTTAACACCTGTGGTTTTATTGAATCTGCAGTGCAAGAGTCTTTAGATGCCATTGGCGAAGCCATGAGCGAAAACGGTCGAGTGATTGTCACCGGTTGTTTAGGTAAAGACGAAGACAAAATTCGCCAAATGCACCCAAATGTGCTTAAAGTAACAGGTGCGGCAGCTTATCAAGATGTAATGGAAGCAGTGCATGAGTATGTGCCAGCTCCTCCAAAGCACAATCCATTTATTGATTTGGTTCCTGAGCAAGGTGTTCGTTTAACACCGAAGCATTATGCTTATTTAAAAATCTCGGAAGGTTGTAATCACCGTTGTACATTCTGCATTATCCCAAGCATGCGTGGCGACCTCGTGTCTCGTCCTGTAGGGAAAGTGTTGGATGAAGCAGCTGCACTTAAACGCGCTGGTGTAAAAGAAGTCCTTGTGATTTCTCAAGATACGTCTGCATATGGTGTCGATACCAAGTACAAGCTAGATTTTTGGAATGGTCAGCCAGTAAAAACCAAATTCTATGACATGTGTGAAGCGCTTGGTCAGCTTGGGATTTGGGTTCGTTTGCATTACGTTTACCCATATCCGCATGTAGATGCTGCCATTGATTTGATGGCACAAGGTAAAATTCTGCCTTATTTAGATATTCCTTTTCAGCATGCCAGTCCGCGCATCTTAAAATTGATGAAGCGACCAGCCCATAGTGAAAATACTTTAGAACGTCTTAAATTGTGGCGTGAAAAATGCCCTGAATTGGTGATTCGTTCAACTTTTGTTGTTGGTTTCCCTGGTGAAACTGAAGACGATTTCCAAATGTTGTTGGAGTGGCTGAAAGAAGCTCAGCTCGATCGCGTTGGTTGTTTTACCTATTCACCAGTTGAAGGTGCGACAGCAAATGATCTACCTGATCATGTGCCAGAAGAAATTAAACAAAATCGCTATGAGCGTTTTATGGAAGTCCAGCAAGAGATTTCTGCTGCAAAACTGCAAAAACGTATTGGTCAAACTATGACTGTATTGGTGGATGGTCTAGAAGACGAATTCCCAGTTGCTGTGGCACGCTCATATGCGGATGCACCAGAAATTGATGGCAATGTTTTTGTTGAAGATATTGATAAGAGTGTGATTAAAGCTGGCGATTTGCTAGAAGTCGAGATTACCGATGCAGATGAATATGATTTGTATGCAAAGTTAATTCAGATTAAATCTGCTTGATGTTGAATTAAATTTAAGAAAGTTTTGAGATTGGTCGGTTTGGAGTATAGGTATGTCAGCTTCTAAAAATCCACGTTATGCACGAATTTTGCTAAAGCTTTCGGGTGAAGCTTTAGCTGGTAATAAAGATATGGGTATTGATGCCCAAGTATTAGATCAAATGTCACTTTCAATCGCTCACTTGGTTGGTTTAGGTGTTCAGGTTGGTATTGTTGTTGGTGGTGGTAATTTATACCGTGGTAGCCAATTACAGAAAGACGGCTTGGTTGGTCGTGTTACTGGTGACCAGATGGGCATGTTGGCAACTGTGATGAACGGTTTGGCACTGCGCGATGCATTGGTACGCCGCAATATCAAAACACGTCTTATGTCTGCATTGTCGATTGGTACCGTGGTGGAACCATATTCAAGCCGTGATGCGATTCGTCATTTAAGCCAAAATGAAGTATGCGTATTTGTTGCTGGTACAGGTAATCCATTCTTTACTACGGATACAGCTGCTTGCTTGCGCGGTATCGAGATTGAAGCAAACTTGATCTTGAAAGCAACTAAGGTTGATGGTGTTTATAACAAAGATCCAAGTAAATACGATGATGCGGTTAAATATGATCATTTAACTTTTGATCAGGTTCTTGATGAGAAGCTTGGTGTAATGGATCTTACGGCAATTTGTTTATGCCGTGACCATAATGTGCCATTGCAAGTTTTTGATATGAACAAATCTGGTGCATTGCTTTCTGTTGTAATGGGCGAAAAAGAGGGTACTCACGTAACGAACTAATGTACGTGAGCTATAAAGCTCTTTATACTAATGTCTAAATATTTTGTAATACCTATGAATAAGTAAGGAAGATCATATGATTAACGATCTCAAACAAGATGGCGAACAGCGTATGCAGAAGTCGCTTGACTCGTTAGAGTTAGGCTTTGCTAAAGTTCGTACAGGTCGTGCGCACCCATCTATTTTAAATGGTGTGATGGTTTCTTACTATGGCTCTGATGTTCCATTGAATCAAGTGGCAAACGTTGGGCTTGAGGATTCGCGTACACTATTGGTACAACCATTTGAACGTTCGATGGTTGCTGCGATTGATAAAGCGATTCGTGAAGCAGGTTTAGGATTGAACCCAATTACTGCTGACGCAATCCGTGTACCAATGGCTGCGTTAACTGAAGAAACTCGTCGTGACATGCAAAAAGTTGCGCGTAGCGAAGCTGAAAATGCCAAAGTTGCGATTCGTAATATTCGTCGTGATGTGTTAGGTGATATCAAAGCATTGTTGAAAGAAAAAGAAATTTCTGAAGATGATGATCGCCGTGCGTCAGATGAGATTCAGAAAATGACTGATAAATATGTTGCAGAGGTTGATAAGCGTCTTGCAGCGAAAGAAGCAGAATTGATGAAGGTCTAATATTATTATGACCTTGCAAGAAGAACCGCTTCTTCCTCAACATGTTGCCATCATTATGGATGGCAACAATCGTTTTGCCAAAAAAAAGCAAATGCAAAAAGGTGATGGGCATCGTGAAGGCAAAAATGTCTTGGATCCTATTGTTGAACATTGCAAAAAAGAAGGTGTTCGTGCATTAACAGTTTTTGCATTTTCAAGCGAAAACTGGAATCGCCCACAGTACGAAGTTGATTTGTTAATGAAGTTGTTAGAAGAAACAATTCATGAGCAATTACCGCGTATGGAGAGGTTCAATATCGCGCTACGCTTCATTGGAGACCGCTCTCGGTTGTCAAATGAGTTGCGTGATTTAATGCAATATGCAGAGCAGAAAACCGCAGCTTTTGACTCAATGACGCTTACCATTGCCATTAGTTATGGTGGTATGTGGGATATGGCACATGCAGCAAAAGTGATAGCGCAAGAAGTACTTGATGGAAAACTTCAAGCAGATCAGATAAATGTTGATTTATTTGATAAATATGTCAGTCTAAATGATCTGCCTGCTGTGGATTTGTTAATTCGTACAGGCGGAGATTACCGTTTATCTAACTTCTTATTGTGGCAAGCTGCGTATGCGGAGTTGTATTTTACCGATACCTTGTGGCCAGAATTTACCATAGAAGAGTTGGATCGCGCATTTCGTGTTTTTTCAGGACGTGAAAGACGCTTTGGTAAAACCTCAGAACAGATTCAACAAGCGAAAATAGAGAATTAATAATGTTAGAGCGGATTATTACCGCATTGGTGTTAGTTGCTGTTGTTTTAAGTTGCATGTTTGCAACGCAATCACATTATCCAATGTTTGTGCTTATGATTTTAGCCGCGGGGGTTGCAGGTTATGAGTGGTTTAAGCTTATGCCTAGAACTACAACGCCTGTGTCAAAACCTAAGGCTTGGGTATATGGGGGATGTGTTGCACTAATATCAACACTGGCATTATTTTTTGATGATGTAGCACTTTTACTTTGGGCTGCATCCATTCTCACTTGGTTGGGTAGTATCTATTGGGTTAAGAATTTCCCACAATCTGATAGTTGGTACAATGTATCATTACATATTGTTGGATTTATTCTTATTTCTGCTGCAGTGACCGCCCTTTATGGTGTGTGGCATAGTTCACCGTGGTGGCTGATGTATTTGTTCCTTTTGGTATGGGGAGCGGATAGTGGTGCCTACTTTGTTGGGCGTAAATTCGGTAAGAAAAAACTTGCACCCTTTGTGAGCCCAAACAAATCTGTGGAAGGTTTGTATGGTGGTATCGCAACAACTATTATCATTATGTTGGTTGTACAGTATTTCTATCTAAATTTAAGTGTTATACAACTGATCTTATTCTTGGTCCTTTCAATTATTACCGTGTTTGCTTCGGTGTTGGGTGACTTATTTGAATCTATGATTAAGCGTCGTGCGGGAATCAAGGATTCAGGTCGTGTTCTTCCAGGGCATGGTGGTGTATTGGATCGTATCGATTCTTTGCTTGCTGCCGCACCGATTTTTGCGACAGGTATGTATATATTAAAACTTATTGGTGTAGATCTTTAAATGACTCAAGCTGTTTGTATATTGGGTGTTACGGGTTCAATTGGCCAAAGTACTTTAAAAGTATTGGAACAACACCCAGATCAATACACTGTATTTGCAGTCTCTGCATATAGTCGTTTAGATGAACTTTTAGAAATTTGTAAAAAATATCATCCGAAAATTGTTGTTGTGCCAAATGAGAAAGCATTGGAGTTGCAACAACGTTTCAATCAAGAAAATCTAAAACAGATTGAAATTTTAACTGATGAAACAGGCTTGATCACAATCGCTGAACATGCTGATGTTGATATAGTGATGGCAGCGATTGTCGGTGCTGCTGGTCTGCTGCCAACACTTGCTGCAGTAAAAGCAGGTAAGCGTGTTCTACTCGCGAATAAAGAATCATTGGTAATGTCTGGCGACATTATGATGCAGGCGGCAAAAGAGAATAATGCGCTATTATTGCCTGTAGACTCTGAGCACAATGCAATCTTCCAGTCTTTACCACATAATTATCTAAATGCAGAAAGAACGGGTCAGCCACAATTAGGTGTCTCGCAAATTTTATTGACTGCATCTGGTGGTCCTTTCCTGAATCACACCTTAGAGCAATTAAAAGACGTAACGCCGCAACAAGCATGTAAGCATCCGAACTGGTCTATGGGGCAAAAAATCTCCGTAGATTCTGCAACTTTGATGAATAAAGGCTTAGAATTGATCGAGGCTTGCCATTTGTTTTCAATATCAGAACATTTTGTTACAGTTGTTGTTCATCCACAAAGTATTATTCACTCCATGGTGCAATATGTGGATGGATCAACTTTGGCACAAATGGGTAATCCTGATATGTGCACACCGATTGCACATGCATTGGCGTGGCCAAAACGTTTGGCAACACACGTTCCTGCATTAAATTTATTTGAGACAGCTCAATTAAATTTCCAATCACCTGATCTTGTTAAATTTCCAGCATTGGATTTAGCACGTCAAGCGATGCGCGCAGGCGGTTTAGCACCAACGATTTTAAATGCTGCAAATGAAATTGCAGTTGCAGCATTTTTGCAACAAAGAATTAGATTTACTCAGATTGCTGAAGTAGTCGAAAATACTTTGCAAACTGTACAAAATGCTAAAGCAGAAAACATAGACATCATTTTACAGACTGATATGATCGCAAGACGAATTGCAGAAAAGTATATTGTGGGTATAGGAGGCTAAATCGTATGAATGCACTATTTATGATTGTTGCAGCGATTTTATTGCTTGGTCCTCTGATCGCAATTCACGAATTTGGTCATTATTGGGTCGCGCGTAAACTGGGTGTTAAGGTCCTGGTCTATTCCATTGGTTTTGGCCCAACTTTGTTGAAATGGCAATCTAAAAAATCAGGCATCCAATATCAACTTTCAGCATTACCACTCGGTGGTTATGTCAAAATGCTGGATGAGCGTGAAGGGAATGTTGCTGAACAAGATTTACCTTATGCGTTTAACCGTCAATCTCCGTGGAAACGGATTGCGATTGTTGCTGCTGGCCCGTTAATTAATCTGATTTTTGCAGTATTCCTGTTTTGGATTTTATTCTTGCCAGCGCAAGAACAGCTGAATACCCGTATTGGTAAAGTCATGCCGAATACGCCAGCAGCACAAGTTGATCTACATGTAGGCGATAAAGTGTTGATGGTTGATGGTCAAACAACATCGACATGGGAAAAGTTGAATTATGCTTTGGTCAACCGTGTAGGTGAAACTGGGCAGGTTTCAATCATTGTTGATCGTGCTGGAACCGAGAAGCAATTTAGTTTACCGATTAAAGAATTTTTGAAAGATCAGAGCCAATCGCCATTAGATGTACTTGGCTTCTTACCTTATCGCCCTGTTATTCCTGCTACAGTCAAAGAACTGAGTGCGGATGGCGCGGCAGTCCGTCAAGGAATGAAGGTTGGAGATCAGATTGTTGCAATTGATAGTGTTGCAATGAAAGATTGGTTTGATGTGGTTGATGTGGTTCAAAAATCACCAGAAAAGCTTTTGAATATTGATGTACTACGTCAAGGTCAATTGGTACATCTACAAGTGATGCCTCAAGGGCAACGCGATAATATGGGTAATACGACTGGGATGCTCGGCGTGAAAAGTGATGCTGGTAAAATCACGATTCCAAATGATTACAAGCAAACCATTCAATATTCGCCTGTTGAAGCGCTTGTGGTAGCTTTTGAAAAGACAACACAGCTTTCAGGTATGATTTTCAACTCCATCATTAAAATGGTGCGAGGCTTAATTGGTTTAGATAATTTATCTGGTCCAATCACAATTGCCAAAGTTGCTGGTCAAAGTGCGGAAATGGGGTGGCAAACCTTTATTTCATTCATGGCTTTGATGAGTGTAAGTTTGGGGATTCTAAACTTATTGCCGATTCCTATGTTGGATGGTGGTCATTTAGTTTATTACTTTATCGAAGCAATTCGTGGTAAACCTGTTTCTGAACAAATACAGATGTTTGGTCTAAAAGTTGGTATGGTACTGCTCGGTAGCATGATGCTTTTGGCTTTATTTAACGACTTCATGCGTTTATAACAACGCAAATGGAATTTAACTTACTGGAAAATATATGGGCATGCGTCACACACATTTATTAATGCCTTTGGCACTGGTTAGTGCGATGGCAGTGGTACAACAAGCATACGCAGCAGATGAGTTTCTTGCACGAGATATACGAATTGATGGCTTAGTGCGTTTAACACCTGCAAGTATCTATTCTATGTTACCAATAAATAGTGGCGATAGAGTAAGTGATCCAATGATTGCTGAGTCAATCCGCACTTTATATGCCTCAGGTTTATTTGACGATATTAAAACTTATAAAGAAAATGATGTTTTAGTTTTTAAAGTTGTTGAACGTCCAGTTATTTCTAAATTGGAATTTAAAGGCAATAAACTTATTCCGAAAGAAGCCTTAGAACAAGGCTTAAAGAAGATGGGTATTGCTGAAGGTGAAGTGTTTAAGAAGTCTGCATTGCAGACCATTGAAACTGAGCTGGAACAACAATATACCCAGCAAGGTCGTTATGATGCGGATGTAACGGTTGAAACTGTTGCACGTCCAAATAACCGTGTTGAATTAAAGCTTAACTTTAATGAAGGTACGGCAGCTAAAGTATTTGATATTAATATTATTGGGAATACTGTCTTTAGTGATAGTGATATCAAGCAAGCTTTTGCAGTCAAAGAAAGTGGTTGGGCATCGATTGTTACGCGTAACGACCGTTATGCACGTGAGAAGATGGCGGCTAGTTTAGAAGCTTTACGTGCACTCTATTTAAACAAAGGTTATATCAACTTTAATATCATCAATTCGCAATTGAATATTAGTGAAGATAAAAAGCACATCTTCATTGAAGTTTCAGTAGATGAAGGTAGTCAGTTTAAATTTGGTGAAACGAAATTCTTAGGTGATGCACTTTATAAACCGGAAGAGTTACAAGCGCTAAAATTATATAAAGATGGCGAAACATATTCACAAGAAAGAGTAAATGCGGTTAAACAGCTGTTATTGCGTAAGTATGGTAATGCTGGCTATTACTATGCTGAAGTGAATGTCGTACCTGATATTAATAACCAAACAGGTATTGTTGGTTTAAATTACTACATCAATCCTGGTCAACAAGTAACAGTACGTCGTATTAACTTCACAGGTAACAGTAAAACTGCGGATGAAGTATTGCGTCGTGAAATGCGCCAAATGGAAGGTGCATTGGCAAGTAATGAGAAAATTGACTTATCTAAAGTGCGTTTAGAGCGTACAGGTTTCTTTAAAACTGTTGATGTGAAACCTGTTCGTGTTCCGAACTCTACAGACGAAGTTGACTTAAATGTCAATGTTGAAGAGCAACATTCTGGTACTACTACGCTTGCAGTAGGTTACTCTCAGAATGGTGGTGTAACTTTCCAAGCTGGTTTAAGTCAAACCAACTTTATGGGTACAGGTAATCGTGTTGCGGTCGATTTGTCACGTTCTGAAACACAAGATTACTATAACTTAAGCGTAACTGACCCGTATTTCACCATTGATGGTGTCAGCCGTGGTTATAACGTTTATTACCGTAAAACCAAGCTGAATAAAGACTATAACGTTAACAACTACGTCACCGATAGTATTGGTGGTAGTGTAAGTTTCGGTTATCCAATCGATGAAAACCAAAGCTTAAGTGCCTCTTTAGGTATTGATCAAACTAAAGTACGTACTGGTCCGAGCGTTTCGACCTATATCCGTGATTATTTATTAGCGAATGGTGGTAAATCGACAGCTCAATCTACATGGTGCCCTAGTGGGGTAAATGAGAAAGATGCTGAGCAAAAGGATATTATTGGAACTTGTGAAGGTGGTTTTGCAACTTATGACAGTGCTTTTGAAGGTACGTTCTTAACCTATAACTTGAATTTGGGTTGGTCATATAACACTTTAAATAGACCTATTTTCCCAACTTCAGGTATGTCTCATCGTGTTGGTTTGGAAATTGGCTTGCCGGGCAGTGATGTTGATTATCAGAAAATGACTTACGATGCTCAAGCGTTTAAATCGCTCTGGGGCGGATTTGTACTTCGTGGTTATGGTAAGTTAGGTTATGGTAACGATCTACCATTCTATAAAAACTTCTATGCGGGCGGTTATGGTTCTGTGCGTGGTTACGACAATAGTTCGCTAGGTCCTAAATACCCAAGCGTTATTTTCCAAGAACAAAAGCAAAATGACCTTGATCCTGAAGAAGTAGGTGGTAATGCACTCGTTCAATTTGGTACAGAGCTTGCTATTCCGTTGCCGTTTAAAGGAGACTGGACAAGACAAGTGCGTCCAGTATTATTCGCAGAGGGTGCACAAGTGTTTGATACTCAGTGTGATGTGCCAAAAGGTAGTGTTCGTATTGATGGTCAGGATGTTGATATTAAGCAATATTGTAAAGATAACAATAAGTTAGATTTTGGCAATATGCGCTATAGCGTCGGTGTCGGTTTCACATGGATTACCATGATTGGTCCACTATCACTCAGTTATGCATTCCCACTGAATGATAAAAAAGGCGATGATACAAAATCTATCCAATTCGAAATCGGTCGTACCTTCTAAGGTCGACCTTATTTAGCGCTGTAATATATATAAAGGATGTCATAATGAAAACATTAACAATGCTCATGTTAGGTTTGGGATTTACGGTTTCTGCGTCTGTAAATGCTGCAGGACTTGGTGTGGTTGATTTAGCGAAAGTTGTTGAAAGCAGTACTTATCTAAAACAACAAAATGCGAGCCTCACTCAGTCAGTTAAACCAACTTCGACTCGATTGGAGCAATTGGGTAAAGAATTAGAATCTTTGCAGCAAAAAGCACAGACTGATGGTCAAAAAATGAATCAGGCTGATATTCAGAAACTTACTGCTCAATATCAGGCAAAGTTAAGTGAATTTAATTCGACTCAACAGGGCTTACAGACTAAAGTTCAGTCAAGCTTACAGGCGATGAATACAACTTTTGAGTCACGTGTGAAGCAAGCTGCTGAACAATTGCGTAAAGAAAGTAATTTAGACTTTATTTTAAATAAAAATTCTACGATTGCCTCTGACGCACAGTATGATTTAACTGATAAAATGATCCAAAAGGTCAATGCTATTAAATAATCAATGAATAGACGTACTTATCGTTTAGAAGAAGTTGCTCACCTTGTCAAAGGTGAGCATTTTGGTGAGAAGAATTTCCAAATTTCTAATTTGGCAAGTTTAGAACACGCAGAAAAACAGCATATTTGCTTTGTAAATGGTGAAAAATATTTGGCGGCAGCTGAAGCAAGTCACGCTGGTGTATATATTGTTACCGCAGCACTTAAACAGCAGCTTGTAAACAAACAAAATTTTATTGTTGTTGATAATCCTTATTTGGCATTTGCCACACTTACACATTTATTTGAAAAAAAGATAACTCAATGCGGTATCGAGAGTACTGCTCGAATTCATCCATCTGCAATTATCGCTGATGATGCCTATATAGGGCACTATGTTGTGATCGGTGAAAACTGTGTCGTGGGTAATAATACCATTATTCAAGCTCACGCTTTTCTTGATGATGAAGTCGAAGTTGGTAAAGATTGCTTTATTGATGCGCATGTTACCATAACAGGTGCTGCAAAATTAAAAGACCGTGTTCGTATTCATGCCAATACGGTCATCGGCACTGAAGGTTTTGGTTTTGCTCCTTATCAAGGGAAGTGGCATCGCATCGCTCAACTTGGTTCAGTGCGTATTGGAAATGATGTTCGTATTGGTTCAAATTGTAGTATTGATCGTGGTGCACTCGATGACACAATTTTAGAAGATGGTGTCATTATTGATAACCTTGTGCAAATTGCTCACAATGTTCAAATTGGAGAGAATACTGCGATTGCCGCAAATTGCGGAATTGCAGGAAGCGCGAAAATTGGCAAAAACTGTATCATGGGCGGTGCTTCAGGTGTGGTTGGACACCTTGAAATTACAGATAACGTGACACTTACAGCAATGTCAATGGTCACAAAAAATATTTCTGAAGCTGGAACATATTCTTCTGGCATGGGACTTTTTGAAAATAGTCACTGGAAAAAGACGATTGTGCGCTTAAGACAATTAGCAGATGTGCCATTGACCCAAATCGGCAAAAGGCTTGATCATATGCAAGCTCAATTAGAGTCCCTTGAATCAACCCTTAAGTTACGTAAATAATTTATTATGACTGAGCCTACATTACCAGCATTCACAATGCCTGAATTACCTATGGATATTCTTACCATTCGTGAATATTTACCGCATCGTTATCCTTTTTTACTTGTTGATCGTGTTACTGAAGTAACTGAGAATAGTATTGTCGGTTATAAAAACGTCTCGATTAACGAAGAGTTTTTGCAAGGGCATTTCCCAACTTACCCAATTATGCCAGGCGTGCTGATTATTGAAGCTTTGGCACAAGTCTCTGGTATATTAGGTTTTGTACTTACAAATCAAAAGCCGAAAGCAGGTTCATTGTTCCTGTTTGCGGGTGCTGAAAAAATCAGGTTTAAAAAACAAGTTGTTGCAGGTGACCAGCTTATCTTAAAATCTGAACTTGTGATGCAAAAACGCGGTATTTACAAGTACAATTGTACCGCTAGTGTCGATGGTAAGGTTGCCGCGACAGCAGAGATTATTATTTCCCACCAGAAAATAGAGCAGACATGAGTAGTCAAAATTTAATACATCCTACAGCAATTATTGACCCGTCTGCAGAAATCGCTTCTGATGTACAAATTGGTCCATATTGTATTGTAGGTCCAAATGTAAGTATTGACTCTGGTACAAAATTACATTCACATGTTGTTATTGGTGGTTTTACCAGAATTGGTAAAAATAACGATATTTTCCAATTCTCAAGCATTGGGGAAATTTGCCAAGATCTGAAATATCAAGGCGAAGAAACATGGTTAGAGATAGGTGATCATAATTCGATTCGTGAACATTGTACTTTGCATAGAGGTACAGTTCAGGATCATAGCTTGACTAAGATTGGTAGCCATAACCTATTAATGGTGAATACACATATTGCGCATGACTGTGTCATTGGCAATCATAATATTTTTGCCAATAATGTGGGTATTGCTGGGCATGTTCATGTTGGTGATCATGTGATTGTTGGCGGTAATGCTGGCATTCATCAATTCTGTAAGATTGACTCTTATAGCATGATCGGCGGTGCTGCTTTAATTCTTAAAGATGTACCTGCTTATATCATGGCTTCTGGTAATCCAGCACGTGCCTTTGGTATGAATATCGAAGGAATGCGTCGTAAGGGCTGGTCTAGAGATACCATTCAAGGTTTAAGAGAAGCCTATAAGCTGATCTATAAATCAGGTTTAACGACAGAGCAGGCAATTGAAAAGATTCGTAATGAAATTCTAGTTAAAACGCCTGAAGCACAGTTGTTTATTGATTCGTTAGAGCAATCAACACGCGGTATTGTGCGTTAATCACTGAGCAGAAAAGAAAAAAGACACCGCGGTGTCTTTTTTTATAACTTTAACTTTCTTGCTCAACAAACTGCTGACGATATTGCTTCGGAGAGTGTTCAAAGGTTCGCTTAAATGCCTGACTAAACGCAGTTTCTGAAGAGTAGCCAACTTTATTGGCGATTTGTTGGACTGAAAAATTACTTTTACGCAAATATTGGCTTGCTAAGCGCATGCGATGTTGCTGTAAATAAGCGAGGGGCGATTCGCCAATCACTTCGTGAAATAGACTGGCAAATTTCGAGCGTGACATGCAGCATTGTTCTGCCAATGATTCAACGGTCCAAGCATCTTCAGGATGATTGTGAATTGCAGCTAAGCTATTGCTCAGTTCGGGATGATTTAAAGCGCTGAGCCAACCATGTTGACTTGAGATTTGTTGAATATGATCGCGAATACATTTAATGAGTAAGATATTCACGAGATGATCGATAATAATATCGCGGCCTGCCTGAATATTCTGCGTTTCTAAGGCCAGAAAGTGTAAGCCGATTTGCAGCCATTCAGGTGCATTGGTATCGCCATGCTGGAGATGGATGATTGGAGGTAGAGCCTGAATAAACGGACGAGCCATAATCGTATCAATCTGGCAACGCACGGTCAAAATTAGATTTTTCTCAGATGACTGAGTACCGAATTCGATAGCATCTTCTTTATGGCCATCGAACAGCTTTGAAATATCAACGGCATCGACCAGTTTAGTAATCGTATTATCTGCGCCTGTATGTGCTTTTCCTGACGGGATCACCACAATTTCACCCGCATGTGCAGTTAAACTATTTTGTGCGTCAATTTGAATAAAAACAGAACCAACTAAAACAATATGAACAATTAAGGCGGTTTGATCTTGGCAGATAAAACTCCATTCTCCTTGAGTTTTCAAGTAGATATATTCAGTGTGATTTAAATGAATATCAGCAAATATTTTACTTAAAGCATCCATATGATTTTTTAACGATGTATTCATTTAAATTATAGAGAGCTGCGCCAATAACTCAATATGTGTTTATAGGACAAAAACAGGGTGGATGATGCCAAAGACTTTGACATAGCTTTTTTGGACGCTTGCAACTGTCATGAATTTCATAATTCCTCAAAATATACGTATATATACAAAGACATGGATTCGATGATGAATGCGCCAGTAAATGTTGAGCAAGAACTTACGCCAGTAAGCATTCCAAAGTCAAAAACTCAGTTGGATCGTAAACGTTATTTATGGGCCATTAGCCCGGCTTTACCTGCAATCGGAATTGGTATTTTAGCAGGTTATCAATTTGCACCACGTCCATTGAAGAAAATCTTCGCTTTAGGTGGACCAATTGTTTTACATATCATCATTCCAACGATTGATACGATTATTGGTAAAGATGCCAATAATCCAACCGATGAAGATATTCGACTGCTTGAAAAAGATCCGTATTACTCTCGCTTGGTGAAAAGCTTTATTCCCCTACAATATGCAGCTAATGTCTATGCGTGTTATTTAACCAGTCGTAAAGAAACATCATTCATTGATAAGATTTTTCTTGGTATTTCGATGGGTGCCATCAACGGGATTGCGATCAATACCGCACATGAATTGAGTCATAAACATGATCGTATTGACCACATTCTGTCGCATTTAGCGCTTGTGCCAACAGGGTATAACCATTTCCGAATTGAACATCCTTATGGCCACCATAAACGTGCTGCAACACCTGAAGATCCAGCATCTTCACAAATGGGTGAAACATTCTATGAGTTCTGGCCACGTACCGTGATTGGTTCGTTTAAATCTGCAATTGAGATTGAAACCAATCGTCTAAAACGTAAAGGTAAAGAATTCTGGTCAACTGAAAATGAATTGTTGCAAGGTTGGGGCATGAGTGCTGCTTTTCATGCGTCGATGGTCGGTTTGTTTGGTAAAGGCGTTATTCCATATTTAGCGACTCAAGCATTCTATGGAATTAGCTTGTTTGAGATTATTAACTATATCGAGCACTATGGTTTAAAACGTCAAAAAGACAAGAATGGTAAGTATGAGCGTACCATGCCAGAACATAGCTGGAACAATAATAATATTGTGACCAACTTATTCTTGTATCAGTTACAACGTCATTCGGATCATCATGCTTACCCAACGCGTCCGTTCCAAGCTTTACGTCATTTTGATGAAGCACCTGAATTACCAAGTGGCTATGCAAGTATGCTATTACCCGCATTAATTCCACCACTATGGTCGAAAATGATGGATAAGCGTGTATTTAATCACTACAAAGGTGATTTGAATAAAGCCAATATTTATCCAAAACGTCGTGCCAAAATCTTTAAGAAATTTGGTGTGGTTGATCAGTCTTTAGAACAGGTTCAGATTGAAGCTGTGACTGCTGAATAATCAAGGCTTTCCCAAAGTGAGGCACTGATGAGTCATCATCAGTGCCTTTTTATTTTCTTGTATAAAAAAATTAAAAAACAACGGCTTTTATACTTTGTTGTTGTATATCTATAGGTGAGAACAAACAAGAATCTTGCAATTGATTTTATGAGGCGATGATGACAAAACATTATGATTATATTGCGATTGGTGGCGGTAGTGGCGGGATTGCATCAGTCAATCGTGCTGCGATGTATGGAAAAAAATGTGCCTTGATTGAAAAATCTGAAATAGGCGGGACTTGCGTCAATGTTGGTTGTGTTCCTAAAAAAGTGATGTGGTATGCCGCGCATGTTGCTGAATCGATTCAAAAATATGGTCCTGATTATGGTTTTAATACTAAAGTCGAAGCATTTGATTGGCAGGTTTTAATTAAGAATCGGCAGGCTTATATTGATCGCATTCATCAATCTTATCAAAATAGCCTAAGTAAAAATCAAGTCGATCTTATTCAGGGTGCAGCTTATTTCATCGATAAAAATACCATTGAGGTTAATGGTGATCGCTTTACGGCAGATCATATCCTGATTGCAACAGGTACACAGCCCTCACTTCCTAAGATAGATGGAGTGGAATATGGCATAGATTCGAATGGCTTCTTTGAGTTAAGTGCTTTACCAAAAACCACCGCTGTGATTGGTTCGGGCTATATTGCAGTGGAATTGGCAGGTGTGCTCAATGCTTTGGGTTCTCAGGTTGGATTGTTCATTCGTAAGGATTTACCTGTAAGACGCTTTGATTCTTTTTTAAGTGAGACCTTAGTCGAAGTGATGCGAACAGATGGTATTGCTGTACATACCCAAGCTGTTCCTCAAAAGGTTACAAAAAATACAGATGGTAGTGTTGTACTGTATTTGGAAAATGGCGAAACGCATAAAGTGGATTGTCTGATTTGGGCAACAGGTCGAGAGCCAAATACTGCGAGTTTGAATTTGGAGAAAGCCAATGTCCAGTTGGATGAACGGGGCTATATTCAAGTTGATAAATTCCAGAACACCTCACAGCAAGGAGTGTATGCTGTGGGCGATATTACGGGGAAAATGGAGCTCACACCTGTGGCTGTTGCAGCAGGGCGAAGATTGTCCGAACGACTCTTTAATCATAAGTCAGATGAACATTTAGATTACAACAATATTCCAACTGTAGTCTTTAGCCACCCTCCAATCGGAACGGTGGGAATTACTGAGCAAGAAGCCATTGAGCAATATGGTCAGGGGGCGGTTAAGGTCTATAACTCTTCGTTCACTGCTATGTATAGTGCCATTACGCAACATCGCCAGCCAACCAAGATGAAACTGGTCTGTGTGGGTGAAAATGAAAAAATTGTTGGTATTCACGGGATTGGTTTTGGCATGGATGAGATTTTACAAGGTTTTGCTGTGGCTTTAAAAATGGGAGCAACCAAGAAAGACTTTGATAATACGGTTGCGATTCATCCAACTTCTGCGGAAGAGTTTGTGACCATGCGTTAAGTGATGGTTAGGGTATAAAAAAGGACGTTATGAAAACGTCCTTTTTATTTGACTTATCAATTTTTTACTTTAACTCACTTGATGATTTACCTAATTCACGGCGAGCAATGATCAATTGTTGAATTTGTTGGGTGCCTTCAAAAATATCCAGAATTTTTGAGTCACGTGCCCATTTTTCCAATAATTCATCTTCACTATAGCCAACACTTGCCGCTAGCTCGACACATTTGAGTGTGATCTCATTGCATACACGACCCGCTTTTGCCTTAGCAATTGAAGCTTCTTTAGAGTTTGGCTTTTTATTGTCTGCCATCCAAGTTGCTTTGATCGTTAACAAGCGGGCAGCTTCCCATTCAGCTTCCATACGGTAAATCTGTGAGGCAAGGTTTGAGGTCTGCAAATACGGCGTTTTGTAGTCTGCATCAAGCTGATCTTTAAAGATTTCTTTGATACGTTCCAAAGAGGCTTTAGCACAACCAATGGCCATTGCTGCAACCAGTGGGCGGGTATTATCAAAAGTTTCCATCACGCCTGCAAAGCCTTTGGCAACATCGATCTCTGCATTACCCAATAAATTGGCAGCAGGAACGCGGCAATCGATAAAGCTAATTACGGCAGTATCCGAGGCTTTAATTCCCAGTTTGTGTTCAAGACGTTCGACTTTCATTCCTGCTGTACCTTTTGGCACAACAAAAGACTTGATTGCAGCACGACCTAGTTTTTTATCCAAAGTTGCCCAAACTACCACAGAGTCTGCACGCTCACCTGAAGTGACAAAGATTTTCTCACCGTTGAGGATGTATTCATCGCCATCTTTAGTGGCGGTGGTGCGAATTGCCGCAGAATCAGAGCCACAACCAGGCTCGGTAATTGCCATGGCAGCCCATGTATTTTTAAAACGCTCTAGTTGTTCATCATTGGCAACCGCAGCAATCGCTGAATTTCCTAAACCTTGGCGCGGCATAGTAAGTAACAGGCCTGTATCGCCATAGCACATTTCAATCACACCCAGTGCGGTTGACATATTATTGCCATTTTTATTGCCAGATTCAGTTTCACCTCGTTTGCCCACTGCTGCACCAGCATTAATACCTTCACCGCCTTCGTTCATACCATCAATCAAAGAAGCAAGCATATCGAGTTCTTTTGGATAGGCATGTTCGGCTTTATCATATTTGCGTGAGATTGGGCGTAGTACATTCAATGCAACTTCATGTGCTTGATCGACCATCATTTTGAATTTTTTAGGACTTTGTAAGTTCATTGTATTCTCCTAGGGTCGTCAATTAAGCATGTAAGCCAGAATGTAAAACAGCAGTTGCACGTAGATCGCGGTACCAGCGCTCAACAGGATGTTCTTTGGTAAAGCCATGACCACCTAAGATCTGCACACCATCTGTACCGATTTTCATTGATTTTTCTGCACAGAGCAGGCGGGCTAAATAGGCTTCTCGATGAAACGGTTTGCCTACTTCTGCCAAGCTTGCTGCATTTAACACCAACATACGCATGGCATCGATTTCAATGGCCATATCCGCAATCATAAAGGCGACACTTTGACGGTGCGAGATTGGTTCACCAAAGGCAGTACGTTCATTGGCATATTTGATACAGTAGGCTTTGATGGCTTCGCAGGTCCCAACAGCCATGGCACACCACATCAGATTGCCAAGATCAACAAATGCAGTGTAATCAAAATCGCTGTCACCTAAACGTAAAGCGGGGGTCTGATTGAATTGCAGTGTTGCGGTTTCTGCAGCCTTTAATCCCATTGCAGGGTTGGCTTTAATGGAGATACTTTCATTGCATTGCACCACGAAAATATCAGGCTGGCCATTAAACTCTGCACTCACAAGGAATACATCCGCAGTATCACCTAGAACCACTAAGGTTTTTTCACCGGTGATATAGAATTGTCCATTGGTTTCAGTTGCTGTAGTTTTTAACTGGAATGGATTGAAGGCAGGTGTTGCTTCCTGAAAGGCAAAGCTTGCGGTGACATCGGTATCCTCCGCAAACACAGGTAAATACATCGATTGGACTTGGGTTGAACCCCAACGCGTAATCGCATTAATTACACTGAAACTGCTCAGTAGGCCAGCGGTTAAACTAAAATCGCCCTTGGCAAGACTTTCGGCAATCAAGATATTACTGACAATATTTTGTTCGGCTGCAACACCACCTAAAGCTTCTGGTAAAGCGTAATAATTCAAGCCTAAATCGACTAGGTGCTGCCAAAGTTGTTCTGGAAACTGGGCATTATGGTCTGCATCATGCGCCAAAGCATATAAAACTTCTTCAGCAAATTGTGACATCGCGTCAACGGTCATTTGTTGTTCTTCAGTCAGACTGAGATCAAACAGATTTTTATTGACCTGATTTGGGAGACGTTGTTTATCGATCGCTTGTGGCTTAAATGCTTTTTGTGTTTTTGTAAGCACTTTAAAGCCGGTTTTTGAACCTTGATATAATGATTTCTCTACAAATTTTCTTAATTTGAGTTGATCAAGTACTTCGCTTCCTGCGATTTTTGTGATCAAAGATAGCCCAAATCCCTGAGCTTTATTCATCATATTCGACATGGTTTTATCCTAGAGGATGGTTGTAAAATTATGCTGACATGCTCCAATGAAAAAGACTATGTCTTGTTTGACATGCCGATTGGAGAAAGATAAAGGGTAATTTGACTAACTATACTATATTATCAATTTGTTTTTTAATGACTTTTAAAAAATAACAAAAAATGAAATTAAAAAAAATTGACCAAACTGACAGAGTGCTGATGGTATTGAATCGTTGTATGATCACTGGGTCATATCGGAATGACTGCCAGTGATCATAGTTTCATCTTAGAAGCGTTTACTATAGTTCACGAATAAACGGTCCTCGCCAAAGTCATTACCGTGTTTCACATCATAGTCAATGCGGATGTATTGCAGTGCAAAGCCTTTGAGATAGGGTTGTTGAAAGGCGTAATTCAGAATGAGATTGGATTCAGTCTCATGATTTTTCTCACCATTGGCTGCTTTAAAATCATGACCATAAACATATTTCACCATCGCATTTAGCCCAGGCACATAGTCCTTAAAATCATAGCCATACATCAGGTGATAAGACTTTTCATTCTTTTTAAAGAAGCCTGTAGCATTCCAGTTAATAAAATAGGTTTCAGGTAGAAAACCGTCAGGTAGCGGATAAGCGGACTCACCCATAATCTGCTGATAACCTAAACCAAAGGATTGATTTTTAACTTTGAGCATTTCCAGAATTCCAATATTTTGGGCATCAATATCAAAGTTATTGCTATCATTTTTGGCATTGAAATACTTGAACTTGGAGTTAAGGCTGAAATTTGGTTGCTTCCATGTGTGGTCTAAGCCTAGATAGTGCTTGTTGTATAAGTCTTCTAAATTAGCAAAGTAATATTCTGCTTTAAGGGATGGGGTGAACTGATAGCGTAAATCCAGGTAATTTAAACCATCGGAATATTCGGTTTTGCCATTGGCAGTAAAGGAGAACTTGCGAAAATCTTCTTCATTGCGAGGAGATACTTTGGTTACTCGGCCTATTTCGGCATAGAGCTGATCAGAAAGTTGTGACTTTAAGTTAGCGCCCCAATAGGAAGCGAGTAACTGGCGGCTGTTGTCAACTGCGGTTACAGGTAGATCAAGCCACAGTTCACCAATACTTAACAAGGTTTTGTCATAACCAAGTTTAAGTGTTGCTCCATATTTTAAAAAGTCAGACGCTTGTGATTGAGTTTGTGTTTCAAATGGTAAGACGGTATCAGCTACATGCTTGTCTTTACTTAAACGCACTGCATATTGAACAGAAGCATCTGCACCAATCGTGATAGGCTTATCTGCGATTTGTAGCGGTGTGTCATGTAGTTGAGATGTATAAAATAACGAAGCTGCCTGTGACCAACTGCCTGTATCTTTAAGGTTTGGGTTGTCATAGTCGCGGTTGATATAGGCATTTTTCAGGGTAAATTTCCACTCTTCCTGAGTAGATTTGCCGTTTTCAGCTGCAACAACTATCGGGCTGGAGAATCCAAGCATGACGAATAAAATTGCTGCTCTTAAGTATAGCGGGTTAAATTTATGTACGTGATTCATAATCCATATCCAATTTTAGTACGCCATCCCTCGGCGCTATTATTTTAAAATTCAGATTGAGCACCTTCCTTCATACAACTTGAAGGAAGGGAGGTAACAATTTTTAGCCGAGTTGTTCGTGTTGGATACTTTCACGATAATATTTGCAGCCTTTGTAGAGCAGAAATACACCGAGTAAGCCTGCAACTGCATTTACAATTGAGATGGAGTTACCCACCATCAATGTATTTTGAAAATATTTATCCGTTAATAGCGCAACAGCGGTTGTGCCTACACCTAAAGCAATCAAATTTGAAACCAGTAGAAATTTCGCTGAGACCTGAGCACGTAATTGGTTTGGGGTAAGCATTTGAGTTGCAGCAGCCGATGCAGGAATTGGAAAGGTCGAGAAAAACATAGCCACAAAAATTAAGGCAAAGGATAAATACATATTATCGACTTGGGTAAACAGCACGCTTGGAATAATAAGTGCAGCACAGCCGATCATTCCTGCTCGAATCGCTGCATCGCTATAACCCTTTTTAGAGAAATGATCGATGAGCCATCCGCAAAATAGTGCTCCAGCCGTGTTTGCAACCAAAATAATACTGCCGAGGATATAGCCTGTTTGGCTGGCATCTAGGCCAAAGTGTCGCATGTAAAATGCAGGTGCCCATCCAAGCAGTGAATACAACATCATGGTATAGAACGAGAAACCAATAAAGTGACAAAAGAAGGTCTTTTTATGGGTTTTGATAAAGGCAATAGAGTTTTTAAATGATGCTTGGATTACCTGCCCATTTTGATCAACTTTTAAGCCTTTTCGTGTCGGTTCTTTTACCGTTAAAATCATAACTAAAGCGAGTAAAACGCCTGGAAGCCCGACAATAAAGAAAGTGAGTTGCCATGTTTTTAATTGACCAATGACTGGCAGGACGACTGAATCAACATTTTTTAAAAGACTAATCACATAACCGCCAATTAAAAAAGCCAAACCAGAGCCAATAAAAGCACCAATCGCATATAGCCCTAACGCACGGCCTAGTTTCTCTTTGGGGAATAAATCGGTCACGATGGAGTAAAAAGCGGGGGATAATGCAGCTTCACCAGCACCTACACCTAATCGTGCGAGAAACATCTGAGCAAAATTTTTACTTAAGCCACATGCGGCTGTTGCTAAGCTCCAGAATGCAATGCCAATCGAAATAATCTTAATCCGTGATTTCTTATCAGCGAGTGCGGCAATCGGGATGCCCATAAAGGCATAGAACAAAGAAAAAGCCAAACCTTGCAATAGACTAAATTGAGTGTCAGACAGCATTAGGTCATGTTTAATTGGTTCGATCATCAAGGATAAAATTTGACGATCTACAAACGAAAGAATATAAGCCAGCATACAAATCACGACGACATACCATTGGTAGCCATAATGTTCGCGTTCTGAATGCGGCTCTGGATGTATATGAATCACTTGTTCAGGCGATAGCTCTGCCTTTTGCTCATTCCTGAGCATACTTTCTGGGTGGTTATCATTCATTCTGCATCTTCCTATGATGACTGTGGATTAAATGATACTAAATAAATTTTATTTTTATAATTTAGTGTTATTTTTAGTCTATTTTATTTTGTGGATTTGATTCAATAGTTATTCTTAAATAAAGCTTAATTTTTTTAATTTGATTGAAAAAATAAAATGTTTTTTACAAAAAATAAGAAATCTATATTTGAAATTGTTTTTGTTTTTATATTTTTGTCATTGAATATATTAAAATTATTTTATTGAATTTTCATTTTTTTATAAAATGTAAATAAACATTGCATTGTCTGTAAGAGATTTTTAATTTAAAAATGTATAGGCGTGACTATTTATATTATTGTTAAAATAATTTTTTAAGTGATTCTTAAATTATATAAGTTATAAAAATATGTAATTTAATGTCGTTTGAATTTTCTAGTCTAACCCTTCTGTCAGAATGACCATATATTCACCTGCCAAATCACGATGCTTTTTGGCTTGTTGATAGGCATCACTGTGATACCAATTCTGTGCTTCCTGCATACTGCTAAATTTAATGATGGCAACGCCGTCGCTTTCGATATTTTCCAAAGCAATCGACTGACCATAAAACACAATGGGTTCAGCTGAAAAACCTTGGCTCGCTTGGCGTGCCAAAGTGGTGTAGGTTTTCATTTCAGTTTGGTTTTTTAATTGCGTACGAATCAGAATGATATAGGCACTCATGGCTTTTCCTGAATTGAATTTATTTTTAACTGGCCAAATTTTCAAGGCATTGATGGATACCTGATTGTATCCATCAATGCACTCACTTTATGCTGCGCGGGCAACCAAAGTTAAAATATCATAGGTTGCGACCAGTTCATCACGCTGATTTTTGACTTTGATATCCCAAACCACGACCCCATGTTCAGGCTGAGAAGGATCTTTTTGTGGTTTTGGTGTTTTCTGCTTGCAAGTGAGTTCAACACGAATCGAATCACCAATTTTCACAGGCTCAACAAAACGTAAATTATCCATACCATAGTTGGCAATCACAGGGCCTTGAGCGGCATCGACAAATAAACCTGCTGCTGCTGAAACGATGAAATAACCATGTGCCACACGCTCACCGAAGAAAGAATCAGCGGCAGCGATTTTGTCGGTATGGGCATAGAAATAGTCACCACTTAAGCAGGCAAAATTGACAATATCGGCTTCGGTCACGGTACGACGTGCAGTCAATAAACGCTCACCAATCACTAATTCATCAAATGATTTTTTAAATGGATGGACGCGGTCTTGATTGATGTTTGAACCTGCGGTCCATGAATGGGTAATTTGAGTCAAACTATTTGGTGAACCTTGAATCGCAGTCCGTTGCATATAGTGTTTGACTGCGCGAATGCCACCCAGTTCTTCACCGCCACCGGCACGGCCTGGGCCGCCGTGAACGAGATGTGGCAGTGGTGAACCATGACCTGTACTTTCTTTGGCTGATTCTTCATCCAGAATATGAACACGACCATGCCATGGCGCAATTTTTTGAATGATCAGTTCGATATTCTCATCACTGTTCTTTATCACAGAGGCGACCAGACTGCCTTCACCACGAGCCACAAGATCGGCAAGTTCGTCTATTGATTGATACGGCATCAAGGTACACACAGGACCAAAGGCTTCAGTGGTATGTACCAAGTTTGCTTGTAGTGGTTGCTCACACAGTAACAAGGTCGGTGGGAAGAATGCACCTTTCTCAGGATGGTCAGCATTGATTTTAAATGTTATCTCGTCACCAAATACAATTTTGGCTTCTTTCGCCAGTTCAGCAACTTTAGCTGCCACATCCAGTTTTTGTTTAGGGCTGGCGAGTGCACCCATGGTGGTATCTTGTTTTTGTGGATCACCAACCACGACTTTTGCCAGTTTAGCGCTCAGTTTTTGTTGGACTTGTTCAAGAAGTGCTTGCGGTACAAAGGCACGACGAATCGCGGTACATTTTTGTCCTGCTTTGGTGGTCATTTCACGAAACACTTCACGTACAAACAGATCAATCGTGGCTTCATTTGCCGATGGGCTGAGAATCGCACTGTTTACTGAATCTGCTTCCATGCTGAATGGAATTGAATATTTGTTCAGATGGTGATGGTTGCGAAGCTTTTGCCCAGTATAGGCTGAGCCTGTAAAGGTCACGCTGTCTTGAGGACCCAAGTAATCAAACAAATCATCAATTTGTCCGCAAATCAGTTGTAGAGAACCTTTTGGTAGGATTCCAGTCGAGATAATGCCTTCAACCACGGCTTGAGTCAGTTGAGCACCATCAGTGGCTGGCTTGACGATACAAGGCACACCCGCCAATAACGTCGGTGCAATTTTTTCCAGCATGCCCCAAATTGGGAAGTTAAAGGCATTAATGTGTACAGCCACACCCGCTTTCGGACTGAGAATATGCTTGGCCCCAAATGTGCCATTTTTAGAGAGCTGAATCCAGCTATCCTCAGTGATGATTTTTTCATCATTGAGCTCACGACGTACCAGACTTGAATAAGCAAATAAGGTTTGAACACCGCCTTCGATATCAATCCATGCATCTTTTCGTGTTGCACCAGTGGCATAGGCAAGCGCATAGAACTGTTCTTTTTGTTCCAGTAAGTGTTGAGCGATTTGTTTTAAGGCATTGGCACGTTGATGAAAAGTCCAGTTTGCCAGCTCGGTACCATTCTTCTTGGCATACTTAACCACCTGTTGCATGTCGATGCCGTGACTGCTGACAGTATAGATTGGCTCGCCAGTAATGGCATGCATAACGCTACGTAAATCTTGATGGCTTGAGTGCCACGTTCCATAGACATAAGAAGGCAGTTGTGTCAGCTGCTGAGTCGGGTTTTGGTATGTAGTGTCCTGTGCTGTTTCTTCACGTTGTGCTTGTTCAAGCATGATCAAACTCCATTTTTATGTGATACATCAATTATAAAAATACTTAAAATATGATTCATAATTTCATCCTGATTGGGCTAAAAGTCAATCTAAATTTGTTTTAAAAATCCAAATTAATTTTTATTTATTTTATTAAATATAATTAAAACAATTATTTAATCTGAGATTGTTGGTTGATTTTAATTTGATACAAAAATATTGATTGACTTTATTTTTTGTGTATCGAAAAATAGATTCATGGACGGAGTTCTCAAGGGAATCTACAAATGGAAAATAAGTATCAGAAATTTGAGCACAATATCGCCAATGACATCACCATCGAAGCCAAAGATGAAATGCCGGAAGCGTATCGCAAAACCTTGATTCGTCAGATTGGGCAACATGGTCATTCAGAAATTGTCGGTATGCTGCCAGAAGGCAACTGGATTACCCGTGCACCGACCTTGAAGCGCAAAGCCGTGCTATTGGCAAAAGTTCAGGATGAGGCAGGGCATGGTCTCTATCTTTACAGTGCCGCAGAAACCTTGGGTGCGGACCGTGATGAGATGATGGAAAAATTGATTGATGGAAAAATGAAATATTCATCCATCTTCAATTATCCAACCATTAGTTGGGCTGATGTCGCGGCGATTGGCTGGCTGGTTGATGGTGCTGCGATTGTGAATCAAGTGGCTTTATGCCGTACCTCTTATGGTCCTTATGCACGTGCCATGGTACGGATTTGCAAAGAAGAAAGTTTCCATCAACGTCAAGGTTTTGAAGCCATGATGACATTGGCGGCTGGTTCACCCGAACAAAAACAAATGGCGCAAGATGCGGTGAATCGTTTTTGGTGGCCTGCATTGATGATGTTTGGCCCAAGTGATGATCATTCTCCTAATAGTGCACAAAGCATGGCATGGGGAATCAAACGCTTTAGTAATGATGAATTGCGTCAAAAGTTTGTCGATAACACTGTGCCACAGGTGTTGCAGCTTGGTTTAACTGTACCAGATGCTGATTTGCAGTGGAATGAGGCAACAGGTCATTACAGCTATGGCGAAATTGACTGGCAAGAATTTAATGAGGTGATAGCGGGTCGCGGGCCTTGTAATCATGAACGGATCGAAGCACGTCGTAAGGCTTGGGAAAATGGCAAGTGGGTACGTGATGCCGCTGTGGCGTATGCCAAAAAGCAGCAAGCCCAAGCCGATAAAGTTGCTTAAGCAAAATTTACGGAAAAATTTGAGGATAATGCAATGGAAAATAACAACAACTGGTCGCTTTATGAAGTGTTTGTGCGCAGTAAACAAGGTTTAAGCCACCGTCATGTCGGCAGTTTAAGAGCACCTGATGATGAAATTGCGCTGCAACACGCACGTGATGTCTATACCCGCCGTAATGAAGGCATCAGCATCTGGGTGGTTCGTTCAGAATTGATCAAATCATCACAGCCTGATGAAAAAGCGGAGTTTTTTGAACCTGCATTGGACAAAGTCTATCGTCATCCGACTTTCTATCATATCCCTGATGGCATTGAGCACATGTAAGGGAGTATGCAAATGAATAATATCGCTTTGTCTAAGTTCTTATTACATATCGGTGATAGCCAGCTGGTATTGGCGCAACGTTTGGCTGAATGGTGTGGTCATGCGCCAGAGCTGGAAATTGATATTGCTTTGGCCAATATTGGTCTGGATTTACTGGGGCAATCCCGAAATTTCCTGACTTTGGCAGGACAATACGAAGCTGAAAAACGTGATGAAGATCAACTGGCTTATTTCCGCAATGAACGTGAGTTTTTCAATTTATTGCTATGTGAACAACCGAATGCTGATTTTGCACAGACTATTGTGCGTCAGTGGTTGATGGATCATTACCATGTGTTGTTATTAACCGCTTTAACTCAATCAGCAACGCCAGAAGTCGCTGCATTGGCGGTGAAATCTTTAAAAGAAGCCAAGTACCATATTCGTTTCTCCACCAGCTGGATGGAGCGTTTAAGCCTGAGTACAACCGAAGCGCATCAACGTGTGCAGCAGGCGTTGGACAGTTTATGGCGTTTTAGTGCTGAACTGTTCGAATTGACTGCCGAAGAACAGACATTGGTTGAGCAAGGCATCATTGCTGATTTTTCGACTGAAAAGGCGCAATGGGAGCAAACCGTTACTGCGGAGCTGAAGCGCTTTGAGCTGAGCATTCCTGTGAATGGTGCTTACCGTCGTGGGGCCAAACAAGGCTTGCATACCGAACATTTAGGATATTTGTTGGCTGAAATGCAATCCATTCAGCGTAGTTATCCTGAGATGACTTGGTAACACAAGGAGTGTAGCCATGCAAATGATTCGCCATTGTATTGACCAATGCTGGGATGTTCTACAGAAAGTCAGTGATCCAGAAATTCCTGTATTGTCCGTTGTGGATCTGGGCATGATTCGCGGTGTTGAGTTGAATGAACAACAAGAAATTATTGTTCGATTGACCCCGACCTATAGCGGTTGTCCAGCGACTGACTTATTAAAAACACAGATTGTCGAAGCATTGGCAGCGGAAGATCTAATTCCGGCAAAAGTCATGATTGATTTATCTGAAGCATGGACCACGGACTGGATGTCGGATGCAGGTAAGCAGAAATTGCAAGCCTATGGGATTGCGCCACCAGAAGGGACTGCACAGCTATGCGGAACGCATGTGCATCTGAGTGATGGTGTGGTGTGTCCGCACTGTAAAAGCCGTGACACTCGATTGCTGACCGAGTTTAGTTCGACTGCCTGCAAAGCGCTGTACAAATGTCGGGACTGCCTTGAACCCTTTGATTATTTTAAATGTATTTAAAGCCTTGGATAAGGAAATCAGCCATGAGCCAATTTATTCCATTAAAAGTAAAAACAATTACACCTCAGACCGATCAGGCGATCTGTATTGCTTTTGATCTAGTGCCTGAACAACAGCAACAGTTCCAATTTCAGCCAGGCCAGCATCTGACGATTCGCCATTTAACCGAAGCGGGTGAAATTCGCCGTTGTTATTCGATCTGTAGTTATGCACCAAAAGAAGATATCAGTATTGCGGTGAAAAAGATTGATCAGGGCCAATTTTCCCATTGGGCTAATGAACATTTAAAGGTTGGTGATGTACTGGACGTGATGCCACCACAGGGCGTGTTTTTTCAGAAAGCAGCCAGAACAGGTGGGCAAGCTTATTTAGGTATTGCTGCTGGAAGTGGCATCACCCCGATTCTTTCCATCATAAAACAGGTGTTGTTTGAGCAAAACTCGGCAAATTTTACTTTGTTGTATGGCAATCGTTCTTGGAAACAAACCATGTTTTCCGAGCAGATTATGGATTTAAAAGACCAGTTTAAAGAACGCTTTCAGCTCATCAATATTTTCTCACGCGAATTCAATGACAGTGAGTTATTGAATGGTCGTATTGATGAGAACAAGCTGAAGCAATTATTTGAACATGAGCTATTAGAACCCAACTTTGACCATGTATTTGCCTGCGGTCCAGATGAAATGATGGACACCGTTGAACGCCTGTTTCCTGTGTATGGTTTGACTAAAGATAAGATTCATACCGAACGTTTTAACACGGGACATGTGCGTAAACGTTCAGCGGAAAGCGATGCCAACCGTAAAGAAGAAAAAGTCAATATTGTGTTGGATGGGCGAGAGTTGATCGTTGCTGTGGGACAAGAGGATGAAAGTATTCTGGATGCTGCTTTACGTGCAGGCGCAGATTTGCCTTATGCCTGTAAAGGTGGTGTCTGTGCCACTTGTCGCTGCAAGGTGCTTTCAGGTGAAGTGGATATGTTCCTGAACTATAGCCTTGAAGATGATGAGGTGGAAAAAGGTTATGTGCTGAGCTGCCAGACTTTACCGAAAGGCGCAAATGTGCGTTTGAGTTTTGATGAGTAGAGGTGAGATAGCCATGCAAACCTTGATTCAGGTTGAAACGCCAATAGATGGGGTCATGCTACTCAGCTTAAACCGTCCAGAGAAACGTAATGCTTTAAATAATGCCACTTTACAGTGTCTATCTGATCTGCTGGAACAAGCAGAACAGAATCCTGCCGTGAAAGCGGTTGTGCTGACAGGCAATCGCAATTGCTTTGCTGCGGGTGCAGATCTAAGCGAATTGGCAGAAATGGATGCCGTGGCCTTACAGCTCGATGTCCGTCCAAAGCTATGGCAGAAGATCGACGGTTTTACTAAACCCATTATTGCAGCAGTGAATGGTTATGCATTGGGGGCAGGTTTTGAGCTGGTGTTGCATTCAGACATGGTGATTTGTGGTGACAATGCCAAATTTGCCTTGCCTGAGATTGGTCTAGGTATGTTACCTGGTGCGGGTGGTACCCAACGTCTGGCACGTCTGGTGGGCCAGCAATTGACCATGCGCTGGGCAATGACAGGGGAAATGATTTCAGCCAAGCAAGCGCAGCAATATGGGATTTGTAGTGAAGTGGTGCCAACAGCACTGACAGTGGAATATGCAGTCCAGTTGGCAAGCAAAATTGCCAAACAAGCGCCTTTGGCAATCCGAGTGATCAAACAATCAATCAAAAGTATTCATGAAACCACATTGAGTCAGGGACTGAAATTAGAACGACAAAATTTTGTCTGGTTGGCAGCAACCAAAGATCGAAACGAAGGCATTCATGCATTCTTTGAAAAAAGAAAACCAATCTTTAGAGGTGAGTGATGGACTATAAAAATATTATCGTGGAAGAAAAAAATGCGGTGGGTTATTTAACCTTTAATCGTCCCCAAGCATTGAATAGTTTCAATGTGGAGATGCACCGTGAGGTCGCTGAGGTTCTGAATCTTTGGAGCAAGAAACAAGAGGTTCGCTGCATCGTGATCAGTGGCGAAGGCCGTGGTTTCTGTGCAGGTCAAGATCTTGGAGACCGTGTGGTTGATCCAAATGCTGCGGCGCCTGATTTAGGTTACTCGATTGAAACTTACTATAACCCGTTGATTAGAACCATTGTGAATATGCCGAAGCCCGTGATTTGTGCGGTGAACGGAGTAGCTGCAGGCGCAGGTGCCAATATTGCCTTGGCCTGTGATCTGGTGATTGCAGCTAAATCTGCCAACTTTGTACAGGCCTTCTGTCGTTTAGGTTTAGTACCTGACTCAGGTGGAACTTGGTTCTTACCACGTGCTGTAGGTCATGCACGTGCCATGGGGCTGGCGTTACTGGGTGATAAATTGCCTGCTGAAACAGCCAAAGAATGGGGCATGATCTGGGATGTTGCTGAAGATAGCGAATTAAAAACCAAGGTCACAGAACTGGCTGAACGACTCGCCAAGCAACCGACTTTTGGCCTGTCGCTGATCAAAAAAGCCATGCATCAATCCAGTAACCATAGTTTTGACGAACAGATGCATTTAGAACGAGATTTTCAGCGTATTGCTGGGCGTTCGGAAGATTATCGTGAAGGCGTCCAAGCCTTTATGAATAAGCGTGAGCCAAATTTTCAGGGGCGCTAAGCATGATCAGTTTTGATTTATCCCATGCCCAAATTGCCGTGATTGGCTCGGGCACCATGGGAATTGGGATTGCCCAATTGGCAATGATCAATGGTCATTCTACGGTGCTCTATGATCTTGACCGTGAAAAGACCAAACAGGCCGTTGAAGGATTGTGCCAGACTTTTACCAAGTTGGTTGAAAAAGGCAAACTGACACAAGCGCAGATGGAGCAAGCCCTTTCACGTTTGAGCATTGCTGATGGTATAGACGATTTAGTTGATGTGAATTTGGTGATTGAGGCTGTGGTTGAAAAGCTGGAAGTGAAACAGGCTTTGTTTAAGCAGCTTGCCGCTATTTGTGCTGAACAAACCTTTTTTGCCACCAATACCTCATCTATTTCAGTGACTGCAATTGCATCTGCTATTCCACATCCTGAGCGTGTAGTTGGACTGCATTTCTTTAATCCTGCACCAGTGATGAAACTGGTGGAGATTGTACAAGGCTTAAAAACGCCAATTGATTTATGTCAGGTCTTAAAAGCCTTGATGCTGGCTTGGAACAAAATTCCTGTGTTAACCAAATCTACTCCAGGCTTTATCGTCAATCGTATTGCCCGTCCTTTTTATGCAGAAGCATTTCGTGCCTTGCAAGAACAGGTCACAACCTATGAGCAACTGGATTATGCCTTAAAGCAGTGTGGTGGTTTTGCGATGGGGCCGTGTGAGTTAACCGATTTAATCGGGCAAGATGTCAACTTCTCAGTCACCAAGAGTGTTTATGAAGCCTTCTTTTATGAGCCGCGTTATCGTCCAAGCCTGATTCAGAAAGAGTTGGTGGATGCGGGTACATGGGGGCGTAAGTCTAAACAAGGTTTTTACAGCTATGATGAAAAAAATCAGTATGTGACTTTTCAGCCTCAGCTTATTACTAAGTCGTCTTTTCATGCTGATGTTCAAGTCAAAGGTACATGGGCTCAATGTCCGCATGTATTAGAACGTCTGGGCCTAACTCATGCTTTAGCAAGCAATGAAAATATCATCCAAATTGATGATATTGATTTGCGTCTAAGTCAGGGAGAATCTGCCAATATCGATTATCCAAATTGTAAAACGGTATTGATGGATTGGCATCATCATTTTGAGCAGGCACAGGCGGTGGTTCTTAGTCATAACCACCTTTGCCAAGCTGAAGATCTGGCAAAAATCGAAGCATTTTTTGCTCAACAACAGATCAAGGTACTTTGGATTAGCGATCATCCCGCACTGTTAACTTTACGTACCATTGTCTTGTTGATCAATGAAGCCTGTGAGGTCAGTCTGCATGGGATTGCCACTATGGAAGATATTGATAATGCCATGAGATATGGTGTCAATTATCCTAAAGGGCCGTATCAATGGATGATGCAATTGGGCGCTGAATATGTTTTGGCAACGTTAAACAATTTATATGCCATCTATGGCGAAGAAAAATATCGTGCAAGTCTTTATCTCAAGCAATACGTGGCAAAGCAGCAAAGTGTGATTGCTGACGATTCAAAAAAATTAACAGAATGTGCATAAGCAGGAGCGATCATGGAAGACGTTTTAATTTGTGATTTTATTCGTACCCCAATTGGACGTTATGCAGGGTCATTGAGTTCGGTGCGTACTGATGATCTTGCGGCATTGCCAATCAAACATTTAAAAGAAAAACATGCGCATCTACCTTGGCAAGATTTAGATGAAGTCTATTTAGGCTGTGCCAATCAAGCGGGTGAAGATAACCGTAATGTGGCACGTATGGCAACCTTATTAGCGGGTTTACCTGAGGCAGTTCCTGCAATGACGGTGAACCGTTTATGTGCATCTGGTTTAGATGCTGTCGGATTGGCGGCACGTTCAATTAAGGCTGGCGAGTCACAATTTGTATTGGCTGGCGGGGTCGAGTCAATGAGTCGGGCACCCTTTGTTCAGGCCAAGCCAACAGAGGCATTTGGACGCAGTCCTGAAATATTTGATACCACGATTGGTTGGCGTTTCATCAATAAAAAAATGAAAGCTGACCATGGCACCGACAGCATGCCCGAAACAGCTGAAAATGTGGCTGAGAAATACCAGATTAGCCGACAAGATCAGGATACGTTTGCGATTCGTAGCCAACAAAAAGTGGCAGCGGCACAACAAGCAGGCTTTTTTGAGGGGGAAATTTTACCCGTTGAGCTAGTTGATCGTAAAAAGAATGTCACTGTCTTTTCACAGGATGAGCATCCACGTGCTGATACCAGTCTAGATAGCCTTGCAAAATTGAAAGCACCGTTCCGTAAAGAAGGTGGCTCGGTGACGGCGGGTAATGCTTCGGGAGTGAACGATGGTTCGGCTTGTGTGTTGCTGACCAATCGTCAGTTTGCAGATATCCATGGTTTAACCCCATTAGCACGTGTGGTGGCGATGGCCAGTGCTGGTGTTGAACCGAAATATATGGGTATTGGCCCAGTACCTGCGGTACAAAAACTATTAAAACAAACGGGCCTCAGTTTAGATCAAATGGATGTGATTGAGCTGAACGAAGCTTTTGCAGCACAGTCATTGGCCTGTATGCGTGAGTTAGGTCTCAAGGATGATGATGCTCGTGTCAACCCGAATGGTGGTGCAATTGCATTGGGTCATCCACTCGGGATGAGCGGGACACGTTTGGTGATGACTGCCACCAGAGAACTAAAAAGACGCCAAGGGAAATATGCACTGTGCACCATGTGTGTTGGTGTTGGGCAAGGTGTCGCCCTGATCTTAGAAAATTTAGCTTAAAGCAATTGAAACGGTTTGAATAATATAACGACATAGGAGAGACGGCAGTGGATAGCCTGATAACACAAGATGTAGAAAAAATGACGCTTGCGGAGTTACGAGTGCTACAAACCAAACGCTTAAAAGACACCTTGACATATGTTTATGCCAATAGCCCTGTCTATAAGAAAAAGTTTGACGATGCAGGTGTACATCCCGATGATTTCGTCAACTTGGATGATCTGGCCAAGTTTCCATTTACCACTAAACAGGATTTAAGAGATAACTATCCCTTTGGTATGTTTGCTGTGCCGCAGGAACAAATTGTTCGTTTACATGCTTCTTCAGGTACCACAGGGAAACCCACCGTAGTTGGATATACCCAAAAAGATATTCATACTTGGTCGGATATCGTAGCGCGTTGTTTACGTATGGCAGGTTTAAGCGCCAAAGATATGATTCAGGTTGCTTATGGTTATGGTCTGTTTACAGGCGGTTTAGGCGCACATTATGGCGCTGAACGCTTAGGTGCAACTGTGATTCCAATGTCAGGTGGGCAGACGGAAAAACAGGTGCAACTGATTCAGGATTTTAAACCGACGGCAATTATGGTGACGCCATCATATTGTGTCAGCATTATTGAAAAACTGGAGCAGCAATTAGGCAGTGCCCGTAATACCTCGTTAAAAGTCGGGATTTTTGGTGCTGAGCCTTGGACCAACGAGTTACGCCGTGAAATTGAAGAGCGTTTAAATATCAAAGCGCTGGATATTTATGGTTTATCGGAGATTATGGGGCCAGGGGTTGCGATGCAGTGTCTGGGCGAAGGTGAAGGCTTAACCATTTGGGAAGATCATTTTTATCCTGAGATCATCAATCCTGAAACAGGTGAAGTATGTAAAGATGGTGAATTGGGCGAACTGGTATTCACCACCATCACCAAAGAAGGTTTGCCGATTATCCGCTATCGTACCCGTGATTTAACCCGTTTATTGGCAGGTCAGAATCTGGCGATGCGTCGTATGGACAAGATTGTGGGGCGTAGTGACGACATGTTGATTATTCGCGGTGTCAATGTATTCCCGACACAGATCGAAGAACAGATTTTACAAGTGCCGAGTCTGGTACCGAATTATGAAATTCTGGTGGCAAAGAAAGGGCATATGGATACTTTGCATATCCGTACCGAAATGTGCCATAACTGTGACAAGCAGGCGCAGCAATTGGCTCAACAGTTGATGCAGCGGATTAAAACCATGATTGGGATTTCTGTTACGGTAGAAGTGGTGAATGAATTGACCTTGCCACGATCCGAAGGTAAAGCAAAACGCGTCATTGATATGCGTCAGATTGCTTAACATTATAACCATTCAGGGTATAGTATTCCCTATATCCTGAATCTAAATGCCAAGATAAAAGTATGAGTGTAAAGTTACAGCAAATTATTGATTCAATTATTCAGAATGAACCCTTAAGTGGTACCTCATTGATTTCGACTATTTTTGGCGATTCAGTGCTGCATCGAGGTGGAAATATCAGTCTTGCCAGCTTGATTCAGTTAATGGAGTTGTTTGATTTTAATGATCGTGCTGTACGAACTTCTGTTTTTCGTTTGGTTAAAAGTGATTGGCTTGGTTCAGATAAAATTGGCAGAACCAGTTTCTACCGCATTACCGATGCCAGTCGTTCCAAATATTTGCAGGCTGAGCAACGGATTTATAATGATCAGATGAAAGAGTGGGATCATTCTTGGGATCTGATTTTGATGTCGAGTCTGGATACAGACAATAAGGCATTTTTAAAGAAAGAACTGGAATGGTTGGGTTTTGCTAATATTTCTACCAATCTGATGGCTTATCCAGGTTCAAACCGCTTGCAGCTACAAAAGCTGTTGGTTGACTTAAATATGAGTGAACAGGTGGTAGTGTTTAAGGCCGAGACCTTACAGCTGTTTAATAACTCAACCGAAACGATTGGTCGTATGTTAGAAACCAATTGGCCGATTGATGAGTTACGTCAACGTTATCTGCAATTTCTGGATATGTTTCGAGAGATTGGCGTGATTTTGATGCAGGATGACGAAAGTATTGAACCGATTCAAGCCTTCCAGATTCGGACCTTATTGATTCATTACTATCGTCGTATTTTACTGAAAGATCCTGCATTGCCCTTGGAACTATTATCCGCGGATTGGCCTGCAGTCAATGCCCGCACATTATCCATGAACATCTACAAAAAAGTCTTTGAAGCGGCTGATGACTATTTCTTATCGGTTGCGGCAACATCGGAAGGGCCAATGCCAAATGCAACAGCACCTTTCTGGCGTCGTTTTGGCGGCTTAACCCAAAGTAATGAGAGATTGAGTCATGCCTTGCTATAGCATTGATGGGGTGATTCCTGTGGTTCACCCCAGTGCATTTGTTCATCCCACTGCGGTTTTAATTGGTGATGTGATTATTGAAGCTGGAGCTTATATTGGGCCATTTGCCTCATTGCGTGCGGATTTTGGCCGTATTCATATCAAAGCAAATGCCAATGTACAGGACAGTTGCATCATTCATGGCTTTCCGCAAAGTGTCACCCTTGTTGAAGAAATGGGACATATTGGTCATGCTGCGACTTTACATGGTTGCCGTATCGGTAAAAATGTGTTGATTGGTATGAATAGCGTCATTTTGGATTATGCCGAGATTGGTGAAAATAGCATAATTGGCGCAAATAGTTTGGTCAAAACCAAAGATCAAATTCCAGCCAATGTACTGGCAATGGGGAGCCCAGCAAAAGTTGTGCGAGATTTAACAGAACAAGAACGCGCATGGAAAATAAAGGGCACTCAAGAATATATTGAGCTTGCACAGCGTTGTTTAAACAGTATGACAGAAGTCCTGCCTTTGATTGAAAATTCACATGATCGTAAGACCTATCAAGATTTTCAGTCTGATCACCAAATCAAGCCAACAACGGCATAAATAGACCATTTGAGCTGATCAATTTCTTTTGAACATTTGCGATAACAAGACATCAAAAACAACAGTTTGTTTTTAAATATTAGTTGATGATGGAGTCTAAGTTTTTCTACTCCTTCGTCAGAAAAATGCAGGCAAGCATTTGCCCGTACATTTTTAGATATAAACCCGCCTAAAAGTGAATACTCTATTTAAGGAAATACAACGAGGTTAATGATGTCTATTTTAACAAAAGAAATTTGGGATCAAAAATTATTTCGTGGTACATGGCAATCTGCCAAAAACGGTTATCAAGTGGTTGAAGTTGCGACAGGTGAGTCCTTAGGGCAGATTGGATATGCAGATACATCCGATGTGGTCGATGCAGCTCAGCAAGCCAAGATTGCACAAAAGCAATGGTGGGCGCTCAGTTATCAAGAGCGTCAGATGGTTTTTGAGCGCGCAGTTCAGATCCTAACGGAGCATCAGGCTGAAATTATCGAGTGGCTGGTGAAAGAAAGCGGTTCGCTACAATTAAAAGCAGGTTTTGAGATTAATATCTCGATACAGATATTAAAGCATTGTATTGGATTACCCGCGGCTGATCAGGGCACATTATTGCCAACTACGGCAGGTAAACTGAGTTTAGCCAAGCGAGTGCCTTTAGGTGTAGTTGGTGTGATTTCGCCGTTTAATTTTCCTTTATATCTTGCGTTGCGTGCGGTTGCACCAGCCTTAGCACTCGGAAATGCAGTAGTACTAAAACCTGATGAACGCACTGCAGTCTGTAGCGGTTATGCAATTGCCCGTATTTTTGAATTGGCTGGTTTACCACAAGGGCTATTACATGTACTGCCTGGTGGTGCTGAAGTGGGTGAGGCCCTGACCTTGGATAAAAATATTGCCAGTATCCAGTTTACTGGTTCAACCCATGTAGGTCGTATTGTCGGTGCCAATGCGGCTAAAACACTGAAAAAAGTATCGCTTGAGTTAGGCGGTAAAAACTCACTGATTATTCTGGATGATGCTGATATTGAGCTTGCAGCAGAGAATATCGCGTGGGGTGCTTTTTTGCATTCGGGTCAAATTTGTATGACTTCTGGAAAAATCCTGATTCAGGAGAAGATTTATCCTCAAGTCAAACAACGTGTGCTTGAGAAGGTCAAAAAATTTGTGGTGGGTAATCCTTTGCAAAGTGATGTCACGATTGGCCCACTGATTAATGCCAAGCAATCGCAACGGGTCGAACAGCTGGTTAAGGATGCGATTGTGCATGGTGCAAAACTTGAAGTTGGTGGACAAGCCAATGGTGTTTTCTTTGAACCAACGGTCTTAGCTGATGTAACACAGGGCAATCCGATTTTTACAGAAGAGATTTTCGGTCCTGTTGCCGTTCTGATTCCTTTTAGCACGGATGAACAGGCAATTGAACTTGCAAATGATGGTGACTATGGGCTTTCAGCGGGGATTATTACTGCCAATGTTGGGCGCGGCATGCAGCTTGGCCAACAATTGAATGTAGGTTTATTGCATATCAATGATCAAACCGTAAATGATGAAACTGTGAATCCTTTTGGCGGCTTTGGTTCATCAGGCAATGCTACACGGATTGGTGGGCCTGCAAATGCGGATGAGTTTACCCAATGGCAATGGATGACCATTCAGGCGCAAGCACCACATTATCCATTTTAAGTAGGGTTAACAAATTCCTTGTGATTTGTCCCTAAAACTCTAGGGACAAATGCTGCTAAATCACATTACGCAGTTCGTTGGCGGTGTTGCGTAGTAGCGGTAAAATCTGTTGCACTAAATAATCTTCTTGTACACGATTGGTCTGTGACATGCAGTTTACAGCGGCAATCGCTTTTCCTTGAGCATTGATCACAGGTACTGCAATTGCGATGACACCGAGTTCATGTTCTTCTTTAGAAAGGCAATAATCTGCTTGTGAAATACCTTTCAGCACCTCAAAGAACTTATTTTCATCCGTTATTGTAAAAGGGGTTAAACGTTTTAAACCAAACCTTTTAATCCAGTCGTGTTGAGCTGTCTCTGATTGGGCAGCCAATAAGACTTTCCCTGTTGACGTTGCGTGTGCAGGTAGACGATTGCCTAAATGCATGCCATAAGGGCTCACCCTGAGATTATCTTGTTGAGGCAGATAGCTACGGGCGATCGGCACCACCTCGTTATCATCTAAGACCACCAAGGAAAAGGTCAATGACGTTTGTGCAGATAAAAGATTAAGGAAGGATTGGGCAACTTTAGGCAGGTGTGCTGAACTTAAATAAGAACTTGAGAAACGTAACACACGATGGGTGAGCCAATAATAATGTTCATCTGTGTCTAAATAGCCTAAATATTTTAAAGTTTTAAGATAACGCCGTGCTGCTGTTCGGCTAATTCCAGTCCGTTCAGCCACTTGAGTGACATTTAAACGTTGTCGATCAACCCCAAAAGCCTCCAGTAAAACTAAACCCTTTGCTAAGCCTGCAATGTAGTCTTCCTGACGAATCTGTTCATGCGAATTGGGGTGCTCTAACACAGCATCAACCTTAACCATGCTTCCATTCCTGTTATTGTGATGTTTTGTCCGCTATCCGGACAAATAAAATGATAAACGGTTCTTTTCGACTTGGCTATATCGTGTACAAAACTTAAAAGCAGTAAGTTAAATGACAGGAGATCACAAGGAAGATGTCATGGAAATTTTAACAACGCAGGTTGCGATTATTGGTGCGGGTCCAGCTGGATTGCTACTTGGGCAGCTTTTATATCAAGCAGGTATTGAGCATATTATTATTGAACAACGTAGTGCAGATTATGTCGCTTCGCGAATACGTGCTGGCATCTTGGAACAAGTATCTGTTGATTTACTTAAGCAGGCCGGTGTAGATCAACATCTAAACGAGAAAGGATTGCCGCATTCAGGCATTGAGATACTCACCAATGGACAGAAGCACCGCGTTGATTTATCTGCATTGACAGGTGGAAAGCAAGTCACGGTTTATGGTCAAACAGAAGTGACCAAAGATTTGATGATGGCACGTGAGGCCGCACAACTTAAATCATTTTATGAAGCACACAATGTACAGGTTAGCGATTTTTATCAAACACCTAAAGTGCAATTTGAACATCAAGGGCAGGTATTTCAAATTCACTGTGACTTTATTGCAGGCTGTGATGGCTATCATGGAATATGCCGAGCCAGTGTGCCTCAGGATAAAATCAAGACTTATGAAAAAGTGTATCCATTTGGCTGGTTAGGCGTGTTAGCCGATGTACCACCTGTAGCCGATGAATTGATTTACGTCCAATCAGAACGTGGTTTTGCTTTATGTAGTATGCGTTCAGAAACACGTAGCCGCTATTACTTGCAAGTGCCGCTTAATGATCGAGTTGAAGATTGGTCCGATGAGAGATTTTGGGAAGAGCTGAAATTGCGTTTAGATGCTGAAAGCCGAGAAAAGTTGGTAATAGGCCCATCAATCGAAAAAAGTATTGCACCGCTACGCAGTTTTGTGACTGAACCCATGCGATTCGGCAAGCTATTTTTAGCAGGTGATGCTGCACATATTGTTCCACCAACGGGTGCAAAAGGGTTGAATCTGGCAGCCTCAGATATTGCTTATCTCTCCAGGGCATTGATTCAATATTATGTCGAAGGTTCAGATCAGGGCATTCAGGAATATTCAGAAAAATGTTTACAACGGGTCTGGAAGGCCGAGCGTTTTTCTTGGTGGATGACGCATTTGTTGCATCGCTTTGAAACAGAAAGTGAGTTTGAACATAAGATTAAACAAGCCGAACTTAGCTATATTCTTGGCTCTACGGCGGGCAAGACGACTTTGGCAGAAAATTATGTCGGCTTGCCTTATGAAATAAAAAATAGTACTGAAGAAGTTCGTGCCTAAGTCGGTTCTGTAAAGCAAATAAAAAAGGCCTGTCTAATCAGTTAGACAGGCCTTTTAAATACAGCATAGGTAAGTTATTCAGCAAACTGCGGAATCATTTTCCGTACATTGGTTTTCGCATCAATCACGGTCATAAAAGTATAAGCACCAATAAATTTACGGCTAATGAACATAAACTCTTTAGGTGGAACCGAGAAATAGCGTGAAGCCATCGATTGACCAGCCTGTTGCATCACTCGATTATGCAATTGGCTCTTTTTCCAGTCATAACGGTCCTGATCATCCATAATACCAGCTGGCATATCAGGATTGTTGCTCGGGCAGCTAAATGCTTCTGTTGCAATCAGGAAAACATCTGCCATACCTGGTTTAACATTTTCAGGCATGGCATCAAAGAATTCATAACCTGTCATGGCTTTGACCATGGCATTCTTATCATGGTCATAACCCGCATGGATCAGATTGCGTGCAACCGTGAGCAAGTTATTGTCGAATTGTCGAATCGCACCAAAATCGAGGAGCACAATTTTATCTTTAACGTCATCACCATTGCCTAAACGAACCAAGTAATTACCAAAATTCGGGTCGGTCTGCATTTCACCCCATTCAAATAGCTCACGTACCGCAATTTCTAAAGACGCTTCACCGAGTTGGTTGCGACGTTCTTGAGGTAGGGAAAGCATCACTGGACTATTGACTGGTACGCCACGCTCAAAGGTCATGCACAACACTTTTTCAGCGCAAAATTCCTCAATAATTTCAGGTACTACATAGCGTGGATCATTTTTCAATCGCTCAGCAAAACGACGTGTGGTTGCCGCTTCAATGCCATAATCTACTTCACGATGCATCATTTCACGGACTTCATCAAACCACTGATCAAATTCACGGGTTTGAGGCACCATGCGTGTTAGTTTCAGCATGTTTTTGAACAGATTCATGTCCGAATCAATGGCTTCAGCAACACCAGGATACTGGATTTTTAGGACCAGCTCTAAACCATCTGACTTACGTGTAGCACGATGTACTTGAGCAAGTGATGCTGTTCCAATTGGCTCATGATCAATAGTGAGATCATTTAATTTTGAGCCCAGTTGTTCTTGCAAATGTGTTTTGATTGCAGGCCAAGCCAGTGCAACTGTTTGATTATTCAATGTGTTTAAGGCTTGTGTTATTTCTTCAGGTAAAAAATGTTCACCGTATAAAGCCATCATTTGTCCAATCTTAACAATTGAACCTTTTAATTTACCAATTTCAGAAACTAAATAGTGTGCCTGCTCAGCCATGGCCTTTTTTCGTTTCTTCTCTTTTTCTTCTTCGCTCGAGAATATAGAAGTGGCACTTGCTGTCGCCCAGCGTGTTCCAGCAAGTAGAGAAGCTTTTGCAATAGATAAGCGACGATCCACCGATGAGGTTTTTAGATTCTTAAGCTTATCGTTCTGATCTGACATGAAAGAAAAGTCCTATGCTGAAATCGGAGGGTTGAAAGCCGAGACTTGAATTGTAGCGGATATTACCGCTTTTGAACGTATTAAAATAGTTCAATCTCTTGAATTATCAGTCTAAATTTGTGCAATAGGGTATCTTCATAAAAATAGCCTAAGTAGAAATTTGCTATTTACTATACAAATGTTCTAAATTTTAAACTGAATCTTAAGTGAAGATTTCCTCATCAACGCAGCACGATTGCTGTGAATATGTTTCACTAGCATCTGTTTTACTTGACTGTGGTGAAACCCAACTGCATACGCTTTAACGATAATAATACTTGGCAGCGTAAAGAAAAAATACTTGGTGTCGTCTAAAGTCGCATCTTTGAAAACGCCTTCTTTAACAAGTATCTCTCTGAGAAATTGTTTTTCAGCTTGTACTGTGCTGGATGATTCATCATCCCAATAATTCTGACGCATCGCCATCAAATTATTATGCTTATAACTCATATAACCATTGAGCCTGTTTATTCCACCGTTAGCCAATATATGAGGTTGTTAGAGTATTTATCAAGAATAGATTTATATCAAAAATAGCCTAAGCAAATTTAAACCTTTATTTAAAAATGCTACACTTATCACACGACCAACATTAGACAAAAATACAGAATTGTTATGACACCTGCTTGTAAACTATTGGAAAAAAATAAAATACAATTTTCTATTCATGAATATGAACATGATGTGAATGCAAAAAGTTTCGGGTTAGAAGCTGCAGAAAAACTCAACTTAAAGGTGGAAGAAGTTTTTAAAACCTTAATGGTGACCGATGAAAAGAATTATTTCATTGCAATCTTACCTGTACACCATCAACTTAATCTAAAAAAAGTGGCGACAGCAGTAGGCTGTAAGAAACTACAAATGGCGAATCCTAAAGATGCGGAGCGCTTAACAGGTTATCTTGTGGGGGGGATTAGTCCATTGGGGCAGAAGAAGCGACTAAAGACGGTTATTGATGCAACGGCGCAAACATTCAATAAAATTTATGTCAGTGGTGGGAAACGGGGACTGGATATTGGTCTTAATCCACAGGACCTCGCAAAATTACTGAGTGCTGAATTTTTTGATGTTTTAGACTAGAAAAATAATTTTTACAGACAATGTTTTTTATAAATTATTGTTATATCTATTTTTTTTAAGAATCTACAAAAGCAATTAGCAATTAAAAAGTTATCATTTTATTTAATGAGAATTATTATTATCTTTTTGTATCTTTATTAAGCTAAATTAATATTTAAAACAAATTAATTCAATAAATTAGATCGCATTTTTCAGGTTCTTTTATGGAATTGAAATAGTAAATGATAATAATTATCATTAGTTCTATCTTAATCGCAAACTCCCTTGTGCTTAAGATGTGTTTCAGGCCTAAAACATTTCGAAAAACAAATTAACTCTCTTGAAAGAGGATACCGTCAGATGCAATCACTTGCCAATCGGTTGGCGATGCAACATTTCGTCAATGCATATACGCAAGAAACTGGCAAAGGTCACTTGCTAGATAACAGTCAGCAAAGTCCACAACAACAAGCGTTTAGCCAAGGTTTGACGCTGTTATCAATCCCTATCCATTCTATTCAAGCGCAATGTAATTTCCCTTTATCTTATGTCAGTCGAGTCGGGCGACATCGTTTAGCAGATCTTCCACAAATTATTATCCATGGACAAGTCAAACCATTTAGTACTGTTGCAATTGTCGGGCTATTGCTTGAGGAATTGGTTTTTGAGTCCTCTATTCCATTAGATGCAGCTTCTTTGCTGGAGAAGTGGATTCAGAGTCGTGATGCATTACAACAGTTTTTAGCGCAGCGCGAAGCTGATTTCGACGACTTGGTAAAAGCAGGCCAGAATTTTATTGAAACCGAACAGGCACTGATTCTAGGGCATAGCATGCATCCAGCGCCGAAAAGTAGAACAGGTTTTGTACATGAAGACTGGTTAAAGTTTTCACCTGAACATAAAGGCAAGACGCAACTACATTATTGGCTGGTTCATCAGGACTATATCTCAGAAGGCAGCGCTACGGATGAAAGTATTTCAGCTCAATTAAAAACAGCGTTACAGTGGTATTTGTCTGAAAATGATCTCAATCTGCTCAAGACCCACACAGCATATAAATTACTCCCATTACATCCTTGGCAAGCCCGCTATTTGCAAAGTAAGCCTTGGTTTGAGCGTTTAAAACAAACGGGGCAGTTAATTGATGTAGGCTTACGTGGCTGGCAATTTTCTCCAACCACTTCGATCCGAACACTGGCGAGTTTTAATGCACCTTGGATGGTAAAGCCGTCACTTTCGGTGATGATCACCAACTCTATCCGAGTCAATTTAGCGAAAGAATGCCACCGTGGTGAACTCACTCATCGTCTATGGCACAGTGAATTTGGTCAGAATATTTTAAAGCAGTGCCCAAGCTTAAAAGCAGTGAATGATCCAGCATGGATTGCTTTGAAAATTGATGATGAGGTCGTGAATGAAAGTATCTGTATTTTCCGCGATCAGCCATTCCATCCTCAACAGCAAGTTACATGTATTGCATCCTTATGTCAGGATCATCCAAATAAACCTCTAAATCGTTTTAATGCTTTATTCGCAAAAATTGCAAAAGCACATCATGAAACTGATTTCTCAGAAATTGCTCTGGATTGGTTTAATCGTTTCCTTGAAGTCAGTTTGCAACCGTTGATGTATGTCTATCATCGCCATGGTATGGCATTTGAATCGCATCAGCAAAATGTGCTGTTGGAACTAGAGAATCATTTCCCAAAAAGCTTATGGCTACGTGATAACCAAGGTTTTTATTATATCGAAGAGTTCGCCACTGAAATTCTGCAAGCGCTGCCTGAGCTGAAAGAAAAAGCGTTTGCCGTCGGGCCTAAAGATTTCGTGGATGAACGTTTTAGTTATTATTTCTTTGGCAATACCTTGTTTGGCATTATTAATGCGATTGGCGCAACAGGCTATATTACTGAAGATGAATTACTTGGGCATCTAACAAGTTTCTTGCAGGAACAATTGCAGCAATATCCAGACAGTACCTTATTACAGGGATTATTGTTCAATGCAACCTTGCCTTATAAAGGTAATTTGCTCACACGTTTACATGAATTAGATGAGCTGATTGCGCCTGTCGAGAACCAATCTGTCTATGTCGAACTGCCAAATCCGCTGCGTATTTCACAGAAGGATGTCAGTTATGCTTGATTTTATTGGAATTGGTCTAGGGCCATTTAATCTGAGTCTGGCCAGCCTGCTGCATAATAAAAGCACACTGAACTATGCAATTTTTGAGCAGAAAGCCCAGTTTGACTGGCATGCAGGAATGCAGTTACCCAATACGGTATTGCAAGTGCCGTTCATGGCGGATCTGGTCTCAATGGTTGATCCAACCAGCCCATTTAGCTTTTTGAATTATCTGCGCCATCAGCAACGTTTATATAAATTTTACTTTTTAGAACAACCGCATATTCCACGTTGTGAGTATAACCATTACTGTCAATGGGTTGCAGAACAACTTGATTGTATCGAATATCAATCTCGTGTTTTGAAGATCGAACCTCAAACCATTGGCTTTAAAGTTGTGGTGGAATCGGAGGGTGTTCAGCACAGTTATTTATGCCGTCATCTGGTTATCGGAAGCGGTAATGTGCCTTACTTGCCTGAATGTTTGGCTAAAGTGCAGCAACAACAGCCACAAAAATGTCTGCATTCTGCGCAATACATGACGCATGCCGATACAGATTTACACGGCGATGTTGTGGTACTTGGTTCAGGACAATCCGCAGCCGAAGTCTTTATTGATCTGTTTGATGAGCAGCAAGATACAGCCAATCATCAGTTCGACCTACACTGGTTTACTCGTTCTCAGGGCTTCTTTCCAATGGAATATGCACCATTGGGGCTGGAACATTTTAGCCCAGACTATGCACAGCATTTTTATGCTTTGCCAGCTGAAAAGAAAGAGCAACAATTGCAGCAGCAGTCTTTGTTATACAAGGGCATTAGTGCAAAGACCATCCGTGAAATCTATCAAAAACTTTATCACCGTAGCATTGCGGGTCAAAGTTTGCAGACACATTTACATAGCCAATGTGATTTGAAAGATGCAGAAGTCTTAGATACGCAAAAAATTCGACTGCATTTCCAACATCGTTCCACGACACAGGCTTTCCATTTAGATTGTGATTTCCTGGTTGCTGCAACAGGTTACTTTACCCCTGATTTTGGTTTTATGCAGTTGCTGAAACCTTATATTGAATTTGATCATAAACAGCGTTGGCAAATCACTGAAGACTATCGTGTTGTACATCATCTAAATGGTCATATTTTTGTCCAGAATCAGGAAATGCATAGCCATGGGGTCGGTACACCAGACTTAGGGCTTGGCGCTTATCGTGCAGCGACGATTATTAACCAGTTGCTTGGTGAGTCGCTTTATGAACTCGATCAGCAGGCGCAGACCTTCCAGCATTTTGAGCTCAATCAGAATCCTAAAATCCAAATGGCAGATGACCAAGCACTTTCAGTCGAGGGTGTTTCTGAAAAAGCTGTGAGCCAAAACCAGTCTATTTTAAAGAAAACAGAACAGAGCACGATTACAACGCATGCAGGTAGTCGTTGTGCAAATACACGTACACAAACTGTGTCTGTACATTCAACTTATGAGAAATTGATATGAACTTTGCAACTTTAAAAATTAATCAGCAGCAATGGCGTGCCGCTGGACAGCGTCTCATTGAAATGGCGATTGCAGAGTTTCTATATGAAGAAATTATTGAAGTTAAAGCCTTATCAACAGGACGTTATCAGTTAGATTTAGGCAATCGTCATTATGAATTCCAAGGCCACCCATATTTGCTTGGACACTGGAATATTCAGGAAGGCTCAGTACGTGATGTAAGCAACGGTCAGCACAGTGATCAGCCTGCTTGGAATTTACATGAGTTTATTGTCGCAATGTCTGACAAGGCAAACGTAAAGCCATTCACCAAAGCGTATTTGATTAAGGAAATGAATAATACTTGGTTGGCAGAAGCGCATTTATTTAATGAAGCGCGTTTACCAAGCACAGCCGTGCTGACTGAACCGCACTATAAAGTTGAAGGCATGCTACGTGGTCACCCTTGGTTGATTATGAGCAAAGGCCGCATGGGCTTTGGTTATGACGATTATTTAAGTGCTGCACCAGAGCTATCACCAGAAGTCAAAGTATTATGGTTGGCCGTACATCGTGATTTGGCTGAGTTCCGTAGTACAAAGCAGTGGGATGCTTGTGGTTTATATCAACATGAATTTGATGCTAATGAGCTGCAACAGTTCATCCAAATTTTGAAAGAAAAGAATTTAGATCCGCAAAATTACTTTTTGATTCCTGTACATGCTTGGCAATGGCATCAATGGCTGGTTCCAACTTATGCCAATGAAATTGTTGACCAAAAAATTATTGAGCTGAACATTAGCCAAGACAGCTATGTGCCAATGCAGTCTATTCGGACATTATGCAACACATCAAACCTACAACGTCATTACATTAAACTGCCTGTTAGTATTTTCAATACCGCTGTTTATCGTGGACTCCCATCAAAACGTAATCTTGCAGCCCCAGCTGTAACCGCGTGGTTAAAGCAAATCCATCAGCAAGATCAAGACTTACAAAAAACTGGCGTGATTTTCTTGGGTGAAGTGGCGAGCTTAACCATTCACCAACCTTGTTTTGACCGAATTGAAGGTGCACCTTATCAATTTAAAGAATTGTTTGGTTGCTTGTGGCGTGAAAGTGTCGATCGCTATGTTGATCCATCACAACAAGTGCTTTCCCAAGCAGCACTATTACACCGAGATATTTCAGGTCAATCGATCCTAAGTGTACTGATTCAAGCGTCTGGTTTGAGTCCTCTGGCTTGGTTAGCACAATTTGCTCAAGTCTGCCTCAGTCCGTTACTGCTTTGCCTGTATCGCTACGGCTTGGCTTTTTCACCGCATGGTGAAAATACCATGTTGGTACATGAAAATGGTGTGCCAAAAGCCTTGGTATTAAAAGACTTCATTGATGACATCAATTTAGTGGATGAAGATTTCCCTGAATTGGCTCAATTGCCATCTGAAGGCGGTTTGTTATTACGTCATGAAGCAACAGATTTAAGTCATTTCATTTTCACTGGGCTGTTCATGGTGCATTACCGTTATATCTGTAATGTGTTCTTACAAGATTATCCAGAATATTCAGAACTCGATTTCTGGCAGACCATTTCCAACACCATTGTTGCGTTTAACCAACAACATCCAGAACTGGCTGAACGAGCTGAAAAATTTGCCATGCTGCGCCCAACGTACACCAAAATTTGTTTAAACCGTGTTCGTTTATTTACCACCAGTTATAACGATGAAGCAGAGCGTCCTGTGCCTGTTTTCCTTGATCCAATTGCAAATCCCGTGAGCCCTGAAACATTGGCTGAATGGTCAGCTCAACAAGCTGAATCTAAAGCGGGTTAAGTCTTTTTCTAAATTTATAAAGGTTCGATATGAAAACTATTTCTCAGCAATTACCAGATTATTTTGAATACCACGAAGATGGCACACAATACTACTTACGCCAAGTGCAATACCCACAAGATATTCCTTTGCTACATCAATGGATGCATGAGCCACATGTCATTCCACAGTGGCAATTGAATAAGTCAGAACTGGATTTACAGGTTTACTTCGACAAGATGCTGGCGGATGACCATCAACGTTTATTGATTGTGGGTGTGGATGGCAAAGATGTGGGCTATACCGAGATCTATGAAGGTAAGCGTGATCGTTTAGGTCGTTATTACGAAGGTGATGACAATGATCTCGGTTGGCATTTGCTATTTGGTGATAAATCTGTGTTTGGTAAGGGCTTTTTACGTCCAACCATTCGTTTGCTCAGCTTCTATATTTTTGAACATTCACAAGCCAAGAAAATTGTGGGTGAGCCTGATCATACGGTTAAACCTTATGCCGCTGTGGTTGCAGAACTCTGCTACGAAACTCAACGTTTAATTCCTATGCCAGAAAAAACGGCAATGTTGTATTACTGCTTTAGAGAAACTTTTTATAACAAGTTTGGTGAATATTACCAAACGTCACAACAACAGCTAGCCAATCAGCCAGCCAAAATCCTGAGTGTTACATGAGCCTATCTATCAATGAGATGCACATCTTGGACATGCGCTTTGCCGCGCATGTCTCAGTGGCAGAATTTGAGCAATGGTTAATGCATATTCAACAATATTTCGAACAAAAAAGAAGTTTTGTGCTGATTATGCAAACCGAGCCAAACACTGAATTTCCCGAAGAATATCGGGTGATTCAGGGGCAATGGTACAAACAATATAAACAAGATTTTTACCAGTATTGTTTAGGCCTTGCTCGAATTGCCCAAGATGAGGCAGATCGTATTCGATTAGACACGCCAGCTTTGCAAAAAGCTTGGCATGTTCCTTATTTTGTCAGTTTAGAAAAGACCGCTGCCGTGCAATGGGCGATGCAGAGGTACTTATGAATCAACAAATAAAACCTGACCAAGATTTTCCAATCAAAACAGTCTCTGCGCTGAGCTTATCTGTGGTGGTGGTGTTGTACCTTGCACATGCATTGCCGCTGTACTTTTACAATGTTGCCTTACCTGCGATTCTACGTCATCAAGGGGTCGATCTACGCTGGATTGGCATGTTGTCGCTGCTATATATCCCATGGGCATTTAAGTTTTTTTGGGCACCCTTAATTGATCGTTTTTATTTTAAGGCACTTGGTAAACGCAAAACTTGGCTTTTATTCACTCAAATCGCCTTGGTATTCGGTGTCATTGCCTTAGCGTTGACTCAATTCGATTATGGTCTAAGTGTATTTGTCATTGTCGGTTTATGGATTTCAACCTTTGCCGCAACCCAAGATATTGCGATTGATGGCTATACGGTTGAAACATTTTCCGAATCTGAATACCGATTAGGCAGTATGGCGCAAAGTATAGGCGTGGCACTGGGCAGTATGATAGGTGGCGCTGCAACTTTGTGGCTTTATCAATTGTATGGTTGGCAAACCGCGCTGATTTGTTTAGCTGCAATGACAGCACTGACCATGCTTGCAGTGTTTCAAATCAAAGAAAAAACCAATACTGAAAAAATTGCCAAGCAAGCACCGAGTCTGATGCGAGCCTTTAAGCGCCCTGAGATGCTTTGGGCCTTGGCTTTGATTGTCTGTTATCGCGTGGTTGAAGCCCCAGCCATGGCCATGCTGAATCCGATGTTGATCGATCAAAAATGGTCATTGGCAGAGATTGGTGTACTGATGTCTGTGATTGGCGCGGGCATTGGGTTATTGGCAGCAGTGACAGCTGCCTTTCTGCTAAAAAAAATAGCAGCAACACAATTACTGATTTGGGCTGGTTGGGGACGCAGTTTGGTCTATGCCTTACTGGGCATCGCGGTTTTACTCAGCTGGTTTAATCAGTGGCACATGTTATTGGGGCTATTTGTTGTGGTTATTTTGGCGATTCGTTATATCGCGATGACTGCTTTATATGCGCACTTCATGCATACCAGCTCTAAGGAACAAGCTGGAACAGACTTCACTATTTTGGTCTGTTTTGAACTCTTGGTTTATTTCATTGGCGGTGCAATGTCTGGCTTCTTGGCCAAAGCATTTGGTTATGGAAATTTCTATCTCATTCTCGCAGCAGCATCTGTGTTGAGCGTCTTGCTCAGCCAAGTGTTAATCCACAAAGCAAAACAAACGGAACAACTCACCTAGGGGTAATTTATGAAAGTACGTTCACTTTCGACATCATTAACGCTGTTAAGCTTAGCAATCAGTACTCAGCTATATGCTCAAACAGTTGAAACAGATGCATCTGTTCAAACGACTGCTGCTGTAACAAGTCAGAAACCAACCCAACTTGCACCTATTGTGGTGACTGCATCGCGTTCAGCACAAAGTATTGCTGAAATTGCCGGTACGGTGTATCGCATTGAACAAGAAGATATTGCAAAACAAGCCGCCGCAGGTAAAAGCACAGCAGATATTTTAGGTTTACTCGTTCCATCGCTAACACCAAGTTCTGGCACAACCAGTAACTATGGAATGACCATGCGTGGCCGTACAGTCCAGTATATGATTGATGGTGTACCACAAACGGGTTCGCGTGATAGTTCACGTCAATTAAATAGTATTAGCCCAGATATGATTGAGCGTGTTGAAGTTGTGTCTGGAGCTAGTAGTATTTATGGCTCTGGTGCAACAGGCGGGATCATCAATATCATTACTAAAAAAGGGTCGACTGAGGGTGTTCATTTTGAATCAAAACTTGGTGTAACGTCAGGCGATAACTTTAAAAATGATGCTTTGGCTTATGAAGCGTATCAATCTGCTGCGTTTAAACAAGGCGATTGGAATGGTTTCTTAGGAGCAAGCTATACCAAACGCGGTGAGATTCAAGACAGCCACGGTGACCGAATTGGGCCTGAAGTTGCACAAACGGATCGTCAAGATACGGAAACTATCGATGTTAATGGCCGTTTAGGTTGGCAGTTTGCTGACAAGCAAAGTATTAGTGTTGGTGCGCAATATTATAATGATGAACAAGACAGTGACTATGGGGCAGATTACGGTCCAGGCTTAGCTGTTTTATTGGTTAAAGGTGCAAAACCAAGCCAGAAAGCAGTCAAAGGTTTGGAACTTAATACTCAGCCAAGAACGAAACGTGCAGCTGTAAATGCACAATATGAAAACCAAGATTTTCTTGGTCAGACTTTAAATGCAGAAGCATACTATCGTACAGAAAAAGGTCGGTTTTATCCGAGTGCAAATGCTTTAGCACATACATCCATTCGAGGTGGAGGAACATATATCGTCACCCAGTCTGAAACAGATATTGACGTATTTGGTGCACGATTAGCTTTACAAAGCAAATTAAACCTTGCAGAACGGGCTTTAAATTTAACTTATGGCGTAGATTATGATAAAGAAAAAGGTAAGCAAACCGCGCAACTTTATGATCTAAATACTTTTATGAGTAGTAATGGTCTGAAGTTCAAGCCTTTAAAAAATTATGCTTTTGGTCCTGATGTTGATACGGAGAAGTTAGGTTTCTTCTTGCAGAGCCAATTTGAAGTCACTGATCGTTTAAACCTTCAAGCAGGCGTTCGACATGAGCGTATTGATAGCCAAGTACAGGACTCTGTTCCTTATTCAGAAGCGATGGTTGCAGACCTTGTCTCAGGATATAGTCCTAAAACTTTAAATGGTGGTTCGGTCAAGCATGATGCTACTTTATTTAACTTAGGTGCTGTTTATCATTTAACAGATGCTCAACAAGTCTTTGCCAATTTCTCTCAAGGAGCAAACTTACCTGACGTACAACGTATGTTGCGAGATGTACCTGCAAACTTTGTTGTAAGCAATCAAACCATTGATCCAATTAAAGTGAATAGTTTTGAGCTAGGTTGGCGTCTACAAGACAATGCTCTAACCACAGGGCTTACTGCGTTCTATAACAAGTCGGATAAATCATTGAAATTTGGTCCACCAAATTTTGCAATCGAAGTGATTGATACCGATGAACGTGTTTATGGTCTAGAAGGTAATGTGAAGTATGCGGTGACTGATGCATGGAATGTCGGTGGTACTTTGGCTTATACTCGTGGTCAATTTAAAAATACCAGTGGTAAATGGCAAGAGTTAGATGCGATTCGTGTTGCACCCTTAAAAGGGACTCTCTATTCAGATTGGCAATTTAATGATGGTCTAGGTTTACGCGTTCAAACTCTTGCAGTTGGCGGTACAGATAAAGCGCGTAAAGATGCAATTGAGTATGGAAGCCGACCACCAGCAGAAATTAAAGGTTTTGCAGTGATGGATGTGATTGCCAATGCGAAAGCCGGTCCAGGTACATTAGGATTTGGTGTTTATAACGTTTGGAATACAGATTATAAGTCTGTATATAGCCAAGCAGTTTCGACAGTGTATGGCGATATTTCTAGTCTAGCTGCACAAGGTCGTACTTATGGTTTGAGTTATACCCTCAAATACTAATCTAATCAAAAAGGCATCTGTTTAGATGCCTTTTCTTTTGATGATTTTCATGATGAACAATAATTTAAAGTTTTTAGCACTGGCTGCTTTGATCAATGGAACTTGTTTTTCCATGATTCTCCCTTTACTTGCCCCATTGACACGACAATTACATTTATCTGAATTCCAAGGTGGTGTGATTGTTTCAGCAGGGGCAATCTGTATGGCAATTGCCTCGATCTGGATTGCGAAAAAGAAACGTCAGCTATCTCCCAACCAGCTCGTCAATTATGGCTTTTGGGGAATGACCTTTACTTGGGCTATTTTCACCTTAATTCTGTACTTTGGAACACAAGCGATTTTACCCACGTTATTGATTTTTATCTTACTGGTATTGAGTCGTGCTTCTACAGGTATTTTTATGGCTTTGCCACAAATTGGTCTGCAAAGCTATGTAATGACACATGCGAGTGAAGCCGCTGATCGTAGCAAGCAAATGGCGATGTTTGGTGCGATGAATAGTTTTGGGATGATTATCGGCCCGTTTGCAACCTCAGTTTTATTGTTTGGTGGTTTGCTTTACCCGATGTGGATTGCTGTGGCTTTACTTGGCTTAGTCAGTATTGCACTCGGCATCCTGTTTAGTAAAAGTCCGCAAGTTCAGGCTGAGTCATTCAATCCGCAACAAGATAAAGATAATGCACGAGTGAATGAGCCAATTCTGAAGCAAAGTCTGATCTGGTTAACTCTAGGTTTTGTCACTTATGTTGCAATTGTGACTTTAAATATGACGGCAGGTTTTTATATTCAGGATAAGTTTTATCTCAGTAGCCAACAGAGTGCCGTTTATTTTTCTCAATGCATGTTGGTTGTTGGGGTCTGTTTGGTGCTAACTCAGCTTTTAATTGTGAAAGTTTTACAGCTTAAATTAAATAGTTTGGTGATTATTGGTTTGGTCACAATGTGTTTTGGTCTATTACTTTCACTCTACGCACCTACAATTTTTGTATTTCAGGCCAGTTATATTTTTTATGGTATTTCTGTGGCGTGCTTATTACCTGCATTTACCACAGGCGCTGCTCAGGCTGTATCACAACAGTCACAGGTTAAGATGGCAAGTTTTTGTACGGCGACACAGGCATTAGGTTTAATTGTTGGCCCCTTACTCAGTACATTCCTGTACCGTTTTAATACCCATTTCCCATTCTATTTATTACTGTTCTTAACCCTATCGATTGGCCTTTATTTTAGTTGGATGTTGATTCGAAAAGAAGGTGAAACTGCATTGCTACTTGATGAATAAAAGGGATTTTGGTTAAAAATGACTCATCTTTTTCCTCATAATGCAAGTATTCCGACTGTTTCAGTCATATATTGCTATGATGAGTCGCCTTTATGTTTATTTTTTAATCAAATTTATTTCATTTATTGACGTTTTGGATTTTAACGGGATTTTTTATGTACCCTATAAAACGTCATAACAAGATAGATAAAGGAGTAAAGATGCTTATTTTTCATGATTATCCTGTTCAAGGCGCACTTTTTGACATGGATGGAACAATGTTTGATACCGAGCGCCTGCGCTTCCAGACATTGAAACAGGCATCAAAAGAGCTGATTGGACAGGAATTTTCTGATGAATATTTGATGCAGTGTCTCGGCTTAAGTGCCAAAGCATCGGAGCAACTGGCACAAAAGTTTTATGGTACAGATGTTCCTTATACTGCCATTCGCAAACGTGCAGATGAGGTGGAATTGGAGTCTGTACGTAAAAATGGTGTGCCGATTAAAAAAGGTTTGGTTCAAGTTTTAGAACGTTTAAGAAAGTCTGGTCTAAAAATGGCAGTTGCGACCTCAAGTCGTCGAGCAATTGCAGAAGAATATCTAATTAATGCCAATGTTTATAAATTTTTTGATTTGTTGGTTTGTGGGGATGAAGTTGAAAAAGGTAAACCGCATCCAGAAATCTTTTTAAAAGCGGCACAAAAACTAAATTTACAACCACAACAATGTCTAATGTTTGAAGATTCGGAAAACGGGATTTGTTCAGCCTATGATGCTGGCGGTATCACGATTTTATTCAAAGATATTAAAGAACCCAATGATCATATGTTCTCTAAAGCAAATTTCTATTATCAGGACATGTATGAGTGCCTGAATGCTTTGGATCAATATATCCCTGAAATGGGTATGCCACAATTACAAGAATTATTTCCGCAAAGTGTCAATCAATTGACTGTTGGGATCCATGGCTTTGGTGCCATTGGTGGGGGATATGTAGCACAGATTCTGTCTTATTGGGATGGTTACACACGCCCAAAACGGATTCTGGCATCAACCCGAAATCGTCTTTATTTGGAATCAGTGAATAGTTTTGGCAGCTATAGTATCCGATATGGCCAGTCTTCATATGATGAGCGTATTGATAATCTCACAGTGATTGATGCTGACAATGAACAGCAGATGTTAGAGATGTATATGCAATCTAGCCTGATCGCACTGTGTTTGCCAGAACAGGCAATTGAGTCCGAGGCGAAAACGATTGCGAAGGGACTATTGGCCCGTTTTATGTCAGCAGATGCAGACAATAATGAGCCCATTACCTTTTTAATTATTCTGAATAAAGTGTGCGCAAAGTATTTGGTCTTAAAACATATCCGTGAAGCCTTACTTTCCATGACGGATGAAGATATTGCAGAACATATTTTAAGTGAACATTATTTTTGCGATACCGTGGTCAATCGAATGGTGTCAAAACTGACGGATCAGGCCTTATATCGTCAGCTCAATATCAAGCACAATTTATTTAAACAATATCAAAATGATCTCAATCCAGAAACGATTGAACTTTCAGAGGAAACCGCTCTGACTGAAAAGCAAGAACAGCAGATTACCCATTGTTTAGAAGATATGCGTGGGCAGTTTCAAACAGGGCAATTCTTACAAAATATGGATTTGATCCTATTCCATAGTGAAATGGATATGCCGATTTACGTGGAAAATCGCAGTCCATTGTTGAGCAAAATGCGTCAAATGATTTTAGTTGATCAGATTTCTGAGATTCAAATCATTAAAAATCGGCTATGGAATGGCTGTCATGCCATGTTGGCGTGGTATGCCAGTGCACTTGGACATGAAACCATTGGTATCGCTATGGCCGATTCCAAAATCATGAAATATGCAGAGCAGGTGGTCAACGAAGTTAAATTGGGTTTGGCCAATATGATTCCCAACCAAGCCAAAGAACTGGACCGTATGGCGGAAAGTTTTCTGCATTCTTGCCGAGCCGCCTATAAAGATCCATGTGAGCGTGTAGCTCGTGATCCGCTTAGAAAACTCAATCTGAATGAGCGTGTTTTAGGCAGTTTAGAATCTCATGTGCAGCAACAACTTCCTTACCAGAAGTTAATGCAAGGTGCAATTTATGGCTATGCCTATGCGCTGAAAATGCTTGAGCTGGACGAGATTAAGATTGTAAAACATGTCCAGACCAATATTGAGCATATGGACATCACTGAAAATCAGAAGAAAGCCTTATTAAACCAGCTCTATCACGGGATTCAGGCGGAATTCAATGATAATGCATTCGTGTCACAGTTGGAGGAATTGAAACCTCTAACTGCATAAGTGGCAATGATCACAGTGAAAGCACCTTAACTTCTATATGGGTTTATGTTTGAATAACACAACGTTAAACAGAATGCTGAAGTTGTGTTATTACAAGCAGAGACCCAGTTGATTGCGACCGAAATGCGTGATTATCCCGAATGGCACAAGGGTCGTTCAGATTATGGGCTTTGGTATATAGAGATTGACCAACCTGAATTGATTCAATATTTAGATGAAATCCAAGCACAATTTTCAAATCTATTGCTTCCTGAACAGCAACGCCAATATCACATTACTTTATTTGTGTGTGGTTTCTTGCAGTCTGCCGTCAAGCAATACGACGATGATTTTCAGATTCAACAATTACAGCAGCAGATCAAGCTAATTGAAGTATTACAGCTCAAAACTTTTGAGCTTGAAATCACACAGATCGATAGCTTTAGTAGTGCTTTGTTCCTACACATTAAAGATCAGCAGGGTGTACTAGCAGAAATTCGGCAGCAATTTTCCCATGTATCAGAAGAGATCGCAGCACTTGAATATTGTCCGCATATTACTTTAGGTTTGTATGGTGAAGCTTGGTCGAGTGCTATGGTATTGCAGCGGATACAACAACTTCCGCCAAAAACCATAAAGATTCAGGTCAAAAAACTGACTTTTGGCTATTATAAGGCACAGATTTTACAAGGATTACTGTATCCTTATCAGCAAATTGAACTAGGTTAGATATGTTGCAACTGATTTTAGGTGGGGCACGCTCAGGTAAAAGTCGTTTGGCAGAACAAACCGCCAAAGACACAGGTTTATCGGTCATTTATATTGCAACGGCGCAGGCCTTAGATGCAGAAATGCAGCAGCGTATTGAGCATCATCAACAGCAACGTCCAGCCCATTGGCAAGTGCTTGAAGAACCGATTTATCTGGCAGATCGACTCTTGCAATGCGATCAAGCCAATCAGCTGATTTTGGTTGATTGCTTAACCTTGTGGCTCAGTAATCTGTTATTGGCTGAAGACCCAGCCTTGCAGCAACAACAAATGCAAAAACTATTCGAAGTATTACCTCAACTACACTCTCAAATTATTCTGGTCAGTAATGAAACTGGGCTTGGAGTTGTACCGATGGGGGAAATCAGCCGTCGTTTTGTGGATGAAGCAGGGCGTTTGCATCAGACCTTAGGGCAACTTGCCAATAAAGTCATGTTTTGTGTAGCAGGCTTTCCAATGATTTTAAAAGATGAGAAATAACATGACTGAACAAGCACAATGGTTTTTAGCTGCAGTACAACAACCAGATTTAGATGCCAAACAACAAGCTGAACAACGTCAACTGCAATTGACCAAACCTACAGGGGCTTTGGGGCAACTTGAGCAGCTAGCCATTCAATTGGCGAGCTTACAGGGCACAGTACATCCTCAGATTCAACAACCTTGGATTACCATTTTTGCAGGCGATCATGGGGTGGTTGCAGAAAATATTTCGGCTTATCCGCAAGCCGTGACCCGTCAAATGCTGCAAAATTTTGCTTCAGGCGGTGCAGCCATCAGTGTGATTGCCAAACATCATCATGCACATTTACAAGTGGTGGATTGCGGAACAGTGGGTGAGGCCTATGATTATGTAGGGGTTGAGCGCCATTGCATTCGTGCAGGTACAGCCAATTTTGCTCAACAAGCAGCAATGACGGAACAGGAATGCTTGGCGGCTTTACAACTGGGTAAAGACAGTGTTGATCGCGCCAAAGCTCAAGCTGCCGATATGTTTATTGCAGGTGAAATGGGGATTGGTAATACCTGTTCAGCTTCAGCACTGGCATGTTTGTTGTTGAATGAAGATGCCGCACAAATGACGGGTGTGGGGACAGGAATTAATAATCAACAGCTGCAACACAAGATCTCTGTTATTGATCAAGCAGTGAAAAGACATCAAGCAGATGTTGCTGACGATGCTTTAAAAATCTTGGCTGCTGTTGGTGGTTTGGAAATTGCTGCAATGACGGGCGCTTATATCCGCTGTGCACAACTTGGTTTGCCAGTCGTGGTGGATGGTTTTATTAGCTCGGTTGCCGCTTTATGCACGGTACGCATTCAGCCACAAAGTCGTGAATGGATGCTGTTTGGACATCAATCGGCTGAATATGGCCATCAGCGTGTGCTAAAAGCCTTAGAAGCTCAGCCTATTTTAAATATGAATTTGCGTCTTGGTGAAGGAAGTGGTGCAGGGGCTGCATTGTCGATGCTGCAACTTGCTTGCGTGCTGCATAACCAAATGGCTACCTTTGCTGAAGCTGCTGTAACAGGTGATAAAGTTGCACCTTGATTTGCTGCGGCATGGTGAAACGACACTCAGCCATACTTTGCGTGGGCATCTTGATGATGCCTTGACTGAACATGGTTGGTTGCAAATGCAATCCACCATTCAGCAGTATCTTGATACTCAGGTACAGTGGGATGTGATTATCAGCTCGCCCTTGCAACGCTGCCAAAACTTTGCGGCAGCATTAGCCAAACAACACGAATTGCCCTTATTACTCAATGCTGAAATCAAGGAAATGTATTTTGGTGATTGGGAAGGCATGTCCACTCAAACTATTTATGAAAATGAGCCTGAGTTATTGGCAAATTTCTGGCAATTTCCAACACAATATCATGCACCGAATGGGGAGTCGTTGCATCAATTCCAACAACGTGTCATGCATGGTTTTAATGAAATTTATGTTCAAATGCAGCGGCACAATTGGAATAAGGCATTGATTGTGACGCATGGCGGGGTGATTAAATTGCTGACTTGTTTGGCACGTCAGCAAAGGCTGGATGACCTATTAACCATGCCTGCCGAGCTTGGAAAATTATATTCACTTGAGCTGACTTATCACTATGATGAGATTCAATTTGTAGAAAAATCTGCGAATGGAAAATGATAAAAGATCGTTTTATTTTTCAGTATTCATGAGAGTCATATCGATGTAATCGAACTGTCATTACCACTGCCTATGATACAGGTCAATTTCTTGACCTATAATCAAATCAATTATGAATATATTATTGAAAAGCAGTGTGTTATGCGCAAGCATTTTATTAGCGGCATGTAATAACGACGATCACTCAGAATCGAAAACAACCCCAGCAGAAAATAACGCGGTATCAAAATATTATCAGACTAAAACTCCGTACCAACCACAACAAGATCTCAAAAAATATGAAGCTATTCCACAAGGATTTCAGCCTGTATTTACTGAATTGGTTGCACGTCATGGTTCGCGCGGTTTATCCAGCATCAAATATGATTTAGCGTTGTATAACCTTTGGAAACAAGCCAAAGCTGAAAATGCACTCACACCTTTAGGTGAAAAACTGGGGGCAGATTTAGAAAGCATGATGAAAGCCAATATTCTTTTGGGTTATGGTGTGGATGGCATCCGTCAGTTTGGTTATGGCAATGAAACCATGCAAGGTATTCAAGAGCATCGTGGTATTGCTGATCGTTTATTGCAGCGACTTCCAAATTTATTTCAAACCGCAGCACAACAACCGACATCAATTTTAGTGCAAAGTTCGGGGGTAGACCGTGCGGTGGATAGTGCCAAATTTTTCACTGCTGAATTGATCCAACAGCAACCACAATTAAAGACACACATCACCCCAATTTCATACACCAGTTTAGCCAGTAGCAGTGTGCCATCGATTGAAGATGGCGGGGTGGATCGTTTTAAGCTTTATTTTCATAGTTTAAATAAAGAGCAAGATTTAGCACAGCCCTTATCCGCACAACAACAGGCGATTTACGATGCCAGCCAATCCTATCAGCATTTTGAAGAAGAGGATGCAGATCTGGTCAATAAGTTAAATGAGCTTGCGAAAAATAGTCGTGCTGAACAAGTGGCGAAGAGCGTATTAAATCCACTGTTCAAAGCAGAGTTTATTCAAAAGTTGGGAAGCACAGGCTATGTATTTAGCAATACCGGTTCATATAGTGTCACTTCTCCAAAAGGTGAAACTATCACTGAAAAAGGCAAGGGTAAAAATAGCATTGCCAGTGCTGTGGATGCGGCGGCCTATGTCTATGAGTTATATTCAATATCAGGCGGTATGAAAACTGAATTGAAAGGTGTTGATTTTGATCAGTATATGCCTGTAGATGCTGCAAAATTCTATGCTGAATTTAACGATGCCAATGATTTTTATAGCAAAGGGCCAAGTTTCACTGAATCGAAGAACGTCACCAGTGCAATTGCTCAAGGCCTAAAGCAGGACTTATTTAAACAAGTCGATGCGATTGTAGATCAGCAGCAAGAACATCGTGCGGTATTACGTTTTGCTCATGCCGAAATTATCATTCCATTGGCGACCAGTTTAGAGTTGCACAATATGATGCAACCTTTACCATTACGTCAAACTTATAGCTACAACAGCAGCACTTGGCGAGGTGAGGTGGTGTCACCCATGGCAGCGAATCTACAATGGGATATTTATCAAGACAAGCAAGGCACAACCTTGGTAAAAATGTTCTATAACGAGAAAGAAACGTTGTTTAAGTCGAGTTGTAACTACGCACGTTATAGTACGAACAGTTTTTATTATGATTATTTAAAGCTTAAACAATGTTATCAAATTCAATAAACTAAGATATTCAGCCTTTTCATTTGGGAATAGCTTGCTATTCCCAATTTTATTTCTTCATAATCCATGCATGATAAACCCGTTGTCATTGAGAGGTTGCATGACACCTTTTTGGATTGCCTTGCAGTTTTTGACTGTTTTACCAATTGAACTCAAAACGATGCCAAGCGCAAAACAGAATGCTCAGGCCATGCTGTTTTATCCTTTGGTGGGTTTATTACTTGGGCTGATTTTGTTTACATCTGCCATGCTATTGGCAAAGCTTCCGATCATCTTGAGTACAGCGCTGATCCTTGTACTATGGATTTGGCTGACGGGTGGATTACACCTCGATGGTTTAGCGGATACAGCAGACGCATGGGTCGGTGGATTTGGTGATCCTGAACGAACTTTGAAAATCATGAAAGACCCTGCATGTGGTCCAATCGGGGTACTGAGTTTAGTTGTCGTCTGCTTGCTGAAATTTGTGGCTTTATATGTTTTGCTTGAACAACAAATGGCTGCCTTTTTAGTGATTCTGCCTATGCTTGGGCGCAGCGTGCCACTGTTTTTATTCGTCACAACACCTTATGTACGTGCTCAAGGCTTAGGCCGTTCTATGACAGATTTTATGCCTAAAAAACAACTTTGGATGGTTTTTGTCATTACAATAGCATTGCTTTGTATGTTTAAATGGCTTGGGTTAATTGCCTTACTGGTTTTTTTAGTGATGCTTTTTTATATGCGATCATTGTTTATTAAAAGAATTGGCGGGATTACTGGGGATACTATAGGCGCTGCAATTGAGCTGGCTGAAACTGGCGTGCTTCTCAGTGCTGTGATTGCTTCATTCTATATTATTTAAAAAATTGATTGCTTAGGTAGTAGTGATCCTCCTGCAAAAAGAAGGATCACTTTAACGATTTTAACGTTTACGCAATTGAACCAAGAAACCCAACACAGCGAGTAAGGCTACCAGTGCTGCAACTGTAGCCAGAATGATATCTCGAAGTGTTTTATCTATTGGTAGCCATGTCCATTTATGCAAATAAGCAAAACTAAATCCTTCTAAGGCATCTTGTTGCGTGACCTGAGCTGCAATCACACCGCTGCTCGGTTCTATATATAGTCTGAGTTGATTCTCTAACAGGGTCTCAACCTTGATCACGGGTAAGCGTTTGTTGATAAACCCATATTCTCCTCCAAAACTTGTCACCCATGAGGCCTGTTGAATCTGCTCTGGCTTTAAATCTAAGTAGCTAGCAGCTAATTGTTTGCTTTGTTTAAGAATATCAAGTGGTTCGCCATTACCAGCATCTATAAACTGAATCGCGGGAGCTGCTGTTTTGGTCACGTGATGATCATGCGCTTTGTTTGCCGCCGTCATGCTGCCTTGCAAAGGAGGTTGTCCGATAGCTTGAATCATCCATGCAGCACGAGTATGTGTCTGGCTAAAGGTAGTGGGCACAAGATCCAGACGCTGAATGGGCTGCTGAGTGACCTGCTGCCATGCTTTGGTACTTAAATCAGCCGTATGGAAAACAGGTTGAATATTTTTTATATCGGGCTTTTTTTGCCAGATATGATAGAAACCACTGAACACCCAAAGCAGAATAAAGACACTTAAACTGATACCTAAATAGCGATGTAGAAATTGGATCGGTTTTTGCCCTAGACGGTGATTGCGCCGATTATGAATCTTAAAGAATAAGCCAATCCCCATAAAAAGCATGCACAGTATGCCAATCAAAGCCATTTGCATGAGAATAGTTTGACCTGTCCAAACTTGATCACCCCACGTCCAGGTATGACCTAAGCGGAATATTTTTGCCATCCACATCTTTTGATCATTAGACAGCGTGGCCAGTCGTGCTTGTGAAGGATCCACATAGGCACGTAAACCATTTTGAAAATCAACACGCCAAACAGGTAGTAAACGATTCACGCTTGGATAATCATCACTGAATGCGGTGATGATTTGACTAGATACGATTTCTTGTTGAGAGAGGCCCGTGTACCAGCGCGCTAAACGCTCGGCATCTTGTTGTTCAGCATTAACCAGCAATTGACCAGTCTGACTATCATAGTATTCAGCAATCTTTTGATTGGGCAGTAATATGCGATAGGCAATATGCTGAGGTGCTAATTCAACCACCTGTAAGGCTGAAAATTGCGCGATTTGATGTCGCTTGAGAACATCTGTTGCCGCTAAGGCATGTGTTAAATCCAGTTGTTGAGATGGAGGTATCCGTTTCACAGGCTGAGGTTGTGTTGCACTCATCATCGGATGCAACACACCTGTTAAAGACCAAAGTAAAACGAGAACGCCCAACACCATCCCAAAACTACGGTGTAAAGACAGTAGTTTTTTCAGTTGTTTGGCATTCATTGCTTATTTCCCAAAATGGTAACGTAAACCTAATAAATAGGTTCGTGGTGCAGCGGGGGTATAACTAACTTGGTTATTACTAAACGAAGTACTTTCCGCATAATGTTGATCTGTGGCATTCAGGATTTGCCCATAGATTTCATAAGCATTTTTACTGTAGTTAGCACGTAGGTTCAGCAAAGTATGGCCATCATACTTTTCCGTATTGGCATCGTTAATCCAGTAAGCGCCGACATAAACCGCTTCTGCAGAAAGTAATAGCTCAGGTATTGGTTTAATCTGGTATTCAAGCGTACCAAATGTTTTAGGGGCACTTGGCATGGTGTTGCCGCTATAATCTAAAACACTCGAAGGTTGAAACTGCTGATATTCATGTTTGGCCACACTACCTGAGAGTTTTAAGCGCTGATCATATAAATCACTGAGTTTCCATGTTCCCCCAATTTCAATTCCCTGATGTAAGGTTTTACCTGCATTGCGTGGCTCGCGTGTGTTATCTGGCTTGGTATAGCTAATAACTTCATCTTCGCCTTCTAAGCGATATAGGGTGATTTCACCGTCTAATCGATCATCGAATAATTTAAAGCGCAGACCCGCATCGATATTATTAAATGTGGCTTCTTTCAAGTCAGGTGTCACCAAATTTGCACCGTATAAACTGCTGACTTCTGGCGGTACAAAACCCTGTGACCAATTACTATAAAGATCAATTGCTGGCGTGATGTTCCAGACAAAACCGACTTGAGGGCTGACTTTATGAAAATCACGTTTTTCATTCGGTGCGCCTGTGGTTTTTGATGGGGTTAATTTGTTTTCATAGTCATAACTAATCCAGTCATAACGTGCACCACCGACTAAATTTAAAGTCGGTAACACTTGCCAATTGGCTTGTGCATAGACGGCTTGGTTATTGACGTCAACATTAAAGTCGCGTAAGCGCTGGCGTTGTTGATAACCGGTATAGACCAAGCTATTCGGGTCTCGGAACACCTGAATATCATTGGTTTTGGCTTGGTTGGGAGAATGGTCAGCCATCGCCCCGACAATCAGTTTGACCTGATCAAATGTAGCAGAATGCTGCGCATTTAAACCATAAGATTGAAAGGCGTTATAGGTGGTTTGTCCGCTATAAGTGCCAGTCGGTGTGCCATTTTTAACATCGGTGCGGATGTTATAACTTGGGTTTTGCTCGGTGGTATTGTCACGATAATACAAGGTAACTTGGCTTTGTTGCTGATCATTCCATTGATGGCTAATTTGAGAAGAAAGCCGTGTGGCATCAACTTCACGATAGGTAAAGGTTTGGTAGCTGTATCCAGGACGTTTGCGATAATCGTCCAGATTTAAGCTACCGGTCATATCCGCTTTTAAATGGTTATAACTGACAATATTTTTGATTTGTGTGGCATCTGAGATTCGCCAGTCATGTCTGAGCGTCACACTCTGTTTATTGCTTTCAGCATGGTCTTGCCAGCTATCACCACGATCACTGGCATAGGCAGAAAGTCTTAACCCATGCTCGCCCCATTCGCTATCAAAGCTATTCGATGCACCGACATCGACACGGCGATATCCTTCAGAACTGGCACTGATGCCAAGATCGGCTGTGGGTGTAGTACTCGGTGCTTTGGTGAGAAAATTAATGGTTCCACCAATCGCATTGCTGCCATATAAGCTACTGGCAGGGCCACGTAAAATTTCAATGCTATCAATACCCGCTAAATTCATTTCATATAAGGCATTGTGGTTAAACACACCCACAGGACGAATCGAAATACCATCTTCTAAATATTGATAAACGGCTGCTGTGGTAATCGGTTGGCGAATGGACATCATATGCTGTTCATTGCCCAAGTCATTCATTAACACGCCTGGGGTTTGATTCAGCACCTGTCCAATAAAGGTTGCATGTTTATCTTCAATGTCTTTGCTGTTAATTTTACTAATCGCAGCAGGGGTATTATTAATCGATTCACCTTCACGACTGGCGGTGACAACAATGGTGGCTAAGGTTTTGGTGGTATCAGAAGGTGCAGTTTCAGCAAAAGCAGCGGAACTATAGCCAACAGAGAGACACGCAGCCGTTAATACAGACAAACGGAATTGAGTATTCATTTTGAACTCTATAAAAAGCAAGAACTAAGGACGTACCAACGTTATTTACGGGGCACGAAGTAAAATTTGCGATTTATAAAGCGAGTGGCGGGGCTTGTTTGATTGGAAAAATATAGAAGATGCGGGTGATGTGCAGATCTTCTGTCCACGTATGGCACAGGCAGCGAACGCGACTGAACCAAGCCAGTAGAAATATAATAATGAATGCAATCAGCGGGACGATCGCAGCGGCATCTAAACCATGTGAGCATAAAGGACAATGCTTCATGATTTGGCCCGCCAGTGCATATACTTGTTGTGCATATTCACTCAGCTGAGCATGTTTGGCGTGTTGTAGCTGCGGTCCGTGATGCATGTCGTGCATGCTATGTTGATGATGACTTGAATGTGTCTGTGACATCAACGAGACATTTTGAATCTCTGTGACTTGGCAATGGCTTGGCATTGCATAAAGTGCAGGTACGATGCCTGTATGGACCATCGTTGGTAAGAAGATATGCCAGAGTAAACATAGCAAAGTCACCGCGCCAAAATAGGCACGCCACTTAAGCAAATGTTGACGAAAACTGGACTTCATATCAGCGATACGTCGTAGGAGAAATGTGGCAGCAGTATAATCAAAAAATGACTTATAGATCAAAGCAAAATTAAGGTATTCTGAGACTGCTGAATTCAATTTTTTATAGGCAGATCAGCGTGTCAAAAATAGCAAATCATTCGGATTGGATTGTGCGGGCTTCTGATAGTGATCGCTTGGAAAGGATTGAAGCTTTCTTCTCTGATCATGCATATGAGCCGCATCAACATGATACCTTCGCGATTGGTCGAACCTTATCGGGTGTGCAAAGCTTTCATTATCGTGGTGAAATAAGACATAGTCAGCATGGTATGACCATGGTGTTGCATCCAGATGAAAAACATGATGGTAGTGCAGGAACTCAAGAAGGTTTCCACTACCGAATGATGTACGTTGAACCTGCGTTGATTCAAAAGATCATGAAAGGTAAGCCACTGCCTTTTTTCAAACATGGGCTGAGTGATGATCCACGGCTTTATCGTGTTACCCATACACTTTTGCAAAATATGCAGGATCCATTGGATATTTTAGAAGAAGAAGATGCTTTGTATGATTTGGCGACAACCTTGTATGAAGTTGCAGGTCAGCCAGTACATGTGCGGCAACGCTATGATTATATTGCGGCGGAGCGTGCTAGAGAGTTTATACACGCTTCACTGGGTCAGAACATCAGTTTGGATGATTTAGAACAGAATATCCAACGTGATCGTTGGAGTCTTTCTCGTGATTTTAGACTGCTATTTGGTACCAGTCCACATCGTTATATGACCATGCGTCGGCTAGATATCGTGAAAAGGTGTTTGATGTATGGAGAGTCGCTGACTCAGGCCGCCATCATTGCTGGTTTTTTTGACCAAAGCCATATGACTCGGCACTTTAGCAAAGCCTTTGGAATTACCCCAGCAAGATGGAAAGAGATTTATACACATCAGAAATAAGCTGTGCTTGCAACTAAAAAAGCTTTAAATAAGATGCATACCTTTTAAGAAATCACTCAACATAAATAGACCTGAAATAATTAAAAAGATACCCAGTATTTTATTTAGATGATTGAGCCAAATTGGATTACTCAATTTTTTGCCAATTACTGTTCCAGCAAATGAATAAAGCAACGGAGCACCCGCTGCACCGAGAGAAATGAGTAATGAAACAATCAGAATCAAGCTACCAGTGATATGTGCTGCAGGGTACATAATGGTGGTCACAGGTAAAATCACCAAAATCGCTTTCGGATTCAAGCTTTGAATCCAGAAACCATTCCAAAAGCTGAGGCTTTTGTATAGGGTTTGATCTGTTTTTAATTCGGTATGCGCTGTCATCATTTTATAGGCGATATAAAAGGTATAAAGCGCCCCGATCAAGGCAATAAAATGCAAATACGCATGGGGAATCAGTGCCGCACCTGCATAACCAAATACAACAAATAGCATCAGCATGGAGCAGCCCACACCTGCAAAAAAGCCTAATGTTCTGGAGAATTGTCCTGTTAGCCCAGCATTTAATCCCATAAAGTTCACTGGACCTGGGCTGTACATCACACTTAAGGTATAAAGAAAAATTTCCATGACCAACCTAAATGAATCAATAACAAAGGATGATCAAAATAGGGCAAAGTACTATGGGCTGTATTGTACGTTTGTGCAAGCTAGCCGAATTGACGAACAAAAAAAACAGGCTCATAAGAGCCTGTTTTCATCGCAGTTAAAAGATCGAATTAACGTGTTGGTAAGACGTCTTTCAATGCTTCATGCATTTCGAGTAATGCTTTTTCTGTGGTTTCCCAATCGATACAGCCATCAGTCACTGACTTACCGTATTCAAGATCACACAGGTTTTCAGGAATATCCTGACGACCACCTTTTAAGTGACTCTCTACCATGATCCCAACGATTGATTTGTTACCATCAAGGATTTGTTCCGTGATGTTTTTCAAAACCAAAGGTTGTAAGTACGGGTCTTTGTTTGAGTTGGCATGACTAGTATCAATCATGATCTTGTTGCTGACTTTAGCTTTTGCCAAAGCTGCTTCAGCTTCAGCAACTGAAGTTGCATCATAGTTTGGCTTGCCATTACCACCACGTAATACCACGTGCGCATAAGGGTTGCCTTTGGTATTGATAATCGCAACTTGACCATTTTCATTCAGGCCTAAGAAGCTGTGACCATGTTTAACAGATTGCATCGCATTGGTCGCAACGGTTAAACCACCATCGGTACCATTTTTAAAGCCAACAGGAGATGATAAGCCTGATGACATTTCACGGTGAGTTTGGCTTTCCGTGGTACGTGCACCAATCGCAGACCATGAAATCAAGTCTTGATAGTATTGTGGTGAGTTTGGATCAAGTGCTTCAGTCGCACATGGCAAACCTTTTTCATTCAAATCAATTAATAATCCACGGCCGATATGTAAACCTTTTTCAATATTGAAAGAGTCATTCATGTCAGGGTCATTGATTAAACCTTTCCAACCGACTGTGGTACGTGGTTTTTCAAAATAAACACGCATCACCAAATATAAGGTATCTTTTACTTTTTCGCTGAGAACCTTGAGGCGATCAGCATATTCATGTGCAGCTTTAGGATCGTGAATCGAACAAGGACCAATCACCACAAACAAACGTTTGTCGTTGCCATCTAAAATGTTACGTACAGTTGCACGTCCTTGTAACACAGTTTGAGAAGCAGCATCAGATAAAGGGAGGTCAGCTTTCAGTTCTGCTGGGGTAATCAAAGTTTGAATGCTTTTAATATTAACGTCGTCGATATCTGGCTGAGAAACTGGATTTGACTGTAGAGTATTCATTGCTGTCACAAATTCAATCGAAAGAAAAGGTTATTTTGTCTACGAATATAGCATGAAATGCCGATTGATTAACTAGCGAAAAGCATAATTTATGTAGAAATAATCGGCATTACAACGCTTAAACAGTTGTTGTTACGTGCTTTGTTTGCTGAATCACAACTGCTTGATGTGTTTCAACTGGCTTTGGCTTCGCCTTAATTGGGTTCACCATGAAGTTCACACCCAAAGCAAATAGGGTAATGCCTAGAATTTTACGGATTAGTCGTTCTGGCATACGTGAGCTGATGAGTGTACCGACAATAATTGCAGGAATTGAACCCACCAACAGCCACATCAACAAGGTAAAGTCGACATTACCTGAAGACATATGGCTTAGGCCAGCAACTGCTGTCAGTAATACCGCATGTACCACGTCTGAACCAATGATACGGATCATAGGAAGGTTTGGGAACATAAGCACTAAGGCCATGATACCGAAAGCACCTGCACCCACAGAAGACAAAGTCACAAAGATACCGAGTACAACACCCATAATGACAATGTAATGACGTTTGTGTTGCAATGCATGCTGTTCACTTTCCATATCCGCTTGTTCACGGTTACGGAACTTGTCAAAGAACTTTTCAATTTGCGCACGGAACACAATTGAGATACCGGTCAAGGTCAACATAAAGCCCAAGACCATGGTCAATACCGCTTTATAATGGGTAGATTGACTGAGATAATGCTCAAGTACCCAAGAGGTTGCAAATGAAGCAGGAATACTGCCCAAAGACAGCCAAAGTACAATTGGCCACACAATATTCAGTTTTTTGGCATGAACGACTGAACCACAGAATTTAGAAATCGAGGCATAAAGTAGATCAGTACCAATGGCGATATGTGGTTCGATCTTAAATAGACTAATCAGGATTGGGGTCATCAATGAACCGCCACCGACACCTGTAATACCGACACAGAAGCCAACCAATACCCCAGCCATAATAAATTCTATAGGACCAAACATCGACAATATGCCTAATTATGCAAAAATCAGCATATCTTATGCTTTTTTTAGATAACTCGTTGTGATGAATAGTGATTTACTTATGCAAAAAAAAGCTAAAGAGAACCAAATTTGCGGCTTTTTAGATCGTATTTTATTCAGATTAGCTTGCTTTATGCGCTGTGATTGGTTTATTTTGAGATTTATACACGGATTGTATGTCTGATCGTTTCACCTTATGTCTATTTTCATTCGAAGCCTCATTTCATTGCTTATTGCTATGTGTTTTATCACCAATAGCTATGCAATGGCTGTGTCTGAAGTGAATCAACCTGTAGTAGAGCACGTCATTTCAAATCATGCTGCTATGTCTGATTGTGGAATGCCTACGATGACGAAGCATGACCCTATGGACAGTGGCAAAATGGATACATCACACTGTCAAAAGAGTCTGTGCTGTGTCGCTGCAACTTTTGAACATAGTCATCATTCCATTGAACGAAGCATAGAATCAATTAAAACAGCAAATTCAGCTTATGTAGATCAACTGACTTTAGGCATTTATCAGTTACCTTATCGTCCTCCAAATCATGTCCTGTTTTTATAAATTCAAATTTCTTATTTCTATTTAAAGGACATGATTATGTTTAATATTAAAACTGTATTGCTTTCAACGCTTTTATTGGCCACAACGGTACCTGCTTTTGCTGCAAGTGATTGCTGTAAAGAAAAAGAGGCCACCACAAAAAAAGAGTGCTGTGAAAAAAAGATGAAATGTTGTGATGACAAAGGTAAAACGGCTTCACAGGAAGACCATAGCCATCACGGACATTAATTTTTAAGTAATCAAGCTATCCTTGACAGAAGTTGAGGATAGCTGTTGTCGCAAAATCATTTTAGTTTTTTAGTGGGTTTAAGCTCATTCACTGATAACACCAATATAAAGGTTACAGGCGTAGCAAAAATCCACCAACTAATGAATCCAATGGAATTACCATATTCTAAACAAAGCAGGCTGCCCGCAAGCAAGAAGCAGAAATATGCTAAGACTCTCAACTGGGTTTGATAGTGAATAAAAGCTTGTTGTTTGGCTTTGTTGATCTGTTTGGAACTGCATTTATACAGCAACAGCATCCCGATCAACGTCAGTATAAGATTCAAAATAATCATGCTTTAACCTCATTTTTGGCTAATTTCGCTTTGATTTTCTGAGCAGATTTCACTTGAATCGGCTGAATATTTCTAAAAATAAACACGGCAAACAGGGCACAGACCAGTAGGAACAAATCGATTCGCAAGAATATCCAATAGCTGTATAAATCGGTGATGAGCTGATGTTGAATTAAGTACACCAAGTTATAGACAGGTAGAGCCAAAGCAATCAAGCCGAAAATACAGATCTGTGATTTCCATAAATATTGCTTTTTCGTCAATAAAGCGAGGATAAAACTCAGTCCCCATACGCAGAAAAATGTATAGATTTCATAGTTGGGTGTGGTTTCGGTTACATGTACAAATCGATTTGCGAATAGATAGCCGAGCATTGCCATAGGAAGGCCGATAAAGGCAGCAACATTTAAACGATCCACCAAATAATAGCCAAAGTGGAATTGATCAGATTTGTTTTGAATCTGACGTTTTAAGCTCCAAAGCAATAGGCCAGAAGCAATCATTAAGCAACCTAGAATTCCCGAACAAAAGAAAGCGAAGCGAAGTATCGGCTTTGCAAAAGTTGCCATATGTAGGCCATAAACACCCGAGTGTAGAGTTGCAACTGCACTATTATTACGGGTATTTCCGAGAATTTTTCCTGTACCATCAAAGGTAATTTGTGCCTGATTTAATGTGATCGATCGATCTTCTAATTGTTTAAAGGTAATGATGGCTTGGTCTGTATTGGGGTTTTTAACTTCAATTGAAGCTAAGGCTTGATCTCCCCATTGTTGTTTTACTTTTTCTAATAAGCTGCCAATCGGCAACATTTCTGCTTTTTTAGGTTCAGCTTGATGCGTTGTGCTTTTTTCAGTAGTTCTGATTTCAGTAAAATATTGAAAAGGGTTCTCTGGATAAAGCTTTTGCATGCCCCAAGGCAAGTACAGATAGAAGAAAATCGCCAATCCTGTAAAAGTAATGGTCAGGAAAAAGGGCAAGGCCAGTACAGAGGAGACATTATGGAAGTCCAACCATGAGCGTTGCGATTTAAAGGTTCTGAGGGTAAAGAAATCGGTAAAGATCTTCTTATGCGTGATAATCCCAGAGACCAAAGCAATCAGCATAATAAAGGCAGCGAGACAGGCAATCAGCCGTCCGACCATGATGGGAACACCATAAAGCTGAAAATGAAAGTTATAAAAGAAATCTCCGCCTTGAGTCGCTGAGAGTTTTAGCTCTTGCCCCGTATTGGCATCTAAGCTACGACTTTCATAGCCACCGCTGGCTTGTTGCCAATACATTTTATTGACCGGTTCTTCATGATTGGCAATATTGAGATACCAAGATTTGGCATCAGTCGCATTTTTAGCTAAATAATCCGTTGCTGTATGAATAGCAGTATCTTGATTAACTTGATATTGCGCCAGCTGTGGTTGCATCCATAGGTTAATCTGATGACGATAGTAGGAGCTGGTGCCCATTAGGAAAATGGCAAATAAAAGCCAGCCAAAAATTAAGCCTGTCCACGCATGCAACCATGCCATTGATTGGCGAACGCCTTTATTTTGCATTTTTAATTTAAACCCACAGATAAGCCAAACAAAGCGCCTGTCAAAACCAGACTGGTCAAGCTGAGTTTCCACAGTGAATGTGCGCAAAAACTCATAATGATAAAGGCCAGATAAAAGAGAATTGAAATAAATGCTGCAAGGTAAATAGCCTCTGCCTTGTCTAATAAATGGCTAAACAATGAACCGAGTCCAAGGCTCAAATACATCATGCACACGTAGCCAACAACAAAACTCAGCACAAAGCGATAAAAAATGCTCAGTCGATAGACAAGCGAAATAGATGCAGATTTAGCCATAAAGGGTCTTGAAGCAAAAGGAGGGAGAAATAAATCACATATGGAAATGATTCTTGTTTATATTAAATCTTAGCGGAATCTCAATCAATTCTTCATTCATCGTAAATCTAGATTGTATTTTGAATAATAAATGTCATCTTAGATCAGAACTAATGTTCACCAATCATGAACAATTTGCGCGGTATAGGGTGATTCGATGTAAAATCATTCTGTTAGAATCATTTAAACATTTCTGTGGGGCGTGGGTCTTGTTAAAGCAAAAACTAAAAATTGGTATCGTGGTGGGGGAAGTTTCTGGAGATACTCTAGGAGTGAAACTCATGCGCAGTTTTCGCGAACAAGGCATCGATGCTGAATTTGAGGGTATTGGTGGTCCACAAATGATTGCTGAAGGATTTCACAGTTATTATCCGATGGAAATTCTTTCAGTGATGGGAATTGTTGAAGTCCTTAAAGATTTAAAAAAACTGTTTGCTGTGCGTGACGGTTTAGTTGAACGCTGGACAGAGCATCCCGTTGATATCTTCATTGGTATTGATGCACCCGATTTTAATTTACGTCTCTCTAAAACCATTAAAGAAAAACAGTTACCGATAAAAACCGTGCAATATGTCAGCCCATCGGTGTGGGCATGGCGTCAAGGTCGCGTTCATGGTATTAAACGCAGTATCGATTTGGTTCTGTGTTTATTTCCATTTGAAAAAACCTTTTATGAAAATTATGAGGTTGCCGCGGCCTTTGTTGGGCATCCATTGGCAAAACAATTACCTTTAAAAAATCCGATTACTGAAGCCAAGCATCAATTGGGCTTGTCAGCACATAAAACCCATATTGCTTTATTACCAGGAAGTCGCCGTAGTGAAATTGAACGATTGCTGCCACTGCTCACGGGTGCTGCTGAAATTCTTCATCGGAAGCATCCTGATCTGGAGTTTTTAATCCCCGCAATTAATGATGCGCGCAAGCATCAGATTGAACAGGGCATTCAAAATCTAGATACCAGCCTGAAATCTAAAATTCATGTTCTGGAAAATAGCGATGCCGAGTCAAAAATTGGCCGTATGGTGATGAATGCCAGTGATATTGTGGCTTTGGCTTCTGGTACCGCGACTCTTGAAGCAATGTTACTGCACCGTCCAATGGTGACTTTTTATAAATTGAACTGGCTGACCTATCTGATTGCGAAATTCATGGTCAAAATTCCATACTACTCATTGCCGAATATCATTGCAGGCAAGAAAGTAATTGAGGAACTGATTCAGGCCGATGCAACGCCTCAGCATTTAGCCACTGAAATCGAAAAATTAATGGATCATGAAACGGCGCATATTCAAATGATGCAACATTTGAGCATGCATAAACAGTTGATCTCGGGTAATACCGAAGATCCAGTACAAGCGATTCTCAATTGTTTAAATGCAGGCTAAATAAAAAAGGTGGCGATTAAGCCACCTTTTTTATGCATATGCTTCAGGCACGAAGGATTAGTTCGTAACCTGTATATTTACGGATATTAATCACACCAATATCGAATAATAAGTATTGGCCTTTGATTCCTTGCAACACACCGCGAATTTTTGGGGTTTTATCCAAATTCAGTGATTTAATCTTTTCAGGATAATGTTCAACGGGATAAATAAATTCACGTGGCGTTTCATCTTCCAAGAATTCCAAGCTTTCGTTAAATTCAAGGTTCTGATTGAATTCTTCACGGATGCTTTGAATTTTCGGAGCGAATTCTTCAAGAATTTGATCACGTTGCTCGAGCAGATTTAAAGGTTCAGCTTCACCTTTCAGCAATTTGCGCCAGTCGGTTTTATCTGCGATTTGTGTACCAATTAACGTTTCCAAATGCCCAGACAAACGACGTGAACCGACTTTCATAATGGGTAAAGCTTGGGTTGCCCCTTGATCTAACCAACGGGTCGGCATATTGACGATACGGGTAATCCCGATCTTCAAGGCACTTGAATTGGCCAAATACACAATATGTGGCTGGAAACAAACATCATGTGCGAACTGGTCTTCACGACAGGTTCCCAAGTGATAATGGCAGGTTTCAGGTTTCATAATGCACAGGTCACATTCGGCCTTGGTTTTAAAACATTTAAAACAATGACCCTGCGAATAAGACTTCGGTGTTTTTGCACCACAAGAGGTACAAAAGATATTGCCAGTCCATTCGATCTCAATTTCTTGACCTAAAACAAAAGGAAGGTCAGTTTCTGAACGATCTAATATAAATTTATATTCAACATTTGCCTTGCTTGTTGATTGATCAGTTACACTATGCGTTTTGAGCGCTGCATGCATTTTATGACAAATGCCTTGTAGTTCCATTAATAAACTCTCATCTTTTCAATCAAGGGTTGCAGTTATGGCTGAACAAAATGTCATCACTTCTATGCTAGACGATTTATCTCAAGAACAGCCCATTCATACTGCACTTTGTATAGGTCAGCAGATTGACCAAAATGCTTCAATTCAATGGCATTATTTTAGCGTAACTGACTTTTTAAGTCTGCCATTTACGCAGCGTTATGATTTAGGTTTTGTATTATTTGATACAGAAGAAATGCAAAATATCAGCGAAACGCAAAAATCACAGCTGTTGGTGAAGTTGCGTGACCTGATGGCCAAACGAATTGTCGTGGTCAGTAAACTGGGCGATGAAAAATTATTGCGTTCGCTTGGCTTTACTCAATTGATTGATAAAACCACACACGGCAGTGATTTTGCTTTATGGCAATTTAATATTTTGACTTATAAGCATGTACCTGACTGGTTTAACTCCAAGTTTTGGGCGAATCCTGAGAATTGGAATAAATTCCGCTGGTAAAATAATCAGGCTGGAAAGAGTTGCAAGTTCTTGCAAAATTTAACAATTTAACTTTGTTTTGTGCTTTCAAAGCAGCGTATGCTTTTTGCATAAATAATTCCAAAGGAAAGTTTAAGTCATGACTGATTTAACCAACATTGTTGAAATTTTAGCAAAGCAAGCTTTAGGCGGTCAGCAACAATCAGGCCAAACGGGTGGTTTAGGTGGAATTTTAGGTTCTGTTTTAGGTCAACTTGGTGGCCAACAGCAAAATACCCAAAGCCAGCAAGGTGGCTTGGGTGGTATATTGGGTTCAGTTTTAGGGCAATTGGGTGGCGGAAATACTTCAACCCAAAGTAATGCAACTGGTGGTAATACCGCACAAACTTTATTGATTGCAGTTTTACCATTGGTGTTAGCTTGGATTCAAAAACAAGGCGGTCTACAAGGTGCATTGGATAAACTAAAAAATGCCGGTTTATCGAATCAAGTGCAAAGCTGGGTAGATCCACAGCAACAAAATGCACAAGATGTGCCAGAGCAAAATATTCAAAGTTTATTTGATGACCAAGATGTAGAACAAGTTGCACAACAAACTCAAGCACCGAAACAAGCCATCTATGGTGCAATTGCTTCAGTATTACCGCAAGTGATTGATTCTTTAACACCGCAAGGCAGTAGTACCAATCCACAAGAAGCCAACCAAGATATCCAGCAAGTGTTGAATTTGGTGAGTGGTTTCCTTAAAAAGTAAAAAATTCGATGCGGAAAAGCCTGTTCACTTGAGCAGGCTTTTTTCTAAGTTATATATCTGCATCATTGCTATTCTGACACCAATGATCTATGACATTGCTGCTTGGTCTTTTTCGCGCTAGATGTTGCTTTGTATACATTACTTGGCTCAGGGAACAGTTTGAGCAGTGAAATATAAAGCAATGCTGCAAGTGTAATACTGATCGGTAAACTCAAATCAAGACCGTTGAATAAATGCCCCCAGATACCAATAAACTGATCTGGTAAATGCACAAAGCAAAGGCCGATAAGTGCACTGGGTATCCATGCGATGATGCCACGCCAATTCCAACCATGATGAAACCAGTAAGCGCCGCCTTTTAGGCCATTTGCAAACACCTGTAAATCATCATTTTTATAGTAACCTTTCCGTGTGATAAATCCGATAATCATAATGATGATCCATGGACTGGTACACACCACTATTAGAGTGGCAAAAGTCATGACGCTTTGAGTCAGATTCGCTGCAAAACGACCTAGAAATATAAACAGGATGGACAATAGACCAACCCAGATCGTGGCTTTAACACGTGTGAGTGATTTTGGAAAAAGACTCGACATGTCCAAACCCGTACCGTACAAGGCTGTAGTTCCAGTAGATAAACCACCAATCAGTGCAATTAAACACAATGGAATAAAGTACCAAGCTGGCGCAATTTGAATCAGTCCAGCGATGTAATTATTTTGTTCAATAAACACGGGAGCACTGCGAGCAACAATGCTGGCGGTGACTAGACCAAACAGAAAGGGAATTAAGGTTGCAAGCTGTGAAGCAAATACGGCTGCCATGATTTTATGGGAGGCGGTTTCTTTAGGAATATAGCGCGACCAGCCACCAAGGAAAGTACCAAAGGAAATTGGGTTACTGAATGCAATCAAGGCTGCACCAGTGAAAGCTGCCCAAAATCCAGCTTGTCCGAGTTGAATTTGTCCTGCGTAAGTTGAATCAAATTGCTTGGAAAAAGCAAACAGACCTAAAAAGAATAATAGACTTGATGCAATCACGGCCACTCGGTTCACCAGTAGCATAAAGCGAAAGCCATAGATACAAATCGTAAGCACCAATAAGGCAAAGCCACTATAGACCAATCCATATAGCCAGTTACTTTGATAAGAGCTGTCAAATAGACGTTGAGTTGCACCAATCAGTGCATCGCCAGAACTCCACACGGAGAGCGAAAAAAATGCGATGGCGGTAAGTAAGGATAAAAATGAGCCGACAACTCTGCCATGCACGCCAAAATGGGCGCCAGAAGCCACGGCGTTGTTGGTTCCCGTACGTGCACCAAAAATTCCCATTGGCGCTAAGATACAGGCCCCCAAGATAACCCCACACAAGATTGCCCAGAATCCAGCTTGAAAAGAAAGGCCAAATACAATCGGGAAGCTGCCTAAGACACAGGTCGAAAAGGTATTAGCGCCACCAAAACTTAAACGAAATAGATCAAAAGGGCTTGCTGTACGGGCATGTGCAGGTATCTCTTCGATACCATAACTTTCGATTGTTGTAATCTGTTTAGAACGATCTCTATGCATAATGCGCTACTCTTAATATCCATTTATCAGGTTCAGGTTTGCTTGTTGGTTCATCCATTAAGCGGCTTGTTTGGGGCTGACGTGCTTTTGTTCAGCCTGTTCCTGAGAAAGTTGCTTTTTTCTTAGTCGGGTAATGCCACAAATGCCAATGAGGGACAGCAGCGAGAGAAAACTAAATAAGAACGCCAAAGGTAACCATTGGCCTGCATAATGTTGAGCCAACAAAGTGCCAATGATGGGTGTGGTTCCACTGGTGATTGCCGCAATCATTTGATAGGAAATGGAAATCCCTGAATAACGGACATGTGCAGGAAAAGCTTCCGCCATAAAGCCAGCGACAACGGCATATAAAGAAGACAGCGCAATGACCGCAAGCGTAATCCCCAACACGATGTAATAGATATTTTGGGTACTCACCAGCATAAACATTGGATATGGAATGGCGATACAGAGGATTGCAGCCCAGAACAGAAAACGATGTGTCCCCACTTTACTGGCATACCAAGCTGCAATTGGCATGGCTAGAAATTCAAATAGGGTGACCCAAAACAAAGCATCTAAAATCGTGGGGCGGCTGATCCCCATATATTGGGTGACATAGCTAATCATGAAGGTATTGGTGAAAAAGAAACCCGCTGTCCCAATGGTAATCGCCAGTCCAGCAAAAACCACTTGAGGCCAATAGTTTTTAAGCAACTCTTTTACTGGGTATTTGGCTATTTCTTGTTTGGCTTGCATCTGTTTAAATTCAGGGGATTCTTCTACACCTAGACGGATGGCTAGGCCAATGAGCATAAATACAAAGCTGAGTAAAAAGGGTATACGCCAGCCCCAACTCAGTAAGGCTTGTTCATCCAAAGACGTAATACCTTTAAAGACTAAAAGGCACAGAATCAGACCTGCTGGGCTGCCCATTTGGGCAAAAGAGGCGAAAAAAGTTTTTTTATGGGTAGGAGCATGTTCGCTGGCCATGAGTACTGCTCCACCCCATTCACCACCGACTGACAAGCCTTGCAAAAAGCGTAGTACGATTAGAAGAACAGGGGCCCAAATCCCAATATGCGCATAGCTGGGAATCAAGCCAATTCCAGTGGTGGCCAGTCCCATCAGCAGCATGGTAAATAGCAGCATTTTTTTGCGACCTAATTTATCGCCTAAATGCCCGAAAATAACGGCAGCAATCGGTCTGGCAATAAAACCGACAGCAAAGGTTGCAAAAGCCGCTAATGTCCCTGTTACAGGATCGGTTTCAGGGAAAAATACCAAGCCGAGCACGAGAGCTGCAGCCGTGGCATAAACATAGAAGTCATAAAACTCGATTGTTGTTCCAACGAAGGCCGCGGCAGCAGCCCGTTTTGATTGATCTTTTTTCATTCCATCTCGACCTATTTTTATCCATGTGTTTTTCTTGTTTTATCGTGGGACGTTATTTACGTATTTTTACCCCAGGGAGGACGCATAACATTTCATACAGCAGATTCGCGCCAAGCAATGAGGTATTGCCTGTCGTGTCATAAGGTGGTGAGACTTCAACCAAATCACAGCCGATCAGATCTAGACCCTGACAGCCGCGGATAATTTCCATGGCTTGAATGGTTGTCAAACCGCCGATCTCTGGTGTTCCTGTCCCTGGTGCCCAAGCAGGATCAATCCCATCAATATCAAAGGATAAATACACAGGCCCGCCAGCAACTTGTGCTCTCACTTCCTCCATTAAGGGAGCGAGCGATTTATGCCAGCATTCTTCAGCTTGAACGACCCGAAAGCCTTGTCGTCGACTCCAATTGAAGTCATCTGCACTATAGCCTTGAGCCCGTAAACCAATTTGCACAACGCGTTGACAATCAAGTAGTCCTTCTTCAGCAGCACGTCGAAAGGTGGTGCCATGTGCGACTTTTTCACCAAACATCTCATCATTGACGTCTGCATGCGCATCGATATGAACCAAACCAACAGGCCCATGTTTTTTATGGATCGCACGTAGGATTGGAAGAGTCAGCGTGTGATCACCACCAATCGTGAGCGGAATAATCGGATGGGCCAGTACGCGATCATAATGTTCTTCAATAATGCGTACCGCTTCTGTCAAATTAAAGGTGTTGATCGGGACATCACCAATATCAGCCACATTGAGTGAATCAAATGGTGCTGCGCCAGTTGCCATGTTATATGGGCGAATCATGACCGATTCGGCACGAATTTGCCGCGGGCCAAAACGCGTGCCTGAGCGCAAAGATGTACCAATATCTAGAGGGATCCCAATAAAAGCCGCATCCAGTTCGGCCAAACCTGCATCATTATCGACAACTGGTAGGCGTAACATTGAGGCAATGCCACCAAAACGCGGCATTTCATTACCACCGAGCGGTTGATTTAAGCGCTTGTTCATTTGCTTCTCCTTTTTCTTATTTATTGATCAGCTCGGAACAGGGTTAAATCTTATTTTTTAAAAACTTAGTTTTGATTTTTCTAAACTAAGTTTTACAAGAATGTTTTAAGATGAAGTGAGGCAGAGGGAAAATTGAGATAAAAGCCATGACGCATATGGATATCAAGTTAGTTCGAATTTTTGTCAGTATTGTAAAGAATCAAGGGTTTGCAAATGCCCAGCAAGAGCTCAACCTATCAACCTCGGCCATTAGTACCTATATGAATCAATTGGAACATATGGTCGGTTTCAAGTTATGTGAACGTGGACGTGGTGGTTTTGCAATCACTCAAAAAGGTGAAATGTTTTTTCAGGAAGCCAAGCGCATACTGAATGAGTTAGAAAATTTTTCTAGGCACACTGCACAGATCAAGGGCGAACTGACGGGTACCATTAAAATAGGGATGCTGGATTCGATGGTGACAGATCGAAATATCCCTTTAGATCAAATCATCCAACAGTTTTCAGAACAGAATCCAAATGTTTATATTAAATTGCAGGTGCAATCTCCCTATGAGTTGCAGATGGGGATTTTGGAAAATCGTTTTGATGTTGCGATTGGATCTTTTTTTCTGAAAATGAATGGCGTGATGTATCAAGCTTTGCACAAAGAACAGCAATGGTTATTTTGTAGTGATACGCACCCCTTATATAAACAGCAAGGTCTAACGGCAGAAATTATTCGACGTGAAAAAATGGTCAGTCGTGGTTATTGGAGTCATACCGAATTGGCCAAACAAGGATTTAAGCATTCTTTTGCTACAGTTGATTCGATGGAAGCACAATTGGTACTTATTTTATCAGGGCAATATATTGGTTATTTGCCAGAGCATTTTGCTCAATATTGGGTGGAACAACAACGCTTAAAAGTACTACTTCCAGCAACATTTGGTTATACAGCACCATTTTCGCTTATTTTTAGACGAGGCAGAACTAAAGATCCTGTTATTCAGAGTTTCCGTAAAATTATCAAAGGCTTTTTTTGATGGGAGCTCCCGAGTTAGGAAAAATCAAAGTATTGTGAGTGTAATACAAAAGAAAAAGGGCTGATCAAGATCGCCCTTTTTCTTATAAGATAGGAGGTAGCTTCAAATTAGAAGTTATATTCCATACCTAAACCGATGGTTGTTTTCTTATCATCTTTCACTAACCAATCACGTTTTTGTTGACCTACAACACCGTAGAAACGTGTTTGTTTATTGATTTGGTAATCAGCACCTACACCATAAAGGTCTTGTTTACGATCATCACGGCCATTTACTTCAGTTGTTGCAGAGATATATTCTGCTTTTAACTTAATTGGCGTTGATGGAATTACGTATGCAGCAGTTACGCCGTAAGCATCTTCTTGCAAGCCTTTATAAGACGTTACAACAGCAGGAGTACCGCTTGTCGTAATTACTGTGTCATCAGTTGGTTGAGTTGTTTGCCATAATGCACCAAACACTAGGCCATCAACACCTGCTGGTGTTAAGTCTAAAGAACCTGTTACACGGATTGCATCAGAGTAAATGTTTCCACCTAATTCGCTGTTATAAGCATTGTATTTAGATGCAACACCAAAGTTACCTGCAACAGCTGCAGCTAAACCGAAGTCTTTGTTTTCATAAGTGATTGAGGTTGAAACACCATCACCAAAGCTATCACGGCTGCCTTTTTGGCCTTTTGCATTGTTCGATACAGTAGACGATTCTTCACCTTGTTGGAACATGATGTTGAATGCTAAACCACCGAGTAATTTCTTATCTGTTTCGAAACCAATCACATTCTTTAAGCGATCTTCGCCAGCTAGGATAGCTGTCATATCTAACTCATTGTGATCGTTAAAAATATCTTGGTTGTTGCCAGCAGCATTTTTAAAGTAAGAGTCATATTGGCCTACTTTTAAAGTACCGATACCATCTGACTTAATACCGACATAACGGTTACGGTTACTGAATACATCACCGTCACCATCTGCACTGATTTGCCATTCAATTAAGTAAACTGCTGAAAGGTTATCAGTCAGTTTTTCTTCACCTTTTACCCCGATACGAGAAGCGTTTGAGTTTACTTTAGTTACGCTTTCGTCTTTAAAGCCATTCTTATCAATTTGATCTAAAGTCACATTGAGCTTACCATACAATGTTGGTGCTGCTTGCGCTGCATTCATGGCTAAAGTTGCTACAGTAGCAGCAAGAAGCAATTTTTTCATTGAGATTTCTCCAAAACACTTTTTGTAAATGGCTGATGCCTTAGTTACTGTTATGAGCTTGCTTATGTACATAAAGTTACATAGCTCACTGACTTGTATGCAGTATCGGTAAACTTTGTGACAGAGAAGTGAAAGAAAAATGACAGTTTGATGACGATTCATATTTAGTAATAAATATATTTCTTATTATTTTTTATATAATTAGCAAACAAAAAAAAACGGAGTAAAAACTCCGTCTTTATAAAAATAAGAACTTAAAGTGCAGCTTTGATTTTTTCAGCGAGTGCTGTAATTTTTTCTTGATCACCCATTTTTGCCGCATGGCGACCAAGTTCATGCACTGAACTAGGGATCAGATGGAAATGCACATGAGGGACGGTTTGTCCCGCTGCTGCACCAGAAAGCTGCATAAGTACGATACCTTTGGCATCTAAGGCAGTTTCCATTGCTTTGGCAATTTTCTGCACGATCTGGATGGTATATGCAGCCGCATCGGCAGGGAGGTCCAATAAGGTAACTGCTGGTGTCTTTGGAATCACTAAAGCATGACCATCTGCTTGGGGCATGATATCCATAAACGCGAGAACCTGATCATCTTCATAGATTTTGATTGCAGGTAATTCACCACGAAGGATTCGTGCAAAAATATTTTGGTCATCGTATGCCATGATTCATCCTTTAGATAGGCTTATTTTTTCAATAATAGCATCCACTCTCCGTGATCAGAGAGTGAATTGGAGTGTTTAAAACACGATATTTGGCTGCTTATTTGCAGTTAAGCTCTTTTTGACGAGCTTTGATTTCATCAAGACGTTGTTGTTCTTTATCAGAAAACTTTGGCTTAGTCGTATGGCAATTTTCGTTACCAAACTTCGCTTTAGCATCAGCGTCTTTAAAACAGAATCCTTTAGATGCATAGATCAGGTTCGAGTCATCCTGTAACTTTTTACATTCTTGTTCTGGTGTTGCAGCTTGTACACTAAAACCTGTGAGGGTAATTAAGCCAGCAAAAACCGCAACCATTAACTTATTCATGAGGTGTTCCTCTAATCAAAAAAGTATAAATCAATGCTGTATGAAATAGATCCATATGGCGCTTGATCGCTACGCATATACCAATATAAGGTTTATTAATGAAATTTCAATGAAACTGTATGGTACGAGTGTAAGTTTACTCCATAATTTATCCTTATAATATGGAAAAGCCTTATATATCAAGAGCTTTATTATAATTTTATATAAAACAACTGATTAAGATGATTTTTATTGTGCATTAAATTGCTTGTTTTATGGTATTTCGCTCTTTTTAAAGGTTTATTTATATATTGATTGCTGTTATATGAGTTTTAACAAAATAAAATGTACATGATATTCTGGGTTGTATTTTGTTCAATTGCAGAATAAACAATGAAGATTGTAAATGGATTTGAAATCATAAAAATTGGATCGTGAATGCTTTGTTCAGAATATTGAGAATGAGTAAGATAAGATTCAACGCGGATTAAAAAATAAAGGCTCACTAAATAGTGAGCCTTTAGGGTGGCGTCCTTCGTTCTTTCGGCTACCCACAGGCTGGTTACTGGTTCTGGTAACGGGAGTAAAATTACTGACCCAACGGCAGGAACCCTGTGAAGTATCAACACAACCATCGGGAAGTCCTTGCTCCTGCACGGCTATTATAGTGAATACAGGACTTGCATTGGAAGTAATTCTAATCTTTTGATTGCGAAGCGTCTTAGATTTAAATATAATTGATTGATATTTATGTAGTTTTTTAAATTAATTTTTTGATTTATTATCTAAACGCCATTGAAAGCTAAGTTTTTTAACAAGAATATGAAAAATGCTGAAATATATTAAAACTAACCTTGCTATCCTTATCTTGATCATTATTGTTATAGGGGGACTCGGCTATCCCTTTTACTCAGGTAAATGGATTATGGCGCCCCGACTAAGCGAAATTGACAGTAAATGTTATGGGGTAGATGTACCAAGCAACATTGAGCATAACAAAGTACTACTTTTTTGTTCATGTGTTCATACGGTCGGTATTGAAAATAAAGAGGAGAAATACAAGTATTGTACCAATAGAATGGATAAAATTACTTACCGACAAGATTCTTGATGTGTTGGTCTTTAGTGTTTAAATTTGAAAGAATTGTGTAGAAATTATAAAATATATCCTTGTCTTTATTTATTTTATATTGAGTATACTTAATGAAAAAAATATTAATATTTCTAATAAATTCAGTTGTGACTGTTTCTGTGTATAGTGCTGATGATTTGTTTAATAAGCCTCCATCACTTTTAATCTTAAAAAATGACATACCTGAATATGAGATCAAAAGTCGTGAGCATGTTGATTTCTTTGAGTCAGCAAAGCAACAAGAACAAGATCGTCTAAATCAGCGTGATGTAAATGCGGCGAAGATGTATGAAACTCGGTCAAATACATCTAATATGAGCCCATTTGAACGATCTCAATATCTTCTAAAAAACAATGATACTCGTGCTTTAAATGCGTATGAATATGAGCAACAATTAAATTCACTGCAGAAGGCTCGAAATAGAGGCGTCATATCAGACCAAGATTATCAACAAAAAATTACCCAGCAAAATCATATGCCTTTAGAGCAAAAAAAATAATCAGCTTAAATTATCAGTTCCAGTTGGAGAATAAATTCAGTTCGTTTAAATGCTCATCGAAAGGTGGGCTTTTTAGCTCTAGTGCTTATGATTAGCTAATGCTTCTCTTGTGCTGATAGCCAAGTTCAACAAGAAGAAATGAGTTTTGCCTAAACTGAGCAACAATAGCTCATTATGTAGCTCAGCTTTAAAATTTTCTTAAAATAAGCATAAATTTGTTGATTTACATCACACTTTTATCTATATTTGCCTTGTTGTTTGATAATAACTAAACAACAATAACCTTCATTCAGCGCAAAAAGAATTAAGGGGAAGCCCACTCATTGAGTGGGCTTTTTAATTGTATATAACCCTGAATTTACTATGCAGTTTAAAGTATGGAAAGTGGAGCTAGAAGGGAGAGTCTGTTGCCTCAAATTGAATGATAAAACAAAATTATTAAGGATTACAAAATAAAAGCCCATAGTTTGGGCTCTTAATAAAGACTTCACTGTGACCATGATTCTTTTATCCTACTCAGTTTCAAAGGAAACTGTTAGGGGCGGCGTCCTTCGTTCTTTAGGCTTCCCAAGGCGTTACCTTTGCGGAAGCAGACCCGGTTAAAATTGGCCCAACGGCAGGAACCCTGTGAAGTATGAATACATCCATCGGGAAGTCCTCGCTCCTGCAAGCGTAATTTTAGCTAGTATGTTGGCTGAAGGCAATTGAATGAAGATTAATTGGTAGGCTTTGATAAATGTCGATTAAAGAGACATTGTGATTATTCAGCATATTGTTACATTCAATAGGTTTTGATCGGTTGGTTAGAGATGATGTAATGCAAATGTTGAACGTTAAGGATTGTCAGTGCTTTGATGTATTTAGCGTTAATATACGGTTTTCAATCTTTATGAATGATATTGTGGATTTATTTGGTTAGATGGAATGATGTGAAAAAATGGTAAGTGAGGAATCATGAAGACTATCTTGGATTACTTCCGCAAGCTCATTGATGTTAGGCCCCCTCAAAAACGGAATGATGCTAAAGATAAGCAAATGAATGTTGCAACGGCTTATGATACTGGCGATATGTTAGGTACAGCCTTTGATTTTGAAATGTCTATAAGTGCTCATGGTATCAATCTTATCACAAGCTTTGAGGATTTAAAGCTACATGCCTATGACGATGGGGTTGGTGTGTGGTCTATTGGATTTGGCACCACAGTTTATCCAACGGGTGTTCGAGTTAAGCAAGGGGATTATTGTACATTAGAGCAAGCAAAGTCTTTTTTTCAACATGATTTAAAGTACTTTCAAAAGGCTATAAATGAAGCTGTCACTGTTCCACTTTCTCAGAATCAATTTGATGCTCTGGTTTCATTAGCATATAACATCGGCAGCAATGCTTTTAAAAATTCGACATTGCTAAAGTATTTGAATGCACTAGCGTACCAAGATGCGGCAGACCAGTTTTTGGTTTGGAATAAAGGTGGTGGTAAGGTTTTAAAAGGATTAGTTCGCCGTCGGGAGGCTGAGAGAAAGCTGTTTCTAAAAAGAGGTTAAGGCCATATAAAGCAATAATAGATATTTGAAGAATGTTCTGGGTTCGAAATACCAGCTAGGGTTTACGAAGTTTGGCGTTCCATTGGATTAAGGGCGTGTTCTAATTGTGCATCCGAATTCATTACTAGCTCAAATCTATGTATGCCCGCAGATAGGAATCCTAAATTTGATACAACAGCACTTTACATTCTTACAGTTGGTTTTCTAATTTGGATATTGCTTATTTTATATCTATTAAAATAAATAAAAATTAGCATTGAACTCTGTAGTATAAAGCCCTCAATTGAGGGCATTATACAATTGAAAACTAAGGTGTTGTCACTTTCATCAATACCACACCGAATACAATAGATGCTGCTGCTAATAGGCGTAAAAAACCCATAGGTTCATGTAAGAAGAATATTCCAATCAGGAAGGCACCAACAGCTCCGATTCCGACCCAAATCGTATAAGCAGTGCCTAAAGGCAAGGTCTTCATAGAGACAGCCAGTAAACCGAAACTCAAAATCATGAATACAATGGTAATGATGCTAGGGGTGAGCTTGGTAAAACCGTCAGACATTTTCATAGAATATGCCCATACGATTTCAAAAATACCAGCTAAAATTAAATAAGCCCAAGCCATTTCGACACCTCATTAATAATATTTTTTAGGTCGTCCCAAAGCTTGAAAAATTGAACAAAGAGGTCGTCCTCTTCGCAATATATATAAGCACTAATGGGCAATTCATTCAATTTTTTTTTGTTAAATTTTATTCCGATTGGTAAAATTTATCTGGTAAGGGTACTTTTAGACATTTAATTTCAATGAATAATTTATTCACTCACGAAACATATGCTTGTACATCATATTCAGGTTCACCAGCTAAAACAGAAACAAATTTCTCAACGGTTTCAGCCGTTAGCAGGTAAGGGTTGAATTCTTCTAAATGGTACTTCATGAAAAAGTCTGAAATATTCTGGTTGACTGGTGAAAATTTCATAGACCATTGTGAAAAAAATTGATTCTCACACTCAGTGTAATAGAGAATTTCACAATTGATATGGCGTTTATCTTTCACAATTTTGTTATAAAATAAATCATCAACGATGCTCTTTTGACCTTCTAAGCATTGTACAAAATAGCCATGACCATAATATAAAACACCTCTAATATCATTACGATAATTAAAGTCTACAGCTTCATCGAGGATTTTAATCAAATCTTTTTTTAAGTTCGAGTCAATATTCTTAATTTTACTTACGTATAAAAGCCTTACAGACTTCATCATGGGTACGCTCATTTTGAAGGTTGAACTCATGTTATATAGAAAAAACAATACTTTGTATACTTTAGTCTGTAACCAAGTACGCAGACTTCATACTTTTATTTTATCTATGAACTTTTATTGAGAATTGAAATATTATGTAAACTAGGGTTGGGCTATCTACATGGAATTATTAAGAAAATGTGATTTTAATCTCGTTTTTATGCGAAGTTGATTAAGTTCTGAATTTAATTTTTAATAAAATAAGACACTGATTTATAATGTAAAAAAATGAAAACAATATTTTTGGTTACAACCAATTTGTCGACAAGACTAGATTTAGTTTGCCATATTGCGTTTGCGAAACTTAGCAAAGGTATTTGTCTATGGTGTCATTTCTATTTATTGGTTTGATCATTACGATCTTACTAACACCTGGTCCAACGAATACATTATTGGCTTCGTCTGGAATCCAAACGGGTATTAAAGGTTCACTGAAATTGATCCCCGCAGAGGTTGTTGGTTATTTTATTGCCATTACGACATGGGGCTTTTTACTTGAGTCTGTTTCACACGTTGTGCCTTGGCTACCACCGCTCATTAAGTTACTGAGTGCGACTTTTATTATCTATTTGGCAATTAAGTTATGGATTACTTCAACAAAAGAGTTAGATTTGGATCAACCTTTGATTACCTCTAAGGCTTTGTTTGTAGCAACCTTACTTAATCCTAAAGCTTTATTATTTGCTTCAGCTATTTTTCCACACACTGCTTGGCTCAACCTACATGAATATGTTGTTCATATGGGAACGTTCTTAGCACTGATCACTCCAATTGCTTTTTTATGGATTGCATTTGGATCTATTTTAATTTCCAACAAAATCTCTTGGCTGAATCAACGTAACTTACAACGTTCAGCAGCATTTGTTTTAACTTTCTTTGCGATGCCGTTGGCTTACTCAGCTATTTCATCGTTCTAAATTTTCGTTTCGCTGTTGTATTTAAAATTTAAAAAATTGGAGTTTTTAATGAACACTATAAAAATTAAGGTAAAGGATCAATTTGAGGCCGAGAAGATCGCGACAGCCAAAGTAAAAGCTGTCAATGATCAAGAAATTCCCTTCTTTAAACGAATTGAGCACATTGAAGTTGAAGGGGAGATTCTTCTACCAAATATGGATTTACTCTTTGAAAATCCCAAAGACGGCAGTATTTATCGATATGTTGGGGCTGTGTAGATTTATTCGCTATTGCTTGAAGACATTGACCCACGTTTAGACGTGGGTTTTTTGTATCCCCTAATAGTAGAGAGAACCTCGACGCAATAAATAAAAGATTGGAATAAATTAATGAGTCAAACGGAAATTTTTCTGTGCGTGTGGGCAAGGATTTTTATATCTAATCTTTTGTTGGACTTTTATTCCTTCACTTATCGCATTTATTGAATTCATCATTTATCTATGCTCAAGTGATGAAGAGTTTGCAAAAAAATACGGATAATTTAGATCAGAATTATCAAGGAAGCCCTCATTATATATGAGGGTTTTCTTATTTTAAGTTATAGAATTTCTAGCACGGCTGGATTTATTCAACGCATTCATCCTACGAATTTATTCACATGGGTGAAAGAGATTTGCTTAGAAAAATGGGTAAAACCTCTCCAAGATACTTTATACATAAAGAAGGTCGTCGCTTATGTGAAGCGACTGAATATGTATATGAGATAGATATGCGGATATATGCTGTTTTAATCTGTGATGAAAGGTTTTTTGAAATTGCTGTGAATAATAAATGATCGAGATCTTTAACCGAATTAAACTTTAAACATAAGGAGATACTTATCTCAACTCAACTAAATGTAGTAGATGCACTGATTGTAGTAGATATGCAAAATGCTTTTGTATTAGGACGTGGTGCTGTGCCTGACTCTAAACAACTCACTTCATCGATCAGTATTTTACTTGCTAAAGCTCGCTTGACTAAGACTCCCGTGATCTTCTTGCAAAATGATGGAGATATAGGGGCTTTAGATGAACCATGCCAAGCTGGTTGGGAGCTATTTTTTCCGCCACAATCTCATGAATTTATCATAAGAAAAAATCAAGATAATGGTTTTAATGGAACCCTACTTCAACAGATATTGGACGATCACGAGATTAAGTCTTTCGCAATATGTGGTGTTCTATCCGAGATGTGTGTTGCAGCAACTGCACGTGCTGCATTAGAGCTTGGTTATGACGTATTGTTACCACATGACGCCCATGCAACATATGATGTGCCAGCAGGGCCAGGATCGCATGGTGTACCTGCTGCGATGGCGGCGAGAGCAGCAGAGTGGTCGCTTGGTGATGAAATTAGGATTTGTGCATCAGTGAATGAGGTGGTTTTCAAGAGAGTCTGATATATAAAGTTTATAAATAACAATTTTTTATATGTTTTAAAAAACCGCTCAATAGAGCGGTTTTGATGTTTTAAAAAGACTTTTACACTAAAATTCTCTTATTTCAGGGTAATTTTACTCCACGACTCATACAATTTAACGGCTGCAGAGAAGTCACTATTGGGCTCAGCAGTTAAATTCGCTGCTTGAATCAAACTTTGCGTTAACGACAAAATCGGAGCAGGGAGCTTGGCATCCTTGACGAGATCAAGCGCGATGCCTGTATCTTTCGCCAGTAAAGGTAATCCAAACGTCACAGGAAACTCACGACTTAATACGCGCTGCGGGAAAATGGTTTCGGTAACTAGACTTTTGCCGCTAGAAGCATTAATACAGTTCAGTGCGGCATCCAGATTGACACCATGTGCTTTTAAGGTACTAAATCCTTCGGCAACAGACCATAAATTCACAGCGAGCAACATATTGTTAATGGCTTTTACCGCAAAGCCAGCACCAGATTCACCGACATGTTGAATTAATTTTCCGACGGCTGCCATTGCTGGGTAAGCACGTTCAAAAGCATTGACATCGCCGCCCACCATGACGGTTAAGGTTGCATTTTCAGCGCCAACCGTTTGCCCACTGACGGGTGCATCCAAAAAGTCCACATCTTGAGCTTTTAATTTCTCAGCCAGACGGCGTGCTGCTTCGGGCACTCCACTGGTGCAGTCAATCCAGATCGAGCCCGACTTAATTTCAATACCTTCGATTAATGCTTCAACATCATCGCTGGTCGGTAAACAAGAAAAGATAATATCGGCCTGAACCGCTTGAGCAAGTTCAACGGCTTGAGTTCCATATTCTGTTGCATGCTGTTCTGCTTTACTAAAATTTCGATTCCAGACATAAACGTTTTCGAAATATTTAGGAAGATGCGCCGCCATACGATAGCCCATAGCGCCTAAACCAATGAATGCAACAGATTGAGTCATACTTTACCTTTTTATTTGTGTTGATCGTTCGGCTAACCATGTCGCCAGTGTTGGCCAGAACTCAATGGAACTGTTTTGACTGGACATTAAACCTAAGTGCCCGCCAGGGATAAGAGTAAACGTGACATCTTGGCTGCTTGTCAACTGGGTCAGCGGGAATGCGGACTCAGAAGTCACCAGTTGATCGCCTTTACCTGCACCCACGAATAGAGAACAATTGATGTTTTTGAGTTCAATAGTTTTGTTCTTGAGCTGAATTGCGCCATTTTTTAAAGGATTCTGCAACCAGACATTAAATAGCATGTCCTGATTCACACCACCCGGATAATCAATCATGTTATTTAAGAAGTGGCTAAGCGTCGCATCTTCTTGTACCAACTTTAGATTATCCAAGTTTTTCAATAACTGGATATTGCCATCAATCCAGCCTTTAGGATCTAACAGTTTGAATCCAAGCGAGTTTAGGAAGCCTGGTGAATGAATCATTAACTTCGGTAAACGGTTATAGATGTAATCTTTAATGGTGGGGTTACGGTTAGTCAGATAAGCCAAAGTTTTATATAACTTGCCAATATAACCCGAAGCATAGCTGTCGATCGGACTACCTAAGACCACAAGATTTTTCACTACACTCGGCTGATGGCGTGCGGTATAAAGCGTGACGAAAATCCCCGCCATACTCCAACCATGTAGTGAAATTTTTTCAGATTTAGAATGTTGTTGAATGGCTTCAATACATTTAGGAATAAAGTTATCAATAAAAGATAGAAAGTTAATCTGATAATTTTTATAAGTCAGTTTACCCCAATCAATTAGATACACATCAAAACCGCTTTCCTGAAAGTGTTTGACCAATGAACGGTAAGGATACAGGTCATAGATATCCATATTGATTGCTAAAGGTGCAACGAACACCAGTGGTTCTTTATAGAGTTTTTTCTCTGAAGCATAGAAACGGACACGGGTTTGTTTGAATTGTGCAATCACTTGATAGGGTGTCGATTGAGACAAAACCAGTTTGTCGGCATCGAAGACACGCATAGCCAGATGTTTAAAATTTATTTTTTGCTGTTCCACAAGCGATTTCATCTTAGAAAGTCTCATCATGAGTCAAGATTGCACGAAGTCTAAGCGATAATTTCATCTTACGCCTTGACCTTAAATACCTTAGGCGCTCAAAATATTGGCATATTTCTTCATTATGATCATAAGGCATACAGAACGATGAATCCAAGCGATGATTTAGAATACCAACTAGAGACACTGGCAATTCGCACAGGGCATGATCGTACCTCTGAAGGTGAGCATAGTGAGCCAATTTTCCTGACCTCATCATTTGTGTGCGAAAGTGCGGCTGATGCTGCAGCAAAATTCTCTGGGCAAATCGCTGGTAATACCTATTCACGTTATACCAATCCAACCGTACAGGCTTTTGAAAAGCGTTTAGCGGTACTGGATGGCGCAGAACGTGCAGTCGCGACCAGTTCTGGTATGGCTGCGGTACATGCAATGTGTATGGCCTATTTAAAAGCGGGCGACCATGTCATTTGTTCTCGTGCGGTATTCGGTTCAATCATTGCATTATTTGAAAAATATGTCGCGAAATTTGCCGTTGAAGTGACTTTTGTCGATTTAGATGATCTTGAAGGCTGGAAACAGGCGATTCGTCCAAACACGCGTATTCTCTTTATTGAAACGCCGTCAAATCCATTGGCACAAGTGGGTGATATGCAGGCCATTGCAGATATCGCCCATGCCAATGGTGCTTTATTTGCAGTCGATAACTGCTTCTGTACGCCAGTATTACAGCAACCGATGAAGTTTGGTGCGGATTTAGTACTTTATTCAGCAACAAAATATATCGATGGTCAAGGTCGTGCGCTTGGTGGTGCAGTTGTTGGTAAAAATGACTTGCTTGAAGAAGTAAATGGTGTAATTCGTACTTTGGGTAACTCAATGAGTCCATTCAATGCATGGATTTTCTTGAAAGGCTTGGAAACACTGAGCATTCGTATGAAAGCCCATTGCGAAAGTGCACAAAAATTAGCGGAATGGCTGCATCAACATGAAAAAGTTGAAAAGGTGTACTACGCAGGTTTGGTCGATCATCCTGGACATGAGTTGGCGAAAAAACAACAAAAAGGTTTTGGTGGTGTTGTATCTTTTGTGGTGAAAGGCCAACGTGAAGGCGCTTGGACCGTGATCGATAACACCCGTTTCTTGTCGATTACCAGTAATCTAGGTGATGTTAAGTCAACAATTACGCATCCAGCAACGACCTCGCATGGTAGAATGTCGGCCGAAGCTAAACAAGCTGCAGGAATTGAAGAAGGTTTGATTCGTGTGTCTGTTGGTTTAGAAGACATTGATGATATTATTCGCGACATATCACGCGGTTTAGATTTAATTTAACGAGAGAAACTTATGAACATTAATATGCTCATGCAGCAAGCTCAGCGCATGCAAAAAGATATGGAATCAAATCTTAAAAAAGCCAAAGAAGAGCTTGCAAAAACTGAAGTTCATGCGGAAGCTGGCGGTGGTTTAGTTAAAGTAACCATGACTTGCCGTAATGTGGTTAAGCGTATCGAAATTAGTCCTGATTTATTACAAGACGAAGCAGATATGATTGAAGATTTGATTGCTGCTGCGATGAATGATGCCGCACGTCAAGCAGAAGCCATTTCTGAAGAGAAGTTAAAAGGTGCGAACACTGGTATGGGCTTACCACCTGGCTTATCTGGTTTATTTTAAATCCCTCCCGGCCTCCCTTTAAAAAAAGGGAGGAGTACCCCTCGTTATTAAAGATGGGTGAGGAGCGGTTGTAGCTCCGCAAGGGAGATTATGAGAGTTGATTTGTGTTTAGTGAACGATTTGAACAATTAGTTCAAGCATTACGTATATTGCCAAGTGTTGGTCCCAAATCAGCACAGCGTATGGCATTACATTTGTTAATGAAAAACCGTGAAGGTGCATTTGCGCTTTCTCATGCTTTACATGAAGCATCGAGCCATATTCATGAGTGCCATATTTGTCATTCATTAACAGAAAATGAAATCTGTGATATTTGTGCTTCAGTAGAGCGAGATGAACAATTGCTTTGTGTAGTTGAATCACCAGCAGATGTGATGGCAATTGAGCAGAGTGGCAGTTTTCGTGGGAAGTACCATGTTCTCGGAGGACACCTTTCTCCATTGGATGGTATCGGCCCGGAAGAGATCGGAATTCCATACTTGATTCAGCGGCTCAGCGCAGGGCAGATTCAAGAGGTGATTTTAGCCACTAATGCGACGGTAGAAGGGCAAGCGACTGCACATTATTTAGTTGAAGCAACCAAGCATTTACCGATTCACATGACTCGAATTGCGCAAGGTGTGCCACAAGGTGGTGAACTGGAATATGTAGATAGTCATACCTTAAGTCAAGCTGTACATAACCGTATGCGAATGAAATAGCTGAGTTCATTCGCATTTTTATATATTTATATTAAATTCATGCTGTTAATTTAAACAAATAATTAAATTTTACATATTGTCTAACATTATCGTAGATCTATTTATTGTGATTTGTGGCACTATTGACGGGCGAAAAGGATTTTCGTTTTTTGATGAATGGAAGAGGAGTAATTTCATGTCTTGCATGTGGAATACCAATTAATTTTTTTGTATTTTTCAGTTGAGCAATGACTGACATTGGGCAGTTTTATTGCACATGGTTCTTTATTATTTTACTTGAGCACACATGTTTCAGTTTATCCAACAGCAACAAGATTTAGCTGTTCTCCTCAAGCAGATGGAACAGTGTTCTGTCTACGCCCTTGATACCGAGTTTATTAAGGTCGATACCTTATATCCTAAACTTGGTGTCTGCCAAATCAATTTGAATGGTCAAATTCTATTGCTTGATGGCACCGCATTGGATCTCAGCAATTTTTGGCCGAAAATTTTTGCTGCACAACAGAATATTTTTCATGCCTGTGGCGAAGATATTGATCTGATCTATCATTATGCTGACCAAAAACCATTAAATAATGTATTCGATACCCAAGTTGCGTTGGCATTTCTAGGCCATGGGCTTCAAGTTAGTTATCAAAATGCGCTTAAAACCTGTTTGAATATTGAGATTGAAAAAGATCAGACTCGTTCGGATTGGCTTGCTAGACCATTAACGCAAGAGCAGATGTGCTATGCGGCAAATGATGTAATCTATTTAAGCAAACTTGCAGATGCATTGAAAACAGATCTAAAAGCAAAAGGGCTGTATCAATACGTATTGGAAGATTGTCAGAATCTCACCAAAGAGATTGCGATGGAAACACCATTGGCAGAGTTGTACACTGATATTGGTAATTATCGCCATTCGCGCCGTGAGTTGATGCAATTGCAACAACTCAGCATTTGGCGAGAGCAGATTACCAAGGCGCTGAATCAGCCGCGTAGCTTTATTCTGAGAAACTCCACCATGATTGATTTGGTGGAAAAGAATCCTCGCAATAATTTTCAGTTGGCACGAATTAAAGATATTCGTCCGCACATTGTACGCGAACATGGCAAAATGATTCTTGATTTACTCAAGTTCTTACCGCCAGAGGATGAATGGCCATTGCGCATGGCTAAACCGATCAAGAGTAATTCTAAAGAAGTTGCACCCAAAATTGATGCGTTGATTGAAAGTGTAGTCTTAAAAACTGGGATACCAAAAGAAGTATTACTACGTAAAAAATGGATGAATGCGATCTATGAACATGTGGTCTTTCATTTAGATGAGCAGTCCTTACCAAGTTATTTAATGGGTTGGCGCTATGACATTCTGACACAACCATTGATTGCGTTATTAAAAGAAGATATTGAATATCTTTCCACACAAATGAAAGTGGTACGATAAACAGCAAAGAGTGAATCAATGATTCGCTCTTTTTTTATTTTGATACATCGTTTTGTCTTTTCGTTCTGTACTTGCCATTTAAACCGTGCAAAAACACGACTCCAGCGTTAACAATCGTTAATGTATCCATTTTTATTTTCATGTATGCTGTCTTTGATTGTTAATAGATGTGAGTAAACATGCACTGCGATATTTATAGATCGAGCAAAAAAGATGAAATGTATATGTATATTGCTCGTCCAAATTATCCTGATGACAAGGAACAAGAAAACCCATTTGAAGGTGTTCCAGAAACAGTTCTACAAGCATTCGGCAAAGCGACCTTTGTCATGCATTTAGAACTTCATAATGAGCGTAAACTTGCACGTGCTAACGTTTTACATGTGTTAGATTCATTAAATACCAAAGGCTTTTTTATTCAGATGCCACCAGAAGGATTAATTAATCCGAATGCGGTAGAACCAGAGGGCTTACGTGGTGCTTGAGACTTTAACAGCGATATGGTCTAACATTCTTTCGGTTCTGGATCAATTTCCAGAAGAAAATGTTGCGATCATTGTTTATGTTACAGGGACGCTCATTGCATTGTGGTGTTGGTATCGTTTGATGTCACGCTTACCCAATCCAATTGGTGGCATCCTCTGGATTGTCGCTTTTGCCGTTCTTGCGACTCCAACAATTTCAGAAGGTCCAAACTCGGCCTTAGCACCAGCCATTTTTGGTTTGCTTTTTGGTGTCCTCACCAAAGAACATGTCTTAGTCTGGTCTAACTTATCATTGATTTTATTTGTCATTGGTACGGGGTTACTGATCGGCTTCTGCTGGTCAAAATACACTGCAAATAAAACTGCACGTTCAGTTTAGATACGATGTTAAATATAGAAAAATAAGGTTTTAAAATGTCTGCTGATACACAACACTTCACTGGTACAGATCAATATATTGCGACCGATAGCCTGAAACTTGCAGTGAAAGCTGCTCGTGCTTTACAAAAACCATTATTGGTGAAAGGTGAGCCAGGTACTGGTAAAACACTACTTGCAGAGCAAGTGGCTGAAAGCTTGGGTTTGAAGCTGATTACGTGGCATATCAAATCAACCACCAAAGCCCAGCAAGGTCTGTATGAATATGATGCTGTTTCACGTTTGCGTGATAGCCAGTTAGGTGATGATCGTGTCTATGACATTAAAAACTATATTAAACCCGGTAAATTGTGGGAAGCATTTACCAGCGAAGAGCGTTGTGTATTGTTGATTGATGAAATCGACAAGGCGGATATCGAATTTCCAAATGACTTATTGCATGAACTCGACAAAATGTCGTTTTATGTTTATGAGACCGGTGAGACCATTACTGCAACACAACGCCCGATCGTGATCATTACCTCGAATAATGAGAAGGAACTGCCAGATGCGTTCTTGCGTCGCTGTTTCTTCCATTATATCGAATTCCCTGATGATGCAACCATGCGTGACATCATTGCGGTCCATTTCCCGAATATTTCAAATACCTTGGTGAGTGAAGCCTTACAGGTGTTCTTTAAATTACGTGAAGTTCCGAATTTAAAGAAACCACCGTCAACATCAGAACTCATTGATTGGTTAAGCCTGTTGATGGCAGATGATATGCCAGAAGAAGTGCTGCGTAATCATGATAAATCCAAAGCGATTCCACCATTGTATGGCGCACTGATTAAAAATGAACAAGATGTGCAATTGCTTGAACGTTTAGCCTTTATGTCACGCCGCTAAGAGTGTTTAAAAATGTTTGTGCGACTGTTTTACACCTTACGCAAATATGGCGTACCTGTAACAACACGTGAGCTCATTGATCTTAATCAGGCGGTAGCGTCAGGTCTTGTGTTTGCAGATCAGGAACAGTTCTATCAATTGGCTAAAACGGTTTTAGTCAAAGATGAGCGCTTTTTTGATAAGTTCGATCGTGCCATGAAAGATTATTTTGACGGCATCGAAACTTTTGATTTAGACGAACTGCTGAAACAAGTTCACAAGTTACCTAAAGACTGGTTTGATCTTGAGCTGTTAGAGAAGCATCTTACGCCTGAGCAACGTGCAGAATTGCAAAAAGCGGGTTCTCTCGAAGAATTGATGAAAATGCTGGAAGAACGCTTACGTGAACAGCATAAAAAACATCAGGGTGGCAATCGTATGATTGGCACTGGGGGAACTTCACCTTTTGGTGCGTTTGGTGATCATCCTGAAGGTGTTCGTATTGGTGGGCCAGGGCGTAAACGTTCGGCGGTTAAAGTTTGGGAACAACGTAAATACCAAAATCTGGATGATGATCAGGTTTTGGGAACCCGTCAAATGCAAATTGCCTTACGTCGTTTGCGTAAATTTGCACGTCAAGGTGCTGCTGAAGAGCTCGATGTCGATGGCACTATTCGCGAGACAGCAAAACAAGGCATTTTGGATGTGCAACTGGTTCCAGAGCGTCGTAACCGCATTAAAGTGCTCATGCTGTTTGATGTTGGTGGTTCGATGGATGCCTATATCGCTGAGTGTGAAAAGCTATTCAGTGCGGCCAAATCTGAGTTTAAAACCCTCGAATATTTCTATTTCCATAACTGTCTGTATGATCATGTGTGGAAGGATAACCATCGCCGTAGTTCAACCCGTATGAATACTTGGGATCTGTTCCATACTTATGGACGTGATTATCGGGTCATCGTGGTTGGTGATGCCAGTATGGCGCCGTATGAATTAAAATCTGCGGGTGGCTCAGTTGAATATATGAATGAAGAGTCGGGTGAAGTGTGGCTTAGACGTTTACGTCAGCATTTCGACAAAACCGCTTGGTTGAACCCTGAAATGGAAGGTTACTGGCATTACACCCAAACCATTAACTGGATCAAAGAAATTTTTGAGAATCACATGTTTCCAATGACCTTGAAGGGGCTTGAGGACATGACACGCTACCTATCGCGTTAAAACTTTATATTAAGACTTTATAAGAACAGGAAAAGACATGGAACATCAAATTAATGGCGTTGCTTTGCCCAATGAAGCAGGTTTCTTTGGCAACTTTGGTGGTCAGTTCATTCCACCGCATTTAAAAGAAGCCATGGACGAAATTAATGCAGCCTATGAAGAGATTCGTCATACCGCTGAGTTTCAGGATGAGTTGAATGACTTATTCAAAAACTATGTTGGCCGTCCAAGTCCATTGTTCCATGCCAAACGTTTGTCTGATCAATTGGGCGGTGCACAGATTTATCTGAAACGTGAAGATCTAAACCATACCGGTGCGCATAAGATTAACCATTGTTTGGGGGAAGCGTTACTTGCCAAATATATGGGCAAAAGCAAAGTGATTGCTGAGACGGGTGCTGGGCAACACGGCGTGGCTTTGGCAACAGCATGTGCTCTGGTCGGTATTCCATGTGAAATCCATATGGGGCAGGTTGATATCGAAAAAGAACATCCGAATGTTGTGAAGATGAAAATCTTGGGTGCGAAACTGGTTTCGGTGACACAAGGTACTGCGACCTTAAAAGATGCAGTGGATAGTGCCTTTGAAGAATATTTAAAAGATCCTAAAAACTATATCTATGCCATTGGTTCGGTGGTTGGTCCACATCCATTCCCGAAAATGGTTCGTGATTTTCAATCGATTATCGGCAATGAAATCAAAACTCAGTCTAATAGCCGTTTTGGTCAGAATCCTGATTATGTGGTTGCCTGTGTTGGTGGTGGATCGAATGCGATAGGTGCATTCACCGCATTTTTAAATACGCCTGAAGTTCAATTAGTCGGTGTCGAACCTGCTGGTCATGGTCTAGATACCGATAAGCACTCAGCCACTTTGACTTTGGGTAAGCCGGGCCAGATTCATGGTATGGCTTGTTATGTGTTGGAAGATGATAACGGTGAGCCGTTGCCAGTACATTCGATTGCTTCAGGCTTGGATTATCCGGGTGTCGGGCCACAGCATAGTTTCCTGAAAGAGTTAGGTCGTGTGCAGTATGAAACTGCGACGGATCAGGAATGTTTGGATGCCTTTATGACACTTTCACGTGTGGAAGGCATTGTACCTGCCTTAGAAAGTTCACATGCTGTGGCTTGGGCATTACGTGAAGCACCTAAAATGGATAAGAACATTAAGATTGTGGTGAATCTTTCTGGTCGTGGTGATAAAGACTCAGATTATGTGGCTGAAAAGCTAGGTTTATAAGTTCTTAGCCAATATCTTGTTTTAATCGACCGCTTCTTATAGAGAGGCGGTTTTTTTATTGTTAAAACGACCTTAATCCCGTTAGAATAAAGCGTTTTGCAATTAGCACTTTTGGAGACGCCTAAGTGGAGCGACCTACAATCAGCCCTGAACATATACAAGAAGCGGCTGAAAACCTAGTAACCATTCGAGATTTTGTTCGTTTTGGGGTAACCGCACTGCGTCAATATGACGCGCACTTAGGTCAAGGTACTCAAGATTATTTTGCAGAGAGTTCTGCATTGGTACTACAAACGCTATCGCTGGAATGGAAAGCAGATGCTGAAATTCTGGATGCTAAACTTTTACCAAGCGAAAAAGCAGAATTTCTCAGCTTGTTAGAACGTCGTATCAATGATCGTATTCCAACGTCATATTTATTGAACTTGGCCTATTTCTTCAATAAGCCATTCTATGTAGATGAGCGTGTCTTGATTCCACGTTCACCGATTGCTGAGTTGATTGAACAACGTTTTGCACCGTACTGCCTAGATGAAAATGGCCGTATGTTAGAAGCATTAAACAACTTGCCTGAAAATAACAATCCAAAAACACCACAACGTATCTTGGATATGTGTACGGGTTCAGGTTGTATTGCGATTGCGTTAGCTTATGCTTTTCCAGAATCAGAAGTCGATGCGACTGATATTTCAAAAGAAGCATTGGAAGTGGCTTCAATCAACACTGAGCACCATGATAAACAGTATCAAGTGGCTTTACTTGAATCTGACTTGTTCTCAAAAATTCCTGCTGAAAACCAATATGACTTGATCGTCAGTAATCCACCGTATGTGGATGCAGAAGATATGGCAGATTTACCAGAAGAATTCTTACATGAGCCTGAGCTTGCACTGGCTGCGGGTCAAGATGGCTTAGATTTAGTCCGTAAAATGTTAGCCCAAGCTGCTGATTATTTAACGGAAGATGGCTTGATTGTGATTGAAGTGGGTAATTCTGAATGGGCAATGCGTCAGAACTTCAATACAGTTGACTTCCATTGGCTCACTTTCCAAAAAGGCGGTTCTGGTATTTTTGCTTTAACTGCTGAACAATGCCGCCGTTATAAAGAAGTCTTTCAGCAATCAGTTCAAAACTAAGGGGTTAAAGCATGGCAGGGAATAGTATTGGGCAACTGTTTCGAGTAACAACCTGTGGCGAGTCACATGGTGCGGGCTTGATGGCGATTGTCGATGGCGTGCCGCCAGGTCTTGAGCTTTGTGAAGCCGATCTGCAAAAAGACTTAGATCGCCGTAAACCGGGAACATCGAAGTTTGCAACGCAACGTAAAGAACCAGATCAAGTTGAGATTATCTCAGGTATTTTCGAAGGTAAAACCACAGGAACATCGATTGGTTTATTGATCCGTAATACAGATCAGAAATCAAAAGACTACGGCAATATTGCTCAAACTTTCCGTCCAGGCCATGCAGATTACACTTATACGCAAAAATACGGTTTCCGTGACTATCGTGGCGGTGGTCGCTCAAGTGCGCGTGAAACGGCGATGCGTGTTGCGGCAGGTGCAATTGCCAAAAAATATCTTGCTGAAAAGTTTGGTATTGATATTCGTGGACATGTCACACAAATCGGTAATGAAGTCGCTGAAAAACTGGATTGGGCAGAAGTGCCAAACAATCCATTCTTCTGCGGTGATGTGGATGCGGTTCCGCGTTTTGAACAGTTGGTCACTGCTTTACGTGAGCAAGGGACCAGTTGTGGCGCAAAACTTGAAATTGTTGCTGAAAGAGTACCTGTCGGTTGGGGTGAGCCTGTATTTGATCGTTTAGATGCTGATATTGCCCACGCCATGATGAGCATCAATGCGGTTAAAGGTGTTGAAATTGGTGATGGTTTTGCAGTAGCGGGACAATTTGGCCATGAAACTCGTGACGAACTGACGACAGATGGCTTCCTTGCCAATCATGCAGGTGGCATCTTGGGTGGGATTTCAAGTGGTCAAAACATTCGTGTGGCGATTGCACTGAAACCAACTGCAAGTATTACTACGCCAGGTAAAACGATTACGATTGAGCGAGAAAATACCGATGTATTGACCAAAGGTCGTCATGATCCGTGTGTCGGTGTACGTGCAACACCAATTGCTGAAGCAATGCTTGCGATCGTGTTAATGGATCATTTTTTAAGACATCGTGCACAAAATGCAGATGTTGTTGCTCCATTTAAACCAATCGAACCATAATAAAAATATTAAGCCGCACATATAATTTATTATATCTGCGGCTTGTGTCACATTTTAAAATACTTAGATTAAATTAGTTTAATATTCATTTAATAATCATTAATGAATTATAATGCTTCAGAAATCATATTATCTGATGTTGCAATATGATATTGATTACGACCATTACTTTTTGCGATATATAATGCATGATCCGCCTGTGCAACAAACTCAGAAAGACTGTCACCTACACAGGGAACCATTGTTGCAACACCTACGCTAATGGTCACATGTTTTGAAACATTGCTACGTGGGTGCAAAATTCCAATATTACGTACTAACTCCATCAGTCTTTGTACCTGAGTAATGGCTTGATCACGGTCAGTCATTGAAAAGAGTAGTAGAAACTCTTCTCCACCATAACGTGCAGCCAGATCACCACTACGCGAGGCGATAGAGCCCAACATGATGGCAATACGTCTCAGGCATTGATCGCCTTGAATATGTCCTAAAGTATCGTTGTAGAGCTTAAAGAAGTCGATATCAATCATCATGATGGTAATCGGCATTTCATGGCGTGTTGCTCTTTTCCACTCATTTTCCAATACTTCATCTAGGTAGCGTCGGTTGGCAAGACCAGTTAAAGCATCTTGCTGGGATAAAATAGACAACTGTTGTGCTTGTCGCATCAATTCTAAACGATTGAGTTCAATCATACAGTTCTGTAAATAGTTCTCACGGTGCTGGCGATCAGTTGCATAAGCAAGTGCCATACCTAGAAAACTACTGAAGGTATAAGTACGGTTGAGGAAGGTCCAGTCAATTGCACCGCTAAACCATGTACTCGCCGCAATACCAATCAATCCGCCAACCCAACCAGCAATGATGGCTGTGTAGAAACGCATTCCTACAAAAGCATAGATGATGACCACCGCATACATCATCGCGGCATGGAACAGGACATTATTTTGCCCTTGCTCCAATACGTTAATGATGGTGAAAGAGATTGCAACGGCACCAGTTGAGCCGATACAAACATAGTAATCGAACCACTTATTCATGCTTGGCAGGAACGAAAGTAACCATGCCAATGTAATGATGATACCCACCCAACCGTAGGTTGCCATCCAAGTAATACGTAGGTCTGTAGGTAAAACCTGATAAATACCGAAGCTTAGAAATAGATATAAACCTAAAATAATAGGGGCGCGATAGCGGAACTCATGCGCAGCCTCATTTCTGTACTGATCTCGATAGATCACTTCTAATTCTTTAGGAAACCAAACTAAATTTAGCCCGCGAGAAATTAACAAGTCGATTTGTTCTTGTCCCAAAATATTGGAAGCTTTCAACTTCATCTTATCTCTCACCACTCCCAAATGTTGTTATAAATGTCAAAATAGGGATTATTTTTTTACTACGTTACACTGATTTAAATAGAATGTGTATTAGATTATAAAAAAATATTAATTTTTATATAAGGGTCATTGCCTAATATAATGATTCAAGTTTAAATTAGATTCAAGAAATAAAAACTGTTACAAACTAAATCACAAACGATTGTATCTTTACGGTATTAGGATACAATTTATAAAAAAGCAGCAATCATCGAAGATGATTGGATTAAGTCATACGAAATAGGATGCATCGCAATGACTGCTATGAATCAATATGGAACAAAATTAGAAATTACACCCCATTCGGGTTGGGCGCAACGATTCTGGGATGAATTATTACCCTCAAAAGAACGAGTGAGTAAACATCCGTTATTCTTAGATATGGCCAATGGCTGTTTAAGCCTTGAATGCTTTCGTTCAGCCTTACTGAATTTTTATCCACTGGTCGCACATTTTCCTTCCTATATGGCGGGATCGCTAGCAAAAGCGACTGCTTTTTCACTGGATGGGGTAACCGAAACCCGAGACTGGTTGATTCAAAACATCAAAGTTGAGGAGCGGCATTTGAACTGGTATCAGGACTGGGCGGGGGGCTTTGGTCTAACAGTTGAAATGTTGAATAACGTGAAGCCACCTGTTGCAATGAATGCAGTGAATCACTTCCTGTGGGATGTTAATTTTCGTGGAAGTCTAGCAGAGAGTATTGCAGCGACCAATCTTGCGATAGAGTGGGCGACAGGTGACTGGACCATTCAAGTCTATAAAGGGATTCAAACCTATACTCAACATCCTGAAGTAAACATCAATAAGCGTTCTCTAGCATGGTTAAGAGCACATGCACATTATGATGATCTACATCCCTATGAAGCGATGGAGCTGATTAAACGCCTGTGTGATAAAGACCCTGAGCAGCAAAGAAAAGCTTTCCTAGCGGCAAAGGAAGGGCTTGAATATTATGAACTCGCCTTAGATGAGTGCTATAAGCTACAGCATAAAAATTAAGGATTCGTTATTCAGTCTGAATTAGATCTGATCTATGTATGTGATAAAAGTCTCCTTGGTTTTGGAACCAAGGAGACTTGAGTGCTTATTCTGTTTAAATCTTAAACCATCGCAGGGTCACTCACAGAGTCTTCACCTGTTTCTACACGACCTGCAAAGCGACGATAAAACTTAGCATCTTGAGTACACGTCACAGCAAAATCATACCATTGCCAAGCATCTTTCAACTCCCAATGCTGAGTGGCGCTTTGTCCTGCTTTTACGGTTAGTTTCAGTGGAGCGTCAGTTCTATAAATCACTGGGGTGATCACCAACTCAATATCTTTAGCACCCGTATTGTTTAGATCGGCATAAACATTACCATTGGCAATATCATAGCAAACACGAATCTCAGGATTGATTTGCAGATCTTGATTACGGTTCAGATCACCCTTGAAATGTCGATGAAAGCCATTCGGTCCCATCACCCAAAGGTCGTATAAGCCTTGATTGTCTTTCTGCGCATTCCATACATCATCGAGTGTTTTTCCTGCCTCTACAATGTAACGACGTGGAACTCGACTTAAATTTAATTTGTCGTAGACATGAAACACCGCACCTTGTGTCCCTGTATTTGAAAATAGCAGTTTGACGGTTCCGTCATTCAGGCAGCGTGCACTGGTATGCAATTCATAAGGCAGAGCTTTTGAACGACGGATACCGCTGGCTTGAATAGGCAACTGCAAATTGTTTGGAATTGGAACATTGGGTAACTTTTGCTGTGAGCTACGTAATTGATCCGCTTGCTCACGGGTTTGTTTACCGTTTAGTGTTGGCAGTACATCTTCATTCGGTGTTTTAAAGTTAAATGCAGAGGTCAGATCTCCACATACGGTACGGCGATAAGGACTGATATTGCTTTCTTTAACGCCAAAACGTTTTTCGAGGAACATCAATACCGAGGTATGATCAAAGACTTGAGAGTTGACTATCCCCCCACGACTCCAAGGTGAAATCACAAATAAGGGAACGCGGGGACCAGGACCATAAACAGCATTGTCCTTCTTAGGTTGGCTGGTACTGCCTAGAGGTGCATCATGTACATAGTATTCATGACGCATATCCGCTGGGCTGAGGGTTGATTTGCCTGCATACGTATTATCTGGTTGCAATGTTGGTGCTGATGGAGAAGGAACATGGTCAAAATAACCATCATTTTCATCAAAATTGATTAAGAAAACAGTTTTGCTCCAAACTTCAGGCACGGCTGTTAACGCATCTAAGATTTCTTGAATAAACCATGAGCCTTGTACGGGACTTGATGGACCAGGATGTTCACAGTAAATGGAAGGTGCATTGATCCATGATACCTGTGGCAATTTGCCAGTTTTGATATCATTTTTAAATGCATCTAGGAATTCTTCCGGTTTATTACCGGGTAAGGTATTGGCAATGCCTTTATAAAGCGGATTTTTGGCATTATCCGTGGTTGCATCATAGGCTTTGTAAGGCAGCTTTTGTGCGGCTGCGTTATAGGGACTGTTTGGTGCTCCACCACTTGAGACAGGATAACCTGAATCGATATTGGCTTTTCTAAAAGTGCGGAAGGCACCTAGCATGTTATCGCCCCATTCATCGGGCATATTTTGATAACAAATCCAATTGATTCCTGCTTCTTCTAGGCGTTCAGCATAGGTTTTCCATGTATAACCAACATCTACCGTTTTGGGATCTCCATCAATCCAGTCCCATTCATTATTCACAAATGCGGTACTGGTCGGCACTGCACCATTGGTTCCGGTTAAGTGGAATGAACGATTGGCATCTGTACCAGTATGCATAGCGCAGTGATAAGCATCACAAATGGTAAATGCATTGGCCAATGCAAATTGATAAGGGATTTCCTGTTCCTTGAAATACCCCATCGCATAATCTGTTTTATAGGTAGGCCAGTTTGACATACGGCCATTGTCCCATGCTTTTTGGCTATCTACCCAAGTGTGATTGGTACCAGGTGCACGTTGGGCATTATTACTTGAGCCATCTAGATGAAATGGTGTGAGTAAAGCTCCATTACCACGTTGTTGCTGCCAAACGCTGCGTCCATTTTGTAAAGGAATGGTGAAACGATCAGCAAAACCACGAACGCCTTTTAAAGTTCCAAAATAATGGTCAAATGAGCGGTTTTCCTGCATGAGAATCACGACATGCTCAACATCTTGAATGGTGCCTGTTTTATTATTGGCAGGAATGGCTAAAGCTTTTTGAATGCTGGCTGGAAAGGTGGTCAAAGCGGCAGCGCCAAAGCCCGTTTTAAGTGTATTTGCTAAAAATTGACGACGATTAATCACGATATTTTTCCCTATCTAGTTGTTCTTATGCTTATGGTGCACAGCGCATGACTGGTTTTTTGCTGTCATCAGGTTTCGCTGCGACCTGATCGTCGTTTGAGTCATTACACGCTGTGAGTGCGAATAAAAAGGGGAAAACATAAAGACATGCCAACCATCGTTTGGTTTTTTTCAACATTTGCTTCATCCATAACAAAGATGTCAACACACTAGACAGACCGTGTGACAGCTCAGTGTCATCTTTATGACCATTCATTGACGTTTCATATGAAAGTGGGTGTAAAGCGCGCAAATTGATTACTGTAAAAATTAGTTTAAAAAATTCAATTAACTATCAAGTGGATTTCGATTCAGGCAGAAAACAGAGGTGATCATTCGCTTATTTTTTGCTAAGATATTATTAATGATTCTCATTATCTTTTTAAATGTCTGATCCAATCAATACGCTCTATCGTCAACATCATTCTTGGCTGTACCAATGGCTTAAACGACGCCTCAATCATAGTGAAGATGCAGCAGATTTAGCTCACGATACCTTTATTCGTATTTTAAAGCGTAAAGATCAATTGTATTTTGATCAGCCTCGTGCGCTCTTAACCACAGTTGCCAAAGGCATATTAATTAATTGGTACCAGCGTAAGTCAATAGAAAAAGCCTATTTGGAAGCACTGAGTGGTCGACCTGAATATGATGAGATTAGTCCTGAGCAAAAAATATCAGCAATTGAATCACTTTATTTGATTAACCAACTTTTAAATCAAATGCCTGAACGTCAACAGCAGGTGTTTATCTGGTCTCAACTTGAGGGGCTTACCCAGCAAGAGATTGCGAATCGTTTGAATATTTCTACACGAACGGTTATGCGAGATTTGGTTGCTGTACTGACTCAATGTTTAGCGATCATGGATTGATACTTAAATGTCTCAAACACAAATTTTAAAAGAGGCAGCTGAATGGATTGTGCTGATTCAGGCATCAGCATTAACCGATGCTCAACAGATCGAATTTGAAGTGTGGAAAAATCAAAGTGAAGCACATCAAACCGCATGGCTTAAAGCAGAGTATTTACTGAACAGTTTTGAACATTTTCCGGAAAATGGCCATGAAATCATTAAAAAGGGTAATCAAGCTGCAGGGTTTCAGTGGAGCAAACACCTTGTTGTGGCTTGTATAGCATGCTTGGGCAGTGTCATTGCATGGAATTCTGATTATAAATATTTGTGGTTGTCTGATTACAGTACGGCGATTGGTCAACAGAAGAATGTAATACTTAAAGATGGCACACAACTTAAATTAAACACCAGTACAGCACTTGATGTTCGCTATACACCGCATCAACGAACGCTGCGATTGCACTACGGCGAAATACAGATTCATACTGCTAAAGAGCTTCAAAGCTATCGTCCATTCTTTGTCGAGACAGAAAACGCGCATTTACAAGCATTAGGAACAATCTTTAATGTGCAGTATCTCAAAAATAAACAACAGCAAACCTGTTTAGGTGTGATTGAAAGTGCGGTCAAGGTCACGCTGAATCAATCTAAAAAAATGACAGTTGTGCGAGCAGGTGAGCAATTATGCTTTGATGATACTGACTTTAAAGCGTTGGGACAGCTTGATCCGAATGTATTGGTTTGGAAAAATCAAATGATTATGGCATTTGAAATGCCTTTAGAGCAGCTATTTCAAGAGATTGGGCGTTATCAGCATCAATATGTTGATCTCGATCCTCAATTAAGAGGATTAAAAGTCTCTGGTTCTTATCCAGCAAATAACTTAGCCCATTTACAGTCTGCTTTGGAATTAAGTTATCCGCTTAAAATGGAGCGGCATTTAGGTAATCGTGTTATCACAATTCGGGCTAAAAGAGAAAATAATTGAGAATTTCGGTCAGCTTTGGGGCTTTTGACGAGTAATACAGTTAAACCAAATAAACTGACAAAACCTTATCGTAATGACCTTTGCACTACAGTTTGGCCGTATATTTAGAAAGTGTTTTTTTCCGCTGAGATGAAACAAAGCAGAAAAAATTGAAATTTAGTGTCATATTTTTGGAAATCACTTGGTAATGATTATTGAAAATGAAAATCATTACTAAGTGTGGATATTCCAATGAAATTTAAAAAGCAAACATTAGCAATACTCATACACTGTTTTTGTATCAGTGGGGCTTATGCAGAAATACATACATCTATTCAGGTATTAGACAAGCCAGCTGTAGACAGAACCTATCAAATTGCAGAGAACCAATTGGGCTACGTGCTGTCAAGCTTTGCAGCGCAGTCTGGTATCGTCTTAAGTTATGATTCTGAGCAGCTAAAAGGTCTGAAAAGTAAGGGAATATCAGGAAAGTATTCAGTTCAGTACGGTTTTGACTATCTCTTGGCGGATCAACCTTATCAAGTCATCAAACAAGGGCAAACCTATCTCTTAGTTCCCAAAAACAGTTCCATGCTCAGCCATGCGGAAACACTGACTTCTCATGCAAATACGCATTTACACTTAAAGCAGGATGCTAAAGCTATTGTGGTCATGCCAGAAATAAAAGTGAATGCCGAACCACAAAAGCAAAAGGTGAATACCACTCATCTTGATCGGGAACAGATTAGCCGATTTAGAGGAACGGGTAATGGGGATGTGTTTTCCGATATTGCAGGGGTACAGGTCAACAGCTTACGTAATGAGGCAGGTGCAATAGATATCGGAATCCGTGGTATGCAGGGTGAAGGGCGTGTTCCAGTGATCATTGACGGTAGTTTACAGTCCAGTCATACCTTCCGAGGTTATCAGGGCGAGAGTGACCGTACTTATATCGATATGGATTTGATCAGCCAAATCGAGGTTGAAAAAGGTGCATCTCGAGCTAAGTTTAGCGTAGGCGGAATAGGGGGGATTGTAAAAATGCGAACCCTAAGTGCCAATGACATTTTATTGCCGAATCAAAATGCAGGTGTCATGCTCAAAGGAAGTTTTTATAACAATAACAGAACGCCTCAAACCTCAGATAATGAAAAGGAGCAAATGTCTTATTTGCTGCACAATAAAATTTCATCTAATAATTTTCAAAATGGTGCTGGCACATTGGCACTGGCTTATCGGAACGATATGTTTGACTTAGTCGCTGCGTATAGTAAGCGAGAAGTTGGTAATTTCTATGCTGGAAAACATGGTATTGAGTATTACGAAAAGCGGGATATTGTCGATGTTGGTCCAGGCCAAGAGGTGGTGAATACCAGTTATGAAAGTGATTCAGGCATTATTAAAGCTGGAATGAATATCACTGATGAACATCGTGTCGAAGTAAATTTGCGACGTCATATCCAAAAAGCGGGTGAAGTCATGGCCTTTTATTGGAGTCGATCTAAAGTGATTGATCCTAATTCACCATCATACGGATATATCGATGACGAGTATGTTGAGCCACGATATATAGAAGATGCCTATACCATGCCACAGTGGTCTCTAGGTTCAGCAGCCGTTAATGCATTCAGCACCAGTTATACTTATAAGCCGAAACATAACCCTTTGGTAGATCTCGAATTAGGTGTTTGGCATACCAACGCTAAATATCACCAGCACAATGGCATGATTGGGATGAAAAATTCCAGTTATGGAGACCAATATTGGGGGAGTTTCCAAGATTATCGTAGTGGTTTAAACCTTGAAAATACCAGTAAATTTGATCAGGTCACATTGAATTATGGTTTAACCTACGATGAACAGCGTATGAAGCCGCGTAATCTAGTTGATCATGAAATTGCACGGGATGGATTACGCAAAGAGTCCTCAGTTTTCCTCAATGGCGACTATGTTTTTAATGACTTTAGTTTAAGTTTAGGGAGTAAATGGCATCAAGCCAAAGTGAAAGACTATGGTGATCAGTATCGACCAATGACACCTGTGGCGCATTCAGATTTAAATAGCAAGGGTTATGCTGTACGTGACTTTGGAGGGAACATCGATTGGATGTCTCAACTCAACTATAAGTTATGGGACGGTATTGATCTTTATGGAAAACTCTCCAATACACATCGTAGCCCAAGTCTGTTTGAATCAACTGTTTCAGGTCAAACCTTTAGTTATGATCCAGACCTGCCAGTTAAACCTGAAAATTCACGTCTTATTGAGTTAGGATTTATCGGTGAGCGTGAAAACGTGTTTGCTCAAGATGACTATTTGAAATTTAACCTGAATTATTTCCGCAATCAAACGAAAGATTTTCTGACACAGGGCGTACAAAGAAAAGATATTCCGAACCAAATTACACCTGACTTTATTCTTCCCTATACAAGCTCTTATACATTCGTTAATTACAATCAAGTTGTAATGAAGGGCTTGGAGTTTGATCTTTCCTATAATCATCCGAGTTTCTTTACCAGTTTGAATGGAACTTTATATCAAGCACCTAAAGTCTGTCCTGCAAGTAAAGCGGAATGTAATGAAGTGGGTGATTCTTGGAGTCTGATCTCTACCCGTTTGCCACCGCGTAAGATTTTTAATATTACGGTAGGCAAAAACCTATTTGAAAATAAACTGGTTGTCGGTGCTCGTGCTAAGTACCACTCGGAAAAGACAAACCCTAAAGGTTGGTTGGCTGGTACAGGTGTAAGTGGACGAGCTGTGACTGAAATTTCTTCTGAAACTTTAATTGATCTGTTTGCAAGCTATAAGTGGAATCCAAATGTTGCCTTGTCATTTAATGTCGATAACTTAACAAATCGCTATAACTTTGATCCTGGTACGGTGATTGGTATGCCGCTTCCAGGACGTACCATCAAAGCAGGCATTGAAATGAAGTTCTAAGAGATAAAACGATAAGGTTCTTAGCCTAGAGCCTTATCGTTGTTTTATTACAGTGGATTCATTCTATCGTCAAAATTTTCCAGTAACGGAAATGCTAAGGCTTGTAAATCATCTATGTTTTGTAAATAGTGCTCGAAATCACTCACAATCTTTTGTCTATCTTGTTGGCTGATATAAGGCACATGATAGGCAATAAATGGAGGTAGTACTTCAAAGCCGGCATAGGCAAATGTGCCACGTTGCAATGATGATAAATAATGCTCTATTGGCCCATGTACAGAACCTTCACCAAACATATGTTCACGACCGCCAAGTGTTAAACATAACATGGCTTTTTTCCCTGTCATGCCACCATGGTTATAAAAGCGTTTACCGCCGTAAAAAAGACCAGAGACAAATACACGGTCAATCCAACCTTTTAAGATGGCTGGTACAGAGGTCCAATACAAAGGAAAGCTAAATATAACCAGATCAGCACGTTGAACTTTTTCAATTTCAGCTTGGATATCTGCTGAAAATTGCTGCTGTTTAAATGCATGACGCTGTTCCAAAGCATAATTAAAATAATCAGGTTGATTCAGGCTGCCAAAATCATCTTTAGAAGCAACAGGGTTAAAGTTCATTTCATAGAGATCGGAAACCTCGACAGTATGACCTTGCTGTTCAAAGGTTTGCTGTGCTGTATTCTTAAGCGCAGAGGTAAATGACTGCTGTTCAGGATGTGCATGAACGATCAAAATATGCATGATTTCACCAGTTTAAAAGCTGAGTTTTTTGATAGAGCTACTATGCTTAAACCGAGAAAGATGTCATAGTTCATTAACCGCCAATATTTACCATTTTACGCCAAATTTTCACTGTTTCATGGAGACTGCATGAATCCAGAATTACCCGGTACTTATGTCAATCTATTAGTAGATGTCATACAAAAATGGAATGTATCGTCAGAACAGCTTTTGTCTGGAACTGGGATTTCTGCACACACTCTAACTGCGCCATTTTGGTATGTAGATTTCGATATTTTCAATCATTTATTGGATAAAGCAGCCTTACTGACGCATGAACCTGCGATTAGTCTTTATCTTGCAGAGGAAATGCGAGTCTCTTGCTATGGTCATGTCGGCATTGCCGCAACAGCCTCTGACACATTAGGTGATGCAATCAAAATTCTAGAGCAATTTATTGGCTTACATTGTTCTGTGTTTAAACCTAAACTAAAGATAGAAGGTGACTTGGCTTATTTGTATTTCAACCAACCTTCACAAAAATTTAAGTTGAATCGACATGGAATGATGTTTTTGATCTTGGGGTTTTCACAAATTTTGGAAAACTTAGCCCAAAATAAACTTGGAATCCACTTTAAGTTTCAACAAGACAAACCAGATTTTTATAAAAATACTCATAAATTCAATTATTCAAATATCAGTTTCGAGTGTGAAAAAGATTGTTTAAGCTTTCATAAGGCATCGCTATTACGCCCGTTAAAGACAGCAGATGCCTTATTGGCTCGCCTTAGCAAACAACAATGCGAACAAGATGCTGATAAGCTTGCACTGAAAAGGGATCAAAAAAATCGCTTGGATTCAAAAGTCAAAGCCTTGCTATATGATGAAGATGTTGGCTTCTTATCGCTGAAACAGGTTGCTGAAAAACTCCATCTCTCAGAGCGAACCCTACAGCGACAGTTAAGTAATAAGCAAACGTCTTTCCAGAGTCTTGTGGCCGAAGTACGCAGGAACCAGGCGGAGCAATTATTAAAACAGTCCAAGCTTTCGATTGAGCAAATTGCAGAACGGTTGGGTTATGCCGATATTTCCCATTTTTCACGGGCATTTAAAAAGTGGACCAATGTGACGCCTAAGTTTTTCCGTGAAGTCAGCATTGGTCGACTTTCTTGATAGAGATTAGCTCCACCAATATCGAAGGATATGGAAGAAGATTGGTGCAGAGAAACAGATAGAGTCGATACGATCTAACATACCGCCATGACCTTGAATAAGTTGTCCCCAATCTTTCACACCACGATCGCGTTTGATCGCAGACATTACCAGTCCACCAAAGAAACCAAAAATACAAACAATTAAGCCGATCAGAGCCGCTTGCCAGTAATTGAATGGGGTGAGTGATGACATCAATACACCGAGTGCGGTTGCGAGAACAATGCCGCCAATCAGTCCTTCTACGGTTTTTGATGGGGAAAGTGTAGGGGCAACTTTATGTTTTCCAAAAAGTTTACCACATACGTATTGCAGCACATCTGAGGCTTGTACTACCATAATCAGCCAAATCGCCAACCAAATTTTTTCCCCTTTAAATTGGGGTAAATCCAGATTTAACAGGGCTGGAACATGCGAGATACAGAATACGCTGACCATTAAACCCCATTGGATTTTTGCACTTCTTTCCAAGAAGTGTGTGGTATCTTCCAGCTTTAAACTGGCGATGGGGATGAGCAAGAACACATACAGTGGAATGAAAATCGAAAATAACCCATACCAATTGGTATAGACCAAATAATATTGATAGGGAATAACAAAATAGAACGCAATCAGTAATGGCAGATAGTCACCACGCCGTGTTGGCAATAAACTAATAAATTCACGTAATGCAAAAAATGAAATAAGGCCAAACAGGACAATAAAAGCAGTTTTTCCCAATAGAATGGCGGCTGCTAAGACTATCAGCATGATCCACCACGCATTGATACGCGCATTCAGGTTATCAATAACAGGAGAAGGGGCTGTACCTGCCTTTTGTTTGAGGATAAAGCCAATACTTGAGGCAATAATCAAAATGACTGCAAAGATGCCAAACAATAGATAAGTTTGTTGTAGGTTGTCTAAACTCATTGGTTCTCGGCCTCTTTTAATTTCAATAATTGCTGCTGAGCATGCTGCAAGAATTGATCTTTGCCCGTGAGTTGATCAAGTGCTAGGGGTTTACCAAAGATGACCGTCGAGAGTAGCGGCAAGGGGATAAATGCACCTTTAGGCATGACTCGTTTTAAATTAGAAATCCAAACAGGCACAACTTCAACGTCAGGGAACTGCTGACTGAGATGATAAAGACCGCTTTTAAACTGCAGCATCTCGACATCATCATTTAAATTACGTGTTCCCTCAGGGAAGAAAATAATGGAATAGCCTTCTGCCAAGACGTCTTTTACTGGCTGTAATGGATCTTGTTGATCACTACGGTTCCGTTGAATGGTAACACCTGAAAAAGTATCTTGAATCAAAAAGCGTCTAAGTCCATCTTTAAGCCAATAATCTGATGCTGCAATTGGTCGTGTTTTGCGACGGATGTGAGTGGGTAAAGAAGACCATAATAAAATGAAATCAATATGGCTATTATGGTTGGCATAATAGATCCGTTGCTTAAGTTCAGGTTCACAGCCGACCCATAAACTTCGTGCGCCAGTTAACAAGCGTGCACCACGACGGGTTAAGAATGCAATAAAACGGGCAACGGATTGCGTGATTATATTTTTTTTCATTCAACCTTCATCTATGCGCTAATTTATAAAAAAGTACAATAAATACAGAATACTGTATTAAGACAATGACGATCTGTATTTTTAAGAGTCTTAAACAGCCTTTGAAGCGTATCGACCAATCACGACCCGTTTTACAAGATGGAATCAACTTTAAATTTAACAATGATTGATCCAATTGCTGAGTAAGACTTTCTAGGTCCTCAGGTTGGTCAACCATATGCTGTAACAGGCCACGATCAAATTCAATCCGAATAAATAGGTAATGGTGAATCGCCAATAAAGCAGTTACCAGTGAAAGAGGGATCAAGATCGGGATACTTGAAAATAAAAATAAGCTTACAATTGATAAAACAAAGGCTAAATATCCTGACTTTAAAATACTCTGACTTTGCTTTAGCAATTGGTTCACTACGACAAAATTCATTTTCATAGCTGCTTCTCCTGAGTGAGCAGCTGTTGGAAATGTTTAATTTCAGCAATATGTGTCTCACTCAAAACGATCCAAGGTCGTGACTTTTGAATCAAGCCAACAGCTTCCTCTGAGGTATTCACATAGCCGTGTTGTAATAGCCATGCAATCAATACACTACAACTGCGTGAATAGCCAAGCGCACAAAAAATCAATACTTGTTGTGGTTCATTTGCCTGTATTAAAGGTTGAATAAAGTGATCAAACTTTTTTGTTGCTTCTAATAATTGTGCGCTTTGGATCGGAATTAAATCAAGCGTACTGTATTTTTCATAATGATGAACGTTGTTTGCTGGCAATTCAGCGCAACAATCAAATACACCATGATATTGCTTACTATGTTCGGTTGTTGGGATACGGCCTAGATACAGATCAACGCCGTTTAATTGCAAAATCAATGAGTCTTCAGGATGTCGATAGGTCCAAATACGACTATTTATCCATGCAACTAGAGAATAAGGTGCGAACAATAACCATGCAGCGACAGTCATTTGACCATTTTCTTGCTTTTGGAAAAAATGAGGTCTAACCAAAAAGTATGCTAAAGCCACTAAGAAAAGACTGATCGCTGGATATAACATCCATAGCCATGCACCTTTAAATAAAAATGCAAGCGATGTACAAACTAAGGCTCCAATTAAATAAAAACACCCTAATTTTAAATGTTTGCTCGCCAATCGCTGCAAGCCATTTTTTTGATAAGGTGCTTTAACTGTGAGTGGAAATAGCCATAAACAGAATGCACCAACCAATAGCCCCAAAGGAATATCAATAAAGTGATGTTGCCAGGTGGTTAAGACAGAGAGTCCAATCAGAAAAGACCATAGATGTACCAGCCAACGGTAGTTTGCTTGGATATGCCGACGGTAAAAATCCCAGAGAATGACTAATAAAACAATGTGTAATGAAGGTGCTTGATTAAAAGGTTTATCAAAACCCATCAATACATCAAACCATAATCCAAAGAAACCATGTAATTCAGCACGTTCAAAACTGAATTTTAACGGAAAGATTAAAAAACAACTGATTGAAATAACCTGAGCAGCAAATAGCCTAAGCGAATGTTGTTTTAATTCAAATCTATTCCAACATAACAATAACGACAAGCCATAAAATAGGTCAATCGACCAATACGGCACAATGGTCCATGCCCAAAGCGGGATATGATGCTCCCATTCAAAAACAATACTCGGAACATTGCTGAGGCTGGATGCATATTGATTTGCAAAACCATAGGTTAAAAAGAAAAAGGGCGCTAAAAGGACTAGGCAGAGTAGTCCCCATTTCCAAGTACCTGATTGACGATCTAGAATATTATTTTGCATACAAAGTCTTTATTTAAATTTTTTGAGCAACCGAAACTGTAAAAATTCCAAATTCATCAATACATTGATCCACTTTTTTAAAGCCTGCTTGTTCAACCAGTGCATCCATTTCGGCTTGGGAGCGTAAACGCATCACCCAAGCATCACCTTGACGATGTGAGGTAAGCGCACGTGCAATAAACTCTTGTTGTGGGTGCCAAATTTGTCCCGTGTAAATCAGGAAGCCGCCTTGTAGCATGGCTTGATGAATACCTGAGAGGGATTGTCTTAATAAATCGTTATCGCTAAATAGTTCATAAAGCCCAGAAACAATGACTAAATTTGGTTTTGGTTTAACTTTGGCTAGTGATGCTGTATCAAAGGCATCACCTAATTCAAATTGAGCAATGTTTTCAAGATTTCTTTGCTGAATTAATACAGAACCAGAATCAACATTTAGCTGGCTATAATCTCTTAAGAGTACTGATTTTGGTGGTGTTGCAAGTTCACTTACAGCATCTAGAATATAACGCCCATGACCCGCTGCAATATCTAGGATGCGAACATCTTTACGTTGCTTGGTCAGTACTTTCGCATACTTTGCCAATAACTGCTCAATATGTTGTTTACGCACACGAATTCCACGCCAGCCAATCGCATTTAAATATTGCTGATCAATAATATTGCCAAGAATATTTCTACTTTCACCTTGATTTCGATAGACAAAATCTAAGGTGCTGCCTGAGTCATAACCGGTATCTTCACCAATTTTAAGGCCGCGGGAGAATTTACTGCCGAGTTTTAAATTACGTTTGGTTAAGTTCCAGAACAAATTCTTGATTGAAGAAGCGGGAAGTGGGCTACTCAATTGCTCAGCAGTTGCACAGCTTGAACCAATTTTATCGGCATTCAGTACATCTGGTGCTTGATAATCTTCTGCAAAGCTTTGCAAGATAAAACGACGGATTTTTTCGATAGCAATATGACGATCTTTTTCACCTAAAGTATCGTGATAAAAACCATCTAGTACATGGAACTCTTTTCGTGGATGAGGAAGCTTTTCATAAAATTGTTGTTGTGGCTTACGGAATACCACAAAATCTGATCCAGAGCATAAAACTTGTGTAGGAACAAAGATATTTTGTGCATCATTAACGATACGTTCTGACGCTGCATATAAGCCCAAAAGCATTCGTACAGAAATAGCTTTGGCAATTTGTGGATCTGTATCATAAGTTTTCGCACGATCAACATCATGTGTCAGCATATTGGCTTTGACATAGCTGGTAATAAAGAAATTACCTTTGAGTTTACTTAAAACTGTTAAACCTGCTTTTGCAAATGGTACATACAGTCTGATATCAAATGCGGGTGAAGCTAAGCATAAGGCTCTGATTTTTGGTGCATAATCATGTACCCATGTGGCTGCCAAAACTGCACCGACACTTTGACCAATGACGGCGATATTGGTTGATACAATGTTATACGTCGATTCAATATGTTGTACAAAAGATTGAATATCTTTCACACATGCAGAGAAACTTGGTGCATCGCCACGTAAACCTGGTGAATCTCCATGTCCGCGTGCATCCCACGCAAAGAAATCAAATTCTGGTAGGTTGAGCTCATTGACCAAATGCGCCATACGTCCAGAGTGTTCATGACCACGATGGAATAAGATAATTGCTTTTTTTGTCTCTTTTTCTGTAGCTGCTGGCCAATGTTGATAGGCTAATTGGGTATCATCATGACTGGTAAATACATGTTTTTGTGAGCTTTGCATCTGATTTTCCTTAAAGTTGAATACTGTTTTTAATACGGTTATAAATTGTCAAAACCAATAGTGCTGCAATGAAAATAAGCAGTCCATTGCAGAAGTAAATTATTGAATTTATGTAATTATTTTCTATTAAATACGGGCTAAAACTGACACATAACGCAATTAAACTAAACCAAAATGCACGATCACTTTTACCCATAGGACCATCATAACGGCGTTCCTGACCAATTAATGGTGCCATAACACCAGCATATTCACTCAGAATCGCTAGAAAGACAACTAAACCCAACAGGAATGGGTTGATAAAAGCTAAACCTAAAAAACATAGATAAAGCGCTGAATCGGAGATGACATCACAGATTTCATTTAAATATGCACCAAGTTTTGATTGTTGATTAAACTCACGTGCGAGCATGCCATCAATTGCATTAAAGCCCATACGAACCAACATCCATACAGGAAAGAATAAAAATAGGATTAAAGGCTGTTGGTAAAGATGCAGGCTGTAAAGTGCAATTGCTAAAGCGACAGAGATTAACATTGCTAAAAGCGTAACTTGATTCGCTGTAATCTTTTTAGAGTAAAGCCATTGTACAAATGGGCGAAGTAAATTCTGAAATGCTGGTTTTAACTGATAAATCGAAGGCATTGTTATTGATATATGCATATTTATATAGTGAATAGCATTGTGTGTAACTTTCTAATGTATGTCAACAGACATTGGGATAGCAGAAAAATGGTAATTACAGTAGTTGCTAAACATCATATTATTGATAATTAAATTATTTCGCATAATGTGACGACAGATTATGTTACATAGCTGATTTGCAAGAATATTTTATAATTTGCAAATCAGCGTTATTTAACATTAATCTGCATTATGCGAAGTTGAAGAGGGTAGTTATAGATTGCATGTGAATGTCAATTTTAAAACTCTTTGATTTATTTTTTCCGCCTGTTTTTTTATTATCTCTCGTCCATCATTGCTTATAATTATTTCTTCACATTTAAGTCTTTTTTCTTGATCTTTTGAGTTGACAACTATTGCAATAATTTTTTTCTGTTCGTTGCTAAAGACAACATGTGCTGTGATTTCTTCTGCATGACTTTGGATGCTTGCTAACGTTAGCAAGCTCCAGATAATTATTTTTTTCATTTTTTCTCCTAGTAGTCGGGGTCCACAAATATAATTAATCTGCTTTTTTTATCTCCTCGATATATTTTGTTACATCTTTAGATGTAATGCTGCCTAAGTGTTTATAAATTAAAGCATTAATTATGTCAGCTTCTTCAATTCTTTCCTTCGTTTCGATAATGAAATCAAGTGATTTTTCTTTGATCGATTCCACGAATTCCCCGCGTATTCTATAAGTTTTTGATAAGTCTGATTTTTTCATGTGATGTCCTAACATTGTTTCATGCAACAACATTATTGTGTCACACGTTGCGATGTTGCATGCAATTCTGTTATATTTCTGTCAAATTGTTACGTGTGATGTTGTTGCATGGAAAAAGAATTAGCTTTTGAGACTGTAGCCAAGATCGTTCACGACAGGGGTGTCGAACTTATTGTCGGTGGTAATCCTGCATTTGAGACTGAATTTGTCCTTTTTTATATTGAATCAACAATGATCCAGTGGGGCTTTAAGAACCCTAAAGTCGCTGCTTACTGTGACGCTATAAAAGCTGAGAACGATAATTTTAGAGCTATGGGGATTTGCTAATGGACAAGTATAAAAAGGGTAGTCTTGATCGCACTTATCCGAAGGATGGCGATAAATCTACACGCACTGAGATTCAGTATAAAAAACAACCAATACCCACTGTCTTATCGGGGGGAATGGAAAATAAGGCAGTTGGAACCCCCATTAATAAGATGGGGGTAAAGAAATTCGATACTCGTCCACAATCTGCCGATCTCCCGTATCAACACAACCCGTTGTACACAATTCCTCATACTCACATGATCATGACCAATGATGGCGTGAAGCATGTCGAATATAGAATGCCTGCTGATAATGAGATTTCAGTTATTGACTGGGTCAACTTTACATGTGGCATTGAGACACTTGGCACCATCGAGCATGCATCAGGCTTTGTCACTTCAAAGTATGAAGCTGAGGAAGAATATATTTTAGATACGCATATGTGGTCGGCTGCTGTAGAAGAATTAAACGAGACTTTAGAGCACATATTCGGATTTTCAACGACTCACTGTCGTAACAATGGTCTCAATTTTTATAAGCAAAGCTATGTGCTGGGCGAAGACTTTGGCTTTGTCTGCATTGGTGGTCAACGAAATACAATCCTGATCATGATCAATGGCCGTGGTTGTAACTTTGCTAAAAGTGGTTGGGAATTAAGACTTTATAACTTCTTAGTTACACAAGCTAAACGTGCGAAATTAACCCGTGTAGACATTGCTCATGATGATTTCCAAGGTAAACATGTCAGTGTTGATTGGGGCAATATGCAAGATGGGCTAGGTGGCTTTCAGCTTGGCAATCGTGCGCCAAACATTGAACATAAAGGCAACTGGCGTAGACCAAACGGTAAAGGACGTACACTTTGTATCGGTAGCCGTGATTCTGGCAAGTACTTGAGAATATACGAAAAAGGACGTGCCGAAGGTGATCCTGACGACAATTGGCAACGTGCTGAAGTTGAATTTAAGTCAATTGATCGTGTTTTACCGTTCGACATGCTACTTGCACCGTCTGAATATTTCATAGGTGCTTATCCTTGTTTCCGTGATTTAGCAGAACATATACAGCCTGAACGTATTGAAACCATTACGAAAACGGCTCAAATCAATTTCCAGAATGCTATCGAAAATATGAAGCATCAATACGGGAAATACATCAACGTCTTTAAAGACGTATTCGAACCTGAAGAACTCATCAATTTAATTTGTTGCTCTGATCCGCTTGCATTTCCCAAGCGACTCGATCACGTGCTTATAACTGCTCGGAGAATGTAATGCATACATCAACTGTAAAAATCTTAGGTGCTAAAGCTGTCGATTTTAAGCCTACAGATGGCTCTGGTCGTCATTACGATCATGTACAGCTATTTTGCCAAATCCCAATGGATTTATCTCAAGGTAATGCGATCGGCAACGGTTGTGAGACTTTCAACTGGCAAGATTCAGCAAACATCGCTTTGCTTCGTAAATTTAAACAGGCTGATTTTCCACTTGAAGCAAAAATCACTTTTGACATGGTTACCAGTGGTAAAGGCGTGAAATACGTTGTTTGTGATGTTGAGCTGCCACAAGTACCTAAGACAACAGTATAAGTTCTTATATATCAAAGGCTTGAAATACAGCCTTTCGTATAATGTATAATATGTTAATAAAATCAATAACTTAGAGAATTTTAAGTATGAATATAACAGCTATCATGGGGGATAATCAAGTTGAATGTCCTAAGTGTTTGTCTTTTTTTCATAAGCAATATTTGTACTTTCACATGTCTAAGTGCAAGGGGTGAGTAATGAATAGCTCTTGGCTTTTTATTGGTCTTATTGTGGCTGCTTTGGTCGGTTTCTTTATTGGTCTATATGTGCATCGAGATAAGGATTGATTATGAATCAGGTAGCTATATACATCATCTGGTATTTGCTTGTAGTTGGATTGCTAGCAAATTCTTATGCAGTCACTTGTCTGATCAAGTGGTTTATTGAACGTTTTCAAAAGAGATAAAAAGAATGCAAATTTTTGGATGTAGTCAGTTTTCACAACCTGATGCTAACGGCATCCAACAATGCATGGAATGGGTAGTCGTTTCTACTTCCATTTTGCCCCCTTTAACCATCGAAGAGGCTACGGTCATGGGCGGTGGTTTCTGGCTCATTTGTGTTGTTGCTAAGGGCTATAGAGAGTTAGCAGACTTTATAAAAACTCTACGTTAATTATTTAAAGGAGAACCGTCATGGGTTTAAAAAATGTAGAACGTATCGAAGAAAAAAATCTTCATCAAAAAACATGGTTTCAGCGTTTCCGTACTTCAGCGAAGTATAGCTTAGCTGTTACTGCTCCAATGGCGCTTATGAATGTGGCTAATGCTGCTGCTCCAGAGGCACCTGCAACAACTGATATTTTGACTTATTTGGGTCTTATTGTTGTTGCTGTAGGTGTCGTTGGTACTGCGTGGTTAATGATTCCACTTGCTGCTAAGGGTATTAAAGCGATTCGCGCAGCATTCTAATCAAATAGCGCGCCACACGAAAAAATTGCGACCGAGGGCGCGCAGGTCGAATTTTTTTGTGTGGTGTCTAATATGTCTGAATTATTTCCTTACTTTTATCTACTTTGCTGGATAGTTCCTGCAATCATCTTGTTTAAATAGACGGGGAATTTTTATGAGATTCTTCAAATATTTATTCTTTATATTTTTAACATTAATTTCAGTTAGTTCATTTGCAGCTAATGTTCGTGTTTATTACATGATTGACGGCACAAAACCCAATGTTGAATTTGATACTCAAGAACAAGCATGTCAGGCAGGATTGCAGTCAAATTATACATATTTGGGAATAACAAATAAAAATCCTGAGGGCGGTTATTGTAGTTTTAAAAATCATCAAGGCAATAATTCTAGTTATTTAATTTACTCAAAATTTGTTAATAGAACATGTACCGCGGACGGTTCAGCTGTGTATTCTGGTAGTGTTACTGTTTCAGATTGGGCTAATGATGCTGAATATGTCTCATTAACTGATCAGGCAACTTTAAAATTTCAAAATACTTATGTTTGTTCTAACTCTTGTAAATTTAAATATGATTTTTTGTCGGGTGATGGTGATCCTGATACTGGCCCTATTGTTTTTAAAGGGAAGTATGTTAAATCAACAGAATCTTGTACTTCTGGTAACACTTCTCCAAACGAGTCATTGACTGGTTCAGGCAAGCCAAAATCTGAATGTACAAAAGCATATTGTGATAAAGAACCTAGTAAGAATTGTCCCGATGGTTATAAACAAGGTAGTTTTAACGGCAAGGCAATTTGTATAAAAAACTCGCCAAATAATCCAAATCCGAATGATCCTAACACGCCCTATGATCCGAATAATCCACCTGATAACGGTGGTGGGGATGGTAAGTGCAATGGGACAAATAACTGTAATACAAATAATTATGAATTTGATGTTAGTCAGATTGTAAACGCAATTAGTTCACAAACATCTGCTATTACCAGTGCTATATCTCAACAGACTTCTGCATTAACTTCTGCTATTTCAAGTGCGGTAAGTTCAATTAACTCTACTTTATCAACTGGTTTTAAATCAGTTACTGATACATTGGGCATAACTAATACTAAGCTTGATGCAACAAACACAAAGTTAGATAAATCAAATGAACATTTAAAAAATATTAAGGAAAATTCTGATAAAGCTAATCTGTCTTTAGATTCTATTGATAAAAATGGAAAAGATTTAAACACTAAAATAGATAAAACAAATGAAAAATTAGATAAATCAAATGAACATTTAGACAATATCGAAGATGCAACTATTGCTGCCAGTGAAGCTTTAGGTGAAGAAAATAGAACACTTTATGACATTAAGGATTCAATTGATTCACAAACTAAATGTTTGGATAAGAGTACTGGTAAATATCGTGAATGTACTGAGGATGATTTAGGCGGTTCTTTTCCTGATGGAAAAGTTGATGTTTTACAGCGTGAAATTGATACAAACTTTGATGGCAATATTATTAATGCATCAGCTCAATGCCCACCACCAATGGTGATTAGGTACAATTTACTCCAAGCACATGAAATTTCTTTTAGCTATGAAAACTTTTGCTATGGCGCTTCTTTAGCTCGTCCGTGGGTCATATTTGTTGGGATGTTGATTGCTTTCTTGATCGTTACTGGTCAATACAAGGGTGGCTCAGATGCTTAGGTTATTAAGTTTGTTGCTGCCTTATCTTGCTGAAAAGGTACTCAGTTTTGCATTTAAAAAATTACTCTTAGGTGCTGGCCTAGGTCTTGTGACATTTGGCATCACTCAAGGTGTTTATTCAATTTTGCTTAACTATGTCAAAGATAGTTTTTCGATGCTTTCAGCACTTTTTTACTTAATTGATATATGTGGCTTGGATGTGGCTATTAGTTACATCTTATCGGGTATTTCGATTCGTTTAACGATGAACGCGGGCAAGCTTAGCTTGAGGAAGATATAAAATGCTATATGCAATTATTGGAAAGCCTGGAGAAGGTAAGTCATATTATGCAGTCACTAAAATATATGATTTACAGCAAATTAATTTAGAAAATATAAAAAAGAATGTGCCAATTTTTGATGAAAACAGGACGCTGCTCGAAGAGCGCGACTTGTTATCCAAGGATTACACATTTACTTATGAAATCGGCAATGAGAAATTTACAAAGACTTGTAATCATTCATATTTTGACAAGTTAGAGGATGGCGTACAATTTGAGGATTATTTTGAATACTACTTTTTCTATAACAAATATATTGAGCAGATTTATACTGAAGAACAATTAAAGCTAACGGCAATTCTTCCAGTTCGCCAGTTATATGCAAATATTAACGGATTAAAAATTGATGGTGTGCTTCCATTTCCTGATCTTGACTGGATTCGTACACCTTGGGGATCAGACCATTTTATTGATGAGGTTCGTGATTGCCCACCATACAACTGGGATGGTCGTAAATATTCAGAGCATCGATTAGTTAAGGGTATGTCTAAAGTTCGACATACGGATAAAAACGTATTTTTGATTACTCAGGATTCTGAGGATTTAAACTATTCATTACGAAAACTGGTAGATAAACTTTACTTTGTTAAGCGACCACCTCAAAAGGTACAAGCATGTGGTATCTATGTTTTTGATAAGTATCTTTCCGATCCAAGGGCTGCTGCTGATTCAACACGTGATCCAAAGAAATACATAGAACATATCTATTTGCCATATCGTAAGAAATTTCAAAGAATGTATGTGAGCGCCTCATCACACAGCTCAATGAAGTTCAATATTTCATGGAAAGTATTTGGATATATTCTTTTATTTGTCGCTATTGTTCTGATTACGGTTGTTGGTGTAACTAAGATTCCAATATTTAGTTATGCTGTCACGGCTATTAAGCAGATGACAGGACAAGAAACAAATGCTTTGGATCAATTAAAAACAGGTGTTAAACCAACAGAATCACAGAAAACAGATAATGTACCTTTAGACCAAGAACGTGCAGCATCACAACCTTTAGGTACGCAATATGCAGCTGCTGGAGAGAATAAGACACAGCAGTTTGAATATGATGTAAGTAAGCCATATGACTTTAATCCTCCGGTGATGTATGAATTACAGCAGCGTCCACGTTTAGCAGGTTGTATAGCATCCAAATCAAGTTGTTCATGCTATACACAGCAAGCAACTAAGATTGATATGAGTCAGAAGGATTGTAGGCGTTATGTTTCAGGTGATAGACCTTTTGATTACTTTGCTAAAGAGCAACAGAGACAATTTGCACCTATGCCTTCTCAATCACAGCCTATGATGCAAAATCAGCGTTCTGTGAACGATTTTGATGCTGAATACATAGCAAAAGTTCAGGAAGCACGTAGACAAGGGCTGATTTGATTTGAAAGCATTTCTCTTTGATTACTAAAGGCATCAATATGTTCTACCGTAGAAGTAACCCAAAAAAGCCGTTCAGGGGAATTGCGAGTCCCTGTAGCAGTGCGGAAGGGTCGCAAGGCGTAGTCTACGGATTTTTGCAAGACTACACATCGAGATACGTTGAATGTCGTTATTGTGGGCGTACAATGTTATATTCACAGCAGACAAGACATACAAGAATTTTTCATACAAAATATTACAGAATTTAGATTCTCTGTTATACAGAACTATCAGGGCTTTTTTACAGTTTTTAGCCCTTTTGCTATTTGGTTTTTTTCAGTTGATGTGGATCAGTTTTTTTAATGCTGAGATTTCGCATAATGTGACGACAGATTATGTTACATAGCTGATTTGCAAGAATATTTTATAATTTGCAAATCAGCGTTATTTAACATTAATCTGCAT
>NZ_KB850214.1:14082-15462 GCF_000369845.1 Acinetobacter higginsii | reverse complement strand
AAAAGAAAGTAAAACCGATAACCATATCGGACATGTAATAAATATCATAAAAATTAAAAATGTACGGCCCATAATCAAAGACCTCAAAAATATCCTGAAAAGATCCAAACAAGCAAAACAGCACAAGCACCAGTAAAAAAACCAAGCCCATAACCCACATGAAACCTAAATTTTAGTTCTTGTTTTGCTGAAACTCTTTCTTTAAATTCTGTCATATTTTGCCAATCCGTATTTTGGGGTGAAAAATATTAAGTTGTTGAAATTTAATAATTAGCTTGTGCCAGGGAAAAGCCGGAGAAAGATCTGCAGTAAGACACTCGGTTGTAATAAAATGCCAGTCATTACAGTCTTTCTTTAACCCAATAAAATAGATGCTCACCAAAAAAGAAAAGCATAAGAATTAAAAATGTTATGCCTAAAATATCTTCTGTAGTCATAGTTCAAACTTCCTTAAAACCAAACATACGCGCCAATGCACCCGGAGTACGATCAGATGCTTCTTTAATAATACGCTCAAGTGATTGTCGCATTGTTTCACCTTCAAGTTTAGATATTTCCTTAAGAGCAAAATAACACTCAGAACTAATCACAGTATCAAGTCGCCTTGTATCGCCAGCATCACTATTTCGCTCCCTGTATGCACGTTGACGTTCAGCGCTTGTTTTAGGTTCAGGCTTAAATACATCAATTGTTTTATTATCTTTAGGATCTTTCATTGTGCGTTACCGTGTAACTATAATTATTAAATCCATCATAGCAAACGTTACACGGTAACGCAATTAATATAAAAACATGAGAATCATGTGGACGTTTTCTTTTCATTCTTTAAAGCCCTATATTGCTCGATAGCCTGTTTAATCAATCTTTGCTTTTCATCCAATGGCACATATTTACCCTTGAATCGATATAAGTAACCGTCATTTGTTTTAATTCGACTAGGATGCTCAAAATGCAATGAAATCAGATTTAAGAGCGTTTTTAAGAAGCCTGTGCAGATTGCACCCGTAATGACTCCAGCTACGAATACAACGAAAAGAAGCTGTTCTAATTGAGCTATTTCCACTAGAGATAAAGTAGTCATAAAGAATTAACGCCTATGTCTTTAGATTTAAGTGTTTGAGTTTCATAAACAACGTTATTTGCTCGATTTTTTTCATCAAGATATTGAAGATATTTAGCATATTGCTCAGGTGTCATTGGCGTATCTTGATGTAATGTAGAAGCAACATAATTACCTGATTGTGTAATGCCTGTATTGATCGCTCGAGGCTGTTTTGAGTAGTCGAAAGGACGATTGCCACGCATATAGTTCTGACAGTCAGTTTGACTGACATCAGGCATATAATTGCCTTGCTGATCTATAGCAACCAACTTGCCACT
>NZ_KB850214.1:12289-14072 GCF_000369845.1 Acinetobacter higginsii | reverse complement strand
GTAACATAACAAATATTATGCAAAATCAGGACACCTTCATCTGAACCAGCATTGTCTAGATCCAAGTTACTCACCTACCTTTAACCGCATATTATCATTGTTATTCTGTATGTCAGTTCGCTTTCGGAATACTCCGAAAGCTCTATTTAGCCTATGCAAGATCAAATTTTTAAATTGTAGCCAGAAAGCGAGATGATTTATTTTCATTTGTGACGCTGGCTAGACAGCCAGCTTAAGCCGCCTAATCGGCGGTATTTTCTAAGGTTTAGGGTAGTGATTCTGTTTATATCGATATATGCGCTTTGTTAGCGCATATATGGCACAGCAAAGCTGTACCGAGCCTAACTAAACTATTGCGCTAAAAAAAAGAAAGTAAAACCGATAACCATATCGGACATGTAATAAAGATCATAAAAATTAAAATTGTACGACCCAAAATCAAAGTCCTCAAAAATATCCTGAAAAGATCAAAACAAGTAAAACAGCACAAGCACCAGTAAAAAAACCAAGCCCATAACCCACATAAAACGTAAATTTTAGTTCTTGTTTTGCTGAAACTCTTTCTTTAAATTCTGTCATATTTTGCCAATCCGAATTTTGGGGTGAAAAATATTAAGTTGTTGAAATTTAATTATTAAATTGTGCCAGGGAAAAGCCGGGAAAAGATCTGCAGTAAGACACCCGATTGTAATAAAATGCCAATCACTTTAACATTTCTTTGACGTAGTTAAACACTCTTTCACCAAAAAAGAATAGAGCCAAAATTAACACCGTTATGCCCAAAATATCTTGCGTAGTCATAATTCTAACCTCCTTAAAACCGAACATATGGCCAATGCACCTGAAATACGATCAGATTCTTTATTAATAATACGCTCAAGTGATTGTCGCATTGTTTCACCTTCAAATTTAGATATTTCCTTAAGAGCAAAATAACACTCAGAAGAAATCACAGTATCAAGTCGCCTTGTATCGCCAGCATCATTATTACGTTCTCTATATGCTCGTTGGCGCTCGGCACTTGTTTTTGGTTCTGGTTTAAATGAATCGATTGTTTTATTGTCTTTAGGGTCTTTCATTGTGAGTTACCGTGTAACTTTGTTCATGAAAAAAATCATAACACTCGTTACACGGTAACACAATCAATATTACCAAGAAATGGAGTAAATGGAGCACCATTAATTTCACATAAAAACCGAAGATCTCTTAAAAATTTTTGGTGTCGATAGTATATAAAAACATGGGAATCATGCAGACGTTTTCTTTTCATTTTTTAAAGCTCTGTATTGCTCAATAGCCTGTTTAATCAATCTTTGTTTTTCCTCCAGTGGCACATATTTACGCTTGAATCGGTATAAGTAGCCGTTATTCGTTTTAATTCGATTAGGTTGCTCAAAATGCAATGTAATAAGATTTAAGAGCATTTTTAAGAAGCCTGTGCAGATTGCACCCGTAATGACTCCGACTACGAATACGACAAAAAGAAGCTGTTCTAATTGAGCTATTTCCACTAGAGATAAAGTAGTCATAAAGAATTCACGCCTATGTCTTTAGATTTAAGTGTTTGTGTTTCATAAACAATATTATTTGCTCGATTTTTTTCATCAAGATATTGAAGATATTTAGCATATTGCTCAGGTGTCATTGGCGTATCTTGATTTGATGTAGAAGCAACATAATTACCTGATTGCGCAATGCCTGTATTGATCGCTCGAGGCTGTTTTGAGTAGTCAAAAGGACGATTGCCACGCATATAGTTCTGACAGTCAGTTTGACTGACATC
>NZ_KB850214.1:0-5119 GCF_000369845.1 Acinetobacter higginsii | reverse complement strand
ACAGTTTGATTATCTGTCTTACCAGTTGTTTTATCTAAATTATCTTTGATTTTATGTGCAGATAAAAATGGATTGTCAGAGCCAAAAACAACATAAAGAATAATAAGAACAACACCTAATATAAATCCACCCAATTTGAAGAAAATAGGCGGTACACGCAATTTATGCGTATCTAACGTTGTTGATTTGTATTGATCAAAGATTTTAGAGTCAGGTTTAAATTTTTCATGCGATTCTGCTTTATTTTTTGCACCTGTAGAATCAGGCATCGTTACCGCATAACGCCAAAGATAGACATCAGCAAAGCCACGACCATAGGCACGATGAAGATGATAATGCGAGCCTACAAGACTTAATACATGATTATGAATAAAGCTCGGTGACTGGGTAACAAGAATAATGTCATGCCCAGAGTGTCGGTGAACTTCAAACTGCTTTACACGCTCATCACTCGAGAGTTTTTCACGTCCCTTGTATTGCAAGAAATCAAACTGCTGTGCTTCATCATAAATCACCACAGAACCGTCAGGAGTATCCCTCCAATCAGCACCAGCAGGCAATTGCTGAACACCGTCATAATCAAACTGATCAATGTTGGTATATACAGGACGACCTTCCTTTAAATACTCAATGGCCATTGAAGCTGTTTTAGCTGTTTTAAAAGAACCAGGCTTACCAGTAATTAAAATTAGCATCTTATTTTCCTTTAGCAAGCGCGCCCAGCGCTACGCGTAACGAGGTGTCACACGGTGCGCCTAGCGCGCTCGCTCACGTAAGTTTTTTGAATGACATTTCACTAGCAACAATAGTTGCTCGGGTAATAAGCGCCCCAATGACAATTGAAATTGCTTGATCAAGCCCAGAAATTGCCAAAAGACCTAAATATGTGTGATCAATAGAATTAGATGCATTAATTGCTTTGTTTATGAATGAAGTGAGAATGGTCTGAATAACTACAGTGGAGACAATCGCAACACCAGCGCCAAGCAACACTTTTTTAGCAAAGTTGCTTAGCAGCCAAGCACCAAACATAAATAAATACTGCATTACTTCATCCCTAAAATAATATAAGCAGCTGCTATATACGCACAGGCAATAATTGCCCAACGTATGCGTGACAGAAGCTCACAGAGCGGAGACCAAGATAAAACAAGCGTTGAGGACTGACCCATCAAATTAATAGGTATCTGTGCATCAGGTGGGCATTGAGAAGACCATACAATATAATTTTCTAAAGGTTCAGGAACTGAAATTGAACCTATATCAAGTTTTGTATCACCTTGAGGAGCATCTTTTTCCGTACATTCTCGATATTTAGGTGAATTTTTATCATTAGGGTTGTAACTTTCATTTCTACATTTATTTAAGGCATCAATAGAATCCTTGATACCATCTAATTTTTTATTTGACTCCCCTACAGCATCACTGGCAGCTTGTGTTGCATCTTCAATCTTGTCTAAATGCTCGTTAGATGTATCAAGTTTTTGATTAGTTTGTTTTTGTCCATTTATTAACAGATCTATCTTACCTGATATGCCAGAAATCGCATTTAATAATGCAGTTTTGAGCGAGATAATTGCATCAATAATGCCCTTAGAGTCACCACCAGTTGAACCGTTACCATCACCGCCATCAGTTGGTTCTGAACCACCTGAGCCATTATCACCACCTCCGCCATAGTCTGGATTGTTTGGATCATTAGGATTGGGTTTTTCAGGATCAGGATTATCTTTAACGCAGATTTTTGAACCGTTGAAAGTAGTCTCAGAATATCCCGATGGGCATTTAGTATTATCTGGTGGTTGTGGGCAGTAAGTACCACCATTCATGCAGTTATTTGGATCTTCTGGCTTATCTGGATCAGGTGGATTTTTTGGCGTATTAGGTCCCGATCTAACACACAGTTGTTCGCCATTGAATGAACCGGGTACATAGCCAGAGCCACAACCCTCGGGCGGTCTTTTACAGTAGTCGGCACCGTTACACGTATTGTTAGGGGGTGGAACTTGATCGTCAGGACAAGTAATTGAACCATCTTTTAAACGCGTACAATTGTCATTTGGTGGTTTAAAACATTCACCGTAAGGGTCAGTTGTATCACACTTTTTTGGCGGGTCATTAGCAAGACGTTTAGTGCAATCAACTGAATCACCCGTATACTGCATCGGAGTCATATCATATTTGTCGTTAACACCTACTACAAGACCACCACCTTCAACTGTACAACCATCTTTACAGTCGCGAATTGGAACAGCAGTACCAGTCGGATAGTAATAAGGGAGAGGCCAACCCTTTGCAGGACACTTTATTTCTTTACGTATTGAATTATTAGAGGTTTGATTAAAGTTAACCCCATTTAGACCCCACTTGTATGAACAAACGGTCTCTGTTGAAGATGTGTATTGGGCGGCTTGGGGTGATTTCTGAGCTTTAAAATATGCATTGTAATTATCGACAAAAGCTTGACACGCAGCAGCAGCAGAACTGCCAGTACCAACAGGAATACCCGAATTTTGACCCGTGGAATACACAGTAGCAGCAAATGCATTTACAGATATGATCGATAAAAAAGTAAGAACTAAATATTTAAAAAATCTCATTTCACTAACACCGTAATAGCAATAATCATAACAATAGGTATCAACCAATAAGCGATAGATGCTTGTTCCATTACGTCCCCCAGTGAAAGAAGAAAGGGGGAAAATCCCCCTTAACTTTGTAAAATTAAGTAGCTCGACGAAGCTGTTTCCAGATCGAGATACCAGCACTAAAACCAAGCCAAGCAACACCAATGGTCGCAGCAGCTACTACAGCCAAACCAATCATTGTGATAATTTCTGAAACATCAAATGTGGTAGCAGCATTAGCAGAAGCTCCAGTTAAAGTAAGTGCAAGTACAACAGCACCACGATTTAAAAGAGTTTGAAAGCGATCAGGTGCGCCATTTTTTTGTACAAGTTGTAATTGTTTAGCCATTGGATTTATCCCCTATGTGACTAAGTTTATTAAATATGGCTGCAACAATAATAAGAACGCATGAAGCGATACCAATGTCAGCAGCCTGTTGCGGTGTAATGGCTAAGTAGTCATTAAAAGTGACCTGCTCAACCCACAGGACACATGTTTTTACACCACCAGATTCTTGAAGTTGCGCACAAACATATGCCATGTCTTAAAATTCCTAATCTTTATTGCGATGAACAATAAAACCGAGTGTTAAACCAATTACAGGACAAAGTAATAGTCCAAGAAAAAATATATTTGGATTAAACACTTAGCACCTCATTATTTTGGTTTTCCGAAGATTTCAGGGTGCATAATGTTGCTTGCACCATCTTCATCTAAAACATCTATGTTCATTGTGTACGACCCATATAAGTTGTTTTATGTCGTTTATCTTGTCGTGTTGATCAGTAGTCAAAGTCTGCAAATGCTGCAAATATTCCTCTAAATACTGATCAATTCGCTCAAGTCTGCTCTTATCTAAAACCCCAATATTTCTGTTATAAACTACTGTGCCGTAGCCATAAGCAGACCTACGCCATGTCATTAAGCTGGCTGTTTGACTGGTGTAAGCTCTTTAAGGATGGTTACAGTTGTTTTACCGTTTGATACTTGTTCAAGCGTACAATCAGCCATAAACGGGAACTTTTGGTTTTTGATCTTTTCAAAATTGGCAGATGTACCCCATTTATAGTCAGCACCAACTTGACCAGCGAAATTCTCGCCTTCTTGTAGCTGTGCTTGGTAAAAAACAGTGGTGGAATCGAACGGACGGCCGTTGTATTCACCCTTACTAGACTTGGCACCAAGAACAACGAGCTGTGTTTTAAATAGCATGGATAAATTCCTTATATGAAGATTGATTGAGTAGCGGAACACCTACAAATAGCGGTAATTCCTCGGATTGTTTTTGAACTGGTTTATTCAAGTGAATCGATTGAAGTACAGCAACAGACGAAAATTTAAGACGTTTTGGCACTTCATCTTTGTCGGAGGACAAAACATTAATTAATTCAACAGGATCATAGAATTTGGCAAATTGACGAATATATTTACCAAACTGAACTTTGGTAATTTCTACAGCCTTATTCCAGCTAATTTCTGATTGTTTTTTAATAACTTCCGTTTTTTCAGGCGTGATAAATTCATCACCTAACTGACGAGCCAGCCATTCAAAACAAGGATAAGCCCCAAGAAAATAACGGGAAGGACGAAGAAGAACATCAAACGGGATATAGCGGTCGCTAGACTTGAATTCGACCTCAGCACGCGTCCAGAGTGAAAGTGGATTACCCTCTTTTTTGCCTTTTTCATAGATACGACAATACTTTCCACTGGTTCGGTTCCCGATTGAAAGGGTGCGCCCCTTCCCTGTTACACGCTTCCAAGAGCCAAAATGCTGAACCTCTGGAGCACGACCACCACACCAAAAACCATCAATATTGTCCCATTGATTCGCAACATCAACATTCAGGAACTGGCCGTCAAAATCATCGTGAGCAAGGTCAACACGGGTAATCTTTGGGCGACGAGCAAAAGTATTTAGCCATTCATGGAGACGTTTTTCCCAACCTTTACGAGCATTTGCGCACCCAGTACCATTAATTTGAATCGTAATTCTTTTAGAAACAGTGCCAAATAACACAAGGCCAAAGTCATTTTGAAGGACATAGCCGTATTTATGGCGATGCATGCCCTTTTCACGCTTAAGACCCAAGCCGAAACCAAATATTTCATATAGATGCTGGTCTAAGAACGTTTCTATAGCATATGTAAGGATGCTTTCAGCTTCATCAGGATTAATCGAAAAGTATTCATCCCCAAGGGTTTCTTGGCCAATACCGATAGAGACCCAGTCAATAGAGGCGAAGCCTTCACGATCACAAGGAACTGAATGAAGAATTGGAACGTTGCCACGTTCAGTTGCAATGATTTTTGTATTGTCCAATTTACGTGGGAACGTATATTGATCTGTTTGAAGTCGAATATCGGCAACTGTGCTTGTGTCAGTGGTGTCATCCACTACCGTAACCCCCATATTATAAATGGGGGTTGCTCGAGCTGAATTTGTGAGGCTTTCCTTTGTGTTTTCTTTGTTTTTGATTGTTTTTTGAAC
>NZ_KB850213.1:0-339186 GCF_000369845.1 Acinetobacter higginsii | reverse complement strand
CTTTTCTAGCCAAATCCTTGTTTCTCAACAAGTTTTTATCTGCATCACCGCCGATGGATGTGCATTCTACAGCATTTCACATCCAACACAACCCCCTTTTTTAAATTATCTTAATTTATTGCTTTGATCGATTATTTTTTACACAAATAAGGCTGAAAATGTGCAACTTGGTCGATTATTTGCTCAGTTTTATTTTTTTCTTGCCAGTGTAAAGGGCGACAATCGATATATTCACAGTATCCAGAACCTTGATAGCTTTGTTTGTTCCACAATAATTGATAATTAAAACTTCCTACATAACCCGCAGCTAAGCCAAATTTATAATCACCTCGGCTTTGAGCGTGTAGTTGAAAGACCACCTCTCCCTTTTCTGAATATTGCCAAATAAATTCCCGCGGCAAATACATCTCCCGTCCATTTGGGGTCTGTACTTTAGGATATACACGTGTGACATCTAAAATGACTTGATGATCATAGAGTATTGAATTTTGCTCATTCGACTGAATTTCAATTCTAGAAAAAATAATGTTATTCCACTGATTTCTAAGTTCAGATAAGATGATCTGGAAGTCTGCACTGACCTGAATAATTTGATAAGTAAAAAAATGAAAGGCGATAAAAGGTAAGTAGATGGCTCTGGCATGTTTCAAAATGCCTTGTGCTTGGATTTGATATTTTTGTTTTTTATAGGTGATTTCGCCTTCGCACTGACAGCGAACATACCAATAATCCCCAACGCCCCATTGCAAGGCTGAATGGTTTTCTATCTCAGTACCAATATTCACTTTGAGTTGGCAACTGAGTTCTTCATCATCACGCTTAAAATAATAATTTGGGAAATCAACTTGGATTTGATCTACATCTAAAAACTGGTAACGATCTTGCTCTAATTGACACTGTTCTTTGGCACTATAACTTTTGAGATGCCCGACTGTAGATAAACTACTGGCAACCAAAACAGTCGCAGTATCAATTGCCGTCGTAGCAATTGCACTGGCGTTATAACAAATAGGGATACGAGGTTGGCCAATCAGGCTAATGAAATTTAAATAATGAAAGGGTTCAGGCAAATTTGGCAGGATTAAGGCCTGATAAACAATTTTAAAAAGACCTTTGGGTGGATGAAAAGTTAAAGCATCTGACTTATTGAGGTTCAGCTGCTTTAATTGATTGCTATTCATCAATATTGGCATACTGAACCTCCGTATTTTAAGTTGTTATTTTAGCATCATTCTTTTTGGCAAATAGTGTCGTCACAAATCCTGAAAGGACATAGATGATACAGACTATCAGTATCCCTACAGGAATGTTGTACGTGATTGCAGCAAAAATCAAGACCACAGGTAACATCACGACGAAAGGTACACGCTTACGATCCATTTGTTTAAATGAATAGTATTTGATGTTTGAAATCATCAGTAAGCCAACGGCAACCATGACCACTGAATTAATCACTTGAATGACGATATCTTTTAAATCAAAGATAAATGGATAATCACGACCGACCCATACCAATGAAATAACAGTCACTGCCGCAAGCGGGCTGGCGATACCAATAAAGTAGCGCTTATCCACCACGCCGATTTGCACATTGAAACGCGCTAGGCGGAAAGCGGCACAAGCTGTATAAATAAAGCAACAGGCTAAACCGATACGTCCAAGATCATGCAAGCTCCAGCTATACATCAAAATAGCGGGTGCAACACCAAACGCCAACAAGTCAGAAAGCGAATCGTATTGCTCACCAAATGCACTTTGTGCACCAATTGCACGAGCCACTCTCCCATCCAAACCATCAAGCAATGCAGCCAAGAAAATGGCATAGATCGCTTGGTTAAAGTTTCCATTCATACTGGCAATAATGGAATAAAAACCAGAAAGAAGTGCGGCTGTTGTAATTAAATTCGGCCATAAATAAATGCCACGGCGTTTCACTTTTTGTCCTTCGTGCGTATGCTCTTCTTCTTCTACTTCAAAAGTGATTCCATCAAAAGAATGATCTTCTTTGTTCAAATCAGAATCAGGTTTAAGAGAATTTGTCATTATTTTCAATTCCTCGAGAATATTTGGACGTTGATGGGTTATTCACCCACCAACCAACGCACTGCAGCATGTCCACCATTTTCACTCATGCGCAAATGTGGAAATAACCATTGTAATGCTTGATCCGCATCTTCTGAGAACTTCCAAGGTGGATTAATCACCAATAAGCCACAACCATTCAATCCGACTGGGGTGTCATCTGGCCATACACAAATTTCACAAATGAGCTGACGGCGAATACCCGTTTTCATCATTTTCTTTTCAAAACGTTCAATCATGGCGCGATCTTTGATTGGATACCAAACTGCAATCACACCTGTTGGCCATTTTTTATGTGCGGCTTGGAGTATTTCAACCAATTGCGGGAAATCTTTACGCTCAATTTCGTAAGGAGGGTCAATCATGACCAATCCGCGCTTTTCTTTCGGCGGAATAACACCCATCAGGCCTTCATAAAAATCACGCTCATGCAAGCCCGCACGTTTATCACGAATATTAAAATACAATTGTTGAAACACATCACGCTGCATTTCAAATATAGTTGCTTTATCAATATCACGCATACCTTCAAGCGCAAACCAAGGTGAACCTGGATAAGCGCCTTTACCCGAACCAGCACGCATATCTTCAACAATTTTAAGATATTGCTTTACACCTTCAGGCGCATTACGTTTAATCGAATCGTCAAGCTTGACCAAACGATGGATACCCGTTAAGAATTCACCTGATTTTTGTGCTTCAGACGTAGATAAATCATATTTACCTGCACCACCATGGGTATCGATATATCGATAAGGTTTATCTTTAGCATTTAAACGAGCGAGCAGTTGAAGCAAAAGTACATGCTTCATAACATCGGCAAAGTTACCCGCATGGAAATGGTGACGGTAATTCATGTTGACAATTATTCCTCAATTCAGCGGGTAGTTTAACATGAAAGAAAAAAGTATTCTTTAGCGTTGATGTGATCGTCTAAAATTGCCCTACAATCGAACCTAAGTCATTGGAGTGCTATGCAAGCAACAACTCTTCCACCCGCATTAAATCTTCAGTCTTGGAATCTGGATCAAGTGCTGGATGATCTAAATGAATTTGGCTTTGCCTTGATTGATCAAGTGTATTCAGATGAATATGTACAAGCTCTTGCACATGAATGTACTTCGCATCTTGCCGAATTTAGAGCAGCAGGGATACAAAATGGTGTGGTCAGCCATATCCGTAGTGATCACATTCTATGGATTGATGGGCAACTGCCGATTGCACAACAGCATTTACAGACCTTAGAACATCTATCTCAAGCGTTGAATCAGGCTTTCTATTTAGGCATTAAAGAAGTCGAAGCACATTTCGCTTGTTATAACGCAGGTGAGTTTTATGCTTTACACCGCGATAACCCACAACAAAAAAATGATCGTATGATTTCGACCGTGTTTTATTTGCATGAAAATTGGCAAGAGAATTGGGGTGGTCAATTACGATTGCAGGATAAGCATGATCAATGGCATATCATTCAACCACAACCGAATCGTCTCGCGATTTTTCAAAGCGATGTCTTGCACGAAGTCCTACTCTCTAAACAGCAACGTTTATCAATCACTGCATGGTTACGTAGTGGTGGCTCAATTTGGAATAAAGCTTAAACCCTTTAAATTCCTAAAAACACCCTTATATACCACGCATAACTGACGATTTTGGATCCATAATGTCGAATGAAACTCAACAAGTGATTGCTCGAATTGGTGAAACAGACCAACTCTATTTAGACAGCAATACTCCCGAACTTGCTTTAGAACGTGCCGACCTACGTTTGCAATTAGTGGTACTGAGCCATATTCGTCAGGAACAATTGCATTTCTTGCAAGAAGCAATCGTGCTCATTGAACAGGCGCGTATTGAATACGATGAAATGCCACTCAGCTTATATTTGAATTTGTCCTTGCATCTAGCCAAAGCCTATATGATTTACTTTGAGTTGACCAAAGAACGACGCTTTGCCTTGATTACCCAACAAATTTTAAAACCCTTGGCCCATCATGAGCATTTAGACGTCTATTTCTTCTTGGCCTACGCATCAGCAGCTAAACAAGAACAAGCCTTAACACAACACTGGTTAAAAAAATATGTGTCGTGTTTAGAACATGATTTAGAGTTATTACAACTCCACCCTGCATTTAATGCCATACGCCAAGAAGATTGGTTTAAAACATTGATTCAAAAAAAAGCTCACTAATGTGAGCTTTTTTTATTTGACTATCTTGTGCTATCAACATGTAGCTGTTGATTCAACTCATCAATCACGATCGCCCACTCATCATCTTTATCCCAGTGACTTTTGAGAAAATCTCGCTGCCCTGCACTCCAGAACTCAGCTTCATGTAACTTTTTATCAGCGGGTAGTTGATGAGTTTTCACAAAGTTTTCGATTGCTGCCTCATCCGCCCCAAGCCCAAGTTGTTCGAATAAAAGCTCAAGTGTCGGTTGCTGTTCAAACATTGTTATTCTCCAAATCATGTCCTTTATCGAAGTAATCTAACAGCAAATCGCCATAGCATGCAGCGATAGGTCTATATTTTCTTGTTGTTTTTTGTGTTTATTGGCATAAAAAAAGCACTCTCTAGGAGAGTGCTTCCAATTTATCAAAAAGATAAATTATTTAACCATGTCAGCAATTGCTGCACGTTCTTCTTCAAGCTCATTCAACGTGAAGTTGATGCGCTCACGGCTGAACTCGTCAATTTCTAAGCCTTGAACGATTTTGTATTCACCGTTTTCAGTGGTTACAGGGAAACCGAACATAACACCTTCTGGAATACCATAAGAACCATCAGATGGAATACCCATAGTTACCCATTTGCCGTTAGTGCCCAACGCCCAGTCACGCATGTGATCGATTGCAGCGTTTGCAGCTGAAGCAGCTGAAGACAAACCACGTGCTTCGATAATCGCAGCACCACGTTTACCAACAGTTGGAAGGAACACATCTTTGTTCCATGCAGCATCGTTGATTTTGTCTTTTAAGCTTACACCATTTGCAGTTGCAAAACGGTAGTCAGCGTACATTGTTGGAGAGTGGTTACCCCAAACAGTCATGTCTTCGATGTCAGAAACTGCAACACCTGCTTTTTGAGCAAGTTGAGTCAAGGCACGGTTGTGGTCAAGACGTAACATTGCGGTAAAGTTTTTCGCTGGAAGATCTGGAGCAGATTTCATTGCGATGTAAGCATTGGTGTTTGCTGGGTTACCAACAACCAATACTTTAACGTCACGGCTAGCAACTTCGTTAAGTGCTTGGCCTTGACCGATAAAGATTTCGCCATTCACTTTCAACAAGTCAGCACGTTCCATACCAGGACCACGTGGGCGAGAACCAACTAATAACGCATAGTCAGCATCTTTAAATGCAACTTTAGGATCATCAGTCCCGATCATGCCTGCCAATAATGGGAAAGCACAGTCATCAAGTTCCATCATCACGCCTTTAAGCGCTTGTTGAGCTTTCTCAAAAGGAACTTCAAGCAATTGTAAAATTACTGGTTGATCTTTACCTAACATTTCTCCGCTTGCGATACGGAATAATAAGCTATAACCAATTTGACCAGCAGCGCCTGTAACGGCAACACGAACGGGTTGCTTCATGTGATATTCTCCAATGAGATGCGTTTGCACGATTGAACGCTATTATTATTCAATCGAATTATCATAAACGGCAAAGATTGTACTCTAAAGCGAATACAGATGCATGTAAAAGAGAATGAATTTCAACGAAAGTCTAATAGAAAATACAAATCAAACTAGGTAAATACCTAGTAACTGCCTTTAATTGTAAATTCACTTGGGCAGCCCGTCACAATATGGCTTGCGCATTGTTTATATTGACCATTTTTCTGATAACAAACGCGTATTTCAGTCAGCACCGAATCAAATCTCGATGACTGGCAAGTAAAACGAATACCATTCGGCGGTAATGAAGGATTGAGCTTGGTAAATTGCTGTCTTAAGCTTTCCTTTTGTACTTCAATGGTATTCGGGCTGGTCAAATCCGCAGGGATTTTTAAACGCTCCGCAAAGTTAATAATGGTTCTAAAATATTGACTAGCATTCATCGGCATACACCCCCCCACATCCTGCCATAACTGCACACGGGCATTTTCATCAGGCATGACACGCGCCACCACCTTTGCTTGTAATGGCGATAATTTGGCAGATGTTTTAGTTGAGCAATCTCGGTTGAGCGGTACTTCAGGCAATAAACTTGCAATCGTGAGGGAATAACCTTCCAGACATTTACGTTGCTTTTGTCTTGATGAATCAAAAGAGCAAGCAGCAGGTGTCATTTGGACATGCATGACATAGCCTGCAACGTCTGGATTACTCGCAGCATGTAATGGAGCACTGAAAGAGAAGACCAAGTAACAAGCCAAGGCCTGTAGCGATCTCATCAATTGCCCTTTGAGTAATTCGATTGGTTTCATCAAATGCAAAAACTTCATTGTTTCACTTAAACATCTTGGTGTGTCTTAAGGCCCACTACGTACAGGAATCGTACTCATTCGTTTTTCTAACGATTGCGATCCCTGCCCTAATACCACGCCATAATGTGTAGCGTTGGTCATGACATGTTTAACATAGTCACGTGTTTCCAATAATGGAATCGTTTCAGTATATTGATCTGCTGCCATATTCTGAGCATCAGGCTGCCAACGGCGTGCACGATTTGGGCCCGCGTTATAACCTGCTGTTGCCAATACCGCATTACCACTCAACTGACTTTGAATCATTGAAAGATAATAGGTCCCGTATCGAATATTGGTGTTCATTTCACTCAATGCCGCAGGATTATAAGTTTCACCCATTTGTCTTGCGATCAATTTTGCCGTGTTTGGCATAATCTGCATTAAACCACCTGCCCCAACATGGGAACGTGCGGAGGTTACAAAACGACTCTCTTGGCGCATTAAACCATAGGCCCATGCTGGATCAATACCTGCATTGTAACTATGACTGGTTACATTGCTACGATGCGGTGTCGCGTAACGATAAGTATCATTATGGCGAGACGTGGTACGATCCGCTGCATAAATTGCACGATCATACCAACCGACATCATGCGCACGTTTCGCTGCAGCTAAAAGCAGACCATCGTCGTGTTGTAAATAGGCTTGGCGAACCGCCCAGTTCCACTCACGATTGGTATAATTGGCAGGCGCATTGACATCTCTTAATGCAAACGCACGTCTAAAATGAATATTTTGATTCAGGCGTTGAATATCCTGAGTGCTTGGCTGCTCATTATAAGGCTGATGGTTATAACGTTCACCTAGGCGATCTTTCGCCAACAAGTTATGGTAATCATCGCCAGCTTGTGCCAATTTGCGATAAATCTGCTGTGCCGCTTGTTTAGAACCACCATCTGAACGCTGCTCCGATGCACGTGCCAACCAATACTGCCAACGGTCTTCCTGCTTTTGTGTCACCGACATCGCATCAATCGCACGAATCAAACTTTCCCACGCCCCGAAACGAATCGCCTGACGGGCATAAATTTCAGCTTCTTCAGGGCTAAATGGATAACCATAACTTTGGTCATAGGCATTTAACACTTCACGATTAAAGCCATTTTTCATCACGGTAGTACCACCGACATAACCAATGGTGCGATATAAATATTGTTGTACGGGTTGTGGCACATCTTGAACAGCACGCTGCACATTGCCCAAAGCATTGGTTAAGTCGCTATCCGCAACACGTCCTAAGGCAAAGATTAAATAGGCATAATCGGCATCATTCGACTTCGGTGCACTCCACAAATAACCCAATGGATTGGCTTGAATTTGATTAAACTGCGCTAAAGAAAGATTCAAGCCCATGGTTTGAGCAGTGGCAATCGCGGGACCAGATTGGCCTGCACGTAATTGACCCCATAAACGTTGTTGACGGTCTTGTGCAGTCATCAATGGGCTAGACAGCATCAAACGCCCCAAACCATTACATGATTCAGGCTGAGAATTGGTTGCTAACCAAATGTCTTTATATTCTGCAAAAACCAGACTATCACCTGTTTTTGCACGGACTTGTGCAACGGCGCAGCTTTCTTCTTGATCTGGATTGGTGACATAACTCAGTACAGGCTTGGCATCGGCAAAGCTTCCGAGTTTGACTTTTTCTTCCACGTAATCGGCAGAGAGTTTTTCCGCCATCGCTGATTGTGGATAGCGTTGTGCAAAGCTAATAATCGAAGATGCAGGCTGAAAGCCAAGATTGGTGTTCAGTTTCCAATATTCTGGATAATAACCCAAAGCATCATTTTGCATGTCAGATTGATATTGATCGAGCAAAGCAGAATTGCCTGCATTGGCAGCGCGCAACGCATCATTAAATTGTTCATCTAAAGCATAGACAGACGAGCATGCGATCATTCCTCCCATTGCAATAAAACAACGGAAGCTCTTCTTGTTATTCAATTTTGGAGTTACGGTTGTTCTAAAATCACGCTGCTTTTTCATCTTCATCAATATCTATGCCCAATTTTGCCCTGCCATTATAGTGTAATAAGTCTGGCCTTCCACTATTGTTGTGTTATGTAAATTACTGATTCATATTCATTAAAATTCGCGCAATTTTATTCATAAACTGTCCATTTTTGTCAGTTTTTTATTCTCTGCGTTCCGTTTAAAATACTGCTATAATCCGCCGTTTATTTAAATCCACCTTGTTTAGGAGCCTGCATGACGGTTCAAACATTCATTCCCAGTGCTGTAAAAGCTGCTTCAGAAAACACTGTTACCCAGCCAATGCACACCGCTGATGTTTCAATCAAGAAATTGTTTATTGAAACTCAAGGGTGTCAGATGAATGAGTATGACAGTCATCGTATGGCAGATTTGTTAGGTGATTCACATGGCTATGTACTCACTGACAATCCAAACGAAGCAGACATTCTGCTGATGAATACCTGCTCGATCCGTGAAAAAGCACAAGAGAAGGTATTTAGTGGTCTAGGTCGCTGGCGCAAACTGAAAGAACAAAACCCAGATCTCATCATTGGTGTGGGTGGTTGTGTTGCATCACAAGAAGGTGACAACATTCAAAAACGCGCACCTTATGTGGATATGATCTTTGGTCCACAAACGCTGCACCGTTTGCCACAAATGCTAGATCAGCATCACGCTCAAATTGAAAAACCAAAGAAAGAAAAAATCAAATTGGTTGATATTTCTTTCCCAGATATCGAAAAGTTCGACTTTTTGCCTGAACCGCGTGTGGAAGGCTTCAAAGCATTCGTTTCCATCATGGAAGGTTGCTCGAAATACTGTTCATTCTGTGTGGTCCCTTATACCCGTGGCGAAGAAGTGTCTCGTCCGTTGGATGACGTGTTGGCAGAAATCGCTGGCTTGGCTGAAAAAGGTGTACGTGAGATCAGCTTACTCGGTCAAAACGTGAATGGTTATCGTGGTGAAACCTTTGAAGGTGAAATTTGTACCTTCCCAGAATTGTTGCGCTTAGTGGCAGAAATTCCAGGGATTGGTCGTCTACGCTACACCACCTCTCACCCGCTTGAATTCTCAGAGGATTTAATTCAATGCTACCGTGATTTACCGCAAATGGTTTCGCACTTGCACCTACCAGTACAAAGTGGTTCAAACGATGTATTGCAAGCCATGAAACGTAACCATACGATTGATGTCTACATCGATAAAATTGCCAAGTTACGTAAAGTACGTCCAGATATGCATTTATCCAGCGACTTCATCATCGGTTTCCCAGGCGAAACAGATGCTCACTTTGCTGAAACCCTACAGTTCATTAAAGATCTAGATTTCGATCACTCTTATAGTTTTGTCTATTCGAAGCGTCCAGGTACACCAGCTTCTGATTTACCAGACAACACCCCTGAGCAAGTGAAAAAAGACCGTTTGGCTCAAGTACAAGAAGTGATTAAACGTTCGAGTATTGATAAAACGGATGCCATGCTCGGTAAGATTGAACGGGTGTTAATTGAGAAGGTTTCGGATAAAGATCCGAATGTTTTAATTGGTACAGCGGACAATACACGTTTGGTTACTTTTATCGGTGATGCCGCGTGGATTGGGCGTTTCGCAGAGATTGAGATCACGGAAATTAAAACTTTGAATTTAGTTTACGGAGAACTCTTGAATCTTGAACCTGACGTGGCGTAATGTAAGGGTATTCCTACAAAGCAACAAAAAGGGTTTATCTTGACTGCAGCGATTCGACGTACAGTAACGTTCCCTGAAATTCAATTGGAACGTTTGAAAAGCATGCTCGGTGCGTATAACGGGCATTTAAAACAAATCGAACAACGTTTAGATGTCAAAATTACTCACCGTGGTGATGCCTTTTATCTCGATGGTGATATAGAAGCGGTCGAAAGAGCCGAAGCACTACTGCAACGGCTCTATCAAGAATCAGAAATTTCCTCACAAATCAGCGCCGATGTCATTCATTTGATGATCCAAGGTTCACAGACGGATCGTGAACTGATGGATGATTCAGATCAAGAACATACAGGCCTCGATAGTGTTTGGTTACAGACCCGCAAAGGGCGAATTAACCCACGTGGCGCCAATCAAAAACGCTATGTACAACGTATTTTACAAAGTGATATTTCCTTCGGCATTGGCCCAGCAGGGACCGGTAAAACCTATCTGGCGGTTGCTGCCGCGGTTGATATGCTGGAACGCAATGAAATTCAGCGAATCTTGCTGGTTCGTCCTGCGGTTGAAGCCGGTGAAAAGCTCGGTTTCTTACCCGGTGACCTCACCCAAAAAATCGATCCCTACTTACGTCCACTTTACGATGCCCTATATGAAATGCTGGGCTTCGAAAAAGTGGCTAAATTGATTGAACGCCAAGTGATTGAAGTTGCTCCGCTGGCCTATATGCGCGGACGCACCTTGAACCACTCATTCGTCATTTTAGATGAAGCACAAAACACCACACCTGAACAGATGAAGATGTTCCTGACCCGTTTAGGTTTTGGTTCACGTGCAGTGATTACGGGTGACGTTACACAGGTTGACTTACCGCGTGGGCAACAATCAGGTTTAGCACAAGCATTACGTGTACTGGAAAATGTCCATGAGATTCATATCACCCGTTTCCATTCACGTGATGTGGTTCGCCATCAATTGGTACAAAAAATTGTTGAAGCTTACGAAGGTTGGGACAGTGAACAGCAACGCCTGTCTGCTGAAGCCCGTGCCGAACGCAAAGCCAAACAAGAAGCACTGATTGCAGAAAATGATTCTGCGGCAGATGCGCAACACATTTAGAAAAATCCCTCCACTCCCCTTAAGATGCTTTAGTCGCATCTTAGGGGGACGATTTTAAGGATCTACTTTGAAAATCAATTTAAGTCTTCAACAAGACTTTCAAGCTACTGAATTGCCACTCAAACGTGGTCAAATCAAAAAAAATATCGAAACTGCACTGCGTCATGTCGGTTTTGATGCCAATTGTGAAATTGGAATTGCCTGTGTTGATCTCGCTGAAAGCCATGAACTCAATCTGCAATATCGCGAAAAAGACAAACCGACCAATGTGCTGTCTTTCCCAAGTGATATTCCTGAGGAAATGCTCAGTTTACTCGATGCAGAACCTTTAGGTGACTTAGTCATCTGCATTCCTGTGGTTTTACAAGAAGCGGCTGAACAGCAAAAGACGCCAAGCGATCATTTCACCCATTTATTGGTCCACGGCGTTCTACACTTGCTTGGTTTCGATCATGAAACCAGTGAAACTGAAGCTGAAGAAATGGAAGCTTTAGAAATTGAGATTCTAAAAAAACTGGGTATCGCCAATCCTTACCAAGCCGATGAAAGCTAATCCAAGGTCCTATGTATATCGTTATTTTTAAAGCCACGATCAAACAACTTGACGCAACTTATTCAGAAATGGCACAAAAGCTGAGAAATAAAGCCTTGAGCCAATTTAACTGCATCAAGTTTGAAGCGTGTAGTGAAAATGGTTTTGAAATTGCATTGTCTTACTGGCATAACCTTGAAGATATCAAGCAGTGGCAACGCGATGCAGAACATCTGGTTGCTCAACGATTAGGCAAAGAAAAATGGTATCAGGATTTTAGTGTGGAAATCTGCAACATTGAACGTGCTTATTCGAGTCAGAATGACATGTGAATAAGCACGAACTTATCCACATCTTCAATAACAAAACGGCTGAATGCAGCCGTTTTGTTATTTCTCAAGAGAATTAGAATTGATAACGTAGCGTCAAAGTCACGTTACGAGGTGATCCATAAACCATGCTGTTATTCCCGATGCCTGAATAATATTTTTTATCAAATACATTATTCAAATTAATCTGTGCTTTGATATTTGAATCAATATCATAGCCCACCATTAAGTTTGCTAAAGCATATGCATCTTGGCTAATACGTTGACTGCCTTCTCCAGTATAAAATTTACTCTTATAGTTTAGCCCGCCACCCACACTCCATTTATCCAAGGTATATTTGGTAAAGAGATTGGCGCTGGTTCTTGAAGACATGGTTTGAACTTCATTCCCTTTGGCATCTTTGGCATTGAAATGAGCAACACCGAAACTCAGGTTCCAGTTGTCTTTAATTTCCCCATCTAGTTCAAACTCAACCCCTTTGCTTTCAACGCCATCTACACTGCGGTAGGCTTTCTCAGTGGTTGGGTTACCATTGGTATCAGGTACAAAAACACCAACTATCTCTTCTGCAACATTATCCTGCAGGGTTTTAAATACCGACAAGGCCGCATTCAATTTACCGTCTAAAAACTCACCTTTTAAGCCAGTTTCATAGCTTTTCCCTTCTCTTGGATCAAGATATTGGCGATTCGCATCTCGTTTATCTTCTGGCTTAAAGATACTGGTATAACTGGCATACCAAGAGTATTGATCCAGAAAATCAAAAACTAAGCCTGCATATGGTGTAACTTCATTATTAAATTCCCGATTGCCTTCACCATTGTCACTTTCATATTTCCAGTTTGATAAACGTACCCCTGTAATTAACTTCAATGGCTCCAACAAGCTGAACTTGCCTGCAAGATAAGCACCTGTTTGTGTGGTCTTATTTGGAGGTTGATACAAGTTATTATTCTGAATGGCACCAATTAATGGAATATTTGGATGATCAAAATCGAGCACGGCACCTGAGGCAATCGGAGGCGTTCCTGAGTACCACTTATCTTTCTTGCTTTGGTTATACATAAAACCTGCAACAACTTCCTGCTTTAAGCCACCCAGCATAAAAGGTGCTGAGAGATAGGTATCAATATTATTTTCTTTAGTCTGGGTGGCATCAGACCAGGTCATAAAAGAGCCGAGTGTATTGGTTGCTTTATCCAGCTTCCCCCATGAATAGAGCAAGGCCGTGTCTTGTTTTACTTCTCGATAAGCATAGTTCACATTCAAATTGATATCGTTAAATAGATTCTGCTTCAATGTTGCAAAAGCCGTGGTGGTATCGGTATTCCAGTAGGTCCAATCCGAACTCACCGATTTAGAGCGATCGAAATCAGTTCGGGTACCATCGGTGTAAAATGCGGGCAATCCGCCCCAACGAACACCCTCTCGCTCTAGATTCTGATACCCCGCACCGACTGAAAGATAAGTCTTGTCCGTAATATCTGCATCCACAACCGCATAGACTACATTATTGGTTTTTTCGTAGCGATCCATATACGAATCCATATCCTCGTGCTTCACGACGACACGACCACGGACACTACCATCAGCATTTAATGGTGTGGAAATATCTGCTGAACTTGACCATGCATTCCATGAGCCCAAAGAAGTGCTGACATTCCCTGTCAACTCTTTCGCATTGGCATGTTTTCGAATCATGTTAATCGCAATAGCAGGATTCCCAGCACCTGTCATCAAACCATTTGCGCCTTTCACCAGTTCAACCCGATCGTACATGGTTAAATCAGGATCATTGGCTTCCATCCCCACATTGCTTGGAACACCATCAAACAGATAATAGTCGACATCAAAACCACGTGCTGTTGGGTACTGACGTTCATCCCACTGATTCACAGTCACACCTGTGACGTTATTTAACATGTCCTGAAACGATGTAATATTGGCATCATCCAAATACTCACGGGTGAGAACTTTGACCGATTGTGGTGTTTCTCGAAGCGATAAATTAAGTTTGGTCGATGTATTGGTACTTTTAGCGGTATAACTTTTCTTACCTTCCGTTACAGCTAAAGCCCCTTCTTCTGCTTTTACTGTAATCGTTGGCAATTTTGCATTTTCGTTCGCTTCGTCTTCTGCAAATACCAATGTAGGTAACAAGATCGCAGCCATTGCCAAGACCAGTGGGCGGGCTTTAAACAGGTTTAAAGTTGGAGGTTGATGCATGAAATATGTCCTTATTGCAAGGGAACGGTCTTGAAAACATGCATCTCATTCCCCCGATAAATTTTAAGAAGGATGCATTCATTTTCAAAAGGAGAGTTAACTAAAAACACATTGCAAATGATAATTGTTTTTATTATCAATTCAAGTTTTAAACAATAAACTTAGTTTCCTGTTTTTATTAGATTTAAAAATATATTTAAGATTTTTAAAAAATAATTAAATGATTTTTATAAATATTTAATTCTTAGTTTATCTATCATTATTTTCCAATAAGAAGTGCACCTTAATTAGTGCACTTCAAATTCAGCATCAACTGGATCAAAACGCCAAGTCCGAATGATGCGCAACTCAGAGATTTCTTTTTTCATCGTGGCATCAAAGGGTCCAAATGGTGCACCACGGCGAACCGATGCTTTAGCAGCTTCGTCTAAAATCGCATGCCCAGAACTTTCAATTAAGCGAATCGCTCGAATTCCCCCTTCTGCATTGAGAATCACCATGAGGCGCACTTCACCCGCCAAGCGTTGTTGTTTGGCTTGATCAGGATAATAGCGGTTCCCATATAACTCGACTTTTTGGCGAAATTTATCTAGGTAAGCAGCAGATGCATCTTGTTTGGCCTGAATGCCATCGACCGTTTTAATGCGTTGTTTACGGCTAAAATTTTGTTGTCGTTGTAAATATTGCGCTTCTAAGCTCGCGACCATGGCAGCTTTGGCTTGAAACTGACTTTGTAGATCATCCAAGGTTTTTTTACGTTCGCTCTGCTCGGCTTGCTTTTGCCAACTCAAAACCGTCATGAGCACTTTTTCTTCGAATTTTAACTCTCGTTTTTGCTGTATTTTCTCCAGACTTTCTAACTCTTTTTCACCTGTAGTTGCATCGGCTTGCATCGGTGCAGGCATATCGCTCGACATCCGATGTGCTTCACGGAAATCGCCCGAACCTTTTTGATCAGCTTGCGCCAAAAAGTCTGCATCTTTAACTTTTTCAGTACTTGGACGAACGGTGACGGCAATTTCTTTGGTGGAAGTGTCAGAGGGTGATGGCATGGTAAATTGAATCGCCAACACCGCCCCATGCAAAAGCATCGCCAAAGCCACTGCCCCAACAAAAATTGGATCTTGCCACCAATAAGGGGACAGTTCTGAACGAAAATTTATTTTATTCCACATGGTATTCAAGCGACAAAATGTCCCATCCCCAACGGCATAACCGTATAAAAACCAAACCAATATTCAAAATTTTACAAAAATGTGATCCACTTATAGTTACAGTGTTTCCATACCATCATTTTATGAAAATGTAGCAATTAATTTTGCTACACTGCAAGTCAGAAATTTATTTTTATTTTTTAGTGAATATAAAGATTGTGGCATTGCTTTACTTATCAATTCACTTTCTGGAACAACTTTTATGCAAACGCTAATTTCATCTGTAGTTAAACGTCTACGTAAAGTTTACCAAAAAGCAGAAGAATTCATCGAAGAAGAAAGAGAGTTTTCACTTTCACAAGTTTTTGTGAATGCCACGATGGAACGTTATGTCACCGAAAATGTGGGCATTATGCAAGACCTGCATGCTGATCTGTATGACGGTTGGTTACGCTTATACACCACCCTCGATGTCAAAGGCCTCCATACCACTTTATCGGTTGATTTAAAGTTGATTCAAATGGAAATGAATCAAAATGTGCAACTGATGGTTTTTGAACAAATCAGCAATACCCAAGTGATTGAAGCCAAATTCAAAAACATCTTTCAAAAATGGGGCTTTTATGTGGCAATCTGGTATTACCAGAAATTCCGTGAAGAAGATCCACTTGGCAAAATCTTAGAACATTTTGAAGTGGTGAAAGTTCAAGATGATTTACTGTATCTCGATTTAAATCGTTGGTTAGGTAAAAAAGCCAGCATTATCGAAACCTTGAGTAAAGTACATGTCAATCGTGCACGCGTCCGTCCTGCGGAGTTGATTGTTTGGGGCAATGTGAATCTTGCTGCAATTTTATCGCCTTCCAATGAAGATGACTTTGACGAAGATGATCTCAACGACAGCGAAGTGACCCCGATTCAGCAAAAAGACCGTAAAAAATAAACAGCTTTAAACTGGGGTAGCATGTTGCTTGTCATGCGATGCTACCCAAAACATACATCTTCATGATTTATACGAAAAATTAACAAGCGCTTAGTAAAAAACCTGATCTTTTCTTCATAATCTACAGGCATAATATCTTTAAATCGTAATGATAAATGAGCGATTCAATTCAGCATTGCTCAAAGGATATAGTGTTATGACAAAGAAATTATTGAAAGTACTGGGTCTTACTTCGGCTGCCATTTTCAGTGCAAGCATCTCTAGTCATGCCTTGGCAATGGCGCCTTTCCAAGCCAGCTATCAATTCAGCTACAACAATAAAAACCTAGGTTCAGCAACACGTACTCTTTCCCAACAAGGCAATAACTGGACTTATCAATTCAGTGCCAAAGCTGGTGGTATTGCTTCTGCATCTGAAACCAGTCAATTTAGTTTTGCCGATAATAAAATCAACTCGCAGAAATTTAGTCGCAGCAGTAAAATCTTAATTCACAACAACACGATGAGCATTAACTTCAACCCCAATAGTAAAGTTGTGAATACCAAAAAAGATGACACGGCTCGCTCATTTGCATGGCAAGCAGGTGCTTTGGATGAACTCAATGCTGAACTGCAAATCCGTGAAGATTTGAAGAGCAATTCATTGAAAACCAAGTATCTGATTGCAGATGCGAAAGCCATCGATGAACGTCGCTTTGTGAAACAAGGTACTGAGAACATCAAAACCCTTTATGGTACTTTCAGTACCATCAAAGTGGTGATGCAGCACGATAAACCAGAGCGTAATACCGTGTTCTGGTTAGCTCCGAAACTCGATTACCTTCCTGTAAAAATGGCACATAATGATGGAAAATCATCATATGGACTGCTATTAACAGGCTATTCAGGTAAAACAAACTAAGCATCTGGTCAATTTTGGCTTGCATTTTTTTCGATGCTTTTTAAAATATGCCTTTGCTTGAACAAGCATCCGTTTAGAGGATTCTCCCGTGTACGCTTTAGAACAGAAAATCTTAAATGAAGGTATCGTTCTATCTGATCAGGTTTTGAAAGTTGATGCTTTCTTAAACCACCAAATCGATCCTGTGTTGATGCAGTTGATTGGTAAAGAGTTTGCCGCTCGCTTTAAAAATGCAGGTATTACTAAAATTATTACCATCGAAGCCTCAGGTATTGCACCTGCAATCATGGCAGGTTTAGAACTTGGCGTTCCTGTTATTTTTGCGCGCAAATACCAGTCATTAACATTGAAAGACGACCTTTACCGTTCTAAAGTGTTCTCGTTTACCAAACAGACTGAAAGTACCATTGCGATTTCAAACAAGCACATTAGTTCAAGTGACAAAGCACTTGTAATTGATGACTTTTTGGCCAATGGTCAAGCTGCCTTAGGTCTAATTGACTTAATTCATCAAGCAAAAGCTGAAGTTGTTGGTGTCGGTATTGTGATTGAAAAATCATTCCAACCGGGCCGTGACGTATTGCTTGAAAAAGGCTACCGCGTTGAGTCCTTAGCGCGTGTTAAATCTTTAGAAGATGGCAAAGTTACTTTTGTTACTGAATAAGATTTAAAACCTAGAAAAAAGCGGATGAAAACTCATCCGCTTTTTTTATTTAACAACAATCCCAGTTATATAGCACTTTAGAAAAGTCTCTCTTCTTTAAATCTTCTGGATGAATAAAGAAATTCCCTACGCCGGAATCACCCCACATAATCTCGTTTTCTGCATCATCAGTATCGAGCTGAAAAAGCAGCACATAATCTTGAACTTTTTCATTATATTGACGTGGGTCAGTTTGGGTAAAATAAGGATAACCGCCTAAACGATGTCCACTTGCAGAAGCCAATTCATCATAAGGTTCGATAAAATCATCTTCGAAATCGCCCCCTTCAAATTGATCTTCAAAATCATATAGTTCATCGACACCTAAAATCTTTGGTGCAAAGCCAAAATCACCGAGGCTAATCGGCTGAGAAGTCAGGCTAAATTCAATCGCGTATTGCCCCGTAAATGGCAAATAATCATCTTCACCTAACTGAACTTCAGAGAAGTCTTGTTTTAATTGTGAAGCATCTTCAATGACCTGCTCAAAGTACAACACTTTAAAGCCCGATTGCTGCTGTTGGTCATCAAAGTTCATTCCGTACAAATCATCAGCCGCGATGTAGAACTGTAAAATCCCCTGATCTGGGAAATTGGGCAAACTTGGAATTTCAGCGAAATTAAACTGTGCTAGCAAAGCTAACGGATTGCTATCAGCGTCCACTGGATAAGTCGCATCTAGCGGTAAGTAAGGTTGTCCCCCAATTTTACTTTGCCATAAAGTTAATTCATCACTAGGAGTGAGTTGCATGGTGACGGTTGGCAGAATAGTCGCCGTGATTTTTTCTAGGTATGGCTGCAAATTGTTCGGCAAAGTCTCTGGTTTAAAATTCATTTTGTTGCTTGTCCATGTACTTATTTATAGAACTTAATATAAAACAAGCAGCTAAATTTAAATAGAGAACAAAGTCTGCACTACGACAGTTAATGACGCTCAATTGACCCATTATTTATCACATAAATTCTGATAAGATGAGCCCGATAAAAATTTGCGATTAGGAATCACGATGCGCACTTACTTAGACCTTTTACAACATATCCTCGACAATGGCGGCGACAAAGGCGACCGTACTGGCACAGGTACACGTTCAGTATTTGGTCATCAGATGCGCTTTGATCTTTCTAAAGGCTTTCCACTGCTCACCACCAAGAAAGTCCATTTTCGCTCTATTGCCATTGAATTACTTTGGTTCCTCAAAGGTGATACCAACGTTCAATATCTCAAAGATAATAAAGTTTCAATTTGGGATGAATGGGCAACCGCGGAACAAACTGCCCGTTTTGGTCGTCCTGAAAGTGAGCTTGGTCCAGTTTATGGTCACCAATGGCGTAACTTTGGCGCAACCCAAAATGCAGATGGTAGCTACCAGCAGGATGGCTTTGATCAGATCAAATGGTTGATCAATGAAATTAAAACCAATCCTAATTCTCGTCGTTTGATTGTGTCAGGCTGGAACCCAAATGAAGCAGGCAAAGTGGCATTACCACCTTGCCATACCCTGTTCCAATTTTTTGTACAAGATAACAAACTGTCATGCCAGTTGTATCAACGCAGTGCCGATGTGTTTTTAGGTGTCCCGTTTAATATTGCCAGCTATGCCCTACTGACACATATGATTGCTCAGGTCTGTGGTTTAGGCGTAGGTGATTTTGTCTGGACAGGTGGTGATACGCATTTATATGCCAATCACTTTGAACAGGCACAATTACAGCTGAGCCGTGAGCCGCTACCGTTGTGTCAATTAAAGCTCAATCCTGAGATTACCGATATTTTCGATTTTAAATTTGAAGATATTGAAATTATAGGGTATGAATCACACCCAGCAATTAAAGCACCTGTCGCAGTTTAAATCGATTAGTTAGAGAGAATATAAAATGGCATGGCAAGGCACTGAAGTTGTCCACGTAGTTGCAATGGATAAAAATCACTGTATCGGTAAAGGCAATGCTTTGCCGTGGCATATCTCTGCTGACCTAAAGCACTTTAAAGCCATTACCCAAGGGGGTGTGGTGATTATGGGGCGTAAAACCCTTGAATCTATGGGGCGTAGTCTACCGAATCGTGTCAATTGGGTGATTACCCGTGACCCTGAATGGCATTTTGACGGGGTTAAAGTCGCACATAGTATCGAAGATGCACTTAATGGCGCACTTACAGATGCACAACACGCTGAAAAAGCATCCTTATTTATTATTGGGGGTGGAGAGATTTTTACCCAAACGCTCGCTATTGCGGATCGTTTAGAATTAACTCATGTTGATCTTGACGTTCAAGGTGATGCACATTACCCAAAAATCTCCGATGACTTTCGCAAAGTAAACTCGGAACAGCATACTGATGAGAAATCAGGGGTTACTTTTGAGTTTGCGACCTACCAAAAATAAAAATGGATCGCACTTGCCATGCACAATATTGGATCACGTGAGTTTTTCATCGCTTTAGGCATTGGGCTTTTACACAGTCTGTTTACCTTGTGCGTGATCCTTTCAAGTATCTGGCTCTGTCTGGCTTTATGGATTCAGCAACCCTTAGGTAGTTTTTTCAGTCGAGCCGTCATTGCGCTATGGATCTTATTTGCCCTCAGCTTGATTGGCGTCTATGTCAGTGGTCATCTGGTGAGTCGTCGCACCGATATCATTATTTATTGTGTGGCATTTGCTTGCGCTTTGGTCTGGTATTTTTCCTTAGAGGCAAGACAAGATCGGGATTGGAATCCTGAGGTTGCAGAACAGCTGAGCTATGAAAAGAATGGTGATCTTGTAAAGCTGCATAATGTGCGAAATTTTGACTGGCATGCCGATGGTAGCTATGACATTCATTGGGAAGATCGCAGCATTGATCTGAATAAGATTACGGGCATCAATGTCATTACCTCCTACTGGATGGGGCCACAAATTGCCCATACGCTGGTTAGTTTCAATTTTTCAGATCAAAAGCCATTGGTATTCTCTATTGAGATTCGTAAAGAAAAAGGCGAAGATTTTTCTGCGATTGGTGGCTTTTTCCGTAAATACGAACTCAGTTTAGTCGCATCCGATGAAAAAGATCTGATCTATACGCGCAGTAATGTTCGCCATGAACAAGTCTATTTATTCCCGATCAGAATGCCCGCAGCTGAACGCAAAGCTCTCTTCATTGAATATCTGCACAAAGCAGATGAACTGCGCGCAGAAGCCAAATGGTACAACACCCTGACCAGTAACTGCACCACGCTGGTCTTTGACATGGTTCAAGCGATTAATCCGCAGCGCTTACCCAAAGACTACCGCTTATTGGCCTCAGGTTATTTACCTAACTACCTCTACGATCTGAAGGCGCTCAATCAAAACTACAACATGAAAGAATGGTATCGCTTGGCACATATCAATCCACGTGCAGAACAATATGAACAACAGCCCAATCAGAGTAGTGAATATTTTTCGGATGTCATTCGTACAGGCCTTCCCAAAACTGAGTGATTTTTCCACTCATTTTATTAAAGACACCTGAACATTTACAAAAGGATACGCAATATCCTGCTCCACTCCATGTTGTTTTATTCTAATACCGAGCATAGAAACACAATGATTTGGACTTAAATTTTATGTTAAAGCCTTTTTTAACAACATGTACTTTGGCAATTGCCGTAGCAGTGACCGGTTGTTCAACTACAGAATCTCTCCAAACCTCACCGAATGCATCTCAGAAAGAAAACATCAATCTCTATGGCCGTAACTGGATTGCTACCCATATCAATGGTGTCGAGATTACAAGCAATGATCTTTCTGGCAAGCGCCCTGCGATTCAATTTGATGCGAAAGGCAAACGCTTCTTCGGTGCAGATGGTTGTAACCAGATTCAAGGCAGCTTTGAAAGCCAAGGTACGATCTTACGCTTAGGTCCGATTGCTTCGACCATGATGGCCTGTATCGGCAAAGATAATAGCGCGCTTTCACGCCAATATAGCAATGCTTTGGCAAGCACAACCAATTACGAGCTGAAAGGCCATGAGCTTAAATTCATGGATACATCAGGCAAAGTTCTGGTTAGCTTTGTCACCGTGATTCAGCCGTTGCCATAATTCGTTATCGTAAAAAAGTAAAAGCTCGTTGCGAACACGGGCTTTTACTTTTTCAACACTTCGTTTACTTTAGTAGCATTCTTAAAATTAAAAATTGGGGAGTCTCATGCAACAAGCGCTCGTAGGTGGTGGATGTTTTTGGTGTGTAGAAGCGATATTTCTACAGCTTAAAGGTGTAGAAAAAGTCGTGAGTGGTTATGCGGGCGGGATTAGCCAAAACCCAACCTATGAACAGGTCTGCCAAGGTACGACTCAACATGCTGAAGTTGTGCTGATTGATTTTGATGAGCAACAGATCAGCTATACGCAATTGTTAAATGTATTTTTTACCACACACGATCCAACAACACTCAATCGTCAAGGTAATGATATTGGCACGCAATATCGCTCTGTTATTTATTATTTTAATGATGAGCAAAAGCAGCAAGCCGAACAGATTATTCATGATCTGGAAGATGAAGGTCTGAATATTGTGACTGAGCTCAGCCCAGTACCGACGTTCTATCCTGCTGAGGAATATCACCAAAACTTCTTTGCCCGCAATCCATCACAAGGTTACTGCAACTTCAGCATTCCGCCTAAGCTGTCTAAATTACGTGCTAAATATCTCGATCTTCTCAAAACCGACTAGGCATAAAAAAAAGCAACTCTCAGAGTTGCTTTTTTCTTTCTAACGCGTTGTTCTAGTTTTCACTGACGAACGCGATATCACTTAAGCCTGCTTCGCTGGCACGAGACATCACTTGCGCAACCGTATCGTATTTTGATTCTTTATCTGCACGTAACTGCACAGTTGGTTTGGTCGCAGCCTGTCCCGCCTCTTGGAAACGCTTTTCTAGCTCTTCTAAGCTAATAATCTGCGCATCCCAAGCCACTTCACCTTTGTCATTAATACTAATGGTGATCGCTTTTGGTGGTGGATCTACAATTTCAGCAGTGGTTTTTGGTAAACTTAATGGAATTGATGGGTTAGCAACCGTTGCTGTGACTAAAAAGATAATCATCAATACCAACATAATGTCGATCAGAGGAATAAGATTCATCTCATTCATGCCACTGTCGTGGTCTTCACCCAATTGAAAGCCCATTTTAAGCTTGACCTCCAACTAAACTTTGTTGAGTCGCTTTAGTTTCTGTTTTTGCCGCTGTTTCTTGCTGCAACATGGTATCGATTAACAAGCTATGTGCTTGATCTTGTAAATCATGTGCTAAGCCACGATTGAAACGTACACAAATGTTATACGCCATCACCGCTGGAATCGCCACTGCAAGACCAAGACCGGTCATGATCAGCGCCTCACCCACTGGGGTTGCAACCTGAGCTAAACCAGCTTGACCACTTTTACCCACTGCTACAAGCGCGTGGAAAATCCCCCATACTGTACCGAATAAACCCACAAACGGTGCCAGTGAAGCAATTGTTCCAAGAACCGAAACACCTTTTTCTGCTTGAGATTTTTCAGCAGAGATTTGGCGAAGCAATGCTTGCTCAGCGACAGCTTTACGTTGCTCAAACGATAAAGGCTGTAACTTTGATTTAAGCGTAGCCAAAGCTTGAACAAGTTGAGTATAAGCTTGTTGTTTTAATTGGCGTGTTCCTAATAGGCGCAGAATGAAAATAGTCCACGTCGCAATCGACATTGCTAAAAGGATGAAATACAGTGTTTTACTTACTGCATCTGCATGTTGCCAATAAACTGAAAAGTTCATATACGAACTCCTGATTTAATCTGTCGCAAGGACTCAAATTTATTAAGGACTAAGATCAAACGGCTGCTCTGCTCGAATCGGGTAAGCAACACCATTTTCCATATACGGTTTAAATTTCGCACTTCTTACAGCACGTAAAACTTTTTCATCGAGATTTGGTATACCACTACTACGTGTAATACGTGCATTGGTAATTTTACCTTTCTCATCAGCTTCAATCAGTACCATCACTGAGCGTGTTTGGTTATCTAAATCTTTTGCTGTAACAGATAATTTCGGTGAACGACTCCATTGAACCCCTGAACCGCCAATTGATACACGTTTTGGTGATGGATCAGCAGCAGGTTGAGGTTTCGTTACTTCCTGAACAGGTTGTGGTTTTTCAACTACTTTTTCAGTAACTGTGGTAACGACTTTAGTCTCAACTTTAGGTTCAATCTTTTGTTCAGTTTTTTGAAGAACAGGTTTTGGTGCTTCTTTGACCTGTTGAACCTTTTCAATCTTTTTCGGTGGAGGCAAAGGTTTTTCAACGACCTTAACTTCCTTCACTTCTTTTTTAGGTTCAGGTTTTGGCTGTTCTTTTGGTTTCGGTGGTTCAGGTTTAGGTGGTTCTTTAATCTTAACGAACTTCACCTTAAGCGGTTCTTTTTCGATTGGTCTTAACTCAATCGTTTTCATGTGGCTCACCGCCCACAGAACTCCTACATGTCCAATCACAACTGCAACTAAGGCAGCGATGATTTTCTTTTTCATCGGGTGTGGCGTGTTGAATGTAGCAGGAGATTGACTCATAAGAATCTAAGTACCTAATAGATGGTGACGCTTTCAAAAAAACGATTTCACTCATCGGATAGAACAATGAAAGTGCCGTAATAATAAATGAGAAGTGTTTTCATTTGCAACTATTTTTTCTTGTATATTCACTAACCATTGAAAAATAGGTATAAAAAAACATGCCTTTCGGCATGTTCTCTTTACATATTGAAACAAAGCGATGAATTAGAACACCACTGTTTTGTTTCCATCCACAATGATACGGTCTTCTAAATGCCATTTTACTGCACGTGCCAATACGTTACGTTCAACGTCTTCGCCTAACTCACGTAACTGCTCAACGTTATAATCGTGGCTCACACGCTCAACATCTTGCTCAATGATTGGGCCTTGATCAAGATCAGCCGTCACATAGTGTGCGGTTGCACCAATCAGCTTCACCCCTTTCTCATAGGCTTGCTTGTATGGATTTGCACCCACGAAAGCAGGTAGGAAAGAATGATGAATATTGATGATCTTCATTTCCCACTTAGCAACAAAGTCTTCACTCAAAATCTGCATATAACGCGCCAAGATCAATAGATCATTGCCCTGCATCATTTCATCAATTTGAGCATACGCTTCAACTTTATTGTCTTTATTGACCGGTACAACATGGAATGGGATACCAAAGTTTTCAACCGATTCACGCAAATCTGGATGGTTTGAAATGACTTGGGTAATTTCACATGGCAATGAACCACGTGCATGGCGCCATAACAATTCCAATAAAGCATGGTCTACTTTAGAAACTAAAATACCGACCTTTTTCAACTCACCAACAAAAGTAAGCTTCCATTGCATTTCATAACGTTCAGCAACATTGGCAGCAAAGGTCTGCATCAACGCTTCTTTACGAGACTGTAAATGATCAATTTCAAACTCAACACGCATGAAATAACGCCCGCCTTGAGCTTCTGTTGCGTACTGATCAAGTGCGGTAATGTTTGCTCCCTGATGATACAAAAAGCTCGATACGGCTTGCACGATCCCCGGCTTGTCTTCACAAGTAATCAGTAATCGCGCTGTGTGGGCTGTAGTCGTGTTCATTTGGTTAATATCACTTATTCGAATCAAATTAAAATCAAGCCGAGCATTCTAACCCTTTTTTGCTATTGACTAAATAGCTGCTGACGATCTATTCATCATCATTTTTAAGATTAGACAAACTCGCGAACAAGTCTGATGGTCCAAGTGATTTCAATAACTGCTCATAGGTTTGGCGACTTTCACCCATTAAATATGGTCCTTCTAAGAACACCATTTGTCGCAATGCTTGCCAAACCCACTTTTCTTCCAGACGATTGTTATCGCTGATATGACCAGACATATATAAGAAGTTGGTCCAGTTGGTCAGCACAATCCACAAGTTGATGATCAAGGCTTCAATTTCTGAATCGGTCATTTTCATCAGACCCGCATCTACGAAGGCACGATAAATTCTTTGCCCCTGCTGCATCACCTGCCCAGCAAAACGTGGATAGATTTTCCGGAAGTCTTCATTATTTTCGACCAGATGATAGACATCACGATGAATAAAACGATAGGCCCACAACTGATTACTGAGTACTTGAAAATAGCTAATTTTATCATTGGCATTCAATGGACGATCCGTTGGCAAGGCCAACATTTCCAAGGTTTCTGCCTGATATTGCTGTGCCAGTTCTTTAATAATTTCCTGCTTGTTACGGAAATGATAATACAAGTTGCCTGGGCTAATCCCGAGTTCAGCCGCGATGTGGTTGGTTGTGACCGAACGCTCTCCACGCTCATTAAACAACTGCAAACTGATTTGCAGAATTCGATCTTTTGTTTTATTCGGTTTAGCGTGCGACATTGATTTTAACCATCTATAACATAATCAATAGGTTATAAAACAAACCTATAAAGCGACTTGACACTTTAGAGTATTTACTCTAAAAATTAAAAAATAATAAGCTTTCTTTTGGTCCACTCCTATGAACAGTCAAACAAAAACAACCGCTATGACACCTCATGTTGATGTGAAACGGCTACATGATTTGCTTGAGCAGCAAAAAGCAGCTTACCAACGCCATCCTGTGCCAAGCGCCAAAGAACGTATTGAACGCTTAGCTCGACTTAAAAACATCTTGATAAAGTATCAAGATCAATTTGCTAACGCAATTAGTCAAGATTATGGCAACCGTGCCATTATGGAAACCAAAATTGGCGAAGTTCTGACTTGTTTAGAACATATCAAGTACTATAGCAAAAACTTAACTGAATGGATGAAACCATCTAAACGCCATATCAGCATGTTACACCAACCAGCAAAAGGCTGGGTAGAATATCAACCATTGGGTGTCATCGGGGTGATTGCACCATGGAACTACCCTTTATTACTTTCAGTCGGCCCATTGATCTGTGCTTTGGCTGCTGGTAACCATACCATGATCAAAATTTCGAGTGCTTCTTCAAATTTTGGCTATGTACTTGAAAATGCCCTTTCTGAAGCATTCCCACAAGAGTTGGTTGCTGTAGTAAATGGTGGTGGCGTTATTTCAGATGCATTCAGTCATCTCGCTTTTGATAAAATGATTTTCACAGGCTCAACCTCTGTCGGTAAAACAGTCATGGCAGCGGCAGCAGAGAATCTTGTTCCAGTGATTTTAGAGCTTGGCGGAAAATCGCCTGCACTGGTTCATTCAGCCATGAATATTCGCGACGTGGCACAACGTATTGCGGTAGGTAAGCTATGGAATGCAGGTCAAACCTGTGTTGCACCAGACTATATGTTCCTACCTAAAGGCAAAACAGCTGAGTTCACCAAACACTACAATGACTTTGTGACCACAATGTACCCAAGCTTGCGTGACAATAAAGATTACACCTCTATTGTGAATGACAAGCAATATAATCGCCTACAAGGTTACTTAGAGGATGCTCGTAACCAAGGTGCAACGATTGTTGAACTAAATGCCAAGAATGAGTCTTTAACTGAAGTTCGTAAGATTGCGCCGACCTTATTAACAGGCGTGACCACTGAAATGGAAATTATGAAGAATGAGATCTTTGGTCCAATTCTGCCTATTTTAGAATACGACCATATCGACGATGCACTTCAGTTCATTAATAGTCGCCCACGTCCATTAGCTTTCTATTACTTCGATATCGATAGTGCACGTGCTGATTATGTCGCAGGACGTACCCATTCAGGACATTTTGGTATCAACCAAGTTCTTACCCACGTGGCGCAGGATGATCTGCCATTTGGTGGCATTGGTGCATCAGGTATGGGCAAATATCATGGTAAAGAAGGCTTCTTTAGCTTCTCACATGAACGTTCAATGATGTCAAACCCAGTGAGCCCTAAACTTTACAGTTTAAAATTCATCCTACCACCTTATAATAAAGCAACGCATAAACTGCTTTTAAAAACACTATTTCGTTAAGCTGGTTAAGGCATGAGCTATCACACCAGTTCATGCCTTGTTTTTACCAAATTCGCTTGTCTTTTAATCGTATTTTTGGTATAAAACGCCCCTTGAATGATTTCATCCGTTTACTTGAATGGCTAGTTGCACGAAACAGTGCTATATAAACTAGCAATGGAGTTCACCATGTCTAAGGTTTGCCAAGTTACCGGCAAGCGTCCTATCGTTGGTAACAACGTATCGCACGCAAACAACAAAACCAAACGCCGGTTCGAGCCGAACCTGCACCACCACCGTTTTTGGTTAGAAAGCGAAAAGCGTTTTGTACGTCTTCGTCTAACTACTAAAGGTATGCGTATTATTGATAAATTGGGTATTGAGAAAGTTGTTGCTGATCTCCGTGCTCAAGGTCAAAAGATCTAAGGAGTCTGAACAATGCGTGATAAGATTCGCCTCGTTTCTACAGCTGGTACTGGTTATTTCTATACCACTACTAAGAACAAACGTACTATGCCGGAAAAAATGGAAATCAAAAAATTTGATCCAAAAATCCGTCAACACGTAATCTTCAAAGAAGCTAAAATTAAATAATTTTAGTTCTTTAAAAAAACGACTTCTCTTGAAGTCGTTTTTTTTGCCTAAAAAATGTATTTTATTTAAATGAAATGCTTGAAAATGACTTACATGATTTTTTTTGATAAATAAAAAAATTGTCATCAACAAATTCGATTTTAGTTGTTACACTTTATTCGCTGTTTTCTTGGCATGTTTTATGCTCATTTATTTTCCCCTTAACCGCAAAGATTAAGGAACCGCAATGCCACATGATGTTGATTTAATTATATTACTTGCTGTTGGTTTTGGTATGGCCCTTATTTTTGGCTATATCGCAGCACGTCTACGTCTCCCTCCTTTGATTGGTTATTTAGTTGCAGGCATTATTATTAGTCCCAATACGCCTGGCGTAGTCGGTGACATGCAGCTCGCCAATCAGCTGGCTGAACTGGGGGTAATGTTCCTCATGTTCGGTGTCGGGATGCATTTCTCCCTCAAAGATTTACTGCAAGTACGTCGTATTGCTGTGCCTGGCGCAATTTTGCAGATTGCGGTGGCAACCTTACTTGGGATCGCAGTCTCTATGTTTTGGGGCTGGAGCTTTGGCTCTGCACTGATCTTCGGCTTAAGCTTATCTTGTGCCAGTACTGTTGTTCTGCTCAAGGCATTGGGTGACCGCGGCTTACTGGACTCAGTGAATGGAAAAATTGCTGTTGGCTGGCTCTTGGTTGAAGACCTCGTGATGGTTTTAGCCTTGGTCCTTCTACCCGCAACAGCGGTATTACTCGGTGGACAGGCACTACCTGGGACAGATACATCACAAAGCATCTGGATCACGATTGGCATTACCCTGCTCAAAGTGACAGGCTTTATCGCCTTCATGCTGATTATTGGTAAGCGACTTGTACCCATGATCATGCAATTCGTGGCACGTTTAGGTTCTCGTGAGCTGTTTACACTCACTGTTGTTGCAGCTGCGGTTTCAATTGCATACGGCTCTTACGCGGTGTTCGGCGTATCTATGGCCCTTGGCGCATTCTTTGCGGGTATGGTGGTAAAAGAGTCTGACTTTAGCCACCGTGCAGAAGAGGAAACATTGCCATTACGTGAAATTTTCGCAATTTTGTTCTTTGTTTCAGTCGGCATGCTGTTTGATCCGAGCATTCTGGTAGAAGAGCCGTTACGTATTTTAGCTGTCGTTGCGATTATCATGGTGGGCAAGACCCTAGCGGCTATGGCGCTGGTATTGTTCTTCCGCTACCCAATTAATACCGCCTTAACCGTAGGCGCAAGTTTGGCGCAAATCGGTGAGTTCTCCTTCATCTTGGCGACACTCGGTTTATCATTAGGTTTATTGACGCCTGATGCGCAAAACCTGATTCTTGCAGGCGCATTATTCTCAATTACCCTGAACTCATTTGTGTTCTCTGCAATTGAACCTGTACAGCGCTGGATTCGTGAACGCTCGCATTTAGCACGTTTATTAGAACGTAGTGGTGACCCACTGGCCATGTTGCCCGATGAGGTAGATCAAGCTTATCTGCGTGATCAGGTGGTGATTATCGGTTATGGTGGCGTCGGCCGCCGTATTAGCGAAAATCTGATGCAACAGAATATCAAAGTCGTGATTGCAGAAGAAAATCGTGAAATTGTTGAAAAACTACGTAGCCAAGGCATTGCGGCGGTCAGTGGTGAAGCGACTGAACCCAATGTATTGATTCAAGCACATATTCAACATGCCCGTTTGCTGGTCATTTCACCGATGGATATTTTAGATATTCATCGTATCGTGGACATTTCAAAACAGCTGAATCCTGAAATTCAGGTCCTTATTTGCGCAGAGAGTAAAGAAGAAGCTGTGGTGATACGCGAAGAAAATATTGGTGAAGTGTTCTACGCCAAAGAAGAAATGGCAAAAAATATGAGCCATCATATTCTCAGTCAAATCGAACTGGCGCATCAATCCGAAACCCACTAAATATGTTCAAAAATAAAAAAGCGTACTTAAAGTACGCTTTTTTATTTTGTGAGCTTAACTCAAGTGTTGAGGTTGCTCATCGACGACTTCGGCCTGCCACTCATTCATCTGCTTTTCTAACAGACCAAACAAAGCCGCTTGAATCATGTGCTGTGCGACAGTTGCTGTTTGATCGCCAAGTATGGCTTTGACCTCATCACTAAACTGTATCTTAACTAAAGGCTCATTTTCAGAACCCGCATTGCGCAAAGCCAGCTCACCACCCTCGAGTTGGACCAACTCAAGAACTGCTTCTTGATTACCAAATAATTCTTTTAACTGTTGCATTGACATAAATTTTCTCCATGCTTCAACATGGTGGCAAAGTATTTTGCGCTCACGTCTTATTTATATAAGTACTGTTGGCATAGATTTCAAGTCGCTTTAAACATTCGACTTAGAACTCAACCATTTCATTACGGAAACCATCAATTAAATGACTCAATTCACGATGCCACTCACGTAAAATTTTGGCATCGGGCAACCAAGCCTGCGGGCTTTGAGTGACCTTGATGATCAGATTTGAGGACGTCTCATTTTCAGGTTCAGGTGCTGTTGGCTCAGGTGCATATTGACACATACGGTACGCACGCTTTAATTCTGCCACAAAACCATCTTTAGCCAATTGCTGCAAAACTAAAACCTCAGGTGAAACCTGCCCTTTATCTGCCATATGCTCTTCAATCGATTTAAAGGTCGGCTGTAAATCATTGAGACGATAATAACGTACCAATTCCTGCAAGAAAGCTAAAAGTGCACCATGCAAATGGAAAACCGCAGCTTCGCGATAGGCCTGTGCCTGCTGAATATGCTCAGTTTGCTCCGCTTGTTGACATGCAAGACGAGCAAAATACAGTTTTTGATTGGTACGATCTGCATGATAACGAGCAACACGGGACATAATATTTTCCTTCAAGATCCTTTCGCTTGGTTTAGGGACTATTGAGATTACACCTTACGAGCGATAACGCTGATTGCGCTGCGATTAAAGCAGTGCTTTACTCTTGCTCAGGGGTACAGCTGAAATATCAATAGACCCTACCTAAGATTAAATGCTTTAATGATAAAATCAATATCTTTTGAGCCTACCCATGCGTCATATTCAACAAGCCATACTGAGCTTAATATGCTGTGTGGTCATCCCAACCACCTATAGCTGTGAGCCAGCAGGATTAGACTGGGAAAAGCTCTATACAGATTATGATCTCAACCATGATCAAATGATTGATCTAAATGAATGGAAAAAACTGATCCAGCTAAAAGACCAACCCGTTGCTTGGCAAAAACAGGTTCTTACGGTCGACTCCAAAAGAATAAGGATCTTTAAAGCTTTAGACCTTAATCACAATGGTCTGATCGATCAGCAAGAAATGATCAATATCTATCAATATTTTTCAAACCCTTGTCAGGGTTGGGGTTCAACTTGGGGGAAATAACGGTAGATAAGCTATCCAATGTCCAACTCAAGCAGATAGAGTTTTCGCTTGGCAATGACTTGAATCGGTGGATCAATCGGACGAATATTGCCAATAACCCAAGCAAAATATCCTTCAGCCCAATACGTCGCACAAGCTGCGTTCATCAGATCGCCATGGATGCACGGATTCAATATCTACCAGTGCAACTGCAAAACCAACCTATTCATCCCCATCATTCAAAAGAAAGTTTTGATTCTCTACAATCATCAAATCTTTCAGTGGCAACATTTCAGGTTACCATGAGCGAACTTCAAGAGTTTTAATTTTCTTCGCTATTCGCTCAGCATTTGGTGCAACAATTGATAAAGCCGTATATTGCTTTAACATTGATAATTAAGCTTTATCATCCGCAGCTTTGACACGAATGCCTTGGCTTTTTACTTTCAAGGTATTTAAACCTTTAATTGCTTTAATCGCTTCACGTGGATTTGGCATTTCAACAAAACCAAAACCTTTCGATTTCCCCGTTGCTTCGTCTTTGACCACGACACAAGACTCAACTTTTCCATATGCTTTGAATAAGTCGAGAATTTCCGCATCAGTCACATTACGGTCTAAATTACGAACTAAAATTTTCATGCTAAAACCTAAAAGATGATTCATTGTAGAATCAATGAATCAAAAGAAATTGAATCTGCCTAGTTTAATCGAAATCAATGCCAAAACCTAAATTGATTGTAGTCGTGCGAGAACGATTGCTTTGGGCATAGGCACGTGGAATATCTCGATGAATCTGAACATCGACTAAATGTTGAGGTAAATCATTGAGGAAGTAACTTTCTATTTTTCTTCCTAGCTCATCATATTGATCTTGTGACCATAAATTTAAATTCTGTTTGGTCAAAATCAATTCATCTTCTGCACGGGTTAAGGCCACATACAGCACACGACGCTCCTCCTCAACATCATCAAAATCGCCTTGTGCACGTGCATGAGGATATTGATTCGGAGATACATGTGGGACATAACAGACTTTTTGTTCAGCACCCTTAGCTGAATGGATGGTAATCAGCGTCACTAAGTCTTGGTCAGGCGTTTTATCAATTTCGGAGATAGAAATTGGATCAAGTACATATTCCTCTAAGAACTCCCCGAGAGCACTGTGTTTACGTGCCAATTGCTTGACCAAATCAAAGTCTTTAACACGACGTGACCAATCTTTAGTTTTATAATTATTTTCCAGCTGTTCATTTAGCGCATCTAGTGCGAGGCCAATACAAGCTTCAACATGCTGCTGCAATACATCAAGCTGCATCAAAATTAAAATCGCCTGTTGTGGTACTTTGCCATGCCGCTCTAAACGTTGGCAACGGGCTTCAATATCAGGCAGTTGAATCAATTCTTGCGCCAATTTACTGGCACCCACATCGCCCACGCCATCCCAAAGCGTCAGGAAACGCATCCAGGCTAAATCATCTTGTGGGTTTACGCTGACCCGAAGTAAGCTCAATACATCTTTAACATGTGCAGACTCAAGCAGTTTTACCCCACCAACAAAACGATAAGGGATATTGGCTGCAATTAAAGCACCTTCCAAATAACGCCCACTAAAACCTGAGCGCAGCAACACCATATGTTCTGCCCAAGCCGCACCTTGCATATGACGACGATTCAAGTCCTGAATAATCCAATTGGCTTCCTCAAACTCATTACTCAAGATATGCAGTTGTGGCTTTAACCCTTTGCCCCGATAAGCCTGTAGATGCTTGTCATATTCAATTTGGCTCTGCTCCAGCAGCCAATTGGATAAATCCAAAATACCTTGGGTCGAACGATAATTCATTTCCAAAGTCAGCACTTCTGCATCGGGTACACGTTCTTTAAAATGATGAATATTTTCAAAATCTGCGCCACGAAAGCCATAAATGGATTGTGCATCATCCCCTACGCAAAACAGTTTTACCTTGCCAACTAAAGGCTGAAGCAAAGCCCATTGCAGTGGATTAGTATCCTGCATTTCATCAACTAATAAGGCAGAGCAGAAACCAGTGACCCACTTCACTAACTCTGGTGAACTTTGCAAATGCACAGCAACAATAGATAGGATGTCATCATAATCTAGAAAATTACGTTCTTGCTTGCGTTGCTCATAGGCTTTCATCAATTCAGCAATTTGAGCTTTATACTCAACCGCTTGGGGTAACTGCTCAACCAATGCATCTGACAATTTGGTTTTAGTATTCCGCGCATAAGAATACAGATCGCACAATTCTGCAGCCTTCGGCAAGACATTGCCCTTATCTTTACCACGCAATAAGCGGAACATCAGCAACTGATCATCTCGATCAATAATACTGAACTGGCTCAGCCCAAAAGCCCGTGGATTACGGCGCAATAGATACATACAAAAAGTATGAAAGGTTGATGCACGTAAACCTTTGGCCTGTGCGCCCATATGTTGTTCAACACGTGTCACGATTTCACTTGCTGAACGTCGGGTAAAAGTTAGAATCTGAATTTGTTGTGCAGCTAAACCTTGATCAATTAAATATGCTGCTCTTGCCACGATGGTTTTGGTTTTACCACAACCTGCTCCAGCCAAGACCAGACAATTTTGTGCTGTCGTTGTGGCTGCTTGTTTTTGTTGTGGATTCAGTTCATCAATTAGCTTGGCAAGCGTCATACAATCGGTCAATTAAAAACGAAATGCTATTTTAGCAGACTCAAGCCATTGAAATGTTTCCGACTACAAAAACAAAAAGAGCATGTGTATTACATGCTCTTAGTTTTAACTTGATCGTTTAAACCGTGGTTGAGCTATGTGGTAACTGCTTAATTGCACCAGCAAAAGTCAGGTAATTAATCCCTTGGAATAAAATATCAATCGCAAGGAACATCCCCAATACCCAGAACGGTGAATCAGGTGATGACAAGATCAGAATCCCGGTTAATAGGGTTAATATGCCTGAAAACAGCACCCACCCCCAGCCTGAAATTGGTCTAAGGATAAAGGCGTTCACGGTACGGATAATCCCTGCAATAATTAAGGCAACCGCCAAGAAACTGGTGAGTACCACCGCGGTAATCACGGGTGTGGTAAACGCAAAGTAACCTGCTGCCAGATACAGCACACCAAACAAGGCCCATAACCAGCGTGTGCCGCCTTTAAACACCATAAATGCAGCAACAAAGTGCAAAATACCACCCAACATCATCAACACACCGAACAGCAATACCGCAGATAGTGTTGCAAAGGGTAAAGCCGCTAAAAGAACAAGGCCAAAAATAACCAATAATACGCCCAATAACAGATACCATTTACGATCAGCGTGCAGCTGATTGCGAATTAGATCGTTACCCACTGTTTTCATCATTATTTACTCTTTTATCATCAATGTTATATCTCTATATTGATCGCGTTTTTCACTGAGTTCTGTATAAGGCATGTTGAGAATTAATGACGGAATGTCAGAAAATGGATGTTTTCTTTGATCTTTTTAAGTTGTGTCATTATTTTTTTAAAGATATGGATAAGTCTGAACTTATCCACAATTTATTTGATCCAGCCTATTTCTTGGGCGGTCAGTACACTGATCACGGTTTGCTCTAAATCGTTTGGCATTTTACTTTTGTGTTCGGACAGTGGAATCCGTCCACCCATTATTTCAGCTTTAGTTTGTGGATAGAGCGGCTGTTTATCTGCCTGTGCATAGCCAATCGGAAAAATAGGTTCACCATTGGCTAAGTTATATTTATCGGTCGCGCCAAAACCATGTAATAACTCATGTACCAATACCACATTGTTTTGCTGTGTCTGTTTAGCTGAGGCAAACAGGTTGACTGAACCAATGCGCCCACGTTCCAGCGCAGTTGAGTGCTTGAGTTCCCGACTTTGCTTCGGATCATAAAAATTCAAATACAGAGTTAAACTCGGTGAACCATCAATCGATTGGTGCTGTTTCCATGCATAGAATCGGAACTTTAGACTCCATAGAATATTATTCAGAATACTTGGCTGTTCAGACATCTTCGGTGGTGCTTGCTGCAATTCCCGCCCAATCTCAATCATAAAGTAACTGCTTTGCCCTCGATATTGCTGGCTATTTTTTTCCAGATACTGCTTCACCTCAGCAAAATCATCTTGCTGCAATTGTTGAATATACTGCTGTGTTGTAGCTAAACCATCGGCATTAATCGGATGCAACAGCACATTAATCGGCTGATTCCAATCTTGATTTTGATCACGATAAGCATTGATCGCAACAATTAACAATACCAGCAATAAACATGCAACTCGGATATTTTTCCACATGAACTTCTCCCCCAACCCAAAGTCATTATTGTTTTTCTTTATGCTATAAAAAATGCCAGCAATCGCTAGCATTTTTTTAAACTTGAATGTTTAAGCTTCTACCCATTTTCCGTCTTGGAAAACCAGACTCCACTTGGTTTGCTTGCCTTCAGCAGTCTCAGAACCTACATACTGTGCTTGGTTCTTACGGCTGAATTTCACTACCGTTGGATTACCTTCTGGATCGACATCTGGAGCTTCTAACAAGAACTGGTATTTCGGATCAAGCTGCTCAGCCACACTGCGTAATTCAGCCACTTTCGGTGCACGCGTTTCACGAATTTTCGGGAATTTGCTGGCTGCTAAGAACAGACCTGCTGCACCATCACGTAACACGAAGAAATCATCATGCTTGGCTGAACGTAAGTGTTCCATTTTGATTGGATCAACACGCGGCGGCGCTGGTTGTCCGCTCTTTAATACTTTACGGGTATTGTCACAACTTGAGCAGGCAAAGTAAGGTCCAAAACGACCTGTCTTTAACTGCATTTCACCATCACATTTATCACATGGAATGGTTGGACCATCATAGCCCTTGATCTTGAATTCGCCTTCCTCGACTTCGTAACCATCACAATCTGGGTTATTACCACAGACATGCAATTTACGACCACCATCGACCACATAGCTGTCCATTGCTGTACCGCATTTAGGACAACGGTGTTTCGACATCAAATCTGCTGTTTCAGCCCCATCATCATCCGACAATGCCGCCAAAGACTCGACTGGTGTTAAGTTGAGTGTGCCTTTACAACGCTCTTTCGGTGGCAGGTTATAACCTGAACACCCTAAGAATACACCTGTTGTTCCGGTACGAACCTGCATTGGACGCGAACATTCAGGACAAGAGACATCGGCAACTTCGACTGGCTGATTACGGCGCATGCCGCTTTCACCCTGCGCATTGGTTAAACGTTTCTTGAAATCACCGTAGAAGGTATCCAGTAACTCTTTCCAGTTACGCTCACCCATTGCGACACGGTCTAATTGGCCTTCTAAATCTGCGGTAAAGGCATAATTCATCAGGTTATTAAAACTTTCATCCAGACGATCCGTCACGATCTCACCCATCTTCTCGGCAAAGAGACGACGGTTTTCCAGTTTTACATAACCACGTTCTTGAATAGTTGAAATAATTGCAGCATAGGTCGATGGACGACCAATCCCCTTTTTCTCTAATTCTTTCACCAAAGACGCTTCAGTAAAGCGTGCAGGCGGTTTGGTAAAATGCTGACTCGGGTCAAGTTTTTCTAACTTAAGTACTTCGCCAACTTTAACCGCAGGCAATAAAATATCATCATCCGATTTATTGGCACCACGAACACGGGTAAAACCATCAAATACCAGCGTACGGCCTTTCGCCTTTAACTCAACATTTGACGCTTCAACAGTCAACGTTGAAGATAAATATTCTGCTGGTGTCATTTGACAGGCAACAAATTGACGCCAAATCAAATCATATAAACGTTGTGCATCACGCTCAACGCCCGCCAGTTTATCGCCCGTCAAAGCAACATCTGAAGGACGGATTGCTTCATGGGCTTCTTGTGCACCTGCTTTATTGCCATAGCGATTTGGCTTGGCAGGGACATATTTTTCACCAAAATTTTGTTGAATATGGTTACGCACCATATTCACAGCGTCATCACTTAAAAAGGTTGAGTCTGTACGCATATAGGTAATGAAACCACCTTCATACAAACGCTGCGCTAGCATCATGGTTTTCTTTACAGAGAAACCTAAACGCGTACTCGCCGCTTGTTGTAAGGTTGAAGTGATATACGGGGCGCTTGGATTAACTTTGGTTGGTTTATCCTCACGTAGTGCAACTTTATATTCAGCATCTTTTAATACACTGAGTAAGGCATCAGTTTCGACTTTATTTTTAAGCTTAAGCGTTTTACCTGCTTGCTTAACCGCTTCTAAGCGAATGTCTTCTTTCTTGGAAATGGTATCTGCAAAAACTTGCCAGTATTCTTCTGGAATAAATGCACGGATTTCACGTTCACGTTCAACCACCAGTTTCACTGCAACTGACTGCACGCGTCCTGCCGATAAACCACGGGCAATCTTTTCCCATAGTAATGGCGACACCATAAAGCCCACCACACGGTCTAGGAAACGACGCGCCTGTTGAGCATTAACACGGTTTAAATCAAGTCGTGTTGGCTGTTTAAATGCTTCTTGAATGGCATTCTTGGTAATTTCGTTAAAGACCACACGATGGTAGCGACTATCATCCCCACCAATGACTTCTCTTAAATGCCAAGCAATTGCTTCCCCTTCTCTATCCAAGTCCGTTGCGAGATAGATTGCATCTGCATCTTTGGCGAGTTTTTTCAGTTCGGCAACCACATGTTCTTTGCCCGGGAGCACTTCATAGTGTGCAATCCAATCATGCTCTGGATCGACACCCATACGATTGATCAATGCAGACTGTGCTTTTTCGGCTTTCTGTTGATCCGTTAATTTGGCACGGGTTGCGGGCTTCTTTTCAGTGGATTTCGCCCCGCCTCCTGTCGGTAAATCACGCACATGACCGACCGATGACTTCACCACATATTGTGAACCCAAATATTTATTAATTGTTTTCGCTTTTGCAGGCGACTCCACAATCACTAAGGCACGTTTCTTTGCAGCAGATGCGGAAGCTGCTGTGCTTTCTGAAGCAGAGCGTGGAGTATTCGCCATAATAAATCGTTTTTCCTATGATCAATCAGAGAGTTAGCGCTGTGCTAAATCATGTAAATAAGCTTTTATCTGTTCAAGCTGTGTGGCTCTTAGGTCAGTTTCTTCATCCCAATACAGTCCGACACAGTTTGCCTGCATATCAATAGCATAAACTCCTTTTAATGCAATGGTTAAATCATTAAATTTCTGATCCCCTTGCACAACCTGAAGCTTGCCATCCACCACCCGTGCACGCATTAACGCTAAGCGAGCATCTGGAATCAGCACACTATAATAAGCCACCATACTGGCACGTTTTTCCGATGCCATTGGAATCTTGGTCCATTCTGGCGCAACGATTAAACGCGGATGCAAGCCCATTTTGCGCGCCTGATCACGCATCATACCCAATGCCTTTTCTCGTGGACTGACACGCAAGCCAAAAATCGAGCCAAGTACAAACAGTACAATCGCAACTGTGATCCAAATTCCAATATTACTCATAAAGTAGCCCAAAACTTTCTTTTATTAGCGTTACATAAGTTGAATCCAAAAGGCAAGTTTCAACGTAAAAAATAATCTTGTATTCAACTGCACCCTTTAAAGCATCCCTTTTTCAGACGATCAAAAGCCTAAATACCCAATGCTTTTAACGCGCTTACTTTATTCGATCAGGGTTAATTTTCCGAATTGATCAAGATGTACATCACCCCAATTCTTTAATGCAACAATAATCTGTTCCAGACTACGACCTAAATCAGTTAAACAATATTCAACTTTTGGAGGAACTTGCGGATAGACCTCTCGATGCAGAATGCCATCTTGTTCTAATTCGCGTAGCTGATTGGTCAGCATTCTCTGGGTAATACTCGGTACGCGCTTACGAATTTCATTAAATCGTAAGGTACCTTCATTAAATAAATGCCAGAGAATGACACATTTCCATTTTCCATCAATCAAACTGATGGCGGCTTCGACGGAACAGCCTGGAGAACAATCAAAACTCGAATGCCGCATTTTTGCCATTTTACAGTATCCTTTTTGACACTATGAGCGTTATTTGTCTGTAGTCACTAAAATCAAGCTTAAGTTATGCTGAGATTCCAATCAAGTGGAAGCAAAACCATGAAAGCTGTGGCATATCAAAAGGCAGGTGCAATTACTTTAGAAGATGCGCTTGTAGACATTGAGATCGACTCACCTATTGCACATGGACATGATTTACTCGTTCGTGTGCAAGCTGTTTCTGTCAATCCAGTCGATACCAAAATTCGGAACAATAAAAGTGCAGAAGATCAGCAATGGAAAATTCTGGGCTGGGATGCAGTGGGTGTCGTTGAGGCGATTGGCGAACACGTCACTCAGTTCAAAATTGGTGACCAGGTCTGGTATGCAGGTGCACTCAACCGACAAGGCAGCAATAGTGAATTACAATTGGTTGACGAGCGTATTGTCGGACATAAACCTAAGTCACTCGATGCTAGCGAAGCAGCAGCACTACCTTTAACCGCCATTACCGCATGGGAAATGCTGTTTGATCGATTACAAGTTCCTCGAGCAGCGGCTGAAAATACTTCGATCCTTGTCATTGGCGGTGCTGGTGGAGTGGGTTCAATCACCATTCAATTGCTCAAACAATTAACCAATCTAACCGTCATCAGTACTGCATCTCGACCAGAAACGTCTGAATGGGTAAAACAGTTGGGTGCTGATTATGTCTTAGACCATCGCCAAGCTTTAGCCCCACAAATTCAGCAACTCGGCTTAAATGCCCCTTTATATGTATTTTCAACCACGCAAACCGATCAGCATCTCGCTGATATTGCAGAACTGATCGCAGCACAAGGCCATTTCGGTTTAATTGATGACCCTGAGCAACTCGACATTAAGCTCTTTAAATCAAAGTCTGTTTCGGTTCACTGGGAGTTTATGTTCACGCGCTCTATGTACCAGACTGAAGATATGATCCAACAGAGCCAACTTTTGAATCAAGTTGCAAGCTTAGTTGATGAGGGAAAAATTAAAACCACAGTGAGTCAGGTACTTTCGCCAATCAATGCCGAAAACCTAAAACATGTACATCAACAAATCGAAAGTGGCACGACCAAAGGAAAAATTGTCCTGCATGGTTTCTAAATGCAATTATGCAACCTAGATCTTGCAGTCATGCCACTCAGCATTGCTGCAAGATTTATTAATAATGCGGTGGTTTATCATTTATCGGATCAAAAGCTGCAATTCCTTCCGATAAATCTGAAGATTCAACCCGACGATATAAAAATTGCATTTGTTTTTTTAAATCAGCAATTTCCTGCGTTTGAATTGCGAGTTGCTGATTCAATTGTTCAACTAAATCATCTAAAAATGCAATTCGGACTTGCAAATCTTCAATGGGTGCGGAGAATGACGCGTGATTATCAAAATTTTGTGGTTTAGTCATTTCAGACCTCATCTGAACTTTTAGGAAACATTATGGCCTATATTACTTTAAGGGATGTCCATCTCGCATTTGGCGGACCTGCCTTACTCGACGGCGCGAACTTCAACCTAGAACGTGGCGAGCGAGTCTGTTTAATTGGTCGTAATGGAGAAGGTAAGTCTACTTTATTAAAACTGATTGAGGGAAGCTTGTTACCGGATAACGGTGAAGTTTCAATTCAAAATGGTTTAACTGTTTCAATGTTAGCCCAAGACGTCCCAATGGACTCAGGCAAAGTTGCTGACATTGTTGCCGATGGTGCAGGCGAAGCATCTATTGTATTGAAAGAATACCATGAAGCCAGTGATGCCTGCGTATTGGGTGATATGGAAGCTTGCGACCGCATGGGCATGCTACAGCACAAACTGGATCAGTTGGATGGTTGGGCATTAGAAAACAAGGTCAACTCGATTCTCAGTAAAATGGGACTTGATCCTAATGCAGATCTAGCGGATTTATCGGGTGGTCGTAAACGTCGTGTGTTATTGGCACGTGCTCTACTCACTCAACCTGATGTATTGTTACTGGACGAACCTACCAACCATTTAGATGTTGAAAGTATCGAATGGTTAGAAAAGTTTTTATTGGATCAAAATAACCTGACCCTGCTGTTTATTTCGCATGACCGTTCATTTGTTGACAGCATTGCGACCCGTATTGTTGAGCTTGATCGTGGTATTTTGCGTAGCTACGAAGGTAACTATTCTCGCTATCTCGATCTCAAAGCACAACAAATGGAAGCAGAAGAAAAACAAAATGCTTTATTTGATAAAAAGTTAGCTGAAGAAGAAGCTTGGATTCGTCAAGGCATTAAAGCACGCCGTACTCGTAACGAAGGTCGTGTCCGTGCGTTGCAAGACTTACGAGAACAATCTAAAGCACGTCGTTCGCAACAAGGCAAAGTCAGTATGGCAACGCAAGAAGCCAATCGCTCTGGTAAGCTGGTATTTGAAATTGAAAATCTCAGTGTCAGCTATGGCCAACAACCACTGATCAAAGATTTCTCTGCTATCGTACTACGTGGTGACCGTATTGGTTTAGTTGGCGATAACGGTGTGGGTAAAACCACCTTGATTAAAGCGATTTTAGGTGAGATTGAACACAGTGGTTCTGTGAAAACAGGAACACAACTCGAAGTTGCTTATTTTGACCAATTGCGTAATGCCCTAGATCTTGAAAAAACCGTCATGGCCAACGTTTCAGAAGGTTCTGATTTTGTTGATGTGAATGGTAACCGTCGTCATATCTATAGTTATTTACAAGACTTTTTATTCTCACCAGAACGTGCTCGTACCCCAGTTAAAGCCCTATCTGGTGGTGAGAGAAACCGTATCTTATTGGCAAAATTATTGCTCAAACCATCGAATTTAATCGTGATGGATGAGCCAACCAATGACTTGGATATGGTGACACTTGAGCTGCTTGAGGAAATGCTATCTGACTATAAAGGTACTTTGCTGTTGATCTCGCATGACCGTGCCTTTATGGACAATGTCGTGACGTCGACATGGGTATTCGATGGCAAAGGTAACATTGATGAATACATCGGTGGCTATCAAGACTATTTGGAACAGCGCCCAGATCAAAAGGTCGTTGATCAGAAAAGTGATGTAAAAAAAGCGCAAGCCAAAGCAGAAGCGGCCGCAGCACCTAAAAAGGTAAAACTCAGTTATAAAGACCAGCGAGAGCTTGAGCAACTGCCTGCTGAGATTGAAAAACTGGAAACTGAACAAGCAGAATTGTCGGCAAAATTGGCAGATGGTTCATGGTTTGTCAGTGATGCCAATGCCGCAACTGCAGCCAGCCAACGCCTAGCTGAAATTGAAGAAGTATTGCTAGAAAAATTGGAACGCTGGGACATTTTAGAAAATATGTCTAAAGGCAACTAAGTTGATTGAGCATTTATCCTTTCGAGGGTAAATGCTTTACTTCATCCAATTGAATTTATAGCAAATCAAAATCTTGTTGCAGTGATTGGTAAATATTAAAATTTTCATCATCAAAACAAATAAAAACAACCTGTTGTACACATATTCCCTTACCTAGTTGTTCAGCAATGGTCTTTAACGCGATCTGTGCAGCAAGCTGTTTCGGAAAGCGATAAATCCCCGTTGAAATATTGGGAAACGCAAGGCTTTGTAGTTTCATGTCTTCTGCTAATTTAAAACTATTGCGATAGGCACTTTCCAATAGTCTCTCTTCCTGATGCTGTCCATCTACCCAAGTCGGTCCAACCGTATGAATGACATATTTAGCAGGCAGATTTCCTGCCGTGGTCATGACCGCTTCGCCAACTGTACAACCACCTTGCTTGGCACGAATCTTTTGACAATCTGCCAAAATCGCTGCGCCACCACGACGATGAATCGCGCCATCTACACCTCCACCACCTAATAGTGAGGTATTGGCTGCATTAACAATTGCATCTACCTCGATTTGGGTAATATCCCCTTTGATTATTCTGATACTTTTCAAAAGACTCCCCTTCTCAGTGTGTTATATAAGAGATCGTGAACGATAAAAACAGCTTTAGTTTTATTTTACATTTAAAGTTGCCAAACTCACTTCATGTTACACTGCTCTGAAATTCAACGTTATTCTCTTTACTAAGTTTATGAGTCAAAATCAGTCTTATATCCCTGGCGAATTTCAATGGAAATTTCTATTACCCAAATACTGGAAAATTTGGATCGCCATTCTATTTCTTATGCTATTGGCCATTCTCCCATGGGCTATTCAATGGCGCTTGGCACATGGTTTGGCCGCTTTATGCTGGCGTGTGCTCAAATCACGCCGTAAAACCACACTTCAGAATTTAGAGTTGTGTTTTCCAGAGTGGTCACCTGCCGAGGTTGAAACGCAAGCCAAACAAGTTTTTGTGGATATGATGCTTGGTGTATTTGAAACCCTCAATGCTTGGTACTGCCCCAAATGGTTTAAAGGCCGCCATAGTATTGAAGGCTTAGAACATATCACCGATGCAAAAGCACAAGGTAAAGGCGTGTTATTACTCGGCACCCACAGCACCTTATTAGATGCAGGCGGTTATATCTGTTCTCAATATTTTGAACCCGATGTGGTGTATCGCCCACAAAACAATCCGCTGTTGGATATGCTGATTTATCGCTGTCGTGCCACCATTTATCAACATCAAATCGATCACGATGATATGCGTGGTTTGATCCGTCGACTCAAAGATGGTGGTGCAATCTGGTATAGTCCTGATCAAGATTTTGGTTTAAAACAAGGCGTGATGGCTCCTTTCTTTGGTGTTCCAGCGGCAACCGTGACTGCTCATCGTCGTTTACTCAAAATTTCGAAAGCGGTTGCAATCCCCTTATATTTCTATCGTTATGGCGATGTTCGCAACCCAAAATATAAAGTACTGATTGAGCCAGTTGTGGACAATATGCCAAGCGAAGATGAAGTCGATGATGCGATTCGCGTGAATAAAATTATTGAAGCTCAACTCCGTATCGCACCTACGCAATGGATGTGGTTCCATCGTCGTTTTAAAACCCGTGCTGAAGGTTACGACAAAATTTATTAAGCTAAAAAAGCCGCCTCATGAATCAATGAAGCGGCTTTTTTCTAAAGTAATAACCACAATTAATTCGGGAAAATCACACCCGTACTTAAATCAAAATAAGTTGGGGTATTACTATACACTGAACCCAATTTGACATTAATGAACCAACCTAAGTTACCTTGATCTTGTAAACGGTTTTGAATCTCGCTCGGTAGATCAAGCTTATAAATCGCATCTTCTTTAAAGACTTTTGATTCAATGCTGGCTGTGCTTTCACTATCGCGTTCAAATAAATAGCCTTGTTGTAACACACCAAATCCAATCGAATTATCTTTATCAATCAAATGATAACCTTCTGCAGCTTGCTGTTTTAGCAACGCATCTAGTTTGGTTGGATTATCCTCAAAGAATCCTGCTTCCGTTTTTGGCATGTCAAAATAACGATAGCTATAGGTCCCATTATGGGCGCTGCTATTTACACAAGTTGGGATGTAATACATGTCATTCTTGGTACCATTGGTTGTGAAGTCTTCACCCGCAGAGATTAATTTACAGCCTTGTGCGCCGAGCTCATTAAATGCAGCAAGAATACTTGCTCTGGTTTTATTAGTTAAAAAGCGATTGTCATAAGTATAGGTTGCGGGCTTCTTATCATTTTTCACAAATAAATATTTATAGGTATTGCTTGGATCCTCTCTTAAGAACGACTTATAAATAAAGCCAGACTCACCTTGCTTTTTCATTTCAGCTAATTTGAGCACATATCTATTTGCGATCACATTGGTGGTGATATCAGCAATTTTATAGCTATAGGTATCGGTTGAAGCATTATTTTTTACATATAAGTTTTTAGGTTCAGGGAAATCACTATTGGCTTTTTTTACATCCAATGATGTACCCGCCAAGGCAAAACCTTGACTACCCTGCTCATTGGCTTGCGCCAAGAAATTGGCCCAAGACGCTTGATTATCGAGTAGACGATAACTTGCTGTTGCTTTACTCACAGTCGGTTTTAATAAGCTATAGCCTTCGACATTGGTACGGGTATAACAAGTGACAACTTTAGATGGATCGACTGAATCCATATAAGTTTGAATATCTTTAATATTCGCTGTTTCACTCACTGCACACATGCCATCACCTTTAAAGGCATAAGCTGAAGCAATTCCATTTGGTCGATAGCGATCACTATATTTCACTCGATTTGCCGTGGTTGTACCGCTGGTTTCAGTCGCTGCAATCTCGCTAATCAGTGCATCATCCGATGCAACATCGTAATTTTTAATGACTGCACCAGTACAATCCTCTTTTTCAAATTGACGGGTTTCAATGGTAAAGCGAACGCTGTTTTCGGACGCTTTATGTACTGTTAAATTGGTTCGTGCTCCCTTATGACAGAATCCACCCAACCATGAACCCACAAAACGATCAGCCACGACTGGAGTTGGTGTAGGAGTCGGGGTGGGCGTTGGAGTGGGTGTTGGAGTCGGGGTAGGTGTTGGGGTCGGTGTAGGCGTTGGAGTCGGGGTAGGTGTTGGGGTTGGTGTAGGCGTTGAATCTGAATCATTATCAGATCCACAGCCCACCAAGATTGCGCAAGTTACGCTAAGTGCTAGTTGAGTCCATATATTTTTCATTGCATCACCCTCTGTGTGATTTTTTCACATATTTGTGTATGTGAAAATTTAACACTTTTATGCTTGAGTGCAAATATGTTTATGCGTAAATTAATAACGAAAGGTAAAATCATTTCTTATTGATGGTTCGAAGGTATGGATGCTCAAGAAAACTTAGCAAGACAATTCAGTGCTTTACCGAACGAATGGCAGGCATGGTTAGAGGAAAATTTAGAGCGCGGTTGTGCTCCCATTGATTTAGCCAATATTCTGTTGCGTGAAGGTTTAATTGACCTAAATAAAGATTTTTCTGCTCCGATATACGCTGAAGAGCAACACTACCGAGAACTTGAACAGGCAGCAGCCACAAAACAAACCCAACTCAGCAGTACATTTACACCAGAACAAAAAAAATGGTTGGCTCAGATGCTACTGGATGGTTTAAGCAAAGCTGAGATTTATCAGTCATTGATGAAGCAAGGATTGAATGAAAACGATATTGCATTCGAATGGGTACAGTTAAAGCAACATCCTTATTTTCAAATCGCCGAAGAGCAGCACTTCCTGCTCAAAAAACGTAATTGGCTGCTGCATACTTTAGATCGTTTTGCCCGTTTAAATCCTGAATATCAGCAGATTAAGCGAATTTCAAAACCTGATTTTGCAGATTTTATCCAACAGTATTACAGCCGGAACTTACCTGTGATTTTGACTGATGCTATTCAGCATTGGCCTGCTTTACACAAATGGTCACCACAATATTTCAAACAGGCTGTCGGTACACAAGAAATTGAAGTTCAGTTCAATCGTGAACAAGACCCTTTATTTGAACGTAACTCGATTCAACATAAAACCAAAATGCGAATGAGTGATTTTGTTGATTTAATCGAACAAACCCCACATTCCAATAATTTTTATATGACAGCGAACAATGCCAAAGCTAGCCAATCTAGTCTGGCTGCATTGTTTCAAGATATTGATCATTTTCATGGCTATACGGACCACGCCCAAGTCTATGATCGTAGCTTCATCTGGTTTGGCCCTAAAGGTGCCTTTACTCCCTTACACCATGATTTGACCAATAACTTTTTAGTACAAATTTATGGACGGAAAAAAGTCACCCTGGTTCCTGCAATGCAAACACCACACCTCTATAATGATGTCGCCGTATTTAGTAAAATTGGCGATCCTCATCGTCCTGATATAGTGAAATCATTTCCAGATTTTGCCCATAGCAGCAAAATCGAATGTATCCTGAATGAGGGCGAGGCCTTATTCATTCCACTAGGTTGGTGGCATTGTGTCGAAAGTTTAGACATTTCTATGAGTGTTTCCTTTACTCATTTCAATATCGATAATGCGGGCGCTGAATCCTTTCCTTCACTAAGCGGGCATTAAAAATTGTGTCAGCCAATGACTTAACCGAATCCGTTCTTAAGGTGTTCTAATGGTAAAACCAACCGACCAAGTCATCAACACAGCATCATCTGAATTGAATGCACAAGGTGTGATTCCGCAAGATGCAGAAACCACATTGGATAGCATTTATCCCATGATGCAGCATATCGCACGTTGGTTAATCCATTCCGGTGTTGGCTATACCGATTTCGTGGCTGCGCTAAAACCAATTTTTTATGAACAAGCCTTGGTTGAATTAGAACGAATCAAACAGAATAAAACCGATTCAGCAGTCAGTTTATTATCGGGACTGCATCGCAAAGATGTCAGCGCTTTTCGACAACAAGCCAATCAAGTCACCAATGAGGCTCCTAATTTTGCCATTAGTGTTCCTGCCCGTGTCATTGCCCGCTGGATTGCCCTTGATCTCCCCCATCAAATTCCTGTTTCCGGTGAGGAAAATAGTTTTGAAGCCTTGGTTAAACACATTTCAACAGAAAAACATCCGCGCTCGATTTTGTTTGAATTACAGCGTTTAGGTGTAGTTGTTCAAATCGATCAAGAGGTCGTATTACAACAACATAGCTTTACCCCAGATAACCAAATGCAAGAAAGTAAAGCTCTGTTTTCTGCCAATCTCAGTGACCATTTGGCTGCAGGGATTGATAACTTTATCAGTGAGAAACCCTTTACCCATCTCGAACAAGCTGTACATGCCGAAAAATTAACAGCACAATCTGTTGAGGCACTTCGGCAGTTGAGTATTACACTTTGGCAAGACATGGCAAAACAACTTTTAAATGCCGCGATTCAGCATTGTGATCAAGACCAAGAAAAAGATGATGCTTATTATCAATTTCGCTTTGGTGTCTACCAGTACGATACTCAGATAAAACTACAAGTGCCTTATATTTTTAAGGATAAATAACAATGAGAAGCTTATTGCTCGCGACAGTTTCCTTCATTTCAGTGGTTGTCTTAACCGCCTGTGGAGAAAACTTTTCTGTTGCCAATGTGAGTCTAGGTGGCAGTGGCTCTGGTACACAAAAACCATTACCTGGTGGAGGAAATCCACCTGTCACTGGTGATAAAGGTAAAGATGATGAAGAGGAAGATCAATATGATTATTTTGTTACCTTCCCTGATGCCGTAAATGATGAATGTACTGGCATACAACGTAGTATATATTTCATTGATGCTGGGACTAAGCATCCTCAGATTGCTGGAGCTCAGCAAAGTAGTCCTTCACAAACCGTTCAAATCAATATTAAAAATACAACGCCGAATTATATATTTGAAAAAATTCCTCAATGTCATCAAGTAGAATTTTGGGCAATGTCAGGGAAATTACATTTCCTTCCTGATCAATATTTAAGATGTTCGGCAGAGCAATATACTGTGCAAGTTTTACAACCTTATGAAATTAAAACCTATGAGTTTGACTTTAAAATTCCACAAGGTGATGACATTTTATTAGTTCGTTACCCAACACAATACACATCTAATTTGCCCGATGCCCAAACCCATTGGAGCAGTTGCCCAACCTTAGACATTCATCTTCCAGTCACCCAACAGCTGATCCCTAAATCGGGCGAAAAATTACCACCATCAAAACCAGATCTTAGCGAACCACTCTCTGGCAGAAAGCCACAACAATAAGCGGTATACAATCGGGCTAAAAAATTAAAACCCGAGTTCTGCATCCTGCAAAACTCGGGCAAATGAGGTTGTGCTTTCAAACTACTTTTATTATCCTGCGTCCATCGCATGCATCATATCCATGATGACTTTTCCATCTCAGCGTCGCTATCCTTAAGCGGAAATCCATTCCTGCGTCCTTGTGCTGATGTATTTAGAATAAACCTTTTACCGATACAGTACTATTCGTTGCAGACTTAAATCCATGTACGAAATAACGTACATTAATTAGTTAAACTTTAAAATCAAAGCATTGTGCAAGTCCCACTCGCACAACATCAGTTTTACATGCGCTGCTTATGCGGTTGAGCTAAAGAATCGGTTACCACTTTCTCTTCTTGCTCAGCCTTTTCAATGCCTTCCTGTATGGCTTCTTGAGCCTCCTGTTCATCCTCAGCGGTCTGTTGCAGCGATTGTTGCTGCTGTTCAAACACTCGCCCTGTCTGTAAGACCACATACACAGGAAAATGATCTGAACCAATATGTGGCAGGCGATTCATATCAATCAAACCAAAATCGGTACTATGAAAGATATGATCTAGCGACCATCGTAATAAAGGATAGTCCGCATGAAAGGTATTCATAAAATAGCGCCCGACTCGAGGATCAAGCAGTCCACTAATCCGCTGAAATAAACGGGTTGTTCTGGACCATGCCACATCATTCAAGTCTCCCATGACGATACAGCTCTGATCAAGGTCTTTAATCTGATCACCCACAATCAGCAATTCCGCATCTCTTAACGTAGACTCTTTAGCCTCCGTTGGACTCGGTGGTTTAGGATGCAAACAATACAACTGCACTTGCACGCCTGATGGCAAAGTCACTGCAGTATGAATCGATGGAATTTCATCACTCAAAATAAATTTAACTTCGGTGTCGTCTAAGGGCAAACGACTATAAAGATGCATACCATATAGGTTCTCTAAGGGTACTGCCACACGGAAAGGATAATCTGCTTCAATTGGGCTCAGCGCTTGCTGCCATTCAGCATTCGACTCCAGCGTAAGTACCAAATCTGGCTTTAAAATTTCAATTTGATCAAGTAACAGATGATATTTGTGATTAGGTGTCAGTACATTTGCCACCAATAAGGAAATTTGTTGCTCTGGATTGAGTTGCGTCTTTTTGACTTTTTTGACTTGCTTGCGCCATAACGGCGTATAAGGCAACACCATTTTAAGCTGATAGGCTATTGCTGCAACCAGCCCAAGAAAGAGCAGTTCAGTACTCAAGGTCCAATCGGAAAGCACAAATAACATCGCAAAAAATGTGATGATCCCGAGTGCTAATATTTGTAATCTCGGAAAGTCTGCACCCCGAAACCACCATTCATCTCTGGGGATCAAAGACCAAAATGAAAGCCATATCACCAGTGCTGCGCAAATCTGAATCCATATCATGTTCATTTTTCTCTTTGGGGTAGCATAGATTTACAATAAAGTTTTCGCTTTATCAATTTTCTATCTAATATAAACAAGATATTCCACTCAATAAACGCACTGTTTTATTTCAGTAAAGCTTGCAGTTGTGGGCACTTTTGATACACTCAAACCCCTTTAAAATTTTTTACATACCGAGGCACAATGACATGAAAGTAGGTCTGGTCGGTTGGCGTGGGATGGTTGGTTCTGTCCTAATGCAACGTATGGTTGAAGAGAATGATTTTGCTCATATTGAGCCATTCTATTTCTCTACCAGTAATGCAGGTGGCGAAGCACCTTCATTTGGTGGTAAGACTGCCCCAGCACTTATGGATGCAACAGACATTAACAGTCTGAAGCAAATGGATGTCATTTTAACCTGCCAAGGTGGTGATTATACCTCTGAAGTCTTCCCAAAGCTTAAAGCTGAAGGTTGGGATGGCTATTGGATTGATGCCGCATCTACGCTGCGTATGGCAGATGATGCAATCATCGTTCTTGATCCAGTCAACTTAAATGTGATCAAAGATGGTTTGGTCAACGGTACTAAAACTTTCGTTGGCGGTAACTGTACCGTTTCATTGATGTTGATGGGCTTAGGTTCACTGTTCCAAAATAATTTAGTGGAATGGGCGACTTCAATGACCTATCAAGCAGCGTCTGGTGCGGGTGCGCAGAACATGCGTGAACTGATCACAGGTATGGGTTATTTGTATAACAATACTAAAACCTTATTGGATGACCCTAAATCTGCAATCCTTGATATTGACCGTCAAATCGCAGAATTACAACGTGGCGAAGGTTTCCCGAAAGCAAACTTTGGCGTGCCATTGGCGGGTTCATTGATTCCGTATATCGACAAACAACTCGAAAGCGGTCAATCGAAAGAAGAATGGAAAGGTCAGGTTGAAACCAACAAGATTTTAGGTAATCAACAAATCGTTCCAATTGATGGTCACTGTGTGCGTATTGGTGCAATGCGTTGCCACTCTCAAGCAATCACATTGAAATTGAAAAAAGATGTGCCACTTGATGAAATCGAAGACATGATTCGCAACTCTAGCCAATGGGCAAAAGTCGTTCCGAATACTCGTGAAGCCTCTATGACAGATCTTACCCCTGTTGCAGTCACAGGTACTTTAACTGTTCCTGTTGGCCGTTTGCGTAAGCTCAATATGGGTAAAGAATATCTTGGTGCATTCACTGTTGGTGACCAACTGCTTTGGGGTGCTGCCGAGCCATTACGCCGTATGCTTCGTATTCTGGTGGAATACAAGAACGCTTAAGCAAAAATTCCTAAAAATCAAAAGCCGATCACATTTGATCGGCTTTTTTCTTGCGACGAAAGATGAATAATTTACAATTCATTTACATCACGGTAATGTATACTTTTTCCAGACCATAACATCACTTTTTCATGGATCGAGATGACTGTTTATAACAAATTAAAAATTGCCATTTTAGCCATCATTTCTTCGCAACACCTTTATGCAATTACGCTTGATCCAATTCAAATCCAGTCTGCGCCTGGTGAACTTCTTTATGCCGAAATGAGTTTCCACCAAGCCGATGCCAATTCTAAATTAGACGTCAGTTTGGCAACACCTGAAGATTTATTGATGCTTGGCGCTGCGCATCAGCCCCCTGCTAATCTTAATTTTTTTACACGCCGTAATAATCAAGGTGAAGGCGTGATTGTGATCACTTCATCACGTCCCATGACCGATGCTGAACTGAATATTATTTTAAAAATTCAGGAAGGTGGCGCATCTCATTTAAAGCATATTCGCCAACCGATGCGCCAAGTCGCGAAAGCACCTCTAGCGAAGAATGCCAATGAAAAATCACTCACACCCAAGTTTATTGTCAGTGAAAAAGATATCGCTTTAAACTTACCTGAAAGCACACGCTTTAATGTTACAAACGCAAATTCACAAGGGCAAAACTTAAAACAAGAAACACTCCTGAATGCGCCATTTACCCTTCCACCTGTATTAGAAACATCAAAGCCAAGTACGACAACAACAGTTGCCAGTGCAGTTTCAATCGCTCCTCCCGTGAAAGTAGAAACAACCGCGGCAGCGGCGAGCTCCGTGCCACAGCCAGCAACGCCTATCGCAGAAAAAGTACCACAGCAGCCAAAAACAGTGCCTGTCAAACAGGAAAGCACTCAAACTGTGAGTACGGCCGCTACCAAGCAAAGTACTGCATTGGATGAGGAACTCAAAGTAGCTGAACTTAAACCGATTGAAACCAAAGAAAAAGCAAAAACACCTAATCCAGTGAAAGAGACAGTCCAAGCGGCCAAAAAGAAGCTCCCGACAAAAGCAGCAGCAAACGATGACAAAGCCCAACAGCATGTGGTGCAACGGAATGAATCATTATGGAGTATTGCACAACATATTGCAGGGCAAACACAGCAGCCTGTTGCTCAGGTCATGAATCAAATCAAAGCACAAAATGAACATGCCTTTATTGGGGGCAACGCCAACCGCCTTAGACAGGGCTCACATTTAAACTTTAATCTTACTGCCACATCTACACAGCAGAATAAGAACACCAATCAAATTGCGGCACAAACACAGCGTCCAGCCGTAGGAAAAGCCAAATATCGGTTACAACAAGCTGAAATGTCTCTAGTGGCTGAGAGTAATCAAGATTCCAGTACTGGAAGTGCCAAAAAAGACACATTACAGCAAAAAACCAGTGCCGATTTATCATTAAAAGTTATGACAGCACGAGAAAAAACCGTTACATTACAAAGAAACGTAACACAGTTAGAATTGGCACTACGTCAGAAGGAACAACGTATTCAGCTGTTAAATGCTCGACTTGCTGAACTGCAAGATCAGTTGAAAGCGCAACAGGACACTAAAAAGCCAACACGCTAGGTTACGAGAATATTCTCATAAATTTGCATAAAAGCGGCTCTATCTTTAAGGGGTATAGATCATGTCAACTATAATCATTGTACTGCTCGTCATTGTACTGATTGTAGCTATCGTTTTAAAAAAACGTGAAAGCAATCAAGCCAATACTGCACCTAAAAAAGGTGCAAGCAAAACGACAAAAAAAGCAGCGACACGATCTGCTTCACGAACCACGCTCGTACGTGAAGAACAAGAGCCAGCAGCACCTCCAACGACTACAGCAATTTCTGAAAGCTTACGTCAAAAACTTGAACAACAAATTCAAAGTGGTAACTTTCAGTCTGCCGAGGCACAAATCAATCAAGCTTTAAAACAAGACAATTCTCAACATGAATTATATTTGTTTTTACTGGATATTCATTTAAAGCAAAAAGATGATTTGGCGATTGATCAATTGATCAAACATATTCATGCCTTAAAACTGGAAGATATTGCACAAGCAGCAGAAGCGAAGCATCGTGAATACGAGCAGAATAAACAGCCTGATTCAATTGAATTTAATTTAGCATCACATAGTTTTCAGCAAACACCTACATCTGAGCCACAGCTTCAAAGCAATGCTGCTGACTTTGATGCACTGGTTCAAACACCAGCTGCACAATCATTTGATGACTTACAGTCAGAATATGCTGCACCGACAGAAGAAGCAAAGCCTGTAGAAGCTGCCCCTGAAGTTCAACCTTTAGACTTTAATTTCTCCTTTGAACAGAAGCCTGTTGATGAAGCCGTGCCAGCACAGTCTCCAGTTGAAACATCTGAGAGTAAAGAACAGCAGCCACTTGAGTTTTCGTTTAACTTAGAACCAACACCACCAAGCATTGAAGAAGCAAAAACTGAAGACCTAAAACCTGAGCTTGATTTTAACTTTACTTCTTTAGAGGTTGCATCTCAGCCCGTTGCAGAAAAAGCACCTGTAGAAGAAGCGGCACCTAGCTTAGATTTTAATTTTGAACCTACCGTAGAAAAAACTGAACAACCTGCACCACTTGAAACCACAACGTTTTCATTTGACATTGCAGAACCAGCTGCAGTTGACACACAACCTGAATTGATCACTCCTGCGGCAACACCTGCAGCAGCGATTACAGTTCATGACCCATTGGCCCAGTCTTTCCCAGACCTGCAACAACTTGATGAAGCACAGCTGAATTTAGAGCTTGCAGAGCAGTATATTGAACTGGGCGCCTATGATTCTGCACGTGAGTTGTTAAAAAACAATCAGGCATTCAATGCAGAACAACAACAACGTTCAGAAAATTTACTGAATAAAATAGCTTCCTGAATTTGATCAGTCTAATATAAGCAGTCTCTCAGGCTGCTTTTTTTATGATGAAAACAATCGCTTTAATTTATATGGGTGGGACGTTTGGTTGTATTGGTGAACCCTTGATACCAATGCCTGAACAGGATTTTTTACCTTTATTAGTGAAGGTGATTCCACCACATTTGCAGGTTGAATGTTTCGCTGCCCCTAGCATTAAAGACAGCAGCGCTTGTACCGCAAGTGATTGGTTGAAATTGGTACAACAAATCCAACAATTACAACTCAATGGCTTTCAGCATTTTGTCATTATTCATGGAACGGATACACTGAGTTATGCTGCGGCAACACTGGCACGTTTTTTAGGCCATTCTTGCCACGCCATCATTACGGGCAGCCAATACCCATTATTGAATATTGAAGGCAATGATACCCGCGAATTCACCGATGCAATCGGCAATCTGTATTTAGCACTGGAGCAAGTGCTTACCTTACCAAGTGGTGTTTATCTTACCTTCCATGAACAAGTCTTTCATGCACAAAGTACTTTAAAAGCCCATACCACTGAATTAGACGCCTTTGTTGGCATCAAAGCAGACCAGAGCTGTAACACTACAGCAGATGCTTTTATTGTCCAAAATGAACAGATTGAGCAAGCCGCTCAACTTAGTGTTTTGAATTTGATGTTACAGCCGATTGAGAAACAACAACTTATTGTGCAGTTAAAAAATCTTCTGCTTAACCCACCTCACTTTTTGGTTCTGCAAGGCTTTGGTACAGGCAATATTGCGGTGAATGATGAAATTCTAGCATTATTTGAACAGCTCTATCAGCAACGGTGCTTACCCATTATTAGTACACAAGTGACCTTTGGGCAACTTGATCAACGCTATGCGGTCAGCTCATGGATTCAATCTGCCAAAGTTTTAGTCAATGATTGCCATAGCCATGCCGATTTATATGCAAAAGTCTTGCAAATGTATTTAAAATATCCGACCCACGAACAATGGTTCGCGCATTGGCATCAACATTAATTCTGAGGTTAGAACATGCAACGTTATGCAATCGGTATTGAATTTTGCGGTACTCAATACCGTGGTTGGCAAACCCAACAGGCTGGCGTTATCACTGTTCAGGAAACCATAGAAAAAGTACTGAGTCGTATTGCCAATCAGCCGATTATGTTGCATGGCGCTGGACGAACGGATGCAGGTGTACATGCGACCAATATGGTGGCACATTTCGACACCGAAGCCATTCGCCCAGAACAAGGTTGGATTCGTGGTGCCAATAGTCAATTGCCCAAAGACATTTCAATCCAGTGGATTAAATGTATGGATGAAAATTTCCATGCGCGTTTTAAAGCGGTGGCTCGTCGTTATCGCTATGTGGTGTATAACGCCCCGACTCGCCCTGCCTTGTTATATAAACAGGTCACCCATCTTTATCAAAAGCTTGATGTGCAAAAGATGATTACTGCCGCTGCAAAATTCGAGGGTACGCATAATTTTGAGACTTTTCGTGCCGCAGCCTGTCAATCCAATCAACCTGTACGTCATGTAAAACACTGTCGCTTATTCGAACATGGCCGTTATCTGGTCTTAGATATTCAAGCGGATGGTTTCTTGCACCATATGGTACGCAATATCATGGGCTGCCTGCTTGAAATTGGGCAAGGCATGTATGAAATTGACCATATTGATACCATGTTTGCCGCAGAAGATCGCACCGCTGCGGGGATTACCGCCCCACCTGATGGTTTATATTTTATTCAGTCTTATTATCCAGATGAATTCGATTTACCACAGCTACCTTTAGGTCCACACTGGTTAAATTTAGCTGAATAACAAAAAAGCCTTATCACAATGATAAGGCTTTTTTACTTAGAAGCAATTAACGCTGTTTACGCTTGCGATATTCAACTGGCGTTTCATTGGTCCAACGCTTAAAGGCACGATAGAAGGTACTTGGTTCAGAGAAACCAGTTAAATAGACAATACGCTCGACACTTTCATTGGTATTCGCCAACAGCTTTTTGGCTAAACGACAACGATAATCTGAAAGAATTTGCTGGAAGCTGGTATTGGCTTCACTGAGTTGGGTTCTTAAACGCCGAGGAGTAATATTCAACTGTGCTGCCACCGTTTCCAAGGTCGTTTCACCACTTTCAAGGGTTGAACCAATGGCACGACGGACTTCCCCAACGAGGTCATAACGCGCAAGTTCTTGTAATTTTTCAATCGCCAATTGCTCATGCAATTGTAATAATTCAGGCTCTGCTTGCCATAAAGGATAATCCAGTACGGCCGCATCAAAATAAAGGCGGGTTTCTTTTTGCCCCAAGCTCACTGGGCAGCCATAGACTCTAAAGTATTCGTCATCAGCAGCGCCCTCATTGAAGTTAAAATCAATATAAATCGGGTGAAACTGACCTTCGGTAATAAATTTAAAGAAACGTAAAATGCCTGACATAGCACATTCAGAGAAATGACGGTTGACCAAATTATCTGGCCAATACTGTTCGCCATTGCTCAAGTAACAGCGACCATCTTCAATCACCAGTTTGGCATCGAAAGCATCACTGATCAGGCGTTGATAGGCCAAGGCACGTTTTAAGCCCTCACCAAAGGTTTCACTACTAATAAATAAATGTTCAATCACTTGCCCACGATAAAGTGGTAGATGTTCACCGAGATGAAGCCCGATATCAGGATCGTTACTCACATCCTGTGCAGCGATCCAGAACGCATTTTGTGCACTTAGCGGCGTTCTTGCATTGGTATCCACTTGATTTAATGCCACGCCGGCCTTTGTTAAAATCTCTTCAGTTGGTAATCCTGCTTTACGAATTGCCTGATAACCAAAGCGCAATACAACTGATGCATCTGTTAGCTGACCCACGCTGTGCCCTTCCCTGTAGATACGTTATTATGACAATGAACAACAATTTTAGATTAACGTTGATTGACCAAACTGACAACAATATTCTGCTTATTTTGTTAAAAAAAATCGCGAATTGTCTGACAGTTCCTTTCGGTTAATATCTGACAGCCTCTAACAGACTTGATCTTGTAAATTTTAAATAAATTGACTATAATTTGCGCCTTCCCAATTTGATCTCAGGTAGGCTATGGCCAATAAAGAGGAACTCATTGAGTTCGAAGGCGTTGTCACCGAAACGCTTCCTAATACGATGTTCCGTGTACGTTTAGAAAACGGTCACGAAGTTATTGCTCACATTTCTGGTAAAATGCGTAAACACTATATCCGTATTTTGACAGGTGACAGTGTTAAAGTTGAAATGACACCTTATGATTTAACTAAGGGTCGTATCACTTATCGTGCACGCTAAGTCAGATTAGTGAATGCAAAAAAGCCACATCATGTGGCTTTTTTTATTGCTGATACGAAAGTTTATTCACTAAGGCGTGTTGTTTTACAACCCACCGTCTGACATTCACGGATACGCTCTTGCAGCCAGTTATTGCGTTCTTGCGTTGCGTTCAATTGGCATTGCACATAAACCGTACTCTTGGAATCATCACTACATTCTGCATCACGATGGCGAATCCACGCCAGTTGTGATTTTTTTAAAATTTTTTGTTGTGTATCGCTCAGCTGTTTGCGTAATTGCTGATAGTTTTTATTTAAATCAGCATCTGCACTGGCAAAAATTTTATTGGTACAGTAGATATCATCATAAGTATTACGGGCATTTTCGCAGTTATCCGCATAGCTCAATGTCGCCATTGCCCCACAGATCAAGCCAAATATTATTTTGCGCATGAAGTTGTCCAAATCGCTTAATTATCATCATTATCTAAGCATATTTTGCTAGGCTTGAACATTGTCCAAAAGTAGACAAGATTGTATCTTTTTAGCAATTCACATAAATGCTCTCGACACTCCTGCACTTTTGCAATTGAATAAAAAAAGATCAAAAAGATAAAGGATGATCATAATGAAAAATTATAAGTACCTGTTGTTCTGTACGCTTCTCGGTTTACAAGCTTGTGCGACATCAAACCAGCCAAATATTAGCCTACCCGACTATCTAAAACCGTTTATTGGGCAATCTGCGCAGACCATCCAGCAACAGCTCGACTTAAAACCCTTAGGTTTCCAAACACTGGCCCAACCGGTTAAGCAAAATAATCAACTGATTTATACCGTGATTCGTCCTGTCCGTATCCCGATTCCGATTGCACAATCAACCGAACTTGGCGCTCAGAATATTCCAATTCAAACTGCTGGCAATGCAGGTAGTGCTTATGATCTGAACTTAAAATGCCATATTATTTTTGAGCTGGATCAACAACAAATTGCACAATCAATTCGTTATGAGGGTAAGGCCTGCTGATTTATCAAATAAAAAACGCAGCTCATGCTGCGTTTTTTATAGACTTCAAGGCTTAGTTTAATGCTACAACTACAGCCTCACCCATCGCATCTGTACCGACCTTGTTCATGCCTTCCGACATAATATCGGCAGTACGTAAACCTTGGTCTAACACCTGACCGACCGCATCTTCAATTGCTTTCGCAGCTGCTTCTTCACGGAAGGTATAGCGCAACATCATTGCTACTGAAAGCACTGTTGCCAATGGATTGGCAATATTCTGACCTGCAATATCTGGCGCTGAACCATGACATGGTTCATACATACCTTTGCCATTCTCATCTAAAGAGGCAGATGGCAACATACCAATTGAACCCGTCAACATCGCTGCTTCGTCAGAGAGGATATCACCGAACAAATTACCTGTGACAATCACATCAAATTGCTTAGGTGCGCGGACCAACTGCATTGCTGCGTTATCTACATACATATGCGACAACTGAATATTTGAATACTGTGCTTGCTGCAAGTCAGTGACGGTTTGTTTCCACAATTCCGTTACTTCAAGTACGTTGGCTTTATCCACCGAACAGACCTTGCCACCACGCAATCCAGCCAACTCAAAAGCCACTTTGGCGATGCGTTTGATTTCACTTTCTGAATAGACGTCAGTGTTATACCCCTGCTTTTCACCATTTTCGAGTTCACGAATACCACGTGGCTGACCAAAATAGATCCCACCCGTTAACTCACGAACAATCAGAATATCAAGACCAGCAACGATTTCAGGCTTTAAGCTAGACGCATCCGCCAATTGTGGATACAAAATCGCAGGACGTAAGTTGGCGAATAAATTGAGTTCACTTCGAATTTTTAACAAGCCGCGTTCAGGGCGAATTGAACGCTCAATGCTATCCCACTTCGGACCACCGACTGCACCTAATAAAATTGCATCGGCTTTTTTCGCCTGTTCACTGGTCACTGTTGGGTACGGTTCGCCATGCGCATCAATTGCAGAACCACCAAGCAAACCATGTTCCCATGTCAAACCTAAATTAAATTTATCATTGACCTTGGTTAAAACCTTTTCAGCAGCTGCTACGATTTCAGGACCAATGCCATCACCCGCTAAAATTAAAATATGCTTCGACATTTATTTTTCCAATTTTCCTATGTGCAGCGATAACACTGCGAGCCTATTAAACCTTTTTCTCAACAAACTCACCAAGACCTGTACTGACGTCAAATGGACGACAGAAACGGCGAATGGTGTGTTGCTCTTGCTGTAAATCTACACACAATGGATCAGGTACAGAAACATTAAGTAAACTGCCTGAACGACGTGTTCGGTCTCGGTACATTTTAAAGGTATAGCGCACATGCGGTTTAAATGCATGAATCACATGGAAAGTTTCGGAACGATCAGGAGAAATCGGATAAAAACGAATGACGACTTCATATTGCTTGGCTGGCACACTTAAATAGACCTGCTGTTTGCGGCTAAATACTGAACCATGTAAGCGTACAATGCCGCGTTCCATTGCCTGTTGGCTAATCCGATGAGTTTTTGCATCAATGACCGCAATGTCACCAATTCGTTCAAACTCACAATTCTCAACACCTGAACAATATAAAGTTGTGTTGTCCGCCTTACTTTCCAATGTGTTCTGTGCAATACGAACCTGATCCACCACATTGGGTGCATTTTGACACGCAGTCAAAGTCATCGTAGCGCCTAGACACAGTAAAATACTGCGAGCGAGTCTTCTTTTCATTATTCAAGCCCAGTCCTCATGTCTTGTTAACATGTAAGCAAAATATTATCCGCTAGCATGTTAACAAGAGTTCAATCTCTGCGCTATGCCTATGTTAAAAATGTCTAAAACCCAATCTGGTTTCTTGCACCCAAACTTATGCTCGGATGTCTTGAAACACCCAAGGACGCGCTTGTTTCGCCTTAGCTTCAAAAGCACGAATATCATCGGCCACTTGTAAAGTTAAGCCAATATCATCCAAACCATTCAACAAGCAATGTTTACGGAATGGGTCAATTTCAAATTTAAATGCTTCACCTGCGGGCGTACGTACTTCCTGAGCTTCTAAATCAATCGTAAGTTGATAACCCTCATTCTCAGCACACTCCTTGAACAATTGATCCACAATCTGTTCAGATAAAATCACAGGTAACATGCCATTTTTAAAGCAGTTATTAAAGAAGATATCAGCAAAACTTGGTGCAATGACGGTACGAAATCCATATTCATTTAATGCCCATGGCGCATGCTCACGGCTTGAACCACAACCAAAGTTAGTCCGTGCCAATAAGATAGTTGAACCTTGATAGCGCGGTTGATTTAACACGAAGTCAGGATTCTTTGGGCGCTTACTAATGTCTTGACCTAAGAAGCCTTCATCTAAATAGCGTAACTCATCAAATAAGTTATCGCCGAATCCCGTACGTTTAATCGATTTCAAAAACTGTTTTGGAATAATTAAATCGGTATCGACATTGGCACGGTCTAAAGGTGCAACAACACCTTGCTCTACAGTGTATTTTTCCATGATATTGCTCCCTTAGAATGAACGAACGTCAACAAAATGGCCTGCAATTGCCGCTGCCGCTGCCATCGCTGGGCTTACTAAATGCGTCCGCCCACCATTGCCCTGACGACCTTCAAAGTTACGATTCGAGGTTGAAGCACAATGTTCACCGGGTTGTAACTTGTCAGCATTCATAGCCAAACACATTGAACAGCCTGGTTCACGCCATTCAAAACCTGCCGCCAAGAAAATTTGATCTAAACCTTCTTGTTCGGCTTGCTGTTTCACCAAACCAGAACCCGGCACAATCATTGCTTGCTTAATACTTGAAGCAACTGTACGCCCCTTCACGACATCTGCAGCAGCTCGGATATCTTCAATACGTGAGTTAGTACATGAGCCAATGAAAACACGATCTAACTGAATATCAGCCAAAGCTTGACCAGCAGTTAAGCCCATATATTGATAAGCACGGGTCCAGTCATTGCGTTGTACATCATCTTTGGCTTGTTCTAAAGTTGGTACTGCCTGTGAAACAGGAATCACCATTTCTGGAGAAGTTCCCCAAGATACTTGAGGCTCAATCTCTGCACCATTCAATACCACCACCGCATCAAATACGGCATCTTCATCCGAATGCAAGGTATCCCAGTATGCGACTGCTTGATCCCACTGCTCACCTTTTGGTGCATAGTTGCGGTCTTTCACATAGGCAATGGTTTTGTCATCAACAGCAACCATACCAACTCGAGCACCCGCTTCGATCGCCATATTACATACGGTCATACGACCTTCGATTGACATATCGCGGAACACTTGCCCGCCAAACTCAATGGCATAGCCTGTACCACCCGCAGTCCCAATTTTACCGATAATGGCTAACACGACATCTTTAGAAGTCACGCCTTTACCTAATACACCATCAACACGAACCAACATGTTTTTCGACTTCTTCTGTACCAAGCATTGTGTAGCCAATACATGTTCCACTTCCGACGTTCCGATACCATGTGCCAAACAGCCAAAAGCACCATGTGTTGCGGTATGCGAATCACCACAGACCACGGTCATGCCCGGCAAAGTTAAACCTTGTTCTGGGCCAACCACATGGGCAATCCCTTGACGGATATCATTAATCCCAAACTCAACGATATTAAAGGTTTTACAGTTGTCATCTAAGGTTTGTACTTGAATTCGAGAGGTATCATCTTCAATCCCTGCAATGCCCTGTTCACGCTCTTTTTTAGAAGTTGGCACGTTATGGTCAGGTGTTGCAACGTTAGCACTTAAACGCCAAGGTTGGCGATCGGCAAGCTGTAAGCCTTCAAACGCTTGAGGACTGGTCACTTCATGTAATAGATGGCGATCAATATAAATTAAGCTCGAACCATCATCGCGTTGTTTTACTAAATGGTCATCCCATAATTTGTCATATAAGGTCTTGCCTGCCATGTCGTCGCCCTCCATCGTGCTTGCCATTGGTCTGGGTATTTTTCATCTTGAATTGATTATAGCAATCGCTTCACATAAATCTAATTTATCATTTTTATAAATTAACAAACTTTTAGGAATGATAAATTTAAATTTTATATCTTGATCATCTCATTAAATTAAAAAAATTTAAATCATCTTAGCTGAGCACATTTCATACGCACTCTGGCTTTGAGCAGCTGATGTTAAATCAATCACCTCACGATTTATAAATCCAATCGTCCTGAATTGAAATTTCCTTTTTACATTTTAAATGATAATGATTATTATTTAATTAAATAGAGATTTTGTAGGGTGAAACAGATGTCAAATATTCAACAATTTGTCATGAACAATAGTCGGACTTTGAAAAAAACCTTGAGTTATTACATCATGCATATTAGTGTTGCGATGATCGTTGCTTACCTGATTACAGGCAATTGGCTCATGGCAGCTACCTTAAGTTTAATTGAACCAACGGTACAAGCCTTTGCTTTTTTCTTTCATGAAAAAGTATGGAATTATTTCTAATTCAAAAATACTGCTTATAAAACTAATTTTAAAATCTCCTTGGACAAGCTTGTATGAACCTCGCTGCTTTTGAAGCATTTGTAAAAGTGATGGAAACTGGTTCAATTTCCATCGCAGCAGAACAATTATTTATTACCCAACCCGCAGTCACCAAACGGATTCATAGCTTAGAAGACTATTTTGGGGTCAAACTATTTGAATCTGCGGGTCGGGGCATTCAGCCCACCCATGCAGCACATTCTCTATTGCCTAAAGTTCGTACTTGGCTAAATGAATTAGGGGAAATTCACCATACCTTAAGTCATGAACAAGCTCAGGTCCAAGGTCGTTTAAAAATAGGGACCAGTCATCATATTGGCTTACACCATTTAGCTGAACCCCTTAAGAACTTTGTACAACACTATCCTCAAGTCACCTTGGATGTGCATTTTGTCGATTCAGAACAAGCCCATGAACAAGTTTTGGCAGGTGAATTGGAACTGGCATTTTTAACCTTACCACCGGTTGGGGATGATCGTCTCAATTACGTGACCATTTGGAATGACCCTTTAGTCTTCGTGGCTGCTCCCTTCCACCCCTTGGCTCAACAGACACAGCTTAAATTGGAAGACTTGATTGCCTATCCAAGCCTATTACCAGCAGCACAAACTTATACCAGCCAAATTACCCTTTCAGAGTTTGAGAAAAATAACTTAAAACCAAAAATCACCATGAGCAATAATCCACTTGAGTCAATCAGAATGCTGGTGTCAATTGGTTTAGGTTGGTCTGTGTTACCAAAAACCTTGGTGAATCAAGATTTAAAACAACTTGATTTAAAACTAGATATGCAGCGTCAACTGGGTATGGTTTGGCATCCCGCACGAATCCAATCCAAAGCGGCTGAAGAACTGATTCGAATGATGCATGTAGGCTAGTGGTATCTGTTAATCTCCACCGCCCCCACCACAGCTGCTGCAACTACTACAGCTATTGCTGCTACTTCCACAACTCGAAGAGGATGACGAAGACTGAGCTTGCAAATATTGCGCATAATCCTTGGTCATCAATTCTAAATTAAAATACTGCCCTTCCTGCCAATTTAAGACCTGATCAATGGCAAATAGTCTCGGTAACAACGTGGTATTTCTTGGCTGAAAAGCATGCAACGTACAATTCATTCGCCATGCTTCAAACAATTGTTTGGTTTGCTGTTGAGACGGAGTCGTTGCATCATAGGGGCTATGCTGTAACTGCCGACCGAGTATCTGTTCACATAAGTCTTGATACTGCTTTGGGAACTCCAACATCACATGCCATAACGAATCCACTGCATGCGAAGGCATGGCATAGGCCTGTTTTTGCATGACATGCAATGCCAAATAATCCTTAAATCCAGCTTCGATCAATTGCCGTTGTTTTAGACCCAGTTCAGGATAATAGAATCTGAATTTGTTCCAAAAAATCGGATCGAATTTAAATTGCTCAATCTTTTGTAGTTTTTTAGATTTGGAACGCGCAATCAAAGCCAGATTCAGCACGATCAACGTCCAAAGTAAAGGTAAGATCACCCAAGCAGTAAAAAGCTGTTGCTGCCAACTGTACATTAAGATCAAGACGAACAGCGGGAGCGCGATCCATCGCATTTTAATCATGGGTTGTTGTCGTTTTAATTGCAGTAATGCATCGATTGAAATAGAAGTCTGCGCTTCCTGATTTATTTTTATTTTCATAAAGTGATCTTAAAAATAAATGATGACATTAATATGACAAAAAACCTCCCTGCTGGGAGGTTTAATCAAGATTATTTAATCTGCAATAAATGGCGAATTTGCTGAGCCATCTGCTGAACATCCAAGAGGTGGTGTGGAATCGTCATCGACAATAATTGATCTGAGCGGTGACGGCGATCAACCTCAAGCATGACATGGGTTTGGTGCGGTTCAGCCACAAAAGACACTTCCACCTCATTAAAACCACTGAATAAACGCGAAGAGACAAATTCAAGTTCTTGGTAGCAACCAATGGTCGATCTAAAGTTATGCGCAGTCAGTTGGCCTTTTTCCACATCCACGCTGGATAATACAAATCCGCATTGCTGCATGGCTTGTAAAAACATGTGCATGGCAGGTGTTGGCAGAACGCTTAAATAATCACGATCCGTTGCGTCCACACCCCAATCCACATCCAGACGGGTATTGATCCAAACCCGTGTTCCATTACGGCGGCAAGAAACTTCGGTGATTGGGGTTTCATGCGGTATTTCCATGGTGAAAGGAACATTGTGCGATTGATTTGCCGGCAATGAAAAATTAGAACTGATTAACCATTGATCCAACACCAAAGGCTGATTAAATTCATGATCGCCCGATTCCACCTCCGCCATGGTCATTAATTGCAGATAGAGGCCTTTAATTTCTTTATCGGTTGAGCCACCTTTAAAGTTAATCTCGCCACGTAACGTCTCGCCCGCTTGTAAGGTTGAATTAAACAAACGGGTTTCAAGCGTGACACCTTGCAGGCCCAAACCTGACATAATTTTGCTAAACATTTGTGTTTTTTCTCTCAAATCATCACTATTTTATGTCTGTACTCACAGACCTATTATTAAAGGGCGTCATCGCCAGCGAGCTGAATCTGACCATCGCTTACCGCGTTCATGAATTGCTGGTAGTCATTTAAATTACGCTCAGCTGACTGAGTCGCATAATTCTGTAAAACCCCAACGATCGTACTGCCTTCACCTAAATATCCCATCAACACATCGGCATTACCTGCTTTGGCATGCGCATGGGCTAAAGCAAGGCCGCAACTTTCTGCATATTCATAGAAATATTCATCATCCATATCACTAAGATCGACCGAGATTTTCATATCTCGTAACTGACGAACATGAAAATCTTGTTTCAAGCTGGAAAAACCCAAGAAAATATCACTGGCCGCTTGCATCAATTGCTGACCATGAATCACCCGCTCGCCTTCATGCTCAACCTTATTTTTAAACAGTGGACTGAGAATTGAAGGATTGGCTTCCTTCATTTGTAAGATCAGCGGTTCACGGTCTGCATCTTCAAATAAGGCAATTGCTGAACGGGTTCCAACACTGCCGACCCCGACCACTTTGAGTGCCACATCGGTCCGCTGATAACGATCAAACAATACCTGTCGGTCATATTTCAATGAATTACGATAGCGTTGAAAAAATTCATCGACCTGCTCAGCAAAGGGTTCATCCGCTTTGGGGTGCCATAGCAAAGGAGCATCATCAATAAAATGTCTAAACCCGGTTGCATCATCTTGTTGGGTCAACTTGGGTAATACCGAATGTGCATTGCGCTTTTGAGCTGAATCCAAATGCTTGGCGCGTTTCTTTCTGAGTTTTCGGCATTCTGTATTTTCTAATAAAGTGGTGGCATCAACCTTTTCATACCAAACTTGCAATGGGGATAAGGCCATATTTTCTAGCAAGTGTTTGCGATAGCTGTTCAGCATGGTTTTAATGGCTTTTAAGCCGCTGCGCTCTCCCAAGCCAATGTCTTTGGCCGCAATCACAAAACTGGTCACTAGACGTTTTAAATCCCACTCAAATGGCGCAACCAAGGTTTCATCAAAGTCATTGATGCCAAATAACAGGTTACGTTCAGGACTGGCAAAACCGCCAAAGTTGCTTAAATGGCAATCGCCACAAATTTGCTGAAACAGGCCTGAATTGTGTTGTTCCCATGCTTGATCAAACAGCATCAGTGCGGGCATACCACGATAGAACGTAAACGGCGAGACACTCATCCGCTTGGCACGAATCGGCTGTAATTGTGCTAGGCGTCCTTGATTGCTCCAATCATAAAGCGTTAACGCCGTGGTGCCTTTGGGACGTACTGAAAGTTGAGCTAAGTATTCACGTGGAACTTTTTTTCGTTGTGTCTTGCCTAATTGAAAGCCTTCGCTTTTGCTCAATAACTTGCCTTGATAGCTATGTCGTGTGAGATCAATACTCTCTGCGGTCCAAAGTTGTTTTGGTAATTTGATTTGTTGTTTTGTCATAACACCCCCTATAAATCCAGTAGTGTTATAGCAATAATTTGAATGAATCGGATAATGATTTTTTTAATTTTTTAGCGTGATTAAAGCACTGCCAAATATTCCATTTCATCAGGACAGATTTGGCAGCAAATCAAAACTTTAAATCGACCAGTCTTGAATGTCCCAAGCTTGCTGTTGCGCTAGCTTTTCTAAACGATCGTCTGGATTGACCGCAATCGCATGGGTGGCATATTCAAGCAAGAAACGATCATTAATTGAATCAGAATACGCCCATGACTCGGTCACTGATCGGCCAGCCAACCACTGATCCAGACGCGTGAGCTTGCCTTTTTGATAACACGGAATCCCTGTCACCTTGCCTGTATATTGACCATCAATTACTTCTGCATTGGTGGCAATAATCTCGGTAATGCCGAATTCACGGAAAATTGGTGCGGTAATAAAATCACTGGTCGCAGTAATTCCAACCAGCTCATGCCCCAGTGCTTGATGTCTTTTAATCGCCTCGAAGCCTTTAGGTCGCATCTGCGGACGGATGACTTTCTGCATAAACAACTGATGTAACTCAGTTAAATAGGCATTGTCGTGTTTGGTCAGGAATTCGAATACAAATTCATTATAAGCAATCGGGTCAAGTTGCCCTGCTTTATAGTCTTCGTAGAATTTGTCATTCATTTGACGATGATGAACTGGATCGACTAAACCTTCATTGACTAAAAATTCACCCCAAGAGTGATCAGAGTCAGTATTTAACAGGGTGTGATCTAAATCAAACAAAGCCAATTGCATAGAATTTCTCGTTTAAACTGAAAATTAAGAAAAAAAATGTAAATCTATCACCGCTAGTCGATAGAAATTCGTTAAGATCATAGCAATTTTTAAACATTTTACTTTGACCTTTTTCGAGTTGGACAAAAGAGTGACTGTCCCCGAGATCAAAGTCAACGATATAGACAAAATTTAGGTAGCCAAATGATCGACTCAGAAGGTTTCCGACCCAACGTCGGGATCATTTTGGCAAACGATGACGGACAAGTTTTATGGGCAAAACGCATTGGTCACAATGCTTGGCAATTTCCACAAGGAGGGATCCAATTTGGTGAAACCCCTGAACAGGCACTTTTTCGTGAACTGAGAGAAGAAGTCGGTTTATTGCCCGAACACGTCCAAATTATAGCGCAAACAAAAGGTTGGCTGCGTTATCGTTTGCCACATCGGTACATTCGGTCAGATTCAGATCCGGTATGTATTGGACAAAAGCAGAAATGGTTTTTACTGAAGTTAACGGCCTCGCCGCATCATATTCAGTTAAACCTATCAGACCCACCCGAATTCGATGAATGGCAATGGGTGAGTTACTGGTACCCATTGGGTCAAGTGGTCAACTTCAAACGTGATGTTTACCGTAAAGCTATGATGGAATTATGTTTACAACTACCTCAGCGCTAATTGTCATGAAATCATCATTTTAAGCAATGATTTTTGGCAACAGAGCTGTTATAACTAGGCCTATAACGATTCAATAAATTGGAGTAAACATCCATGTCAAACATGCAACTCGACACGCTTAGACGCATTGTGCAAGAAATTAATGCGTCCGTCAGTTTGCATGATTCCTTGGACATTATGGTCAATCATGTGGCCGATGCCATGCATGTGGATGTCTGTTCAATTTATTTATTGGACGAGCGTAATCGTCGCTACGTATTGATGGCCTCTAAAGGATTAAAACCCGAGGCGGTTGGCACGGTATCACTCAGTGTTGGTGAAGGTTTGGTTGGCTTGGTCGGTCAACGTGAAGAAATCGTCAACCTCGACAATGCCCCTAAACATGAGCGCTTTGCCTATTTACCTGAAACAGGTGAAGAGCTGTTTAACTCCTTCCTTGGCGTTCCAGTGATGTATCGCCGCAAGGTAATGGGAGTGCTGGTTGTTCAAAATAAAGAATCACAAGATTTTAGTGAAGCGGCCGAATCCTTTTTAGTGACCTTGTGCGCACAGCTTTCTGGTGTGATCGCTCATGCACATGCGGTGGGCAACATTGATGTATTCCGTAAACCCAGCAATGGACCCAGCTATAAAACCTTCCAAGGGGTGTCGGGCGCAGGTGGTGTGGCCTTAGGTCGTGCCATCGTGTTGTACCCTCCTGCTGACCTTGCTGCGATTCCAGATCGTGAAGCCGAAGACATCAGTGACGAATTAGAATTACTCGATCAAGCCATTGCAGCAGTACGTTTAGAGATTCAATCCCTAGATGAAAAAATGCAAGATTCACTCATGTCGGAAGAACGTGCCTTATTTAGCGTGTTTTTACGTATGTTAGATGAAAATGCACTACCGAGTGAAATTAAAGACCATATTCGTGCTGGCAGTTGGGCACAGGGTGCGGTACGCAAAGTCATCGACAAACATGTCGCGTTATTTGCACAAATGGAAGATGACTACCTGCGTGAACGTGTTTCTGATCTGAAAGATCTTGGGCGCCGAATCTTGGCTTGCTTGCAAGAAAACGATACTAGTCATCGTGAACTCAGTCCGGACAGCATTTTGATTGGCGAAGAGATCAGCACCGCAGCCTTGGTGGAATTGCCCGTGGATAATATTGCGGCGATTGTCACTTCTGAGGGTGCGGCCAACTCACATATGGTGATTGTTGCACGCGCCTTGGGCATTCCAACTGTGGTGGGGGTAACCGAGTTACCAATCACCACACTGGATGATATCGAAATGATTGTGGATGCCTATCAAGGTCGTGTTTTCGTCAATCCACCGCGTCGTCTACGTCAACGTTATAAAGAAGTACAAAAAGAAGAAGAGCAAATCGCCAAAGATTTGAAGCAATACGAAACCAAAGATGCAATTACCCCAGATGGCGTGTCGATTCCTCTATTCGTCAATACTGGACTAATGATTGACGTGGTTCGCGGTGTACAACGTGGTGCCAAAGGTGTTGGCTTATATCGCAGTGAAATTCCATTCATGTTACGTGAGCGCTTCCCTGGCGAAGAAGAACAACGTGCCATCTATCGCCAACAATTGAGTCATTTTGCCAACAAGCCTGTGATTATGCGTACCCTCGATATTGGTGCGGACAAGGACTTACCGTATTTCAGTATTGAGGAAGAAAATTCAGCATTGGGTTGGCGTGGCATACGCTTTACCCTTGATCATCCTGAAATTTTCTCTGCGCAAATTCGTGCCATGCTGAAAGCCAGTATTGGTCTAAATAATTTGCATATCTTGTTGCCAATGGTGACCAGTGTCAGTGAAGTGGAAGAAGTACTGTATCTGTTAGAACGTGACTGGATTGCGGTACAAGAAGAAGAGCAAGTTAAAATCACCAAACCTAAAATCGGGATTATGGTTGAAGTACCAAGTGTACTTTTACAGATTGATGAATTTGCCGAACTGGTTGATTTCTTCTCGGTAGGCTCAAACGATTTAACCCAATATTTACTGGCAGTCGATCGGAATAACCCGCATGTGGCCAACGTCTATTCGCATTTCCATCCATCGGTACTACGTGCACTAAAACGTTTGGTTCAAGACTGTCATATCCATCAGAAACCGGTCAGCGTCTGCGGTGAAATGGCGGGCGATCCATTGTCTGCAATTTTATTAATGGCAATGGGTTTTAACACCCTTTCGATGAGTTCAAGCAATATTCTCAGAGTACGCAAAGCGATTTGTCATGTCCCAATGACTGATGCTAAGAAACTGTTGGATGATGTTCTACAAATGAACAACCCACTGGTGATTAAAAGTTGGCTTGAACATTATTTCAAGACCCACGGTCTTGCCGATATGGTCAAATCCAATCGTATGCTCAATGTCTAAACGAGACATTTCCATATAAGACCAAACATAAAAAAGGGCGATACTTTCAACAAGATCGCCCTTTTTCAATACATATGCTTATTTTGCTGAACGCAGGTAAATCTGTTGTTTTCCGCCATTCAACGTCACGTTCGGAAATTTACGATCATAATCAATCACAATCGCATCTTTGCCAGTTAAATTCTTGGCATCCGATTCCCAAGTCACATAGTATTTGATTTTAGCATCATCCCGAACTGAGGGCTGAATAAGCTTACGGTGATCTGCAGGCACAGTAAAATCAACCGCAAATGGGACCTGAGAGATTTGAACTTTTTTCTGTTGAATCAAAGTCGCTGGGACATCCGCGATCTGACTATCTACTGCATATAAGCTTACTGTACCCTGTTGTTGCGTGACCGCATAATTTCCTTGCCCAACAAACTCAACCTTCAAGGAATTTGCTTTAGTCTCATCTTTTTGTGGCATGGAAGTACAACCTGCTAAAACAGTTAAAGACAACCCGAAACTCAATGCTAACTTTTTCATTTTTTTAATCTCTTCAAAGATAAGCACAAAATAACATAGCAAACGTAAAAATCTTAAGGGTTTACATATTTACTACTGAGCATCTGCTTTTAGATAACAAGAAAAGTATGCTGAATAAATTCAGTCGTTTTAACTGTACTCACTGAGTAAATTAATCAATTTTAAGATACATCAAAAACCATGAGAGAAATCAATTTAGGACTTTTTACATAACTCCAACAGGTAAAATAGGCCCTTTTATAAAAGAACTGATGTCTTTCTCACTTTCCAAAACAAACACTAGATTCAATTTTAACTAAAACCCAGTAAAGCAGTAAGTCTTTATTTTTTCGTTATCTTTTATCTTTTTTTAACAAATCTAACATTCAAAAAAGTACAGTTCATGTTTAAGATTTAGACAGCTTCAATCGAATAAAGCATTTATGACATCAACTTTAATCCATTGGAAAAAAAGCTTTCATCAACCTAGAGTAAAAATACAAAGGATGTGAACTTGATCATTATAAATCGCACTTAGGCATCCGAAGTTTCGATACCCAATTTGCGCATGAGACAGTTAAACATTCATATCTTTGAACGGTCAAACAGTTGAGGTGACCTCACTCACGGGTCATCTTGATGGAGATAGAACATGAGCCAAGACGATAAAAAATGTCCTTATAGCCACTTAACTACTGACTTCGGCGCACCTGTCGTCGACAACCAAAATAGTATGACCGCAGGTGCTAGAGGACCATTATTAGCCCAAGATTTATGGCTGAATGAAAAACTTGCCAACTTTGTCCGTGAAGTGATTCCTGAGCGCCGTATGCATGCCAAAGGTTCAGGTGCATTTGGTACATTCACCGTAACCCATGATATTACTCAATATACCCGCGCTAAAATTTTTAGCGAAATCGGTAAAAAAACTGAAATGTTTGCTCGCTTTACCACAGTTGCAGGTGAACGTGGTGCAGCAGATGCGGAACGAGATATCCGTGGTTTTGCTTTAAAATTTTATACTGAAGAAGGTAACTGGGACATGGTCGGGAACAATACCCCTGTGTTCTTCTTACGTGATCCACGTAAATTCCCAGATTTAAACAAAGCGGTAAAACGCGACCCTAAAACCAATATGCGTAGTGCAACCAATAACTGGGATTTCTGGACATTACTTCCAGAAGCATTACACCAAGTGACGATCGTGATGTCTGATCGCGGTATTCCTTCAAGCTACCGCCATATGCATGGTTTTAGTAGCCATACCTATAGCTTCATTAATGCCGCCAATGAGCGTTTCTGGGTGAAATTCCACTTTAGAACTCAACAAGGGATTAAAAACTTAACCGATGCAGAAGCTGGCGAATTGGTGGGTCAAGATCGCGAAAGTCATCAACGTGATTTATTCGATGCGATTGAACGTAAAGATTATCCAAAATGGACGCTTTTTGTACAAATCATGCCTGAACAAGATGCCGAGAAAGTTCCATATCACCCATTTGACTTAACCAAAGTTTGGCCTCACGGCGACTATCCATTAATTGAAGTCGGTGAATTCGAACTAAATCGTAATTCAGAAAACTTCTTCTTAGATGTAGAACAATCTGCTTTTGCACCAAGTAACTTGGTACCTGGTATTAGTGTTTCACCAGACCGTATGTTACAAGCGCGTTTGTTTAACTACGCGGATGCTCAACGCTACCGTCTTGGTGTGAATTATCAACAAATTCCAGTCAATGCCGCACGTTGCCCTGTACATAGTAACCACCGTGATGGTCAAGGCCGTATCGACGCCAACTATGGTGGCTTACCACATTATGAGCCAAACAGCTTCGGTCAATGGCAAGAGCAGCCTCAATACAAAGAGCCTCCACTGAAAATTAATGGTGATGCTGATTTCTGGGATTATCGTGAAGATGACAATGATTATTTCAGTCAGCCACGTGCATTGTTTGAATTGATGACACCTGAACAACAACAAGCACTGTTTGGTAATACTGCACGTGCGATGGGTGATGCTTTAGACTTCATCAAATATCGCCACATCCGTAACTGCTATGCTTGTCATCCAGCTTATGGTGAAGGTGTTGCTGCAGCACTAGGACTTACTGTTGCAGATGCTCAGGCAGCACGTGAAACCGATCCAGCCCGTCATTTACCAAGCTTCCTATAAGCTTTGAAATGCTAAAACAAAAGTCATCCTCGGATGGCTTTTTTTATGGAATTGGGTGACAATTTATTCAAAACAACATCAGAAAAAAAACCATGCCAAAACCATTACAGCAGCTGATTCAAGACCATAACATCATCTTGTTTGATGGCGTGTGTGTGCTGTGTTCAGCATGGGCAAATTTCATGATCAAGCATGATCAACACTGCCAATTCAAACTAGTTTCAGTGCAATCCAATATCGGACAGCAACTCCTCATCTATTGCCATCTGCCTACCGATCATTTTGAAACAATGGTCTTACTGGAAAATGGTCAATGTTACACCGAATCGACCGCCTTTCTACGCATCGTTCAACGTCTAGACTCCCCTTACGCCAGTTTAAAATATGCGCGTATTATCCCTAAACTAATACGTAATTTTGCTTATCGTCATATTGCGCTCAATCGATATCACCTATTTGGTAAAACCGAACAATGCTATCGCGTCACACCTGAAACTCAGCAGCATTTTCTATTGGATGAGGTCTTAACATGAATAGTCAGAACCAGACCATTCAACAGATCTTAAGGTTTTGTCAGTTAATTATTGCAGTGCTCTGGATTTATCAGGGACTGATTCCCAAGTTAATTTTTCAGGTACAAGATGAGCAATATGTTTGGCAACAACTCAATATTGCAGCCCCCTATATTCCGTGGATGATTTCACTGTCGGGCATTGCCGAGATCATTTTTGGTAGTCTATTTTTATTTTTAACTCACAAGTATTTACATTGGCTCAGCATTATCAGCCTGATTGGGTTATTTATTTTCGTTTTATATATTTATCCCAATCATATCTATCAAGCCTTTAATCCTGTGGTCATGAATATTGCTCTTGCGAGCCTTTCTGTGATTTCACTGTGGTGTATCAAAACATTCCAAAATGCTAAGCACGAATAAAGTGCCCTTCACGAATACAATAAAACGGATTGACCAATTTTGAAGAGGATTTCATGGCTTGCTGCAGTTCATGTTCAGGGGCATCACGATCTTCGTCCGTCAGCTGAAAGGTTCGATAATGAATCGCCAAAGAACGGTGGGCATGCAAATCTAAATGAGCATGAAATGCATCTTGTGGATTCATATGCACATAGCGCATCAGCATGCGTGGTTCATAAGCACCTATCGGCAATAACGCCACCCGCGCATCGCCATAACGCTCATGGATCTGTTTAAAGTGCGTGGAATAGCCCGTATCCCCAGCAAAGAAACAATGGCCTGTTTTAGCAAGCAAGGAAAAACCGCCCCACAATGCTCTATTTTGATCACGCACTCCACGCCCAGAAGTATGCTGTGCAGGTGTATAAGCGATCTTCAACTCATCATGAAATGGAATCTCCTGCCACCAATCCATTTCAATCACATGTAAGTGCTTAGGCAGATAATAACCATTGCCCAAGCCCGTATAAATTGGCATTTCAAATTTCTGATGTAACCATTCTAAAGTCGCCAGATCCATATGATCATAATGATTGTGGCTCAATAACACGCCATGAATGGTTGGAAGATGTTCTAAGGCAATGCCAGCAGGACAAACACGTTGTGGACCATTGCCCTGTTTCGGACTGACATATTCACACCAAACTGGATCGGTTAAAAAGTTATAAGGGCCGATTTGAATGAGAACTGTTGCATGACCGACAAACCAGATTTGCCAATCATTGAGATCTGCATGCGGGCGGTTCTGCGGAAGTTCCAACATATGATTCCGCATATTCCATTCATGCGAACGATCTACCGTCCACGTCGATGATTTACGGGTCGCCAGCCATTTGAGCAAACCTTTACGATCAAATGGTGTTAAGGGTTTCTGTAAATTATAAAAACGGTCAATGCCACAATGGTCAGAAGCCTCATGTGGAAAAGGAGGTTTCCCCCAAGTATGGCTCAAGCAAGATTGTGTCGGCAATTGGTAGGTTAATGTCGGCTTATCTTTCATGTACGTCTTCTTTGGTGGAATCTCATCGCATGAGGTGAATGGTTTGGTATACCGTTTAGGTCATGGACTATTTTTTAATGCGATAGCCTTTCAAATCATAATGATTTTTCTAGGATTCTCGTCTTATTCCAAATCACTATAATCGGTCTTTGATCCTAACATAAGCTTGTTAGTTATGCTGATTTTCTCTGGCAGAGTCAACACAATTTTACCGAACTAATAACGCACAATGACAATTCAAGCCAAGGGCTAAACCTCAGCTTTTTCGCTATTTCTTATATTTTAGAAAAAAGAATATTGTATATAAAATAAGCTCAGATATAATGCGCCAACAACATGATATTCCCATCATGATAACTAAAATAATAGTAAGACACTCTTGGATCAGTCTTATGGAATTACGTCATTTACGCTATTTCATTACCGTTGCTGAAGAGCTCAGTTTCAGTAAAGCAGCGCTTAAATTACACACGTCTCAACCTTCACTCAGCCAGCAAATTAAAGATCTCGAAGATGATGTTGGTGTACAACTGTTGCATCGGACCAAGCGCAAAGTAGAGCTAACTGACGAAGGCCAAGTTTTTCTCGAACAAGCACGTTTAACCCTCACTCAAGCAGACAAAGCCATTACCATGGCGCGACAGGTTGCTGCAGCCAAAGTACAATGTTTAAAAATTGGTTTTGTGCCCTCTGCTGAAATTCGCATTTTCCCTTATATTTTGCCACGTTTAAGAGTTCGCCTGCCCAAACTGCAAATTCGTACGCTTAACCTTAAAGAAAGCGATCAAATCAATCTGCTGAAAAAAGGTGATTTAGACCTGATCTTTATTAATCAAAAATTTGAAAATGAAGCATTTACAAGTCAATTGATACTCAAAGAACCCTTGGTGTTTATGCTACCTAAACAACATCCTTTGGCACAGCATGCACAGATCAACATTGATCAATTACAGGGTTTAGCCCTGACCATTTTAACCCACAAGCTGTCTCAGCCTTTGGCACGAATCATTACCCAGTACATCAAACAGCAGCAGATTCATTTTCAAAGCATCGATGAAGCCAATAGTATTGCCGAAGCGATTCAAGCGGTCCATTCTGGACAGCGTTGTGCCATTTTACCCGCCTATATCCAAGCCTTAGCCACCGACCAAATTGTCGTCAGATCATTGCATCATCCGTTGCCCTGCCTCGACGTTTTCATGGCTTACCCCAAAAATGAATCGAACCTTGCCACACAACAATTCCTAGAAGAAATTCGGCATATATTTGGCTTAGATAGCGCCCATTTGAATTCGCAATGAATTCCTCACAAATAAAAAAGCCGAATCAATCGGCTTCCGTATTCTTTAAGTAAAGCCTATTGGCTTAGGCATTACTAAAAAATTCAGCAAATTTCTGATAACTTGGTCGCTGTTTAATGTTTTCTAAATAGTGCTCAATCGCAGGATGAGACTGAATATCGCCCATCTTAAGCTGCCAAAATAACATCGCAGCAACCGTGACATCCGCAGCAGTAAACTGCTCACCACATAAATAGGGATCAACTTGATTGAGACCTTGTACAAAGGCGTTATAGGCATCTTGATAATCACCATACCCTACAGAGCCTTTCTGATCGGGCTTCACCTCAACACCGAGCATTTTATTGGTTGAAGCAGCTTCCCAAGGCCCAGAAATAAAGAATAACCAACGATAATACACGCCACGTTTTGGATCATTCAGTGCAGGTGCCAAGCCTTTGTCTGCAAATTTATCAGCCAGATAAGCACAAATTGCATCCAGTTCATACACCACCACATCACCATCGACAAGAACAGGTACTTTGCCAAATGGATTGATTTTTAAATATTCAGGTGCTTTCATCTCAGTTTGAAAAGCAACCTCAATACCTTCGCATTCAATGCCAAGCTCGATCAGCAGCCAGTCAACAACGACGCCACGCGAAAAACTATTGGTATAAAGTTTAAGTGCCATTTTGATATTTCCTTGGTGAGTTATTCTTATTTCAATGTAATTGTTTTGATTGTCAGTTTTTGTCAGTAGTCTCACGGCACATTTCCTGTGCCCACCACTGTTGAAATAATTGTTGTTTGAATTGCGGATACAGCTCCTGACTTAGGTTCAACGCTCGAATCCGATCAATACGGAAGTGACGAAAACCTTTACGTAGCTCACACCATGCTGCTAACACAATCCGATCATTAAAATAACCTAGCGCAAATGGCCACAAAATACGAGAACTTACCCGTTGTTGTTCGTCGGCATAATCTACGGTAATTTTTAACTGCTGGCGGATGGCCAAGCGCACTTGCTCTACCAAAGTTTCATCGACAGGTAACCAGACATTGATCGATCTTAAAGTGGTTTGTTCAAGTTGATGCTGACAATGCTCAGGCAGTACTGCATTGAGCTTTGCCAACACCGAAGTTGAGGCCGATTTCAAAGCCAAATCAGGAATATCGCTCAACCAATTCAGCGCTAAAAAAATTGCTTCGATCTCGGTTTCATTCAGCGTCATCGGCGGAAGCAGGAAATCTTGTTTTAGTTGAAACCCTAATCCAGCGGCAGCATCAATACAAACACCCTGCTCACGCAAGGTTTCGATATCACGATAGACACTGCGCTGACTAATCTGTAAACGCTCTGCCAACACCTGTGCGGTCACAGGATAGCGATATTCTCTAAGCAGCTGTAATAGATTGAGCAAACGGATTGAACGACTCATGTTGTCCCTATTGTTATTATGGATGATGGGAATGCAAACACTCCCATCATTGTCGTTTCATATGATGTGGATGGATTAACTCTCGGTTAAGGCTGCCACATTCAGCACACTTTGCAAATAAGCATGTAGATCCTGCACATTGTGCGCGATGACCAAGGGTTGATATTGCTGCAAGGTTTCAATGCTATGTACACCATAACTCACACCAATACGCGGCATATTCAGATTTTGAGCCATTTCTAGATCATAACTGGTATCGCCCACCATAACAGCACGATCAGCAGCGACATCCAGTTCAGTCAAAATTTCCTGCAGCATCAATGGATCTGGTTTGGATTTGGTTTCACTGGCTGCACGGGTAATATCAAAGATCTCATAGCTATTGGTTTGTGCCAAAACCCGATCTAAACCTTTACGACTTTTGCCTGTTGCCACAGCAAGCTTTAAGCCCTGCTGTTTTAGATCAGCGAGCAACTCTGCAACACCGCTAAACCATGCATCCCCTTTGGAGTTTGCCACATAGTGATCTGCATAACATTGCAAAATATCTTGCTGTAAATGCGGAACTTGTGGAAACAGGATCTGCATGACTTCAGGTAAACCTAAGCCAATAATACTTTTCGCAGCTTCATCCGTCAGCGGTTGTTCAAATTGCTGTGCTGCATATTGCAAGCTTGCTACGATTTGCCCAACCGAATCGAATAAGGTGCCATCCCAATCAAAAATCACCAGTTCGATATTTTGACTCATTTCTGCTTTCTCAACTGATCGATCACCTGTTGCATATCTTCAGGCATTGGCGCTTCAATGCTTGGATAGTTGGGAATGTCTAAACGCATGGCATGTAGGCACAAGCGACGTGCTTCAGGACCGGTATATGCCGTATTGTGTCCGTATTTATCATCCCCAACTAAAGGATGTCCAATACTGAGACCATGTACACGAATTTGATGGGTACGCCCCGAAAGTGGTGATGCATGCACCAAAGTCGCGGCTTTAAAACGTTCAACCACTTTCCAATCGGTTTTACTCGGCTTACCGTCTTTGGTGACACGGACACGACGTTCGCCATTGGCCAGTTCATAACGCAATAAGGGCGCATCAATCAATTGCTGATCCAAACTGACTTGTCCTTTGACAATCGCCGCATAAGTTTTTTGAATTTTATGCTCGCGCAGTAAATCCTGTAGCAGTTTTAAAGTACTGCGCTTTTTACTGATCATCACCAAGCCAGAAGTATCACGGTCAATACGGTGGATCAGTTCCAAGTATTTTTTACCTGTCGCGGCACGCAAGGCTTCGATTAATCCATAGGCCACGCCACTACCGCCATGCACCGCAATCCCTGACGGTTTATTAACGACCAATAGCCCTTCATCCTCATACACCACACGGCTGAGTAGACTTTGTGCCACGCCATCACTCACTGGTGCCGCAGTTTCATCCTTATGTTCATAGCGGATTGGTGCGACACGAATCTGGTCGCCAATCTTCAAACGTGTTTCTGCTTTTATTCTTTTTTTATTAACGCGTACTTGTCCTTCACGAACCAAACGGTAGATTCGACTCTTCGGTACACCTTTTAATCGGGTAAATAAAAAATTATCTATTCGCTGCCCGTCTTGATGCTCATCCACGTCAAACCAAGTGACACTTTGCCATTGTTGTGTAGAATTCATACGCTCGATTAATCCAAGATTTGTTAAATATGATTAAAAAATGATCATTTAGCTAAGTTATTTCACAAGAAACCTAAACTTAGCCCATAGGCAGATGCCGCAAGGTTTGATATATTCAGCGCACGGATACCACCGTAAGTGAGCATCAAATCAGAAATTTTATTTAGATAAAATTTTTAATCGATGAGATATTCACCAACAACTCGGATAGGTCCTAAAGAATTATGCCGACGCCGAAGGCTTATTATATCGGCAAAATGGCAAACTGTTGCGTTTAATTGTGCATATGCACATACAGTTTGTTCAGAAAAAATATGTCGCCAGCAATTTGCTGGTTATTAAACGTAAACTGATCCACATCAGACAATTTGCTCCCTGATGTCGCATTCAGGCTAAAGCGTTGATGCATTGGAACTGCTAAGCAGAGATACGATGATCATTCCGTATCAAGACTTCCAGATGGATCGACTTCAATGCTTAATGACAGTGAAAGTCACCATCCAATGCACCGCTCACCCGCCAGTGAAGCGTACAGGAAACTTTGATTATGTCGGATCTAGTGATATTTCACAGATGTAAGACATACATGAAATATCAACGGATTCAAGATTGAAGCAGTATTGCCGACATCGAAATAACCGTATCAAAACCCCAGCTGGATATTTACAGTCAGTGGTTTCAGAGCTTCCTACACAACGTTGCTTCTGAGTCTTGATCGCGCCAATTTGATGTTTGCTCAAAAATATTGGGCTTGTTGTTTGTGTGCATCACTATTAGGTGTCACACCCATGAAACGTATGTTGATTAATGCAACCCACGCCGAAGAAGTTCGCGTTGCACTTATCACTGGTAATCGTCTTTACGATTTCGATTTAGAGAATCGTACACGCGAACAAAAAAAATCAAATATCTATAAAGGTCATGTCACTCGCGTTGAACCGTCTTTAGAAGCGGTTTTCGTTGAGTACGGCGCACAGCGTCAAGGCTTTTTATCAATGCGAGAAATTGCAAACTCGTATTTCAAAGCAGACCCTCGTCAAACTTCAAATATTCGTGAACTCATCACTGAAGGCACTGAATTACTGGTTCAAGTTGAAAAAGAAGAACGCGGCAACAAAGGTGCCGCCCTGTCTACTTTTATCTCACTTGCGGGTCGTTATTTGGTCCTCATGCCAAACAATCCAAAAGGTGGCGGTATTAGCCGTCAAATTTCGGGTTCAGTGCGTGAAGAACTGAAAGAAATTTTAGCTTCTTTAAATGTACCGCGTGGCATGAGCGTGATCGTTCGTACTGCAGGTATTGGCCGTACACAAGAAGAGTTACAACTCGACTTACAACACTTACTCGACCTTTGGGCTCAAATCCAAGGTTCAGCAGGTTCTGGTCCATCACCAATGCTGGTTCATCAAGAAGCTGGTGTCGTGACCCGTGCAATCCGTGATTATTTACGTGATGACGTCGCTGAAATCCTGATTGATAGCGAGCAAGCCTATAACGAAGCGTATAACTTCGTAAAAGCAGTAATGCCACGTCAGTTAGACAAACTCAAAACCTATACCTTGAATGAGCCACTCTTTGCTCATTTTGGGATTGAAAGCCAGATCCAAACGGCTTATGAACGTGAAGTAAAACTTCCTTCTGGTGGTTCAATCGTGATTGACCAAACCGAAGCATTGGTATCGATCGATATCAACTCGGCGAAATCAACCCGCGGTCATGATGTTGAAGAAACGGCGCTCAATACCAACTTGGAAGCAGCCGAAGAAATCGCACGTCAACTTCGTTTACGCGATATTGGTGGCTTAGTCGTGATCGACTTCATCGACATGACCAAAGACCGTAACCAGCGTATGGTTGAAGCGAAATTACGTGAAGCAACGCAAAGTGATCGCGCACGTATTCAATTCGGTCAACTGTCACGTTTTGGTCTGATGGAAATGAGCCGTCAACGCCTACGTCCTTCGTTAGAAGAAGCGACTGGCTACGTTTGCCCACGCTGTCATGGCACAGGTATGGTACGTGACTTACGTTCACTGTCACTTTCAATTATGCGTAAGGTTGAAGAAATTGCTTTACGTGAACGTCAAGGTGAAGTTCAAGTCGAAGTCCCTGTGGAAATCGCAGCCTTCTTATTGAATGAAAAGCGTCACAGCCTAGTTTACTTAGAGCAAACCTCAAATGTACGTGTTACCGTATTGCCTCACCCGCACTTGGAAACACCACATTACCAAATCCAGTTCAATCCAGATGGTTTCGCCCCTTCTAGTTATGAACGTACTGAAGCAACCCGTTCTAGCGAAAAAGAACTGGGCTATGAATCTTCAGACTGGCATTTAGAAGATGCAGAGCATCATCATGCACCTGCTGCACAAAACCAAGCTGCTGCACCACAGAAGAAAGCTGCTCAGCAACATGCTGCGCAAGCAAAACAAACTCAAGCAAGCACGCAAAAGTCAGCAAGTCCTTGCGCTTGGTTAGAGAACTTATTTGTTCAAAAACAAGCACAAACCACCGATCAATCTCGTTCTGCACAAAATGCAGCGGCCGCGATTGAACAAATGGTGAATAACGGTGCGGTGAGCCGTGGTCAGTTTGGCCAAGTCAATGCACCAGCAATCGCTGAAGTTACTGCGCCAACTGCAAACAATGCTTATATTTCACAAAACCCTGTGAAACAAGAAGCACGTGAAAGCTTTGAGAAAGACGAGAAATCACATCGTCCGAACCAAAACCAGAAGAAGCGCAAGCACAAAGAACAACGTGAGCAACATGCACATGCGCATGAGCAACAAAATCAAGTGCATGAAGAAGTGGTTCAACTGTCACGTCAAGAACAGCGCCATGAGCAACGTGAGCTAAAACGTCAACAAAAACGTCAACAGCCACAAGAATCTCAAAACCAGCAACAGCATCATGATGCTGCTCAAGGCAATGAGTCTGCGCCTTTACCACGTCGTGACCGTAACCAACAACGTCCAAATCGACCAAATCGCCATCGTGACCAGAGTGTGTTAAATGAAACACCGACGACTGCACCCGAAGCTGTGGTAAATCCACAGCAGGTTAAAGTGGATGTGGTCGATGCACCTCGCAGTGAACCAATGAATACAGCGCTTGTTGTGAATATTGATCAAGGTCAAAGTGAAATTGTTGCATTAAATCCACAACAAGTAACAGCGCCAGCTGCTAAAGCAGAAAAAGCAAAACCTGTTGTAGAAAAAGTTGAAACACCTGCGCCAGCTCAAGTAGAACAAGCGACTACTGAAAAAGCACCTGTTGAAGAAACTGCACAAGCACCTGCACAACGTGCCAGCAATGATCCACGTTCACGTCGTCGTCAGCGCAACCACCAAACTGCACCGAAAACGGCTACAGTAAAAGTTGCACTGTCGCAAACACCTACGTTGGGACAATATACGCTGGGTAGCTTGATTCGTCATGTCTATGGTGATGATTGCACAATCCTGATTGAGCAATTCGGCTTAGTCACCACCTTTAACCGCGCTTTACAAAAGTTCGCTGAACAATATGCAAATAGTTTAGTGACCGAAACCGTCGTTAAAGAAGACAAACGCCCTGTCACACGTGATGCTGAACTTCCGACTCAGAAGCCAACTGAAGAAGCTGAACCTGCACCAGTGTTAGCATTAACACCACCGGATGCAGCGGCAGTTCGTGTTGCCAATGACCCGCGTGAACGTCGCCGTTTAGCGAAAATGGCTGCGGAGCAGGCAAAAGAAGCACATGTTGCCTCAAATGCAACGCCAGCTCCTGTGGAAAGCACTGAATCGAAAGAAGAAGTGAAACAAGCAGACGATGCGGTTGTCGTAGAAGCAGCAACTGCACCAGAGCAACAACCTTTAGAACTTGCCAGTACAGAGACTGTTGTAGAAGTTGCACCAGTTGAGGCTGAAGCAGTCGAACCTGCTGTGGTTGCTGAAGTTGAAACCGTAAGCGAGACTGTTGCAGAAGTTACTGAACCTGCTCAAACGGTTGAAAAAGCTGAACAAGCAACAACTACGACAGAAACAGAATTGGATGATGAAGCAGCGAAAGCGGAAAAAGAGAAATCGAACCGCCCTCCTCGTCGTCCACGCGGACGTCCACCAAAAAAGACCACAGCTGAGTGAGTAATTTGCTAAATTGCACTCAATAAGGCGAAGCCTAGTCATTTCGATGACTAGGCTTTTTTGTTATTTTGTCAAATTAGGTTGATTGCTCTAGGCACTTGCCATTACAAAACAGCATTAACAAAATGGTGTGAATGGTTGTGTTCTAACGGATAGCCATTTCTTGGATTGATCGAAAAATAAATAGGATTGATATGAGCCAAACTACGCAGACCGATATTATTACCCTTGGTGATGTCGCTACTCGACTTCCTAACTTCATCACTAAAGTACCTCATATCCTCAATGGTCTTAAACAAGCATATTTGCGAACGCCAACATCTCCTGCTGGTTTAGGTATTGCCTTTGAAAAAGCAGTCAAGCGTAACCCTCAAGGCATCGCACTGTTATTTGAAGATCAAAGCTATAATTACCAAGCACTCAATGAGTGGGCAAATCAGATTGCACATTACTACTTATCGCTTGGGGCAAAGAAAGGTGATGTGATTGCAGTGATGGTTGAAAACCGTCCTGAACTGATTGCCTCTATCGTTGCATTGGCAAAAATTGGGGTGACAATTGCACTGGTCAATACCTCGCAAGTCGGTAAGGTACTCGCGCACAGTATTAATCTGGTCAATCCAATTGCGGTGATTGCAGGTGAAGAAGTTCGCGCTGCAATTGATGAAGCACGTCAAGACTTAAAAGTTGCTCAAGATCGTTTCCACTGGTTTGCCGATCAAGAAACCCGTAAAAATGCAGGGACTGCACCACAAGGTTACGTGAACCTAGCGCAACAAATTGATCAATTCCCCAAATTCAATCCATCGACCACGCGCACAGTGACAGGTAAAGATGGTTTGTTCTACATCTATACCTCAGGTACAACCGGCTTACCAAAAGCAGTAATTTTCACTCATAGTCGCTGGACGCTGGCTTATGGCACCTATGGTCACATTCTGAATTTAGGTAAAGATGATGTGATGTACGTGACTCTCCCGCTTTACCATGCAACAGGTGTTGTGGTGTGCTGGTGTGGCGTGATTGCTGGCAGTGCAACACTTGCTGTTCGTCGTAAATATTCAACCAGTGCCTTCTGGAAAGATGTACAGAAATTCAATGCCTCTGCAATTGGTTATGTCGGTGAACTGTGTCGTTACCTGATTGATGCACCTGCAACAGAACAAGATCGTGCACACCGCGTCACTAAAATGATCGGTAACGGCATGCGTCCGAATATCTGGGGCAAATTTAAAGAACGCTTTGGTGTCGAAGAAGTACTTGAACTTTACGCATCTAGCGAAGGTAACGTTGGTTTTAGCAACATCTTCAACTTTGACAACACCGTAGGCTTCTCTCCAACACCGTATGCAATCGTTGAATTCGACAAAGAGAAGAATGAATTAGTCCGCGATAAGAAAGGTCATTGTAAGAAAGTGAAAACAGGCGAAGTCGGTCTACTGATTGGTAAGATCACCAGCCGTTCACCATTCGATGGCTATACCGATCCTGAAAAGAACAAGTCTGTGATTTTGAAAGATGTGTTTACCCAAGGTGACTCATATTTCAATACAGGTGACTTGGTTCGTGATATCGGTTTCCGCCATGCACAGTTTGTGGACCGTTTAGGCGATACTTTCCGTTGGAAGGGTGAAAACGTTTCTACAACAGAAGTAGAAAACATGGTCTGCGAATATGAAAAGATCGTAGAGGCTGTGGTATACGGTGTAGAAATTCCAAATACCAATGGTCGCGCAGGTATGGCAGCGATCACCTTGGTCGATGGTGCAGAACTCAATGAAGCGGACTTAAGCGACATGGTGAATGTGTTTAAAAAATGCTTACCGTCTTATGCCATTCCTGTTTTCTTACGTGTTCAAGAGAAAGTAGAAACAACTGGGACATTTAAATACCAGAAGAATAAACTGAAAGAAGACTCATTTAATCCGAGCAAAACTTCTGAACGTTTACTGGTTTTATTACCAGGTGCAAGCAGCTATAGTGATGTAAATGCTGAGATCTTTGATAATATTCAAAGCTATCAATACCGTTTCTAGTTTATTTTTTAGCTAAATAAGAGGAAATCGTGCTTTTTATAAACAATCATGCACATGTTTTTGAATTTCCTCTTGTGTTAGCTGAATAAGTTGCTAGAATACGCAACATCAAAACGAAGACGCATTTAGAACAAATTAGTTTTTCTTGCGAAGCTTGTTGAAATACTTGCTTAGGGTCGTTAGCTCAGCTGGTAGAGCAGCGGACTTTTAATCCGTTGGTCCCGCGTTCGAATCGCGGACGACCCACCATCTAATGTTTTGATAGTTTGTAAAATGTATTTTACAAATGCCTGTAAGAGGTTAAGCTATAGAAAATCATAGATTTTCTCTTGCGCTCAGGTAAAACGTTGTTTTACTTATCCTCGCTCAGGGTCGTTAGCTCAGCTGGTAGAGCAGCGGACTTTTAATCCGTTGGTCCCGCGTTCGAATCGCGGACGACCCACCAAATTCTAAAAAGCCTCATCATTGATGAGGCTTTTTTATTGTCTACTCAATTTCTTTCTAAAAGATGACAACAGAACTGGCTCCACTCTAAGCATCCTTGCTTAAAGTCATCATGTGCTTAAATTATAAAAACGCTTCTAATACCGAATTTAAGAAAATATGCCCCTGCTCTGTACAAGCAATTCGCTGGCTATCCGCAATCAATAATTTTTTCTCACGCAACTGTGCTAGCTTTTGATTTAACTGATCCAGTTCAAGTCCAGTACGTTGAGCATAAAATGCCGCTGCAACACCTTCGTTTAAACGCAAAGCATTCATCATAAACTCAAAAGGTAATTCATCAGCTTCGATACGCTTCATTTGCACATGCTCTGCTGGAACCTTGGCTAAATAATCTTTCGGCAAACGGGTTTTTTGAAAACGATAGACACCGTCTGGACGTGTCACCTTGCCATGCGCACCTGCGCCAATCGCCAGATAATCACCAAATTGCCAATAATTTAAATTATGCGTAGATGGCTTTTCCTTACGCCATGCTGAAACTTCATAATTGACATAACCATTGGCTTTTAAATATACCTCACCTTGTTCTTGAATATGTTCTAGAACTTCGTCTTGTGGTAATACAGGCTGAGTTCGGAAGAAAACCGTGTTTGGCTCAATGGTCAGTTGATACCAACTAATATGTGTTGCACCCTGCTCCACAGCCAATTTCAGGTCGGTTAAGGCCTGTTCCTCCGTCTGTTGGGGTAAACCATGCATCAGATCAACATTAACGCGCTTAAAGCCTGCCTGACGTGCCTGCTGAATCGCATCCAGTGCATTATTGGCAGAATGGATACGACCTAGCCGATGTAAATGTTCAGGATCAAAACTTTGCACACCGAGTGATAAACGATTAATTCCCACCGCCAGATAATCTGCAAATGGATCATGCTCAACCGTTCCTGGATTGGCTTCCAGTGTGATTTCACAGTCATCTTCAAAGTCTAAACGTGCTTTGAGTTGATCAAACAACCATTGATAACCTTGTGCAGAAATCAGTGACGGTGTACCGCCACCAATAAACACACTATGAATCGATCGACCTTGCGCCATTTCAATCTGAGTCTCAAAGTCAGCCACTAACGCAGCAAGATATTGCTGTTCCAAATCCAGTGACAATTGTCCATCAGGGACAGCGTGTGAGTTAAAGTCGCAATAAGGACATTTACGTACACACCAAGGCATATGGATATACAAGGACAGCGGGATATTTGCAGGATTTAACAGACTCAAAATACAAGCTCAATGACAGAACCTGATTATTTTAACATGACTCGACTCGGTACAGTTGCAGCTTCAATACGGTATACAACTTATCATCCCCTAGGTATTCAGTTAGACTGAAAGCATAAAGAACAATTAGACCGATAATATGATGAAAATTTCTAGCCAATTGCTATTTATTCTGCCGCTTGCTTTAGGGATTGGAATAGCAATGGCCTTTCAAACGGCAATCAATGCACAGCTCCGAGAGTATCTAAACTCGCCACTACAAGCCGCATTACTTTCTTTTTGTATTGGAACGATTATTCTAGCCCTACTGGTTTATTTCCAAGGTGCAGACAAACCCAGTTTAACTGAACTTTCACAAATTCCATGGTTTCTCTGGTTAGGTGGATGCCTTGGGGTTTATGCAATCAGTATGAGCATTTATACTGCACCTAAACTCGGATTTTTAACTTTTTCAGGTTTAGTGATTTTTGGACAATTGGTGATTTCCATGCTCATCGACCACTTTGGCTGGTTAGGTACAGAAAAAACACCCATTAACTGGCAACGTCTACTCGGTAGTATTGTGATTTTTATTGGTGTGCTATTCACATTACAACGCTAATTCTCCCTCATTTTAATAAGAGTAATTTTTGTGTCCCATGTCACAACCAAGCGATTTGAGCTTAAACAGCTATTTCATTTGATGTTCCCGATCCTGATTACACAGTTTGCGCAAGCTGGATTAGGTTTAATCGATACCATTATGGCAGGTCATCTTTCTGCTACGGATCTGGCGGCGATTGCAGTAGGCGTTGGCCTATGGATTCCCGTTATGCTGTTATTTGCAGGCATCATGCTGGCAACAACGCCCTTGGTCGCTGAAGCACGTGGTGCAAGAACCCCTGAAAAAATTCCAACCATTGCGCGCCAGTCTTTGTGGGTTGCGGTGATTCTTGGTGTTGTTGCGATGTTGATTCTGCAATGTATGCCCGTGTTTCTGCCCCTGTTTGGCGTGCCTGAAAGTTTAATACCCAAAGCAAGCCTGTTCTTACATGCGATTGGTTTTGGTATGCCTGCAGTGATGATGTATGCGGCACTACGCAGTTATTCTGAAGCATTGGGACATCCACGCCCTGTCACAGCCATTAGCTTGATTGCTTTACTGGTATTAATTCCGCTGAACTTTATCTTTATGTATGGCTTTGGGCCAATTCCAGCATTAGGTAGTGCAGGTTGTGGTTTTGCAACTGCGATCTTGCAATGGCTCATGTTTATCACTTTAGCCATTTATATTTCCAAAGCAAAAGCTTATCAACAGGCACCGATCTTCACCAAATGGGAAAGAATTGATCCTGTTTGGATTAAACGCATTTTAAAACTGGGCTTACCGATTGGGCTGGCAGTATTCTTTGAGGTCAGCATTTTCAGTACTGGGGCCATTGTACTGGGGCCATTGGGTGAAAATGCCATTGCAGCTCATCAGATTGCGATTTCAGTTACGTCACAGCTGTTTATGATCCCGTTGTCCTTGGCGATTGCCTTGACGATTCGTGTTGGCATGTATTATGGCGAACAAAACTGGCATGCAATGCGTCAAGTACAAATCGTAGGATTAATTACGGCTACGATCTTTGCTGCCTTGACCATGACACTCATTGTGCTTGCACGTCCCTATATCGTGGCGATCTATACCACGGATATCAATGTCATTCCTGTGGCAATGTACCTGCTCTGGTTCGCGATGGCTTATCAGTTGATGGATGCTTGGCAAGTCAGTGCCGCTGGGTGCTTACGTGGCATGCAGGACACTCAAGCGCCGATGTGGATCACCTTAATGGCGTATTGGGTCGTCGCCTTCCCGATCGGCCTATACCTCGCGCGCTATACGATTTGGGGCGCTGCTGGTGTCTGGCTCGGCCTGATTATTGGTTTAACAATTGCCTGTGTGCTACTGATCGGCCGTTTATATTTAAACAATAAACGTTTGGCACAACGTGCTCTCAATACATAAGCGCTATTGATTCAGAGCAGCACGGATGCTGCGCTTGCCTTGATGCGCTCATCAAGGCTCCCTTCCTTCACGACATGCTTACATCACTTAACATTTTGGTATAGGCAATTTAAGTTTTGTCGCCTATGATCAAAGCATCACTTTGAAACTGGATCATCCGAGGTCAAGCACATATGGCAAAGCATGCAAGCTCTCCCAGTAAGCGTTTTTTTAAACTGGCTGGCATGACCGCAAGTATTGCCAGCAAAAGTGTTGCCAACTCCATTCGCAATCTCACCGCAGATGAAGAACAAAAAAATGCTGCACGTAGCAAACTGTTCCAAGATATCGGCTTACAGATCGCTGACACCTTAGGCGAAATGAAAGGCGCGGTGATGAAAGTCGGGCAAATTGCATCGCAATATAAAGACATCTTCCCGCCAGAAGTGGCAAAGGCGATTGCCAAACTACAACGCCAAGCGCCTGCCATGCCTTTTGCAGCGATTCAGCAACAAGTTGAAAAAGAGTTAGGCAAACCTTTAAACCAGATTTTTAGCTCTTTTGAGACGGAACCTTTTGCTGCTGCCTCAATTGGTCAAGTGCATCGTGCAGTACTGCCCAATGGACAAGCGGTTGTGGTGAAAGTGCAATATCCTGGGGTGGATCAAGCCTGTGAAAGTGATTTAAAACAGGTTCGTCTGGCTTTACGCTTAATGGGCGTGTTAAAAATTGATAAGAAGCTGCAAGATCAACTGTTTCAGGAAATCCAAGACAGTTTATCTGCCGAACTGAATTATGAAATTGAAGCGCAAAACTTAGAAGTCTTTAAAACCTTCCATGAAAAGCTGGATGATCAAATCATTATCCCAACTGTATATAAAGATTATTCTTCTCGTCGTGTACTCACGCTCAGTCTTGAGCAGGGTGAATCCATCGAAACCGCCAGCACATGGTCGATTGAAACACGTAATCAAATTGGTCGTCGTCTGATTCGTGCTTTAGGGCAGGAAATGTTTTTCTTGAAGCGTTTCCATTGTGACCCACATCCAGGCAATTTTGCTTTCCGTGAAGATGGTAGTGTGATTATTTATGATTATGGCAGTGTCAAAACCCTTTCACCTGAAATCATCCAGCACTTCAAAGCACTGGTGAATGCTGCTCGCCAAGAAGATATTGCTCAGGTCGAAGACCTACTGGTTGAACTACATTCGATTGCTGAGAAACAAAAATTCCCAACTGAATTGTATACGCAATGGATTGAAATCCTGTTGCGTCCATTAAGCACCCATTATGACTTTGCCAAGAACTCATCGCATCACGATGGCATGCTGTTGGTGAAAAAATCCCTGAAATACTGGGATGTGTTTAAACCCTCTCCAGATACCTTGATGGTTAATCGAACCATTTCAGGACATTACTGGAACCTGATTCACCTCAAAGTGCATGACAATCTCAATGATTTATTTGAAGAATTAGTCCCGAACTAAACTTCATAAAAATGCCAATCAGATGATTGGCATTTTTATTTCTTTCATATTCAAACTTTTAACAAATCAAATAGCTTGAGCAAAGTTCTATATCTCATGCTCGCTGATTCATTGTTTACAAATAATTTCCAACAAAACTTGAAAAGAACAAGATTGACGGCATATATTGTTATGTTATAACATTTCCATTAACAATAGGAGTCATTCAAAATGCGTAAAGATATCCATCCTGCTTATCAACAAGTACTGTTTCACGATACCAATGCCGATACCTATTTTTTAATTGGCAGCACACTACAGACCAAACAAACCAAAGAATATCAAGGTCAGGTCTATCCCTATGTGACGCTTGATATTTCCAGTGCTTCACATCCGTTTTATACGGGTGAAGTTCGCCAAGCCAGCAATGAAGGCCGTGTCGCAAGCTTTAACAAACGCTTTGCGCGCTTTAACCGCAAAGCTTAATTTTCATTTAAGTTTCACACATTAGGCTGTAAGCATTAGAAGTCTAAGGCTATCTCTCCTCCACTTAGACTTCTTTTTTTATGTTTAGCTTTCAAGAATCCGGCTTAGCCTGCCCCACCACACCAAATTCAATCGGTGTTTTGACATAAAACAAAGAAATTTCTTTATCGTTCAAATAGTCTAATAATTCCATCGCCTGTTGATTGCTTACCGCAAACTGAATTTGTATGGGTCGATCGGCCAACTCAAAAAAACTGGCGGAATGAAATAAGCCTTGATGATCCACACCTTCCATCCCTGCCAGTACCGTCGCGCCACGCAAATTCATTTGCTTCGCCACTGCCAATAACCATTCACTCATCATTTGTCCCTGATAAGTCCGGTTTTGTGCCGTGTAAAAACTCAGTAAAAATCCATTCATTATCATCACTCCAAAGCTAAGCGGCACTCAGCCATTGATGCAAGCTCATACCTAAAATGGTAAACAGCAATGATCCAATCACATGAATCAAAATTGCTGCGCAGGCATAACCCAATTTACCGCTTTGTAATAAAGCAATAATCTCGGCAGAAAAGGTCGAAAATGTGGTTAATGCACCGCAGAAACCTGTAATCACAAATAGTTTGTAATTTGAACTCAGTGAGCTTTGAGAAAAATAAGAAATTGCAAAACCAATAATAAAGCCACCGACGAAATTAACGGTGACCGTACCTAAAGGAATATTGGGAAAAATTGGATTGAGTTTTAAACCCAGGAACCAACGCAACCATGCGCCGAGTACCGAGCCAAGCGCGATTGAGAGCAAAGGATAATACATGGCTTACTCCACACATCGCGCAGGAGATAAAGCGACATTTAACATGGATAGATCAACGTTTTTTTGATTATTTTTCATCTGCGAACTCCAAAATGGGAACAGAGCACGCACGAACCTACGCCCCCTGTTCAGGGTAACGTAGGCATCATTAGCCACAGTGGCGGTTTGTAATAGGAGGAATGCCATCTCCTTTGTTCTAAAATAACATAATTTTTAGACAACTCAACTGCTGTTTTGAGCTATAAATCAAGTGTGTATAAATATAAAGTTATCCACAATTTATGTCGTCCGAGATAAAACTTGCTCACCAAGCACGGTAAAATCCAGTTCAGGAACCACAAAAGCAAACGCTTCAGCATCCTCATCTAAACCGAATTGTTGCAACAATTGAGGGGCGTTTAAGCTCAGAATCTCAGCAGCTTGAATCTGCTGAAACTGTACAGGCATCTGAATATCGCCCTGCGACATTCGAGCCGGTTGGTCAACCCATTCCGCCCATGCATGGTCTTGATCGACCAAGAACTGAACTGCTTCATCCCAAGACGGAAATAATGTTTGCCATGTAACAGGTAACTGTTTTTCCGTTGTGATCTGCACTTCACTCTTCAAAGAATAATCTTGATCAAGGCAAATTTCGGTTTGAATGGCTTGTTGGTTGCGCTGGTGCTGAAAAATCGCTGCATATTGTGCAGGCATCACATCGCTGGCCAGACGACCACCTGAAACATACAGTACTTGATCAACCACGACCTGCTCAAAGATCACGGTCTTGGGCTGTGAATCATCCAGATAAAAGCGCCAGTTGCTTTGTTTGGGTGAAGGCAAGAACTGACGTAATTTACCCAAGAAACTGAATCCAAAATGCTGATGCTGATAAGTCAAAATGGTAAAAATGGTTTTCCCATCTTTTTCCCATAAGGGTACTTCTTTCGGATAGCGCAGACGTACTTGCTCAACATCAACCAACCAAGACAAGTACACCACATTGCTGACCTGACTCTGCAAGCGCATAAAAGGCAATATGCGCATCATCAAACGGCGGAGTTGTAACAGCAAACTACAACTTAAAATAGGGGCTAAAAGTCGAAGTATAGCGTTGGATATTGATAACTTTAAACGATGTCTATTCATTATTATTCAATAGATTAATACTCTGTTTGAGCATAAACCGCTGACTGTGTTACGTCCAGTTCAAATCGCGTCCAGCTTCTATTCTGCATTTTCAATGTTATGATGCTTGCCATTGATTCAATCAACATGGAATTTTAAAAATGGCTCAAAGCTTATTGGCACAACTGAAAGATGGCTCGGCAAAATTTGCAGATGTATTGGCATTTATCGAAGCACGTTATCAACATACTCCAACTGCCTTTCAGAATGGTGCACAATCGAATGCTGCGACTGAAAACCAAGGCAGCGCCAAAGTACTCAGCTTTGCCAAAATTGAAGGCTTGAATCAAGCAGATACGCTCAGTTTATTTGCAGAGCATTATGCGTCTGTATTGGCAACGCCAGAAGCCACTGACCATCAAAATATCCGCCAGTTTATGCAACATGGCTGGGATGGCGTGAAATTTGAAGCTGAAGCACTCTCTGCAAAATAAGAAAAAGGAGGCGAAAAGCCTCCTTTTTTATTGCTTTTATTCAAGGACTAGGGTCTTGTCAATTTCCGCAAGTCGGTGCTTAAACTATAAAAATCCCCGCCCATTTTGCCCACACTCTGAAGTTGCTGTTGATCAATCATCTGCCCATCCCAGAGTCGATCATCAACATAAATCGATTTCACATCCAACAAAGCTACTGTTCCACCTAATGGAAGCGTACTCAGTTGAATGATTTCCCTTAACTGGCATTCATAACGCACAGGCGCATGCTTTACCGCCAAGGCTGCGACCGCATGACTCGGTTCAGACTCAATCTGTGCAAAATCAAATTCACTTTGCTCTGATGGCAATAAAGCACAGGATAAATTCATCTTTTCCAGTAAGGCTGTATTGGCAATATGCACGACACATTCTCGTGTATCAATCAAATTACGAATGGTATCTTTATCCTGCCCATTTCTTGGATTGACCTGCGAATACCATAAAATGGGTGGATTACAGCTGGCAACATTAAAGAAGGAATAAGGAGCAATATTGGCAATCCCATCTGCCGACAGAGTACTGATCCATGCGATCGGTCGAGGGCTAATCCCCCCAACCAACAAGCGATAGATTTCATTGGCATCTAAATCAGACGTTTCAAAAATCATGAGAACAACACGTCCAATTTAGGGACGTTCAGCATATTGCGGTAAATCATCGGCAATACAATCCCATTCGGCTTTAGAAGCCGCAAAAATATGCATACTTGGTTTCTGCTGCAAAGGTGTATCTAAAGTCCCGATTCTTAAGCGATAAAGCTCAGGCTGTGCATCGCGCGAACTGATCAGTGGAGAGCCACATGCACCACAGAACCAGCGATACACGCCCGATGCAGCAAACTTTTTAACCAACTCTTCACCCTGAATAATTTTAAAAGCTGCACTGCTAATCGGTGCATTGGTCGCATAAGCCGTGCCATTGGCTTTTCGGCAACGCTGACAATGGCATTGTATGATCTCACCGATTTCACCATGAATCTCATAATGAATCCCATCACATAAACAACTGCCACGATATACAGATGAAGCTTGAGACATATCCCTATTCCTGATGAACATTTACTCAAAACTAGCATTTTTAAATGCTGAATCACAAGGCAAATCTGCTCAAGAAATATGACCAGATTTAAGAGGAATCACAAAGCCTTTTTCAACTCAACTGATCAAGGCAGTAAATGCGCCAATGATTAAAATATAGAACAGGATAGGCAATCCTAAAAACCAAAATTTTGCCCATCTATTGGTAGGAAACACTTGGGTAGCCCCACGGTAACTCACCCAACACGATAAGAATAAAAATGGAACGGGAATAAAGCCTAAAAATGTAGATTGATTATAGGCTTCAATATAATTTGAATATAAAAATGTTTGGATTGCCGTTGTAATCACAATCGGCAATACAAAGACCAAGGATTGCAATACATACACATGTCGGGCAAGTTGTGGATCAGCCTCTTTTGCGCCTGAAAACTGCAATCTTTTTTTATACCACCAGCCTTGTACCAACCACGCAATCGCTGCTGAAATAATTCCTATACCCAACACCCATAACCAGTAACTCAACCAGGATGCTGTAATCCAGTCGATCAATGGCCTAATGCCTCTTGTTTCTGCACTTAATAATTTTTGATCGACTCGATCCATGACCGCAACGATACCAATCAGATAAGCAGCAAAAAGGATACTTTGATGATGATAGTTTTTAGATTGTGAAAAGAATTTTTTCGGTTGGAAAAACAAGCGAAATAAGTTGTTCAGTTGAAATGGTTTGATGATCTCATTGTTTTGTGTTTCCAAAGTCGGCTCAATATTCATATACCCTCTTCATCAATTGATTTAGATTATTTTTATTTAAGTATTTTAGCTTATTTTATCATTTGATAAATATATTAACCCCTTCTGCTGCCGCTCTTCCAGTTGCGAAACAAGCTGTCAATAAATAGCCACCTGTCGGTGCATCCCAATCTAGCATTTCACCACAACAAAACACATATGGATTAGATTGCAATTGCAATTGTGGGGATACAGCAGTTTGCTTCACACCACCGGCACAGCTTATAGCCTCTTCGATTGGACGGAAGCCATCCAAAGGAATACTCAACTGCTTAATTTGCTGAGCCATTTGCTTGGCATCTGACCATAAGCTTTTTTCGACAATTTCTCGGAGTAGATTAATTTTGACAGTGTCCAAACCTGCTTTACGCCAGAGATTGGTCAAAGACTGCTTTTTATTGCCCTGTAATTTCTTTTCTAATTGATCAATGCTGACATCAGGTAGTAGGTCCAGATGTAATTGTAAACGCCGTTTTTGGGCAAGCTGTGCTCTGAGATCACGACCCAGTTTATAAATCACGCCACTCTCAAAGCCGTAATGAGTAATGATGATATCACCATGGCTGTGCTGTTCGGATTGCACCCATGCATTAACACGCTTCAACGGCTGACCGAAACACACCTGCATGAACGGCGACCATGTTTTCAGCACACCTGCATTACTGGCTTGGAAAGGCTCAATCTCGCTTGAAGCCAACCATTGCTGCCATGCACCATCACTGCCTAACTGCGACCATGATACTGCACCACAGGCCAAAATAATCGCATCATAAGTTGCACTAAAGCGCTGGGTTTGGTTCTCAATCGTGAGTTGATTTTCAGATAAATCCACACAACGATGACGATAGTGGAACTTCACCCCATCGGCCATTAAGCGTTTTAACCATGCACGAAGTAAGGGGGCAGCTTTCATTTCAATCGGGAAAATTCGACCAGAGCTACCGATATAAGATTCAATACCAAGTCCTTGCATCCAGTTCTGAATCCACTGCGCATCCCATTGCTTCACCCAAGGCCCCAACCATGCCGCATGGTCATAGCGCTGTATAAACCTATCGACAGGCTCAGCATGTGAAATGTTTAAACCTGTTTTACCCGCCATTAAAAACTTACGTGCTGCGGAAGGTTTCTGTTCAAACACGTCAATTTCATAATCATATTGGCTCAGTACTTCAGCAGCCATTAAACCTGCTGGACCCGCACCAATAATCGCAACACGCTTAGACATCAGCTTGCTCTTGTGCCTTTTGACCTTGCAAAGGTGCAAAATCATCAAAGCGAGTGCGATACCCTTCAGGCTTGCGAATGATGAGTTGTTGGCACAACTCACCACGCTCTAAGTATTTGATTTCAAAATGTGTTCGGGCAGAATCTGCTGCAATTTTTTGTTTTTCATGCGGCAGCTTCCACAATTCAATCAATTGTTGTTCTGCTTCATCAATATATTCAGAAATGTTACTCGCCAAAGTAATTGTGCCATTCGGCTGAAGACGAGAGAGTAGAAACTCGAAGAATGGCATATTCAGCCAACGCTGCGCTGGATTATGCGGTTCTGGATTCGGATAGAGAATGAAAAATTGTTCGACTTGTGCAGGGAACAAGGCATGTACCACCCACGGCAATGCATCGGCATGAATCGGATTTAAATGTTCGCGCGGCTCTAATTGGTGCTGCTTTTGCATCGCCACAAATTTTTCTTTGGTTCGTTCAATTGCATACAACGTGGTGTGCGGATTTTGCCCGGTAAACAACAAGGCGTGCTTGCCTTTTCCTGCCCCAATTTCAACGCAGATCGGCGTATTGGGAATGGCAATAAAATCACGAGGGGCTTGCATACGTTGTGCTTGAAATTGACGAATCGACATAATCTCATCAAACTATCTAGAAATCGGCATAAGTCTAACAACTCACCTTACTTTTGCCTAATCTATTTGTTCTATGTTTTAGGAATTTTCTATGCCACGTACATTCCCCTGCCCGCGTTGCGGTGAAGCCAGCACTTGGGAAGGTAATCAATTTCGTCCTTTCTGTTCGGAACGCTGTAAGTTGATTGATCTCGGTGCTTGGGCCAGTGATGAATACAAACTCCCGACTCAGGATGCGCCACAAGCAGATCAAAAACGCAATGAAGATGATTATGAAGATTAATCATCTTCATTCTTTCAACCATTAGAAAGTTTTCCTCCAATCCAGATTGATGCATTTTAATAAAAATTTACATATTTCAGATATGTGAATTACATCACAGTAATTTACTTTTTTTTGACCTTGTGCAAATCTTAATTCAAACATTGTAATGAATAAAAATAGCAAATAACTCACGACAACTTATATCTCATACTGATCCAACCTTAATCAAAATTTTATAGGGGTCAGTTTGTTTAATAAAAATATTTAGACTTACTAGGATGTAATAATGAATCAATCTATTCCTTACCAGCTCAGGGTTTTAGCGACCCAAATTGATCCAAATCTAGATGCAAATTGGCAACTCAGTTTACAAACACTTTTTTCTATTTGCTCTGTTGAAGACCGTGAGAATATCTGCCAACAGATTTTGCAACTCAAGAAGATTCACTGGAACCGAAAAGAACACAGTTTCTCTTATCTTGCCAAGCATGACATCCATCTATTGGCAGAAAAAATTCAAGATGCACCGATTAAAGTTTTAGTCAGAAGCATTGCCAATTCTTTGGAAAAATTAAAACAATACCAAGATATTTATGCCATCTCCGACTATTTAGAAAACATGCTCGGTCAGATTAACCGCATCAATACTGAAAATGATTTTGATCTACAAGAACAGAAAAAACAGGTGTTAAAAGAATTTATCTATGCCTCTGCACAGATCATTTTGCAGAAAGAAATTATTCAATTACCCGCCAATCAAAGACATATCAATACGGATGTCATCAAGACCTTTATTACTGAAGTATTTTTAAAACAACAGCTACTCAAATATTCCTTTAATATTATTCGTTCTCATCAGTTACGTGAAGAAAAGCCACATATTCTTAAATATTTTTTATACCAACAGCAAAAAACAAAACAGCTTGATATTGTTAAAACGTCTCAATATATCTTTGCACTCGCACCGAGCAAAGAAGGTATGACAAATACTTTTTCGATTCGACGCTTTTTGCAGGAAGAAAAATTTGAAGCCTGTGAAAATATTTACTTCAATGCCGCTTTTTTGGCTTTAGACCAAATCGAAGATGAATCACAGCATCAGCAATTCCGATGGCAAATGAATCACATCATTACGATTGATAAACAAGTCAATCACTATATCTCTGATATTGTTCGTCATATCGAGCTTTATGCCAATAAAACCCTGATTCCCTTTTTGATGGAACCGCTCAATCCCCACGGCGTCTTTATTGAAAAGTTGGTTGAACAACGGTTGATTGATTTTGAGCAAAAGCTCTGTCGCAATATTCTAGAACCCATTGCAGATGCGTTAAAACATGCGGTACATCATAGTGATGAATGCCATTATCTCTACATTAGCGTTAAACAAACCTTAGATGATCTGATCAGCCATTTTATTGCCTTTCAATCACAACCTTCAATTATCTTAAATAAACAGGTCAATCTATTTATCGCGCGACTTAAATCCTACGCCACCTTATTGCAAAAACGCCATAGCGATGTATTTACCGTGTTTTCTTATGATGACTGGAAAAAGCACCATACAGCAGCATTAGAGCCGACCAATATTCTCAAAGACTTAAGCATTAGTTGTTTGCAAGAATATAAAGATGCATTTTCAGAGTTAAAAGAGAATCAGCGTCAACTGAAACAAAGTGTGTCTTTTCTCAGTAAGCTACTGAATAAACCACAGAAAATAAAAGATAATATTATTAAGTTAAAAGAGAAAACCTCACAAATCAAAAAACATGCCCATCAGGAAATTATTCGTATCCAACGACGTTTTCCTTCCTTGATCGTGTATTTAGAATTTGAATCACTGATTTCAATCAATCATAAAGAACGGCATTATGCCTTCCCGACAGGAGACAATGGTATTACCCGTCTACCAATTTTGATTCAGATCCCAGAAGATAAAGCATCTTTTGATTTACAAAGTATTTGTAATAGTTTGAATTTTGATTTGAACTTAGCCAATCAAAAATGGCTAGAAAGCATTTAGTCAGCAATAAAACAGGCTGAGCCTGTGTATAAACACTGATTTATACACAGGCTCAATACCGAATCAACCCGCTTTGCTTGCCACAAAAGGATTGAATTGCTTTTCATAACCGATGGTGCTCATAGGTCCATGACCTGAGATAAATTGCGTTTCATCTGGCAGGCTAAAGCATTCGCGTTGAATCGAATCTAACAGCTGCTGGTGGTTGCCTTTTGGGAAATCTGTACGCCCAATCGAACCCTTAAACAGTACGTCACCCGTCCACAACAAGCCATGCTTGGCGTTATAGAACATCACATGTCCTGGGGTATGACCTGGCGCAAAACGGACTTCAAACTCATCCTCACCCAGCTTTAATAGTTCGCCACCTTCAAGCCATTGATCAACTTTTACAGGCTGTGGAATTGGGAAACCGTAACGCGCTGAGACTTCCTGAATCATATCCAACCAGAACTGATCTTCTTTGTGCGGGCCAATCACAGGGATCTTCCACGCTTCAGCCAACTCACCGACTGCACCTGCATGATCCAAATGTCCATGGGTCAACCATAGTGCTTTCACTTTTAAGCCCAAGGCTTCTACTTCTTTTTTAAGTACCGCAGCATCACCACCCGCATCAATCAAAATCGCTTCTTTGCTTTCACTGTCCCACAGGATTGAGCAGTTTTGGGCAAATGCAGTAACAGGGACAATTTTGACTTGTAGCATAGAAACCTCTGGCGAAATAAAGCGTCGATTTAACGATGGGCTAAGGTATGAGTGAGTGCATCAAGATTAGCCTGAACCAGACTGGCAAGCAAATCTATATGCGCCTGATCTGCATTCAAGGCAGAAATATAGGCATAGTCACCACCACCTGCATGCTGGAAAATTTCTTTATTTTGCATTGCCAACTCTTCCAGCGTTTCCAAACAATCAGCTGAAAATGCAGGGCTAATGACCTGTACGGACTGTACTTTTTGCTCACCCCATTGTTGTAATAGCTGGTCGGTATACGGTTTAACCCACTCTTGCTTACCAAATCTTGACTGGAAGCTAATCGCCCATTCATGCTCTTGTAAATGTAGCGCATCTGCAACCAAACGCGCGGTCATTCGACAACGATCGGCATAAGGATCACCTTTATCTGCATAAGGCTGTGGAATACCATGGAACGACATGAGTAATTTTTCAGCTTTACCATGCTGTAATTGGTAATTTAATACGCTATCTACCAAGGCCTGAATAAACAGAGGATGCTGATAATAATCCTTAATCAGGGTAATACCAGGCAAGTGGCGCTGCTGTGGAATCCATTTGGCGAAGGCATCGTATAAAGGTGCAGTTGAGGTCGCAGAATATTGTGGGAACAGTGGTAATAAAATGACATGCTCTTGTGGTGTTTGCGCCAGTTGATCAAGTACATCATGAATACTGGGTTGACCATAGGTCATTGCAGGGACAACGCTAAGCTCAAACTGATGATTTTCATCTTGTAGACGCTGCTTAATCAGCAGTGTTTGTTCCAATACAATTTCACGCATTGGCGAGTCATTTGACCAAACCGAAGCATAGGCTTCAGCCACTCGTTTTGGACGGAAGGTCAGGACAAATAAGTGCAGGATGATCCACCAAATCAACTTTGGAATTTCAATCACACGTGTATCTGACAAAAATTGCTTTAGAAAGCGTCTTACTGCTGGCACAGTAGCTGCATCAGGTGTACCAAGATTGGCCAGAATCACAGTCACTTTTGGTTTTTGTGTTGCTAACATAGACCGCATCCGCTTTTCATTGAGTTCATTCAATTACTTTAGCAGTTTTAAGGCTTTTTTCTAAATTGGATTAATGCATGGTCTTAAATTGAAAAACCCGATTACTGTCCAAAACATTACTTTCCAATAATTTCTGCCCTTTTGCTGTCAGTTGCCACAGCATACGCTGACGATCATCGCGTCCTGTCGGCATGATCCATTCATTTTGACGCATCTGTAATTTAATTTCATGCAATGCCCGAATATTGACTTGAGCACGAGAAACCGCATGTGCTCTTGGCATCTCTTTGCGTGCATCCTCCAAACCCGTTTCATTTAGATATTCATTCATGCGTTTAGAAAAATATTCTTCAGGTGTTGGAATGACAAAAGCCGAGCCCAAAACATTCAGTAATTGTGCCCACGTCATTTTACGATGCGGTTTAACTTCTTTGAAATTACCATCTTGATAAGCATGCATGCGGTACTCAAAAGAATACAGTTCATGCATCGAAACTTTAGCAACATTGGTCAATGGATCTGTTTCACGATTACCGAGCTCTGTTTCCAGCTGTTTGACTTTGGCTCGCAATGCATCAATTTCATCACGTAGTACCTGTGTGTTTTGCGGACGCACCCAACCCACGACAGGATAACGCTCTAACATCTGCGGCATACTTGAACGCACTGCCAACTCTAAATCTCTTAATGTTCGATAACAAAAGACTTGGTCAACTTCATGTTGAAGCTGCTTTCTAAACTCTTTAAATTTTTCTTTTAACTCAGATTTATGATCATGCAATTTTGTATCACGCGATTCAGGATCTTCATGCATAAATACAATGACTGGCTTCTGTTTGGTCATGGCATAAATATATTCCAAATGCATATAACCGACACCTGAAACCGACTGCTCGCCATATTGGCTACCCAACAGAATCACCACATAATCACAATCATCAATTTGACGACGTGCAATCGAGGTACTTAAAGGCGTACGTTGCTCTAAACCCCAAGACAGGAATCCCATTCCCACAAGAGTTTGTGCCAAAACCGCTCGCTCTGGTTGCATTTCATTGCCAGAGGTAGAAATAAAGACTTGATAACGAGTATCTTGCATAGGCGAAGCCCCAATTCATTTATCAATAATATCAAGTATGCATCTTGATTTTTATTAACAGCTAACCCCAATAAAATATATAAAACTGGCTCAATTTAGATATGAGAAACACCTAGATCGTCCAAATTTCTAACTTTCCATGTTAATTGTTCTGGTATAAGGTGCTGAAGGACTGATTGCAGTGCGACAGCATTGTTACCACTGACATAACATTCAATACGTGTAATATTATGACGCAATTTGTCACATAATAACCCATTTTTAATTAAAATATAGGTTGTTTGTCGTGCAACCGCTTGTCCAGAATCAATTAATTTTAATTTTTCTGCAAAAATCTGATGAATCGCTTGTTTTAGAAATGGATAGTGCGTGCATCCCAACACTAAATAATCGGCCCCCTGCTCAACCACAGGTTGAAGTATCTGTTGCAAGACATTTAAACACGCCTGACTCATCTCCTGACCGGCTTCTACAAACGGCACCAAGTCTAAATTCGTCACTGTTAAAACATTAACCCCAGCAGGCTCCGCAAATTTAGAGATGACATCTTTAATCAACTGACCGCGAAAGGTTGCAGGTGTCGCCAGTACTGCTACAACTTTTGACTGGGTTTGGATCACTGCTGGTTTCAATGCAGGCACTAAACCAACAATTGGAAATCGTTCACCATAATGGTCACGTAAATAATCCAAGCTAAATGCCGAAGCTGTATTACATGCGACTACCGCAATTTTGCAACCTTGACGATACAGCCATTCAATCGCTTGAGCCGTGAGCTGGCGAATTTCCTGATCGCTACGTGCCCCATACGGGACATGTGCTGTATCTGCATAGTAGATAATCCGCTCATTGGGTAAATGTTGGGCAATCTCCTGCGCGACCGACAATCCACCTACCCCTGAATCAAAAACACCAATAGGCGCATCTGCTGATGCGTGTGGCATAGGATTGAGTAAAAGAGGCATCGATTGAACAGCTGTCATACACATTTAGGCATTGGTTTATTCGCTCTTTTAAGCTTAAACCTCAGGTGCTCAAATGCAAGACCAAATCACCACTTTTTAGTGTTAAAACCGTCTCGCCCTGCGCATTTTCAGACAAACTGCCGTAGTTCACGAGATGATAAAAACTCTGACGTTGAATCAAGGCATTCATACCAAAGCGAACATGTACATAGGGCCTTAACTCACCGTCATATTCACGCATAAAAATGGGATGTTGCTCATCAACAATCACCACATCCTGATTGATCGTCGTCAGCTGCAAATAGGTTTTACCTTCGATTTCCACCTGATCTGCCTGATTAACGAGCAAAGGCTCATCTTCGACTTCAATTTCAATCTGTTCAACTGGGGTTTTAAGATAGAATTTGCCGTCTTCTTTCCACAAGATTTTGCTAAACAGGTCGAGTAGCGCTTGTCGTTTGACCAATTGACCTTCGTGCCACCATTCGCCATTGGCTTTTATGCGTAGATCCATTTTGCCGCAATGCTTTGGATGCCACTGGTCCAATGGGGGAATTGACCTTTTGTGACTTTGCTGTACATCTTTTATGTATTGTGCAATGTCGATTAAGTTTTTATCATCAGAAAACATGATTTTTCCCTGATTTTCTAAAGGGTTTTGTGGAGAATCATTTTCATTTATCATAGTTTATGCCTTGATGACGAGAAAATATGACCGCTCAGCCAATTGGCGAGACCAAGGTTTAAAACTATACTAGCCCAAACGTTTGCGAGCACATACTATCATTTGTGTTCGGCAATTCAGAACACTCATGGCAGCACCGAATCGCAATATTACGGTTGCCACCCTTAAAAATATGAGGAGTCCTACATGGAACACATCGAACGTGAAGCGATGGAGTTTGACGTAGTGATCGTTGGCGCAGGACCTTCGGGTTTATCTGCTGCGATTAAAATTCGTCAATTAGCGATTGAAAACAACCTGCCTGATCTTTCTGTATGTGTTGTTGAAAAAGGCTCTGAAGTAGGTGCGCATATCCTTTCTGGTGCTGTACTTGAACCACGTGCCATGAATGAATTGTTTCCAAACTGGAAAGAAGACGGTGCACCTCTCAATGTACCTGTAACAGGTGACGAAACCTATTTCCTCACCTCTGAAAGCAATTCACAAAAAATGCCATATTGGATGGTACCGAAATCAATGCACAACGAAGGAAACTATGTCGTTTCTTTAGGTAATGTAGTGCGTTGGTTAGGTCAAAAAGCCGAAGAACTTGAAGTTTCAATCTTCCCGGGCTTTGCTGCTGCTGAAGTGCTTTACCATGAAGATGGTACGGTAAAAGGCATCCAAACAGGTGATATGGGCATTGGCAAAAATGGTGAGCCAACCCATAACTTCACGCCTGGCTATGAACTGCATGCCAAATATACCTTATTCGCTGAAGGCTGCCGTGGTCACCTCGGTAAGCGCCTGATTGCAAAATTTAATCTCGACAAAGATGCTGATCCACAACATTACGGGATCGGAATCAAAGAACTTTGGGAAATCGACCCTGCGAAACACAAGCCAGGCTTAGTGATGCATGGTGCTGGTTGGCCTTTGTCTGAAACAGGTTCTTCTGGCGGTTGGTGGTTATACCACGCTGAAAATAACCAAGTCACTTTGGGTATGATCGTCGATTTATCTTATGAAAATCCGCACATGTACCCATTCATGGAAATGCAACGTTGGAAAACACATCCAACCATTAAGCAATTCCTTGAAGGCGGCAAACGTATTTCTTACGGCGCACGTGCAGTCGTCAAAGGTGGTTTTAACGCTTTACCTAAATTGACCTTCCCAGGCGGTTGCTTGATTGGTGATGATGCTGGTTTCTTGAACTTCGCAAAAATCAAAGGCTCTCACACAGCAATGAAATCAGGTATGTTGTGCGGTGAAGCAGTCTTTGAAGCGATTGCGGCGGGTGTTGCCAAAGGTGGTGATCTTGCGATTGCACGCGTACTCGAAGGCGACGACCATTTCGACAAAGAGCTGACCGCTTATACTGACAAATATAACAATTCTTGGTTAAAAGAAGAGTTATATCGTTCACGCAACTTTGGTCCAGCGATGCACAAGTTTGGTCAATGGGTGGGTGGTGCATTTAACTTTATCGATCAAAACATCTTTAAAGTGCCATTCACTTTGCATGATCTTAAACAAGACTTTGCCGTGCTTAAAACAGTGGATGCGTCAACGTTTAAGCCAAACTATCCAAAACCAGATGGCAAGTTAACTTTTGACCGTTTATCTTCTGTATTCGTATCCAATACCGTACATGAAGAAAACCAGCCTGCTCATTTGAAGTTAACTGACCCTTCAATTCCAGTGAACGTGAACTTACCGAAATGGGATGAGCCAGCTCAACGCTACTGCCCTGCTGGTGTTTATGAAATCATGGAAAATGATGATGGTTCTAAACGCTTCCAGATCAACGCAGCCAACTGTGTACACTGTAAGACTTGTGATATCAAAGACCCATCACAGAACATTACGTGGGTAACGCCTGAAGGTGGCGGTGGTCCGAACTATCCGAATATGTAATTCCTTGCGACCCACTAAGACGCTGTCTTGGTGGGTTTTATCTTTGTGGACTTTAGCTACTTCAATATTCAAATATATTTTCAGCATCGGATATAACAAACAGACAAGGTCTGAAATAAAAAATAAATATTTATAAAATCGGCACCATCTGATTAAATTTAGTGCATAAAACGTAAATTAATTAAAATCTCAATATGATAATTTCAAACCTTAAAATAATTTTAAAGGTTAAAGATGAATAATTTTAAGAAGTGTATATTTTTACCATTTATAGCTTTATGCTCTTTTCATACTTATGCAGCTAATTCTCCATTAGCCCAAGAATTAAAAGCACAAGCGAATGTACAGAATATTATTATATGTCTACGGATGAAATTTATAACCTAGGATTTTCTTTAGTCTATTGATCATGAATAAAAAATTTAAACTATTTAGCTCATTCATTGGGTTCATATGTTTTCTTTATGGATGTAACAACCCTAACCAAGAGACTAAAAGCTCTCAATCTACAGTCATTATTCCTCAAATAAAATATACTGGTGAAGGAGACAATGCCAGTTATAGCGAGGCAACTATAAACATTGAAGGGTCATGTTTATATTTTGAGAATAGGGAAAATAGAATTCTTCCTATTTTCGCAACTCAAGAAGCTTATTGGGATTCTAAAAAAAATGTTTTAGTGGTTGATGAAAAAGAATACAAAAATGGAGAAGTAATAGCATATGGAAGTGGAGAGCCTTACCCTATTGATCTTAATACCGACAAATGGATTATTAAACCAGCAAATTCTTGTAGTTTAAAGAAAGGCATTATTATTAATAAATTAATACAACCTTTAATTAAATAACTTAAATCACGATAACGTTGATAAAATCAATTTAGTCGTGATTTAAGCTTTATATTTAAATACTGACCTTAGCCTTTCTGCACTAAATAACGATATTCAGTATTACTGTTTTCATCCAGACTTTCTTCTTTTAACACCAACTCGTGTCCGAGATGCATACAAAACTTTGGAATATCCCATGATGTAGACGGATCTGTAGCAAGTACCTCAACCACATCGCCAGACTTGGCTTTGCGAATGGCTTGGTGCAACATCATCACAGGTTCAGGGCAACGTAAACCTCGCGTATTGATTTGAACAGCAGGAAGTTTTGGTTGTTCAGACATCATAAAACTCAAATATTCGAAGATTCACATTTTAGCATAAACCGCTCATATAAAAATCATCAACAGTGTTTTGAAAAACTGTACGTTTTTTACATAGTATTATTGATGCATATCCGCTTTATCTTCGGTATGATGAAAATCATCTAATTGATATAGAGAGTCTTTAGGAAAGATCATGGTCGAGGAATCCAGTCCATCGTGGGGTATGCGTGGCTTAAGAAAATGGTTAGGTACCGCACCTGAAACCCGCGATGAATTACTCAAGTTAGTTCAAGACTCACGTCGCTTTTTAGAGCCAGATACTGTTGCTATGCTTGAGGGTGTTCTCGATCTGCCAGCAACCAAGATTCGAGAAGTCATGACGCCGCGTACAGCGATTATCAGTTTGCAGGAAGATGATCAATTACTTGATATTCTGCATGTGCTGATTGATTCGGCACATTCGCGCTTCCCGGTATTCTCTGCGGATCAAACGGATAATGTCGTTGGTATCTTATTAGCGAAAGATCTATTGCCCTTCTTAACCGAGCGCAATGTCAAAGTCGATATTCGCTCACTGATGCGTCAGCCTGTATTTGTACCTGAAAGTGCACGTTCAGACCAAGTGCTGCGCATGTTGAAAAATACCCAAACCCATATTGCAATTGTCATCGATGAATATGGTTCGACTTCTGGTTTGGTTACTCTTGAAGATATTCTCGAAGAGATTGTCGGTGAAATTGAAGATGAGCACGATATCGCAGATGAAGAAGCACTGTATATCGTACCAGACAATGATCCGACCACAGCCAATACTTGGATTGTGCAGGCACTTACACCAATCGAACACTTCAACACTATTTTAGATGCAGATTTTTCTGACGATGAAGTTGAAACTATGGGCGGTTTACTGCTGCAAGAGATTGGTTTAGTGAGCGATTTACAAGGTCAAACCATTGAACTTGGAGATTGGCAATTTACCATTATTGAAGCAGATGCACGCACTATCCATCTGATTCGAGCTGTCCGTCAATGAGAACCCATTTTGAGAAGCTGTTAAATCCATCTCAAGCACAAACTCAGCTTCCTTTTATTTTTCCACTGTTGATTGCACTAATTTCAGGTGCAATCTTTAGTTTGGCTTTAGCCCCCTACTATTTTTGGTGGCTTGCGATTCTGTCACCTGCATTATTGTATGCGGTATTGCGTCAACGTAGTCCACGCCAAGCCTTTGCGCTCGGTTGGGCTTATGGTTTTGGTTTATGGTTTGTCGGCGCATTCTGGCTGTATACCTCAATCCATACCTATGGCGATACCAATGCCTTTCTAAGCATTTTGATGATTGTCTTTATGGCAGCCGCAATGGGCTTATTTACCGCATTTCAAACATGGTTGTATCGTCGCTTCTTCCCAGAAACACCGTTAACTTTCGCGCCACTCTGGGTGTTGTTTGAGTGGGCCAAAACTTGGGTATTCACAGGTTTCCCATGGTTATTTGCGGGTTATGCCTTCACTGAACGCTTACTCGATGGCTATGCACCTTTATTCGGGGTCTATGCCGTTTCATTTGTCGTGATTGTATTGGCCTGTGCCTTGGTTGAGATTTTAAACCGTCGTTGGTTCTGGGCCATTCCTTCTGCACTTCTCGTATTAGGTGCTTGGGGCGCTGGTTTTATTCAATTTGTGCAGCCTAAAGCAGCGAAGCCGCTGAGTGTTTCACTGATTCAAGGGAATATTCCGCAAGATCTGAAATGGCTGACTGAATATCAGATTAAAACCTTAGAAATCTATGCCACCCTGACGCGCGCAGAATGGGGCCGTGATCTTATCGTTTGGCCTGAATCCTCAATTCCAATGTTCCAGACCGATATTCAAGAGTTCTTGGATGCAATGTCGGCACAAGCCAAGAAAACTGATACCGCTTGGGTCACAGGTATTCCCTATTGGGATCTAGCCAAATCGCAGCAAGTGGGTGAACCGTTGTATTACAACAGTATTATGGCATCGGGTAGCGATTCCTTTGGCTTGTATAAGAAACAACGTTTAGTACCCTTTGGCGAATATATTCCATTGTCAGGCATGCTGAAATGGGTACTTCCTGCGATGCAGAACGATGTCAGCATGAGTGGTTTTTCACGCGGTGAAGCCAATCAAAAACCGCTGACTGTGAAAGGTCATGCACTGGCAGCCGCCATTTGCTATGAAGTAGCCTATCCAAACCTGACCCGTCGTAATGCTGCTAATAGTGACTTCTTAATCACCGTGTCGAATGATGCATGGTTCACGGGGACGGCTGGACCTTGGCAACATCTGCAAATGGTACAGATGCGTGCCAAAGAAAATGGTCGTTGGTTTATTCGCGCCACCAATACTGGTGTGACCGCATTTATTGATCAGCATGGTCATATTGTTAAACAGGCGCCAATTGATCAAGAAGCGGTATTACGTGGTGACTTACCTGCCATGCAAGGGCAAACACTCTACAATCGTTTGAGTGATTACCCGATCTTGATTTTCTCATTGCTTTTATTGATCGTAGGCTGGATCTATCGCCCACGTAAAGTTGATATCAGCTTCAAATCACGTCGATAAATTACAGTAACTTTGTGCCCAGAGGAACATCAAACTCTGGGACACAAAGTGCGACATCCCCATCTGCATTATGAAAACCTGTCACCAAGCACTCTGATTGAATCGGTCCAATCTGCTTTTTCGGGAAATTCACGACAGCAACCACCAATTTTCCAATCAAACTCTCAGGCTGATACAGCTTGGTAATTTGCGCACTGGATTTTCTGATCCCAAGTTCTTCACCAAAATCCACCTGCAAAATATAAGCGGGTTTTCGCGCTTGTTGAAACACTTCCGCTTGAATGATTCTACCCACACGTAATTCAACCTTAGTAAAGTCATTCCATTCGATCTGTTGCATGCTTTTTCCTTTTCTCTCTTTTAAGCCCAGTTGCAGCATAGCGAATCTATCCAACTCAATAAATACGCTTATTTTTATTTTCAATTGAGCAACTTCATGCTAAATTAATTTTGCTGATCATAAAGCCGTAAACGTTTACGTCAATCAACGTGCCAACATATCTCCAACAAGGCTTGGAGCTATTTGATCAAGATATTTTTTATCTTGGATAAGGCACTGGCGTTTGTTGGTTTACGGAGTAAAAAATGCAGAGTTCAAAATCTTCTAGTTTTAATTTTCAAAAAATTCCTAATCGTTACGCATCCATTGTTTTACCCTTCTTCTTGTCCATTATTATGACTTTTATTGTGTCTTGTATTAGTACGCTCAGAAGTATGGGTTTTGAGCAGTTCTCTTTTGCAACGTGGATGTCAGCATGGGGAATTTCTTGGCTGATCGCATTTCCTGTGCTGCTCTTGGTCTTGCCTATCGTGCGTAAAATGACAATGCTCTTGGTGCGACCAGTTTAACTTTAGACCAAAAAAACGTAGATCTTGAGTCTACGTTTTTTTGAATATCTTCGGCTTAGACATTAATCGATAATTGCACCGATAAATACGCCACGAGACTCGATAAAAACAGCATTGGAATATATCGATAGGCTTTAAATACAAGCTGCTCATATTTAGAAATCAGCTCATGGTTATCCCAAACACTGGTTTTTAAGGCGCTTAAAAAACACAATACAAACCATGCACTCAACATACTCAGTGCAAAAAAGCCGATCATGATTTGACTGCTTCCTTCTGAAGCTTGCCACAAGGTTAAAGCACCTTCACTAAAGGGTAATAGACTTAAGATGAGCAATACAGATTTAAGCATTGCCCAATGAAACTGATTCAGTTCATCCAACATAAAGAATGCTTTCATCTGATTTCTCCACATCTTTTTTCAATGGCTTGAATTTATTATGCAAAGCTTTGATCTAAAGAAATAGTCTATTTTTCTGCATAATTTCTTTTTCTTGTAACTATCAAATATGGGAATAATTCTTATTATAACTCTCACATATTCAATATTTTATTGATTATATATTTTTCAAATAGTTATGTTGTTTTATTTAATTAAGAAACATTATCACTTCACTCTCTATTTATTTAATTCAAAAGTGAAGTGATATTTTATTCTACATTATGGCTGATAATAAATATCCGCATCATTGCCTTCACCACCTTCTTTACCATCCGCGCCAAACGAATATAAATCAAATGCACGACCTTCACGACCTGGAATTACATACTGTAAATCATTTTCCCAACTGTCTTTTGGATAGCCACCTTTGACATAACCACCCGGTAACCAATTTTTTGCAGAAGCAGGTTGATTCACCAATGCATCTAAGCCGCCATCTTGCATCGATGGGTAACGACCATTATCTAATTTATATTGATCTAAAGCACCCGCGACACCTTTTAAGGTAATACTGGTGGTATCCACTTTAGCCTTTTCACCACGCCCCATCACGTTTGGAACGATCAATGCTGCCAAAACACCAAGAATTACAATAACAACCATCACTTCAATGAGTGTAAATCCTGAGACCCGATTAAACCGGGCAACGCTCGGTCGGGTCGCAAGACGAGAAGCTATGCTTCGAGTGGCAGGATTAAGATTATACTCTGACTCTGAGTTGCAAGATTCTGCAACAGGAGAAGCATTCAAGCTACGTCCAACATTTTGTTTATCCATTGAATTATTCATATTCATCTCTTGCATGTCACTCATTAGATCATATTGTTCATATTAATAATTGGCAACATTACCGCAATCACAATCACCAATACAATTGCTGCCATAAAAATCAGCATCAAGGGTTCGAGTAACGCCAGTAAAGTTGAAATAAAGGTGGTTACCTCACGATCTTGCATGGTCGATGCACGATCCAACATCCGGTCCAGTTCACCAGACGCTTCACCACTTCGAATCATTTGTACCATCATTGGTGGAAAATAACCGCAACGCTCCAACTGTGTTGCCAAATTACCACCTTCTGTTACACGCTCCATTGCCACTTCAATCGCATCACGAATCACCCAGTTATTGCTGACTTCCGCCCCAATACGCAAGGCTTCGACCAAAGGCACACCTGAACGAGTCAGAATCGATAAGGTACTGGCAAAACGTGCCGCATTTATACCACGCGAAAGTTTACCAAATAGTGGTAATCTGAGTGTTAATCGGTCAAATGCATAATGTCCCGCATTGGTTCTTAAAAAACGGGTAAATACAATAATGGCAATAAATGCAAGAATGAGCATGCCAATCCAAGTATGCCGAATAAAGGCACTGGCCTTCATCAATGCGACCGTGATCCAAGGCAAGGCTTCTTTACTTTGTTCAAAGGTTTTGACGATTTCAGGCACGACGTAGGTCATCAGGCCCATCACAATCCCGAAAGACATCAACATCAGTACAATCGGATAGATCATCGCGCCCTGCACTTTCTTCTGCATGGCAAAACGATTTTCGGTGTAATCCGACAACTGATCTAAGATTAAATCAAGATGGCCTGAGCGCTCGCCTGCAGCAACGGTGGCAATATACAGTTCGGGAAATCGACCCGATTGCTGCATACTTTTCGCCAGTGAATGTCCTTCCAGAACCTTGGACCGTACGGCGATTAATAGGTTTTGCACATGTGATTTTTCACTTTGTTTACTCACTGCACGCAGTGCTTCTTCAAGTGGAATACCTGCAGCAACTAACACAGAAAGCTGGCGGGTCATCAGTGCCAAATCATAGGCACTAAAGCTTTTTTTAAACCATGAACGTTGTTGCTGTTTGTCTTTTTGCTCAACGGCATCGACCGCAATGGGTGTCCATGCTTTATCGCGTAACTGTTGACGAATTTGGCGTGCAGAATCCCCTTCCAGCACACCTTTATGTTGCTTTCCTGAGGCATCAAGCGCGGTAAATTGATAAGCAGGCATGGTTCTGTTCTAATTGTCCCAAAATAGTTGTTGTTACAGTTGCATCCGTGTTTGAAGTGAAACCTGAGCGTTTCACAAGAAATTCATCGACATAACACTTCGCACTTTAGCATAATTCCATGACATGCAGTCATGCCATTTTACCCATGAATGAAGCCTATATGCCTAGCCAAAATTCTAACGCTATTCTCTACCGTATTCGAGTCGCGATACCCGTCTATGTGTATGACACCTTTGACTATACAGTCAGTGCTGAGCAATATGCACAAGCACAAATCGGTGCACGCGTTGCCATTTCTTTTGGGCGGCAAAACCTCGTGGGAATTATTACTGAAAAAGTAGATCCTCACGAAGTATTTACAGGACAATTCAAACTTAAGGCCATCACAGAATTACTTGATCAGGAAACGATTCTAGACCAACAAGTTTTAACTTTGTTGACATGGTCAGCACAATATTACCAATTCCCGATTGGTGAAGTGATGCAAAGTGCCCTGCCCAGCTTATTAAGACAAGGGCGAGCCTTAGATATCCTGTTTCATTTATGGAAGATCATTCCCCATGAAGACCCAGCCTCTTTATTAAAACGCTCTCAAAAACAATATGATGCTTATCAGGTTCTTAAACTGCATCCAAACGGCACCACTGAAAATGTGCTCAATCTAAGTGGTGTAGAAACCTCAACCCTCAAAGCCCTAGAAAAGAAAGGCTTGGTTGAATGCTGTCTTGAACCACATGATTTCACCCCAACACCAGTACAACTGGCACAAGTACCTTTGACACCGAACGAAGATCAAAAGAAAGCGATTCAACAGATCCTCAAAGTGCAGCATCAATACCAAGCATTTTTATTGGATGGTTTGACCGGCAGTGGTAAAACTGAAGTCTATTTGCAAGTCATGTATGAGGTATTAAAACAAGGTAAACAGGTGCTGGTACTGGTACCTGAAATTGGCTTAACCCCGCAAACGGTCGCTCGTTTTAAGTCACGCTTTCATTGTGATGTTGCCTTACTACATTCAGGCTTAAATGATTCAAAACGCATGCAGGCGTGGCAACATGCGCAAACGGGCAAAGCCTCGATTATTATTGGTACACGTTCTGCAATTTACACCCCACTCCCTCAGCTGGGTTTAATTATCTTGGATGAGGAGCATGATCTCTCCTTTAAGCAGCAAGAAGGTTTCCGCTACCATACCCGTGATGTAGCCCTATATCGTGGTCATTTACAGAACTGCCCTGTCATTCTCGGATCTGCAACACCAAGTATCGACAGTTATCACTTGGTAGAATCGGGCAAATTACATTTGCTTGAACTAAATCAACGTGCGGGCGTGGCGGTACTGCCGAAAATGCATGTGGTTGATTTAAAAATCGCAAAAAAGAAGCACGGACTCAGCCAAACGCTCATCGAACAAATCAAGCATACGTTAGAGCGTAAAGAACAAGTGCTGATCTTTTTAAATCGACGCGGCTATGCACCGATCCTGATGTGTGAAAGCTGTGGTTGGCAAGCCAACTGCCCACATTGTGATGCGCATTTTACTTTGCATTCACAGCCCTATCATTATTTACATTGCCATCACTGCGGCACCATCAATCGCCTGCCTGATCATTGTCCTGCATGTCAGAAACAAAGCTTAAAAACCATTGGTGCAGGCACAGCAAAACTTGAAGAACACTTACAAGAGTTATTCCCACACCATGAAGTGATTCGGGTCGATCGTGACAGTACCAGCAAAGTGGGTAGCTGGCAGAAAATTTATGATCGCATTCAGCAAAATAAACCCAATATTTTATTGGGTACACAAATGCTAGCCAAAGGTCATCATTTCCCACATGTGACGCTCGTTGCGATTTTAGATATTGATGCAGGCTTGCTCAGTGTCGACCCACGTGCACCTGAGCGAACCGCACAGTTGATTGTACAGGTCGCCGGCCGTGCTGGTCGAGGCGAGCATAAAGGCAGTGTCTATTTACAAAGCCTACGCCCCGATCACCCGATGTTGACCACTTTAATTGAGCATGACTACCGTACAGTCGCCAAACAAATGCTGGCTGATCGTAAAATCGCACTCCTTCCACCCTATCGCTATGCGGTATTGGTTCGGGTTGAATCTAAAGATCGGGATTATAGTCAGCAATTCTTAGCGGATATTGCACAACAATTACGGACAATGGCTGGAGATTTAGTCGACATTTGGGGACCGATTCCCGCACCGATGGAACGTAAAGCAGGCCGTTATCGTGCACATATGGTGATTTTGTCTAGCGATCGAGCAAAACTGCATTTTTATTTGCGCCAATGGTGGCAACACGTCGTACACTTACCTCGCCAGCATCTACTAAGGCTATCGATTGATGTTGATCCGCAAGAGTTTAGTTAGAGGCTTAGTCTGAGCGTGTTCAAGTCATCGAACGTTTTCCAATATCATATTTTTACAGACGACTCATTTGAGTTAGTCTAGACAAAATAGAAAAATTTGAGGCATTCAATGTCTTTACTGCTACCGATTATTTTTTTACTGGCTGCGACTTTAATTTTTGTTCCATTAGCAAAACGTTATGCCACCAATACTGTTCTGGGTTATCTGATTGCAGGACTGTTACTTGGCTCCAGTGTTTCAGGCCTGATTGAAGATCCTCAGCTCATCAAGCAGTTGCTACATTTTGGTATGATTGCAGTCATGTTCTTTGTCGGTTTTGCTTTTCGACCACAACAACTTTGGCTCGAGCGTAGAGGCATTCTAAAAAACAGCGGATTACAACTCCTAATCATTACTCTTGTTCTGATTGGCGCATGTTTTTTACTGTTTAATGATGTGCTAACCAGTCTGATTCTCGGATGTGCTTTAGCGCTATCCGCAGTCGCTTTACCATTACAACTCCTAGAAAAAAAACAGCAACTCAATAACAAATTAGGACAAGCGACTTTAGCAACCTTGCAATTTCAAGCCTTTGTTGCCGCTATCTTGATTGTGTTATTTCCATTACTTGAAGACACTGCTTCTACACGGCATGGCATTGCCTATTTTGCAGCAATCATCGCGACATTTTCAGGATTATTCTTAGCCAGCCGTTATTTAGTGCGCCCAGCATTCCGTTTCTTAGCACGGAAAAATAGTATCCATCTGATTCCTGTTCTTAGCTTATTGGTGCTGCTGAGCGTGATCTTGATTATGGATATTCTCAATATCCATATATTGATTGCTGCATTTTTAGCAGGATTACTGCTCGCAGAAACCGAATTTAAAAGTGAAGTTGAACGCATTCTTGAACCCTTTAAAGATGCTGCAACAGGACTATTTTTTCTGGCGATTGGCTTGGGGCTTTCACTGCAACCCCTTGTCCAAACACCATTATTGATCATCGCATCAATCTTTGGTTTAGTTGTGATCAAGGCTGCTGTTGTTACAGCAATCAGCTATTACCAACAGCGCCACGCCAAACTCAGTATCCTGTTTGCAATCACCTTGGCGCAAAGCGGCGAACTCAGTTTTATTCTGCTCAAGCTGGCAGAAAGTGAGAACTTGCTGACCAAAGGTCTTCTGCAACCGACCTTACTCATTGTATTTGGTTCAATGCTCTTGACCCCACTGCTGTATTGGTTATTGGATTCAAAAGTTTTGCCAAAATTGCAGAAGCAGGTGGCAGTAAAGATTGACGATGTCCCTCAACACCCGATTCTTATTTTGGGCTTTGGCCGTTTTGGACAAGTCATCGCACGGGCCTTACACGCTCAAGGCAAACAATTCAGTGTCATTGATAGCAATCAACCCGACGCTGATTTTATTGAACAATATGGACATCGTTTCTTTGATGCCGATGTCACCCAAGTCGAGAACTTACGTGCTGCAGGCATTGAATATTGTAAATTATTGATTATTGCAATTGATGATGTGGAAGACAGTATGAATCTGGCGCGGCATCTACGTTTGAACTATCCAGATTTAACCCTTTTTGTACGAGCACGTGACCGCCATCATGCGCATTTACTCAATGATTTAGGCGTACAACATATTTGGCGTGAAACCTATGCTTCATCGTTAAATATGGCACAACAGGCATTGATTGAAACGGGTCTCTCCGTTGAAGATGCACATATTCAAATTGAGTGCTTTAAACAGGAAGATGAACAGCTGCTCCTGCAGCAGCATTGGTCCCATGATCAACAAGATGTCCTTGAAAACTACCCAAGTGCGATTGCAGAACTTGAGTATTTATTTGAAAACACAAAAACTTTAAGATCAGATCGCTTGAGCAATGATCAAAACACACAAAGTGATGCAAATTCACTCAATGAAATATCTTGAGTTTTGGCAAACTGACACCATTATTGACTGCATACCATGCACCTTTTTATAAAGCCTGAAGTGCTTTACAAGGCAAAGCGTTGCTTTGTTTTCCCCTTAGGGGATACTGGAGAAAAATATGTCTGATTTACGCCAACGCTTTTTTATCGAAGACTGCCCTGTTCGCGGTGAAGTCGTGCATTTAGAAGAAGCGCTTCAAACAATTTTGGCGCAACGTGAATATATGCCTGCGGTACAAAGCCTGTTAGGTGAGATGCTCAGTGCAACAGCCTTACTTGCCAGTACACTCAAAATTCGTGGCCGGATTAGTTTACAGATCCAAGCAAATGGAACTTTTAAATGGGCCATGGCTGAGTGCAACCATTTAGGTGAAGTTCGCGCATTGGCCGATTATGAAGAAGATCCTCGTTTCGTTGAAGGTGGCGACAGTCGTACTGTGCTTGCAGCTTTAACCAATCCAGTGCTGTTCATCAACATTGAACCTGAACACGGCGAACGCTATCAAGGGATTGTCCCACTTGATCAACCGACCTTGGCAGGTTGTTTGACACAGTATTACGATTTGTCTGCACAGATCCCAACCCATATTGTATTGGCAACCAATAACCAACGTTCGGGTGGTCTATTGATTCAGCTGCTTCCTCGTAATGATGAAGAAGAGCAAAAGTTGGTTGATGAAGATCTATGGCCACGTTTGACCATGCTCACTGAAACCCTTAAACCAGAAGAGTTAACCGATCTTCCTGCAAATGAAATCCTCTATCGTTTGTATAACGAAGAAGAAGTGCGTTTACCTGAAGTTGAGCAGTTAAAGTTTGGCTGTACCTGTTCGAAAGAACGTTGTGCCAATGCCTTGATCCAAATCGGCGTGACTGCAGTTCATGAAACACTGGAAGCTCAAAACCCAATCCAAATGGATTGTCAGTTCTGTAATACACGTTATGAATTTACTGCAGAAGAAGCTTTAGGTTTGTTCGGTGAACATTTAAGTTAATTGACTAAATGTTAAAAATAAAAAAAGACGGGCTTCCGTCTTTTTTTATTTTGTATTAAGGTCTATGCGATAAAACAATTTTCAAATCTCCCAAGAACATAGACCTAAAATTTACCTTATGAATTACTTCGAATACTTGCTGTTTATCATCAGTGTGGTTGTACTGATTGCCACGCCTGGTCCTGTGATGATTTTGGTCGCCAGTGCCGGCCTTAAGGGTGGCTATAAAAAAGCACTAGAGACAATTTTTGGAACCAACTTTGCGTCTTTAATCCTGATTTTTATTTCCGTACTCATTCTCAAGGGTTTTCTCACGATTGATGAAAACTACCTAAAAGCCATTCGTATACTAGGTTGCCTTTATATTGCTTATCTGGGCTATAGCATTATTAAAGAAGTGCTTCAGGCACCTCATCCAACCGCCATCCAAACCGTGTCTGCACAAAGCGGTGGCTTTAAAAAAGGCTTTCTGGTGGGTATTTCAAATCCGAAAGACATCATCTTCTTTTCAGCCTTTTTCCCGCAGTTTATTCATATCTCACCGAACATCAATTTCAGTTTAAGCCTACTGACTGTAACCTGGATTATTTTGGACTTTCTAACCCTGTCTTTGGTGTATCTGTTCTTCCGCAGTCTCTCTCAAAATAGTATCTATCCCAAGATTCTGGGACTATGTGGCGTCCTGCTAGTCTTGATTGCACTTTATGGTCTGGTTGATACCTTTCTCTAGTCAATGGCTTCAATCAAGGTCTAAATCCGTTCGCTACTGCAGAGAAAGACAACAGAACAAGTCTTATACAATCGAATCCATTGAAATCTCTTGGATTCGTTTCATAATGAAATAAACACATCATTATATTTATTATAGATCATGGCAAAAAATTATTATGAAGAGCTTGGTGTTTCAAGAGACGCCACAGCAGATGAAATCAAAAAAGCCTATCGGAAACTGGCGCGCAAATACCATCCTGACATTAGCAAAGAAGCCGATGCAGAAACTAAAATGCAGGCCATCAATGTTGCCTATGACACCCTAAGTGATAGCACCAAGAAAGCAGAATATGACCAAATGCTAGATCATCCTCAGGGCTTTTCTAATGCAGGTCAAGGCCAGCATAGTGGTTTTGATGGTTCACAGTTCTATCGTCAAAGCTCCGGTGATGGGGCTGACTTTAGTGGCTTTGAAGATTTATTTGGCCGTTTTGGTTCTGGCTTTGGCGGCGGACAACAACGTTCACAGCGCCAACAACGCAGCTATCGTGGTGAAGACCAGCACGCCAGCATTCAAGTTGATTTAGATATTGCCTATCACGGTTCAACTCAACAAATTACCCTACAGATTCCGACTTATAACGTCTATGGTGAACCTGAGGTACAACGTAAAACCTTGGAAGTTAAAATTCCAAAAAGCATGAAAGAAGGTCAACAAATCCGCCTCAATGGTCAAGGTCAAAGTGGTGTTAACGGCGGTGAAAATGGTGATCTGTATATCGAGATTCAATATAAAGATACTGATCGAATTCGTGTTGAAGGTGCTGATGTCTATCAAACCATTGATGTCAGTCCTTGGGAAGCAGGTATAGGGCAAAGTATAGAACTCAGCACCCCTGCTGGACAGCTCAAAGTAAATTTACCCAAAAATGCAAAAAATGGGCAACAACTACGTTTAAAAGACAAAGGAATTCCAAACAAAACTGCAGGACATTTGTACCTAATCATTAATATTGTTTTACCGCCAGTGCACAATGAGCAAGATCAGCAAGCTTATCAACAATTTGCCGATGCATTTGCTTCATTCCGACCTCGTGCCTCATAAGGAGTAAGATCATGACAACCATTCAATACAAAGAAATTCAATATGACGGTCACAGCCAAGTTGAAATCATTGATGAACAATTGGCACTTGATCTCGAACACTTCGCCGAAGCATGCGGTCAAAGTACCGACTGGGTATTAAAACTGATTGATTATGATATTTTGCAAATCTCTGTAGAACCACAAAGCTATCAGTTTATTGGTGAAGATGTCAGTCGAGCCAGACGTGCCTATCGTTTGCAACGCGACTTTGATGCCAGTTTGTCTGCTGTTGCGGTGATGCTGGATTTAATCGATGAAGTACAGCAACTTCGTAAACAACTCAAACATTTTCACTAAGCCATCATTAGAGCTTGACCAAGCCCAAACTATTTAAGCTTGGTCATTTTCTCCACTTCTTTCAGCGTTTGCTTAATCGGTTCATAATCCAAAAACCAGAGCAGATTAAAATTACGCTGCCGATGTTGCTGAGCCAACAAATCAATCACACTGCGTTCACCACGCCCAACCAAATGCTGTCGATAAAAATAATATAGCAACATCACTGTACTCATCAGCATCACACCCAGCATGATCCAAAAGCCAACAGGTGACTTCAGCCCAGGGATAAATTCAAAGTTCATCCCATAGACCCCAGTCAATAAAGTCAGTGGTGCAAAGATGGCGGTAATAATCGCCAAGATGCGCATGTTCTCATTGGTTTGATTGGCAATTGCAGAGAAATGCAAATCGATGGCTGATTGAATGGCATTTCTTAAACGTAGCGTATGCTTTTGCACCCGCTCCACATGACTCATCAAATCGTTCAGACGTACTAACAGAATATCTTGCGCTTTATGCTTATGTTCACCCACCACATGATGATAATTATCGACCAGTTCATCTCTAAATTCCTGCAAGGTTTCGATCTGCTCTTCACAGAGATTTTCGATTTGCTGAAAGGCCATATCTTCATGGAACAATTGATGCCACTGCTTAAAACGACGATTGCCCTGTAAAAGTTGTTGTTGCCAATATTCGACACGGCGGGTTAAGGGTGTGCGTAAATTCAGATAACCATCAATCATGCTATTCAATAAGCGTAAGCATAAATCTGCGGGGGTGCTGGCTAACTTACGTGGTTTATTCTGCTCGGTACTCGGTCGTCCCATAATGGTCTGAATACGCTGAATATAGCTCTCTACTGCCTGATTGCCCTGCTCTCTCACACTCACCAAAACCGTAGGTGTTAAGATAAAACTCATAGGTGTGGTCGCCAAACCAAAAACACTTTCATGTGATTCTGAAGCACTCTCATTTGCCAAAATCTGGTCGTCCGGGCTAATCAGTTTGCGAAACACCAACAGGTCATATTCCTCGACTGTATCAAATGCGCAAGGGTGTTCGATATTGAGTAAATCCCGCAAATGGAATTCATTCAGTACCAATCCTGTATGCTCATAAATATTCTTCTGCCAAGCCTCTGTATGATTCACCAGATCCTGCCTAAGACTATCAACCCATAAAAATTCAAGCGTATGTTCTGTTTGTTGTTCCGCACTGATAAAAATCGTATTTTCACTGTTATGACGATAAAAATAATAAAGTTGCATAGGACAATAGAGATTAGGATGGCGATAGAAATGCTGCCACGAAGCCAGATAAAAAGCTACGGCTATTACAGGACTGAAACGACATCCAATAAAAAAGCCTCACATGCACAGCATGGAGGCTTTTCCGAATCTCAGGAAGATTACACTTCTTTCTTTTCAATCACACCATATTTAAGGGCTTGGTCAAGTTGCTCTTTGTCCAAGGCATTGTCCCATTTTGCCACCACGATTGTGGCACAAGCATTACCCACCAAGTTGGTTAATGCACGGCATTCTGACATGAAACGGTCGATACCCAGAATCAATGCCATACCTGCGACTGGAATTGCAGGAACAACCGACAGGGTTGCAGCCAAGGTAATAAAGCCCGCACCAGTAATCCCTGCTGCACCTTTAGAGCTCAGCATCGCCACCAATAGAATGGTGATTTGTTGAGTGAGGGTTAACTCAATATTACAAGCTTGGGCAATAAACAATGCCGCCAAAGTCATGTAAATATTGGTACCATCCAGGTTAAATGAATAGCCTGTTGGAATGACTAAACCCACCACCGACTTTTCACAGCCCGCTTTTTCCATTTTTGCCATCAATGACGGTAATGCTGCTTCTGATGAGCTTGTTCCGAGTACCAACCAAAGTTCGTCTTTAATATAACGAATCAAGTCAATAATCGAGAAGCCGTTATAACGTGCCACTGCGCCCAAAATAATAATCACGAACAGCAAAGCAGTAATGTAGAAGGTCGCAATCAATAACATCAAATTACCGATTGAACTGATCCCATAAGCACCAATGGTAAAGGCCATGGCACCGAATGCACCAATCGGCGCAAACTTCATCAACATACCGACTAAGGTAAATACTGGCGTGGTGAGCTGCTGTAGAAAATCAGTGACTGGACGACCCAAATCACCTGATTTTGCCAATGCCAAACCAAACAATACCGCAACAAACAGGACTTGAAGAATTTGACCTGATACAAATGGACTGACCAATGTATCTGGAATAATATTCATCAAGAAGCCGGTAATGGTCGACTCATGTGCTTTGGCAGCATATTCATCTACTTTGGTACTGTGCAAGCTACTTGGATCAATATTTAGACCATGACCAGGTTCAATTACATTTCCGACGATGAGGCCCACAATCAAAGCCAAGGTTGAAAATGTCAGGAAGTAAATCATGGCCTTCGCGGTCACACGACCAACGCTGCCAAGATTTTTCATGCCTGCAATCCCTGTCACAACGGTCAGGAAAATTACAGGAGCAATAATCATTTTGACTAATTTAATGAAGGCTTCGCCCAATGGCTTTAAGCTTTCACCCAGTTCTGGGAAGAAATGACCTAATAATATCCCCGCGACAATCGCGAAGATGACTTGCACATAAAGAATCTGGTAAAACTTTGGTTTCTTTGGAGGTTGTTGGTCATCTTGACCTGTGGCGACATGATCGACAAGCATGTGCGATATTCCTTCATATTGAGATGAACAAATAGACTTCCGACTGTCTATTTAAAACCACATAAACACAGGCAGGCACGGAAATTTGGGGAATTCTACGTTAATTGTGGGGCACACAATTAAAGCATTAGACTAATGTCTAATATCAAGAAATTTTATGTTTATAGTTTTTAATTTTTATGTCTTTAACAATCATTTACTTAATAAAAAAGCGCATTGTTAAAACAATGCGCTTTTTTTAAGCAAAATGCTTGCTAGCATTAAGCTTGTTCAATGTCTTTCATTGTCAACTTGATACGACCACGGTTATCGACATCAGCAACTTGTACTTTAACGTCCTGACCTTCTTTTAATACGTCAGTCACATTCGCAATACGCTCATTTGAGATTTGTGAAATGTGAAGCAAACCATCAGTACCTGGCATGATATTGACGAATGCACCAAATTCAACGATACGAATGACTTTACCTGCGTAGATTGTACCTGGCTCAACTTCTGCAGTAAGCGCTTGGATTTTCGCAATCGCAGCTTTCGCAGCCGCTTTAGTTTCACCAAACACGCGTACAGTACCGTTATCTTCGATATCAATCGCCGCTTTAGTCTCTTCAGTAATCGCACGGATGGTTGCACCACCTTTACCAATCACGTCACGGATCTTGTCAGGGTTGATGTTGATCACTTCAAACGTTGGCGCATGTGCATTGATTTCTGAACGTGCACGTGAAATGACTTTGTTCATTTCATTCAGGATGTGCATACGACCAGCAAATGCTTGGTTTAATGCAACTTCCATAATCTCTTCAGTAATCCCTTCGATCTTGATGTCCATTTGAAGTGCAGTAATACCGTTGGCAGAACCTGCGACTTTAAAGTCCATATCACCTAAGTGATCTTCATCACCCAAGATGTCAGAAAGAACGGCAAAGCGCTCACCTTCTTTTACTAAGCCCATTGCGATACCCGCAACTGGTGCTTTCAATGGTACACCAGCATCCATAAGTGACAATGAAGCACCACATACAGAAGCCATAGAAGATGAACCGTTAGATTCAGTAATATCAGATACGATACGGATCACGTACGGGAAGCGATCAGCTGCAGGAAGAACTGCTTGAACACCACGACGTGCTAAACGACCATGACCGATTTCACGACGCTTAGGACCTGATTCACGACCCGTTTCACCGACAGAGTATGCAGGGAAATTGTAGTGCAACATAAAGTTGTCAGTTTTGGTACCAGACAACGTATCAACCATCAAGGCATCACGTGTATTACCCAAAGTCGTTGTAACCAATGCTTGAGTTTCACCACGGGTGAATAATGCAGAACCGTGCGCACGACCTAATACACCAACCTGAACGTCGATACCACGAACAGTCTTGGTATCACGACCATCGATACGCGGCTTACCAGATAAGATGTTGTCACGTACAGTACGGTATTTCAGATCTTCAAATAATTCGTTCACTTCATCAGCAATACCAGTTTCGTCATTTTCAGGAACAAACTGTGCAACTGCTTCTGCATAAAGTGCATCAAGTGCTGCATAACGATCTTGCTTTACTGCAATGGTATATGCTTCAGAAATTTTCGCTTCGAAAGCAGCTTTTAATTGCTCAAGAAGTGCTTCGTTTTTGCTTGGAGCAACCCAAGTAGATTCAACTGCGCCCGCAGCAGCAGCAAATTCTTTAATCGCTTGAACCGCAATTTGCATTTCGTCATGACCGAAAAGTACAGCGCCAAGCATTTGATCTTCTGAAAGTTCTTTCGCTTCAGATTCAACCATAAGCACAGCTGATTCTGTACCCGCAACTACAAGGTCAAGGTCAGATTGAGCAAGTTGTTCAAAATTCGGGTTAAGAACGTATTCACCATTGATTAAACCAACACGTGCGCCAGCAATTGGGCCACGGAACGGCGTACCCGCAATCGACAATGCTGCCGAAGCACCAAGCATCGCAGCGATATCAGCATCCATAGTTTTGTCAGAAGACACAACTGTTGCTGTTACTTGGATTTCGTTGAAATAACCTTCTGGGAACAACGGACGAATCGGACGGTCAATCAGACGTGAAATTAAAGTTTCAGCTTCAGACGCACGACCTTCGCGCTTACCGTAACCACCAGGGATACGGCCAGCAGCATATTGTTTTTCTTGATAGTTAACAGTTAGCGGGAAAAAGTCTTGACCCGCTTTTGCTTTAGGCTGAGCCACAACCGCAACGAGCACAGTCACACCACCCATAGTGACTAAAACTGTATTTGCTTGACGTGCAACGCGACCCGTTTCTAAAACAACTTGGTGTTGACCAAATTGGAATTCTTTACGAACGATATTAAACATTGACATGTATTATATTTTCCTAGTTTTATTCTAGTGAGACCCCTAAGGTTTGGCATTCAGACTACAACTGCTGTGTAGATAAATGACAAAGCTTAGAAGCCATCGCACTAGATCAAAATTTTAAATAAATTTAAACACAAAGAAGGAGCGAACAAGCGCCCCTTCTAAAGTCATCTAAGATAAATTAGATGAAACTCTCTTTTCAGCAATAAAGCATAGCAACATGCGAAATAGCGAAAACAAAGTAAAATCGAATTAACGACGTAAACCTAATGCGCCGATCAAAGCAACATAACGACCGTGATCTTTACCGTTTAAGTAGTCAAGTAATTTACGACGTTGGTTAACCATACGGATCAAACCACGACGGCTGTGATGGTCGTGTTTGTGTTCTTTAAAGTGACCTTGCAAATCATTGATTTGAGCAGTCAATAAAGCAACTTGTACTTCAGGTGAACCAGTGTCGTTTTCAGCACGAGCAAATTTAGCGATGATCTCTGCGCGATCAGTGTTAGTTAAAGCCATTCGATTTCTCCGAGATGCTTACAAAAATAAAATGATAATGATCAGTTGAAACCAACCGACTGCCGTGCATCACTACAGCAAGGCGCTTATTTTAAGTGATCTATCGCTATATTGCAAAATTGTTTTATATCCGCTGGCAATTCGGCAGCTGACAGCGCTATACAAAATAGGCACACTAGCCTGATTCTGTTTTCAATTTATGACAGAGAAGAAAGAAAACGAAAATATTGCGAGGGAATCGTGAAAATTTTATCAACCAATACCTGTTATGTACCACATGACTTAAATCAAGTCATTCGCAGTAAAGATGAAGTCTCGGCTGAATCGGGTGGCATGACTGAGAGACAAATTCAAAAGATATGGAACAGTGTTGAAGGTCTATATAAAACAGGCAATTATCCACTCATTACTTTATGTTTACGTCGTCAGGGGAAAATTCTTTTAAATCGTAGCATCGGTTATGCGCAAGGTAACTCTCCAGATGGCTTAGCCACCGATGCCAAGATTGGGACACCAGATACCCCAGTTTGCCTGTTCTCTGCCTCCAAAATGGTCACGGCGATGTTGATTCATATGTTGGATGAACGTGGTGAGCTAAATTTACTTGATCCGATTAGTTATTACATTCCGGAATATGGCGTAAATGGTAAACGTCGGGCGACCATTTTCCATTTGCTCTCCCATCGTGGTGGTATTCCACGTATCGACACTGAAGTCACACCAGAACTTCTGTTTAATCAAGATGATATTTTAAAACTGCTCTGTGCCGCCAAACCCGTTTCTCCTTCAGGGACTCATCTTGCCTACCATGCGGTTACCGCAGGTTATATTCTGGGTGAAATCGTTCAACGGGTAACAGGTCAAAGCGTTCGAGAGTTTTTGGCTGAACACATTGAAAAACCAATGGACTTGGATTATTTCAACTATGGTTTAAAACCTGAATATCGTGCCGATGTTGCCTTGAACTATGCCACAGGTATCCATCCAAGTTTAGGCACAGATCATTATCTCAATCATGTACTCGGTGGCGGTCTACAGCTTGCAGTCGATGTCACCAATGATACCCGTTTCATGGACACTATTTGCCCAGCTGGCAACATCTATACCAGTGCTGAACAAGCAGGACGTTTTTTTGAAATGCTATTAAGTGGCGGAGAATATCAGGGCAAACAAATTATGACTGCTCAAACCGTATTCCGCTCCACCCTGCCAACCTCTGGTGTTAGCTTAGATCGTACCTTATTAGCACCAATGCGCTATGCGCTGGGTCCAATGCTCGGCAGTAATCCTGTCGGCTTGTTTGGCCCAATGACAGGACAAGCTTTTGGCCATATTGGCTTTTCCAATATTCTATGCTGGGCTGATCCTGAACGGGATATCAGTGTATCGCTGTTAACCACAGGCAAATCTGTGGTCGGTACCCACTTACCAGCCTTAGCAAAAACACTTTATCAAATCTCAACCAACTGCCCAAAGATTCCAAAAAATCAACGTCGTTCACTATTTGCAACCGATCGTACCGAAGCAGACTTGGTCTAAGGGCTATTCATCCAAATCACACGCACAAAAAAGCCCAAGTTAAACTTGGGCTTTTGCGCTTGAACTTATCATTCTTCTTAATTTTGTTATTTTTTATTCTTTTTTTCTATACCATTCAGACCCTCTGAATGCAGACTCCACACCCTTCTCTTTTATTGTTCTTTCTCTTGCTATTCGCTTTTCCTATACCGACTATTCTGTCAGATTCAATTGTGAAGAAAAATAGCATTTCTCTTATCTCTGTGTAAGAAAAAACGTACAAGTCTGTATAACATTTAACTTAATAATAACAAAAAATTGTCAGACAATAAGTTTTATATTTCTTCCTTTTATTTGATCATTGAATTGAAGCGAAATAGACTCACATTCTGAAAAGCATGAATTTTCACATATTCTCAGAATACTTTATGAACGATATAGATTATGTTGATTTTATAGTGAATTTTGACATGAAAATAAAAAAGCCCTGTAGTCTCTCCCAAAACTACAAGGCTTAGCGGCTGTAAGTTTCCTCTTTTATCACTTACTTCACTGTAAGTTCGCTGTCATACGACGTTATTATTATATTTTTGCGATTTACCTAGCTTTCCATGCTAGGCTCTTTGTGTGTACATAATCTCAAAAACCTTGCGCTTGCTCTAGCGACAATATCTCGAATCCTTGTAAGCTTTTACTTACAAAATAGTGAATTCTAAAGAATAAGTTCACAATCTGTTCAAATTGATCTTTTGCACTAAACCGCTACGGCGAACAGTCCGTATCGTCAATGCCTGCTGCAAAGCCTTTGAATCAGCCAAAATACTCACCACTTTTTTAGCACGGGTGACTGCGGTATAGATCAATTCCTGACTCAACAGCTTCTCGGCATGCGCATCTAAAACAATCGCGGTATGGGTAAATTCCGAACCTTGTGATTTATGAATGGTTAAAGCAAAGGCGGTTTGCATACTGCGTGGCAGTCGATGCGCTGCAATCCATTTATTTAAGCTTAGAAAAAGGACTTCAAATTGCTGTGACTGGGTGCGATGTTTAAAACAGATCCCGATATCACCATTAGAAATCCCAAGCTGATAGTCATTATAGGTCATCATTACAGGACGCCCGATATACCAGTCTCCAACAGCAATTTGTTTGAGTTGCTGATTGAGCCAATGCCCGGCATAACGATTCAGTTGCTCAATTCCCAATGGCCCATGCCGAACTGCCGTTAAGATTCGATAATCATCAAAGGCTTGAATCACCTTCTGGATGTGCTCGGCAGGTTCATCTGCCTGTATATAATGTTTCAAAGCTTCGATATAAGCTTGAAATCCAGCCATTAACTGATGTTGATAAGGTTCAATCTCCACATCCTGCTGCTCGGGTAGATATTCCAACTGGATCAGGTCAGGCATATCTTTATTTAAGGAAATCGTTTGCAAAGATGCAGCCTGAACAATTTCCGCCTCTAGTTTTGATAAAACTAAATCAGGGCTGCTGAAATCTTGCTGGGCCTGAATAAATCGTGCGAATTGCCCAATCTTGGCTTCACCAGAGAAACGACGGCTGGTCTGTAGCTGGACTCGGTTTTCAGCCAATGCCTGTACTTGCTGTAAATCAGCCAAAACTGAGCCGACATCAACCGAAGCCAACTGATTGGCATCACCAAGCAAAATAATTCGGCATTGATCTGGGACTGCTTCAAATAACAGGGTTGCCAAATTTAAATCCAGCATGGAGGCTTCATCCACCACAATCACATCATATGGCAGAGGCTGTTTGGGATGAAAGCGTGGCATTTGTCGATTGCCCATGCCCAGTAAACGGTGCAAGGTCTGCGTGGTTTGATTACGCAACTCATCTGTAATTAAACCTGATTCCAATAATTTTGGATCATTCAATGAGTTCTGTAATGCTTCCTGCATACGTTGCGCGGCTTTACCTGTCGGTGCTGCCATGGCAATACGAATATCAGGTATGGTCTGGTTGAGGGCTGCAATAATACGTGCCAAGGTATAGGTTTTACCTGTCCCTGGCCCGCCGGTAATAATGCTCAGGCCTTGTTGCAGCACCATTTTCAGTGCAGCCTGCTGGTGCACGTCACTCAATAAGTCTTGATAATGTTCGGTATCAACAACCTGAATCGTTTGTCGCTTTAATCGACAAATCTGCTGTGCGAGGCGTTGCTCTAGATGCCAATATCGGTATAATGCCAAGCCCTGCTGATCATAGACACACGGCGCGACTTGCGTCACTGCAATTTCACTCGAAATGGCCAAATCAGCCAGTGCTTCAATCTGTGCTGGATCAGCCTCAATACAACTGTCGCCTTGTAAACTGGCTTCAACCAGTTGTTGTAGTACCTGTGCAGCGTTAACTGATTGAGTAGATTGAGAAAATGGTGCTTGTGAGAGATAGTCACTCCACATATTTAACCATGTCATTTGTGCTGACTGATCATCAACTTGTTTGTCCACAGAGTTATCCTCAAACTTACCCACACGCTTGTCCACAAGGTTATAAACAGAGTTATTCACAAGCTAAGCTTTTGTTTAATTTAAAATCACGCACTTTATCTACACCATTTTTCCAGCTTTATCCTCAGAAAAATATCCAAGTATTGCATCCAAACGCAAGATAAACTCATCCTCAGGCTTCCAGTAGTAACAGCCTTGCTTCGCCTGCCCATTCATGCCGCGCAAATACAGATAAGATGCGCCACCCAAATGCAGCTGCATCTCATAATCCTGCAATTTCACCGACAGATAACGATGTAGTGCCACCAGATATAACGCCGCTTGTAACCAGTAACTCGACAGCGACATACTTTCTGCAATTTGAGTAGCCTGATAATCCAGTTGCTCTGCCCCCAGATAATTACTCTTATAATCGGCGATATGGTAACGCTGGCCATCGAAGTAAACCAAGTCAATAGAGCCATTTAAGTAACGGGCAGATTTAGCCTCAAGTAACTCAGGCATTTCGATACCATATTCCTCAAAAAGCTGCTGTACACGCTGCATCGCCAGCACTCGATCCGATAAAGCCAGATAGAAAGGACATTCCGACAAGTACTGTCCTGCAGCTAATTGCTTTAACTGAAAGCCCTGATTCAGTGGCGTATGTAATACCTCACCAAGCCAATCAGCAATCCATTGATACAGTTGCTGCTCGCTATTTTCTTGTTCAGGGAAATGCTGTTGATATTGTAATAGTAGCTCTGACCATAAACTTTGATAGGTATTTTTAAAACGACGGCGAATTTCTTCCACCCACATGTGGGGTTGCTGAAACTCAATCTGCTCAAAAATCTCATGCAGGAAATTACCTGCCAAGGTCCCTTTCGGGAAATACTGTTTAATCCAGGCAATCGGCTGAGCCGTGGTTTTATTTTCCAATTCTGCAAGATTCAACTCATCTTCAGCTTGCTCAAAATCAATATCGATATTGGCCAAGCGATCAGCCCGAGTCGCTTTATGCTTTAAATGTTGTGCCAGATAGCTAAAACTGGTTTTTCCGCGTGCATAAAAACGTTGTGTCGGCAGTGTTTGGGCCAACAGTACACGCTGTTGTTGAGTTTGTTGCATCTGTAAGGCTTGTGGTCGCGCTAAGATCAGCTCAGCATCGGCACTATAGGGATGTTGAAAGTTATCGCCCTGACTCTTCCAAAAAGCCAAACCTGAAAACTTATTTTTATCGCCTTTTTCCGGTTCAAACACGGCATAAACACGGTGACTGGCACGTGTCAGTGCCACATACCACAACCGATTTTGTTCCGCCAAAGCACGTTGCTGATGTTGATCCAGCTCAGTCTGCTGTAAAAAGTTTTTATCTGCCACTGCCACTACCCGTTGCGTCCGTATTTGCCCCGTTTCAGGCAACTGGATTTCAGTGGTAGAAAAATTCAGTGTTTTCTGTACTTCAGCAAAGGCCTTATTCGCCCCCAGTAAAAAGACGATTTTAAACTCCAAGCCTTTGGACTGATGAATGGTCATCAGTTGCACACCCGCTTCACTGGACAGCTTATGTTCAAGCTCCCAATCGCGATCACTTGGCGAATTTAATTGTTTTAAATACCAGTGATACAGGTTTTGCATCCCTTGAACGTGTTCACTGTGCTGACTCAAGAGATCAGTGAGGTGGCGTAGATTCACCACGGCACGTTCATTGTCTTTACTTTGTGTGGCCACCAGTTGCTGCCAAAGACCAAACTGATTTAGGCAACGCTGCCATGCCGATAAAAAGCCCTGATTCAGCCACATTTCACGTATGTCATCAAACTGCTGAATATAATCACTCAAGCCTTCTGCACTTTGTTCTAAGGCCAATAGTCGAGCCAGATCAAAGCCAAATAAACGGCTGAGCAAAGCCCGTTTGAGCTTGGCTTCATCATAAGGATGAAGCAACGCCGTGAGCAAAGCCCCCACATCCTGTGCAATACTGGAATCAAACACACTGCGTTTCGATGGTCGATTGACCCGAATCCCCATACGTTCCAATACATATTGCACTTCATCCAGTTGGCGATGGCTACGCGAAAGAATGGCAATATCATCTTCATCAATCGCAGTCGGGACATCACCCTCTAAATACAATTGCTTTAAATAGGCTTGGTTGAGTAAGTGCTGAATCTGCCACGCCACCTGTGTGGCCTGTTCATTGCCTTCGTGTAGTTGTACCCAACGTAAAGGTTGCGGATTAAATTGTGCATTTTCAACCAAGGCAGGGTGCGGACGTGAACCCGCTTGAATCGGGTCATAGCTGACCTGCTCACCAAAATCGATCTGGCGTTGAAATAGCAGATCCACCACTTCCACCAGCTCTTTCACCGAACGGTGGTTATGCACCAACTTATACTCACGCCCCTGTTTGGCCATAATATCCTGATAAGCATTCAGGAAGGTCAGCATATCGCCACCACGGAAACCATAAATCGCCTGCTTACGGTCACCCACCATAATCATGCAGCCTTTTTGATAACGTTGCGGATGGCGCCAGATACTGGCCAACATATCATCTTGATCTTGGTTGGTATCCTGAAATTCATCCACCAGAATCAATGGATAGCGTGACTGTACAAATACCGCGAAACGTTGTCCTTGCTCGCCTTTTAAAGCTTCAGACAAGGTCTTGATTTGTTGAGCAAAGGTGGTCTCCCCTTTTTGTTGCAACACTTGAGGCAAACGCTTTTTGACTTCAACACATAAATAGGCTTTTAAATAGACCTGTAACTGCTCAAATTCTTGCTGAGTCTGCTGCACAGCTTGAAACAGCTTTTGCAATTGCAACACGCATGGATGTTGATAGAAGCCCTCGGCAATTTCCGCAGGACATTTCTTAAAAATTTTTTGTGCTTCGAGTTTGTCTAAAAACTTAAATACCGCATCACGTGCATCGGCAAAATAGGCATCAAAGATCTGTATATTCTCAGGACGATTGAGTGCAGTTAATAAGGGCGGCAAGGATTCTGCAAACAATTTATGAAAGGCATTGTTACGGAAAGAAGCACCATTGATATGTGCATAATAGGCGCCCTCTAACTGGAAGTATTCAGCCAAGCTGCTCAGGTCAATCTGCTGTGCTTGCTGTTGCCACTGCTGCAACTGAGCCAACTCAATCTCAGGCATGGCAGGCAGTTTAAATTGTGCCGAACTAAAATTCAGCGAGCTTTCCACCATCCCGACAAAATGATCGACACTTTTCAGCCCCCCCACACTATACAAGGCATTGATTACTTGCTGTGGTTGGGTCTGAATCCATTCCCGCAACACATCATGAATCAATTGACGGGTATAGCTTTTGGCATCCTCTGTGATTTCAGCGCGTTCGATTTTGCCACTTTCAAAGGCAAACTCACGCAATAGCTTTTGACTAAAACTATCCAAGGTTCCAACAAACAATTCATCCAATTGATCGATGACCAATTTTAGCCGTTCACAGGCATAGGCAATTCGTGGTGCAAAGTTTTGTAAGACCTGCTGTTTTAATGGATCAGACTCTTGCAATGCCTTGGCCTGAATATCTTGTTCCAATACATCACGGAAAGGCTCTAAATACGTCAGTATTTCAACCAGACGCAAACGAATACGCGTTTTAAGTTCTGCTGCTGCGGCACGGGTAAAAGTAGTGGCAATCACCTGATTGGGCAAATATTTCTCTAAGAAAATCCGCACCATCAAACTGGATAGTGTATAAGTTTTACCTGTGCCTGCTGAGGCTTCAATCAGATGTAAGCCTTCAAATTGAATATCACCAATCGGCTGATAAGACACGGGATACTTTGAGTTCATGTCTTACTCCACCCGTAAAAATTCAAAAATCGGTTGATATAAAGCAAAGGAATAATGATCACAGGCATACTGTAATAAAGCAGTTGCATCTTGCTCTTGCAAAATAAACTGCCAATCGCGGTGCAATTTACAGGCCTCATTCTGGGTCATATCAAAACCCGAGAAATCACCCGTATCATTCCAGTCTTTCAATACTTGCTTTTGACTCTCTTCAGTTAACACCTGAGTTGAATCCAGCTCAATCCATTCATATTGTTTGCCCTTTTCTAAAGGCTTTAACACTAAGGCAGCAGGCAAGACCACAGGCTGCTGCTGTGCATCGTGCCAAAGCTGTAACCATGCCTTTAAATAATGCTGTGCCTGTTGTGAACTTAGGCCTTCACAAATCACGGTCTGATCGCTAAACACTACAATTCGACGCTTCTCTGTAGCAGCGTCACTATTGATTAGCACCAACCAAAGCAGATATTCCAGCCAGACTCTGGCAAAGCGCTTGGCACGTGCACTTGACGCCTCCAAACTGACCCAATCTTGAGTCAATTGTTTCGGGGTCACACAGGCGATTTGTAATTGTTTCGAGACCCGCCAAACCCGTTGTGTGGTTTCAGTTGGTGCTGGGGCATACTGCTGCAAGCGCTCCAACAAGCGTTGCTGCTCTAAGCGACTTTGCTGCCAAGCACTGTGCTGAACTTTGCCAACGGGCAACTGATCTTGCAACAGACTTGGAGAGAGCTGGTCATCCTGCTGCTGTAAAAAATGCCGAATGGCATATTTACCGAGACCATCGAGTAATAATGGTTCAGCTTGATCGGCCAATTCTTTTGCTATTAAATTTTCCACACCTAAGGTCTTTAAATACAGCCGCGCAGGGAAACTGATATCTTGAATCCATTGCTGACTCTCCAAAATAATCATTTCATTTTGTTCAACAGGATAGGCGGTATTGGCCCACGCCTGCCGCTCACCTTTGACTTGCTGAATTTGTGACGCGACCTTAAACCATTGGTCTTGGAAGCGCACAGGTCGATCCGAAACAAAGCCGAGTGGATCGAACGGTTGTAAACGATGTAAATGATACAACGGATAAAGCTGTGCCGGGACTTGCAAAGCATCTAATCCGGCTAGATCCACTTCGGCTAAAGGAGGGCCATCTTCGCTGCTCGTCGGTTTTACAATCAAAGCCAAATGATCACGGAACCCCTGCAACACACTGGATGGCTCTCTGACTTCGCCATCATTGAGATCAAAGCCATTATAAAACAGCCAAACCTGTTCTTGTGCTAATAAGATGGCATCCAAAAATGCCCCCTGATCATCCTCCAAACGAGAACGATCACCCAATTGCTGACGCAGTGCATCCATCAAATCAAACGGAATATGACTGTCCCGATTTGGAAATTTGCCTGTATCCAGGTTCAGCAACACAATCAGCCGATAAGGAATCGGGCGAATCTGTCCAATCTGACTAAAGGTAATTTGTCCTGTCGGTTCAACTTGTGCGGACTGGCTTTCTAAAGCACGTTGAATTTCTTCGATGATATAAGGCAATGGTAAAGAAATTTGGCGCAACTGTGTTTCAGCATCTTCGTAGTAGCTGGCCAAGGTCAGCATCCGTTCTTGTTTCTGAATAATTTCACGAATTGCTTTTAAAGCAACCACATCGGCTTGCTCAAACTCTTGCACATCCTGTTTGATGCGCTGTAGCCAAAACTCGACCGGCAAACGTTGGCCTTGTTCATGTGCCAGCAGCCAATCACGTCGAAGCGCTAAATCGCGATAGATCTGAATCAGAATCCCAATCAGTTCAAAATCACTTGGCTGTACCAAGGCATAACTGAGCATCTCCTGCACCATCACATGGGCAGGCACGGCAATCCCAAGCGCCAAACGATCGAGGGCAAATTTAAAACTATAACGATAGTCTTGATCGTCATCACTGAGCGTTTGTTTTAAATGTTCAGCATCCAAACCACGCTTAAAGCCAGCATCATCGAGTAAACTCAAAATCCGTTGTGCCTGCGTATAATCTAGCCCATAACGTTGTTGCGTCGCGGAAAGATTGAGCCAATCAGCAAAATCATCCTGCGTAAAACGACCTTGTGTCAATTGCAAGCGTCCAAGTACAGCACGCCATGCATTTAAGGCATCTAACTGCGCCACCCCTGCTATTTTAACGGGTAAAAAGACTTCATGTTCATTTGCAACTGCAGGAAAGACACTGCGAATTAAAGGCTCAAGCTCGGCTAGATTCGGGGTCAAAACCAGCACATCACTTGGGCGACGCGGTGTCGTATCTGTTTGAGACAGCCAATGCAGCAACTGCTCTTTTAAGACTTCGAGCTGTCGTACACTGGAATGGCAAACATGGATCTGAATTGATTCATCCTCAGGTGCAAGTTCATATTGCTGGGGCTGAGGTTCAGCTAAATAGAAAATATCCGACTGAATTTTACCGAGTAGCGTTTCAGGAAACTGTTCTACAAAGGCATCGACCCATTTACCCTCTTCTCCTGTTGCCAGTTGTGATAACAGGGAAAAATGATCACGCGCTTGCTTACCTAAACGTGTCAGTAAGGGATGCCGAGACTCTCGATTTAAGGCATTAAACCCCAGACTAAAACTGTCGAAGAATGCTGCAATGTCTACATCACTGGCATGGGGATGTTTGGCGATATAGCGCTCTTTCACGCCAAGGTCATAACGCTTTTTCCAGAGTGGATCGACACTGTCGGCCCAATATTCCTGCGATGGGTTATAGTGCAGAATCACCACATCCAGATACTGCCCCAAACGACGTAAAAATTGCAGTTGGCTCGGTGGTAAATCTAAAATCGTAAATACAACCACCTGACTCGGCAATTGTGCTAAAGCTCGTGATCGTGTCTGCTGATTGTCTAGAAGCTGCCAGAAATCAGCATCAATGCTTTGTATTTCAACAAAATCATCATGAAAGTAGTTTTGCCACAACCAACGCTGCCAAGCTTCTAATTGTTCGGTTTGTTGTAAGCTAAAGGCTGAAGTTTGTTGATCTGTTTGAGCAATCAATTGTTCGATATTTAAGGCTTTGTTCTGTCCCCAAATCGCTAGCCAATTCCCTGCACAAGTACAATTGCTTTGGCAGCCGCGTTGACAATGACCGCGATAAATCATGTAGTTGTTAAACAGTTGTGAAACCTGCTCCGCAACCCAATACAACATGCTCTGTTTTTTAATTTGTTTTTCAGTGCCTTTTTGCAGTTGATCGGCACTGGCATAAATCCGTTGCACAATTGAATATAAAGGGTGCTCATCCGCAACAGTATTCTGTTCGGGTTGAATAAAAGGCTGTAAGGCTTGATGAATACGCCACTTTAAAATCAAACGCGGAATATTGGCTTTCCGCACTTGCTCTTTATTTTCCAAAACTTGTTGGTAGGCATACCATTGAAAACCACGAATGCGTTGGTGAAATTGATAGTTGGCGGTCATGCCTTGTTGTTCGGCAATTTTTTGCGTCAACCATTGTTCTTGTGCAGGACTCGGGACAATAAAATGCTGGGTTTTAAACACCTGAAAGGGTGTCGTACTCGGTTGGGTAATTGATGCCATCACACCTTGTAATAATACGTCAAGGCGTTGACTTTGAATAACATGAATCCCCATGCGTTAATATAACCTCATCACAAAACGATCATTTAGTTGCACAAAATCGTACATATTCATCACTATACAACTTCAAATCACTATGTCACGCTAAACACACAAGGAAATAAAAAAATTGTTTTGAAATTCACCCTGCCATGCGATTGAATGTAGTATCAAGGGATAGACTTTAGGTATAACTTTATGAAAATTGAAAAAATTCCTGATTCCATTGATCCAAGCCTAAACTTGGAACAGATTCGTGAAGAATGTCTGGAACTGGCCAAGAAACGTGCCTATTGGTCAGCGGGTGCAGCGATTGTACCGATTCCATTTTTTGATGTTGTGGTGGACTTGGGGATGCTGACACAAGTAATCCCCTATATTAATGCCCGCTTTGGTCTCGCTCCTGAACATATCAGTGTTTATGATCCTGAAACCAAAAAAGTTCACTGGGATGAATTACGTAAACGTGGTTTTGAGTTTTCAGGTTTTGTGGTGGCACGTACTGCCATGAAAAAATCATTTAATGGTTTTTTCACCAAAATCGCCACTAAACAAGTGACTAAATTTATTCCTTTAGGCGGGCAACTTGTTGCAGCCAGTTTAGGCTATTTCATGATGCGTAAAATTACCGAAGCGCATGTACAAGATTGCTATAACCTTGCCAAGCGTATTCAGCAAAAAAGTCGCAGTAGCATTGTAGCTTAAAGTTACAATGGTTAATTCGACCTGCCCGTCTTCTGCATCATTGTAAAATGAAGATGTTTACAGTGATGCAACAGATCCATAAAAAAACCACACAAATACGTTAATATTCACTTAATTTTTTAAGCTTTGATAAAGATTGTATTTTTAACCTCCACATCTCGATGATAAATAGATGATGGAGCGTCGTTGTGCAAACTAGCCAATCTCCTTCTCGGGTCCGTTCAATTTTCAACGTGACCAGCGGGAACTTCCTTGAACAATACGACTTCTTCCTGTTCGGACTCTACGCACAAGCCATAGGTGAAACCTTTTTCCATTCAGACAGCAGCTATGCCGCGCTGATGAAAACCTTCCTCGTATTTGCCGTCAGTTTTCTGATGCGGCCAATCGGCGCCCTGGTGCTTGGCCCTTATGTCGATCGTATTGGTCGTCGGCGTGGCCTGATGGTGACCCTGAGTATTATGGCCTTCGGTTCATTAATCATTGCCTTCACACCGAGTTACACCAGTATTGGCTTTGCCGCAACCGTGTTGATTTTCGTGGGACGTCTAGCTCAGGGCTTCTCTGCGGGGGTTGAACTAGGGGGTGTTTCAGTTTATTTAGCCGAGATTGCGGAACCGCATAACCGTGGCTTTATTACCAGTTGGCAATCAGCAAGTCAGCAAGTTGCGGTGATTTTTGCTGCCATTTTAGGTTATATCGTCAGTGTGGTGTTCACCAAAGCTCAGGTCGATGCGTGGGCTTGGCGAATTCCATTCTTTGTTGGCTGTGCCATCATCCCCTTTATTTTCTGGTTGCGTAAGTCACTGGTTGAAACAGAAGCCTTCGCCTCTCGTAAAGAGCATCCAACGACACGACAGATTCTGAGTACCTTAGCGGCAAACTGGAAAATTGTATTGGCGGGTGTGTGTATGGTGGCGACCACCACCACCATGTTTTATTTCATTACCGTCTACACTCCAACCTACGGCAAAGAAGTCTTGAATCTAACCCGTGCAGAAAGTTTGATTGCCACCATTATGGTCGGTGTGAGTAACTTTATCCTGTTGCCTATTGGTGGACATCTCTCAGATAAGTTTGGTCGAAAACCGCTTTTAATCACCACCACAGTCTTAATTTTTATCAGTGCCTATCCACTACTGACTTGGCTGACGCATACCATTAGCCTGTCACATATGTTGATGGTGTTATTGTGGTTCTCATTACTGTATAGCTTCTATAATGGTGCTTTGGTGGTTTCTCTGGCCGAAATGATGCCAAGTTCAGTGCGAATTGCAGGATTCTCGGTTGCCTATAGCTTCGCCACCTCTATTTTTGGTGGTCTGACCCCAATGATTGCTACCTTTCTGGTACAAACATCAGGCAATAAAAGTATGCCAGCCTTCTGGTTAATGTTTGCTGCGATCACCAGTTTGATTGCCACCTTAATTGTTTTCCGCCAACAACCGCGTACAGCGCCACAATTGGCAAATAACAATTAATTTAAATGCAACAGCAACTCAAGGCAGATTAGTCCGCCTTGAGTTGTTTTAGAATCGCTTTTAATACTTCAATTCGTGCTGAATACTTATCATCGGTTGCAATCACATACCACGGTGCATAATCCGTATTGGTTCGTTTAAACATATCTGCAGCGGCATTAAGATAATCATCCCATTTGTCACGGTTACGCCAATCTTCTTCAGTAATTTTAAAACGTTTATGTGGTGTTTGTTCACGTGCTTTAAAACGCAGCGCTTGCTCATCTTTACTAATTGCCAGCCAAATTTTAACAATCACCGTTTGGCTATCGACTAAGTTTTCTTCAAAGCGGTTAATTTCGTTATAAGCACGTTGCCACTCAACTGTAGAAGCAAAACCTTCAATCCGCTCAACCAATACTCGACCATACCAGGTACGGTCAAAGATGGTGATCTTGCCGCCATCATTCAACTTGCTCCAGAAACGCCACAAATAAGGACGGCGCAATTCATAACGCTCAGGGGCTGCAATGGTATGAATTTCATATTCTCTAGGGTCGAGCTTTTTCACGATGCGCTTAATCGCACCACCTTTACCCGCCGCATCCATCCCTTCAAAGGCGATCACCACTTTACGCTCGTCATAACGCAAGGTATCTGCCACTTTTTTGGTGAGCTTACTTAGCTCTTCTTTATAGTCATCTTTTTCTAAACTGGCTTGTTCAGGTTCAAGTAAGGCCTTGGGGATCGTAGCTTGCTGCCATTTCTGCGTGACTTTAGTTTGATGCTCAGGTAGCTCTTGCAAAGTCTGTAGTAAATATTGAGCAAAACATTGATCACGATGTTTTTCATCTTCACCATCGACAATATACCAATCATCGGTAAAGCGCTGACTCAAACCTTGTAAGGTGTCGTACTGCTTTTTGTTGCGCCAATCCAAACCATGTAATTTATGCCAACGCTGCTCAGAAGCGTCTATCTGATCCAAACGCTTTTGTAGCGATTTCCAAGATAAATCAAACCAGACTTTAACGATATGAACGTGGTTATTTTGCAGATCATGTTCAAATGCTCGCATCTGCTCAACATAAGCATCAAACAAATTTTCATCCAAAGGGTTGGACACATGCATTGCGGTAGTTAAAAGGTCGCTATACCAGTTACCAAACATCACCACGATTTGCCCTTCCGCAGGAATAAAACGGGTATAAGACTGCCAGAAGGTTTGATTATTTGATAAGAGCTGAGGAGCATCCGCTTTCACACGTAAATAGCGAGGATCTAACCATTCTCGTAATTGTTTAACCGCCTCACCTTTACCAGCCAGCTCAATTCCACTCACTAAAACCAATACACTTTTAGCATTTTTCTTATCACGGCTATTTTTTAAGGCGTATTGTGCTTCAATCAATTCTAAAGAAAGTTCGTCTTCATCACGCAATTCAAATATTGGCTGTTGTTTACTCATATATTGCTCTAAGCGGCTCATTATTAATATTAAAAATGAGTATAGCCAAAACTAAGTTAATCCCAGAAAAACCCTTGTACAGTTTCTGTAGATTCATTTAGGTGTACTGTTATAGTGACCAATTGTTAAACATTTAGAGTTTATGCTGTCATGGTTCTCCGTTATGATGCAGCCTATGATTTTACTGTTTCATTTTAATTAAGTTTATATATGTCAAAACTCTCTGCCTTTGATGATCTATTACTCCAATACAAAGCTTTTAATTATCATAATGATGCTGTGCTTGAACAACGTTTACATGAAGTTCAAACCTGGATGAAAGAGCGTATTGCGCATACTCACCAAGAATTTTTTGCTCGCCCTGAAAATCAATTGATGGCCCAATATTTTCTCAAACGTCTTTATGGTGGACCCGACTTTGATGCTCTAGCACAACAAATCGAACGTTTATTAAAATTCGCACATAAAGTCGAAAAGTTTGTGCCTGAAAATGGGATTAAGACAGGAACCAAATCCGTTAGTCTGGCTGTGTTGGCAACTCAATTAGATGAACAGGTTGCACAGCAGTTATTAGCCGACTATCCTGCCGATACGCCACTCACCGATGAGATCATGCGCGATACGTTGGTTAAACTTGATCAAGGTGACGCACGTTATGAACAATTGCGTTTACTCGATGAGTTGGGTGTAACACTCGATAAATATATGCGTTCAACCATGATGTATGCGACCTTTAAAATGTGTAAAGGCTTGGCACATAAATACCACTTTGATGGCATGTATGAGTTTATCCAAGAAGGTTTTGCGGCAATGAAACCAATGAAATCTGCAGCGGCGTTCATTCAAACCTTTACTGAAAAAGAGCGTGAGATCATTGATCGCGTTCATGCAGGACACCCAAATCCATTCCGCAATTAGTCCATGTCTTACGTTCTGAGCTATTCTCAAGTAGCTCAGAGCACACTATTTTTCAAATCAATAACGCGATTAAAAACACTTTTGAGAAAGTGACTTTCTGTATATTATTCATAACAATTACATGCGAAAGCCTGTAAAAAAATACAAAATCTGTCATCATGCTTGCTGATTCGTGCCGCTAGAGCGAAAGTTTAGGAGAAAACTATGTCTAACGAAAACCAACAGCCTACCCCAGAAGTTGAGCAAAACCCAAGTTCAGACAAAGTCAGCCCTTTCTTAAACACGCCCCTTCCACAAGGCACACCACAAGGTCAACAGCAACCGATCCAACAAGGTGCAGCTCAGACCTCAACAACTTCTATCCCAAAATATAACTTACCGCGTGGCGCCAACACTGGCAACGTAGGTGCAACCACACACTTTGGTTACCAAACCGTAAATAGTGATGATAAAGCACAAAAAGTTGCAGAAGTGTTCCACTCGGTTGCTAGCAAATACGACATCATGAATGACCTGATGTCATTTGGTATCCATCGTATTTGGAAACGTTTTGCCATTAATATGTCAGGTGTTCGTCGTGGTCAACACGTGCTGGATATCGCAGGTGGTACAGGTGATTTAGCAAAAGTATTTAGCCGTGAAGTGGGTCCACAAGGTCATGTGGTTCTTTCAGATATTAATGAATCAATGTTAAATGTTGGTCGTGATCGCCTCATTGATGCAGGCTGTACCAATGTTGATTTCGTGCTTGCCAACGCTGAAACGCTCGAGCCATTTGCAGACAACAGTTTTGATTTATTAACCATCAGTTTTGGTTTACGTAATGTGACCGATAAAGATGCAGCACTCCAAGCCATGTACCGTGTCTTGAAGCCAGGTGGTCGTTTACTCATTCTCGAATTCTCTAAACCTGTATTTGAACCATTTTCAAAGCTCTACGATCTTTATTCATTCACCGCATTACCCATTATGGGCAAATTAGTTGCCAATGATGCTGAAAGCTATAAATATCTTGCTGAATCAATTCGTATGCATCCAGACCAACGTACCCTCAAAGGTATGATGGAAAATGCGGGCTTCCAAAGCTGTGATTACCACAACTTAACCGGTGGTATCGTTGCTGTTCACCGCGGATTCAAACTTTAAGGTTTAAGATATGTGGTCGATTTTAGCACTCGGTGCAGTCGAACGTATCATTCATCATGTGATTGATTTGGATGCGATCACTCGTATTCAAATCAATCAGTTACAAGGTCAATTATTACGTGTTGTGATCGATAGTCCACAACTCTCGGTTGATGTGTTTTTTGATGAAAATAGAGTTCGCCTAGAACCGACCGTGACGGGACAGAGTCAAACTTCTTCTATTTTTGAACAACGCCCGTTTGATCCTCAAGATAAAATCACGGATGCAACTGCAACACTCCATGTTGAAAATGTAGTTGAGCTGGTTAAATTATTGCTCAGTGATATGGATCAAATTGGTAATATTCCACTGCAAGGTGACTATCACTTATTGCAAGATATTCAAAAAATTATGCAGCAGACTGAGCCCGATCTCGCAGCGCATTTATCGCCTTGGATTGGCCCTCAATTGGCACATGAGTTGGGTAAAATTCAACATGTACCGAAGCAATTGAAACGTTCATTACAAAGTCATTTATTTTTCGTTGAAGATGCCTTAAAAGAAGATAGCGGTTTATTTGCCCCACGTTGGCAGATGGATGATCTCAATCGAGAGACCCGCCAACTCAATCAGGAAATTGATCGTTTGGAAGCCAAGCTTCAACAACTCAATGCTCAATTCAATCCAACCAAACAACCCACACAAGACTAGGTAAGACTTTATATGATTCCGCATGTTACACGGTTACTCGAACTCTGGCGTATTGCAGCACACTATCGCCTTGATACCTTGTTCCCTGCGGAAGAATTACCAGTAAAAGCTCGTCATGCATTAAGCCTGATTAAAATGCATCCTGCAGCTTGGTCAAGTCGTGAGAAAAAGAATCCGCTTAAGCTGAAAGAAGCCCTAGAGGATATGGGTCCCTTAGCAATTAAACTCGGCCAATTGCTATCTACCCGCCGTGATTTGATTCCACCTGAAGTATTATCACAACTGGTGTTATTGCAAGATCGCGTCAAACCGTATGACACTCAGCTAGCCAAACAGCGCATTCAAGAATCACTCAAAGCAGATGTATCAACCTTATTCTCACGCTTCGATGAGCAACCGCTTGCCGCAGCTTCGATTGCTCAAGTGCATACAGCAGCGTTGCATGATGGTCGTGAAGTTGTCGTTAAAGTCACTCGCCCCGATATTCGCAGTCAAATTTTACAAGATTTTGAGATTCTAGCTTGGCTTGGCGATTGGTTGGAAAATCGTTTAGAAGCAGCGCGTGCCCTGCATTTATCAGAAATTATTCAAGATTATCGTCAAATCATATTAAATGAGCTTGATTTAAGTCTGGAAGCAGACAACACCCGCCGGATGCGTCACTATTTTACTGGCTCAAGCATGATGTACGTGCCAGAAGTCTATATGGACAGTAAAGACGTGATGGTGGCTGAACGCATCACCGGTGTCCCGATTTCGGATATTGCTACCTTTGATCGTTTAGGTATGGATCGTGCGGATCTGGCTGAAAAAGGCTTAACCATTTTCTTCACCCAAGTGTTCCGTGACAACTTCTTCCATGCCGATATGCATCCTGGCAATGTCTTTGTCGAAACCATTAACCCAAGCAATCCACGCTTTATCGCGTTGGACTGTGCCATTATGGGTGAGTTGTCTAAGCACGATCAAATGACGATTGCACGTATGCTACTTGCGGTGATGAACAGTAACTTCATGCAATTGATTCAAATTGTGCATCAAGCAGGCTGGATTCCACCAGGTACAGATCAAGATGCATTATCACGCGAAATGCGCCGTACCGTTGGTCCAATGGTATCCAAACCAATGGATCAACTCGATTTTGCAGGCATTTTGATCCAAGTGATGGATATTGCTCGTCGCTTCCATTTGGAAATTCCACCGCAGTTGATGTTATTGCTGAAAACACTGGTACACGTTGAAGGTCTAGGGACTGATCTCTACCCTCAACTGGATATCTGGAAACTGGCAAAGCCGATTCTAACCGAATGGGTCAAAGCCAATATGAACCCCGTCAAAAACGTAAAAGAACTGGGGCAACAGATTCCGGACCTGTTACTTGGCGCCCAAGATATTCCAGGTTTATTGATTGACAGCTTAAATGGTCTAAAAAACCAATCAGCTTGGCATGACAAACAACTGCGTGAAATTCAACAAATGCGCTTACAAATGCAACAACAGCAACGTCGTAGCTGGATATTTGGTAGTACGATGCTGATTTTGTTAACCATCGCGATTATTAGCCCATGGTTTATCTCAGTCATTCTGATTGTACTGAGTAGCTTGATTGCACTGTGGCGCATTGCTAAATAATAAGTAGATATACACAGCAAAGGCCGTATCCATCGATACGGCCTTTGCTTTTATGCAACTGCAACATTTTTAGCTCCCCCCTTTTGCCCATTTAAACACTTTCTGAAATTTCGGCAAAACCATCACATTTTAGGCAAGATTTCCGTCCACCTCAGGCAAAGACTTTTCATCCTTAAATAGATAGACGATCATCGACCTAACATTGAGGTGCATCAACACAGATTTAAAAGGAAGAAAAGCGTGAGTTTAAGAAATAGCATCAATAACTATGGTTCGATTGCAAAATGGCTGCACTGGTCAACCGCAATCCTGTTTTTACTTGCTTACTGTAGTGTTTACTACCGCCAGTGGTTTACCGAAAAAGGCACACCTGAGAACTGGACGGCTTTACAACTTCATCTTTCTGTCGGTATCAGCATTGCCGTGATTATTAGCCTGCGCATTATCTGGCGTTTGACCAATCCACAGCCGCATTTAGAACCTGCCAGCCCCTTGGCAAACTTTGCAGCGCATGCAGGACATTTTGCCCTATATGCCATTATGGTCATTGCACCTTTAACAGGTTATTTGGGTACAGGCGTCAATACTGAGTTTTTCTTCTTGTTTGAGATTCCGAAATTTGAACATACCACTCTATTCCAGAGCTGGGTGGCACAAGGCATGGGTCTCAGTTTTGAACAGTTCGAGAAACCGATTGATTTTATTCATAAGCAAGTTCTTGGAAAATGGCTGATTTGGATACTGATTTTAGGGCATGCAGGTGCGGCACTTTATCATCACTATATCAAGAAAGATCGCACCCTGATCAAGATGACCACAGGCAAAGATCAGTTAAAATAATCCGATTTGAGATTCATTCAATACCGGCAGGATGATCATGGACCTTGTAGCACGATAGATTTTATTTAAAAAAATCACCGAGATCAGTTAAGATCATGATTGACTGATCTATAAGCACTTTAAAAGAACAAATAATGAAAACACCTCATTTCGCCATTGTTGGCGCTGGCACAGCAGGCTTGGCAACCGCAATCCTGCTTGCACGTGCAGGCAATCATGTCACCATTTTTGAACAAGCGGATCAACTTTCTCCCGTCGGTGCGGGTTTACTGCTGCAACCTGCAGGCTTGGCCGTGTTTGAGCATCTCGGTGTGCTTGAGCATGCTTTAAAGTTGGGTGCCAAAGTCACAGGATTGGAAGGCCAACTTCCCAATAAGCGCCTGCTAGTGAATAGTCACTATCATCAAGCAGGCCATAATCTCTATGGCCTCGGTATTCATCGCGCTACTTTATGTCATGTGCTGACCCACAAACTGGCTGAATATGCCAGTCATGTGACATGGCGAATGGGTCATAGCATTGAACGTATTCAAGAACAGCAAAATGAAGTTCGTCTATTCGGTTCTCAGCAGCAACAAAGTTTTGATGCCTGCTTCGATGCTGTATTGATTGCCAATGGTGCACGCAGTCAATTACGCCCTCAAGCATGGGTGAAAGTCGATCAGGCCTATCCATGGGGCGCTGCATGGAGTATCGTGACTGAATGCCCAACACTCGATCCTGAAATTTTGCATCAGTTTTATGATCGCTCTAAAATCATGATGGGCGTGTTGCCTACGGGTGCCATCCCAACTGCACCTCAGCAACGACTTTCTAGCGTGTTTTGGAGTTTGCCAACCTCAAAACTACAATCATTCTTAAAAGATGAGTCGGCTAAACAACAATGGTTAAAACAGGTGGCGGATCGTTGGCCTGATGTCGCAGAATGGTTAAAACAGTTAATCTCAAACGAATACAATCAACCACAATGGTTATCCGCTCAATATCGGGATGTGGTGATGTCTCAATTTGGGCGAGGTCGAATTGGTGTCATCGGTGACGCCGCCCATGCCATGAGTCCACAATTGGGACAAGGCGCCAATATGGCTTTGTTGGATGCATGGGCCTTTTCACAGTCACTACACGCAGCAAAACAAAATCAGCAAATTGATTGGTCAGCCCTATGGCAGCACTATCATCAACAACGGCGTTCCTCGACCCAGTTCTATCAATTTTTAAGTCGTCTACTCACCCCACTGTATCAATCTGATCATTGGTGGGCAGGTGGCTTACGAGACCTAACCTTCCCATGGATGTATCAAATCCCCTATTTTCGTAAAGAAATGGCAATCACCATTTCAGGCTTAAAAACAGGACTGTTTCAGCAACTTGATTATCAACAAGTGGCGCAATATGCTGGGAAAGATCATGTTTTCAATGCTAAAACTGAATCACTACCTGAATATGAATGAGCACAGTGAAATATGAAAATTCGTCATCTAGATCATTTGGTTCTGACCGTTGCAGATATTGAGACAACTTGTAAGTTCTATCAATCAGCCCTGAATTTTGAGGTCATTCATTTCGGTGAAAATCGCAAAGCACTGCAATTTGGCAATCAAAAAATCAATCTGCATCAAGTGGGCAAAGAGTTTGAACCCAAAGCACTTCACCCGACTGCGGGCTCAGCGGATCTGTGCTTTATTGCGGAAACGCCATTGAATGAAGTGATTGCGCATCTCCAAGCACAGCAAATTGAAATCATTGAAGGTCCAATCGAAAGAACGGGTGCGATGGGGAAAATTTTATCGGTCTATTTACGAGACCCTGATCAAAACTTGATCGAAATTTCGAACTATATCAACAGTTAAAGAAAATCAAAATTCATCAATAAAAATAAGACGCTCAATATGAAATATAGTTTTTTATGGGCTTTGTATCGACAAGATAAAGGCAAAGCGATCAGGAAAGGATGCTGGTTTTTATTTCCCAGCCTTGCCAATTTTTTGTGTTTTCTAAATTTTCACTATCAACTCATTGAATGGCAAGTGAGCCCTCAATCTTCAGTCGGAAGATTAATATCAGGGCCTCATTTTTGGTTGGTCATTTTATTTGACTGTATCCCATTTCTTTTATTAGCGACGATCAGGCAAAGATATTTGCTTATATTATTAAAAATTTGGTTATTGATCGCCGTGAGTTTTTTCTTGATTAATGCTTGGTTTTGGGCCAGTTATCCCTACAGCACAATTCTACTTTTTACACTCTCTTTTGCCTCTTTAAAACAAGAACAAAATCAGCTGATGAATACCTATATTCGTCCGCATTCTTAAATGTTTTTACCCAACAAGCATAGCCAACCCTTGCCACAACCGCTACACTAGCTGCTCTCCACTCAATGGATTTTCACTCATGTCAAACTGGTTAGATGAAGTTAAATTTGATTCCAATGGTCTTGTTCCTGCCATTGCACAACATCATCAAACTGGTCGAGTGTTAATGGTTGCGTGGATGAATCGTGAGGCATTACAACTGACGGCTGAAAAAAATCAGGCAGTGTATTACTCACGTTCACGTCAAAAACTCTGGCATAAGGGCGAAGAATCAGGACACTTTCAAACCGTGCATGAAATTCGTCTGGATTGCGATGCCGACGTGATTATTTTACAAATTGAACAACATGGCGGCATTGCCTGCCATACTGGCCGTGAGTCTTGCTTCTATCGCAAACTCACGCCACAAGGCTGGGAAATTGTTGATGCTCAGCTCAAAGATCCAACCGCTATTTATGGTGCAGCAGCAAAAACCGAAGCACATGATCATGGTCAAAGTGAACAAGTCGATGTACTCAGCTATTTAGGTCGCTTAATGCAACAGCGTAAAACAGCTGAATCTGATAGTTCTTATATCGCCAGTCTGTACAAAAAAGGCATCAATAAAATTTCAGAAAAAGTCGGCGAAGAAAGTATTGAAAGTATCATCGCTGCCAAAGACTATGCCGTGCTTGCTTCACTGGAAAATAAACACGATCTGATTTATGAAGTGGCTGACTTATGGTTCCATAGTATTGTGATGTTGGGTTACTTCGATCTTGAGCCACAAGTGGTTCTCGATGAACTCGCACGTCGTCAAGGTTTATCAGGTTTAGTTGAAAAAGCTAACCGTAGCAAAGAAGCGTAATCAGAGCCTGTGTCAAATATAGAAAAACCCAAAGCCACTTATGAGCAAGCCATTGCGATAGACAATGCCCGTCTCGGTCAATCCTTTAAAGTGATTGCCTATGCTGGCACAGGTAAAACCACAACACTGCAAATGATCAGCGATGCCATGCCTGAACGGCGTGGCATGTACTTGGCATTTAACAAAGCCATCGCTTCAGAAGCACAAAATAAATTTCACGGCAATGTAAACTGTCGAACCTTTCACTCGCTTGCATTTCGCAGTGCACCGCGTGGCGTGACCGACAAATTACGCTTACCACGATTAAGCCCAAGCTTCATTGCCAAAGAATACCGTCTAGAGCCAATTACGCTACGTCGCCTCATGGGTGGGCGTTACGAAAAATACGTGTTGATGCCAAGTCGTTTGGCCAGCTTAGTTGCCAATGCCGTGAGCTACTTCTGCTCAACCAGTTCACAGTATCCAGCTCCTCGGCATATTCAAGCACCGAGCTGGTTACATCTAGACGATATCGAAGCCTTACAACAACATCTCTACCCGGCGGTGGAACGACGTTGGCTCGAATCAATTGATCCCAATCATCAAGCAGGTATTGGACACGATATCTACTTAAAGCTTTGGGCTTTATCAGAACCAAATATTCCTGCGGATTATGTGTTGTTTGATGAAGCACAGGATGCCGATCCACTGATGCTTGGTATTTTACTGCGTCAGAAAAGTACCCAAGTCATTTATGTCGGTGATGCACACCAACAAATTTACGCATGGCGTGGAGCAATCAATGCCATGCAACAAATGCCATTGCCTGAAAGTCGTTTAACCACCTCTTTTCGTTTTGGCGATGCCATTGCAGATGTCGCCAACAGCTTACTCGGTGCGCTGAATGAAACGGTACCCCTGTTAGGGAATCCAAACCAGAAATCAAGTGTGGTGAATAAACCGCATACCAAGATGCGCGATGCAATCCTTTGTCGGACTAACGCCCGTGCCATGGAGTTATTACTCTCTGGTCTCGTCAATGGTGATAAAGTCGGCTTACAAGCGGACCAGCAGAAACTAAGTCGTTTTGTCGATGCAGCAAGTTTATTGAAACAAGGCAAACGAATTACCGATGTTCCTGAGCTGGCTTGGTTTAACTCTTGGCATGATGTACACGAATATTGTGAAACCAATGATGGCAGTGATATCAAGCCCTTAGTCAAGCTAGTTGATGATCATGGTACTGATCCACTTAAGAAGGCACTGGCAAAAATCACCCCGATTGAACAGGCCGATTATGTGATTTCAACGGCACATAAAGCCAAAGGTTTGGAATGGAATCGTGTGCATATCGAAGACGATTACCAATTTAAAATAAATGGACTAGAACATAAAATTACAGATGAAGAGCTAAGACTACTTTACGTGGCCTGCACGCGTGCTAAAGTAAGTTTAAATATTCATCATTTATACGACTTAATACAACAATTAAAACGGTGCGCCCCCTCAAGTCTTCGTCAGTCAGCAGGTTAAAGCGCTTATGATTGAGGTCAGCTTATGCAGCTTGAATCGGTTCTATTTAAACACATCGGGATGTTTCGGGATTTAAATCTCGAATTTCAACCTGAGCGCTCTCCTATTACCCTGATTTTGGGTGATCAAGCCACAGGCAAAAGTACGATTTTAAAAAATATCTATCAAAGCCTGACTTGGTTTTCTGCACGCTATAAGGATATTCGTACTGCAGGCGTGGTGATTGCTGATCAAGACATTATGCTGAATCGCTTACAGGCAAAAATTCAAATTCAAGTCCGAATGAGCGGTGAACTGAGTGGCTCTTTGGCTGAAAGTAGTTCATCACAACAGACCGACACGCAAACTTGTGCATGGAAACTCTATAAAACATTTAACAGTCAAGGCGTTGGGATTAGCCAAGTGGAGACCCAACAGCTTGATCAAATGGTCACGCTTTATCAAAAAACGGGGTTGCAAGATCCTTTATTCGGACTTCCACTGATTGCCTATTATCCTGCCGAACGATTTGTCCAAGACATCAATTTACAAAGCAAAAATACCCCAGGGACATTACAGGAAATTTCGGCCTACGATTTAACTGCTGTACCCTATACTACGTTTGCCCGTTTTTTTGAGTGGCTACGTGAAATCAGCGATGTCGAAAATGCACATTCAGCCCATATCGTTAGACGCTTGATGGGCAATGATTTTAATCAACAAAATCAATCAGAAGTACTGCAAGAATTACAACAAGAACTGATTAATCATCCGAAGCAACTCTCTGCACCCAATCTTTATGCTTTGAAAAACAGCTTACATACGGTTTTCCCTGAATTAAGCGATATTTATATTCAGTATGTGCCAAAGTTACAATTAATGGTGCGTTATCACGATCAGTTGATTCCTTTTCAACAGCTCTCTGCTTCACTCAAAACTTGGATTGCATTAGTTGGAGACATTAGTCGTCGGTTTTGCTTGCTGAATCAGCATTGTTTTAATCCTTGCTTAGAAGGTGAAGGGATTCTATTGATTGATCAAATTGATAATCAACTCGATCAGAATCACTGTGCGGAAATTTTGGAGCGTCTGCATCAAGCTTTTCCACGTCTACAAATCATTGTCACAGGCAATCGAGATGCCTTGCTTGAGCATGCATTACATTACCAGTGCTTAAAATTAGATCAAAAAGGTGTTTACCAACTCAATTTAGAGGCATCTCAACAACAGCTTTCAAATTTATATCAAGGTCTCACCCAGACTGAAACAGCACATTCCGTGCAAGCCCAAACCTTGCTGCAAGCCGATCCACTGACCAGCAAAGTCGATGATTTATTCCAACAAATTCAGGATTTAAACGAACAAGAAAAGAACAATTTACTCCACCTGCTCAAGATAGATGATACACCGCAAGAAACGCCCTTATAAAGACGTATCAAAAGACAGAAATTGAAATATTATCAATCAAATGATGTTGTTTGTTTCATGTAATAACATCAGATTTTTGCTGATTTTTTATAGTAAAATAAATCGTATTTTTTATTTTCAAGTTGTGCAATACAACTTGCTGCCTCCGTTAACTTGATTGGGCTTCAAGATTTAAAGTTTTTGGTATTCTCTTTGAGTGCCTGTAAGTCTTGAAAGAAAATTCACCCCTTAGGTCTTCGACCTAAATCATCGACATGGATACCAGTGTGCTACCGATTATTATCTTATTACCGCTCATACTCGGCACCACCCTTGTCTCACAATTACAGCGTATTTCGCGTGGCGTGACGGCACTTGGGGCGATTGGCATCAGCCTTAGTTGTTTTATTTTACTTTTAACTCAGGCAGAAACGGTTCTTCAGGGCAATACCCTGCAACAAAGCTGGGACTGGCTTCCACAGCTTGGAATTAATCTGAGTTTTCGCCTAGATGCATTAGGTTTATTGTTTGGTCTGCTGATTAGCGGTATCGGCACCCTGATTTATATTTATGCCTATTACTATCTCAGTCCTAAAAATTCTCTGAGTAAACTCTACCAGCTGTTGATGCTGTTTATGGCAGCCATGCTGGGGATTTCACTCTCAAATAACCTAATCATCTTATTGGTGTTCTGGGAGCTGACCAGTATCTCCTCGTTCCTGCTTGTTGGTTATTGGAGTCAATACGAGGCAGCGCAACGTGGCGCCCGTATGGCCCTCACCATCACAGGCATGGGCGGTTTGGCCATGCTGGGTGGCTTTGTACTGATTGGACAAATCACTGGCACTTATCAGATTGATGAGTTGGTGTTGATGAAGGATACCATTCAGCAACATGCGCTATTTGTTCCTGCATTATTGCTGATCCTGTTAGGTGCATTCACCAAAAGTGCTCAGTTCCCCTTCCATTTTTGGTTACCGAATGCGATGGCAGCGCCGACTCCTGTGTCAGCCTATCTACATTCTGCAACCATGGTCAAAGCAGGGATTTTCTTATTAGCGCGTTTAGCTCCTATTTTTATTGGTGCTGCGCTGTATCACAATATCGTGACTTTTGTCGGTCTATTCACCTTGTGTATGGCCGCAGGTTTTGCCATTTTCAAAGAAGACCTGAAAGGACTTTTGGCCTATTCAACCATTAGTCATTTAGGCTTAATCGTATGTTTACTCGGTATTGGCTCGCCATTGGCGGTTGCTGCCGCAATTTTCCACATCATCAACCATGCCACCTTTAAAGCGGCATTGTTCATGATTGCAGGGATTATTGACCATGAAACGGGCACACGCGATTTACGCAAGCTCAGTGGCATCTGGCAACTGCTTCCATTTACAGGCACTCTCACCATGATCACCGCTGCCTCAATGGCGGGTGTACCACTGACCAATGGCTTTATCTCGAAAGAAATGTTCTTTACTGAGTTATTGGCCAACTTATCTGGTCCAGTGATGGTGATTTCAGCTATCGTCGCAACGTTTGCTGGTATTTTCGCAGTCAGTTATTCAATTCGTCTCGTTCATGGTGTGTTTTTTGATGGCCCGATTGGCAAACACGTACCGAATAAAGATGCACACGAACCACATTTAGGCATGCGCTTACCTGCCATTATTTTGGCAACACTCTGTATTTTGGTCGGTATCCTCCCTGCCCTATTTGCAGGGACAATGGTCAACAGCGTCACTCGTGCAAGTTTGGCACAGCCTGAATTTGAAGGCGTTCATCTTGCGATTTGGCATGGCATTAACGCCCCTCTCATCATGAGTTTGATTGCACTGATTGGCGGATCGATTTTCTATTTTGTATTGGCAAAAGATGGGCGCATTCGTAAAATCGACTTAGATCCTTATCTTGGAAAATTCCAAGGCAAGATTCTGTTTGATCTATTCTTGAAAAATTTATTACTGATCAGCCGCAAGATTAAGCAAAAGACCGAAAATGGTTCTTTGCAAAGCTATATCCTCTGGATTGTGTTGTTTAGCATCATCATGGTCGGCTTACCACTGTTCAACCAAGGCTTAACCACTGGCACACGTGAACTGACCCATGCACCTTGGGTGGCGATTGTACTCTGGCTTACCCTGTTCTCAGGTTGCTGGATGATGCTGTGGTTCCATCATGAACGTATCAAAGCCGTCCTGATCAGTGGTGCAGTCGGTTTGGTGGTCACGATGGTTTTTGTGACCCTCTCAGCACCTGACTTGGCATTGACACAGATTACAGTTGATGTGGTGACCACTGTTTTATTACTGATGAGTTTGTCTTTACTACCACAACTCACCCCTTACGAATCAAGCCGTTCACGCCGTTGGCGAGATGCCAGCCTTGCCATCGCAGGTGGTTTAGGTATTGGTTGGATTACCTGGTTGCTGTTAACTCGCGATCACAATTCAATCTCATGGTTCTTTTTACAACAGGCGATTCCGCTGGGCGGTGGTTCAAATGTGGTCAATGTAATCTTGGTTGACTTCCGTGGTTTCGATACCTTCGGTGAAATTACCGTACTCGGCATTGCTGCGATTGGTGCACTTTGTCTGATGGATGGTATGCGTGCACACGGGACCACCATGACCCAAGGCTTAACCTATCGTTTTAACCCTTCACCATTGATGTTCCGTATCACGGCGTCATGGATCTTGCCACTGGCCTTGGTGGTCAGCGTCTACATCTTTATGCGTGGGCATAATCTTCCGGGCGGTGGCTTTATTGCAGGTTTGATTACCTCAATGGCACTGATTATTCAGTACATCGTATTGGGTCAAGATCAAACCGAACAGATGATCAAAGCCAAATCAGGTCGTCTTTATGAGTTATGGATTGGTGCGGGTTTAACCATTGCAGGTCTCACCGGTATTATCGCGTGGTTGTGGGCTCGCCCTTTCCTCACCAGTGCACATATTTATGTAGAAGCCCCATTGCTTGGAAAAATGCATCTTGCCTCTGCAGTCGCATTTGATACAGGGGTCTACATTACCGTTGTAGGGGCTGCCATGTTGTTGATCTCCGTACTCGGAGACTCTCGTCACTCTAGTATGGCTGGTCCGATCCCAGGTGGAGATAATCAAAATGATTAGTATTGAATTTTTACTCGCGTCAGGGATTGGCTTACTCACTGCAACAGGTATTTATTTGATTCTGCGTGCTAGAACATTTCCAGTGGTCCTTGGTTTGGCCATGATTGGCTATGCCGTGAACTTATTCCTGTTTGCCATGGGCCGTCTGCAAATCAATGCACCCGCGGTGTTGACTCAGGCCACCAAAGTGACCGACCCACTCCCTCAAGCACTGGTATTAACGGCGATTGTAATTGGCTTTGCCACCACCGCCTTTATCGTGCAACTTGCCCTACGCAGTCGTTATGAATCTGGTACAGACCATGTCGACTCGAAAGAAGAACCCACCTTGACTTATGACCCACGTGAGGATGAGCCATAATGTTTGATTTTTACAGTTTCTGGCACGCTCACGCTCCAATTATCAGTATCTTAATTCCAGCATTCACCAGTTTTATTCTGGTGTTATTGGGCAATCCAGGTTCAGGTTCTTTAAAGCAAGATTGGCGTCAACCTTGGCGTCGCGGGATTAGTATTGCTTCGGCAGTTTTGGGCTTAATCACGGCAATCAGCTATCTGAGTATTGCCAGCACAGGCCAAATTACAGTTTATCAGCTCAGTGAATGGTCGGCGCCATTCGGGATTGTCTTAGTCCTTGATCGCCTATCTGCCTTTATGTTGGTCCTAACCTATATTCTTGCAGTACCCGTGATTTGGTATGCCAGTGAGAACTGGGATACCCGTGGGCGCTATTTCCATACCATGGTGCATTTCCTGCTCATGGGAATCACAGGTGCATTCCTGACAGGCGACTTATTCAACTTATTCGTCTTCTTCGAAATCCTGCTGATGGCTTCTTATGTGCTGTTACTGCACGGTCAAGGTCGTCCACGTTTTCAACTTGGGGTGCATTACGTCACCATTAACTTGCTGGCCTCTGCCCTATTCCTGATTGGTCTAGGCATGATTTATGGCAGTGTCGGCAGCTTGAACATGGCTGATGTCGGCCGTCTGGTATCAAGCTTAGATGGTGATCAGCACAAGCTTGCCGTTGCAGGTGGACTATTGCTGTTTGTGGTGTTTGGTATTAAAGCTGCGATGTTGCCTGTTGGCTTCTGGTTGCCGAAAACCTATGCGGTTGCAAGCACACCGGTTGCTGCGATTTTTACCATTATGACCAAAGTGGGTATTTATGCCATTTTACGTGTCAATGGCACTGTGTTTGATGATGCCATGGCACAAAGCATTTTCAAGAACTGCTTATTGATCATTGGCTTGGTGACTTCCCTTTATGGTGTGATTGGTGCAATTGGCGCTGAACGCTTACGCCGTTTTGTTGGCTTCATGGTGCTGTCATCGATTGGTACACTGCTGATTTCAATTGCCATGTTCAATACACAGGCATGGGCCGCAGCACTGTATTATTTAGTTCACAGTACCTTGATCGCAGCAGCTTTCTATTTATTCTGTGGCTGGATGACCTCGCAACGTGGTGCTTTTAAAGATCATTTAAAAGTTGCACCACGAATCAAACAGGAAAAAGCGGCTGCTTTTACTTACTTTACCATCGCCTTAATGATGGCAGGTTTACCTCCATTCAGCGGCTTTCTAGGTAAAGTCTTCATCTTGCAAGCCACTGCTGAGACACCATATCAAGGCTGGATCATCGCAGTGATTCTGATTGTAAGCTTGCTCAGCATTATTGCGATGACACGCGTTGGCTTTATTTTGTTCTGGCGTGCAACACCACCTGAAGAAGACCAGAAGGAAGCGGCTTATGCTGAATATCAAGCCCTCCCTGAGCTTGCGCCGAAGCGTAATGATACTGCGATCTATATTTTACTTGGTGCATTAATGCTTTATGTAGTTTGTGCAGCGCCGATTCAGAACTATACGCTTGCAACAGCACAGCAAATTCAGAATCACGCGCTTTATAACCAGACCATTCTGAAACATGATGCACAAGGTCGCCCGATCAGCGTACAGCCTTATGATCCAAGCTACTTACCTGAAACCAAGTATGGTGGTGAAGTTGAAGATCCGAACGCCTTGCTGATTCCAGATATTATTTCTAAGCCAACCCTACAAGGCGAACATATTTCTGAATATAAGCAGCGTCAAATTGCGGAGCAAGTCCTCGAAGCACCAACCATTCCGAATAGCACACAGTTAAAGCCAATGGAGGATCACTGATGCAAAAACTATCTTTGCTTGAGCGTTGGTTCCCACATCCATTTGTGTCGGTGCTGATTTTCTTGAGTTGGTTGATGCTGGCGCATAGTCTGGATCTGACCGATATTTTAATGGCGTTGATTCTAGCTGTTGTGATCGCACGTTTGGTCAGTCCATTTATTGCCAGAACACCGCATATTCATTGGCTTCCTGCGATTAAACTGGTCTTTGTAGTACTGTGGGATATTGTCATTTCCAACTTCCGTGTTGCCAAAATGGTGCTTGGTCCAATGGATCAATTACACCCTAAATGGTATCGCGTTCCATTGGAAACTGAACATGAACAAGTGAATACTTTGCTGGCGATGATTATCACCACCACACCTGGCACGGTTTCAGCCGGAATCGATCAGGAACGTGGAGATATTCTGGTGCATGCACTCAGTTCAGATAATACCGAACTGGATATTCAAGACATTAAAAAACGCTATGAAATGCCTTTAATCGAAATCTTTAATGTCAAGATTACAGAAGGAGCAAATAAATGACCATTTTGCCTTATGCATTGGGTATCGGTTTAATTGCCATTACCATCTCTATGTTTCTGTGCTTGATTCGCTTGATTGCGGGCCCTTCAGTGATTGATCGACTCTTGGCACTCGATACTTTATTTCTAAATGCGACCTGTCTGATCGTGGTTTTAGGCATTTATTGGGTCAGCACTAATCTATTCGAAGGTGCGCTATTGGTTGCAATGCTCGGCTTTGTTTCTACTGCCGCGCTTGCTCGTTACTTCACTACGGGTCATGTAATTGACTAAGGAGCAATGCCATGCAACTAATTCTTGAGATTGTCGTTTCATTTTTTGTGGTGTTTGGTGCGTTCTTTATGCTGATCGGTTCGATCGGCATGATTCGCCTACCCGACTTATTTATGCGTTTACATGCACCGACCAAATCCAGTACTTTAGGCCTTGGTAGCTTTCTGATCGCAGCCATGATTTTTGCTGCAATGCATGGTCGTTTTGGTTTTGCTGAGCTTTTAATTACTCTGTTTGCATTTATCACTGCGCCAGTATCGGCAAATTTGATGGCACAAGCAGCCATCCACTTACGCTTACGCTCAACCAGTGGTGATGTACCAGAAGCTTTAAATCGCCCATTGCCTTGGCAACGTTATCGTCGCCATCCATTGAAAAAAGATTAATCCCATCAAGCCATAAAAAAAGCCACCCGAAGGTGGCTTTTTTATATCAATTTACTTTTGTTCATCTTGCTCTTGTTCAGGCAAATCCTTAACCGCTTCCGCAATCAGACCAAACATATAGTTACCATAGGCATTGGTCTTATCGTAATGGAAACGCAATCTTGGCGTAATACGTGTCTTGATACGACGACTCAATTCATGACGCAAGAAACCAGACGCTTTATTCAAGACATCTAAAGTTTCTTTATTTGCTGCTTCACTTTGATCATCACCCAGCTCACGACCCATTACAGTGACATATACTTCAGCATATCCCATATCTGCACTGACTTTCACGGCTGAGATGGTCACAAGACCACCCAGACGTGGATCTTTAAGCTCCTGACGGATAAGCTCAGACAACTCGCGTTGTACTGAGTCCGCCATGCGCTTTAAGCGTTGGCTACCCGCCATTAAAGACTCCGTTTAATCAATTGAACATCATACACTTCGATCTTATCTTGTGCTTTGATGTCTTTATAACCCTTAACTGCAAGACCACATTCCATACCAGCACGAACTTCTTCAACCACTTCTTTATAGCGACGAAGAGATTCAAGCTCGCCTTGGAACACAACCACATCATCACGTAATACGCGAATTGGCTTGTTACGATGCAATACACCTTCAAGTACCATACAGCCCGCTGCTGCACCAAATTTACTTGAGTGGAATACTTCACGTACTTCAGCCACACCCAAGATCGTCTCACGATGTTCTGGCGCAAGCTTACCGCTCATTGCAGCTTTAACATCATCAATCAAGTGATAAATGACGCTGTAGTAACGAATATCGATACCATCTTGATCAGATTTTTGACGAGCAGTGTTATCCGCACGTACGTTGAAACCTAATAATACTGCTTCTGAAGACTCAGCTAAAGTGACATCTGACTCAGTGATTGCACCAACACCAGAACCGATTACACGGACTTTAACTTCATCAGTAGAAAGCTCATCAAGCGCAACATGTAACGCTTCCAAAGTACCACGTACATCAGTTTTGAGTACGACATTCACATAAGGAATATCTTTTTTACCCATAGATGCCATGATGTTTTCAAGACGCATTGCACTCGCACGCTCTAGACGTTTATGACGTTCACGGTCAGAACGAGCATCAGCAACTTCACGTGCTTTCTTCTCATCATTCACCACAAGAACTTCATCACCCGCCATTGGCGCATCAGGTAAACCTAAAATTTCAACTGGAATCGAAGGACCTGCAGAAGTAATACGTTGACCATTTTCATCAACCATCGCGCGAACACGACCATAAGATGAACCTGCAAGTACCAAGTCACCAATGTTCAATGTACCGTTTTGTACCAGAATCGACGTTACTGCACCGCGACCTTTGTCGACACGTGCTTCGATTACAACACCTTGTGCCGCACCTTCAGCTGAAGCTTTAAGCTCCATCAATTCAGCTTGGATCAAGATTAAATCAAGTAAACCATCGATACCTGCACCAGAGTGTGCTGATACTTTTGCAATTGGCACATCACCGCCCCACTCTTCAGGTACGATACCTTTGGTGGTCAATTCGTTTAATACACGGTCTACATCAGCTGATTCTTTATCCATCTTGTTGATGGCAACAATAATCGGCGTACCTGCAGCACGTGCATGGTCAATTGCTTCAGCTGTTTGTGGCATAACACCATCATCAGCAGCAACAACAAGGACCACGATATCAGTCGCTTTTGCACCACGTGCACGCATTGATGTAAACGCAGCATGTCCTGGTGTATCGAGGAAGGTAATAATCCCTTTCTCAGTTTCAACGTGATAAGCACCAATATGCTGAGTAATACCACCCGCTTCACCCGCAGCCACTTTAGAGCGACGGATACGATCTAGTAACGACGTTTTACCATGGTCAACGTGACCCATGATCGTTACAACTGGCGGACGAGTTGTTTGCTCACCACGAGCTTCTTCAGCAGCAACCAATAAGTTATCTTCTGCTTGCGTATCAGAAACTAAAACTGGATTGTGGCCCAATTCTTCAACCACAAGTACAGCAGTATCTTGATCAATGGCTTGGTTCTGAGTTACAAGTTCACCCATTTTCATGAGGGTCTTGATCACTTCACGAACTTTAACCGCCATTTTTTGTGCTAGATCAGCAACAATGATTTTCTCACCGATCTCAACATCATAAATTTGCTTTTTAACTGGTTTTTCAAAACCATGTTTATTGGCTTGGCTGGTTTTCAAACCACGCTTGTGATGGCTCTTGCTAAAACTTTGTTCAGATTGAGCATCACCACCACGACCGCCTTTCTTACCAGCACGTGGATTTGCAGTTGCACCACCACGTTTGATTTCACGGTCTTCCTTATTAAAGGAATCTTCATACGCTTGACCAACAAGACCAGCAGCCAACGGTGAATCATCAATCACACGAATCGTTGCAGTTGCATCATCATTTGAATATTTTGATGCCATCTGACGCATTTGCTCAAGTGTACGTTGCTGCGCTTCTTCAGCTGCTTTACGACGTACTGCTTCTTCAGTTGCTTTCAACTGAGCAGTTTGCTCTTCACGTGCTCTTTTTTGCTCTGGTGTTTCTGTCGGGCGAATAACAGGGGCTTTAATCACCTTGTCGCTATTACGCTTTTTCACCACAACAGCTGTTTTTGCTGGAGCTTGAGCCGCATTATCAGAAGTATGCGCTGCACGCATGGCTTCTAAAGTTGCATTGGCTTTTTGTTCAGCCGTATGACGTGCAGTTTGCTCAGCATCATTACGTACTTTTTGCTCGGCACGTACTTTTGCATCTGCTTCTACACGCGCTTTTGCTTCAGCTGCAAGTAATTCTGGATTTGGTTTAGCAAAAACTTGTTTCTTACGAACTTCAACATTAATGCTTTTCGCTTTACCTGAAGTACTTGTAACTTTAGCAGTACTCGTTGTTTTACGTTTCAACGCAATTTTTCCTGTGTTACCACTTTCCTGACCATGTACTTTTTTCAAGTGATTGACCAAAGTATCTTGCTGTTCAGTGGTAATAATGTCATCTGCTTTACGCTGTGGTAGACCTGCTTCGCGAACCTGCTCTAGGAGTTTCTCTACAGGACGTTCTACGCTGAGCGCTAACTCTTGAATCGACTTGTCCGTCATCTATTATCTCCTAGTTAAACCATGATTCACGTGCTTTCATGATTAACTGACCCGCTTTGTCATGACCTAAACCTTCGATATCAGAGATATCATCAGTTGCTTGGTCCGCCAAATCATCAACAGTAACCACACCACGCGCCGCCAATGCATACGCAATCTCAGTCGTCATACCTTCCATACCGAGAAGTTCTGCACTTGGCTCTTGAATATTTTCTTGCTGTTTCAATGCATCCGTCAAAGCAGCTTCTTTCGCACGACTTTGTAACAGTTCAACTAAATCTGCTTCAAGCTCGATTTCGTCGAATGTTTCAGCTGGTACATAAGCAATCTCTTCGAGTGAAGTAAAGCCCATTTCTACCAATGCCATTGCCAAGTCTTCTTCAATATCCAGACGTGTAACAAACATATCTAAATATTGTTGTGCTTCATTTTGCTGACGAGCACGATACTCTTCTTCTAACATCATGTCGAGTTTATAACCCGTCAATTCCGATGCTAAACGAACATTTTGTCCTTGCGAACCAATTGCACGCGCTAACTGATCATTGGTTGCAAAGATAATATCTGCACTACGTGCATCTTCATCTAAAACAATACCTGATACATCAGCTGGCTCTAATGCACTTGCAATATATTGTGCTGGGTCATCAGACCACACCACCACATCAATACGTTCACCGTTCAACTCTTGTTGCACTGCTTGGATACGTGTACCACGCATACCAATACATGCACCTACTGGGTCGATACGATGATCATTGGTTTTCACTGCAATTTTAGCACGAACACCTGGTTGACGAGCAGCCGCTTTAATTTCGATAATTTCTTCAGAAATTTCTGGAATTTCTTTTTTCATCAATGCAATCAGCATTTCAGGACGTGCACGAGACAATAATAATTGTGCGCCACGGCCTTCACGATTCACGTTATACAAAATCGCATTGATACGTTGTTTAGGACGTAAAATTTCTTTGTGGATGGTTTCTTCACGCGCTAAATAAGCTTCAGCGTTGTCACCAAGATCAATGATAAAGCCATCTTTAGTTTGCTTTTTCACTTCACCGTAGATCAACTCACCCACTTTAGACTCATAGGCATCCGCAACCAGTGCGCGTTCTGCTTCACGAATCTTTTGTACGATTACTTGTTTTGCAATTTGTGCTGCAATACGACCAAATTCAATTGATTCAACTTCCAACTCACGCACGTCACCGATTGACCACTGAGCAGGGTCTAAATCAGAAATCGCATCTTGGCATGCTGGCATTTCATGATCTTCATCCGCAACCACAGTCCATTGACGGAAAGTACGGTAATCACCCGTTTTACGATCAATCTCAACACGAAGTTGAGCTTCTTCTGAACGTGTGCCTTCGTAAAACTTTTTCTTCGTTGCCGCAACAAGTGCTTGCTCTAACGCTTGGAAGATCGCTTCACGACTAACACCTTTTTCATTACTAACCGTTTCTGCAACGGTAAGAATTTCGCGGCCCATAAGTCACCTACCGATTTCTTATAAAATTAAGTTAATATTAGTCTTGATAGATTAAATTTGCTTTATCAATATTATTACTATCAATTTCAAGCACATGATCACCTTCAACTTCAACTTGAATCATTTCATTTTCTAAGTCTACAGAAAGTAATTTGGCTTGGAATTTACGACGGTTCTCGACAGCAGCAATTAATCGTAAAGCCACTTGTTGCCCGATATAGGCAGGCAGTTGGTTCAATTGGAAAAATGGACGATCCCAACCTGGTGAAGAAACTTCTAAAGCATATTCACCCGAAATTGGATCATGAACATCAAGCATTGCACCCACTTGTTGTGTTACGAGAACACAATCTTGAACGCCAATACCACGCCCGAGTTCAACTTCACCATCTTCTGTTAAGACAGGTTCAACATTCTCATCGACCGCTTTATCAATATAAATGCGTAATAAAGAACGTTTACCTTGTGGTAGGAATTCAATTCCCCACAAATCTACACCACACGCAGCTACAGCTGGTGCAATTAGATCATGCAATGCTTGAGATTTATTTGATAATTTCATTTACTCTCGTCGCTCTCATACGAGCCAATCAATCTTAACCGTATAGTGAAGCACGACTATTTGACCAATTGATGTCGAACAACTACACGATATAGCTAAACAACCAATAAAAAAGGGCGTAAATCGCCCCTATGTTACACAGAAAAGCAATGCCCACTGTGCAAAAAGGCCCACCTTATTGTGAGCCTCTTTTTAGAAACTTGGTAGCGGGAGCTGGATTTGAACCAACGACCTTCGGGTTATGAGCCCGACGAGCTACCAGACTGCTCCATCCCGCATCAACGTGCAAAAATTATATACAAATATGAAAAAAAGTCAATTTAAGTTTTTTCATATTTGCTTGATTAAGTTGCACCTTAATCAAATGGTAGCGGGAGCTGGATTTGAACCAACGACCTTCGGGTTATGAGCCCGACGAGCTACCAGACTGCTCCATCCCGCAACAATACAAACACTGCACACACCAAACTTACTGGTTATTAAGCTTGGTGCGGAAGGGGGGACTTGAACCCCCACGCCCGAAAGCACTACCACCTCAAGGTAGCGTGTCTACCAATTCCACCACCACCGCAGTATTGTGGGACGCATTCTATTCCCTTAAACGCAAAAAGGAAAGTGCTAATTCAACTTATTCAGTTGTTTTTGGTGCAGTTGGTGAAGTTTCAGGCGATGTCGCTGGGGCAGATGTCGACGTTTGAACAGTTTTTAAACTATATGCATCTGTCGTCTGTTTTTTAGCAAATACAGCAAGCGTTAAACTTGTGACAAAAAACAATGCGGTAAAAATCGCAGTTAAACGAGTTAAAAAGTTACCTGCACCTGAGGCACCAAAAACAGTAGCAGCACCGCCACCACCAAATGATGCTCCTGCTTCCGCACCTTTACCTTGTTGTACCAGAACCAAAGCAATAATTAAAATTGCTAAAATGATATGTACAACGAGTATAAAACTATACATTTCAATTCCTCGTTATTTGCTTTGTGCAAATGCTTTTGCGATTTGGTAAAACGATTGTGCATTTAAAGACGCACCACCTACCAAAGCACCATTAATATCTGGACATGCTGCCAATTCAACTGCATTTTCAGCTTTTACACTGCCGCCATAAAGAATCGCCATCTCAGCACCAAATGCCGTGATTTGCTTTAGACCTTCACGAATTTTTGCATGCATGGCTTGAGCATCCGCAGGAGAAGCCGTCTTCCCTGTTCCGATTGCCCAAATAGGCTCATACGCTATCACAATATTTTGCCATTGTTCAGTTTTTACTACAGCGGCCATATCACAGATTTGTTGTAATACCACTTGTTCTGCTGCACCCTGTTCACGTTGCTCTAAGCTTTCGCCCACGCAATAAATGACAGTCAAACCAGCAGTTAATGCATTTCGTAATTTAGCTTTTAAAATTTCGACATCATCGCCAAATAATTCACGACGTTCAGAATGCCCAATTAAAACAAATTCAATACCACTGTCTTTTAACAGTTCGGCGCTCACTTCACCGGTATAGGCACCTGTACCTGCGACACGAGAAACATCTTGCGCAACCGTACAAATCGTTCTCGCTGCATCTTTAAACTGTGTCTGAATGCCGCTTAACGCAATTGCGATTGGCGCAACACCAATATGACATTGCTCAGCTGCAATATCTTCCTGTTGTAATAACTGTTTAAATTCTTCTACTAATTGGAAAGCATTCGCATGCATTGGATTCATTTTCCAATTGCCAACAACCCAAGGAGTAATGCTCGAGTTCGACATACTTCGCCCACCCACTGTTAATTTCTCAAAAATGCTGCATATTTTACACGGATTTTTATAAAATTCAGTTTTTTCTTTTACTGCTGTATAAATGACTAAAAATCATGAAGATCAGTAAAAGCTGCTATTCTACCGTCATAATATTATGGTGTTTCAGTGTAAAATTTAAAGCTTGCCACAATTGAATTGATTTGATTATGGATAAGATTTAATTCAATGAAAGAAAATTAATTTGCAAAAAACTCGATCAGTTCAAAGTTTTCACTATGAATCAAGGCAAAAACAACACTTTCTGTAGTAGTATTTTTGCATAACAAAAGTATAATTTTTAGAATACATATTATAAACATTTATTGTCATAAGGCGGACAGATGTCAGGATTACATACGTCTCCAAAGTTTTCGGGGTTTATTCGACGGTTAGTTGAAGATGGACACATGTCCACCACAACCATGCAAACCGCAATTGACGCGGCTAAAAAAGCACAACAAGACATCGTTGCACATCTGATTGAACAGCATCGTTTATCTCCCCTAACCATTGCTGAAACGATTGCAGCCGAATTCGGTGAACCACTTTTCGATCTGGCTGTATACGATACAGCTTTGCTACCTCGCGATCTGGCAGACAACAAACTCATTCAGAAACATAAAGTTGCACCGTTACTACAACGTGGGCAAATTTTATATGTCGCGACCAGCAATCCAACCAATATTGAAGCATTAGATGCCATTCGCTTTAATACCAAACTCAATATTGAGCCCATCATTGTTGAGCACACAAAACTCGAAAAACTGATTGAACAACAGTTTGGCGATTCTGGCAGTTTCGATTTTGGTGAAAGTGAAGACTTTGATCTCGACATTGATGTAAGTCAAGATCCAAGCAAAGAAGAAGATGACACGCCACAAGGTGATGAGTCTCCAATTGTCAAATACATCAATAAACTATTGATTGATGCGATTCGTATGGGCGCATCCGATTTACATTTCGAACCCTATGAAAAAATGTATCGTGTCCGCTATCGTGTTGATGGTGTACTCCGTCAAATCGCCAACCCACCATTACAAATGGCAACCCGACTCGCCTCACGTTTAAAAGTCATGTCACAAATGGACATTTCTGAAAAACGAATGCCGCAAGATGGACGTATTAAACTTAAACTGTCCAAGACCAAAGCTATCGATTTCCGTGTTAACTCACTACCCACATTGTTTGGAGAAAAGTTGGTACTCCGTATTCTGGACCCATCCAGTGCTATGCTGGGTATTGAAGCACTCGGTTATGAAGATGAGCAAAAAGCCTTATTTATGGATGCACTGGATAAACCACAAGGCATGTTACTAATTACAGGTCCAACGGGCTCTGGTAAAACAGTGTCTTTGTATACGGGTTTAAATATCCTGAATACCGAAGACACCAATATTTCGACCGCCGAAGATCCAGTTGAAATTAACTTGGAAGGAATTAATCAGGTTAACGTCAATCCGAAAACAGGACTTACCTTCTCTGCAGCGCTGAAAGCATTTTTACGTCAAGATCCAGACGTGATCATGGTCGGGGAGATTCGTGATCTGGAAACGGCTGAAATTGCCATTAAAGCCGCACAAACGGGTCATATGGTGATGTCAACTCTGCATACCAACAGCGCGCCAGAGACCCTAACCCGTTTACGCAACATGGGGGTGCCTTCTTTCAACATTGCAACCTCCGTCAATCTGGTAATCGCGCAACGCTTGGCGCGTCGCCTCTGTGGTCAATGTAAAGAAGAGATTGAGATCCCTAAACAAAGCTTGTTGGAACTCGGCTTTACTGAACAAGATTTAAATGACCCTGAATTCAAAATTTTTCAACCTGTCGGTTGCGCTGAATGCCGTGAAGGCTATAAAGGTCGTGTGGGGATTTACGAAGTCATGAAGGTCACGCCAGAAATTTCCAGACTGATTATGGAAGATGGCAATGCCTTACAAATTGCAGCAGCATCAGAACAAGCAGGATTTAATAATCTACGTCGTTCAGGTTTGAAAAAAGTCATGCAGGGAATTACCTCTTTGCAGGAAGTCAACCGAGTAACAAGTGAATAAAATCAATAAAAAGGATTAATAATCATGGCAGCTAAAAAAGCGCAAATGATGCCAACTTTTGCTTATGAAGGGGTCGACCGGAAAGGGGCAAAAATTAAAGGGGAATTACCGGCACGGAATATGGCTTTGGCTAAAGTCACGCTGCGTAAACAAGGGGTAACCATCAAAAATATTCGAGAAAAACGTAAAAATATTCTCGAAGGCTTGATGAAGAAAAAAGTCACCACACTAGATATCACTATCTTCACCCGCCAATTGGCTACGATGATGAAAGCGGGTGTCCCATTGGTACAAGGCTTTGAAATTGTCGCGGAGGGATTAGAAAATCCATCCATGCGTGAAGTGGTTCTAGGTATTAAAGGCGAAGTTGAAGGGGGTAATACCTTTGCTGGCGCACTCAAAAAATATCCTCAATATTTTGACAACCTATTTTGCTCTTTGGTTGAATCCGGTGAACAGTCTGGTGCGCTTGAAACCATGTTAGATCGCGTCGCGATTTATAAAGAGAAAAGTGAATTACTGAAACAAAAAATTAAAAAAGCCATGAAATATCCAATCACAGTCGTTGTGGTTGCTGTGATTGTGACGATTATTTTGATGGTCAAAGTAGTCCCCGTATTCCAAGATTTATTTAGCTCTTTTGGTGCAGATCTCCCCGCCTTTACCAAAATGGTGGTAGAAATGTCAAAATGGATGCAGGAATACTGGTTTATTCTGATTATTGTGATTGGAGCCATTATTGCGTCTTTTCTTGAAGCCAAAAAACGCAGTAAAAAATTCAGAGATCTACTGGATAAAATGGCACTCAAAGCTCCTATTTTCGGAGATTTAGTCTATAAAGCCATTATTGCACGTTATAGTCGTACGCTTGCGACGACATTTGCAGCAGGGGTTCCGCTGATTGATGCACTTGAATCTACTGCTGGTGCAACCAATAACGTCATTTATGAAGAAGCCGTCATGAAAATTCGTGAAGATGTGGCAACAGGCCAACAATTACAATTTGCGATGCGTGTTTCTAACCGTTTTCCGTCGATGGCGATTCAAATGGTCGCAATTGGCGAAGAGTCTGGTGCCCTAGACAGTATGCTCGACAAAGTTGCGACACATTATGAAAATGAAGTCGACAATGCCGTCGATGGCTTAACCTCAATGATGGAACCTTTAATCATGGCAATTCTTGGGGTGTTGGTCGGTGGTCTGGTCATCGCCATGTATTTACCAATCTTCCAAATGGGTTCTGTGGTCTAATCCTTATGCAACAATTTTTTTCTTATTTTATTGAAAACCCAACCGCTCTTTATCTCGTGGTTGGGCTTTTTAGTTTATGCATCGGCAGTTTTTTAAATGTTGTCATTTTTCGTACTCCCCGCATGATGGAGCAGGAGTGGCAGCAAGAATGTCAAATGCTGTTACACCCAGAACAACCCACCATTGATCAAAGTAAACTGACTTTAAGCCAACCAGCCTCAACCTGTCCGAAATGTGACTCGCCTATTCGTTGGTATCAAAATATCCCAGTGATTAGTTGGTTAGCTCTTCGTGGTAAATGTGGGACGTGCCAGAATCCGATCAGTATCCGTTATCCACTGATTGAATTACTCACGATGATCTGTTCTTTGGTTGTAGTTGCAGTCTTCGGTGCAACCATCCAAATGCTGTTTGGTCTAATCTTAACTTGGGTACTGATTGCCTTAACGTTTATTGATTTTGACACTCAACTGCTGCCTGATCGTTTTACCCTACCCTTAGCTGCTTTGGGTTTGGGAATAAATAGCTATGCAATTTACACGACAGCCAGTGCCGCAATTTGGGGTTATTTAATTGGTTTCCTATGCCTTTGGATTGTTTATTATATTTTTAAACTGATTACAGGCAAGGAAGGTATGGGCTATGGTGACTTCAAACTCCTCGCAGCCTTAGGCGCTTGGATGGGGCCAATGCTGCTGCCTTTAATTGTGTTACTCTCTTCAATGCTTGGCGCAATTATTGGTATTATCTTGATAAAAGTGCGCGGTGAAAATCAACCTTTTGCATTTGGTCCTTATATTGCGATTGCAGGTTGGATTGCATTTTTATGGGGTGATCAGATTATGAAAGTTTATCTAGGTGGTTAATATGCGTTTTATCTTGGGCATTACAGGTGGTATTGGTAGTGGAAAATCGGCTGCTACACAATGGTTTGAATCCCAAGGTATTGCCGTGGTCGATGCAGATGTAGTAGCCCGAGAAGTGGTTGAACCAGGTCAGCCCGCTTTGCAAGCGATTCAACAAGCATTTGGTGACTGGGTCTTATTGGAAGATGGTAGTCTCGATCGGCGTGCACTCCGTGAACATATCTTCCAATTTCCAGAAGCACGCCAAAACTTAGAAAACATTACCCATCCGGCCATTCGTCAGTCGATTATTCAGCAATTACAACAAGCTGAAAGCCCATATGTGATTTTAGTTTCACCACTCTTATTTGAAACCAATCAGCATGAGCTGGTTCAGCACACCCTACTGGTCGATGCTGATGAACAAACACAACTACAACGTGCCAGCCAACGTGATGGACAGAATGAGGAACAAATTCGAAAAATTATTGCCGCACAAATGCCACGCAGCCAAAAACAGCAGTTGGCAAATGATATCGTGATCAATGATGGGCTGTTAGAACATCTCCATCAACAGCTCAAACCTTTGCACTTCAGTTATTTACAACGAGCAGAACACACTTTTTAGCCTTGTTTCTGTTTAGCGAGTTGAGTCGCTAAAGTATCTTTACGCAGCCATCGCCATGGCTGCAAAGCACCAATTCCCATCCCGATCAAGCCACACACAATCGCGGCATTCAGCGGCTCATTCAATAAAGGAACTGCCACAGCAGCAGCAATAAATGGTGCCAATGTGACAATGCTACCGGTCTTAAATGCACCCAAACGCTCAATCGCAGCTACATAAGTCAACGTTGCCACGATCACCACCAAGACACCATGAAACAGCCCTTGAATCAATAAATGTACAGGAGCTGCATCTTGAAAATGCTTAGGAATAAATAAAATATAAATCGGTAAATAAATAATCGCCGACCAAATCACCACGCCAGCGGTTGCATGCCAAGCTGATAATTTCCATTGTTTCAGCAATACTGTAAAAATCCCCCACCACACTGCACTGATAAAAAGTAGTAAATCTCCTACGCCTAATGCCGAAGCTTGATCATGCAGCATGAGATAACTCATCAGCATCAAAGCTGCCATCATAATTATTAAACTGAACCAAGTGTGTTTATCAAAAGGCTGTCTAAATAATACATAAGCAGCCACAGCGGTACACAAGGGAATACAACCATTGAGAAAGATAGCGGCATGCGCTGCTGGCGCATGTGAAAAAGCGTTATAGACGGTGAGACAATAAACCAAGCCACCGATCAGTGCCAAAATGATTGGACGTGAATCCCACAAAAATGCGAAATCTTTTTTATAGATTAAGACTGGGAGCAGAATCAAAGAAGCAATCGCAAAGCGCATTGCCACCAGATCCCAGACACTGACATGCCAATGTGCATTGAGACGGGAAAAAATGGTAAATCCGCCCCAAATACACATGGTAATAAAGACAAAGAAATAGCCTTGCGTACGGATGGTCATCTGAGTTTACATTGCCAACATTTGGCTAAATTATACAGCACTACGCTGACGACACGCCTCATAAAGTGCCATACCTGTTGCCACACTGACATTCAGACTTTGTAGATCACCAGACATTGGAATATAAACGGTATGATCACATTGTGACTGAGTAATTGGACGAAGTCCCGTATCTTCTGCACCCATCACAATCACGACAGGACCTTTGAAATCACATTGTTGTATCGGCAATGCTTTCTCATCCAGCATCGTCCCGATCACACGGGTATGAGTGGTGTCTTTTAAATGCGCTAGGGTTCGAGCGAGGTTAGTGACTTGAATAAATTTCACTTTTTCAGCGCCGCCTGCTGCAACTTTACGTGCTGTCGGGGTTAAACTGGCTGAACGATCACGGGGAACAATCACCGCCTGAACACCCATCGCAGCCGCAGTACGAATACATGCGCCCAGATTATGCGGATCAGTCACTTGGTCAAGTGCTAACAACAATGCATCTGGCGACTGTTGCATGATTTCATCCAAATCTTTTTCATTTAAGGTTGGATGTGGACGCACAGCAGCCACCACACCTTGATGAAATGGTAGCCCTGCAAGCTTTTCCAAGCTATCACGACTGGCTTTTTGTACACTGATACCAAAAGGCTCTGCCAACTGCAAAATTTTTTGCAAACGCTGATCATCACGACCTTTCAATGTAAATAAAGTCAAAACGCGTTCAGGCTCCAACTCCAACAATGACTCAACTGAATGAACGCCATAATAATATTCGGGTTTTGCCATGAACGACCTCGTTTAGAAGCTCCTCTTTTATCAAGAGGATATTAGGGAATTTTAAAAAAATAAAAATCCTGCAAAGGAACTTTACAGGATTTTCTTTGAGCGTAGTGTACTCGATTTAAGAAGGAATAGGTTAACCTTCTAAATGGCAAACATAATCGAGTACTTCATCTGCTTCAATGTGAAACATGCTATTTCCAGGTACATAAAAAGACTGACCTGCGCGGAATAATTCACTTTCAGTGCTATCTGCGATTTTGACACGACATTCACCAGAAATAATTTCCATACGCTCTGGCACATGTGTTTCGAACGTTAACGCTTGTTCAGTAGGTAAAATAACACCTAAAGTCTTTTTTGTACCATCTTCAAATTGTACAGTATGGCTAATACACGCCCCACCAAAATACACATTCGATTTCTTAATGACCGTTACATGATCAAATTGCACTGAACTCATGCGTACTCTCCAAATAATGCCGCATTTATATTAGATTATGCTGGACGTAGTTTAATTGTGCCGTGACAACTAATCAATCCATTTTCTAGGCTAAACATAGCAATTTTCATACCTGAGCGAGGATTAACAAAGCGAAGCTTTGTCCGAGCGCAAGTCGAACAGCTATGCTGTGAGTGGCGAGAAAAAACAAAGCAACGCTTTGTCTGGGCGCAAGGCGAGCAGCTATGCTGCGAGTGAAGAGGATTAACAAAGCATAAGAAGCATCGCTTCACAAGGTTCGGGCGCAAGAGCGCCATATATGACTCATATGCTGCGAGTGGTAAGGATTAATAAAGCTAAGCATAAGGCCTACCGCTTTTTTACCCATGACTCAGAAATACAAAGTGAAACGTTCTCTTAAACTTACAAACAATCAGCAATTCCTCAGTAAATCAGGAAAATCCTGTATTCCGCTCTTGTCGTCACTTTAAAACTTCTCTATCTTTAAGCAAAAGATTCCGTGCATTGGATGCGTTTATGCTCACCCATTTAACTTTAATTAATTTTGCACTCGCCGACCATCTGGCTTTAGACATTGAACAAGGCTTCAATGTGCTGACTGGTGAAACTGGTGCGGGCAAATCATTACTGTTAGATGCACTTTCAGCATGCTTAGGTGAACGCACTGATACCAATTATGTGCGTTATGGTGCAGACAAAGCCGATGTTACCGCTGTGTTTAGTTATCAGCCCCAAAGTGCGGAAGCACATTGGCTCACCGAACATGAATTGGATGATGATTCAGGTGAGATCCATTTAAGACGTGTGATTTTTGCCACAGGTCGCAGCAAAGCATGGATTAACGGTCGCCCAAGCAGCTTGGCAGAACTCAAAGAAATTGGGCGTTTACTGGTTCAACTCTATAGCCAACATAGCCAGCAACAATTACTCGAACCACCCTATCCAAAACATTGGCTCGATCGTTATCATAATTTTGCCGAACCTTCGCAAGCAGTCCGTGAAGCGTATAGCACATGGCAACGAAATATTCGGCAACATCAAGCCGCTTTAGATGCACAAGCGACACGTATTCAAAAAATACAAAGCCTAGAGTCCCAAATAGAAGAGCTTGAAGAGGTTGTTCAAACCGATTATCGCGAAACAGAACAAGAATTTGATCGTCTCAGCCATCATGAACATATCATGCAGGACTGTAGTTATAGCCTCAATGTCTTGGATGAAGCGGAACAAAATATCACCCAAGAAGTTGCCTCAATCATTCGTCGCTTAGAATCTCATGCAGGTCGTAGCGAACAGTTAGCCAATATTTATAACTCTTTATTAAATGCACAAAGCGAAATAGACGATGCAACCGCAAGTTTACGTCAGTTTATTGATCGTCAAAGCTTTGACCCTGAACGCATGGAACACTTGAATGCCACCCTCGAAGTCTTCCATCGTCTAGCACGTAAACACCGCACTCAACCGGAATTACTGAAACAAGAATATGAAACTTGGCAGCAAGAATTAGAGCAACTGCACCAACTTGAAGATCCAGAAACGCTGGCCGAACAAGTTGAAGTTTCATATCAGGCATTTATTCAAGCTGCGCAACATCTGGATGATATTCGTCGTGCAGCCGCAATTCCATTGGCGAAACAACTGACTGAACAAGTTAAACCATTGGCACTCCCTGAAGCACATTTTGAGTTTAAATTTGAACCACAAGAACCCAATGCAGAAGGTCTAAGCTTTATTCAGCTTCTCTTTACTGCAAATAAAGGGATTCCACCGCAACCATTGGCACGCGTTGCATCAGGTGGTGAGTTATCTCGTATTGCACTGGTAATGCAAGTGATGAATGCAGAAAAAACCGATGCAGAAGTGTTGGTCTTTGATGAAATTGATGTGGGAATCAGTGGTGGCACAGCAGAAGTGGTGGGCCGCTTACTGGCTGATCTGGCACAACATGTCCAATTATTATGTATCACACATCAGGCACAAGTTGCAGCACAGTCAGATCAACATTTATTGGTGAAAAAACAACAGACAGACCCAGCCAGCAGTACCATCATCGAGTTGGGAGAGGAACAGCGTATCCTCGAATTGGCCCGCATGTCTGGCGGGGTCGAAATTAGCGAAACCACCTTACAACATGCACGCCAACTGCGTCAGCTTAAGTTCCAAACGGCCTAATTAAAGCGATAAAATTTCAGAAAAAGATTGGCGAAATCCGATTAACTCTTGTATGTTGATAAAAAGAACCTATATAGATAAATCAACACAATACATTGATGGAGAATCGCCTAGGTGACGAAACAATATTTAACTCACCGTTGTCTCATCGCTCCACCAGACATGGCAGATGACTTTTTTGCCAATACAGTCATCTATATTGCTCGCCATGACGAAGACGGCGCTCAAGGCATCATTATCAACCGACCTTCAGACTTACAAATCAAAGAATTACTCAATGATTTAGAGATTGATGCAGATAACGTACATCCTCATGCGGTATTGCAAGGTGGTCCTTTGCGCCCTGAAGCTGGCTTTGTGCTTCATACTGGTCAACCGACATGGCATTCATCCATTGCGATTGGTGAAAATGTCTGTATCACCACCAGTAAAGATATTCTGGATGCGATTGCACATAACGAAGGTGTTGGACGTTATCAAATTGCCTTGGGTTACGCCAGCTGGAGTAAGAATCAGCTCGAAGAAGAAATGATCCGGGGAGATTGGCTGATCTGTGAGTCGGATATGGATTTGATTTTTAATCTGCCTTATCACGATCGCTGGGATGCTGCTTACAAGAAAATTGGGGTAGACCGCACGTGGTTTGCTTCTGAGATTGGCCATGCCTGATATGCAAACACCCCAATCCATCATGGCTTTTGACTTTGGTACCCAAAAAATGGGGATGGCGATGGGTCAATCCAGTATTGAAAGTAGCAATCCCCTACCATTATTTCCAATGAAAGATGGTATTCCAGACTGGGATAAATTATTAAAGATTGTCAAAGAATGGCAACCCAATTTATTTATCGTGGGCTTACCACTGAATATGGATGATAGTGAATCTGAACTGTCTGCTCGGGCGCGAAAATTCGCCCGCCGTTTACGCCACCAAACCAATATTGAAACTTGGATGGTGGATGAGCGCCTAACCACACGGGAGGCCAGAGAAGAACTCGAATTTTATCAAAGTAAAGGTCAGGCAAAACGTTTATCTGCTGATAGCTTTGCAGCGGCGCTATTGATTCAGAGCTGGTATCGCGACCCAGCTGGAATTACACCTTAAAAATATCCCCATAAGATTCAATCGCCTAGTGCTATACATACCACTAGGCGATTATGTAAAACTCAAAGCACGTTTCACGAATAAGATAAGATTTTTAACCTTAATTGAATTACTTCTCGATAATTCTCACTGTTGCCGTCCGCCCAGAAACAAAGGCCAATGGATTTTTCGGCTGCTCATCCAATACAATTTTCACTGGTACGCGCTGTGCCAAACGTACCCAACTAAAGGTTGGATTCACATTGGCCAATAAGTTTGAACTACCAGAACGCTCACGATCTTCAATCCCGCTAGCAATACCTTGCACATGACCGCGAATTCTTTGCTTATCACCCATTAACTGTACGGTTGCAGCATCACCGACATGGATACGGTTCAGCTTGGTCTCTTCAAAATAACCGACGACATAGAGCTGATGACGGTCTAATAAAGCAGCAACCGCCTGTCCTACCTTCACATAATTACCCACCCGTAAGTCAAAGTTCGACAAGGTGCCATCCGCAGGTGCAACTACTTCAGAACGATTAAGATTCAACTCAGCCAAATGTAGGCTGCTGGTTGCCACTTCGATTAATGCTTGCTGCTGTTGAATGGCTGCATTGGCTTGCTCAATACTGGCAGTGAGCTGCTCACGCTCAGCAACAGCTTGATCACGAGTCGCAAAAACCTGATCTTGCTCTTGTTTAGAAATCGCACCATCCATCAAGCTGGCATAACGTGCTGCATTTTTCTCAGCCAGTTTCATATTGGCCTCAGTTTTCACTAAACTCGCTTTCGAACCTGCTAAATTTGCATGTGCTTGTGCTAAACCTGCTTTGGCTTTGGCAAGATCTGATTTGGCTTGTTCAACATCCAAAGCCTGACGTGCCACATCAATCTTGAACAGAACCTGCCCTTTTTTTACCGTCTGGTTGTCTTGTACCAAGACTTCAGTCACCAAACCATTTACATCAGAAGCAACCTGAATCACATCACCACGTACACGTCCATCGCGTGTCCACGGTGCTGCATTGTAGTAATTCCATAAATGCACGATGGTGTAAACGGCAATCACAACTGCAACCAGCAATACAATTGGACGTATAACTTTTCTTACATCAAATGCACTCATGTTTATTACCTCTACCACCTTTCTTTAAATCATTAAATTTTAGAATGAGCATTTCATCCAAGACCTCAGGCCCACAGCCAAACAAACAGACAATGCACCATTAGCATCAAACCCAAGTAAAAGCACAAATTGAAAATACTGGGCAATGCAATCCAGCCTTTGATGACCAAACGATCAACTAAGGGGCTGAGTAGCTTAAACAGTACATAAGCAACAATGGCTTGTACCAAAAGGATTGGGATATAAACCCCATAAAGATTCATTTCACCCATGAGATACCCCTAAACCATATCTGTCCGAATACATCTGTTCGATTGAGACATGACCAATACTTTCACAAATATTATTCAGTGAAATGAGCAGCCGTTGCCGCAACTGCACATCTTCAATCTGATGAGAGATGTCTTGTAAACGTTCTATTTGTTGCACAATCTGAATCGGAAAATGATGAATTGAAAGTTGCTTTTCTTGGCTTTGAAAATAATCTGCCAACTGCTGTTGTAACTGGTTCAAGCCATTTTGTAGCTCCAACAATTGTGGCAATTTTTGGCTTATTTCTTGCAAACGAACTAAATCGACAATCGAACTACTTTCAACCAATGCATTGTGAATGGCCGTTTTCACCTCTGGGTTTTGTACCATCTTGGTATTTAATACCCCAACACGGTCCAACATACTACGTAAATGAATTTTAAAATCAGTGCCATAAGACAGATGCAAAGCTTGGCGCATCGCTTGGTAATGCAAAGCTAAAATTCGCGTCGCGCTGGTATCTGGTGAAACAGCACGCACCAAATCAATCACAATCAGGGACACCAAAACGCCTAACACCATGGCAAAGGAACTATCCAGATAAGACACAGCATCCATCGTATATTTGTTGTGTAGGTTCAACCCCATCATGGTATTAATCCCCAGTACCATCCCCACAGGCATCAACATCTGATTGGCCATCAAGGTCACAGCAACCAGGAATACCGGAAATAGCACCAATGCCAATTGCCAGAAATGAGTGATATGCGGAAAGATTCCAAAAGCATAGATGAAAACTAAACCCGCCGAGACAATGCTGCCCCAAATAAAAATACGTAATACAGGTACAGGATTATCCAAGGCCGTTAAGATACAGGCCGTAATCGCCCCCATCTGCGCCATCATAAAGCCCGCTTTCCAACCCGAAAGAATCCAAGCTGCGGTCACAATAAAAGTAATCAACACCGCACTGATGCCGCCACGAACGGCAATACCATGATCCCGATGCAAACTTGGATACTTGGTGGTGATTGCAGTAATTTCAGTTGGAATCTCTTTATTGCCTTGCTGAATCTGCTGCCAAATCAATTTCACTGCCAGCATATTGGCAATAAAGTGGCGAACGTCCATCTTCAAGGCACCCAATACAATTTGCTGTTCAGCTGTGGCTTGCGCAATCAGCTCGGCAAAATCTTCTTCGAATCTAGTGGGTAAACCCTGCAAATCACTGGGTTGAACAATGCGCTCTTGCTTTAAAAAAGCCAATGTATCTTGGCGGATACGATTTAAATGCGGCCTAAGATTGCTCAATTGCATTTGTTCAAGTTGTTTCACCCGTTGCGATAAAGCCACCAGATTGGCCACCACCAATGACACCTGATGCAGCATTTCCTGCAAGGTTTTGGTCATGCCTTTTAACTCACCTTTTTCATAAGCCAAATGTACGGCTAAAGCATGAATATCAGCTGTATCACGGGTAATCACAGACAAAATTTGCGTATAGTTTTCTGGTGTTTCTTGAACAGTGATCAGCTTTTCAAAGGTACTTTCCAGATCATTCAGGGTTTTATTAACCCGCTGTTTAATCATTGCACCAACATGCACAGGGAAAAAGGTTGCTGAAACCACGGCGGTTGAAATCACCCCCACAGAAATCTCAAGCACACGAGCCAAGGCAATATCAAAAATATTATAGGTATCAATATAGGTAATCGCGTTATACACAATCATGGCGGTTGAATAACCCGCTAGCATGAATACATAGCTTCGTGGTGTCCGGTCGAGCAAAGAGACGTAGAGTGCAAAGCCCACCCACAAGGACAAAATAATGGTAAACAGCCAAGGGGTATTAATAAAATGGGGGGTCAGAAACAAAGCAATCATGGCCCCTGCAACCGTTCCCACCAAGCGATAGACACATTTTGAAGACACCATCCCCGAATAGGGACTGGCAATAATCAACACCGTACCAATCGACCACATCGGATTAATCAAATCCAATTCAAACGAAATAAACAGTGCCAACATGCCTGCTACAAAGGTTTTGCAGGCAAATATGAGGTCAAGCCGACTCGGTCTAAAAGCCAACAGCTGTTTAAATAGCATGAGTATGTCTCGGTTCAGCGTCAGTTTAATCACGCATGTCATCACTAAAAAAGTGACAAGCTGTCCAGACTGATTTGAAAGCATTCAGATCAGGGCAAGTGCGATGAGTGAAACTGGATATAAGGAGTGATCTGCAATACTTAGCATTTTTAGGCGTTTTCAGCTAAAAATAATTATCCACATAAGACATTGCATAGCTTATTTTTTCAAAATCGAGTAAATTAGTCAACATAAATTATCACCATTTGATAATTTTTCATTTTAATTTAAAATAATCACAATAAAATTTATCATTTTTCTCAGTATTCACCCTAAACGATTGATCTCGGATGATCAGATTTAAAAGTACATACACGACCTTTCGCTTTTCTGTTATAAAGCAATAAAAGTTCGGTTTTCACGTTATTTTGTAAGGAGTAGGCGTCCCATCATGGCAATTTCGAGTTTTGGTAAAATTCTTACTGTACTGGATTTATTTTCAGTTTCACGTCCGATTATCAATGTCGATATCATTTGTGATGAGCTTGCGCTATCCAAACCTACCGCTTATCGTTATCTCAAAGAACTGGTTTCGACAGACATCTTAAAACGGATTAGTGGTACATCGGGTGACTATACGCTTGGCTCTAAAATTGCCGTTTTAGATTATATTTCCCACAGCACTGACCCGCTGATTCAAATCAGCATTCCCTTTATGCGCGATATCGTGGAACGTACCGAACTGTGCTGCTTATTAACCTATTTAAATCATGATTATTGTATCGACCTACATCATGAGACCTTTAAAGATGCCGAATTACTCTCTTTTGGCCGAGGTTGTCCACGCCCTGTTTACGTCGGTGCTTCACCCAAGATCGTGATTGCACATTTAAGCAAGCAACGTATTCAAGCCTATTATCAGCAGTTTTCAAAAGAATTGGCACAAGTTGGATTTGCTCAGACTCAGGATGAATTCATCCAGCACATGCGGAAAATCAAAAAACAGGGCTTCTACTTATCCCAAGGTGAAATCGATCCTCAACTGTGCAGTTTGTCTGTGCCGATCCGTTTCTCCAACAAAGAAGCGCCGATTGCGCTCACATTAGTGGCTTCAAAGAATCGTTTTGACTTCATCAACATTCAAAAGTTAATTGAAATTTTGCAAAATAATGCGGCTCAAATTGAACATAAATTTGCAACACTGTCTGAGAACCAAGGCAACCCCATTTGAGAATATTAAAAAACATTTACATTTTACACGGTTGTAAATTTCAGCAAATTCTCATATGATGATTATGTTCTTCAGCATACTCTCCCAAAAGAGCATGGCTTTCCTCAGAGAACTAAGCTCATCGTTGTATGGGCTTTTTTCTTGTCTAGCCATTCATCAGGCAATAAAAAAGCCCTCTTTCTAGAAGGCTTTTTAAATATTAGCTTTGTAATACGATTAAGGCTGTTTTAAGTACGGCCATGCTGCTTTCAAATAAATAAACATCGACCATAGGGTGAGAATCACAGCAGCGTACAGTAAGGCATAGGCCCATATTTCCAAAGGCTTCCAGTTCAATAAGAACACACTAATCGCAATCATTTGGAAAGCTGTTTTGTATTTTCCAACAGTCGACACTGCAACACTGGTACGAGCACCTAACTCTGCCATCCACTCACGTAGCGCAGAAACGGTAATCTCTCGCGAAATAATTACAATCGCAGCAAAAGCCATTGAAATATTCGGCTGCCATTGCACCAATACAATCAGTGCTGCTGCAACCATCAACTTATCTGCGACTGGATCAAGGAACCGCCCAAAAGCAGAGCTTTGATTTAAAGTTCGTGCCAAATAGCCATCCAACCAATCTGTCACCGCAGCAAGTACAAATACCGCTGTCAGTATCAGATGACGCATCATTCCCCCATGATGCTCAGCAATTCCAATTGCCGGTGGCCAATAAGCAATCACCAAGAAAACAGGAATTAGGGCAATACGTGCCAAAGTTAAAATATTAGGAATGTTCAGGATTTGCCCTGTACTCATAAACACCGCCATGTTGTTCGCATCAAATATGCATGTCGCACAAAGGATGTGCCGAGATTATCCATGTGTAAGCAACTTTATACGAAATGCACCGCAGTGTCGACTAGGCAAAAACGGCAACTGTCTGTCTAAGTACCGCAATTAAGCGGTTTTCACGATCCCAGATATACGCATATTCAGTTGAATAACCATGTTCTGCATATTCAGTCACGACTTTGTATTTAAACCAATCTTGAATTTGATCCACAATCGGCTGCAAATAGGTAATCTGCCAAGTCAAGGAGCTGGCTGGTGCAGGCGTTTTAAACATAGGTAAAACCCCAGGTGGCCAGACATCCATCAGTGCAAACAGATCTGCCAATTGCATGTTACGGTTTGGATGCAAACTAGGTGCAAACCGCCCCCAGCCACCAAAATCAGGCACCTTACTGCCTGCCATTGGATAACTCCCTTCTGCCCAACACAATTCAAATTGCTGTAAACATTCGGGCATTAACCCCTCAATATAGAAGGTTTTATCCAGTTGTTCGGCCGTTGGATAGTCAGGAACTGTAGGTAAGTTTTGCACATGAATCCGCGATTCACGTTGTAGGCCAAAACTGGCCACCAAAATACTTTGTACCGCATCATCCTGCCAGAGTCGGATTTCTAAAGTCGTGACTGATTTTCCTTCACGTAATATTTCAGCACTGAGTCTGGCTCGTCCTTGTTGCACTGGGCCGACAAAAGTGATGTTACAGCTTAACAGTTGTTTTGCTGCATCTTGTACCGTACTCAGCGCCTTTTGGATCATCAGTCCGGCAATCAACCCGCCAAACACTGTCCGGCCTTGTAGCCAACCTGATGGAATATCGATCCATTCTTGTTGTTCAACCTGTTGATAGAGCGGAAGCAAGGACATCATTTTTCCTTCATCATCGAAATACACTATCTTTGAATGTTTTTCGCCATTTGTGAATGATCGTTTACACCGCAATATTGGGAAGATTGTGTCAATCGGTCAAATTACTCATGTAAAATTTTATAAATCGTCCGCGCCAGAACCTCACCTAACCCCGGGACTAACATCAACTCTTTTTCCGATGCTCTGAGTACCCCTTGTATCCCCCCAAAATGCGTCAATAAATCACGACGACGCTTTGGTCCAAGTCCGGGAATGGCTTCTAAGACTGAGCTACTACGGCGCTTATCGCGCTTGGCACGGTGTTTGGTGATCGCAAAACGATGCGCTTCATCACGCACCTGTTGAATGAGGTGTAGCGCTTTATGATCTTCTGGAAGCTGAATCTTGGTGCCATCGGTAAAATGTAATGTTTCCAATCCTGGCTTACGACCTTCACCTTTAGATACCCCGATCATAAAGGCATCCAGCTCTAGCTCTTGCATAACCTCCATCGCCATATGTAATTGTCCTTTACCTCCATCAATGAGCAGAAGATCAGGCAACATATTCTTTTTATAGCGACGGATCAAGGCTTGCCGCATTGCAGCATAATCATCGCCACCCGTAATATCCTGAATGGCAAATTGACGATAGTCCCTCTTTCGTGACCCACCTTGATCGAACACCACACAGGAAGCAATTGGTGCTTCGCCCATGGTATGACTAATATCAAAGCATTCAATCCGATCAATCGGACGTCCCACCACCTGTTCAAGCTGATGAAATCGTTCAGTTAACTCTAAATGATTACTGAGCTTACCTTTAATGGCATGCTGTACATTCATTTGAGCCAACTCTAACCATTCAGCTCGAGTCTCACGGATTTTATGCTTGATCTGTACCTTTTTATTAAAAGTTTGCTGTAACGCTTCTTCCAATTGTTTTTGATCTGGCACATCAACATTCACAATCAACTCTGTCGGCACTTCATCGGCAACTTGGAAGTAAAAGTTCGCCATAAAGTCACTGAGCATTTGTCCCAAATCATCACTTAGCATATCGGGGAAATAGCTTTTCCCGCCGAGCATGCGTCCATTACGCACATACATAATCTGGACGCAAGTCACCCCAGCTTGATAAGCAATCGCCAGAATATCAGCTTCACCTTTGATTTTAAACACCGCTTGTTGCGCCTGCACTTCACGAAGTAAAGACAAACGATCTCGATAGAACACCGCCTTTTCAAATTCCAGTGCTTCAGCCGCCTGCTCCATTTTCCCAATCAGTTCTTGATTTAGTTCTTTGGTATCGCCCTGAAGGAATCTAATCGAGTTATCAACATCTTCTTTATATTCTTCAGGACTAATCAAGCCGACGCAAGGCGCGGTACAGCGTTTAATCTGATATTGCAGACACGGACGTTTGCGCTGTGAAAAATAGCTGTTCTCGCATTGGCGAACATTGAACAGCTTCTGTAACACCAATAATGTGTCACGCGCGCTATAAGCACTTGGGTACGGCCCAAAAAACTTACCAATTTGATGCTTGCCCTTACCTCGTCCACTGGCAATCCGAGGATAGGGCTTGTCTGAAGAAACAAAGATATAGACGTAGGATTTATCGTCCCGCAGCATAATGTTATAAGGCGGACGGTGCAGCTTAATTAGGTTTTGCTCAAGCAATAGCGCTTCGGTTTCTGAACGTACCACCAAGCTTTCAATATCATAAATACGGGCAACCAAGGCCTGTGTTTTCGGATGCTCAATGGTTTTTACAAAATAGCTCGACACACGATTTTTTAGGTTTTTGGCTTTGCCTACATATAGTAATTCCCCATCTTTACCTAGCATTTTATAAACGCCAGGCAACTGAGTCATATGCGCCAGTATTTTTTCAATGTGTTCTCGAGCGTTTGGGTTCACGACATGCCTATTCTCTCTATTTACATCACATGATGTGATGTTTGCTCAATTTTTTTCAAGCCTTAAATGCGAATATCGTGTAAGCGCCAAGTTTATAAGTGATTTAATACTTCGAAAGGGTTTGATTTAAGGCCTTGCAAAACCTCTGTTTATCTTTAGGCGAAATCAAAATATGACTTGTAATTCCATCTTTCTGATAATCAATACGCAAACGATCCAAAGATAAAGCAGGAGATGAAATTAAATTATGGCTCGAGGATATTTTAATAATGTCAGATTTATTGATCTGCCACTTGAAGAACATCGAACGAATCGTTAAATGTTGTTCTGTCACAATATAACGCGTATTAAAAATCGGCCACCATAATAGAGCGATCGTCAGAAAATAGAGTACGGTATGTTCAGGATACTCCTGCATGGTGCCTTTCATATACATCGTCCATAAAAATTGCAGTAACAAGCCTGTCGTTGCAATCACTACACCCCAGAACCACCAATCAATTTTAGAACGAAACGTTTGCATAGATTTTCAAAGTGAATTGTTATGAATTAAAAATATTCTAAGCCAAATCCCATAAAAAAACGCCCTTTCGGGCGTTCATATTATTCAAACTTAAAAAACATAAGGACGAATAAAAATGAGGAAGAATAGACCGAGCATGATGAACCACTTCAAAAAGTAATACAGGGAACGGTTCGATTTCTTCAAAGCTTTGGCTTTAATACGAATCTGGTAAATATAGCCAAATGCTTTGTTTAAACCACCTGTTTGATCACCAGCTTCATTGGGTGAGCTCGCAGCCGTCATCACACTTTTACCAAACCAGTGATTAAACTTCTCCATAAAGCGGGTCTTTAATGGACGCTCTACATCTGCGAAGAAAATAATGCGGTTTTGGTCTGTGGTATTTTCAGCATAGTGAATATAGGTTTCATCAAAAACCACACTCTCACCATCACGCCAAGAATAGCGCTCACCATCGACATCGATAAAGCAGCGATCATCATTCGGTGTGATTAAACCTAAGTGATAACGTAATGAACCTGCATACGGGTCACGGTGACGAACCAAACGGCTATCGGGTGCCAGCTCAGTAAACATTGCGGCTTTAATCGTTGGCAATGTCTTTAACAAAGCGGTTGTTTTTGGACAAAGTTCGGCCGCTGATGGATGTGCCGAGTCGTACCATTTCAGATAGAACCGTTTCCAGCCTGTTTTAAAGAATGAGTTAAAGCCCAGGTCATCATAGCTACTTGAAGCTTTAATACCACCTTTGTCGTACAAAGCTTTAGCTTCATCACGAATCATTTCCCAATTTTCATCCAGCACTTTTAAGTCCTGAAAATGTTGAGTGTCGATATACGGTTGATTCGGCACTTTGGAAAACATGTACATTAAAAAGTTAATGGGTGCGAGAATCGTAGAATGGTCAAAAAACTGACGATAAAACGAATGCTTTACTTTACCACGGCGCTGAATATACAAAGCCGAAATGATAAAAATCGCTAATATGATCCACTTAATCATAGATTACTCTATCTTCTTAGCTGAAAACCAAATGCTCAGTTTGATGAATCAAATCTCAAAATCGCACTCAAAATAAGCTTGCTATTCTAGCAAATTTGTCGACTTAAATACCAATGAGCTTACCTAAATCGGACAAAAGCACTTTTAAAATTTCTCATCACAATCAAAGAGTAAACGCTCTATTTTAGTCGAAAAATTTATTTTTATTCATGATTTAGCAGTTCAAGTCCAAGATTACAATAAATTGATGACCCTAGCGTCACGGCTTGATACAACTTGTTATGTCCTTTTTGGATATAGTTATCGTAAGATTAGCGAAGCTTTTTTGTGTGCTGAAGCGCACATACGCTTTATGACATCCACTCAGAATCCTCCACAACAAGGGAGATCAGGCATGATCCACGCTGGCAATGCCATTACCGTCCAAATGCTTGCGGACGGAATTGCAGAATTCCGCTTTGACTTACAAGGTGAGTCGGTTAACAAGTTTAACCGTGCAACCATCGAAGACTTCCAAGCAGCGATTGCTGCAGTGAAAGCCAATAACGATATTAAAGGCTTAGTTGTTACCTCTGGCAAATCAACATTCATCGTTGGTGCTGATATCACTGAATTCGGCCAAAACTTCGCTGCAGGCGAGCAAGCGATTGTTGATTGGCTTATGCCTGTACACGAGATCTTCAACAGTTTTGAAGACTTAGATCTACCGAAAGTTGCTGCGATCAATGGTACAGCGCTTGGTGGTGGTTTTGAAATGTGCTTGGTGTGTGACTATCGTGTGATGTCAGAACAAGCGCAAGTGGGCTTACCAGAAATCAAATTGGGTATCTATCCTGGTTTTGGTGGTAGCGTACGTTTAAGCCGTTTAATCGGTATCGACAATGCCGTTGAATGGATGGCAATGGCGAACCCGAAAAAACCAGCTGCTGCACTAAAAGATGGTGCTGTAGATGCGGTTGTTGCTGCGGACAAATTACAAGAAGCTGCTGTTGATCTCGTTAAACAAGCCATTGCTGGTCGTTTGAACTGGAAAGCAAAGCGTCAAGAAAAATTAGACGCAATCAAATTGAACCCACTTGAACAAATGATGGCGTTCAATACGGCGAAAGGTGCGGTCCTTGCGAAAGCAAACCCTGCTCAATACCCTGCGCCAAAATTATTGCTTGATTCATTACAAGCTGGTGCAAGTTCAACACGTGATGACGCGTTAAAAGCAGAAGCACAAGGTTTTGCAAAAGCAGCGATTACACCACAAGCAGGTGCATTGATTGGTTTATTCATCAATGACCAAGTCGTGAAGAAAACTGCGAAAAAATATGAGAAAGGTGCTCACCCTGTTAACCAAGCAGCTGTATTAGGTGCGGGTATCATGGGTGGTGGTATTGCTTACCAAGCGGCAAGCAAAGGCACACCAATCATCATGAAAGACATTGGTAACCCACAACTTGCACTCGGTATGAAAGAAGCGAATGGCTTGCTCACTAAGCAAGTTGAACGCAAGAAAATGAAACCAGCGCAAATGGGTGAAACACTGGCTCGCATCCGCCCAACTTTAAGCTATGACGAGTTTAAAGAAGTGGATATCGTGATCGAAGCCGTGACTGAAAATCCAAAAGTAAAAGAAATCGTGCTTGCTGATACTGAAAAGCATGTTCGTGAAAATACAATCATTGCATCTAACACATCAACAATTTCAATTACACGTTTGGCGAAAGCATTACAACGTCCTGAAAACTTCGTTGGTATGCACTTCTTCAACCCAGTACACATGATGCCACTTGTAGAAGTGATTCGTGGGGAAAAGACTTCTGAAGAAGCGATTGCAACAACTGTTGTTCTTGCTCAAAAAATGGGTAAAACACCAATCGTTGTCAACGACTGCCCAGGTTTCCTCGTGAACCGTGTATTGTTCCCTTACTTTGGTGCATTTGACCTTCTTGTCATAGATGGTGCAGATTTCCAACAAGTTGACAATGTGATGGCGAAATTCGGCTGGCCTATGGGTCCTGCATACTTGATCGACGTTGTTGGTATCGATACAGGTGTTCATGGCGCAGAAGTGATGGCTGAAGGTTTCCCTGACCGTATGAAGCCAGACTACAAAGGTTCTATCGAAGCGATGTACGAAGCAAAACGTCTTGGTCAAAAGAATGACGTTGGTTTCTACAAGTACGTGTTAGACAAGAAAGGTAAGAAAGCGAAAACTGTTGATCCAACAGCATACGAAATCATTGCACCTTTCGTGACTGGCGAAAAACGCGAGTTTGATAACCAAGAAATCATCGACCGTATGATGCTTGCTTTCTGTAACGAAACAGTTCGTTGCTTAGAAGACAACATCGTTGCAACTGCTTCTGAAGCAGATATGGCGATGATCATGGGTGTAGGTTTCCCTCCATTCCGTGGTGGTCCATGCCGTTACATCGACCAAACAGGTGTTGCTGAATACGTTGCGCTTTGCGACAAATATGCACACTTAGGTAAGGCTTATGAAGCGCCACAAATGTTGCGTGACATGGCTGCTAACAACACAAAATTCTACGGTTAAGGAGCGACGTGAATGGCTACTTTAAATCCACGTGACGTTGTGATTGTTGATGGCGTTCGTTCTGCCATGGGCAAATCACGTAACGGTATGTTCCGCAATGTACGTGCCGACAGTTTATCTGCTGAATTAGTACGTGCACTTGTTGCTCGTAACCAGTTTGATACCAACGAAGTTGAAGATGTAATTTGGGGCTGTGTCAACCAAACTTTAGAGCAAGGTATGAACATTGCTCGTAACATTGGTTTATTGGCTGACATTCCAAAAACTGCTGGCGGTCAAACAGTAAACCGTCTTTGTGGTTCTTCAATGCAAGCAATCCACACGGCGGCTGCACAAATTGCAACTAACCAAGGTGATGTATTCATCATTGGTGGTGTTGAGCACATGGGCCACGTCGGTATGATGCACGGCATCGACCTCAACCCAGAAGCGTCTAAACACTATGCCAAAGCATCGAACATGATGGGCTTAACCGCTGAAATGTTAGGTCGTATGAACGGTATCTCTCGTGAAGAACAAGATGCGTTTGGTGTTGAATCTCACCGTCGTGCTTGGGCTGCAACTCAAGAAGGTCGTTTCAAAAACGAAATCGTTGGTGTTGAAGGTCATGATGCTAATGGCTTCAAAATCCTTTGCGACATCGATGAAGTGATTCGTGCGGATGCTAACCTTGAAGCATTCAAAGCATTGAAACCAGTTTTCGATCCTAAAGGTGGTTCAGTCACAGCAGCTACGTCTTCTGCGCTTTCTGACGGCGCATCTGCAATGTTGCTTATGTCTGCTGAACGTGCTCAAGCATTGGGTTTAAAACCACGTGCTGTAATTCGTTCAATGGCGATTGCAGGTTGTGATGCTGCGATCATGGGTTATGGTCCAGTACCAGCAACTCAAAAAGCGCTTAAACGTGCGGGTTTAACCATGGCGGATATCCAAACCATCGAATTAAACGAAGCATTTGCTGCTCAAGGCTTATCAGTCATGAAAGGCTTAGGCGTTTATGACAAACAAGACATCATCAACTTGAATGGTGGCGCGATTGCATTGGGTCACCCATTGGGCTGTTCTGGTGCGCGTATCACAACAACCTTGTTGAACGTGATGGAACAACAAGATACACAAATCGGTCTTGCGACCATGTGTATCGGTCTTGGTCAAGGTATCGCGACCATTATCGAACGTGTTTAATCGACACTAAGATAAAAAGAAAATCCCCGCATTTTGCGGGGATTTTTTTATACGATCAAAATTCGTTTCATGGTTGTATAGAATTCTTAAAATACAAATGCCCACTGTAGACAGAACAATACACGGCAAATTATGATCGCTATTCCAACAAATAATAAGGTTCTAACAATGTTTAAAAATATGGCAGCCGATTTAATGGGAACCAGTGATATCGGTAAGATTATTGAACCTCAAGATTATGATAAAACGGATATTGATGACTATATTTTCCATGAAGACAATGAAAAAATCTTCTTCCTCATCAAAGCAAAAACGGATGAATACTGCTTTACCAACACCGCATTTATCCATCTCGATGGTACCAGTGCTGTTAGCAAGAAAAGAACCCTAAATCGTTATCCCTACAAACACTATCAAATCAGCCGAGTACTACTTGAAACTGCTGGAACCATTGATCGCGATGTTGAAATCAAGTTCCAGTTGGGTGGTGCAGCTTATTCAATTGATATTGAGAAAGCTCAAATCGAGAAAGTGCGCGATTTATATAAAGCGTTGTTTAGTATTTGTGAAGCTTGCAAAGAAATTGAACGCCAATACACCACTCTGGTTCAAACACAGCAAGCCGTAAACAGTATGTTCTCGCTGCGTGAGTTGCCAGAACAGGTGTTACTGAATCTACCTGATATTATTTCGCAAACGACCCTGCAAGTTGAAAACAAGTTTACCGAGCGTCGCAAACAAATAGAAGACTATGATTTTTCGGCTATTTTTGAACGCTATCTGAAGCAATAAGACAAAATCCCCGTAATATGCGGGGATTTTTTTATTCAATTCGGTAATTTAATATGGCTGTTTAAAGCCTCTTAGCCCATCTTGAATTTGCTGCTGTAATCGCAAAATATCATCGGCATTCAACTTAATCGTACCATTGCGAATTCCGTCAATATTATTTCGATTAATATTCAATGGTTCCAGCATTTTAAAAATGCCATTGGTTGGATCAGAAGACTGTAAACCTGATGCAACAGCAAGAATGTATTGCTGCAAAACCGGTGAGTATTGGGATAGATCTGGCTGTGCTGCTACAGGCTGATAATTAACACTCACAGGGTTTTCACTGACACCTGCATTCTGCATGTCATTATGCATTTTATAGACATAATGCTGTAGCGCCTGACGAACTTGCTTGTCTTCTTGAAAGGGAACAAAACCCACTTCTTCACGTAGTTCAGATTCAGCCATGACCCGAATGGTCGGCAATGAGGTCACTTCATCATTTGCCTGTACGACAGGCATGCCCATAAAAGCCAATGCAGTGATCAGGACGGATCGTTTTAGAAAATTCATCGTTTGCTCCAAACATCCCTCATCCATAAGAAGATAATGAGTTAAATAAAAGCATCTAAGAAATAGGCTACAACAAAGTTTGATTTGATTCAGTACAGGTCAGATAAACGGTAAATATCAATCAAATTTAAATTCAGGCACAAATGTATTCTGTCACTACAAGTTTTGGTTAAAGCTCATAAATTAAACTAAAAGTATCTCACTTGAATGTGCGATTCATATTGTTGGAATTTTTGTTTATAGTGACTGTTCAAATTGAATCTAAAAAACAAACAATGAATTTTAAACTATTCAATCAGAAAATATTGAGCTGCTGTTTATTGTCTTGCTTATTTATGACAGGTTGCTCAAGTAATCGAGTTATTGGTGAAACCACACGAGATTTATTCACAAAATATGAATCTGGTCATCAATGGACAACATTAATCGAAGATGACGTAGTTGCCTTTGCTAAACCCTCCATTCCCCTACCCAATGAACCGACGGATAGCATTATCATTGCAGGAAAACAATATAGCTATGTGATTAACAAAGGCGGAGCCGAATTTGTGCAATTGCTTAACCAGCTTAATCCTCAGTATATTCAGATCAGTCGTGATTTAGATTTTATTGCCCCAGCGGCTGATAGCAATCGCTTTAGCGGGAAATTTAGATTTGCTTATACTCCTGCAAATGGAAATCTCAGCGAAAAAGAGCAAGCACTATTTAAGCAATATGGTGTAGCTCCCTGTCACTGCATCAACAAACAAGAACCGCATCGTTTTGAATTAAGTCTTGAAGGCACGGTTTATCCTGCGATCAGTACCATTCAATCCCTACAACCACTATCAAAACTATATCACGTTAGAATTCAATATCTTGACTACAAGAGTGGTAAAGTCCCATTATCGACTAAAGAAAAGTTGGCGCATTTGCCACTACTTCCCTTTACACTCACCCTCGATGCAATTGTTTTGCCTTCTAAAGTTCTGGGTGTTATTTATCAACCCTAATATGATCGATCCTCACCATACAATAATGACAACCTTCAATCCAATCTAAGGCGCAGCTCTAAGCTTTAAAATATAAGGAACACATGGATGTTTACATCTCAAAGAAAGACCGTAATCGCACTAGCAACAATAGCAGGACTCGCGACAGGCTGTGCCACTTCGACACTGATCAAAAAAGACAACCGTTCCTACACCCGTACCGCCAAAGTCACCTTGATTGAAGACAATGTGGTGGCTTTTGGTCGACCTGCACAAACTGCTGCAAATTTACCGAAAGACAGTATCGTCATTGCAGGCCAGAAGAACAGTTATATCCTCACTCAGGGCGGTGCACAATTCGTCACTCTCATCAGCAAACTTGATCCTAGAAACATTCAAATCACTCGAGACCTCAATTTCTATTCAGAAAGGAATGATGGCCATTTTTCAGGAACCTTGCCACTTTCCTATGTGAAGCTGAAAGAAGACCTAAGCAAGAAAGATCTGGAATTCTTTATTGAAAATGGCGCCAAAGAGTGCTCATCCTCAAGTGATGAGCGTATGCGGGCGCAACGCTTCTGCTTTGATATCAAGCTTGCAGGTGTGGTCTATCCTGCGGCCAATAACCTCAACGCATTAAAAGCCCTGAGCAAACCTTATCAAGTCACCATTTATACCCAGAAAGAAGAAAACTATAAATCTAAATCTGGCTTGAATCCTTTTGAAAAACTGGTACTGCTGCCTTTTGCAGTCGCGATTGACGTGGTCAGCCTTCCTTTCCAAGCTGCGGACAAGATTTTTGATTAACGCTACAAAATAAAGCCTTCTCTAACAGAATGATGAAGTGACTAACTATGCGTTTCCTCTTCATCATCCCCTTCAAAAGTCTTGGAAATCTTCTCGATATTAAGACTCTTCGCCATCGCATCAAAGATGTTCTTATACACCCCTTGTTGCTGATAGAGTTGATGATGCTCACCATGTTCCACGATCATGCCATCCTGCATCACATAGGTATAATCCGCATCTATAATCTGCGACAAGCTATGCGAGATGATAATCACAGTTCGCCCCTGCTTGATCTCATCCAAACTATGCTTGATCTGCTCAGTTGCAATCGCATCCAAACTTGCAGTCGGTTCATCCAGAAAAATAATCGGGGGATTCTTCAAGAACATGCGTGCAATGGCAATCCGTTGTTGCTGGCCGCCTGAAAGCAATAAGGCATCGGATTGATAGGCCAGCGGTAACTTGAGAATCTGCTCATGAATCGAGGCTTTCTTTGCCGCAAGGATGATTTCATCCTGCGTCGCATCCATCTTGCCATAACGGATATTTTCCTCAATTGTACCCTGAAAAATATGATTTTTTTGCAGGACTAAACCAATATGATCACGTAAATATTGGGTATCTATTTCGGTCAATGCGCTTCCATTCAGTAAAATTTCACCTGACTGCGGTAAATAGAATTTATCTAATAGACTAATCAAAGTTGATTTCCCCGCACCAGACAAGCCCACCAAAGCCGTGATTTTATTGGGTTGTATGGTGAGGTTGATGTCTTTCAGTGCATGAAAACCATTGGGATAGAAAAAATTCACCTGTTTTAATTCAAACTTACCCGTCAGTGGTTGTGGTCTCAATTCTCCAGAGGTTTCTATTTCATCATCTGCTTCTAAAATTTTGAAAAAGCTTTCTGCATAAATCATCGCATCATTCACTTCATCATAGATGCGATGTAGGGAACGAATCGGTGCTGAGACATTGTTGAATAACAGAATATGAAACATGATCATACCGATGCTCATATCACCAACCAGAACAAAATAGGCCGTTAAAATAATAATAAAGACCACGCCGATCTGTTCAATAAAGGTTTTTAAGCCATCAAATAGAAAACTGAGTTGGCGGGTTCGCATCTGATCATCGGTCAGTTGTTTTTGCAAAGTCAGCTGTTTTTCCGCCTCAATTTGCTCACGGTTAAAGGACTTAATCACTGTGATCGACTGAATGATACTTAAAGTACCCTGACTTTTACGTTCGCGGCCATCACGTAAATTACGTCGTGTCCCGCTGAGTTTCTGCGCCTGCTTAAAGGTAATCCAGAAATAAATCGGCACAATACTCAACGCCACCAAACCAATCCAAAAATTGGCATAGAACATTAGGCACAGGGCGATGATGGCACTGCTAAACAATGGAAAAATATCAATAAAGAAGATCTGTACCAATCGGGTAATCGAACCGATCCCTCGATCAATCCGAGTCTGTAATTTTCCTGCTTGGTTATCATCTTGGGTAAAAAAAGCCAGACGGTATTGTAGAAACTTCACGATGATCGACTGTGCCACATCTTGTGAAATCAAAATTCGTAATTTCTCGCCAAAGAACTTTTGTCCAAACTGAAGAAAAATATTCAGCACTTCTTTGCTCAATAAAATCACACTGATGGTGAGCAGAATATGCCAGCCTGCATTTAAACCCTGCCCTGACTCCACCACCGCATTAATCTGATCGACTGCATACTGCAAGGTGAGCGCATTGACCTGTGCGGTTAATGCACCAATCAAAGTCAGTACCAGTGTCACTGCAACCAGCCACTTATAGGGAAGCACAAATGGTTTTACTTTATGAAACAGCTGCCATAAATTCATATTCTTGAGGTCTACCTCTTCTACGTCTAGGCTGAAAACTACCTGATCGATCTTAATTACAGTTCTTCTTCTAAAACCTCAGCATTATTTTGTTTAATCTTCTCCATCTTGGCATTCAGCTTTAACACATCTTGATAGAGTGTGTTGAATTTTTTCACTTGAGCGGTCTCGCGAAACAAGATCATTTTATCCTGCCTTTGCCACTGATATGTCTTCAGCATATCGAACATGGCCTGGGCCTTTTCAATGATTTGCTGCTCGATTGGGAAAATATCATGCGCTTTATCCGCTTTCAGATTATTCTCCAATTTGGCTTGGAGCGAACTTCGCATTTCATTCTGGATTGCCAAACTTTTTGCCTGCTGCATAGAACTGGCTTGGATTTGTTGCCGTGCCTGCTCATATTCAGCAGATGCTTTGCGCACCTGCAAAAACATCTGTTCAGTGTCCTTATAGTTCTGCTTGCGATCCTGATCCAGACGCTCAACATCTAAAAAGGTATCCCAATTGGCGGCTTTAAGTTCACGTAAATAATGATTACGGGCTTCTACATTTTGCATCCAGTAGTTCAGAAGAAACTCAGACATCAATTTATAATCGCCAGATAAGCGATCATCATGAATATTCAGTTGTACTGGGGTCGACCAGTCTTGTGCCTGATCATAAAGTTCACGCATTTTCTCAGACATAACCACCTCAAACATCTGCTGATTATTGATGGCACGCTGTTTCAGGCTATGCTGATAAAAGAAAAATGAACCAATACAAAGGACTACAATAGTCACAAAGATTAAAAAACGGCGCATATTGCCTCCAAGTATCATTATATTTTTTATGTTCTGAATCTGAGTTTAATTGATAAAACACATGCAGTTATAGTCCTTTTTATTTCACTTCTCGTAACGGAGCATTACATTTTCATCGCTTTAAATTCTACACGTTCGCCCCTATTATCTGTTTAACGAGAATTGAAGAGATCCACCATGCGTGTAGATATTTGGTCAGATGTGGTCTGTCCGTTTTGTTATATCGGTAAAAAACGTCTTGAACATGTTGCCCAAGAAGCGGGTATTGAATTAGACATTCACTGGCATAGTTTTGAACTGGATCCAAATGCACCTGCTAAACACGACACCTCAAATACTGAACGCTTAGCCAAAAAGTATGGTCGTAGTTATGCGGAAATGGAAGAAATGGAACGTAATGTTGCAGCCATGGCCGCAGTAGAAGGTATCGACTTTCAATGGCAGAAAGCCAATTCAGGCAATAGCTTCAATGCACACCGCATTATTCACCTTGCACAAAGTAAGGGTTTGGGAAATGAAGCGAAAGAAGCATTCTTCCATGCTTACATGACTGAAGGTCTTGCGATTGGTGAGCGTGAAGTGGTTGAAGAAATTGCCTCACGTATCGGTCTAGACAATGCCGAAGTGGAATATGTACTAGACTCGGATGAACTTGCAGATTTTGTGCGTCATGATGAGCAAATTGCCCATGAACAACTCAAAGTGACTGGCGTACCATTCTTTGTCTTTGATCAAAAACTGGCACTTTCAGGTGCGCAACCTCGTGAGATTTTCTTACAGGCGATGCAGCAAGCACAGTCAGAATCAACTGAAGAAATTGAGCAAACCGATGCAGCTCAATGTAATGATGATCAATGCGAAATTAAGCCTTAAGCTTGATTAAGCCTAAAACCGTTTTCACCTCCGTATGAAAGCGGTTTTTTTAATCTTAAAATTTTCATATTCCCCTTTGGTTTCAGTCTTTTATCTTTGAATAAATACCGTTTATCGACAGTCATAATTATTTCAATAATGATGTATTTTTATTTGCTGAGCTTTTCACCAAGAGATATGTGAAAGTGATCACAACTTATCCATAAATTTATAGATAATTTTTTATCTTATGATCTATTTATTCGATTTATTATTTTAAAATGTTTTTATTTTCAAAGAGAAACCATGATCTATATCTCGATTTAGAATACGTAAATGAGATTTTATACTAACTTGACCGCTATAGATTTTACCTCCTTTTCTTCTATAATCGTCATAAAGTGACAATCTTTTGTGATGAAAATGTTGAGTGACGATCTCTTTTAACACAGGTCAAATTACAAACAAATAGATCCAAAGATCAACGCACTTGTCACACGTATAAGACAGCATACTTTATCGACTATAACTGATTACAACCTGTTTGAAATTGCTGTCACTTTGTCCTAATTCATGATTTAAAAACAGGCTCAAGCCTATCTCTAAGGAAACAATCGATGGACGTATTAGAGAAAGCACTCTTGGTTGACGAGCTCAAAACCCTCGTCGACGGGCTGAATGATGATAAAACATCACTTTTTGAAATTGCTAAGTCAAAACAACGCATCAAAGACATTTGCGCATCTTGCGACGATCCTCACTTTCAGGATCAGCTCAGCCCATTTAAAGAATTTATTCTGAATGAAGAATTTTCTGCCGATGACTTAGCGCTTTATGGCTACACCTTGACTTACCGCGGTACTTATAACTTTATGGGGCGTGTCGAAAATGCCTTGTTTGCTTCGGCAGATATGGGCTGGGCCGCATTACGTCAAGCACAGCATTGGCAAGTTTGGGTGATTCGCCCTGCACTGTCATTCCTGAAAAGCCCTTGGCTCAACTCCTCTAAAGATGCCTTACAATGGCTACAGAGCCATGCCAGTGAGTATGTTAAAACAGACTACGAATTACAGAATTTAATCCCAATATTAGAACCCATTCAAGCTGATGACGCTGAAAAGGCTGCAAATAAAGATAGCCTGTCCATTATTAAGGAACAAACAGCTCAGTTTAAGTCACAACTCGATGCCATTATTCAAGAAAAAATTCAACCGGCTCAGATTACTCCTTCTGCTCAAGCTACAGCACGTGTCAAACCGAGTTTTAGACAAAGTCCTGTTGCTTCTGCAAATCTTAACAAGGCCAAACCCTTGGCATTGAATGATTTTAGTTTAGATGGCTTACTCTGTAGATTGGAGCGGATTGATGCTCGCACTTTTCCATCGCTATATCGGGTCGATCTGCATAACGAGATCGATCAGAATATAAAAATTGATTGGCTCTATCTCAAAGCTGAGAATGAAGCACAACCACTTTGGGGATCAGCACAAATTTTTATTGCTGAGCAACTTTATGCACAAGGCCAATTTTCACATTACGTGGTCTTAGTCGGAACTCATAGTGTTGAATATGCAACCACGATTTTACAGGCCTATACCGATCAACGTCATACGCGAACCAGTTCTATTCATCAAACCAGCTGGAATAATTTTAAACAACATTATCATCAACATGAGACCTTGTTTAATGAATGCATTATGAATGGCACTTTGGTCTGGCAGCGTGATCAACGCGTCTATCCATATATTCCAGCATCCTTTATTAACATACAGAAATTCATTCCCTTTGATGAGACTGCTGCGACCTTCTTTACGCCCGTGATTTTACTACGAGAGCGTCAAAAAATACGTGTCATCCATGGCTTAGAGCGTGTGAAGTTGTCCAATGAAGATCAAGCCTATCCATATCTATTACTCGATCGTACCGATGGCTATACATGGCAGCTGATTCGTCAAGTCATTAGCCGTTTACCGCAACCCATTTCAGTACATGATCTTTATCAGGCACTCGAAAATAGCGCTCTGCCTGAATCATCTTAAACCAGACACAGCTATACTTTTTAATTCAGGTTGTCTTATGCTGTGACTCGACTATTGGCTGTTTTTTCCAAAAGGATTTGGATCAGCTAGTCTGCTTTTATTTCACTAAGCCCTTATGATTTCTAGCATTTTTATACAGCTAAATTGCTGTTTTTTGTTTCTAATACTTGATTTTATTGCCTCAATCATCAAAAGTTAACATAAGAACAATATATAAGCCTTCATTATGAATAATTTACAGCAAATGGTACCGACACGTATCTTTTTTGCTTTGCTAACACTTTCACTGGGTACGTTGAGTGTTACCAACGCAGAAAGCAACGCTCAAAACCAGCAGCCGAATTCTGCTACGAATGCGACCACAGTAAATAGCGATGAGAATGCATTGGACTATATTCCACGCTGGGTTGATGCCACGCCAACGATCTTTCCTGCACAATCCAATCAATCCACAGTCCCAGCGACTGCCGAAACTGAAGACAAAACTTGGGCGGATAAAAAACAACGTAGTATCCGTGAATGGGCGGATCGTACTTCGGTCAAAATTGATGATTGGTTTGGCGATGTCGATCCTGAAAATCCAGCCTCAGCTACTATCCGAGTGATGCTGGATAACTACTGGAACGAACATGATGGTTATGAAGTCAAGCCACGTATTCGCGGTAAAATTAAATTACCAACCTTAGAAAAAAAAGTTAGTGTGGTGTTTGGTGATGACTCTTTAGACGATGAGTTTAAAAATAATGTTGCCAATACCAATAACCAGCCCAATTCAGATCCGGATAAAAAGTTTGACTCCAAACAAACCCGAGACAGTAACGGCTCCTTAGCCTTACGTTGGTCAAATTTTTCCAAGAAACTGCCTTTTGAAACCGATGCTGACCTTGGTATTCGCTCAGGCAGTGATATTTATGCCCGCCTAAGAGCGGAAAAACATTGGGATCTACGCAATGATTTCCGCTTTAATGCAGAACAAATCTATCGCTATGGCAGCAAAAGTGAGAATTATTTAAGAACTAATTTAGAATTGATCCATGCGCGTCCGAATCAACCCTTTATCTCCAATCAGTTCAGTTTGACCTACGCGGACAAGCAGGATGATGATCTATGGTGGGATAACCGTCTTTTCCGTCAACACCAGTTCTTTGCACATAACAACTTCAATTATGGCATTTATACCGGTGGCTATTACAATAAAGATGAACTCCGTTTAAACAGTTGGGGACCTTTCGTATCTTGGCGACAACCGCTTTGGCGTGAATGGTTCTATGTGCAAGGCGATCTGAATTATTTTAATGATCATCGAGAAGACCGTAATCATTTTGTCAGTACATTCGTTCGGCTCGAGACTTTATTCTAGTACTGAAATGATCTGTCATAATGCCCAGTTGGAATTCCAATTGGGCATTTTTATTTAAAAAAATGAAGTCCAGTAAATAAATGATTAAGCTTAAACTGCTATGCTTGTTTTCTTTTATTTTTCTTCACGTTAACATGGATCAACGATACGCTTTGGCTGTGTATTTATTGATTGTAGGCAATCTTTGCCTCGGTGAGCTACTTACACACTTCTTTCCAATGTTCTTACCGCTCAGCAGGCATTTCACCCGCGCATCACATGTATTTTTAGATCAAAAGACCTGGCATCCTCACACTCAGAAACAAGCCACAAAAACGCTTGCTTGCGATGTTGCAACAGAAAGGCCTGAAGATCAGCTCAGTGATGCACAACTAAGTCAGGAATTGATGGCCGTTTTTGGTGAAGACTCATTATGGCAACGTGCACAACAGCCGCCACTCATAAAAAAGCTTGGTAAAACCAGCAAGCATCCATCGCATAAAAATATCAATACGCCCAATCCCGTCAGCGCGAGTTGGAGTACGATTTCAAGCTGGTTACCCTTTAACAATGATCTGGACTTAGGTTCGAACTCCAATACTGATATTTATGTGCAATTTCTTGCCAAGAAGCAATGGAACTTACATTCAGGACTGAATCTGGATACGGCGCAAATCTTTCGTTATGGCTCAAGCAGTAAAAACTATGCCGAAACCAATCTGAATTTAACCCAGAACTTTCAGCAACAGGCACTATTTTCGACTCAATTCAATCTGTCGAAGACCCAAGATGAAGACTACACTTGGCGTAATCGAACTTTCCAAAAGTTGCATTTGCTCTCCAAAGACAACCTCAGCTATGGCATCGTCAGTGAAGGCGATTATGAAAAGAAAGAACTTCGAGTCAATCAATGGGGACCTTATTTTTCTTGGAAACGTCCGATTTGGCGTAACTGGCTGTATATGCAAAATGATTTGAATTATTTAAATGTTCCTGCCGATAAACAGGACAATCATTTCAGCTATCAAATGAGCTTTGAAGCCCACTTCTGATGAAAATAACAACACCACTGTGGATAACTTGAAAGTTATCCATACACATAAAAAACCTCCGCCGAAGCAGAGGTTTTTGTGATCAAAATACTTATTTCAATAACAAGCTATTAATACGTTTAACATAAGCTGCTGGATCTTCTGGTAAGCCACCTTCTGAAATCACAGCCTGATCAAAGATCACATTAGCCAAATCATCAAACTGTGCTGAGTTCTCTAATTTTTTCACCAACGGATGCTCAGGGTTGATTTCCAAAGTAGGCTTAATTTCAGGAACAGCTTGCCCTGCCTGTTTCAACATACGAATCAGCTGTGGTGAAAGCTCCCCTTCGCTGGTGACTAAGCATGCAGGAGAATCCACCAAACGCGTAGTCACACGGACTTCTTTGGTTTTATCTTTTAACGAGCTACTTAAACGATCCACCACAGGCTTAAACTGTTCAGCCGCTTGCTCTAAGGCCTTTTTCTCTTCGGCATCTTGTAGATCACCGAGATCGACTGCGCCTTTAGATACGTTCTGCAATGGTGTACCATCGAACTCAAATACAAAGTTCATGGCCCACTCGTCAACGCGGTCCGCCATCAGTAACACTTCAATGCCTTTCTTCTTGAATACTTCAAGTTGTGGCGAATTTTTCGCAGCGGTTAAACTATCTGCAGTCACGTAATAAATCGCTTTCTGCCCTTCTTTCATACGTACCTTATAATCAGCAAAAGAAGTACTGACCTCATCATGATTTGAAGTTGCATAACGCAATAATTTTAAGATACGTTCACGATTGCCCGTGTCTTCACCTAAACCTTCTTTTAAGACTGAGCCAAATTCAGTGTAGAAGGTTTTAAATTTCTCTTGGTCTTTCTCATCTTCCGATTTCGCCAAGCCATCCAATAAGGTCAATACACGACGCGCATTACCTTCACGAATGGTTTTCACATCACGGCTTTCTTGTAAAAGTTCACGGCTAACGTTCAACGGTAAATCAGCACTGTCGACCACACCTTGAACAAAACGTAAGTAGTTTGGAATCAGGTTATCTGCTTCATCCAAGATAAATACGCGTTTTACGTACAGCTTGATGCCTGCTTTTGCTTCACGAGTAAATAAATCTTGTTTGGCCTGACTTGGGATATACAGCAACTGGGTATATTCGGTACTACCTTCGACACGGTTATGCGCCCACGCCAAAGGTTCTGCAAAATCGTGGCTCAGGTTTTTATAAAACTCGATGTATTGCTCATCCGTGATTTCACTCTTGTTACGCGTCCATAACGCACTGGCTGAGTTAATCGCTTCCCATTCATCCGTCTTCACCATTTGGCCGCCTTTCGGTTCTTCACCTTCAGCGACCTCTTCCTCTTGCCACACTTCTTTTTGCATTTCGATTGGCAAGCTGATGTGGTCAGAATACTTATTGATGATTTGTTTAACTTTCCATGACTCTAAATAATCCAGTGCATCATCACGTAAATGCAAGATGATATCCGTACCACGCGTTGCTTTCTCAATCGTTTGAACTTCAAATTCACCCGTACCACCACTGATCCAACGCACAGCTTCAACTGCATCCAGCCCTGCACGACGCGATTCAACGGTAATTTTATCGGCAACAATAAAACCTGAATAGAAACCAACACCAAACTGACCAATCAACTGGGCATCTGACTTTTGGTCACCTGTCAGTTTAGACATAAAGTCTTTGGTACCTGACTTTGCAATGGTCCCTAAATTATCAATGGCTTCTTGCTGGCTTAGACCAATCCCGTTATCTGAAATGGTTAAGGTTTTATGGTCTTTATCTAAAGTGACGCGGACACGTAAGTCTGGATCATTTTCATAATATTCAGGGTGATTAATCCCTTCAAAACGTAACTTATCGCAAGCATCCGATGCATTTGAAATCAATTCACGTAAGAAAATTTCAGGGTTGGAATACAGTGAATGGGTCACTAAATGCAATAACTGAGCAACCTCAGCTTGGAAACTATAATTCTGTGCGACTTGTTCACTCATAAATCACTCCTTATCTGTGCTTATATCTTTGGAATGATTTATGAATGGTGCATATCTTGGATTTTTCAATCCTTGATGCTTATTTTTAAGCTAAAAATCGCACAAAAGTTACAATTAGAATGGGCCTTGGCTCAAGACGCGTGTTTGTAGAAGTTGATCTAACTGTTGCTGTCTTTGTGCATAAGCACGCTTCAGACAAGGGCTATTGGCAGAACAGGAATTACGTTGTTTTAGCCATTTAAATTGTTGATCTTTCTCTGCATCACGCCCACCCATAGGTAATGCATGCAGAATAATTTGGTAGGTGGTTGCGAGTTTGACATCTGCATCATTTAAACTGCGGTCATTGCAGATCTGCTGCTCAGCTTTTAACTTCGCAGCCTGACAAGAGAAACTGGCAGCCTGAGCTTGGGACAAAAGTAATAAGGGGGTGAGTAATAATGCTGTCGTTATCAATTTTTTCATCATGGATCATTCACTTTTATTTAAGCTTATGTCTCAGCATACAAAACTCAAGTGTTGAAGCCTGTATCGGTTTTATATTCAAATTGCAAAAATAAAAAACCTCACACAAGGTGAGGTTCTTCAATCATTCACTGACTTAGAATTTGTAGCTATAACCTAATGTATACACCACTGGATTGAGATCTAAATCAAATTTAGTCCCATCAACCAATGTCACTTCTGGGCTAATATCTGCGTAACGTACATCGACATAAACACCCCAGTTTTTAGCATCTGCAGGTTGGAAGTTAAAACCCAGCTGACCAGCAAAGCCAAATGCTTCTTTCACATCTTTCGCTACGCCCTTTTCATTCCAAGGAATGAAGGCTGTACCACCGACACCGATGTAAGGTGTAAAGCGAGTTGAATTTTTGAAATTATATTTTGCTGTAATCGTAGGTGGTAATTGACGAACACTAGCAACTTTTTCACCATTTAATAATACGTCATGGTTAATTGGAGTTGCTAATAATAATTCCGCTGAGAACGGTGTTTCACCAAAAAAATATTCAACTGACGGTGTAAATGCAAACTCATCATCACCTTTAACCGTTGCACCTGGGGCCAACGTTGTATCCGCAGTTGGGTTAATAACACTCGCGCCCACTTTAACTTGAAAGCCCCCTGCAAATGCAGTTGAAGATAACCCCAATAATGCGACAACCAATGCTTTCTTTAACATTAAAACAACCTCTTTAACAATTTATGTTCTTGTTAAACATAATAGGCACGGGTTTTTACATTATGCAATACTTATTAATTCCGACTATTTAAATACATTTTGTAATATATTGAATATTAATAAAATATAATTGTTAAAATATGTAATATTTATTAATTCAGACCATTTTAGTCCACTTAAACCACTATAAAACCTAGTATTCTGATCAGAATACTACAATTCATAATATTAAATAAAGTTTTTAGAAAAATTCTATTTAGATGAATTTAAAAATATAATTACGCAAAACTTAATATTAAAAATACATTATAAAATTAGATTAAAAAAGAGACAAAAAATGTCAAATACTGGTATTTTTTATATTTTAATTACTAAAATAATTATGCATAAAAAAATGGCTCTTAACGAGCCATTTGTATTATAAAATCATTGCGGCAATCCAGCCAAAAATAAGCAGCGGGATATTAAAATGTATAAAAGTCGGCACAACTGTATCCCAAATGTGATCATGTTGACCATCTACACCTAAACCAGCTGTTGGTCCTAAGGTCGAATCAGATGCAGGTGAACCCGCATCACCTAATGCCGCAGCGGTGCCAATGAGTGCAATTGTTGCCAATGGTGAGAAGCCAAATTGGACGCACAAAGGCACGTAAATCACGGCCAGCACAGGCACACTTGAGAACGATGAACCAATACCGATCGTCACGAATAAACCGATAAAAAGCATCAGGAACGCAGCTAATGCATGGTTATCTCCGATGATATGCACCACACCATTAACCAGATGCGTGATATCGCCTGTATGGGTCATCACTGAGGCAAAACCTGCCGCAGAAATCATGATAAAGCCTACCAGCGCCATCATACGCATGCCTTGTACAAATACGTCATCAGCATCTTGCCATTTAAAAATTCCAGAAGCAGATAACACAGCAAAGCCGACTAAACCACCAAGAATCATCGAACCTGAGTACAGCTGTGCAACCAGAGTTAAACCGATCGCCAGCACCGCCATAAACATGGTCTTCTTGGAGATATAAGGTACATTCTCAGCTTCTTGTTTGAGCTCTTCCGCATCAGCCTTGAGATCATATTCTGCCTGTGTGGTCACTTTCAGTGGCTTGTCTAGGTCAATGGTTTTTACGGGCGTAATTGAACGATCCACATAAATACGCGGCTTACGATAGCTAATAAATACCGCAACTAAAGTACCGATTACCATCCCTAAAACTGGAATCGCCATACCGATTGGCATCATGCCCCGTTCAACATGCAAGCCGTAAGCTGCGCCAATCTTGTTGATATTGCCCATCAGAATCTGTTCAAGGAAGATCGCACCAAAGCCAACTGGCAGGAAAATATAGGTCCCGACTAGACCTAACGTCATCACACATGCTGCAGCTCGACGATCCAGCTTTAAATGATTCATCACTTTTAATAAAGGTGGAACCAAGACTGGAATAAACGCGATATGCACAGGAATCAGGTTTTGAGAGAAGATTGCAGCAATCAACAGAATGGTTAATAACAGATATTTCACCTTTTTCTGTTGATTTTTACCTGCTTCCATCCCCAATAAACCAATCAGTTTATGCGCAAGTAAATCGGGCAATCCAGACTTTGAAAGTGCCAAGGCAAATGCACCTAATACCGCATAAGCCAAAGCAACTTCAGCACCATCGCCTAAGCCAGCATTAAATGCTTCTACAGTTTGAGAAAGACTTAGACCAGCGACCAAGCCTCCAATAATGGCTGAAATCACCAAAGTGAGAACAACAGAAACTCGTGCCAGTGACAAGATAAACATCACGGCAATCGCAATTACGACAGCATTCATGAACAAATTCAGGAGCAAAGAAAAGGCGATATTCTAGCAGATTCATGATCATGAAGCTGAAAATATCGCCGAATTGTGCTGCATCTCAAGTGATTTTTAGCTTAATAAATCCACTAAAGCATTAAGCAGCTTGGCGTTGCACAAACTGACGGATCAGTTCAGCAATTTTTTCTGGCTGGCTCAATACTGCCCAATGGTTGGCATCGAGCTCAACATACTCAAATTTTTCTACCCATTTTGGCATCGATTCAGTAATGTACTCTGGACTGACAAACGCATCGCGTTTTAACACAATCGCCTGTACAGGACATTGTGCATAGCGTTGACGTGGTTGAGTAAGAGATGGGATAAAATTGGCACGGTAAAGATTAATACCGTATTTACCATCCGCCACAATATTGGCATTCAAAGGTAAATTTTTCTTCTTTTCCAAACCACTTAGGATCTTGCCCCATTTTTCTGGACTAAAGAATGTCCATACCGTTGGTGCAACTAAAGGTAAATGGAAAGCACCGATATACCAAGATTTGGTCAGCATTTTTAATACATTGCTTGGTGCAGATTTAAATTTTTCACGCAGATACAAAGAAGCATGATCTAAGCAAGGACCTGAAATGGTGGTATAAGACAATAAGCGACCTTTTAATTTTGGTTCTGTTGCAGATTCCCAAGACTGTAATGAACCCCAATCATGTGCTGCCATATGGAAATTACGATTTGGAAGAACTTGATCCACCACCTCTTGCAAGTCTAATGATAAACGCGGCAAACGGTAATCTTTAATACGCTTAGGAATCGAAGACAGACCTGCACCACGCACATCATAAGTCACCACGTAATAATCATTGACCAGTTTTTCAATGATCGGCTCCCAAACTTCCTGATTATCTGGATAGCCATGCACTAAAACCAAAGGTGTTTTTTTCTCATCACCCCATGTTTTAACACAAAGCGTTTGCTGATCAGATGTTGTTACTGTTTTGACTTGTGCTTGCATAATTCTTTCCCATTTTGTTTTCTATCGGCTGTTCATAAAACAGCCATTGCCAGCGATGCAATAAAAATGATACTTATGGAGTATGAATAGAGTTGCAAGAAAAAAAATTGACCATGAAAGACTTTTTCAAAAGAATTCGAACCATTCCCGCAATATCCAAATTTATGCTCAATCATTACTCACCTTATCGCGGTGCAGGTATTGAGATTGAAACCATTGATCTAGATGATTATTACATTCGTGTCAAAATGCCATTGACTCGGCGTAATCGAAATATTGTCGGGACGCATTTTGGCGGTAGTCTATATTCAATGGTTGACCCCTTTTATATGCTGATTCTAATTCACCATTTGGGACATAAATATATTGTCTGGGATAAAAGTGCCACCATTAATTTTCTTTCACCAGGCCGAAACACGGTCTATGCTGAGATTCAACTGAGTCGCGATGAAATCACTGAAATCAAAAAACTGGCAGAGAATCATGAGCCCGTTTTACGTCATTACACCCTAAATATTGTAGATGATGCAGGAACACGAATCGCAGAAGTCGAAAAAGTGCTTTATATCCGTCGTAAAAAACCCAAAGCCAGTGCTTAGCACCATTCACATAAAAATGCCTGCAATCGTTTGCAGGCATTTTGAATCTGATGATCAGAAATTATCTCTTTTTCTCTTGGATTGCGGCACCAGCACCACCACCGATTGCACCACCAATTGCAGCGCCTGAGTCACCACCAAAGATTGCTTTACCCACTACTGAACCGATACCAGCGCCAATCGCGCTACTGGTGGTAGAGCTACTATTCGCGCCCTTCGCATTGGCACCTACACCTGCACCCGCAGCGGCACCAACACCCGCACCTAATCCGCCACCAACATGGTTACCTAGCCCACCACCGACAGCACCACCAAGGGCTGCTGTACCAATACGCTGATCAGCAGCACTCATATTTTGACAGCCCGTGAACATTACCGCCGATAACACTAAAGTTGAAACTAAACCAATTGTTTTTTTCATGACTATACTCACTTCTATACGTTCTATAGAAAAGCATAATCTTCTTTTATGGGGAATTTGATCACATTGTGTTATCACTATGTCCCAATCGATTGATATTTTGTAAAGGTAGATGGTCAGCTAAAGCGGCTTATGAGCTGGAAAATACATAAAAGTAGAAATAATTTGGATATGCTGAATTAAAAATTTGGTGTATTCAGGATGCTTAAAACAAATAGCAAATAGGCTAGATAAATAATAAATATCCTAGCTTAAAGCTCTCTCAGCAATCTTAGTTTCGTCACTGAGAGAGGCTCTTTAAAATGACAGAGATAGAAATAACCTGATTTAAATAGTTAAATCAGCACCACTGTCATCAGCAAGTTTAAGCTCAGACTTAGTACTTGCCTTTTTTCTCGCCATAAGCAGATCCAGCACTACCACCAAGTGCACCACCTACCGCAGCACCAGAGTCACCACCCAATACTGCACCACCAATCACCGCACCTAAGCCAGCACCGATCGCACTGTTTCTGGTATTTTTACTATTTGAACCTTTGGCATTCGCAGCAACACCCGCGCCAATTGCAGCACCAAGACCAGCACCCAAATTACCACCAACGTGCTTACCTACCGCACCGCCTGCACCACCACCAATTGCAGCAGAACCAATACGTTTGCTTTCTGGGCTCGCATTCTGGCAACCCACAAATAGCGTGCTTGACATTAAAGCGACACCTGCAATCATCATCATTTTTTTCATTAGAACTATTCCTCTCCTCAGATGTGCATAGGATAGTATTGTTTAATGAACTGTTTATTTTGATTAAGTAATCAAATACTGATGCTGTAAGGTGTTTTTGTAACAACTGCTTTATTTTTCCACAAAAAAAGGCACCCGAAGGTGCCTTTTTAATTCGTTAAGACTTAGAACTGGTCTGAGTTCAACGCTTGACTAAATGCTTGATCAACTTCACTGAAATCGTTATGAAGTTCAAATTCAGCAGCTTCTGATTCTTGACGACGACGCTCTAAGTGATACGCAAGACCTGTACCCGCTGGGATCAAACGACCCACAACAACGTTTTCTTTCAAGCCACGTAAATCATCTTCTTTACCTGTTACAGCAGCTTCAGTTAACACACGTGTTGTTTCCTGGAACGATGCAGCAGAAATGAACGAGTCTGTAGAAAGTGATGCTTTGGTAATACCCATAAGCAGACGTTCAAACTTCGCAGGGAACTTGTTCTGAGCCAAGACAGCTTGGTTCTCTTGAACAACGCGGATGTAATCCACTTGCTCACCCTTGATGAAGCTTGTATCGCCACCATCAGTGATATCAACTTTACGCAACATTTGACGTACAACAACTTCAATATGCTTATCGTTGATTTTTACACCTTGGAGACGGTAAACGTCTTGAACTTCATTCACGATGTAGTTCGTTAACGCAACTTCGCCTTTCAAACGTAAGATGTCATGTGGGTTTTGTGGACCATCAGAAATAGTCTCACCACGGTTCACATGCTCACCTTCGAACACGTTGATCGTACGCCATTTTGGAATTAACTCTTCATAAATCTCAGAGCCATCATCCGGACTGATCACTAAACGGTTCTTACCTTTGGTCTCTTTACCGAAGCTCACAATACCAGACACTTCTGCCAAGATTGCATGTTCTTTCGGCTTACGCGCTTCGAACAAGTCAGCTACGCGTGGAAGACCACCGGTAATATCACGAGTACGTGAAGATTCTTGTGGTACACGACCAAGTACATCACCGACACCAATCGTTGCGCCATCGCGAACGGTTACGATCGTGTTTTGTGGTAAGAAGTAGAACTGTTCGCCGCCATCTGTTGTATCCAACACAATTGCAGGACGTAAATCTTTACCAGAAGCAGGACGAGCTGTTACAGGTAAAATTTCAACAGTGGTCATACCTGTTGCATCATCTGTCTTAGAAGTAGCAGTTACACCATCAGCGATTTGGCTGAAACGCGCTTTACCCGCAACTTCGGTAACAAGTGGATGTGTATGTGGATCCCAAGTCGCCACGATACCACCAGCTTCTACAGCTTCACCATCTTTCAACAAGATGCTTGCACCGTAAGGAAGTTTATAGCGCTCACGCTCACGACCTAAGTCATCCGCAATACCAATTTCACCTGAACGTGAAACTGACACCAAGTGACCTTTAGCATGTTGTACAGTTTTCACGTTGTGGAAACGTACAGTACCTTTGTTACGTACTTGAACACTGTTTGCAGCAGAAGTTCGGCTTGCAGCACCACCAACGTGGAAGGTACGCATCGTTAACTGTGTACCAGGTTCACCAATCGATTGTGCAGCCATTACACCAACAGATTCACCTGGGTTTACCAAGTGACCACGTGCAAGGTCACGACCATAACAACGAGCACATACACCGAAGGTAGATTCACATGCAATCACTGAACGTACTTTAACTTCATCGACACCCGCTTCTTCAAGCTGAGCAGCAATTTTCTCGTCAATTAACGTACCACGTGGAAGTACCACTTCATCATCAGATGCACGACGTACGTCTTCAGCAGTTACACGACCCAATACGCGATCGCGTAATGGTTCGATTACGTCACCACCTTGAATGAATGGTGTCATGACTAGGCCACCAGCTGTACCACAATCAGATTCAGTAATAACTAAATCTTGTGCTACATCTACCAGACGACGAGTCAAGTAACCAGAGTTCGCAGTTTTCAATGCGGTATCGGCCAAACCTTTACGCGCACCGTGTGTTGAGATGAAGTACTGAAGTACGGTCAAACCTTCACGGAAGTTTGCTTTAATTGGTGTCTCAATGATCGAGCCATCCGGCTTCGCCATCAAACCACGCATACCAGCAAGCTGACGGATCTGCGCCGCACTACCACGGGCACCCGAGTCAGACATCATATAAATTGAGTTGAATGACTTTTGCTTCTCGTCTTCACCTTGTTTGTTTTTCACAAGGGTATAAGACAAGTTGTCCATCATCGCTTTTGCAACTTGGTCATTGGTACGTGCCCAAATATCGACCACTTTGTTATAGCGCTCACCCGCGGTTACGAAGCCTTGCTCAAACTGTTGTTCGATTTCACGAACTTCAGTTTCAGCTTTGTCGATAATGGTGTGCTTATTTGGTGGAATAAGCATGTCTTCCATACCTACAGATACACCTGAACGCGTCGCTTGACGGAAGCCCAAATACATCAATTGGTCAGCAAAGATAACCGTATCTTTCAAACCAAGCTTACGGTAGCAAGAGTTGATTAACTTAGAGATGTTTTTCTTAGTCATCTCAAGGTTGATCGATTCAAAGCTTAAACCTTGTGGAACAACTTCCCACAACAAGCAACGACCTGGTGTTGTATCAACAATAATAGTTTGCTTTTCACGCTGACCATTTTCATCGATTACAGTTTGGTGTACACGTACTTTAACGCGTGCATGGATCGCAACTTTACCAGTCGCTAAGGCACGGTTAACTTCGTGTGTATCCGCAAACACCATGCCTTCACCTTTGGCATTTACCGCATCACGTGTGATGTAGTAAAGACCCAAGACAACGTCCTGAGAAGGAACGATGATTGGCTCACCGTTTGCAGGTGACAAGATGTTGTTGGTTGACATCATCAATGCACGTGCTTCTAACTGTGCTTCAAGTGTCAATGGAACGTGTACCGCCATTTGGTCACCATCGAAGTCGGCGTTAAACGCAGCACATACGAGTGGGTGAAGACGGATCGCTTTACCTTCAATCAGAATAGGTTCAAATGCTTGAAGACCTAAACGGTGAAGTGTTGGCGCACGGTTCAACATCACTGGATGTTGACGAATCACAGATGCAAGAACGTCCCAAACTTCTGGTGTCTCACGCTCAACCATTTTCTTCGCAGCTTTAATGGTTGTTGCTTGGCCAGAAGCTTGTAGTTTCGCGAAAATAAATGGCTTGAATAGTTCAAGTGCCATCTTCTTCGGAAGACCACATTGGTGAAGACGTAAAGTAGGACCAACGGTAATTACCGAACGACCAGAATAGTCAACACGCTTACCAAGTAAGTTTTGACGGAAACGACCTTGTTTACCTTTGATCATGTCTGCCAAAGATTTCAATGGACGTTTGTTCGAACCTGTAATTGCACGACCACGACGACCGTTATCAAGCAATGCATCTACAGACTCTTGTAACATACGTTTTTCGTTACGTACGATAATGTCTGGTGCAGCAAGATCAAGAAGACGCTTCAAACGGTTGTTACGGTTAATCACACGACGATATAAATCGTTCAAGTCAGAAGTCGCGAAACGACCACCTTCAAGTGGTACAAGCGGACGTAAGTCTGGTGGAAGTACTGGAAGTACATTCATCACCATCCATTCTGGCTTGTTGTTCGAATCGTTAAAAGCTTCCATCAATTTCAAACGCTTAGACGATTTCTTAAGTTTCGTCTCAGAAGTTGTTTGAGGAATTTCTTCACGTAAACGTGTAATCTCTGCTTCAAGATCGATATCTTTCAATAGATCTTGAATTGCCTCTGCACCCATTTTCGCAGCGAATTCATCACCGTGTTCTTCAAGTGCATTGTAGTATTCTTCGTCTGTTAAAAGTTGGTACTTTTCAAACGGAGTCATACCTGGATCAGTAACAACATAAGATTCGAAATACAATACACGCTCGATATCACGTAATGTCATATCAAGTAATAAACCAATACGGCTCGGTAATGATTTCAAGAACCAGATGTGTGCAACTGGAGACGCAAGCTCGATGTGACCCATACGTTCACGACGAACTTTCGCAGTTGTTACTTCAACGCCACATTTTTCACAAATGACGCCTTTGTATTTCATACGCTTGTATTTACCACACAAGCATTCGTAATCTTTTACTGGACCAAAAATTTTGGCACAGAACAAACCGTCACGTTCAGGTTTAAAAGTACGGTAGTTAATGGTTTCAGGCTTTTTAACTTCACCGTGAGACCATGACTTAATCATCTCTGGCGACGCAAGACCAATACGGATACGGTCAAATTCAACAGGTGCATGACCTTCTGAATCCGTTTTCTTACGCATGATATCGAGCAAGTCTTTCAATTTTTTTCTCCGTGTGTCGGGAAGCTAAGCTCACCCGACTGGGTCACAAATATTGTTTTTACTGAAATTTGGGAATCTATAATCCCCCCTAAATCCCCCTTTACAAAGGAGGACTTTCTCCCCTCTTTCTTAAAGAGGGGTTGGGGGAGATTTTTTAGTCACCATTTTTCAGTTCAATGTTGATACCTAAAGAACGGATCTCTTTGGTCAATACGTTGAACGATTCAGGCATACCCGGATCCATATAATGGTTACCATCTACAATATTCTTATAGATACGTGTACGACCTTCGACGTCATCCGACTTCACAGTGAGCATTTCTTGGAGTGTATATGCTGCACCGTATGCTTCAAGTGCCCATACTTCCATCTCACCGAAACGCTGACCACCGAATTGTGCTTTACCACCAAGCGGTTGTTGTGTAACAAGTGAGTAAGAACCTGTTGAACGCGCATGCATCTTGTCATCAACCAAGTGGTTCAATTTGAGCATGTACATGTAACCTACAGTTACAGGACGATCAAACTGCTCACCTGTACGTCCGTCAAACAATACCGTTTGACCTGTACGTGAGATGTCTGCTAATTCAAGTAAGTCTTTGATCTGGCTTTCTTCAGCACCATCAAATACAGGTGTTGCTAATGGAACACCGGCACGTAAGTTACCTGAAAGCGCCAAGATTTCGGCATCAGTTAAGCTATCAAGCTCTTCTTGCTCACCACCGACCTTGTTATAAATCTTGTCTAAGAAGTCACGTAGTTCTAACACTGTACGTTGTTCTTTCAACATTTTTTCAAGTTTATCGCCAAGACCTTTGGCCGCCATACCTAAGTGAGTCTCAAGAATCTGACCCACGTTCATACGTGACGGTACACCCAATGGGTTCAATACGATATCGACTGGCACACCATTCGCATCGTGCGGCATGTCTTCAACAGGCAAGATGTTTGATACAACACCTTTGTTACCGTGACGACCCGCCATCTTATCACCAGGCTGGATACGACGTTTAACCGCAAGGTAAACCTTAACAACTTTCAATACGCCAGTGGTTAATTCATCACCTGTAGAAAGTTTACGCTTCTTCTCTGCAAACTTCTCATCAATTTCATAGCTCTTCTCTTTCAAGAACACTTGAATTTGAGTTAGACGCTCTGCAATTGCTTCATCAGTCGGTTGGATTTCAAGTAAATCAACAAGCTCTAAACCAGACAATACGTCTTCAGCAAGTTTATCACCGCGTTTAGTTGAACCGCCACCGTTAGACTCTTGACCTTTCAACAAACGAACAATACGTTCACGTGCTGCTTCTTCGAAGATTTTGTATTCTTCTTTCAAGTCTTTACGGTATGCATCAAGCTGAGCTTTCTCAATTGCTTGAGCACGTTCATCTTTTTCCAAACCATCACGCGTGAAGACTTGAACGTCAATCACAGTACCTTTAGTGCCAGATGGAACGCGTAAAGAAGAGTCTTTAACGTCAGCAGCTTTTTCACCAAAGATTGCACGAAGTAGTTTTTCTTCAGGTGTTAACTGAGTTTCACCTTTAGGCGTTACCTTACCAACAAGGATGTCACCAGCAGTTACTTCAGCACCGATATAAACAATACCAGACTCATCCAACTTAGACAGTGCAGCTTCACCTACGTTAGGAATATCGGCAGTAATTTCTTCTGCACCTAACTTAGTATCACGCGCTACACATGACAATTCTTGAATGTGAATCGAGGTTAAACGGTCTTCTTGAAGTACACGCTCAGAAAGTAAGATCGAGTCTTCGTAGTTATAACCGTTCCATGTCATGAACGCGACGCGCATGTTTTGACCAAGCGCAAGTTCACCCATATCAGTCGATGGACCATCAGCCAAGATATCGCCACGAGCAACTTTGTCGCCCAAGTTGACGATAACGTTTTGGTTGATACATGTATTTTGGTTTGAACGTGTGTATTTGATCAGGTTGTAGATATCTACACCCGCTTCACCCGCGATCATTTCATCTTCGTTTACACGAATCACGATACGAGATGCATCTACATATTCAATCGCACCACCACGGTCAGCAATCACACACACGCCAGAGTCACGTGCTACGTTTGCTTCCATACCAGTACCAACAAGCGGCTTGTCAGCACGTAAGGTAGGAACAGCCTGACGTTGCATGTTCGAACCCATCAATGCACGGTTCGCATCATCGTGTTCAAGGAATGGAATCAATGATGCTGCAACAGAAACAACCTGCTGTGCAGAAACGTCCATATGTGTTACGCGCTCAGGCGACATACGTACGAATTCACCTTGATGACGTACAGAAACCATTTCTTCAGTCAGGTGACCATCTTTATCAACAGCAGAATCGGCCTGTGCAATGACAGTCCCTACTTCTTCAATTGCAGATAAATATTCAACATCATCAGTTACACGACCATCAACAACTTTACGGTAAGGTGTTTCCAAGAAACCGAAATCGTTTGCTTTTGCATAAACAGAAAGCGAGTTGATCAAACCAATGTTTGGACCTTCAGGCGTTTCAATTGGACAAACACGACCATAGTGAGTTTGATGTACGTCACGTACTTCAAAGCCCGCACGTTCACGTGTCAAACCACCAGGGCCAAGCGCAGATACACGACGTTTGTGTGTAATCTCAGACAATGGGTTGTTTTGATCCATGAACTGAGACAACTGGCTTGAACCAAAGAATTCTTTGATTGCAGCAGCAACTGGTTTTGCATTGATCAAATCTTGCGGAGACAAGTTATCTGTTTCTGCTTGGCTTAAACGCTCTTTAACAGCACGTTCAACACGGACTAAACCAACACGGAATTGGTTTTCTGTCATTTCACCAACAGAACGTACACGACGGTTACCCAAGTGATCGATATCATCGACTTCACCTTTACCGTTACGGATTTCAACCAATGTACGCAGTACATCGATGATATCTTCGTGCGATAAAATACCTTCAACTTCACGCGACTTCTGATCAGTACCGACTTCGTAAGGACGACCCAAACGACGGTTGAACTTCATACGACCCACTGGAGAAAGGTCATAACGCTCAGAAGAGAAGAACAAGTTGTTGAATAAGTTTTCAGCAGCTTCTTTTGTTGGTGGCTCACCTGGACGCATTACTTTATAGATTTCAACAAGCGCTTCTTCACGGCCTGTTGTCGTATCTGCACGTAATGTATCTGCAACGAAAGAACCACGGTCGATGTCATTGGTGAATAGGATGTTAAATTGTTTAACACCACCTTCAGCCAATTTCACCAAGATTTCATGGCTAAGCACGGTATTCGCAGCAATCACATCGCCATTTTTCAATGGAATGTCTTCAGCTGTAATACGCTCATATAAATATTCATCAGGTACAGAAAGCTTCGCTAAGTTAGCAGCTTCCATTTGACGTACGTGACGTGCATTAATACGTTTACCTTGTTCAACGATCGCTTTACCATCATTGTCCAAGATATCAAATTGCGCCATTTCACCACGTAAGCGATCTGGAACAAGGTCAATCTGATAGCTACCCATATCAAGATATACAGGCACTTTTTCGTAGAACAAATTCAAGATCTGTTCATTGCTGTAATTTAAGGCACGTAAAACCACCGTTGCCAATAATTTACGACGACGGTCAATACGTACAAAGACTAAATCTTTAGCATCAAATTCAAAGTCTAACCATGAACCACGGTAAGGAATAATACGTGCTGAATACAACACTTTACCGCTTGAGTGGGTTTTACCCTTGTCATGGTCAAAGAATACGCCTGGTGAACGGTGTAATTGAGATACGATTACACGCTCTGTACCGTTGATAACGAAAGTACCGTTATCGGTCATGAGTGGCATTTCACCCATGTAAACTTCTTGTTCACGAACGTCTTTAATTGATTTCGTTTCACGATCTTTAATGATCAAACGAATTTTTACGCGCATTGGTGCTGCATAAGTTGAACCACGTAAAATACATTCACGTACGTCAAACTCAGGCTTACCAAGACTATACTCAACAAATTCTAAAGCAGCATTGCCAGAATAACTTTCAATAGGAAAAACTGAACGAAATGCGGCTTGGAGACCGATATCTTCGCGATTTTTTGGAGTTTTACCGCCTTGTAAGAATGTACGGTACGAATCGACCTGAATCGAAAGTAAGTACGGTGCTTCCATTACGTGGGGCAATTTACCAAAATTCTTACGGATCCGTTTCTTTTCGGTATATGAGTATGCCATCTGGAGTCCTCGGAAAGTAAACTAAACCCGCCTGCAGAACGGGTCTAGAAGGAATTACGCAGGCCGATATGGCCACCACTGTTTACAAATGCTGCAATTTTTAGTGGTATTAAAACGCTTAACAATATTTTTATAAGCAAAAAAATATTGGTAAGCGTTTGATTTTATGTATTTTGTTTAAATAATACGCACGTTAAACGTAAAACTAACAAAAAACGAGCCGATTATTGTAACGCAAAAAGGCTGATGACCCAAGAGCCATCAGCCATTTTTTGGAGCCGATTTTCAAAAAATCGACTCCCTACAGCATTACTTAAGTGTAACTGTAGCACCAGCTTCTTCAAGCTTCTTCTTAAGTTCTTCGCCTTCTTCTTTAGAAACGCCTTCTTTAAGAACTGCAGGAGCGCCTTCAACAAGATCTTTAGCTTCTTTAAGACCAAGGCCAGTAGCTTCACGAACTGCTTTAATTACAGCAACTTTGTTAGCACCGAAAGAAGTCAACTCAACGTTGAATTCAGTTTGTTCTTCAACAGCAGCAGCAGCTGGACCAGCAGCAACAGCTACAGCAGCAGCAGATACGTTGAATTTTTCTTCGAAAGCAGAAATAAGTTCAACAAGTTCAAGAACAGTTTTTTCAGCAACTGCGTTTAAGATTTCTTCGTTTGTTAAAGCCATGAGAGTAACTCCAAATGGATATTGAATGGTGTGAAAGTAGATTTAAGCTTAAGCAGCTTCTGACCCGTTTTTCTCTTGAAGCGCTGTAAGTAAGCGACCCAATTTCGAAATAGGAGCTTGAAGAACAGAGGCAAGCATAGTAAGCGCTTTTTCTTGGTTCGGAAGATTCGCGATAACGCTAACGTCAGCACCTTGATAAAGTTTGCCTTCAAATGCAGCAGCCTTTAATTCAAATGCTTTATTAGTTTTAGCAAATTCTTCGAACAAGCGTGCAGCCGCACCCATGTCGTCTTCAGAAGTTGAGAATGCTAAGATTGTTGGACCAACAAGGTCGTCATTCAAGATAGCGAATGGCGTATCTTGAAGAGCACGTTTAGCTAAAGTATTACGTACAACACGTGTAGCAACACCTAGTTTACGAGCTTCAACACGAAGAGCAGTTAATTGCTCAACAGTTAAACCTTGGTAGTCAGCAACAACGGCAGCGAACGCTGTAGAAGCAATTTCACTTACTTCAGCAACGATCTGTTTTTTGTCTTCGATAAGAAGAGCCATCGTAAAACCTCCTAACGGTGATTTATGCACTCATACGAGTGCACTCCCAATTCGTAAGCCCTATTCAGACTTACACGCGGAGGAGCAACAAATCACACCACCGCGTCTACTCAGACTGGATGATTAAGAAAAACATTCGAAAATATTTTTCGCCTGAGGTCTTTGACGCTGATAAACATTCATTTATCAATTCAAAGTTTGCTTAGACTTCCTCAAAGAGAAAATCTAAGGCTTCAAAATTCTTACTAATTACTTAGAAACGTTGCTTACGTCAACGATCAAACCAGGACCCATAGTTGAGCTCAAAGTGATCTTTTTAACGTATACACCTTTAGAAGTTGCAGGCTTTAACTTTTTCAAGTCTGCAATTAAAGTTTCAACGTTTTGACGTACAGCTTCTTCGCTAAAGCCAAGTTGGCCGATCGCAGCGTGGATGATACCCGCTTTGTCTACACGGTAACGTGCTTGACCAGATTTAGCATTCTTAACCGCGTTAGCAACGTCAGGAGTTACTGTACCCACTTTAGGGTTTGGCATTAAGCCACGTGGACCAAGAATCGTACCAAGCTTACCAACAACGCGCATTGCATCAGGAGCAGCAATCACTACGTCGAAATCAAGGTTTCCACCTTGAATGCTTTCAGCAAGGTCATCAAAACCAACGATATCAGCACCAGCAGCTTTCGCAGCTTCAGCAGCAGCACCTTGAGCAAATACTGCAACACGTACAGTTTTACCAGTACCCGCAGGTAAAGTTGTAGCACCACGAACAACCTGATCAGATTTACGTGGGTCTACACCAAGGTTTACAGCGATATCTAAAGATTCTTTGAACTTCGCAGCTGGAAGGCTGTTAAGAACTTGTACTGCTTCTTCCAAAGTGTAAACTTTGTTTGCTTCTACAGCAGCAGCAATGGCTTTTTGACGTTTAGTTAACTTTGCCATGTCTTATAGCTCCACTTCCAAGCCCATAGAACGTGCAGAACCAGCAATGGTACGCACACGAGCGTCTAAATCAGCACCAGTTAAGTCTGGTTCTTTAGTAGTCGCGATTTCTTCTAACTGAGCACGAGTCAACTTACCAACTTTAGTTTTGTTAGGTACAGAAGAACCCTTTTGAATACCAGCAGCTTTCTTAAGAAGAATAGATGCAGGTGGAGTTTTCATGATGAAAGTGAACGACTTATCGTTGTACACAGTGATCACGACAGGAATTGGCAAACCAACTTCAAGTTTTTGTGTAGCAGCATTGAATTCTTTACAGAATGCCATGATGTTTACACCACGTTGACCTAAAGCAGGACCAATTGGTGGAGATGGATTCGCTTTACCAGCTGGAACTTGCAGCTTGATATAGCCGTCAATCTTCTTAGCCATTGAAAATTACCTCTGGGTACAGACGCCGTTAGGCTCCCCAAAAAATTAAACAACACCGAAGTGTTAGAACAACAATGCCCGATCAGATCGGGCGCTTCTCAACCGACGCAGATTAAATCGTTTTTTCGACTTGGCGAAACTCGAGTTCAACCTGAGTTGGTCGATTAAATACATTAATCGTCAACGTTAAACGTGACTTTTCGTATTGAACTTCCTCCACGACCCCTTTAAAGTCAGTGAACGGACCGTCAACAACGAGCAATTCTTCACCAGGTTCAAACATCGTCTTAGGACGAGGTGCTTCACCTGTATTACGCACACGAGCAAGGATCGCATCAGCTTCACGTTGTGAAATCGGCGCTGGTTTCTCTGGTGTACCACCAATAAAACCAAGAACTTTTGGACATTCTTTTACAATGTGCCAAGTATCATCATTCATTTCCATTTCGACCAATACATAGCCAGGAAAGAATTTACGCTCAGACTTACGCTTCTTACCATCCTTCATTTCCACTACTTCTTCAGTAGGGACAAGGACTTCACCAAAGCTTTCAGCAACAGTACTACGCTGAATTCGATCATTAAGCGAACGCATCACTTGTTTTTCAAAGCCTGAATAGGCATGAATAATATACCAACGTTTCATCGCGTTCTTACCCAATAATTAACTTAATAAACCAACCTAACCCGTAGTCGAAACACCATAAAACCAATGATGCAACAAGTACAACTAAGAGAACTTGCCACGATGTCGTGATCGTCTCTTGTTTTGTTGGCCAGGTCACTCGACGCAGTTCAATTCGCGCATCTTGCAATAAACGCACAAAGCCTTTGCCTTGATGGGTGGCGTATAATAAACCTAAAGCGACTACGACACAAGCCAAAATCACCCCAACACGCACCCAAATATCATTTGCTGGTGCCCAATAGGCAGGTAAATGCTGATTTACCAATGCTGAACCGACTAATAAAGCTATAGCAATCAACCACAAGACAACATCTAGCGGTGAGCCAGAACTTACAACTTCTGCAACATTATTTCTTTGAGGGATTGGCGCGTCGCTTAATGCGTCACGCGATTTATCATTCGACATTTTTTTACTCGTCGTAGAATTCGCGACTTATTATATGACAACTCAGCCAGAATTAAGCTTTTTTATTTAAAAAAAGTGGCAGGCCAGGAGGGACTCGAACCCCCAACATTCGGTTTTGGAGACCGACGCTCTACCAATTGAACTACTGACCTAACGTGCAAATCGAAAGCCGGAGCTTTCGATTTGAGTGTAACACATGGTATTGGGCTTATGCAGTTACTTTAGCAACAACACCAGCGCCTACAGTACGACCACCTTCACGGATCGCAAAACGTAGACCTGGGTCCATTGCGATCGGGTGGATTAACTCTACTGACATCTCAACGTTGTCACCAGGCATTACCATTTCTACGCCATCTTGTAATTTGATCGCGCCAGTTACGTCAGTTGTACGGAAGTAGAACTGTGGACGGTAACCGTTAAGGAATGGAGTATGACGACCACCTTCTTCTTTAGAAAGTACGTATACTTCTGCATCGAATTTAGTGTGCGGCTTGATTGTACCTGGTTTAGCAAGTACTTGACCACGTTGTACGTCTTCACGCTTAGTACCACGAAGAAGAACACCACAGTTCTCGCCTGCACGACCTTCGTCAAGCAATTTACGGAACATTTCTACGCCAGTTACTGTAGTTTTAACCGTATCTTTGATACCTACGATTTCAACTTCTTCACCAACTTTTACGATACCAGCTTCTACACGACCAGTTACTACTGTACCACGGCCTGAGATAGAGAATACGTCTTCGATTGGCATCAAGAATGCTTTATCGATAGCACGTTCTGGCTCTGGGATGTAAGAGTCAAGTGCAGCAACTAAGTCAATTACAGCTTTCTCGCCATAAGGACCATCGTTACCGTTTAATGCTTGAAGCGCTGAACCACGGATGATTGGAGTGTCATCACCTGGGAAGTCATAAGTAGAAAGAAGTTCACGAACTTCCATTTCTACTAATTCAAGTAATTCTTCATCATCAACAAGGTCACACTTGTTCAAGAATACGATGATGTAAGGTACACCAACCTGACGTGAAAGAAGGATGTGTTCACGAGTTTGTGGCATTGGACCATCAGTCGCAGCACATACAAGGATCGCGCCGTCCATCTGAGCAGCACCAGTAATCATGTTTTTAACATAATCGGCGTGGCCCGGGCAGTCTACGTGAGCGTAGTGACGGATTGGAGAATCGTATTCTACGTGTGAAGTATTAATTGTAATACCACGTGCTTTTTCTTCAGGAGCTGAGTCGATTTGTGAGTAATCTTTCGCTTCACCGCCGTAAGTTTTTGCACAAATAGTTGCAATCGCAGCAGTTAAAGTTGTTTTACCATGGTCAACGTGACCAATTGTACCCACGTTTACGTGTGGTTTATTACGTTCAAACTTAGCCTTAGCCATTTTGATTTTCCTCGTTTACGTCGACACCAGTTTAGAGAAAAACAACCCTGAAAAACCTTCTTTATCGACATTCGCCTAAAAAACTAGACACCTAATACTTGAAAAGCAGACTATAATAGCCTGCTTCTTTAAAAACTTGTGGAATAACCACTAAACTGTATATCTGGAGCTCTTATCGAGATTTGAACTCGAGACCTCTCCCTTACCAAGGGAGTGCTCTACCACTGAGCTATAAGAGCGACATCTTCGATGGAGCGGGAGACGAGGATCGAACTCGCGACATGCAGCTTGGAAGGCTGCCACTCTACCAACTGAGTTACTCCCGCATGTTGGTACTGACCACTTCAATCGAAGTTAGATGGTGGTGAGAGAAGGATTCGAACCTTCGAAACTTTCGTAGCAGAGTTACAGTCTGCCCCCTTTGGCCGCTCGGGAATCTCACCATATCACACTTACACAGTGCTGTTCTTTCACTTCATACTACCACACTTTTAAGATGGTGCCGGCACACGGATTCGAACTGTGGACCTACTGATTACAAGTCAGTTGCTCTACCAACTGAGCTATGCCGGCTCTTTCTTAGTGTTTCGTACGTTTCGTATCGGAACGGTGTGCAGTTTAGCAAAACTCTGAATCGATGCAAGTGCTTTTTTCAAAAAAATCGCTAAAAACTCATAAAATCAATCCGTTTGACGATAATTCAACCGCTTTGATCACTGCGCGAGCTTTTATTTGGGTTTCATTCCATTCAGATTCAGGATTTGAGTCTGCAACTAACCCTGCTCCTGCTTGTACATAGACCTTTTTATCACGAATTACACAAGTGCGAATCGCAATCGACATGTCCATTTCACCATGCCAGCCTAAATATCCAACAGCACCGCCAAATACACCACGTTTCACAGGCTCAACTTCGTCAATAATTTCCATGGCACGAATTTTTGGTGCACCTGAAAGCGTCCCCGCTGGAAATGTTGCTTTAAACACATCCAAAGCATCGACATCATCACGGACTTCACCCTGTACATTAGAGACAATATGCATGACATGTGAATAACGTTCGATCACCATACGGTCAGTGACTTGCACTTTCCCAATTTTAGAAACACGTCCCACATCATTACGACCCAGGTCAATCAACATCAAATGTTCTGCAATTTCTTTTTCATCCGCCAATAGATCTTGCTCCAAAGCAAGATCCTCTTCTTTGGTTTTACCACGCGGGCGTGTACCCGCCAAAGGGCGTACTGTTGCGATGCCATTTTCTAAGCGAGAAAGAATTTCCGGTGACGAACCCACAATATGGAACGGCTTTTGATCCGTTAAGGTTTGTCCTTGTACCAAGAATAAATACGGCGATGGATTTAAATGGCGTAATGCACGGTAAACCTGCAATGCCTCACCATCAAAATCAGACACCATACGTTGACCAGGCACTACCTGCATCACATCTCCAGCACGAATATATTCTTTGACCTTTTCAACCGTCTCAAGGAATTTTGCTTTGCCTGTGATCGATTCAAAATGCGGTGCAGTATGTGGTTTCGCTTGCAAGCTGACGGGTATTGCGAGTAACTGCTCAAGCTGATCCAGCTTTTGCTGAGCTTGAGCATAAGCATCAGGCTGATTCACATCGGCATGATGAATTAAAAATAAGGTATCTTTTAAATTATCAAACACAATCACGGTTTGAGAGAGCATCAACCAAAGGTCGGGTAGCGTTACAGGATCAACAGCAGGCACGTTTTTCAGTTTTGGTTCAATATAGCGTACAGCGTCATAGCCTAAATAGCCCACCAATCCTCCAGTAAAGCTTGGTAGATCAGGTAATTCAACTTGAGTAGGGACTTTAAACTGGCTTTGAAACTCACGTATATAGTCAAAGGGATCAGCACAATCTTGCTGTTTAACCGTACCATCTGCCTGTTGAATGGTGAGTACACCTGCATTGCATGAAAAAACAGTCGATTCCCCTAGGCCAATCATCGAATATCGCGCCCAGTTTTCCCCACCTTCGACAGACTCAAATAGATAAGCTTGTTTTTGTTGTTTAAAACGTGCAAAAACAGAAAGTGGGGTTTCAGTATCCGCTAAACGTTGGCGGTAAACAGGAATGGTGTTATAGCCTGCTGCTTTTAATTGTTCAAATTGTACGAATGTGGTCATGAATCTTCTCTATGGTTTTAATTTCTGTGCGTTGTTTCTTTAGTGCTATCTCAAGCCCGCCATCGAAAAACCATAACCATCTTCATGCCTATCTCCTTATTCAATCTGCTTAAACCAATTCCACCAAACGATCGACCACTTGTTGTGGCTGGCAGTCATAGATACTCTCTCCATGATTATAGCCATAGCTGACCACAATACAATCAATACCTGCGCGTCTTGCCGCTTCAACATCATTACTTGAATCACCAATCATCAATGTTGCGGACGTTGTCGTATTCTGAGCTTGCACGCAATGCAACAATGGCAAAGGATGTGGTTTACGTTCAGCTAAACTATCACCACCAACAACCATTTTAAAATAAGGACTCAATTGCAGAATATCCAAAATGCCTTTCGCTAAATGTTCAGGCTTATTGGTGACACATGCCATAGCAATATCATGATTTTGACAATAGTCTAAAAAAGGCAGAACCCCTTCATAGACTTGAGTATTTACACAGAGTTCCTGAGCATAGACGTCAACAAATGTACTGAGGAGTTGTTCTTGCTGCTGCGCACTAACGTGCCCAAACAAATGCTCCAACACAGCCTCACATAGTTTAGCTGCACCCTTTCCGACCCAAACACGAACTTGCGCTTCAGTCACTGTCGCGAAGCCCAGTTTTTCCAAACTCAAATTCATCGCTCGATATAGATCAGCGGCGGAATCTACCAATGTTCCATCCAGATCAAATAAAACTAAATTACGGCTTTGTAACTGAGCAACAGACATATATTTCGACCCAAGAAATGAAAAAGGCATACCAACGTGGGCATGCCTTGATTGTAAAAGCTTCGCCCGATTATTTAAAGAACAGCCAAGCAATCACTGCTAAAATGATCAGTACAATAATCGAAATCAAACCAACAGAAGCGTTCTTTTGTTGCTCTTTTTCCTGAGCAACGCGTGAAACTGGCTCATCAATCGCGACAGGCTGTGGCTCAGGAACCACCTGAACACTCACACCTTCTGGAATTGGAGCAGGTTTTGGAATACCAACCTGTTGTGGCATACCATCACGACTGATCGGTGTTTCAACTGCTCGCTCAGCAATGCTTGGCATACCTTGATCATGTGATGCAGCCGTTACAGGCTCAATCTCAATTTCAGGTAATTCAATTTCAGCTGTCGCTGGCGCAAGTACAGAGAATACAAAGCTTGCAAATTGTACGATATCGCCATCATGTAATTCGGTTTCCTGCTCAACACGCACATCGTTGATAAATGTACCATTTGACGAATTGAGATCTTGTACCCAAAGCTGATTATCTTTTAACACTAAAGCTGCATGACGACGCGAGATATCCGCTGATTGCAACAAAATATCAGCATCTTGGTGTCGCCCCACCAACATGTCACGTTCGACATTCAGTTCTTGCCCCGTAAATTCACCTGTAATGGCTTGCAATTTCCAAGTCATAGATGCATATCCTTATATAATTTCTTGCAATCATAACATTGTGACATAAGCGCTTCTGTGCATCTACTGTGAAGACGCTGGACGGATTGTCGTAGTGGTCACTGTGTTTTTACTACGCTCTGTTTCCTTGACCGGAAGTTGCACCGTTTTCTGCTGTACTGGAGGCTCTTCAATCGCAACTGGTGTTGTCACTACCACTGTTTTTTTAGCTTGGGTCGCGGTTGGAACTTTTTGATAAGGTGAATTCACTATTGCGGGTTGCGGGTTATAAATATCCGTAACATTTTCTGGCAACTTAGCAAAATTACCATTCTTATCCATTGCTAATTGCAAACTATACAATTGATTATAGCGCTGTTGAGATAAACGTCTCACGTCATCCGAATCTCCAACAATGGTTGGATGAATAAAGACCAGCAGGTTACGTTTTTCTTTACTCTTTGAATCCGCGCGAAATAAACGCCCGACATAAGGAATATCACTGAGGATCGGTAAACCTTGGCGTCCCATCGTTGCATTATCAACGACCAAGCCACCCAATACCACTGTCTGCCCATGATCTGCCAATACGGAGGTCTTAATTGCCCGCTTGTTGGTAATTAAATCCGCGGCCTGACCTTTCCCTTCCACATTGGAAACTTCCTGTTCAACTTCCAAACGGACTGAACCACCCTCGCCAATATGCGGAACGACTTTCAGGGTTACACCAACATCTTTACGCTCAACCGTTGTATATGGGTTCACAGTACTATTGCCTGTCGTTGCCACAGAGCCCGTGACAAAAGGAACGTTTTGCCCCACAACAATATAAGCTTCTTCATTATCCATCGTTACGATGGATGGCGTAGAAAGAAGATTCGATTGGGTATTTTCTTTTAATGCTTGAATCAGTGCACCATAGAGTTGACGAGAACCATTGCTGCCTTCTTTATACTTGCCTAAACCAATTGCAGCACCAGTCCCCAGAGCAGCACCAGCACCAGCTGCACCACCCGTTAAATAACCAGCCGCAATTTTGGACAAGCTTGATCCAACATTGGAAAAGTTGATTAGCCCGACACCGCTATTTAAATCACCCATCGCCCATTGCACACCCAATTGGTCTGCATCAGTTCCAACCACTTCAATAATCGCAGCCTCAATTAACACCTGCTGACGACGTGTATCCAATTGCTGAATCGCTGCATCAATTTCACGCATCAACTGAGGGTCAGCTTTCACCACCAACGCGTTTTGTGTTGGATCGGCAATAATACTGACACCGCCCTGATTAAAACTGGTGATACCTGAGTTCTGACTATTATTCGAATTGCTATTTAAATTAATTGAAGGTGTCGAAACAGAAGAACCTGTTGATGAGCTTGAATTCTGATTGTTCGAAATTAAGTTATTAATCGAATTTGATCTATTATTATTGCTATTTGATGATGAAGATGACGCCGATTGTCCTGTCACCAAACCTTGTAAAATCTCAGCTAAGTTCTTTGCGCTGGCATATTTCAAACGAAAGACCTTAAGCCCCCCCAAACGATCTGCTGACGGTACATCCAACATTTCAATCATCTGACGTAAGCGTTTACGTGAATCTGGATCACCCTTAATCAAAATCCGATTGGTGCGATTATCCGCAATAATACGTACACGTGAACCAATAAAGTCCTTCGATGCACCTGTTGCACTCATGGTCTCCAACAAGCCAATGATTTCTTCAGCTTGGCTTGATTGTAAGCTAATCGCCTCAATATCATTTTGCCCTGTACCATCCAAATTACGCACAATATTTTCGAGCTGATAAATATTGGTTGCACGATCAGAGACAATTAAAGCATTGGTGCCAGCAACTGCCGCCAAATGTGCGAATTGTGGCATTAACGGGCGTAATGCAGGAATCAAATCATTCGGATTGGTATTTTGCAACCAAATCACACGCGTTACAATCTGATCCCCCCCTGCGCGACTACGTGCATCATAAGGAATCCCAGAGTTTTTCGCATTGCTATCTGGTACAAGCTTAACCGTATTCCCAGAAGGAAGCGCGACCACGCCATTAACGTTGAGTACACCTAAAAATAGGTCATACACTTCATCTTTATTGAGAGGCTTGTTGGAAATAACCGTCACATTACCGCGCACACGAGGATCAACAGCAAAGTTCTTCCCTGTAATATCTGCAACTTCATTAATAAATGCGGTTAAGTCTGCATCACGTAGATTAATCTTCCATGTTTGTGCTTGCACATTGGTACTGATTGTCGCGACCAAAGGTGCTGCGGCAAGTAATGCCCAAAGTGGACGTTGATGATTTAAAAAAGCCATAACCTGCACTTATTCCTAACTGATGTGTGACGTGTGATCACTAAAAACTTTGTTGTATGGTCATCACTTGATCACCACGTTTTATTTCTATTTTGGCATGCCCTTCACGACGTACTTGCTCTAATAATTGTACTTCGTTGAGTCCCTGCCCGACGCTTTGACCATTGATCGATAGAATACGATCACCAGAACGCAAACCCAAGGTATTTTTTAAATTCGATGGCGTCTTATCCGATATTTCATAACCATCTGTGCCACCACCGCTCACCCCCATATTTTTCAGATATTGATCGCGATTGTCCTGCATTTGTTGAATTGCCTGACCTAAAGCGGATTGTGGTGTGTTCTGTGTCGGTGCAACAGTTGGAGGCTGAACATTATTGGCACTATTAAGTACGGGTGCAATGGGTTGATATAAACCTTTGTCCAATCCCTTAAATTTAACTTCTCGGGTAGCACCGTTGCCTTGTTTCAAGATCACATGATCCCAATACACTTCTGCCAGTTGATATGACGTTGATCCCACCGTTTCGCCAACACGATAACGTTCAGCAGTATCATTCAACTTAATCACAGCAGAAGACAAGTAATTTGGCTGGCCTAACAATACACCTTGCAATTCCAAATTAACATTATCATCTGCCGAGGTCGCTGCCGGCTCATTAAATAGCGCAAAGGAGCTAATATTAGGGACTTGGGCTTGTTGTGAACCTAGATCAACCCGATCAAATTGCATCGGTTGTGGCGGCGCAACTACCCACCAAAATAAAGAAGCCAGTTTCCAACATAACCATAAGATGAGTAGTACTAAAATCAGACCACTGAGCTTGTCCAGCTTTTGCCAACGCAGTTGTTGCATTTTTTGAGTGATTGCTTTCATTAGAAACCACCTTGCAGCAGCGGCTGACGCGAACTGATCACATAAGTATCTAGCCCAGCCTTACCTTGGTAAGATGGAATATTCAACAGCATTCTTTGTGTTAGCTGCACATCCAACATCAAATTTGTGTCTAGGCTTAAATTTGCCATTTTCTGCTGACGTTGATCGCGGACATCAATTTTTAACTGCCCATTTTCATCTTTCAGATCAGCCACTAAAGATGGCATATTCATACGGTCCTGACGCTGGCCAAAAGTATAGCTCAACGCGCCACCACCCCAATTCAATTGACCTTCTGTCGCACTAAAGCCTTTTTCTTTTTGATAATTCAATTGTACGTCTTTCAATTGAATTGAATTTTCAGGCCATTGCCAGTTGGCAAAATATTTTAATGTTTCAGGTGAAATTTTACCCTGCAGGTCTTTGATCATCATTTTTTGACCTAAACCATAGGCAAAAATTCCATTGAACTGGGTATTACCACTATGAATATCGAGATCTGCGCCAACGCGTAGTAACAGCAAATCGAGGGGACGGGTTTTCCAATGCACTGATCCACGCAATTGACCGCGCTGCCAATCTGCTTGCCCCTGCCAGATATTACCACTAACATTATGTAATAATTGATTATCTTTTGAAAATTTCGCAATTAACCATGTTGCTGGAATTTGTAAAATAATAAAAATTAAAAATGCAAAAATGGCGAAAAGCCACCATCTCCATTGCTTGGTTTTTTTCTTCATTCCACCCTTACCAACATGCAAATATCATCCTTTTTGAGACAATCGCCCCCTGAATGACATTATGCATACTTTTTCAACATCGCCAATTCTCTCATATAAAAAAACCAAGCTTTTTAAGCCTGGCTTTTAATAAAGGATAAAGTCATCGTATGACAGAACGATGACTTTTAAACTTGTTTAGATTAAGAAATCTTCAAGTTTTGCACCTTTCTCTAACTCAGCAACTAACCAGCGTGGCTGTTTACCACGACCAGTCCAAGTTTCTTCAGCATTGCTTTTATTACGGTAGCGTGGCTCTACTGCTTTACGCGTTGTTTTCTTACGCTTTTGCTCGCCCACTTCCAATAATTCTTCAACACTGAAGCCAATCGCATCTGCAATTGCAATAATTTGATTATATGCATCTTCAATTGCTTGATCTTTTTTACTCGCAATTAAAGCTTCAGCTTCAGCTTGTAAACGTTTTAAATCTTCTACAGATAACTCGCTAATATCTGGTTTCATTAGAACCACTCCGACTTAATAGGGGAAATATATCACTCAAAAATAAAATGAATTTCAAATTCGATTCAATATTAATTTATAAATGATTAAATAATCAATATAAGATTACCCCACTTAATCATATATCAAGCACTAAATCGCATTTTATTTACAATAAACCCAAAAAAAAGCAGCCGTGTTATATAAAAACATATTTTATAAAAGTGAATAGCAGACTAGTAGCAATACGATTTATATTAATTTACTCTTAATTTTATCTAAAAAATTCTAATTTTATTGGGCTTATCAAGGTTCAAATACACCAATCTTTCCAAAGCAGCGTATTTGAACCTTATTATATGAATTTACTATATAATCAAACAAAAATAGACATAATCGTCTTTATAATAATTTAATGAGATATTAAAGAGTGATCCACGCTTTGCTCGAGTTGAATTATCTTTTGCCTAATCGTATCAGGGATATTTAATTTTTTTGAAGTTAGCTTATCAACACAGACCATAACCGCCTCACCAGTCGCGACCACTTGATTCTGTGTTTCACTCCATAACACATAATGCATACGAAAAGCGCTATTTCTTAACTCTTCAATCCTTGCACCAATATGCAGCACATCAGGGTAGAATACCGGACTTAAATATTTACACTGGCTTGATGCAACGACTGTCAATATATCCTGATCAAAGATATTCAACGCCATTAAATAAGCAATGCGTGCACTCTCGATATAACGATAATACTGCACATTATTTACATGACCAAAAGCATCCATATCTCCCCAAGCAACCGTTTGCTTAAGCACAACCGGATAGACAGACAGTTCCTTCATATTTTCACTCATATCTTAAAATTAAGAAAATTCACATCATTTTCAAATATTAAATTTAACTGCCTGATTAAATCAGGATTATCACCCAAAGTTGATTTAATCCTTAAATAGCTCATTAAAATATTATCTGGATATAAAGTTAATAATTGCTCTGCTTCTGCCTGCCGTTGTGTTGCCACATAAATATGCCATTTTGCAAAGCTAAGCATCGGCACACTGGTATAACGCTGTTCAAGTTGCATAATGCGCTGCTCGACATAGGCATAATCTGGGATCTGCTTCAATAATTGTTGTTGGAACCACAGATAAAATACTTCTGGATCAAACTGATCTTGCAATAAATGCAAAGCCAGATCTTCATGCTGCAAACTCATTTCTGGCATACGTGCCAATAATTTCAACCAGAGTACTTTACTACTGTATGGACGAGTTTGAATCTCATCCTGTAAAACCAGATAACGTTGCTGTAATGCAGCAAGATCGTCCACAGAAGCCTGATCAAATCGTATAAGTAACTGCTGTAGCCATAAGTCACGATGTTCTGCATCTAATAAACCGTATTGGGTTGTTTGCAAGAATAACCACGGCTCTTGTAAGGCAAGCTTCCCCCATAATGCAGTAATACGTTGCTGATAAGCTGTTTCAATCTCAGTCAACCACGGAGAAAGCTGATGCTGGGCAAGAAACTCTAGATGGGTCAGCGCTTTCTGTGTTTCCTGCCGCTCAAGATAAATATCTATGCGTTGTAATTCAGCTAGCTCAAATGCCATCGGTGCAGATTTTTCCAAACTCTGCAAGGCAGTTTCATAATCGCCATTCTTATAATCAAATTGCGCATCAATAATATGATTAAGCAATCCTGACTGAGTATAAACACGCTCAATAAATACTTGCTGATCTTTCGCCGCTTCCAACAGCCAGACAATGCCAAGCTGTTCATAAGGATGCAAATCTTTAAAATGAAGGATCGTTTCTTTTTTCCGCTGCTCGCGGGCAAAATATCGTTTACCGAATAACCAAGTTAATTGTGCCAATAAACTGATCAGAATAAATAGTCCAATGAGCCCTAAAACACCCGTTTGAAATTGCCAATCTCGCCAATAGATATAGACATAGCCATTTCCATAGCCATAACTCAATACAGAAAACAGTGCGAATAGCACCAAACTTGCAAGCACATAAATCAACAGTAAACGTTTCATAATGCCTTATCCCAACAAACCCAGTGCGGTTAATTTCGGTGTTGGTACTACAGGTAGATTTGAAATTTTCTCTAAGCGTAATTTCATTTGTTGACTATTTTGATCTGGTAATTCAGCAAGTAATTGCATCACTTCCAGAATAGATTTTCGATATTCTGTTCGTTGCCCTTGTTTTAAGGCTTGAGAAGCGAGTAACAAACGTAATTGTGCTTCTTTCAAGGTAATATTACGATTCATCAAGTTAGGTGAGTTGCGCTGTACTTTTTCTAATTTGAACCACTGCCACCACGATGCCGTTTCATTTTTTGTCATAGACACTTTCGGGTTTCGGATTTCTTGTTGAATCTTTTGATCTAATTGCTGCAACAAATTATCCAGTTGCTGCTGCTGTTGTGTCTGACTCAAAACATATTGTTGAATGGCTTGTTTATCCTGCTCAATCGACTTAACCAAGCTATGTTGTAACGCAGGAGATACTGCATATTGCACAATATGCTGTTGCACTTGATTAAGTTGATCCAGCGCATAGATAAACTGTTGTTGATCCAATGCAAATTGAACCAATTGCATTTGCTGCTTAATCAAAATAACTGGTGCAATCCCCGTCACCGTAGTCGGGATGGAGACACTATCTGTGGGCTCTACCGAGCTGGTATTTTGCAACTGGCGTTGTACTGCAACAAATTGATCATTCAATAAAGCATAACGCTGCTCAGTTTGATCTAATTGCTGTTGTAACTGCGGTACAGTTTGAGAATATTGTGCAACATCGTAACTGAGTTTAGCTAACCACAATAAACTCAATCCTAATATTAGATAACCAATTTTTCTCATACATGTCCTTGCCAATCACTCATGCGTTGAATGATCTCTGATGCAGATAAATTTTCAAGCTGAATAATGTTAAATCCTTGAGCAGTCTGGTCCCGCACCTGTCTCATAATCTGAACCAGACGTGAGCCTAAAACCAAATAAACCCACTCTGTCGCACATGCATGCTGTCCACATAGCTGCTGCCAATAGTTCCAACTCGCTTCACTACTAATCAACACCGCAACAGGCTGATTTAAACTTATTTTTTTTACAATTTCAGGAAATTTAGAAAAACTTTGTTCTGGGCATTGCCGGCGATAAAGCACAAAATTCAGAATCTCAACACCTTGTTGCTGCAATTGCTGCATCATAAACTGCCGCCCTCCCAAACCACGCCAGAATGCAATTTTCTTTAAATGCATCTGCTGTTTTAGGATAGGAAGCTCCAGCATTCCCTCTGAAGTTTCCACCTCAGGAACAACACTTGCTATTTTAAATTGGGCTAAAGCCTTTGCTGTAGTTTGCCCCACTGCGACCCATTGAATATGTTTAAGCTGATCAAGTTGTAATCCCGCTTGCTGTAAATAACGCATCCCAATATCAACAGCAGTCGGACTAACCACCACAATCACTTGAGTCTCAGCCAAGGCGAAGTAAAGTTGTTGCAAAGCTTCAGAAAAAGGTTCTGCAACCAACTCAAGTAAAGGCAGCGCTTCAACCTGATAACCAACTTCTCTCAGAGCTTGAGTTAAAACAGAAGCACGGTCATCAGGACGTGTATTAATAAACAGCATTAATACAACGCTTTGAGCAATTCACCCGCACCTTGCGCTAACAAGCGCTGAGCAAGCTGCTCACCGAGTTGCTCAGCATCAACTGTTGCACCAACCAATTGCTCTTTCAACAAAGTCTTGCCATCTACACTGCCAACACGCCCTTCAATGTGTAATTGATCATTGGCCAAAATCGCATAACCTGCAATCGGCACTTGGCAACCCCCTTCCAGATAGGCATTAAAGGCACGTTCTGCACGTACACAAATCGAGGTTTCTTCATGCTGTAAGGGTTGGATCAACTTTAATAATTCCACATCATCCGTACGACACTCTAAACCAAGCGCACCTTGCCCCACCGCGGGTAAACTTACAACAGGGGTTAAGCAATGGCGAATTCTATCCGCGAGGCCTAACCGTTTTAAACCAGCACTGGCCAAGATGATCGCATCATACAAACCATCATCCAGCTTGGATAAACGCGTCCCTACGTTTCCACGTAAATCGATAATTTCTAAATCAGGACGGAGCTGTAAAATTTGACACTTACGGCGTAGGCTCGATGTACCTACTTTCGCACCTTGTGGCAACTCATCAAAATGTGAATATTGGTTTGAGACAAACGCATCTAAAGGATCTTCACGTTCACAGATCACGGCCAAGCTTAAACCTTCTGGTAAATGCATCGGTACATCTTTCATTGAATGTACAGCTAAATCCGCACGACCATCCAGCAATGCTGCTTCTAGCTCTTTTACGAATAAACCTTTACCACCAATTTTAGCTAACGGTGTATCTAAAATCTTGTCGCCTTGGGTGACAAACTTAACCAATTCAACCGTTAAATCCGGATAAAGCGCATTTAAACGAGAACGAATATGTTCCGCCTGCCAAAGTGCAAGAGGGCTTTGTCGAGTCGCAATTTTTAAGGTTTTCATAAATTCAAGTTAAGTATTGATCAAAGCAATTGTTCCAAACTTAACTTGATCACCTGAAATTGCAAGTAAAAATTCATAAAGTGATCAATCATTCAGCTGAAAAGCGGGGTTTTATAATTGATGCATACACTCTCTTAAACTCGGCAAGTGGCGACGGCTGACAGACAATCGCTCCTCCAACTCACGCAAACGCACCTGATATTGCCCAGCAGCCACCAATTCCAACCCTTCGAGATAGTCGAGCGAGACTAAGGCATTACGATGAATACGGATAAAACGGTCTGCAAATTCTAATTCCAAGTCTTTCAGTGTTTCATCAATTAGCACACTGCCATTTTTATGGCGAACAGTGACATATTTCTGATCTGCTAAAAAATAATAAACATTTTCCAATGGAATCAGTTCTACCCCGCGATAGGTTTTCGCAGCAATTTGATGGCGTTGTGTTTTGGTATCGTACATATCGTCTTGTTGTTTTAAACCAGTCATTTGTGCTTGTGTAAGGTGAGTTAAATGATTAAACACCTGTTGTAAATCTTGTTGTGCAACAGGTTTAAGTAAATATCCTTGTGCTTGAAATTTAAATGCTTCCAATGCATGTTGATCATATGCCGTACAGAAAATAATCGCAGGTCTAGGATTGAGCTGATTGAGTTGTTCAGCACATTCCAAACCATTCATTCCTGGCATTTGAATATCTAATAAAACGACATCAGGTGAGTCGTTTTCAATATGATTTAACACATCCTGACCATGATGCGCCGTCGCAATGACTTCGTGCCCCATCTGGGTCACTAAACGTGACAAACGCTCTACTGCGAGAGGCTCATCATCAGCAATCAGAACTCTCATCCTCTCCTCCTTGTCACCGTTAACTTCATCCATATTTTTTATGGTTAACTTGACTTATTATTTTACTCGATAGTGGTAGCTCACCACCGTCGTATATAACGACGTTCCCCCATAAATCTGAAACTTAACCGTTTGCCCATAATAAGCTTTCAGGCGCTGCTTCACATTGTCTATCGCAATACCATTTCCCTTTCTCGATTTTATTGTATCGTGAGAATAAGGGTTAGTAATGACTATACTGACTTGATTTTGCAATATTTCAACCAATACGCTAACGGTCGAAGGTTGCAAAACTTTCTCCACCCCATGAAAAATACTATTCTCAAGCAAAGGTTGCAACGTTAATAACGGAATCGTCACTCGTTTTAATTCAATGGGTGTCGCCTGTATGTTCCATTCTACATTCAAACGGGCACCTAAACGCATCTTTTCTATACTTAAATATTGCTGACATAAGTCAATTTCCTCAGCCAAGCTCACCAACTTCAGTTCTTGAAAACTCGCTCGGAATAAGCGCGACAAATTAATCAACATATTTTCAGCTTTTTCAGGGTCAATCGCAATTAAGCTCACCACACTATTCATACTATTAAATAAGAAATGAGGGTGTATCCGTGCCTGCATCGCCTGAATTCGCGCATTCAATTCACTATATTGCTGATTCATCCATTGCTCACGCATATACAAGTAACGCAAACAGAAAGCGCCTAACAAAACCCCATAGCTTAAATGTAAACTGCTCCCATGAAATAAGATCTCCTCTGAAAATGAACCTGAACGTGCAGCCCAATATTGAATAATATTGATCGCACAGGTAGTCAACAGTACAATCAGTTGCAACAGTACAAAGCCCATTATCAAGGCGACTTTCTGACTAAACTTAGCAAAAAAATCCTTAAAATAATCAACTAGTGTTGCGAAAGACAAAATCACCCAATTAATAAAAACCATATATTGCAGTACACGGAAGCCCTCTAAGGCTTGCCATGAGCGAGCTTCAGCCAAAGCCAACACCATCGCCAAGACATTACTTGCAACAATTAATTCTAATAAGTATTGCCATTGCCCAATTTTCGTAAAAAAATAGGAGCCTGATGGATTCCCCTGACGAGTTTGCGATAACTTCTTACGTCGAGTTTCGGCAACTGCGTTTGGATTTGCTATACTCTTTTTTATTTTGCTGAGCCGCCATGACCACATCTTCTCAATCCTCTTCTTCAGCCAGCCCGAATCAAACCTCTGGAATGTGGGGCGGTCGCTTCTCTGAAGCAACAGATGCTTTTGTTGCAGAATTTACCGCATCTGTGCAATTTGACCAACGTTTTTATAAACAAGATATTGCAGGTTCAATTGCGCATGCCACCATGCTTGCCAAAGTAGGTGTCCTCACTGAAGCTGAACGCGATGACATTATTCAAGGTTTAAGCACTATTCAAGCTGAAATTGAAGCTGGTAACTTTGAATGGCGCATTGATTTAGAAGATGTACACATGAACATTGAGTCTCGTTTGACTCAACGTATTGGCATTACAGGAAAAAAATTACATACTGGCCGTAGCCGTAATGACCAAGTTGCAACCGATATCCGTTTATATTTGCGTGATGAAATTGACGACATCTTAGGTCTATTATTACGCTTACAAAAAGGCTTACTGGGTTTGGCTAGTCAAAACACCAACACCATTATGCCAGGTTTCACTCATCTACAAACGGCTCAACCCGTGACCTTTGGTCATCACCTGTTAGCATGGTTTGAGATGTTAGTCCGTGATACTGAGCGTCTACAAGACTGCCGTAAACGTGTGAATCGCATGCCACTTGGTTCAGCCGCCTTAGCTGGAACAACCTATCCGATTGATCGTGCTTACACCGCAGAACTTCTTGGCTTTGAAGCAGTTTCAGAAAACTCATTAGATGCAGTTTCTGATCGTGACTTTGCCATTGAGTTTAATGCAGCTGCATCTTTGATCATGATGCATTTATCACGTATGTCAGAAGAGCTTATTTTATGGACTTCGGCACAATTCAAGTTCGTGAATATTCCTGATCGCTTCTGCACAGGCTCATCCATCATGCCACAGAAGAAAAACCCAGATGTGCCTGAGCTGGTTCGTGGTAAGTCAGGTCGTGTTTTTGGTGACTTAATTAGCCTATTAACTTTAATGAAAGGCCAACCATTGGCTTATAACAAAGACAACCAAGAAGACAAAGAACCATTGTTTGATGCAATTGATACCGTTCGTGGTTCATTGATGGCATTTGCCGATATGGTTCCAGCCTTAGTGCCAAATATCGAGATTATGCGTGAAGCAGCTTTACGTGGTTTCTCTACTGCAACCGATCTTGCAGACTACCTCGTCAAAAAAGGCGTGGCTTTCCGCGATGCACATGAAATTGTTGGTAAAGCGGTCGCTTTAGGTGTAGCTGAAGAAAAAGATTTATCTGAATTGACACTTGAACAACTGCAACAGTTCTCTGATTTGATCACAGCAGATGTATTTGACAAAGCATTGACGCTAGAAGCTTCTGTCAATGCGCGTGATCACATTGGTGGAACCTCTCCAAAACAAGTTGAAGCTGCGATTGCCCGTGCGCACACTCGCCTAGAACAGTTATACGCTTAAGGATTTATGATGACTAGACAAGTACTTTGCCGCAAATACAAACAAGAGCTTGAAGGCTTAGACTTTGCGCCATTTCCAGGCGCCAAAGGCCAAGAGTTCTTTGAAACAGTTTCAAAACAGGCATGGCAAGAATGGTTAAAACATCAAACCACCCTGATTAATGAAAAACGTTTGAATGTATTTGAACCTGATGCGAAGAAGTTCCTCGAAGAACAACGTGAGAAGTTCTTTAATAACGATGAAAGCGTAGAAAAAGCGGAAGGTTGGACTGAACAAAAATAAGTCGTTTTGTCTCACCCTGCTGTAAAAAGAGAGCTGTATTTCAGTTCTCTTTTTACATGATATTTACATAAGTAATAAAGCCTTACAGAGTATACACACTTGTCTACATGACTCTTTCGGGTAGCGTGTTTATAGTTATATTCAGAAGGACAAAGAGATACGTTGATATCTCACGTAACGCATGATATTTCTCTCCCAGACTTTCCCCCGAAGTCTGGGATTTTTTTATTACGCCTCTCTCAAAATTAAAAAACCGCTCTAGTTAGAGCGGTCAGTGATTATTTTACTTTTACCATTATTTTTGATGCACTTTCTGTTCAATTTCTTCAATACTGGTATGACGTACATCGGTACCTTTCGCCATATAAATAACTTGTTCTGAAATATTACGTGCATGATCACCGATGCGCTCTAATGAACGCAATACCCACATCACGTTAATCACACGTGAGATATGACGCGGATCTTCAATCATATAGGTCATTAAAGTACGTGTTGCCGACTGATATTCACGATCAATATCCACATCCGCCATCACCACTTTCAAGGCTTGCTCCACATCTAAACGTGCAAAAGCATCTAATGCATCATGAATCATGACACGTACTTGGTTTCCAATATGACGTGTTTCCATATAACCACGAGGAGACTCACCTTCTTCACACAGGTTTTGCGCAATGCGTGCAATTTTTGCAGCTTCATCACCAATACGCTCTAAATCGGTATTGGCTTTACTCATTGCGATCACCATACGCAAATCAATTGCTGCAGGGTGACGACGTGCGAGAATTAAGGTTAAACCTTCATCAATATCACGTTCGAATTGGTTCACTGCATTGTCTTTAAACTGCACATCAATGGCTAAGTTCGCATCTGTGTCTAATAAAGCATGAATTGAGTTAGCAACTTGTTGCTCCACTAATCCACCCATGGTCATAAACTTGGTGTGCACATCTTGCAAGTCTTCATTAAATTGTGAAGAAATATGATGACTTAACACAGGATTGCTTGGGCTCACAGTATGCCTCCACTAGACACATGGAAAAAATGATTGGTGATTAAAACATAGAAATGATGAAACTTTTATGACAATAGCACGGATTCGTCCCCTGTTGATTGGTGTGAATTGATACAACAAAAATAAAAAAATCTGTTAGTCTAAATGCCTAGCTTGACGGAGCGCAGTTAACAAACTGCTGAGATTATCTTAATTACGCAATTTAAAGATAAGTACCGTTGAACCTGATCAGGTTAACACCTGCGTAGGAATCAAGCCCAACAAAAACTTCGCCTGCATTTATCTCATTCACGAGGTGAATCCGCCATGGTTTTTGGTCGTGCTTGATTCGTTAATGCCATACATAAGGATCATGCCATGAACCAATTAACGAATCTTTCCCCTGCTGATATTTCTGCTCAACATGAGCAAGCTGCAAAAGATTTAACCCGAATATTACCTGCATCTCGAAAAGTCTATGTTGAAGGTTCTCGCCCTGATATCCAAGTTCCCTTCCGTGAAATTAGCTTAACCGAAACGCCGACTGGCTTAGGTGGTGAACACAATCCACCCGTCATGGTCTATGACACTTCAGGCGTATATACCGATCCAAATGTACAAATCGACCTGAACAAAGGCTTACCTTTAGTGCGTCAAACATGGATTGAAGAACGCCAAGATACCGATGTACTTTCTGGTCTTAGCTCTGAGTTTGGTCAAGCACGTTTAAAAGATATTCGTACAGCTGAAATCCGTTTTGCCCACATTCAAAACCCACGTCGCGCGCAAACAGGAAAAAATGTCACGCAAATGCACTATGCCAAGCAAGGTGTTATTACTCCTGAAATGGAATATATCGCCATTCGTGAGAACCAGCGCCAACGTGAAAATGTAGATATGCGTCAGCATCCAGGGCAAAACTTTGGTGCACAAAACTTAAGAGAGATTACACCTGAGTTTGTCCGTCAGGAAATTGCTGCGGGTCGTGCCATTATTCCGGCCAATATTAATCACCCAGAATGCGAACCGATGATCATTGGTCGTAACTTTTTGGTGAAGATTAATGCCAATATTGGGAACTCTGCACTTGGTTCATCTATTGATGAAGAAGTCGCGAAGATGACGTGGGCAACCCGCTGGGGTGCCGACACCATCATGGATTTATCGACAGGTAAAAATATTCATGAAACCCGCGAGTGGATTATCCGCAACTCACCTGTTCCAATCGGAACTGTACCGATCTATCAAGCACTCGAAAAAGTCGATGGTGTAGCTGAAGACCTAACATGGGAAATCTTTAAAGACACCTTGATTGAACAAGCCGAACAAGGCGTTGACTACTTCACCATTCACGCAGGTGTATTACTGCGTTATGTACCCATGACCGCAAATCGTCTCACGGGCATAGTGTCTCGTGGCGGTTCGATTATGGCGCAATGGTGCTTGGCCCATCATGAAGAAAACTTCTTGTACACGCATTTTGATGAAATCTGCGAAATCATGAAGGCCTATGACGTGTCATTCAGTTTGGGAGATGGTTTACGTCCAGGTTGTGTGCAAGATGCCAATGACGAAGCGCAGTTTAGTGAGCTTAAAACATTGGGTGAATTAACGCATCGCGCTTGGGAACATGATGTACAAGTCATGATTGAAGGTCCTGGTCACGTGCCAATGCATATGATTAAAGAAAATATGGATCTTCAACTCGAAGTCTGTAAAGAGGCGCCTTTCTACACCCTTGGCCCACTCACCACAGATATCGCACCAGGTTATGACCATATCACCTCTGCGATTGGTGCTGCAATGATTGGTTGGTACGGTACGGCGATGCTGTGCTATGTCACGCCAAAAGAACACTTAGGTTTACCGAACAAGAAAGACGTCAAAGACGGTATTATCACCTACAAGATTGCAGCACATGCAGCTGACTTGGCCAAAGGCCATCCAGGTGCACAAGTCCGAGATAATGCCTTATCTAAAGCACGCTTTGAATTCCGTTGGGATGACCAATTTAATTTAAGCTTAGATCCAGACACAGCACGCAGCATGCATGATGAAACGCTTCCCAAAGAAGCGCATAAATCTGCACACTTCTGTTCGATGTGTGGACCAAAATTCTGTTCGATGAAAATCACCCAGAATGTGCGAGATTACGCGCAAAATCAACACAATGCCAAGCAGTCAAATGATGCCGAAACAGAAGTTGAAGCAGGTCTCAATGCGATGAAAACCGCTTATCAGGAACATGGTCAAAAATTGTACCACAAGGTGTAAATCAACTAAAAAAAGATTTTCCTGCGAATCATTCTCGGTTAGGATGAGATATGTACAATCTCATCCTGATTGAAGATGAATATTCTTGACCACGCCAGCTATTCAGCAACCGACGTTACGATAGAATCTCGAGAGCCTTTATTTCGAGGATTCATTCAAGTTGAGAAAGTGAGTTTAAAACATCGGTTATTTCACCGAGAAGATTTTTCACCTTTAATTCAACGTGAATTGGTTCATCGTCCAGAAGCCGCTGGCGTTTTACTATATAATGACCAACAACAACGCTTTGCACTGATTGAACAATTTCGTGTCGGTGCATTGAGTGATCCAGTGTCGCCATGGCAACTCGAAGTCATCGCGGGGGTACTTGATGGAAATGAATCGCCTGAAAGCTGTATCCGCCGTGAAAGCCTAGAGGAATCTGGCAGTGAGATCACCACATTAAAACATTTATTTAGCTTCTACCCTTCTGCTGGCGCATGTTCTGAATTTTTTCATTTATATGTAGCAGAAGTTGATTTGCCAAAGGACGGGGGCATTTTTGGGATGCCAGATGAAGGGGAAAATATTCAACTTCATCTATTTGATTATTCCGCATTAGAAGCATTATTAAATAACGGGCGGTTGAGAAACGCACCTGTAATCATGGCATTGCAGTGGCTGTCTCAACATATACAACTACAACAAAGATAAAAATCTGAAGGGGCTAACGACGGTGACTTTCCAAGTCTCATCATTATCGCAACAAGATTTTGTGATGATACAGATTACTGATACACATTTATTAGAGTATCCACATTTAGAATTTGTCGGGATGCAGCCCGAACAAAGTTTTCATGCTGTAATCGACTTGATGCGCCAGCAACATCCTCATATTGACCTCATTGTACACACCGGTGATTTGGCACAATCGCCAACACCATTGACATATAAACGCTATGTACAACATATGCAAAGCGTGGGAATTCCCTTTTTCCATACGCCAGGCAACCATGACGATGTGGCGCATTTTCCATTTCATGAAACAGATCCAACTCAGCCAACGGTGATTGAACTAGGTCAATGGTGCATTATTTTATTAAATAGCGCACAACCAAAACGTATTGATGGAAAAATTGCTGACGCACAATTGCAGCAACTCACCCAATTACTTGCACAACAACATGATCGTCATGTGCTGATTGCTTGTCATCATCATCCTTTTGCGATGCAATCGGCATGGATTGACCAACACAAGCTCAAAAACTCCTCAGACCTGTTGGAAACAATCCAACCATTCTCCAATGTCAAAGCAATAGTCTGTGGTCATGTACATCAAGATTCGATCAATACATGGCAAGGTGTTGAATTTTTATCTACCCCTTCAACCTGTATCCAATTCAAACCAAGAAGCGATAAATTTGCACTCGATGAAGAGCATCCTGGTTACCGCTATATCTGCCTTAAAGCGAACGGTGAACTGGAAACTCAGGTCTATCGTTTACCGACATCGCAACGAATGAGTAGTTCTGAAGTTTTAGGATATGATTAAACTTTTGATTACAAATTACATTGTCAATTTCAGACAAAATCTGGACGGGAATGACTACCATCTTGCTCAAAAACTCTATATGATGTCGACCCTTGATGGGAAAAACCATCTCAGGTTTCTATAAAAACACTTGCATATCACCATATTTTTTGCGTATAGATAGTACGTGTAAGATGAGGAATGCCCTATATGGCGAATGACAACCAAAATCAAGTCTTGGACGAACAGACAGAAGTGATCGACGATCAAAAATTGGCTGTAAAACGTACACGCAAAACCAAACCAAAAGCTTCAGAAAGCGGTACAACTGCGAGCTTATTTGGAATTGCGCCTTATCAGCCAAAGAAAAATGAAGAATATATGTCTGAAGGACAACTTGAGCATTTCCGCCAAATTTTAAATGCATGGAAAGCAGAGTTAATGTCTGAAGTTGATCGTACTTTAAATACGATGCAAGACGAATCTAGTGCACTTCCTGACGTCAATGACCGCGCGACGCAAGAAGAAGAATTTGCGATTGAATTACGTACACGTGACCGTGAACGCAAACTCATCCGTAAAATCGAACAATCGATTGAAGCCATTCAAAACGAAGACTACGGTTTCTGTGAAACTTGTGGTATCGAGATTGGCTTACGTCGTTTAGAAGCTCGCCCAACTGCGACTTTATGTATCGATTGCAAAACTTTGGCTGAAATCAAAGAAAAGCAAAATAACGGTTAATTTTGAAAACCGTGTTGAGCCATGAAGTTAAGCAAAGCGATGCTTTGCTTAATCTTCGCTCATATGTGGGTCGGTTTGCGCCATCGCCAACCGGCCCATTGCATTTTGGCTCCCTGCTCACCGCAGTTGCCAGTTATTGCGACGCCAAAGCCAATCACGGCCAATGGCTGGTTCGGATTGAAGATACCGACATCCCTCGCATTTATCCCAATAGCGAAGCACACATTCTCTCTTGCATTGATGCCTTTCAATTTGAACCCGATGCAGAAATTATTTTTCAAAAAGATCGTTTCGAGATCTATGAGCAGGTGCTTGAGCAACTCAAGCAATTCAATGCGATTTATGCCTGCCAATGTACCCGTAAAATGCTGGGTTCCAATCATATCTATGCCGGAACCTGCCGCAATCTCAATCTTGATTTTGCTGATCAGGCCGTTCGCTTAAAAGTTTCCGACCAACTGATTTGCTTTCAAGATCGATTACAAGGCCAGCAGTGTTCTAACTTACAGCATGATCTGGGTGATTTTGTATTAAAGCGTCGTGATGGCATTATCAGCTATCAATTGGCAGTAGTGGTCGATGATTATCTGCAAGGCATCACGCATGTTGTACGCGGTGCGGACTTACTCGATAACACCGCTCGACAAATCTGGTTAGGTTCTTTACTGGGTTATCCAAGTTTAAGCTATATGCATTTACCACTTGCCATGAACGATCAAGGGCAAAAACTGTCTAAACAGAATCTGGCACAAGCATTGGATATCACTCAAGCCCCCAAACTATTACAGCAAGCGATCTTGGCTTTAGGCCAACCTGCGGTGGAACTGAATCAACCGCGGATTATGCTACAACAAGCCGTGCAGCAATGGGATGTCAAGCTGATTCCAAAAGGTGAGCATTTAACTGGAATCTATTTATAAAAACAATTAACTAAAATAAAATCAATCACCAAAATAAAAAGCTTTCATCACATTAAAAATTTGAGACAACAAATTAAAGGGGAAACATATGTCTTTAGGTGCAATTTATTTATGGGAACCTGAAATTTTTACAGCCGAGATTCCTTCGCTGAATGATTCTGAGCGTGCAGCTTATGATTTATATCAACAGCACCGAGATACTGAGAGTCAAGGCAAGACACTACAGGCATGGATTAATTATATTGTTATAAAAGTAACCGATCCAAAATATAGCGAGTTCTTTTCTAATGAAATAGAGGACTGGGTTATAGGTTTACAGCACGGTCTAACAACGGCACCGTGTGCGATATTAGAATTAGAACATTTCGATATTTTGGCGCAAGGTGATGCGTTATACAGAGTATTTTATGAAGCTGTTCGGGCTTCAGGAGTCGGTTTTTATGAACCACGCTTTGCGGCATGGGGAGTAAGCGTTCTCCAAGTCCCAACCAATGCGGTCTCAGCAATTCTTAAATCTTTTCTTAAACCCTTAAGCACTGAACAACAGGTCTTTGATCTGGACAATATTCAGGCGCCACGAAATATAAAAAAAGCTGAAGAATTGTTTAAGCTATGGTGTTTACATCACCCCGTTTTAAAAAAGCTAGAGTTACATCGGTTTTATCGAAATTATGATTTTATTGACCCCCAATGGAATCGCCCTGACGCTGAAACTAATATGAATAGTGGAATGAGACATTTCATACTTATTAGCGATAGAAAAAGTATTTTTTATCAACTCAAAGTTATCTTGTGGAGTTTAACCCAATCTCCAGACATTGATCTGACTTTGGATTTGACAAATCATTTCTTAACAGAAGAGATGAAAAGTAAATTTACCAAGAAACTTAAAGTTAGAGTCGACATACCAGATATTAGAGATACAACAAAAAGAGTATCTGGAGCTGAACAATTTTATGCATTAAATTTTAATTTAAACTCAAGATGGGAAAGTAACTATGGCATCCAAATTTTTTTCCCAGAGTTTGATCGACTTGTAAATTTTTTGCATCAGCATTTCGCAAACGGCAATCTCAAAAGTCTACAAACATGGGCATATGGAGATGCGATTGATCATATTCTAGTGCAAATGCATTGGTCACAGGAACTCATGATTATTGCGCTTGGGTTAGATAAGGATTATTTAGAAAAACGTTATCAATATCATGCTGAAATTCTTCGTCATGAAAAAAAAGACGCTGAACTTAATTACTTAAATGATAGCTATGCAGAATATAAAATATTAATGAATTTGGTTGAAGAGGCTGGTACCGCATTACCGCCATATCAAAAAATACAATAAATACAGATTCCCCTCTTCCTTTATCTCACATCATATTTGGATAAAGAAAGAGGGAGAGACGTCTATCAGAAATTTGATTCTTCTTTTACAGGATTCAACTCTTGCGTTGACGCATCAATTTTTAGAATCAAGCTAATCATCGCCGCACACATCATGAGTGATGTACCGCCATAACTAATGAAAGGCAGAGTCAAACCTTTGGTTGGCATCAAGCCCATATTCATGCCTGCATTGACCAAAATCTGCATCAGGAAGATGATACTAATCCCGTAGGCCAAATAACCTGCACGTAAGTAGTTATGTTGCAAGGCACGGTGACCAATACGGATACAACACGCCAGCATGGTAAACGACAGCATCATCACAATCGACACACCAAAGAAACCAAACTCCTCACCTAACACCGCCAACATAAAGTCGGTATGCGCTTCAGGTAGATATGAGAGCTTCTGTACACTGTGCCCTAAGCCCGTACCAAACCACTCACCACGACCAAAGGCCATCAAAGCATTGGAGAGCTGATACCCCACACCCAAAGGATCTGCCCAAGGGTTAGTAAACGAAATCAAGCGTTGGAAGCGGAATGGTTCGAAAATAATTAATGCACTGACACCCGCAAAGATTGCACCCAGCATAATCAAGAACTGCGTTGCAGGTGCACCCGCCAAGAAGAATACACCCACCATCATTAACACGATAACAACAGTTGCGCCCAAGTCAGGCTCAGCAACAATAAAACCAACCGTTAAAGCCATCACCCCGCTTAAACGCAATAAGCCTTTCCAGTGGGTACGGACCTCTTTGGCTCGACGCACCACATAGTCTGCGGTGAAAATCGCCATCACAATTTTGGCAATCTCGGTTGGCTGCAAGGTAAAGCCACCGACCTTAATCCAGCGATGGGCACCATTCACTTCAGAACCCACCACCAGCACCGCCAACAGCAATACGATGGTAATGAGCCATAAAGGAAAGGCATTTTTAAACCACAGATTTAATGACACCCGATAAGTCAGAAACGCCACCAGCGCAGCCACGACAATTGAGATACCATGACGAATCAAGAAATAAAATGGGCTTTCATGGATATATTCTGCATATGGCATCGAAGCAGATGCCACCATAACCGAACCGAAACACAGTAAAGAAATCACACAAAAAATCAGGATATTCCGCGCTGTCATTTCTGCTGGAAGCTTGGGTAAACGATTCAGCAACTGCGAAATCTTTTGCACCGTATTTTGGGCTAAATCAGCCATAGTCTTGTTCCTAGTTCTTCTTTTCGTTCAAGGCATTTACACATGCCACGAATTGATGCCCACGATCATTGTAGCTTTTAAACATATCAAAGCTTGCACAAGCCGGCGAAAGTAAAACGACATCTTCCGCTTGTGTGGCTTTTTGAGCCAGTTCGACCGCTTCTTTTAAGCTATTTGCATGCTGAATAACTGTTGTACCTTGAATCGCCTGTTCAATCACCGCAGCATCTTCACCAATGAGAATCACTGATTTCACATATTTTTGAATTGCATCACGGAGAGGCTTGAAATCCTGCCCCTTACCTTGCCCACCTAAGATCAAGGCTAACTTCCCTTTGTTCACTTCAATTGCAGCACCAAGACCATCAATTGCAGCTAGCGTCGCACCAACATTGGTTCCTTTAGAATCATTGTAATAGCGTACACCATCAATCGTTTCGACATACTCACAACGATGTTCCAAGCCCTTAAAATGCTTAAGCGTTTCAAACATCGAATCCGTAGGTAAACCAATCGCCTCACCCAATGCCAAACATGCCAATGCATTGGCAACGTTGTGCATCCCTTGAATATACATCTCAGAGGTTCTCAACAAACGCTCTCTTCCACGCGCTAACCACATGCTGCCATCGGCATCACGTAATACACCATATTGATTTAAATCAGGTGCATTCAGACCAAAACTTTGCATTGGCGTAACATCTGGAACCAATGGACGGCTTAGATTGTCATCACGGTTATAAACGACTTTTTTCACACCCTGAAAAATACGATGTTTGGCTTTGTGATAACCCAACATATCGCCATGACGATCTAGGTGATCTTCACTCATATTCAACACCACAGCAACTTCTGCATTTAAATGTGATGTGGTTTCAAGTTGAAAGCTCGATAACTCTAAAATAATCAGATCAGGTTTATCTTTTAATAAATCCAATGCAGGGCGACCTAAATTGCCACCGACAGCCACATTTTTGCCAGCCTCTTGTGCCATCAAGCCGATTAATGTGGTCACGGTACTTTTTGCATTTGATCCTGTAATCGCAATAATTGGCACCTCAGTCGCACGGCGTAATAATTGAATATCACCAACAACTGGAATACCTTTTTCAATGGCCTGTTGAATTTCTGGAAGTTGAGGTGCAAGCCCTGGACTGAGAATAATTTCTTCTGCTTGTAATAAAAGCTCGGTATCGAGTTGACCAAAACTGGTACGAACACCTGTTGGAATCTGATCATGTCCAGGTGGGGTTGCGCGTGAATCTGTTACTGCAACTTGGTAGCCCTGTTCATGTAGAAAGTTAACTGCTGACACACCCGAAATACCCAAGCCAGCCACAACTTTTAATCCACCACGTTGTATTAACATTTTCGCCCCATTTTTTGCAGATTACAGAATGGCAAAAATGTTAGCACTTTACTGTTTTAAATGCTTTTTCAGTTTTGGTTTTATTCAATCTTTTTTGTGTCAGTGCGTAAAAGCTTAGGCAGGTATAAAAAAGCCAATCCCCAATAAAACTAGGATCACAACCCCCAGCCAATCTACAGATTTAAATACATAGTGCTTGAATTTAAGTTCAATCAATTCGGGTTTTAACCATAGATACGTCAAGATGGAACATGAAAGTAGCCATAAAACTGTTTCTTTATAAATATTCAGATTTTTTGACAAAGCAGAGAGATAAAGCAAAGTCATCAATAGCACAAAACCCAATAAAATCCATTTATGTTTTAAGCTTAACGATGTCTTCTCACTCATATCCGTCTGATTCATTTTTTCTTTTCCAAAAAAAATTGCCCATCTTAAGATGGGCAATTTTAAGATTGCGCTTAACGCCATTTCACTGTTTGAACAGGCTCTGCTTTTTTATTCTCCGCTTCATCCGTAGAACAACCACAATTTCCGCCACAACCAGCTGCCATTTTCGGTTTTAACCATGTCGCCAAACGTTGCCAACCTAGTCGCTGACAAAGATTTGACAGACTCAGAAATGCTGAACTTGCTGTTTGAGGAAGCACCTTCTTAAACACTACAACAGCACTCCACAGCACCAATACAGCAACAATCAAGTACTCAAACATAAGCTACTCCTTTTACCCCCAAATGCGTGATGCAATTTGGTAGGTGAAGAACGACATTAAATAAGCCAAACCAAATAGATAAACCGTCATGACCGCGACATGTTTCCATGAGCCTGTTTCACGGCGTACTGTTGCTAAAGTGGCTAAACAATGTGGTGCATAGATAAACCAGACCAATAATGACAAGCCAGTTGCCAATGACCAACCCGAACCATCAGCACTGATCAGATGAGTCAAACCTTGTGCAACTGCATCATCATCTGCCCCTGATAAGGCATACACGGTACCCAAAGCAGCAACCACAACTTCACGTGCAGCCATAGCTGGAATAAGTGCAACGACAATCTGCCAGTTAAAACCTAAAGGCGCGAAAATTGGATGTAATAAATGCCCAAGCATACCCGCCAAGCTATAATCAATCGCAGGTTGTGTCGCACCTTCAGGAGCTTGTGGGAAAGTACACAAGAACCAAAGAATTACGGTCAAGGCAACAATGATTCCACCAACACGACGCAAGAAGATTTTTGCACGCTCTAGTAAACCGATTGCCACACTTCTCATATCAGGAAAACGATAGCTTGGTAATTCCATCAACAAAGCATGCTGGGTTTTGTCCTTTTGCAAAAATTTCATCACAAATGCAACACAGAGCGCACTTACAATGCCACCCATATATAAACCGAACAGCACGAGACCTTGCAAATTAAAGATCCCCAATACCGTTTCACTTGGAATAAATGCACCAATCAACAAGGCATAAACAGGCAAGCGTGCAGAACAGGTCATTAACGGCGCAACCATGATCGTGGTAAAACGATCACGTGGATCACTAATACTGCGGGTTGCCATAATGCCCGGAATTGCACAAGCAAAACTCGATAACAACGGGATAAAAGAGCGCCCACTCAAACCCGCTTTGAACATTAATTTGTCAAGCAAAAATGCGGCACGTGGTAGATAACCCGACTCTTCCAGTACAAGAATGAAGAAGAATAGGATTAAAATTTGCGGTAAGAATGCAACCACAGTCCCCGCACCAGCAAGCACACCATCAACCAACAAGCTTTGCAGCACAGGATGACTAATTGTTTCCGTCAACCACTCTCCCAACCATGGCACTACACCATCTTCGATTGCGCCCTTAAATGGTTCTGCCCATGAAAAAACAGCTTGGAAGACGATGAACATCATGATTGCAAGGCTAAGTAGGCCAAGCACTGGATGTAGGAAAATCTTATCTAGAAAATCAGTACGCTTATCTTCCTGATCAACAAAGTTCACCACATCTTTGAAAATCACTTCAATTTTTTGATGTGGCGTGCCTGCCAGACCACTGAGCTCAGTCTGAGGAACAGAGTACTTTCCTTGATCCAATGCGTGCAATAAGTTTTCAATGCCCGAACTACGTACTGCAACCGTTTCAACCACAGGTACACCGAGACGCTCAGAAAGTTTTTGTGTATTGATCTGGATACCGCGACGACGCGCTTCATCCATCATATTCAACACCACAAGGATAGGACGACCCAACTCAATAATTTCTAACACCAAACCAAGATGTAGCTTTAAGTTGGTTGCATCCACCACACACAAGAAGGCATCTTGTTGCCCTTCTTCCGCAATTTTACCTTGGCAGACATCACGGGTAATTTCTTCATCTGGGCTGGTCGCCTGTAAACTATAGGTTCCTGGCAAATCCAGAACACGCACCGCTTTCCCCGAAGGAAGCTGAAAGTGCCCGACTTTACGTTCAACCGTCACACCCGCATAGTTGGCAACTTTTTGGCGTGTACCAGTCAAATGGTTAAATAAAGATGTCTTACCACAGTTTGGATTTCCCACAAGGGCAACACGTAACGCATCACTCATGCAGGTGCTCCTTCAAGTTGAATTTCAATTTTATCCGCTTCCGCTTTTCGTAACGCAAAACGCGTAAAACCGAGCTGGATTAGAATCGGATCCCCACCAAAGATACCTTTGGTAATCACCTGTACTTGTGTACCTGGCACAAAGCCTAAACTTTCTAAACGAACTGCAACTAAATCTGGCTGTTCTGTCTCATCGACCACGCGATTTACTTTCGTAATCATCGCTGTTTGCTTGACTTTTAATGCTGACAATCGCACCGCTTCTAACCCTTAACCCTTTTTTGCTAGTATACAAGCAAATGAGAATAATTACCAAAACCAATCTCAGTGGCATTTGCTTCTGTGACAGATCGACAACAATTCATTTTTCTTTTACAGTGCAATTCAACCAAAAATAAATCAGGGCAGTGTTCTCCCTAAAATACCCGCCCCTCTTTCACTGAGAAATATCTTCAACGCCTTATGTTAAATAAAAAGCCTCGTATTCCCGCTGCGGTTAACATCCCTGAAAATTTGAGTTTTTTACAGGGTTTTCGGGATTATCTAGTGGCTCAAACCGTGAGCCCACATACCCGTAACGCCTATTTATCCGACCTGATTCAATGTGCTGAATTACATCAAACCGCCGCATTACCGCAATGGTCTAGTGATGACATTGCGGATGTTCTTATCGCCCTCACCAAAGCAGGGAAAAGTCCTCGTTCGATTGCACGTTGTCTATCTGCTTTAAGACAGTTTTATAAGTTTTTAAGAGAACAAAAATTACGGGACGATAATCCTGTTGCCACCCACCATTCCCCTAAAATTGGTCGTGCCTTGCCCAAGGATTTATCTGAACAAGATGTAGAAGCATTAATCAATGCACCTGACATCAATACAGCATTAGGCCTACGTGATCGTGCCATGTTCGAAGTCCTGTACGCCTGTGGTCTACGTGTTTCAGAATTACTAAATTTACGTTTAGAACTGATCAACCTAAAACAGGGCTTTGTTCGAATCACAGGTAAGGGTAATAAAGAACGTCTCGTTCCGTTGGGTCAATTTGCCTGTGATTGGATCGAAAGATATTTGGCTGAGTCACGTCCACAGCTGTATAAAAGCAGCACGGATTATCTGTTTCTCACTCAACATGGCGGTCTCATGAGTCGACAGAATTTTTGGTATGCGATTAAGCGTTATGCCCTACAAGCTAATATTCAAGCGGAATTGTCTCCCCATACCTTACGCCATGCTTTCGCAACTCATCTACTCAATCACGGCGCAGATTTACGTGTGGTGCAAATGCTACTTGGACATAGTGACCTATCTACTACGCAAATTTACACCCATGTCGCGCAACAGCGAATGCAGGAATTACATGGTAAATACCATCCACGTGGCTAAAACCACCATTTATCTAGGATTCAGGCAAAACTTGATGCTGTTCACAGAGCCTATGCAAGATTTAACGAAGTGATTCATTTTTTTTGTTATGCTAGGCCCCTTATACAAATGAATTCGTACAAAAAAGGTTCTATATGTTGTTTACTCGGTCTCAGCTTGTAATTGCTTGTACATTAGCATCAACATTATTAGTCAGTGCTTGCTCAAAAGAAAACTCAGCACAAAAACAAGATGCGCTCACAGCAAGTGCACCAGCGACAGGTGAAGCATCAACATTAAACGAACGCAATGCACAACAGCGTTTGGTCTCGACCTTAGAAAAAAACTTTAAAACAGCCAATATCAACGCGAAAATCCTGAGCATCAAAAAAACTGAAGTTCCAAACCTTTATTGGGTGAGTCTGGAAGGGATGGGTTCAGTCTATGCCACTGCTGATGGTCAATACATTATTCAAGGTGATGTAGTGCGTTTAGGTGATAAACAACTGCACAATGTCAGCGATGCCTTACAAGCAACCGAAAATAAAAAACATTTAGCCTCACTCAAAACTGAAGACTTAATCGTTTATCCTGCGCAAGGTGGCAAAGCTAAACATGTGATTTATGTGTTTACAGATTCAAGCTGCCCTTATTGCCATAAACTGCATGAACACTTAGCAGAGATTAATGCCAAAGGAATTGAAGTGCGTTATATCGCTTGGCCACGTGGCGAACAATTCATGCCAACTATGCAGGCTATCTGGTGTAGCCAAGATCGTAAAGCTGCATTTGAGCAAGCAACTCAAGGCCAACCTGTGACTGCAGCAGAATGTAAGAACCCAGTACGTGACCAATATCAATTGGGTTTAAATATGGGTGTAAATGGTACACCAGCGATTTATAACGTCGAAGGTGAATATTTAGGTGGTTACATGACCCCTGAAGAAATTGTTCAACGCTTAAACAAATAAGCTAAAAATCCCTTTCAAAATAACAAAGACTCGGGCGACAGATTAAAGATGATCTTAGCCCTAGTGTCTGCGCATTTTTTTAGCTATGATCAAGCTTCATTAAAATGATTGAATATAATGGAGTGTGACGTGAAACCAGTTCGTCTGGCGATACTCGGTCTTGGTACTGTAGGTGGTGGAGCCCTTAAATTACTACAAGAAAATGCTGCGGAAATTAAACGCCGTACCGGTCGAGAAATTCAAATTACACACGTAGGCACACGCCGTCCACGTCCAGATTTACAGCTCGAAGGCATTCAACAAAGTGATGACCTGATGGAAATCGTACGTCAACCTGATGTTGATGTTGTAGTCGAAGTCATGGGTGGCATTCATCCTGCTTATGAAGTCATCATGGAAGCCATTAAACATGGCAAACAGGTTGTGACTGCAAACAAAGCTTTACTGGCTGAACATGGCAATGAACTGTTTAAAGCAGCTGAAGACAATGCTGTTCAGATTGCCTATGAAGCAGCTGTTGCTGGTGGTATCCCAATCATTAAAGTGATCCGTGAAGGTCTTGCTGCTAACCATATTGAATGGCTTGCAGGCATCATTAATGGTACAGGTAACTTCATTCTGACTGAAATGCGTGAAAAAGGCCGTGCCTTTGAAGACGTTTTAAAAGAAGCGCAAGAACTTGGTTATGCTGAAGCTGATCCAACCTTTGATGTGGAAGGCATTGATGCTGCACATAAGCTCACGATTTTGGCGTCATGTGCTTTTGGTATTCCATTGCAATTTAATAAGGTCTATACCGAAGGCATCAGCAAAATCACTGCTCAAGATGTGAAATATGCAGAAGAACTTGGTTTCCGTATCAAGCACTTAGGTATCGCACGTCGCGCAGATAAAGGCATTGAGTTACGTGTACATCCAACTTTAATTCCTGCTGAAGAATTGATTGCTAACGTCAATGGCGTTAAAAATGCAGTGTTAGTACAAGCCAATGCAGTTGGTCCTACTTTGTATTACGGTGCTGGTGCAGGCGCAGGTCCAACTGCTTCTGCTGTGGTTGCTGACGTGATTGATATCGTTCGTGATATTTCATATACCGAAGATGGCGCAGGAACAATTCCTCAGCTTGCTTTTGAAGCATTGACTAACGTGCCAATCTTGAGCCGTGAAGAAATGACCACTGGTTACTACATCCGTCTCAATGCTGAAGACCAAACAGGCGTACTCGCTGATGTCACTACGATTCTAAGCCGTGCAGGTATTAGTATTGATGCCATCATGCAGCAATCACGCTTAAAAGACTTGATTCCTATCGTGATTTTAACAGATCCGATCGTTGAATCAAAAATGGATGAAGCACTAGCACAAATTCAAGCATTACCTGCAATTCGTGGCGAAATCGTAAGAATTCGTTTAGAATCGCTCGATAGTTAATCAGGTTGAGGGAAAATGACTTCCCTCACCCCGCTCTACCTCATATTGGAACACCATCATGTCGAATGCCAATCGTTATACTGGTCTTGTAGATCGTTATCGTGACCGTTTACCTGTGTCTGCAACTACACGCGCAATTTCTTTAGGTGAAGGGAATACCCCACTGATTAAACTAGAGAACATTCCACGTATTATTGGCAAAAACGTCGAAATCTATGTGAAATACGAAGGTCTGAATCCAACTGGTTCATTTAAAGACCGTGGTATGACCATGGCGGTGACCAAAGCAGTTGAAGAAGGCTCTAAAGCAATTATCTGTGCATCTACAGGTAATACTTCTGCAGCGGCAGCAGCGTATGCAGCACGTGCAGGCATCAAAGCGTTTGTTCTAATCCCAGAAGGCAAAATTGCTATGGGTAAAATGGCGCAGGCAATGATGTACGGCGCGATCACTATGCAAATCCGTGGTAACTTCGATGACGGCATGCGTTTGGTTAAAGAAGTTGCAGATCAAGCACCTGTAACGATTGTAAACTCAATCAACCCATACCGTCTGCAAGGTCAAAAAACCATTGCTTATGAAATCGTAGAAGCATTGGGTCGTGCTCCTGATTATCACTGCTTACCAGTCGGTAATGCTGGTAACATCACAGCACACTGGATGGGCTATACCGAAGCAGTTGCAAACCAACCTGCAGATCAATTTGAACAAGTGATTTATGATGCTGCAACAGATCAATTCACTGGTCCTAAGCCAGAAGGCTTACCAACAATGGTCGGTTATCAAGCTTCTGGTGCTGCTCCATTCTTACGTGGTGCGCCAGTAGAGAACCCAGAAACTGTTGCAACAGCAATTCGTATCGGTAATCCACAAAGCTGGAACCATGCTAAAGCAGTGGTACGTGATTCTAAAGGTTGGTTTGATGAACTGACTGATGCTGAAATTCTAGAAGCGCAACGTTTGCTTTCAATGTATGAAGGTGTGTTTGTTGAACCTGCGTCAGCAGCATCTATTGGTGGTGCGATCCGTGATCTTAAAGCAGGTAAAATTGCTGAAGGTTCTGTGATTGTATGTACAGTGACAGGCAATGGCTTAAAAGACCCAGACACTGCAATCAAGCAATGTGCTGATGCCGTGATGTTGTCGATTGACGCGACTATGGATCAAGTGAAAGATTCTATTCTTTCAAATATGTAAGCATACGTACTGAAATAAAAAAACCAGTGCCTGCAACTGGTTTTTTTATGGTCTGAATATAGAAATTACTCTTTGCAGCAACCATAAAAAAACTCCCCATAAAGAGGAGTTTTTTGACTTAAGAGAACTAAACGCGTTTTGGCAAAGTGCTTAACCAGCTTAATAAATTCGTTGCATCGCTATTACGTGCTTGCGAACTTGGCGCACCTAATAACACCACAACCGCTGGACGTGAATTCACAGTGGTATGCATCACTACACAACGACCTGCTTCATTGATATAGCCTGTTTTTGACAAGTTAATGTTCCAACCGCCATTACGTACCAACGCATTGGTATTATTGGATTTCAGCACACGGTAACCTAAATTAAAGTCATAGGTCGGCGTGGTAGAGAATTGACGAATCAAGCCGTATTGTGAAGCGCTACTTACCAGAATACCCAAATCACGTGCTGAAGAAACATTATGTGGATCTAAACCTGTAGATTCAGCATAACGCGTAGACGTCATGCCCAATTGCCTCGCTTTTGCATTCATTGCCGCAATAAATGCAGAACGACCACCTGGATAGGTACGTGCTAATGCAGCTGCAGCTGGATTCTCAGACTTCATTAATGCAAACAAAAGTGCTTCTGCGCGATTCATGGTATCGCCTGCACGTAGGGTTGAACTTGAGTTCTTACCGCCAGCACCAGCAAAGTCGATTGACTCTAGCGTAATTTCTTCTGACATGTTTAAACGAGCATCTGCCGTGACGACAGCCGTCATCAACTTAGTAATCGATGCAATGGGTACCGACATATTACTGTTTTTACTGTACAGTACTTCACCCGTTTGCGCGTCCATCACCAAAGCAGCGCGTGCATTGACTGAAGGCTGACTGCTGTAGCCAAAGGTATCGCGAATCTGTGTCGACGACTGTTGCGGCGTACTTGAAGAAGTAATTGTTGCCGAACCACCGTTACGCAATGTTGTGGTAACAGAGGTTGAACCTTGTGGGCTAATTTCTACTGGATCATCATCTTCCATAAACTGACTTGCATCAGTTGCAGACCAATTCATCGAAGCTGAACCGCTCACACGCGAAGAAGCTGGATTGTTATTCACAACCAGTTCAGCAAAACTTGTTGAACTCCAGGCCAACAAGATAGACATGCTTAAAACATGCATGATAGATTTTTTAGAATTTTTCACGACACAATACTCAACTCAGGACGCTGCACATTTGCGCTTAATACCATTATGCCTTACATTTAAACAAATCGGGTAAAGCTTTTATAGACACAATTGTGTACAACTATTCGCTAAAAACGAAGAATAGGATTGCTAATTTTGTCGTTTCATTGCAAGCTAATTTTGCTTTATGTAACAAAAAACCAGTTTTTTTGAAAAAAGGAGGTCTTCTTGATCACTGTTCTCGTTGTTGATGATCATGAACTCGTACGCACAGGAATTTGTCGTATGTTGGAAGACCACCCCGATGTAGAGGTCATTGGGCAAGCTGAATCAGGTGAAGAGGCCATTGCATTAGTCCGTCAGAAACACCCGCAAGTAGTGTTGTTAGATGTGAATATGCCAGGTATTGGTGGGGTGGAAACTACTCGCCGCTTATTACAAAGCGCACCTGAAACAAAAGTGATTGCCGTCAGCGGTCTTGCTGAAGAACCCTATCCATCCCTGTTATTAAAAGCAGGAGCGAAAGGCTATATCACCAAAGGTGCACCGATTTCTGAAATGGTTCGTGCTATCAACAAAGTCATGCAAGGCGGAAAATACTTTAGTGCTGATATTGCCGAGCAACTGGCCAGCTCCTATCTTTCGGATACTCAGCAATCGCCATTTGATGCCTTGTCAGAGCGGGAGATGCAAGTTGCCATGATGGTGGTGAATTGTATTAGTGCTCAAGAAATCGCTGACAAATTATTCGTAAGCGTCAAAACTGTAAATACCTATCGTTATCGTATTTTTGAAAAATTGAGCATTGATAGTGATGTCAAACTCACCCATCTTGCGATTCGTTATGGACTCATTAAACCTTAAAATAACAGTAAGTGCCTATGTTAGGGAAAATTGCGTCGTCAGTCTCACAAACTGTCTATCGGCTTGGGGTTTGGTATAGCGGCTATCGGCTAATCATTTCGATTAGCCTGCTGTTAATTTATTTACTCACTGCTGAACAACTTTCCAGCAACTATGTTTATCCCTTCTTATATTTTTATACCTTGATTTGCTATATCGCATTCAACATTTTTCAACTGTTTTTACTACATCTTGTCCCAATACAGACCTCAAAGCAGTTGATTTTTATCTTTCTGATTGATGTCATTTGCCTAAGCTTAATCACTTTTTCTGCAGGTGGTCCAAATCTGCAACTCAGCTTGCTTTACGTCATTATTATTTTTTCTTCTGCGATATTATTAAACGCTCACCTGTCGCTGATTATTACTTTATTTGCCGTCATTATGGTGGTTTACCAACGTTTTTTAGGTGACTTTTTTGAGGCCAATAATTTAAATCACCTCGGAAATAGCGTTTTTCTGGCGTTTTTATTTTTTGTAGTTCATGCCATTGGTCGTATTGCAGTACAGCGTTTTAAAATTCTAGAAACCTTAACCTTTCATCAATCCATTGAAATCCATCAACTACAGAATATTAACCGCTATATCTTAGAACAAATCGAAGATGGCTATTTAGTACTGGATGAAAGTAATCATATCGTATTAACCAATCCAGCAGCCAATGCGCTATTAGGTATCCATTTACCGATTTCCTTAGAAAAAACGCCACTGATCAAATTACAACCCGACTTATTTGAACTGGTTCAGTTTAGTGACTTAGAGGATGGCGAAGAATTCAGTTTTGAATCACAGCAAAGTTCATACACCATCAACGTTCGGGTTAAGCATCTAATTGTTCCCGAACAAGCCTTAGTGTTATTGATCTTAAAAGACGCACAAAAACTGACTCAGCAAGTTCAGCAATTGAAACTCGCCGCACTTGGTCAGCTGTCAGCCAGTATTGCCCATGAAATTCGCAATCCTTTGGCTGCTATTGTGCAAGCCAATGAATTATTCAAAGACAGTGATACCCACCAACAAGAAATGCTGTCGCGCATGATTAGCAAACAAGCCAAACGGATTGATAGCATCGTGCAAGACACCTTAGCAATGGCACGAAATAAACCGACAGAAGCACAAGAAATTGATCTGAGCTCCTTCTTTGAAAGTTTACTCAATGAAGATCTTGCAGATGCTAAACAACAAATTCAAATTAAACTCACAGAGCAAACCAACATCTTATTTGATGAAAAACAATTACGCCAAGTGCTGATTAATTTAATTAGAAATGCGTTAAGACATAATGCAACTGATGCGCCTTATATCGAAGTCGAGGTGCACGAAAAAGACGGACGAACTTGCATTGATGTCATCGATTTTGGGACGGGTGTCTCAAAACGGGATATTTCTCAACTGTTCAAACCATTTTTTAGTACCGAAATTAAAGGAACTGGTTTAGGATTGTATTTGTCTCATACTTTTTGCGAGGCAAATCATGCAAAGCTCACTTATATAGAGCGACAACAAGGAGCATGCTTCAGGATTGAATGCTCAAAAACTCATTGATTTATAGATTAGGTTTCTCGGGGAAATGGCAACAAAACAACCACTCGTCTTATTGGTAGACGACGAAGAAGATTTATGTCTTTTAATGCAGATGACGCTGGCGCGTATGGGCATCAAGACACATCTGGCCTATCGGGTCGAACAGGCAAAAAAGTTCTTTACTGAATTCCAGTACGATGCTTGCTTAACAGATTTAAATCTTCCAGATGGCAATGGTTTGGATCTGGTCAAACACGTGACACAGAACTATCCCAATACGCCTATTGCGGTACTGACTGCCTATGGCAATATGGATATTGCCATTTCAGCCTTAAAAGCAGGCGCATTTGATTTTGTCAGTAAACCTGTCAACCAGATGCATTTGGATCAATTGATTCAGAAAGCATTGAACCGTCCACAACCTGAACAAGAGGCTGCCGAAACAGCCTTAGAGAACAAGCTGTTAATTGGACGTTCTGCACCTATTCAACAGCTCCGCATCGCCTTAAAGAAAATTGCACGTTCCCAGGCCCCAGTATTCATTACAGGTGAATCAGGAACAGGCAAAGAAGTGGTTGCGAATCTGGTCCACCGTTTAAGTAATCGCAGCGAAGGCCCTTTTATTGCGATTAACTGTGGGGCGATTCCAACTGAATTGATGGAAAGTGAACTATTCGGGCATAAAAAAGGCAGTTTTACTGGCGCAACTCAGGACAAGCAAGGCTTAATTCTCTCTGCACACGGCGGTAGTTTGTTCTTGGATGAAATTGCCGAACTACCTTTAAATATGCAGGTCAAATTGCTGCGTGCCGTACAGGAAAAGAAAATTCGTCCCGTTGGTTCAGATCAAGAGATTGATGTGGATTTCCGTGTGATTAGTGCCAGTCACCAAGATTTGGAACTGTTGGTACAGCAAGGTCGTTTCCGTCAAGATTTGTTCTTCCGTATTCATGTGATGGATATCGTACTGCCTCCTTTACGTGAACGTGGACAGGATATTTTGTTATTGGCCAATCACTTTATTCAAAAGATTAGTCAAGAATGGGACCTCACTGCGAAATCGTTATCTTCACGTGCAGAGCAGTTCTTATTACAGCAATATTTCCCAGGTAATGTGCGCGAATTACGCAATATTATTGAACGTGCGATTACGCTGAGTGACGATGACAATATTGATTTGGCACATCTCCAAACTGCACCTTTACGTAGTTCATTGGCAAACCCAGCACCTTCATTTTCCAATACGACAACTGAAGAAGTTGAAACACCGCAATATTCTGCAAGTCCAAACATGAGTTCAAAGAAGCTTCCACCCGAAGGTTTGGAGCGCTATTTGGAGAATATTGAAAAAGAAATTCTTCTGAATGCATTGAATCTTACCCATTGGAATCGAACCTTAGCCGCGAAGAAGTTGGGAATGACTTTCCGTTCTCTACGCTACCGTTTGAAAAAATTCGGTTTAGATACTGAAGATGATGAATAATCAATATTAAAAAAAACCCCTCAACTGAGGGGCTTTTTTTAATATCTACTTTTTAAAACCAGATCTGTGACATGCTCAAGATAATTATCTTCTTTCATCTCGGCAGACAAAGCATAGGTCTGATTTGGCTGAATACCTTGACCTTCAATCATATTGCCATTGGGAGTGTAATAGTGTGATACCGTCATCTGCAATGCAGCGCCACTTGGTAAGGGAAATAACTTTTGTACCACACCTTTACCATAACTATTTTCACCGACCACCCATGCACGCTTATGCTCTTTTAATGCTGCTGTAAAGACTTCAGCAGCAGAAGCAGAACGACGGTTGATTAAAATGCCTAATTTCATATTTTGAAATTCATTAGAAGGAAGTGCTTGGAATTGCTGATCACCTTCAGAACGGCTTTTAGTCGTGACAATTAAACCCTGATTTAAAAATAGGTCAGCCGCTTCAACTGAGGCTGAAAGCAAGCCCCCTGGGTTATTGCGTAGATCGAATACCACGGCCTTAAGTTTGGTCGAACTATATTCTTCAATCAAACGTTTAATCTCATTCGCCGTATCTTGCTGAAAAACACGTATTTTCAGCACCAATACCTGATTGTGCAATAAAACGGGTTCAATATCAGTTTCGACTTTCTTGTTTCTCACCAAAATGGTCGTACTATTATTCTCTGTTTGTATCTGGACAGTACTTCCAATCGAGCCATAGAGCAGACCTTGTACTTGGTCTTGATTTAAGCTTTTCAGTTCTTGGTTATCCACTTTTAGGATAACTTGTCCATTGCGTAAACCGAGTTTACTCGAATCCGAACCTGACTTCAGATCCTGAATTTGCCACGTTTTCGAATGTGCATCATAATTTAAATTGAAATCGACAGAAGCTAAATCGCCCTCTGTATACTGGATCAGTTGACGGTATTCTTCTGCAGATAAATAACGGGAATAACGATCTAGACCACTGACCAAGCCCTTAATCGACTGTTGGAATAAAGCATCATCCGACTTTTTATCGACATAGTTATCTTTGACGATGCCGTAAATCTGTACAAATTGTTGAATAGATTCAATCGGGACTTCAGCATTACCAGACTTGGAGTCTTCATTCGACCACCCAGAAGAATGGGTGATTGGTGCGGCTGAGAGACTATGTCCCCAACACATCAACACACTTGCACATAACGCTCGGTAAATGTTGTTGTGTTGGATCATTGATTCACCTTATTTTAAAGTAATTAAGTTCTTGCCTTGCATTTCAGGCGGCACAGGAATGTCCATCAAATGCAAGAGTGTTGGTGCTACATCCGCCAATACGCCATCTTCAGCAATCGTTGCTTGTGTTGGACCAACATAAATAAATGGAACCAACTCTGTGGTATGTTGGGTATGAACCTGTCCACTATCATAGTCTTGCATTTGCTCTACATTACCATGATCCGCTGTAATTAACATATGCCCTTTGTTTGCCATCACTGCATCGTAAACACGGCCTAGACAGCTATCGACTGTTTCAACGGCTTTCACCGCAGCATCAAACACACCCGTATGCCCAACCATATCACCATTGGCATAGTTCACGACTAAAAGGTCAAACTCACCAGAATTGATTGCATTGACTAACTCATCAGTTACTTCATAAGCACTCATTTCTGGTTTTAAATCGTAGGTTGCAACATTCGGCGAAGGAATGAGAATACGTTTTTCACCTTCATATTCATCTTCACGACCACCACTGAAGAAGAAAGTGACGTGTGCATACTTCTCAGTTTCAGCAATACGCAATTGGGTCTTACCCAAACTTGACAGATATTCACCAATCGAGTTTTTAAGTCCTTCTGGCATATACGCCACAGGTGCATCAATACTCGCTTGATAACGGGTCAACATGACAAACTTAGACAGGTTTGGAACGACTTTACGGGTAAATCCAGCAAAATCTTTTTCAACAAAAGCACGCGTAATCTCACGCGCACGATCGGCACGGAAGTTCATAAAAACAACACTGTCACCATCTTGCACTTTAGCAATTTCGCCAATACGTGTTGCTTTAACAAACTCATCATTTTCATTCGCAGCGTAAGCAAGCTCTAAACCTTCAACTGCTGAGTTGGCGACACGTACTGCCTCACCTTCAGTCATGAGGCGATAGGCTTGTTCAACACGATCCCAACGATTATCACGGTCCATCGCAAAGTAACGACCAATCATCGAAACGATACGACCCTGATTTGGATATTGTGCAAATAAAGCATCTAGTTTTTCTAATGATGGCTTTGCACTTCGTGGTGGAGTGTCACGTCCATCTAGGAAGGCATGTAGATATACTGTCGCACCACGTTTTAATGCTAGCTCACACATTGCCACAATATGGTCTTCATGTGAATGAACACCGCCTTGAGACAACAGGCCCATCACATGTACAGCACCCTTTGCTAGTTTGGCTTTTTCTACAGCATCAACTAAAACTTCATGCTCAAAAAAAGCACCAGTGCGGATATCTTTAGTAATTCGAGTGAAATCTTGGTACAGCACACGACCTGCACCTAAATTCATATGACCGACTTCAGAGTTGCCCATTTGACCATCAGGCAAGCCGACATCTTCGCCTGAACCTGAGATTAAACTATTTGGATGCTTGGCCTTCATCGCAGTGAGGTTTGGCGTTTTTGCTGCTAAAAAAGCATTATCTTCAACTGCTTCACGATGTCCTACGCCATCCATAATCACCAGAACGTGAGGAATTTTGCCAGCATTTGCATCCGTCATAATGGACTCTCTGTTTGTCATTTGATCGGTCTATTTTACCGAAATTTAATCGAATTCTCCATGACCTGACTGATGGCTTTCATCAATCCTGATCATAGAACCTCTCCATCAAGCTTAACGTGCTCGATAAAGCAGATAGCTTCCCACCATAAAGATCAGCACCACTGGCATCAGTACAAACCATGCAGGTGAAGGTGCATACACTAAGCTTGCATAGCCCAAGAAATCTTGAAGATAGAAGAAGCCTAAACCTGTGAACAGTGAAATCACCAAACGGAAACCCATTGACTGTTGACGTAACGGCCCAAAAATGAAGGAGCAAGCAATCAACACCAAGGTAATTAAAGAAAATGGTGAGGTCACTTTCTGCCAAAAGGCCAATTCATAGGTCTTCGGAACCTGACTATATTCATCCATATAGCGCATGAAACTAATCAATTGGCTTGGAGATAAATCTTCAGGGTCCAAGGTCACCATATGTACATATTTCGGCTGTAATGCTAAACCAAGCGATTGCTGCTCATGATCCGTTTTAATGGCATTGCCTTGCGCCAGTAAATCCACTTGATGTGATTGGGACAACTGCCATTCACCATCTTTAATAAACTGTCCTTTTTCAGCGGTCACAAAAGACTGCAAGCGATGGTCCTGATCAAAATCAATGGTTTGAATATTGCGTAACTGACCTTGTGAGTTGGCATAATCAATATAGATAAAGCGCTGCCCTTCACGTGACCAATAGCCTTTGACTTCGCCCAAAGCTGCTACACTGCGTTGTTTTTTAATACTTTGAGCTTGTTCGTTGGTATAAGGAATCACCCATTCACTCAACACAAAAGACAGTACGATCAATAACAGCGCTGAACGCATGACCCAGCCAACAATTCGCCATAAACTGATACCAACAGAACGCATTACGATCAGTTCACTATTCGAAGCAAGTGCGCCCAGTCCTAAAACAGAGCCAATCAATGCAGCAACAGGCAGGATTTCATATAAATAACGCGGCGCACCCCACATCACAAACAGAAAAGCCTGCCACGCATTATAGTTAGGTTTCAGCGAACCCAATTCACCAAGGTACGTAAATAATACTTGTAGGAAAGATAACACCAGCGTTGTTCCGAGCATGGCTAGAACCGTGGTTTTTGTCACATGTTTGGCGACTATTCGACGTGCTAACATCACAACCCCACTCGCTGCATACTTTTCTTAATTTTAGGCGCTAATTTTTGTTTACGTGCAAAAATTGCGGCTGCAATGGCATAAACCAAAATCACAGCTGGATAAGCCCAAATGTCCAACTCATCTTTACTGATTCGAGTCTTAATTGCGATCAATACCACAATTAAGCTGGCAAAAATAAAGATCGCAGGAATCAAACGATAATAACGCCCTTGACGCGGACTCACTTCAGACAATGCGACAGCAAGCATCAAACCCACAATAATGATAAATGGCCCAAAGATACGCCAACCTAACTCACTACGCACCACGGAGTCATCCCGTTTCTGCCAAAGCTTGGACATTGACAATGCTTCTACATCATCACTTTCAAATTTCACATCTTTATCATTTTCTAAACGTAAGCGATAAGATTGAAATTCTGCCTGAAGATAACGTGGCTGATTAGGATAAATCTCGTAACGGCGGCCTTGAACCAAGTCCACGACATTCGCCGTATCATTAGCAACTTCAACACGGGTGGCTTCTTTCGCCAAAATCATGATGTCTGGTTTATCTTCTTGGTTGGATTTTTGATAGAAGAAAATCTCTTTTAAATTCTTACGATCTTCAGACAATGAGTCTGCATAAATCGTAAAAGGTCCTGAAGAAATAAACTCCTTGGGACGAACCAAGTCAAAGCCCGTGCGTACCGCTTGTGTGCTGGTCAGTTTTTCAAACTCACGTAAGCCCCATGGTCCCATCCAAATCATTAAACAGGTTTGCACCACCAGATAGACCAACGTCATCGGTAACAACATGCGTGCCAACTGGTTACGACTCACACCACTGCCATTTAACACCGCCATTTCATGGTCAACATAAAGACGACCAAACACCAGCATCAAGGCAATGAAGAAACCCAAAGGAAGAATCAGCGTTAAAAACTCGGGCAAACGATAGCCGATGATGCTAAATAAAATGCCTGCATCTAAACGACCTTGAGCTGCCACGCCAAAATATTTGATTAAACGACCACCCATCATAATCAGGGTTAATAAACCTATGACGACGAGAGATGTCGAAACCACTTGTTTGACGAGATAACGCCGAATAATCAAAGTAATACTTCCAAAAAGCCCAATTGAAGGTAACGCTAGTTTACCCGAATGTTAAAAATATAAAACCTATCGCTTGTTGCGGATTGCAACCTCATATCTGAAAGTGTTTAATGGACTTATCTTTATTTTTCACTCATCAGGTTCCATACAAACAATGAAATTTACCCTTCATAACGCATTCCCAACTCAGGCGTCTAGCGAATCTTTGTGGATTTTGGTTGATTCAGAACAATTACAACAGAACTTAAATACATATCAAATCAACCACCTAGAAGAAGTGCTTAACGCAACACAATTCAAAGCAGGTTTTAACGAAAGCTTAGCCTTAATTGCCAATATTTCCGCACAAGCCAATGCTCACCTGCTCGGACTCGGAAAAAGTGCCGAGTTAAAAGCCACAAAATTAGCAAAACTCGCACAAACTATTATCAAATCATCACAAAATAAATTTAAACAAATTAGTGTCGATCTTTCCGCACTTCCAACCGATTTACATTCACTATTTGTCTTGAGCCTGACTCAAGCAGCGTATGGTTATGATGAATTTAAATCGAAAAAAAATGAATTTGTATTAGAAACAATCCATCTTGTTGCCAACCAAACTACTTTAGATAATGCACAACTGAATCTAATTCATGCAGTGCAATCAGGTCAAAACTACGCACGTGATCTCGGCAACCGTCCAGGTAATATTTGCTTCCCTGAATATTTGGCAGATCAAGCAATTGCACTTGCAGCACAATATCCAGCGCTTTTAAAAGTCACAGTGCTTGATGAGCAGCAAATAGCGGACTTGGGGATGTATGCATTCCTTGCAGTCAGCAAAGGCTCTGACCGCCCGGGTCGCATTATTACACTCGAATACAATGCCAAAGTAGATCAAGCCCCTGTCGTGCTTGTCGGTAAAGGTGTGACCTTTGATACAGGTGGTATTTCATTAAAACCAGGCCTAGGCATGGATGAAATGAAATTTGATATGTGCGGCGCAGCTTCTGTTCTTGGAACCATTCAAGCACTATGCGAAGCACAATTGCCAATTCATGTAGTCGGTGCGATTGCAGCTGCTGAGAATATGCCTTCCGCTCATGCTACTCGCCCAGGTGATATTGTGACCAGTATGAGCGGTCAGACTATTGAAATCCTGAATACCGATGCAGAAGGCCGTCTGGTTCTCTGTGATACCTTAACGTATATCAAGCGCTTTAACCCTGCGCTGGTGATTGATATTGCAACCCTCACAGGTGCCTGTGTGGTTGCGCTAGGTAAAGTGGTGAGTGGCTTATTTACGCCAGATGATGAACTTGCCCAAGACCTACAACAGGCAGGCGAACAGTCACTAGACCGAGTATGGCGTATGCCAGTGATGGAAGAGTATCAAGAATTACTCGACTCTCCTTTTGCCGATATTGCCAACATTGGCGGTCCATATGGTGGCGCAATTACTGCTGCGTGTTTCCTCGAACGTTTCACTCGTGATTATCGTTGGGCACACCTCGATGTCGCAGGTACAGCGTGGTTATCGGGTGCAGCTAAAGGTGCTACAGGTCGTCCAGTGCCATTACTGATGCAGTTTTTAGCAAATCGTGTTGCAACGAAAAACTAAAACATGCCACAAATCAGCTTTTATCTATTTGAAAATAGTAAAGAACGGCAAGTCGAAAGTGCTTGCCGTTTATGCCGTAAGATTCTGAATCAGCATCCACACATCTGGTGGTATTGCGCTGATTCAGGGCAGCAAACGGAGTTAGATGAGAAACTTTGGAACTTTGATCCACTCAGCTTTATTCCACATGGCATTGATCAGCCGCATAGTCCTGTGTGTATTTCAGCGGAATTACCTCCGTCGAATGATTGGATCGTGTTTAATTTTAACAATCATGCACTTGAACAAACTCAAGATTTTCGCCACATTATCGAAATTATTGAAAATAATGAAACGGCAAAACAGATCGGGCGGGAAAAATTTAAAATGTATCGTCGTTTAGGTATCGAACCTCGAACATTTAAATTATAAATCGGCAATAAACAGCATCATTTGAGGAGTGTCTTGTGGCATTAAATGTAGGTCAGGACTTTAAAAAACGTTGGTTAAATGCACCTGAGGCTGTCCGTCAGACCTATCAGGATGATTTAGCACGTATTTGTGATCTACTGCTACCAAAAACACTGACTCAGACATGGACACAACATGAGGAAAATGCGCAGCAACTTTCTCAGCAGCGTATTGATCAAGCCTATGCCGACTTAAAAGCAGACTTGATTGAACAAGCACGTATTCGTAAACAACTGGCTTTGGAAAAGGCATTGGAAGAAAAGCGTGCAGCTGAAGCCGCCTATGCAGCACAACTGCAAGCCGATGAAGCCCGTCAATTTGAACAACAGACTGAAAACCTGCTTGCCTTACGTGGTCATATTGATCAGGAAATTGCACAGCAAACTGAACGCTATCAAAGTAATCCTGAACAGCCAAGTATCGATTATTCAAAGGCTCAACGTGTTGTGATCGATGATCAGCAAATTCTTTCAGAGTTAGAAAGTGTTCGTGTACGACTTGAATTAGAAGCCGAAGGTTTAATTGAGCAAGCGGTAACTGTATTCCGCGCCAAGTTACATGCCCTCGCGCAAGATGAAATTGACTATATCTTGAAAAATAGTGAATTTTCAGACGAAAAATAATAAAAAAGCCCAGTTCAAACTGGGCTTTTTTATACTTCATCTTTTATTTTAAAAAACCATTTTCAGCCAAGAATGCCATACTGATATTCGATTCAGTTTTCTGTTCCGCAGCCTTATCACCTAGCAATAAACGCTCGATATAACGTGCCAAGACATCTACTTCCAAATTGACTTTGCTTCCAACCTGCCAAGTACCAATATTGGTACGTTCTGCAGTATGTGGTATTAAATTCAAGCTTAAAATATTGCCGCGCAAATGGTTAATAGTCAGACTAATCCCATCGACAGTGACTGAACCTTTTTCGGCTAAATATTTAGCCAACTCAACAGGCGCTGTCACTTCAAAATACAGTGAACGTGCATCATGTCGCACTAAGGTAATTTCACCTAAACCATCCACATGTCCACTGACAATATGCCCACCAAAACGTGTGGTTGGTAACATCGCTTTTTCGACATTAACGGCTTGACCGACTTTCCATTGGCCTAATGTGGTACGGTTTAAACTCTCTCGCGAAACGTCAGCTGCATACCAGTTTTCACCCCATTCAATCACGGTCAGGCAGATCCCGTTAGTGGCAATCGAATCCCCCAAATGTACATCAGACATATCCAAATCCGTTTGAATACATAAACGAACATCACCACCTACACTCTGTAGGCTCTCAACCTTACCTAAACTTTCAATAATGCCTGTAAACATGGGAGTTTCAACCTATCTTTATTGCAGTATGTACCACTGTAAAGAAGATACCTTAAAGCAAAGAACTAGAGATAACAAGGCATGTACAGTCCAAATACAGGCAAATAAAAAGGGCAATCCGTTGACTGCCCTTCAGATTCTTGATCTGGTCTTTATTACATTTCAGACACTTGCTTTTCAGCAATTTCTTTTTCTTTTACTACAACAGGATTGTTGACTAAAAAATGACTAAAAAACAGCTTATAACCAAGTACGCCCAAACAAGCCCCTACGATTGGTGCAATAATCGGGACGATGAAATATGGAATATCGCGTCCACCGGTAAATGCAACAGGTCCCCAGCCAGAGAAATAAGCCACAATTTTTGGGCCAAAATCACGGGCAGGATTCATAGCAAAGCCAGTCAATGGGCCAAAAGATGCACCAATCACTGCAACCAATAAACCGACCAAGATCGGTGCCAAAGCACCACGCGGTAAACCATTGCTATCATCACCAATCGCCATAATCAGCCAAAGCAATAACATGGTGATAAACATTTCCACCATAAAGGCCTGACCAAGCGAGAGCAGATGATGTGGATAGGTTGAGAAAATTCCCGCCAATTCTAAACTTTCAACACTGCCCCGCACCATATGATGGGTTTGCTCATAGTCCACAAATAAATTGCTATACAGACCATAAACCAGAAGTGCACCTACAGCAGCACCAGCAACTTGTGAAATGATATAGAAAGGCACTTTACGTTTTTCAAAACCAGCAAACAGTGCCAAAGCGATGGTCACTGCGGGATTAAGATGTGCCCCAGAAATGCCAGCAGACAAATACACTGCCAATGCAACAGCCAAACCCCATACAATACTAATTTCCCACAAGCCTAAACTCGCTCCCGCAAGCTTAAGTGCAGCCACCACACCAATACCAAATGATAAAAAAATTGCGGTAGCAAAAAATTCAGCTACACATTGCCCCAATAAGGTGGGTTCCGAGCGACTCATAACAACCTCTCTTGGTCATCGCTGCAAATAGGCAAGACCCTAAATTAAGCTCGGCAAACTATAGTTATTTTTAGATATGGTCAATATCATTTGGTAAAAATTTGAACGATTGGTTAAAGTATTTCCAGCTTTATATTCAGTGAACATGACGATAAAAACAGAAGAATAAATAGTTCTATTCATTTGTTTTACATCAGTATTTTTTAATTATTATTTTCTATCATTCAACTTAAAAGCATGACTATGCACATATAAACCAACTCAAAATTGGTAGATATTTACTATAAAAACATAGGCTTATCTTACAAATCGATCACAACAATCTAATTAACCGATACTCAGCGAATACTGGATACAAAAACACCACTTTGTTGCCAAAATGGTGTCTTTTTTCTTTTACCAAAGTGCCAGTTGGGTACTGTTACCTGTGGTATCTACACCACCCAATTCAGCGAAATGGTACAACTGCCCCAAGAGCTGCCGTAATGGTGGTCCAGACTTGGCATGGGTGTCCGTGATCACAATAAACTCAAGTACGCGAGCACGTTCAGACTGGCGTTGTTTACTGACCCGATAACGTGGAACATCTTGAGTCAATAAGGTCACTTTACCGCGCTTCAAATTGGCAGTCAGTAAGTCCTTCGGCTCAATATTTCCATCAGTCGAATAACTGGTCAAAATATAACGCGCATTAATCGTTTCCAATAACTTTTCATAGGCCTCTTTGGCATATTTAGAAGAGTTATAAGGACTTGGACGTTCTTTACGCCAAGCTCGATCAATACCACTTTTAAAACCTTTGGTGTCTGGGGATGGCAAGTCAACTTGATCCCATAAAGTCAGTGCATTCAGAACATGATAGTTACTGCTATAGGCATGCTGATTATAGGGTGGATCAAGATAGGCGACATCAACCTCAAAACTACTCATTTGATTGGCCAGATGCTGTGCATCGACACACCACATTTCAGCAGCAGGACGCTTAGCATCTCCAATCTCACAGAAGCGACTTGGTGTCAGCCACAATAAAGATTCAATCCGCTCCAAGGCAGTTTGGGTACGTCCGCCCCAGCCCTGATGGAAACTTTTAAAGACACCACTGGTATTACTGACGAAACTTGCGGAATACAGTAGCGGTGCCAATAAAGCACTCATCTCTACATCATTAATTGCACCTTGCGCTTGCCATGTTGCAATCTGCTGACGAATCGCATCAATCCGCATACCGTTACGGCGTTTGAAGAACAAACGATCACGGGCAGGATCATACACATCATCATTACGTGGACATAAATTATGCGTGACCCAGCCTTTGACCTCAGGTAAGCGATTCAGATAATCAATGGCTTTCTGATAGCCACCTAACTCTTTAAAAGCAGGTGCATCGACACAAGCTAAAATGGCATTGTTCAAGGCATGACTATACGGTTCCCAGTCATTGGCAATCACGCGATAACCATTTTGGCGGGCTAACCGCGAAACAACCCCACTCCCCGCAAAGAAATCAGCAAAAATCGGTGGATTCTTTTTCTTGCTATTCAATGTACCTGTAATCTCAAGTGCTTCTAAAATGAGGTGAAGCAGTCGACGCTTATTACCGAGATAAGGCACTAACTGATGAAAAAGATATTCGTCAGTCGTACGGGCAGCATGACGACGTTTGTGATAAACCGATGGTTCTGGATTCATATCATCTCTTGGATAGGGAGCAATCTTAGGCGTATGTCTTGCCCAAGTTGGGTTACATTGACCAACTCAAAACGGAGCTGCTCTGCCATTTTGCTAAATTCAGCATTAAACATAGCCCGAGCAGATTGACCAAGTAAAGTTGGCGCAACATAACTAATCATTTCATCAACCAATCCTTGTTGTAAAAAGGCCGTTGATAAAGTCGCACCTGCCTCAACCAAAACATCATAAATTTGATGTTGTTGAGACAAAGTCTGCAATAACTGGTTTAAAGGTTGCGGTGGCAATTGTATCACGCCTAAATCAGCAAGTTCTTGACGAAATGGTGTCATCACCATCACCGTTTCAGATTGCTGTAGAATTTTTGCAGAAAGTGGTAATTGCCCTTGTCGATCCAAAACGATCCGTTTTGGTTGCACCACTGTTGTCAGATCAACGCCTTCTAATGCACGCACATTTAGTTCGCAATCATCGGCCAAAACCGTTTGAATACCAGTGATCACCGCACCCGAAATTGCCCGCCAATGTTGGACATCTTGTCGAGCTGCTGTGCCAGTAATCCACTTTGATTCACCCGAAGCCATCGCAGTACGGCCATCCAGACTTGATGCTATTTTTAAACGTACATAAGGCAGGCCAGTTGACATGGCCTTCAAAAAACCCAAGTTGAGCGTTTTTGCACTTTCCGTACAAATTCCCGTTTCAACCTCAATGCCAGCATCTTGTAAAATCTTAACGCCTTTACCTGCGACCAGTGGATTTGGATCAGAACAGGCAATGACGACTTTTTTCACTTGAGCTTTGACCAAAGCCTCCGCACAAGGCGGTGTTCGACCATAATGTGCACAAGGTTCTAAAGTGACATATGCAGTTGCATCTTTGGCATTCTCAGCTGCTTGACGCAGGGCAAAAACTTCCGCATGCGGCTGACCAGCTTTAGGATGATAGCCTTCCCCAATCAGTTGACCGTCTTTGACAATGACGCAACCGACATTTGGATTCGGCTTCGTCGAATATTGACCACGTCGAGCTAAGGCAATGGCTTGTTGCATCCAGTGCTGATGTTCAGATAAATGATCTTGGGTTAACTCAGACATGATCTCTCGAATTTAAGCTTCATTTTCACGTTGTTGCATTTGCTCAATTTGATGGCGAAATGCTTCTACATCTTGGAAATCTTGGTACACAGAAGCAAATCGAACATAGGCAACATGATCCAATGCAAATAATGCCTGCATAACGATTTCACCAATGGTTCTGGATTTGACATCACGCTCGCCTAGACGGCGGATCTGCGATTGAATATCACTGAGTACGGTTTCAATTTGTTCCTGAGTGACAGGACGTTTTTGTAAGGCATGCATTAAAGAACGGCGTAGTTTGGCCTCATCAAAAGGTTCATTTTTACCGTCTGATTTGATCACGCGAGGCATGACCACATCATAACTTTCAAAGGTGGTAAAACGCTCCCCACAAATGACACACTCACGACGACGACGAATCTGGCAGCCTTCGGCAGCCAAACGGGAGTCTATGACTTTACTATCAGCAGCGTTACAAAATGGACAATGCATAGTTGCGCGATTATTTACTCACTTTGCTTAAGTGTAGCAAAGTTTCTTCAATTGCAGAACTAGCACCCTAAAGCCATAAAAAAACAGCCCCATAAGGCTGTTTTTTTTAATCACATCTTGCACTGATTATTCGATACGTTCGCCATGTTGGCTCAGGTCAAGACCCATACGTTCATCATCAGCGCTAACACGGATACCAATCACTAGATCAATTACTTTCAGGATAATGAAGGTCACAATTGCGCTATACGCGATTGTTGCTAACACACCCTCGATTTGTACCCACAACTGACCGATAAAGGTTGGTGCAAGTGCAACATTTGCTGCTTTGATGATTTCATCACTGTAGAACACACCAGTAAGAATCGCACCAACGATACCACCAACAGCATGTAAACCAAACGCATCCAGAGCATCATCCGCTTTAAGCAGGCGTTTCAGTGCAGTAATCCCCCAGAAGCACACAACACCACCAATTAAGCCCATGATTAATGCGCCACCTACACCAACGAAACCAGCAGCAGGCGTAATCACCACTAAACCAGCAACCGCACCTGATGCACCACCAAGAACTGATGCTTTACCACGAACAAGACGTTCAACAATGAGCCATGAGAATGCAGCAGCGGCAGCAGCTACTTGAGTTACAAGAATCGCCATACTTGCACGCGCACCAGCACCTAAAGCACTACCACCGTTAAAGCCGAACCAACCTACCCAAATCAAGCTTGCGCCAATCACAGTTAAAGTTAAGTTATGTGGTGCCATAGATTCACGGCCAAGGCCTGTACGTTTCCCTAACATGTATGCTGCAACCAAACCTGCAACACCTGCGTTAATATGAACAACCGTACCACCAGCAAAATCTAATGCGCCTGCTTTGAATAACCAGCCATCAGCCGCCCATACCCAGTGAGTGATTGGTGCATAAACCAAAATGACCCATACTGCGATAAATGCCATAAATGCTGAATATTTCATACGATCAGCAATCGAACCACTGATAATCGCAACAGTGATGATCGCAAACGTCATTTGGAAAATAACAAATAAGCTTTCAGGAATTGTTCCACTTAAGGCATCAAATGCAACGCCATTCAGCATCGCCTTGCCCAAGTCGCCCACATAAGCACCTGAACCAGAGAAAGCCAATGAGTAACCGGCAATTACCCAGATTAAACTCACTAAGATCGCCGCAGAAAGGCTGAACATCATGGTGCTGAGTACGTTTTTCTTACGCACCATACCACCATAGAACAGAGCCAAACCAGGAATAGTCATCAACAGAACCAATGCTGTTGAAACAAGAACCCAAGCTGTATCACCTGTATCCACTGTTGCTACAGCAGCAGGAGCAGCCTCTTCAGGAGCTGGAGCTTCAACGGCTACAATTTCAGTTGTTGCAGCACCCGTATCAGCAACGGCTACAGTTTGTTCAGTTACTGGTGTTGATGCAGCATCTTCTGCCCAAACCACCGCTGAACCACCTAAGAGTGCGCCAGATAGACTGAGCGCCATAAGCATTTTTTTCATTCGTGTCCCCCAACCTTATTTTGTGAGCTATTTCTCTTATTTCTAACTCAGCAAAGTTTGTGCCAATTTAGACAGCATCTGGCCCAGTTTCACCCGTACGGATACGGATTACTTGCTCTAAATTCGTGACAAAAATTTTGCCGTCACCAATTTTGCCTGTGCTTGCGACACGAGTGATTGATTCAATGACTGCGTCCACCATTTCATCACTAATTGCAATTTCAATCTTCACTTTCGGTAAGAAATCAACCACATACTCTGCACCACGATACAGTTCTGTATGACCTTTTTGACGTCCGAAACCTTTGACTTCAGTTACGGTAATCCCTTGAACACCAATCTCAGAGAGTGCTTCACGCACATCATCTAATTTAAATGGTTTTACAATTGCAGTTACAAGCTTCATGTTTGTTTTCCTTCGGCTTATTTTCACCAGTAAGGTTTTATGTTCAATTTTCATGCCAATATTTAAAGGTTGGGGGTTTTTAAATATTGGGCACAAGCTTTCTTTATAACCTATTTAGGCTTGAAGATGTAGATAGTGCATCGAAAATAAGTTTCATTTCGCTATATTGAATGAAATCAACCAGTCACTCATCCTTCTGTCCCGAAGTGTGCTAGAGGAATATAGCCAGCAGTGATACACTGAGCAGCAAATATACATAACCTATTGAGCACTTTATGATTGAGACTCTTTTACAGGCAATTTTGCAACAAGTTGACCAACCTAAAAAAGACCTAGAAAAAAACTTACGTGCGTTACTCAGTGAAAGCATCGAAAAGTTAGACCTTGTCTCTAAACAAGAGCTTGATCGCCAACGAACTGCTCTCAATACGGCCAATCAACGCCTCACTGAGCTGCAACAGCAAATGAAAATACTTGAAGAAATCGTTCAGAATAAAAAATAAGCACCAATTCGGTGCGAATAGCACCGAAAAATGATTAAAAATAAAGCACCACAATGGAACAATAATAAGATGTCTTTTGCCAAAATTTATACGAGAGGCTTATTGGGTCTACACGCCCCACAAATTGAAGTTGAAGTCCACATCAGTTCAGGCTTGCCTTCACTCACAATTGTAGGTCTACCTGAAGCTGCAGTACGTGAAAGTAAAGATCGTGTCCGCTCAGCCATTATTAATAGCGGTTTTCAGTTTCCAACCAAGCGCTTAACCATCAATTTGGCACCAGCAGATCTCCCTAAAGATGGTTCTAGACTTGATTTACCCATTGCTCTTGGCATCTTGATTGCTTCAGGACAATTACCAGAAAATAGCACTGAAGGCTTTGAATTTATTGGTGAACTGGCATTAGATGGACATTTACGCCCGATTTCAGGCGCATTGACCATCGCGATGGCCTGCCAACAAGCGCAGCATCGTCTGTTGCTGCCTAATGGCAATTTAGAAGAGGCCAACCAACTCCCCAATTTTGAGGTATATGCGGCCAATCACCTACAGGATGTCTGTGCACATTTTTCGGGCAATTCTCAAATTACTGCTGCACCACAAAGATCAATTCATGGTTTAACGTCTTATCAACTCGACCTCGCAGATGTTAAAGGACAGTTACGACCACGTCGTGCCTTAGAGATTGCAGCAGCAGGTGGGCATTCGCTCTTATTTAAAGGCCCTCCTGGTACAGGTAAAACCTTACTCGCCTCTCGCCTTCCCTCCATTTTACCGCCACCCAATGCACAGGAAAATTTAGAGGTCGCCAGTATTTATTCAGTCGCCAATGCACAACATAGCTTTGGGCAACGACCCTTTCGTGCACCACACCATACCGCATCCGCAATTGCTTTGGTCGGCGGTGGCTGTCATTTACAAACAACTATGCGACATTCCAAAGAACTATGCGATAAATTACAGATTTTATCTTTACATTAATCTTTATTTGAAATAAATCATTGAATATAAAAAATAATTCAATATAATTTAAAATAATATCAAAGTACAAACTATATATTTGGATCTTGCAATGTATAATATTTTTTTAAATAATATTAAAGCAGCACGCAAATTAAAAACACAAAAAAATATTGCTGAAGTAAGCCTGAGTATTTTTAGAATACTTATTCAACATATTTGTATTTCAAATGCGGAATATATAAATATTTTAGCTAAAGAAAGTTCGGAAAATATGTCAAAAATTGATATTAGTTTCATTGAGCTATCTCAACCAGCCGATGGAACATGCGTTGATTTTATAAGTAACTCTCTAACACAGATAGCCAAATTAAAAAATAGTTCTTTATCTAGATTCTACTTTGAAGATAAAGATATTTCAAACGAACCTGCATTAGTAGAATGGCTACAAATCAAAGAAATATCTTTAAGAAATATCTTACATACATATGTTGAAGATCGAAATGAAAGTATCTTTGGTCATGGTATTTCATCAACTAATTTATTTTTAGACATCGATATTATTGAATATATTTTAGACAAATTAAAAATTTATCTGCCTGAAAGCAAAGGTGACGATTTTTTATTTTTTCCTAAAATTTTTAATATCTCCACTCCTATTCAAACATTAAGATTATTTGATGGAAATCCTACGTGTTACAGAAAAATCAAAAAAACTAATAATGGTATGATTCATGTTACTGCTAAAGTTCAAACGTCCTTAACAAACGCTACTGATCAATCTTATGAAGTACCAAATAAAATTTTTAATATTTCTACAAAAAAAACTTATGAGGTATATGAATATAATGATTGGAATCCGCTAATTTTTTTACCAGAGAGAGCTATATCTGTAGCTGACTTTACAGGACGAAAAAAAGAAATCACTGAGCTTATTGACTGGTTTAATGATCCAGAAGACTCAAAACGATGTCTTGTATATGGTGATGGTGGCATTGGAAAAACAACTCTCATTTTAGAATTTATGCATCGTGTCCTTGAAGGTTCTATTGAGGTCGAATGGAAACCCAGTGTTATTACTTTTTACACAGCAAAAAAGACTCGTTGGGGAATACATGGTTTAGAATCACTTACGAACAACAATCTAGGCGTTGCAGATGTCGCTTTACATATAGCACAACTATTAGAAGTCAAACTTGACAATAGTTGGTATCAAAAAGATGCAGAAACTATTATTCAAAAATTAAAAGGCTTACTTGAAAAAGAGAAGATTAAAAAAAATGAGCATCTCATTATTTTAGATAATACAGAAACTATGGCTGAAAATGATGATGATATTATTAATCTAGGTAAGCAAATACACTTACTTTCCCGTTATGCTGGAAGAGTAATTCTTACTTCTCGTCGTACAGAAAGACTTGAAGCAAGACCAATTGAAACAACTAAATGGTCCGATGAAGAAGGTATAGAATATATTCAAAAAAGAGGAGATATATTAAATATTGATGCAATAAAGAAGGCTGGCATACCTACTTTAAAAAAAATCACTAGAGAACTCAACAATAAACCATTGATTTTGAATGTTTTCATTCAATTTGCAAATGAACTACAAAGCTCACTTAATAGCGCATTAGATAAAGTGAAAAGATTACAGGAAAAAGACTTAGGGATGTTCTTGTTTTCTGATGTTTGGGAAAGATTTAATGAAAAAGAAAAGCGCTTTTTACTTCTCTTAACCTATTTTGGTCCTGATCATGATCAATATTTTATGCAATTAGCTTCTGATAAAGCTAATTTAACTTTTTCTTTAGCTCAGAGCACATTAGAAGGTAGTAAAGGGATTTGTCAACTTAGTAGTATTGATGGCCAACTTCAAATTACTTTCAACAATGATTTTATGAAATTTTGTAAAGATAGAACTGTAAATTTTGATGATCAAACACATCCTCTTCAAAAAGATCTAGAATCAATCCAAAAAAGATATATAGAGTTTTTAAAACATATTGAAGTAGAAATATCAGATAATGATCAAAAAGCTTATTTAAGTAGGTTTGCACGGGCAGCTAGAAAATTCTTTAATGAGGGTAATAAAGATCAAGCAATTGCATACTATGAATTAGCGATAGATGAGGATCCAACAAATATTTGGTTATTAGAGAAGTATTCAAATACTCTATTTATTTATAAAGATTTTCCACAAGCTTTAGAAAAAATCAATAAAGCTACTAATATTGACCCTAATCACTCAGAACTCCAATTTACTAAAGGTAAAATATTAGCCAGAATTAAAAATAAAACCAAAGAATCTATAACATGCTTAGATTTAGCTCATAAACTCGGGAAATCTATGCACCTATGTGAGTTACAAAAAACATATGCTTATTTTGCAGATGGAGATATAGAGCACGCAACCATATCATTAAATATTGCTAAGAATAATATCCCTAACGATTCTTATTACCAAAAGTGCAAGATAGAAATTGAACGCTTAGAACGCAAAATAAATCAATATATATTACCTCTATAGAAAATGTTACTTTAGATGTATTTATAGAAAGTATTTTCATTACCTATAAGCACATTAACGAGGGTCAATAAATTTAACTTTTTTAATAATCAATGAGGCAGTATGTTTTATATATTTCTTGATACGTGTGTTTTTTTAGATATTTCTACTAAGAAACAAGAATTACCACTAGTTTCTGCATTGGAAGATCTTGTTCGTACTAAAGTAGCGAAGTTAGTCGTAATTGACTTAGTAGCTCAAGAATATGAAAGAAACAAAGAAGAGGTCGCAAACAAAACAGCAAAACGATTATCTCAAGAATTTAAACAAGTCAAAACAGTTGTAAGTGAGTTTGCAAAAAAAAATAAAGCTCAAACCATTGAAGTACTAAACGATATAAATGCAAGACTTCCTCTTTTGACTGATGCTAACTATGCAACCATTAACAGAGTTGAGAAACTAATTGAATCAGCGGAAAAAATAAGTATTAGCGAGCGCTCAAAGATTGCAGCCATTCAACGAGGCTTAGATAAAAAAGCTCCATTCCATATCAGTAAAAACTCTGTAGCTGATGCTGTAATTATTGAGCAATTTTATGAATTTTCATTAAGTGTCAATACGGCAGATAGTTGTTTTTTCATAACACATAATCATAACGACTTTTCTGCCAAAGACCATCGAAAGCCTCATACTGATTTTGAAAATATTTTCAATGGTAATACTTGTTATTTTAATAACTTAGCATCCGCAATCAACCTGATTGATAATAATTACTTAGCTGAAATAGAGTTTGAACATGACTTTACAGAAGAAACTCGTGGTTTAAGAGAAATTCTCGATGTATTAGACGAGCTAGTAGATAAAATTTGGTATAACCGTCATCAAAATCTAATCTGGAAGATAAATGAAGGTGAGATAGAAATTGTTCCTAAAGGTACGAAACACTATGGTAATCATTTTATTCATGAAGATATTCTTGAAGGTGCAATCAAATCTGCCAAACAAGTTAAAGAGACATATGAAGATGTTGGCCCTTGGAATGACTTTGAATGGGGTATGATTAACGGTAAATTGTCAGCTCTACGTTGGGTATTAGGTGACGAATGGGATATGTTAGATACCTAAGATAACAATTGATATCATTTTTAATTAAATATTATATTTTTCAATACCTTAAATATGATGATTTACTAAGAAATATGAATAAAGATAGTTAGAACAGGATATTCCCCTTTCTCAAACCAACCGTACTACAGATTTAATTATCTAATCGTATAGTTCTCAAAACCACTAAATCAAGTAGAGCCATTTCAATTTATCTTCTTAAGATTGCAAAACAATAAAATACAATATATGGTATTAAAATTCAAACAACTACCACTATATATAGTTGTTATTAAAAATAGAAACATTTTAGGAATAATTTGTAGAAAAATTTGCATACTCTTTACTGTTCAGTTATTATTCATTTAACTTGATCTGTAAGTCAATGATCTTGGAGGTGAATATGACTCATTTCAATCCTGATATGCTTAGTATTGCACGAAACTTTCGTGGCCTTAGTCAAACTGAACTAATTGCTGGAATGGGACAGTCTATTACTCAGGCTTCATTATCTAAAATTGAAAGTGGGGACTTAAAACCCTCCGATGAAGTTATCCAAAATCTATCTAATGCCCTACATTTCCCTATACGATTTTTTGAACATATTGAAAAGCTAAATGCACTGCCGATTAGTTTGCATGCATACAGAAAAAAAAGCTCTACCACAGCTAAAGCATTGAGCCGTATGAATGCTGAAATGATGTTAAAAATGGGCCATGTACAAACATTAGAATTGTTCACAAATGTGCCAAAAAGAAAAAACTCCTTACCAACTTTTAAAATTGGCCTAGATGTAAACACTCCTCAAGAAGCGGCTAAAAAGCTTAGATCATTGTGGGCGTTAGGAAGTGAACCTCTTGAAAACCTAACTGCCACTGTGGAAGATGCAGGGGTTTTAGTCTTTTTATGCGACTTTAAAGATAACAATGTTGATGGTGTATCCTTAAAAATGCATGGTGTGTCTCCATGCGTATTTCTAAATGCAAATCAGCCAAATGACAGAATACGCTTCACATTAGCACATGAACTTGGGCATTTGGTCCTCCATGAAGAACCATCTGAATTCATGGAAAAAGAAGCAAATGACTTTGCTGCCGAATTCTTAATGCCAGAAGAAAAAATTATTGATCAATTAGGTTCAACCAATTTAGCTCATTATCTAAGACTTAAAAAGGAATGGAAAACCTCAATGGCGGCCTTAATCTATAGGGCGTCAGAGTTAGGAACTATAACTTCAAGTCAAAGTGCCAATTTATGGCGGCAAATGGCTATGCGTGGTTATCGTAAAGTTGAACCAAATGAATTGGATCGAGAAGCGACATATAGAGTAGCTTCAATGCTCTTTGACTATGCAATAGATGCGAAAAAAACATCAACATCTGTCATTAGTGAGCTATCTCAATTATTTGACTTATATGAAGATGACTTTAAAAAACTATATTATTTTGACCTAGATTCAATGGAGACTATTGAAATGGTTTTATAAATTAAAAAGCCGACTCTATTGGGTAGAGTCGGCTTGATAGATTTTCACACAGGAAAGGCATATGGCTCTAAGCCCTACGCATACCTCATGTTAGATCTGGCTGTCAGAACCCCATTCTAACATTTAGGCCCGTAAATCTCAAGATTTACTCGCTTATTTTGGTATGCGCCCTGAAAAACGAGCCGCCAAAATAGGAGGGCTAACAATGCTTACCGAAAATCAAGACTTCGTGTTTTGTAAATCTTATCGCCATAAATCTGGAAAAATTATTGTCCATCCAACTGGATATTTTAAATTTCCCAGAACTCGGCCATTGAAAGAAGAAAAGGATGCTATCCGTAATAAAAAATCGGATGGTCCTGATAACTCAAACTCAATATCGTAAACAAGGTTAAATAACCTACTGCTATGCAACAAAGTTCACAGCCGTAGGTTACTTAATTTTTCTGATCGCACTTAATTTTATGCCCCATTTTAGTACATGGGCTCAGAGAGAATTATGACAACTCAACAGCAGTTTCTTGACCTACTTTCCGATATTGAACCATCTACAACAACGGTTAATGATTGTTCAAGCGCACATAATACGCTTCGTGATGCTTTAAAAGTGCATAATGAATTCAGCAAAGTACATGTGCATACATTCTTATCAGGTTCTTATAAAAGAAATACGGCAGTACGTCCGACTACCATAGGCGGAATCACACAAAGGCCAGATGTAGATATTATTGCCCTTACAAATCACACAATTAATGATAATCCTCAAATTGTCCTTGATGCAGTACATACGGCATTAAAGGATATTGGATATACCGATCTTACCGTTAACCGTCGTTCAGTAAATGTTAAGTTGAAAAAAGTTGATATGGATGTTGTCCCTATCATTTCAGATGGATATGGCGGCTATCTGATTCCAGACATTCATCTTGAAGAATGGCTAGTTACCAACCCTCCAGCCCATACCGAGTGGACTGTTGAGGTGAATAAAAATGCAAATGGTCGATTTAAGCCTCTTGTGAAGCTATTTAAATGGTGGCGTCGTGAGAACTTGTCTGATTTAAAAAGACCAAAAGGATTCATTTTAGAATGCCTGGTTGCCAAGCATATGAATTACTACGAATCCAACTATGAAAAGTTGTTTGTTTATCTTTTAGAAACGATCAGGAATTCTTATGGGATTTATGCGTCACTAGGCATAATTCCACATTTAGAAGATCCTGGTGTTGCAGGCAATAATGTTTTTTCTGCGGTCACAGCAGATGAGTTCAAAACTTTTTATGAAAAGGTAGAAGAACAAGCTGCTATTGCAAGAAACGCCTTAAATGAAACAGATGATGATAAAGCATTAGCCCTATGGCGGCAGGTTCTGGGTAATCGTTTTCCACGTTCGGCATCACACAAAAGTGCAAACTCTGCTGATATGGCCAGCTCTTTAATCCGTTCTGCTCTAGGTGCGGGATTAACATTTCCATCAACCCCTGTTTATCCAAATAAACCAGGAGGCTTTGCGTAATGGAACTGCTAAAAACACCATTAGAACGCCTAGCTCAAGAACGGCAGTTATTGACTGATCTTGAGAAAGAGAAAAATAGTTTTAAGATTCAGGAGTGGAACTCAACAGAAACAAATGAATTGCATTTGAACTTCTCTCTAAAGATAGGAACTATAGATTTTAATGGTGTTTTAGTATATCCAGAGCTTTTCCCAGAGCTACCAGCATATATACGCCCACAAAAATCTGGTGAAAGATGGAGTATCTTGCACCAGTATGGTGGTTCAGGAGTGCTGTGTCTAGAATATGGCCCAGATAATTGGAATACCAATATCAGTGGAGTGGATCTAGTTAGAAGTGCCCAGCTTCTTTTATTAACAGATGCAATGACTGTATTGGAGATGAATGTAGAACCTGTACCATCTAGGCATTCTGAAACAATAGGTCAAAAATTAAGAGGTGTTTCAGAAAGATTCATTGAAACACCTATGTTACGTCACATACTCTTGGGTAGTGATTCTGAGAAAATGGACTTTAAGATTGCCATCTCAAGCTTTCGAGACAAAACCGTTATTGTTCCAACAAATATTCAGAACAAATCTCTACCTGACATCGTACCATCATTTTCTAATGAAAGATTTGAATTGTCTGGATGGGCAATACGAATTGATTCTGTTCCTCAATTAAAGGAATCCGTAAATGACCGAGTTTCATTAGAATCCTTTTTAGGCAATTTATGGCCTGCTCAAGAGGAATTCACAAATTCCATACAGCCTATATTGTTATATGACTTAAAGGGTAACTTGGAACTATTCTTGATTAATAATACAGCACCACTTTTCGTAAGTTATCCTGCTATTAATCTACATGATGATCAGAATCAAAGATTGCCAGCACAATTTAGCCATCTCAATAATACAAGGATAGCAATTGTAGGTCTTGGATCGTTAGGAAGTAAAATTGCAATTTCACTGGCACGGTCGGGCTGTAAAAACTTTCTACTTATTGATGATGATATTCTGGCTCCACACAATCTTGTCCGTAATGAACTCAACTGGTTAGATGTTGGCTTTGCTAAAACCCATGCTGTTGAAAGAGCATTAAAACGAACTGCATTAGACATGCAGGTTGAAACGTATGAAATGCAAATTGGTGGACAGGAAAATCCTCATTTAAATTCCAATATCGCTAATGCCATTGGTACATGTAATCTGATTATTGATGCGACAGCAAGCTCACATACATTTCTAACCTTAGCTGCAATTGCTAAAAGAAAACATATACCAATGGTATGGGGTGAAATCTTTGGTGGCGGTGGTGGAGCAATGATGGCCCGTAGTCGCCCAACGTTAGATGCCTCACCTTTAGAGCTTCGCAATCATATTTATGGTGTCTTACAAACGTTGGAACCAATCCCAGAAGGCAAAGTTAATAATTACGGCTTTCAAACACAAAACCAAACATATATTGCATCAGATGCAGATGTAACGGCTCTTGCAGCGTCTATGACGCAGTTCACATTAGATACTTTATGTACAATTGATGAGCAATCCTCTTATCCATATTCAGCATATTTAATAGGGTTCCGTAAATATTGGATATTTCAATGTCCTTTTGATACTCATCCTATCGATTGTTCAGGTGCGTTAGTAACAGAATCTCCTACGGATAAACAGATATCTGAAAGTGAAAATGGCAATTCTATTGAAGAGCCTGAACCGATGAAAGGTTAATACTGATGCTGAAAATATCCATTCCTACTGATATACAAATTTTACTGATAAAAGCCCTGTTGAAGTCTGGAACCCACGAATGTGGCGGTGTTTTAATGGGTGAGCATATAGGTACAAACCATTTTAGAGTTAGCTCATTAACTGTTCAAAAGAGTGGAACGATAGCATCCTTTGTACGTGGAATTACGGATGCTATCAAAGCAATCCGCCTTTTTCATAAATCAACAAACAATAATTATCAAAAATTTAACTATTTAGGTGAATGGCATAGCCATCCTCTCTTTAGTGTACAACCCAGCAGTAAAGACCATCACACCATGAGGGAATTGGTGTCCGATCCAAAAGTGGGTGCAAATTTTGTAGTCTTACTGATTTTTCATTTAAAAAACAATCATCTTGAGGGCAGTGCCCATACCTACCTACCAGATGGTTCCTGTTACCCATCCACCCTGGATTTAGAGAGATAATAATGAGTGCAAGTCTGTTAGAAAAACAATCAACTGGTGGTGCAATTGCACGAGTAGGGTTTGATTATCAGGATGCCTTTGTATTAAAGAACCTGCCACTATGGCTATCTGAAAGTGCTTTTAGTCACATTGTGAGTGAATCAATAGGTGATGTGGAGGTTTGCTATTTTTCTCCAGAAAAAAATTTACACCGTGTCATGTATGAAGCCAAGAATCATTCTCTTACTCCCACAAAATTTTGGGAAGAAATTGAACGTTTCAAGCAGGCTTTTGACATTCCATCAAGTGAATATATTCGCTTCGGTTTAGTGTGCCCCAGCTATTCAAATACACTTCACCCATTCCTTGCCCAGATTGAGAGAGTTAGAGGCGTTGGTGCTTCATACAATACAGATTCTGTAATTTTGTTAAAAAGCCGTCAGGATATTATTAACTGGTGCGTTGAAAAAGAATTTGACTCCTCGCTTGTTGAATTCGCTCTTGATCACGTTGATTTTATAACTTTCAACGCTGAGAGCAGTGATTCTATCTTTATGGGTGAAATAGGACATTTATCCAACATCGAATTGACTATGACTAAAGTCAGACAGTTAAAAGACCAATTTAAAGATTTGATTTCCCTTTCATCTTCTGGACCTATATACCGTAAAGACTATGAAAATCTTATTTGCCAGGCTTTAGGAAAAGAGAGGGATCAGTGGCTATGCAGTCCTATTAAAATTAACCTTTCTACTTCAACCAGTCAGTACCAAGACCTAAACTTAGATATTCGTGATTTCAATGGTCCTGATCGTGCCCAAAAAACCTCCAGCGACTGGAATAACCTAATCAAAAAAGCAGTATTGATTGGGGATTTCATTCATAACAGTGGTGACCGTAGAATCCTCCTTATAGATGGCAAACAAAGAATGTCCACTGCATGTATGCTTGGCTATGTTTTTAGTGCCACACGTAATTTCCTACTCGAAATAGAACATAATGGCCTCACTTATCGCACTGATGACCATAAACAGAAAGAGGGACAATTTTTTACTAAAATCGACTCTGTTGAGCTACAGAGTGAAACTGAAGCCATAGTCACTATTGGATTTCCTACAGCTATAGGTAAAGACATTGACTCTACGATTAATGAAGTAAAGAGCTTACCTAGACTGAATTTAGAAAGCTGTCATGCCATTGATAATATGGAAACTCTAAATCTTGCTGTCAGAGAGGCAAAATCCGCTTTAGTTTCATTCAAATCTGAAAATAAGTTATCTAAATTACACCTCTTTATTAAGGCACCCTCAGTTTTTGCAATGATCTTGGGACATCGCTTGAATGGTATTTGTGATATCCAGCTTTACGATTGGGTAGATGGGCAGTATATCCCTACAGCCGAACTGAACTTATAAGAAGAATTGACTAGTCGATAATATTACCAATAGAGAGGTTGATCATGAACAATCATTCTAATGAAGAAAATACTGATAACTCTTCAGATAAAAAAAAATCCCCCGCATTCAAAGTTCTTGAATCCAATGCTGAAAAGTTCTTAATGGTGTGGTGGTATGGGGCGTTAGCAAAAGCTGAACGTAGAAATACCCAACCTAAAGTTCATGTTGCTTTTAGGGAACTTCTTGAAGATTACACACCCACAAATAATTTTATTTTTATTGATGCCAATATAACAGATTTGGTGTCTTGGCCTATTGGCACAGTTTGGCATCATGAACGATTGGTTGATTATCTTCCTTTAGAAATACGGGAGTTTGATATTGACCATACGGATTTTACACATACCTATGTTCAAGCATATAAGCGAGACGAAAAGACAGGGAGAATAGATCATTTCTTCTCAGACAAGAATAAATTTTATATTAATCCAAGCCAACGTGAGAATTGCATTTCTTTCTCCTTAAAGGATCAGGAATATAAGGAACTACTCGTACCTTGTTTTGAGTTTCTGGTAAGAGGATATGGTCTCTCTACAGAACTTCCTAGAATTCTGACAACATATGATGAGGCCGAAAGACATGAACGGCTCTACACACCTCATCCACAAGAAGAAAATACCTGGACGATCCTTATAGGTGATAGCCTCACATCAGATGATCATGTATTTATTGCCTACTATAAATACAGCGAATATACCCAGGATGCCGTAAGGATCTTATTTAGCAGTATTGCAAAACATGATGATTTTACTCAAAGAAACCATATATACCCTAAAGTAATGCCATGGCATGAGGAAACGAGAAAAATTAGGGTTTCTGGTTTCTGTCTCCCTGACACCAATGCCTTTTTAGCCTTGACTATTCTTGGAATAGAATTACCTGATCAAACACTCATCAGACGCGTTCCAAAAGTAATTCACCGCGTTAAGAAACCTGTAGATGTTAACTCACCTAATCCTCCTCAATTGCAACTAGGTCCTGGTCAGATTAACGTATCTGAAGATCAAGGGGGGCGCAAACCATTATCACAATCAGTTATTTTAGGTCATGAATTTACCTGGTTAGGAGCAGGACCAGTAGGAGAGAAAAGTAAAACAAAACATGAAAAAACCATCACCCAACCACAAAGAAAGAAAAATACAAAGGAGACAAATACGATTGGTACAGGGCAACCAGATAGCTCCAAGGATATTCTTAATGCCACAATTAATCCGACCACTAATAAAGATAATGCCACAGAATTTGAAGCTCCAGAACAAGGAAGAATTATGGACCTTTGGAATGCTTGCGTAAAAGCACACTCGTTAAATCCCAGTATTGTCAATGCAGTACACTATTATACTTTTGAAGAAGACTTTAATTACAACGATAAACCCACTCTCATGGCCTTTTCCGTCAATTCAGAAACTTTAGAAAATGAAGATATTTCAGATGAAGAAAAACAAGCTTATAAAAATTGGTGTTATGCAAATTCAAATAAAACAGCAACCCGCGGAGCATTAGTCATTCGACTATCTCTTAGAAATTACCCTCCAGTTTATATTTTCGATATACAACCTGCGATTTATGTTTCAAATGCAGAAGGAAAGAGCGTCTACAAGGAACGTGGGCATTCTGGACTAATATTTAGGTCAAAGACCCTAGAACAATTCGAACAGTATATTTCCGATCTCATGAAAAGCTTGCCTTTGTCAGAGGGTTCTTATACGAAAACTCTTCAGGGCTCCAATCTTGTTACCCAATTATTTGTTTTTAGGCGCTCAAAATCTGCTGGCTTTTCAGATGGTGAATCAACTTTATTGAATGCTCTAAGAAAAATTGGAATTACCAATATTCAGCTAAAGGAAGAAAAAAAAGAAAAAAATGAGGGTTAAAATCCAAATTTGACAAATGTAATCATTTTCTTATAAGGGATTAGCACTAAACCTGTATATAAGCTCCCTTCCATAAAATAGTTGCAACAACCTTTGTCAATTTCTATAATTCAATAGTTGTTGAAATATTGAAATGTTTTTTTCTGAAGCCAAACACAATATTAGGAATGGATACCTGCTACAGCACTTGTTCTGTTTATTGTGCTCGCATCAGTGACGCCTCAAATTGGACTTGCTCAAAGTGCTGCCCTTCAGGCTTTACCAATTTACATCGCATTTGCCATTATTGCTCCCTTTGTAGGCTGGGCTATCGCATCCTTGTTTAAACTGGAGCCAAGTTCTACAAGAGCAGTATCTTTTTCAGCATCATATCGAAACTCTTTGGTTATCTTGCCACTAGCCTTAGCAGTACCAGGAAGTATGCCTATTATCCCTGCTGTAATTTTAACGCAAACAATTGTTGAGCTTTGCTTTCTACCAATATATATCCGCTTGATTCCTAAAATATTTCCACACAAGCATTGATTACAAACTCATAAACCAACGCCAAAAATCCCAAATATTTATATTTGGGATTTGTTATTTATGAATTTAGGTAAGTATGGATAATGCGCTTATACATGTTATTTTTATAAGAACTGTCAGAAATACATAATTTGGCTGTTGGAGAAATCCATTAGCTTATTTTTTCAAAATATTCTGCTTAGAAAGTTTTGCTGCAAGTTTTCTTAATGTTATTAGATTCTTTTCATAATGTTTATTTCGCCCCTTTAGTAAATTAGTCAATCGTTGCTGAAATAAACACTCCTCAAGCAGATTCTTCTGCTTACTGGCAATTTTACGTGCTTCTGAATACAACCATAATGCATTGTCCAAAGGGTCTTTGCGTCTAACTCTTTCATCCTGAACAATCCACCTTTTCACATACAGCATTGCAGCAGACATATCCTGATCCATCAGATTTTTAAGTACATCTAGATCATAATTTTCTGATTTGTCTGTTTCGTACATCTTGTGATCTAAACGTAAGACTTGCTCATTTCGCTCTTTGGCGTACTGCCATCCTAGTGGCAGGGGTTCGGGCGGTACAAAATCTTGTTGCTCTGTTAATCGTACTGTTCCACGCTCAATGACTTTGGCAATTAAAGCAACCATGGTCAGTTCTTTTTCATGAGGATAGTCAACAAAATATTGGTCAAAAACAATTTGGGCCTGTTCTTGTCTATCAGCAGCAACCAATGCTCGGACAGCTTTATCTAATAGTTGGATAGAACCCAGAGGGCGCAGAGCAAGAAGCTCCGCCAGTAAACCATTTTCAATAATAGTGTTTGCAAATAATTTGTGATACCTCAATGCTTCTATAAATAGATCAGCCTTTTCATTCACCTCCGTCGCTAACTCAGCATCCAACTCAGTTTTCTTTAACTTTGACTCAATCTCATTTCGATGACTTAAAGCCTCCATATTTAAGCTTCGGCTCATATTTTGACGATTAACCAACTGATCGCCATATTTTGAAAAAAGCTTTTCCTCTTCTTCTAATGCTTGGTTTTCTGATAATTGATCAAGTACGATTCTAACGTTGTATTGATTATTTAGATATTTTTCAACATACAAATCCCAATTCAAATCTCGACCTTTACGCCACGCTCTATCACCACATCCCTTGCCAACATAAAATACTTCACCTGATAATGTTTCATGTACATAAACGTAATACTTATAATCCATTGCTTTTCCTATAGTTGATGTCCATTTTTCTAATTATGAAACATAGAATATAAATAGACCATGTTTATAACAAGTACGTCTAACTTTCACCCTATTTATTGATATTTTCCCCACTATCCTTTCTCATTTTAATTTCTATTTTATAGACAGAAATCATGTGAGGGAGTTACTTACTTCTGGATTAGAATCTTATTGAGGAAAACTCCATGTTCGGTATCCAATATTGTTGATTATTGATCAAGACGTTAAAACCATCTATTTCAACATTCATATCAACTTTATCTACACGATTACAAATGTTTTTATCCAGTCCATGAAAATATCCCAAACACAGTCTCACCCAGGTTAACTCATCAAAATTTTCTGTTGGATTTTTCATCATTGTTAGTAAATCTTTTTCTAACTTCTTCAAATTACTTTTATTTTTCGATTCTTTATCCAACATTCTTGTTGAGTTCAACTGAGTATCATAATTTTTATTTAGAAAGTTAAGAAAGCCTGTTAATGCTGCTGCTTGTCCTGGTGATTGATATAAGTAATGTTTCACATGCCACATCGTAGGTAAGTCTAATCGAGACTGATTAACCAATTGCATTAATGCGGAAGCTGGTTTCATGGCTAAACGGGTCGAGCGAAGAGTGGTGTTACCCAGTTTCATTTTATTTTTTAAATATTGATCATATTCCTGAAGCACTTGGGCAGACAAAGTTAATTCTGGGGATGACTTTACCAACCTCTCCAATTGATCCAATTCTGAACACTGATCTTTTAATTCAGTATTGATTTCTAGTTTATACATTGAAACTAACCATCGCATTGGTAGCTCATATTTGCGTAGACCGCTTGCTCTTAGTCTGTGTAATAAAGGGGCATAATCTGGGATCTGTTCTCTCCAAAGATTATTGGTCTTTTCAAAGAACTGAATGTGTTTATGAATTAGCAATGCAGCCTTATGTGGTCCTAGCTCATGATCAAGCCAATTCATATATTCTTCAAAGTAACCTTTAACACTTGGATTCACTAATGTATTAACTAGTTCTTTAATCCTATTGCCCAATATTCTTCGCCATGAACATGATTCACAATATTTTCCACATCCAGCAGGAATTTGTTGCTGACAGGTTAAACATTGAAGTGGTGGACAGCTTGAACATTTTTTACAAAGCATTTTGCCTGACACAGCATCCTGTTCAACCGACCTATATCTTCTACAACTTTGGCATGTCTGGTAATCACGGGTTGCACACTTTGTGCAAACTCTTAAATTATCCTCAAAACGGCTGATACGAGACAAACGTTGTGATGCCATTCCACATCGTTCACAAGCTTGAAACTCTCTAAAATAAACTGAGCAGCTATTACAAACAGGTCCTTGTTCCGTTATTTTGCCTACAGGGTAATCAATACGTTGACATCGAATACAGGGGCGATTAGTTTCACATTTTTGGCAAACAGCCAATTCATCAGTTTTGTGCAATCTTGAGCTTTTACCACATGATGGGCAATCTCTTTTTTTAAAAACTCGCACATAGCATTTATGGCAATAGTTACGCTGTTTATAGCGTCGGTGTATCTTTTCAACCGCATTACCACATTCATCACACTGAGACATAGCGTTTCCCTCCAAACACTATCCTAATTTTCTTTTTAATCTCAAAAACTTTCGTATTACAGCCTCCTTACTTTTAGGTTTGCGTGTATCAACTAATGCTCTCTTTGGAGGGTAGTTCCTATAAACCGAGCCCAACTGTTCTTCAATAGGTCTTAATATGGCTGGCAACTGGTTTCTCTTATCCCAAAATGAAGATCTGTTCATATTTAAAGATTGTGCTGTTTCAATAAATTTTTCTAGAGGAATGATGAGTAATTGATAAATACAGGAAAATAGCCGTTCCCTCTCGATAACTTGAAGTTGGCTAATAACCAATCCATTCGAGATAAGCTCAGAATGGGGTACCTGAATCTTGAGTTGTTCAAGAAAAGCCCATCCTTTTCCATTTGATGAACTAGCTAGAACTTTTCTAATAAATTGTGAAAATAACTTAATCACCGTTAACCAATCATTTAGTGAAATCAAATTATCCTGATAGGTTGCACGGCCTTGTTCCAAGAATTGATCAAAGATTTTTTGGAATGCCAAGGCATGACAATCCATAAAACGTTCATTAACCTCCAATAAGCTTTTTTTACATATTGAACAGCAAGTCATAACCTGATCAGGGGCTTCAAGTCGCCTAGGTTGAATGGCATTATGACAATTCGGACATTGATCATGTAAACGCTGATTATGTTTCATACAGCCTGTATGCCAGGCAAAGCGCCAGGGCAAACGGAAATAGGCAACATCATCCTCAGACAAACACTTAGGACAATATTGCCAGCCACCTCGATGCTTGCGGTTTCTTGTACCTAATACCAGATACCATGAATCAAGGGTTCCATTATCCAAGTTATATTTAAATAAGAAATTGCGAAGCGTAGCCGAATCAAATTGGCTTTCATCAATTTTTGTTGTATTGACCAAGGCCCGTAAATGCTCTGAGCTTAAACCTCGATCTACATCTACTGACCAAATTCGCCATTTAGGCCAGAGTACCCCTGTTAGACTTAATGGGTCACAACCACTATCGAGTGCAGCACGTATCAACCATGAAGACAATGCCTCATCTTTCTGTAAAGTCGTGGGGATAATCCATGAATGGACTTCTGTTGTACCTATCATACCTAGTCCTCCACATGGCTTATTTCACACTTTCTAGTAAGCTGCGGTCGATAAACTCCTGACCAGAAACAATAGCTTTCTTTGCAGCTTCCCGTAAAAGCGTTCGCAGATTACCTAAATTTCCATCGGTAATATCATGTAGATATTTTACTGTTGCTGGCTCAGCCAGTTTTGAAGCCTGTTTGAGTGGAAGAACTTTTTCAAACTTATTTACCATGGCCTGAAAGTCCTTATCTAGCTTCCATAAGGGCAAATTAACCACACGAAAACGGCTTACATGCTGTGGATCAGTACGCAGGACACTAATCGCTTCTTCTGTACCAAACCCAACAATGGGTATCTGTGTTTCATTACACAAATACTTAATTGCATTCATTACTGTTCTTTGCTTAATCGGGCTGCCACATAATAAAGAATTCATTTCGTCGATAATGAGGAGTTTTACCTCGTAAAGTTTAAGGCAATGGACCACTTGGTAACGTAGCTTCGCAACAGGATCTCTTTCTCGAAAGGGAACCCAGAACTTATCAAGAATAGCCATATACAAAGCTTTTTCATCAGGTGAAACAGGTGCCTGCACAACAATTACAGGTTTTACTGCATTATTTTCTGCATTGACATAACCCTCCCCATACAGCTTAAAGAACTGATTAATAATTGAGGTCTTACCATTATTTGGCTTACTCAATACCAGTAAGTTGGGCATACGGCTCCGCTTCGGAAGTGTCAGGAATCCTTTCAATTGGTCTAGTAAGTCATTGGCTGCTGGATACCCAATCCATCGGTCCTCTTCCAGGAAGTAGAGCCTGTCCTCATTAGACTGTTCCACAATAGGGCGAAACTCTTGAAAAACATGTGAATAGTTACTCATGAAATATCCTCATCAGGTAATCCCCCCTAAAAATAATAGGATCTAAAAGTAGAATTTTCTCTTAAGATACGAGCAGGAGATTCTGCATGAAAACATCTAAATTTACTGACAGTCAGATCATGTCCATCTTGAAACAGGCAGAATCTGGCACACCTGTAGCGACCCTTTGCCGTGAACACGGCATGAGTAATGCTACCTTTTATAAATGGCGTGCCAAATATGGTGGTATGGATACATCATTAATGGCTCGACTGAAAGAGCTAGAAGCCGAAAATACCAGACTTAAAAAGATGTATGCGGAAGAGCGATTAAAGGCCGAAATCATCCAGGAAGCGATGGCAAAAAAGTGGTAAAGCCATCTTGCCGGCGTAAGATGGCACAACAGGCAGTTGCCCAGCATGCCATTAGTATTCGTTTGGCTTGTAAAGCATTTGGTATTAGTGAAACCTGCTACCGCTATCAAGCCAATCTCAGCGATGACAATGCACTCATTGCTGAACAGCTCATTGAACTCACTGAGGAAAATTCCGATTGGGGCTTTGGTTTGTGCTTCTCGTATTTACGGCATGTTGAGAGTTGCTGCTGGAATCACAAGCGGGTTTACCGCATTTACTGTGAGTTGGCACTGAATCTGCGTATTAAACCGAGAAGAAGACTAAAACGGCATGCGCCTGAACCATTGAAAGAACCAATCCGAGAAAATCAGGTTTGGTCATTAGATTTTATGCATGATCAGCTTTCCGATGGTCGCAAGTTTCGATTATTGAATGTGATTGATGATTACCGCCGCGAAGGCCTAGCCATTGAAGCAGGGTTCTCATTGCCCACAATCAGGGTTATTCGTACGTTGAATCAATTGCTGGAGTGGCGAGAAAAGCCGTTAGTTATTCGGTGTGACAATGGCCCGGAGTTTATCAGTCACGAATTTGTGCGCTGGGCTACTGAGCACGGTATTCGTATTGAATATATTCAACCGGGTAAGCCACAGCAGAATGCGTATATTGAACGCTATAATCGGACCATACGTTATAGTTGGCTGAGCAAGCATTTATTTGATACTTTGGATGAAGTACAAGATTATGCAACAAACTGGTTGTGGCATTACAACCATGAAAGACCACATCAAGCTAACAAAGGAAAGCCACCTCTAATGGCTGCTTAACCTCTACTTTTAACTTCGGTTATTTATGGGAGGATTACCATCATTTTCCAGTTCATCGAGAGGCAATAAACCATATACGCTATCAAGCTGTTGCTCCAAAATCGTACTCTCTTGTTGAGGTTTTTTGCCCTGAATTGATGCAGGATTAACACTCATTTGGTGTTGGGTACTGCGCTGACGTGATCTGCGAGCCCGTCGAGTTTTAGTGCTTGCTTCCTGAACACGTTCCCTAAGTTTAGCTAGAGCCTGTCCAAGTTCATGATCTTTTAGATATTCGCCATTTTCCTTTTTTAGCTCTTGAATCTTTTTGTGTTCCCAAATACTAAATGGCGGAATACTTTGATCCGCTAAAGGTACCTTAAAATAATTTTTGATTTCGGGATCAAAGAACCATATCTCACTAATATTTCTTGGATCACGCCTAAAGATAAATTTACGTTTTTCCTTTTGATTATAGGGGTCTACAGCATTAATCCAACCTCTTAATACATCAGCATAATAAGCAAGGCCATCAATTGTTACACCTGTTGTTTGAATCGTCCTTTCAAAACTTGGTAGAAAATCAAGAAAGAAATTATGATCATTTGCAGGCAATCTGGCAGCTCCAGAACCTAACGTGTTTTTATCGCCAAAGATACCCAACTCAAAAGCATGTAGTGGAGAAGTACCTAAAGCAGAGTGTTTTCTTTTGTGGTAAACATTACAGATAAAATCAATTAGCCAGTCCTCAAATTCGGAAAATGTGAAAACTGCTTCCGTATCTGAGTTATAGCCTTTTCTTTCAAAAATATTTGAAAAAGTTGTTCCTGGAACTGCGTGAATATCCGTTGCAAATGTTCCCATCAAACGTTCAATGTGCCCACCAAAACGTGGTTTTTTTACTGGTCGGTATTCCAGACGAATATCATGTGCCATACAGGCATTTCTGAAAGTTTCTGAGTGAAACTCAGGTCCATTATCGACATGAATGGTGTTCATAATTCCCCAGACAGGCCATTCAGCTTGAATCTTGCGCGAAGCTAGCCATTTCTCTTTGGGCAGTACAGCTTGAGAAACGCTCATTGCAATAGACATAACAGAGGGAGCATCTAATGATAAGTAATATCCCACAACTACCCTTGTGCGCACATCAATTGCCAATGTAAGAAAAGGTCGTCCTATAGGGCATCTGCTAAAATCATCAACCAGAATAAGATCAACGGGTGTATGGTCAATCTGTACAACGGCAAGTGGATAATCAGCATGAGGGAATTTCCCTGCGGCAGGTGTAAATTTGTTATCGGCCTTTTCCTTATGCCCCCTCTTACGAAGAGAGTCTTTCTGGCTAATCGCTGCAATACGATTTCTTACTGTATTGGCATGAGGCACCTCTAGGATATGGTATTCATGACATAAGCGTTTCACTTCAAGTACAACTTTTTGAACACTTATTCTTTGATTAGTTAGGTATAAATCGTTGATGGCTTTTTCAATGATTGCTTCAGCATGTTTATTAATTATCTTCTTACCTTGTGGCAATCCCTCTTTTCTAGGTCGCAATCCATCAATAGTTCCATATGCTTTATAAATTTTTAACCATCTATATATGGTGGCTGGATTTATATCATGTGCCTGAGCACGTAATTCTACTTCCTTACGACCACTCACACCTCCCTCAATGAAAGGACGGATGATGTTGAAACGTCTTTCAGCCTCAATCCAGTCTTTATCAGCGATGAGCTCTAGATCTTCATGCTGTTCCACAGCTATTGACGGCCTTAATTCACTGATAGCCGCAATATTTTTCCTACCTGTATTATTGTTTTCAACAAAAACTGATTTCAGGTCAATGACTTCAATGATCGTATGAGGAATCCCTTTTATCTGAACAGGTTCCCCAGCAGCTATTTTGATATTCACACGTCTATCATTCATGACAAACTCCCACTTACCCAGAGTTCAGTAGATGGCTGTAAAGGTGCACTTAAATCGCAAACCAGATAACCATGAGCAACTAAATACCAGATTTGACTAATTCCATTTGCTCGGTCCCATTTGCCAAGAAAATGTCTGGCTAATAGAGTCTCAAAAGTTACTACTTCTCGATCTCTCACATAATCCAATAAGTGCTTTGAATCAGCAGGGGGAAAGTCCATCTTTCGGTACTTTTGTAAAAACATGGCATTCGACCATAACTGGTCCCGAATACGACCTTCATGTGCAATATGAAATTTCCAACCCTCTTCTTTGCATACCCTCATGGCAGCACGATATCTAGCTTTCCATAGATGTAAATTAAGTTGCAATTCATCTGTAGGTTTTACTTCAACCAGTTTAGGTGCAATAAATGGAAGAAAATCATCATGCTTATAAGTTACCAGGTAGTCAGGGGTGTAAACTCGTTTCTGCCCATTATCAAAATACTCAATGGTAAAGGGTTGAGATTCTACAGCAAGAACATTAGGGTCAACCTCTAATCGAATGAGAAAATCGCGTTCCAGTGTTGATTCAAAGGCCACTGCGGAATCTTTTTTAAAAGGGTATAAACCAGATACACTAATCCGTGTATTACCAATTTTTCTTCGAGCTGGTACGATGTTAACGGTGTCGCATGATTGATTGTTCATTCTGGGTTCCGTTGCATAGTTCTTTATAAAATTTGTCGCATAGTTATTTGTAAAAGGTAGTCTAAGTCATTGACCCTAGCTCATATTGTCGCATAGTTCTTTGGAAATGACAGTGGCTCACAACCCAAACCTGGTGAAATTACCCTAGCGCATTTAGGTGTTCTATTTTTAGATGAATTACCTGAGTTTGATCGCAAGGTGCTTGAGGTACTACGCCAACCACTGGAATCTAAAGAGATCGTGATTTCACGCGCGGCGCGGCAAATGACTTTTCCTGCAAATTTTCAGTTTATAGCCGCAATGAACCCTTGCCCTTGTGGTTATGCCTTTAATCAGGATAGTCGTTGCCAATGTTCTCCAGACAGCATTCAACGTTATCAAAATCGAATTTCCGGCCCGCTATTAGATCGGATTGATTTACATATTGATGTTCCACCTTTACAGACACAAGAATTACAGGATCGTACTCCAACCGAAAACTCTAACACGGTACGACAACGCGTCATCCATGCTTATGAAAAACAAATCCAGAGACAACATTGTTTAAATCAGGCGCTCTCTCCCAAATTATTGGAACAGCATGCCTTATTAGATGGCAGCTCGACCAAAATTATTGAAATGGCACAACAGCGGCTCAATCTTTCTGCTCGCGCCTATCATCGGGTGTTAAGAGTGGCTCGAACCATTGCAGATCTAGCCGAAAGCGAACTCATCAGTAGCAGCCATATCACTGAAGCCTTGTCCTACCGCAGTCAGCAAAGCTAAAAAAGCGACCTTGAGGTCGCTTTTTTATGGCTCAGACTCCATTAGAAGGCATAACCTAATGCTAAGACTACTTTATTCTTTTGTTTGGTTTCATCACGAGTATAGCCACCAAAAATATAATCCAGACTCCACGTTGCGCCAGTATTGCCCAATGGGTGCGATAAACCGAGCGTTGCATGACGGAAGGCAAAATCCGTTTTGGTTACATCGCCAGCTTTGGCTTGGTAAGCCAGATATTCATCGTCATCGCCATAATAATAGGCTGCAACTTGCGCTTTACCTGTAAATCCACCTGCTAGTTTTGGTGCATAGGTCGCCAAGAAATAGGTATCTCCCTTATTTCCGAAGGTGACATTATTCAACAAAGTCTGTGCTGTAATGCTGAAATCTTTATAGCTCAAACCCAAGATGGTTTCATAACCTGTCGATTCCCAACCTGGATAATAGTAATAAACCGTTCCGCCGATTTGATAACCAAGATCCTCGGTAATTTTGCCTTTATAGCCCGCGTAAAAATCGTTTTCGAAGGATTTTTTCTCTTCTTTCACATCAGTAGGCGAAGTATTAAAGTCTGCATAGGCAGCGGTTAAAGTCGAAAACCAATAGCCCAAATAAAAGCCACTGTCATGTGTATAATCCAGCCCCCCTTGCACTGCGGGTGTATCACTTTCTGGTGAGTTGGTCATCCCACGTAAATTATAGCTTGATACCACATTGACATTACCCGTAACGGTACCTGGAAAAGGGAGTTTACTCTCCTCAGCCAAGCTTAATGTTGATGCTGTGGTCAGCATTCCCAGTACCGCAGCCTTGCATGCAAGTTTCATCATATTGGTCTCCCCCTATATTTTAGATACTCAATTGATTTTTAAGCTTTAAATTGCATCACCAGCTATTTAGCAAATGCTGTGCCAAGCTCAAATAAAAAAGAAATACCAATAAAATCAATGTTTAGGAATACAAAAGATGGAACTTGGGGGTGGAGAGCAGCATTTGTGCAGCCAGAAATATGGCTATCTTGCAACCAAAATGGGCTATTGATGCTCGCCATAGCGCACAAACAGCACTGTTTTAGCCAAGCAAAGAACTTTCATACATTCAAATCTTTATTTTTAATCTGCATAAAAAAACAACAAAGCTAAGCAAACGATGTTTTAATCATTCGATTAGATTCTTATTTAAAACACTGCATAAAGCACATACAACAACATCATTTTTCCCTCAGATTGGCTGATTTTTATGATTGATCAAACCGCCCTACTAACTTTAGGACTCTTTGCCTTCTGTGGTGGTCTGATCGATGCCGCAGTAGGTGGTGGTGGTTTAGTCCAAATTCCGGCGCTGTTACATGCCTTGCCTCAGCACAATATTGCAACCGTTTTTGGCACCAATAAATTAGCGGTTTGGGCGGGAACCACCGCCTCATTTTTGAGATATGTTCATAAAATTACTTTTGTCTGGAAGCTTCTGATCCCCACCATGCTTGCGGCATTTATATGTGCATTTGCGGGTGCAATGACAACAGCCCATGTTCCAAAGCAGCTCATGAGCTATGTTGTTTTCTGTTTACTCATCTTGATGGCCATCTATACTTTTTTAAAGAAAGACTTAGGTGCGCGCAGTACCTATGTGAAATGCGGACATAAAGAAATTTCTCTGGGCATCCTTTTTGGCGGGTTGATTGGATTCTATGATGGCGTTTTTGGGCCAGGCAGCGGCAGCTTCCTGCTTTTTCTGTTTGTAAAGGTTTTTGGTTTTGATTTTCTCAATGCCTCGGCATCGGCCAAAATCGTGAATATTGGTACCTTTAGTTCAGCACTTTTATTTTTTATTCCCACAGGTCATGTACTCTGGCAAATCGGTTTAATCGTTGCCTTGTGCAATGTGCTGGGTTCCTTCGCGGGTGTTTTTCTGGCATTACGTTATGGTAGCCAATTTATCCGATGGTTTTTTCTGATCCTTTTAGTTTTTCTCATTTTAAGAATGGGATTCTCTCTCTTTTAAATCGGCCATAAAGTGCAGAACCAAAACGAGTAAATCACCAAGCGTATAAAATAAAAAAAGCCAGCATGGTGACTGGCTTTTTTATTTATTCGAAGAATATTAGAAGGTTTTGGTCAAACTAAATAACACACCAGTGTCATATGGTTTCTTCTGCGCATTAGTCATACCAGATTTACTGATATTTGTACCAACCACATCAACCTCAGCTAAGATACCAAGAAAGTTATAATTTACACCCAGTTTATAATCAACATAGTTATCGTCCTTGCCGGGCCCGCCAGCAACAACACTTAATGAGTCTGCATTTTTGAGTTTGTTGTAACCGACAGATGCAAGACCTGTTAAGCCTGTATCCGCAATTGGTGCAGAATAGCCAAGGTTAAAATACCAAAAATCATCACTTCTACCCCAGTAATCTGGCGAATAATTCACACCAACACTTAGAGCATCACCAGCAAAAATGGTTTCAGGGAATGTTAACTTTCCGAATACTTCAGTAAATGCCAGACCTTTTTTACCATTATAGCTATTTGTATAATTTGACTTAGAGCCAATATAACCATAATGGATAACACCAACGTCATATACTGGCTTAATTTTATCGGTCAAAGCAAAACTATTGGTAAAACCTAATGTAGCGTCAGTTTCAGTTGATACACCTGATATACCAAAATCAACACTCGATCCCCAAAGAGCTAGATAAGCACCTGAAGTATGTGAGAATGTAAAACCGCCTTGAATCGCAGGATTATTTGAGGATTGTGTTACACCACGGAAACGGTAGTCTGTTGTTGCAGAGACATTACCTGATGCCGTTACACCATAAAGTGAAGGCTTATCTTCCGCCATAGCAAAAGTCGAAGTCACTGCACAAATACTCAACGCGATCGCTTTACATGCAAATTTCATCATATTGATCTCCCCCATGATGGATATTCGACTGATTTATGTTTTAAATTGCATCGCAAAGTAATTAGCAATTGCTGTGCCAACTCTATAAAAGCTGCGTCAAATCTCGATTCCGTTCCATAAAAGTGCCGATACAAGAATATCAATGCCTCCGAATTGCGCTTTGTCAGGAAATCTTTTTATTTTTTGAGCGATTTCAAGGCAGCAGAGATTTTAAGCATTTTTTTTGCACAAAAAAGAGGCATATCCATAAAAACAAAATCATTCGAAATGCTTAAAAGATCGGCGTTATGCCGTAAAAATCAATAATGTTCTATAAAAGTGCATGAACAAAAAACTTAAATCAGCCTGAAGCGCTGTAACTATTGGATTGATCAGTCACTGTCATTCGTCGGGATGTCATTTTTTGCAAATCGATTCGCTTGTTTTTTAAACAAAGAAAAAATAACTCTTTCAATAAAAAGAAAAAATACAGCAATAAATCACATATTTTTATAAAAATAAATCAAAAAATATACAGCTCATTTTACAACCAAATTAAATTAATTAATATATAAAAATCATTATCTTAAATTTAATTTGATGACTTTTTAAACGAGAAACAAATCATAAAATTATATAAGTATTTTATTTAATAATAATTAAATTATTTTAATAAAAATCTATCTTTTTTATGCATAACTTATACAATTGGTCAAAATTTCGGTCTTATCCCAAATTTATTTTTTTTAATGAGGCGAGCTATGCCAAAGGCAAATAAACTTACTTTAGCGGTTTTGATTAATGCCGCGTTAATTACCTCAACATATGCAAGCGAACAAAGCGAAGCAAAAGGACTTGTTGAAGATGCCAAAGGGGATATTTTATTCCGTACTGGTTATTTAAATCGTGACAAGAAAAACTACATTGATCAAAAAGGTGAAGAAATACGAGTTAAAGATACTAGCTCATATGCCCAAACTGCAATGGTAAAACTGGAAACTGGTTTTACTCAAGGTTTAATCGGTTTTGGTGTTGGTGTGATCGGTGACGGTTCTTTCAAATTAGGCTCAAACAACAATTCTGGCAACGGTATGATTCCGAAACGTCCAGATGGTTCGGCTTATGATCACTGGGCACGTGGTGGCGGTTTTGTTAAAGCCCGTATCTCGAATACAACTGTGACTTATGGTACTCAAATTCTAGACCTACCTGTCTTGGCAAGTAATACCACGCGTTTGGTTCCTGAATACTTTGAAGGTGTTTTGGCAACTAGCCGTGAGATTGATGGCTTAGAATTAACAGCGGGTAAATTCACCAAAGACCAATACTCTGATCAAATCAATCGCGATGGCCGAAAGCTTGATAGTGCTGTGGTTTGGGGCGCAAAATACAAATTCGATGACAATTTAAGTACATCTTATTTTGGCATGGATAGCAAAGACAAACTAAAACGTCATTATGTCAATGCGAACTATAAACAACCCTTGGATAAAGATAGCGCACTGACTTATGACTTAAGTGCTTATCATACTAAGTGGGATGAAAAAGCGACAACGTATTCAAGCACGACTGATGATTTGTCTAATCGCAAAAATACCATTTGGGCGCTTTCTACGACCTATAACACTGGTCCGCACAGCGTGATGTTGGCTTATCAACAAAACAATGGCAACACTGGTTATGACTACGGCGAGAACGCTGATGGCGCTCAAAGTATCTATTTACCAAACTCTTACCTATCTGACTTTATTGGTAACAGCGAAAAATCTGCGCAATTACAATATAACGTCGACTTTGGTGGTTATGGTGTTCCTGGCTTAAGCTGGACCACTGCATTTGTTTACGGTTGGGACATTAAAGTTAAAAACGTAACAGACAATGCTCAAGAACGTGAATTCTTTAACCAAGTGAAATACACCGTTCAATCTGGTTTTGCAAAAGATGCAAGCTTACGTTTACGTCACTCTTATTACCGTGCAAGCGATGCTTATCAAGCGGGTAACTATATCGGTGATACCAACGAATGGCGTATCTGGCTTGATATCCCTGTGAAATTATTCTAATTCACAGTTGATCAAGCAATAAAAAAACTCCATTCAAATGAATGGAGTTTTTTTATGACCAAACTTTAAAAAACTAAAGCTTGGTCTAATATTTCAAAGTTACTTTTTAGCAGCTTCGATTGCTTTAAGTACTTCTGCTTTCGCAACATCTGCACCTTCCCAGCCACTGATTTTCACCCACTTACCAGGCTCTAAATCTTTGTAGTGAGCAAAGAAGTGCTCAACTTGGCTGATCAATAACGGTGGAAGATCCGTATATTCTTGAACATCTTTATAAAGTGGAGATAATTTTTCGTGTGGAACAGCGATGAGTTTCGCGTCGATACCACCGTCATCTTCCATTTTCAATTTACCGACTGGACGGCAACGAATCACAGAACCAGCAGCGACAGGGTGTGGAGTTACAACAAGTACGTCTAATGGGTCACCATCTTCAGACAATGTATTTGGTACATAACCGTAGTTTGCTGGATAGAACATTGCTGTACCCATGAAACGGTCTACAAATAACGCATCTGAATCTTTATCGATTTCATATTTGATTGGCGCTGCATTTGCAGGAATTTCAATGATGACATAGATGTCGTTTGGTGCGTCTTTACCCGCAGGAATATTGCTATAGCTCATATCAACACTCGTTTATATTGTGAAGTCAGATGTAAATCGGACAGATTATAACGTGAATACAATGAAAATGATGCTAGATATACGCCGAGCTGGTGAATTTTATAGCCAGCCATGCTTAAGTCATTTTGATTGTGATCACGAACAGTAAAATTGGACAAAGTAGCGAGAAAAACCAAATGATTGAACGCAAAGTTGCAAGATTGGCTAAATAACAAATCCCATAAATCACGCGAAATACAACATAGGCCCAGCCCAAGCTAAAAATGAATCGCTCTGGTACCACCATATATTCAGCCATCAAAATCGCAGCGATAAACAAAGGTAAGCTTTCAAAGCTATTCTGTTGCACCGCATTGGCACGTGCAGACAAGCCCGTGGTTTTGGCTAAAAACTCACGCGGATTTTGATTATCTTTTGCTTGAAAACCACCTTTTGATTTCGCAATCAAGGTAAACACATACGGCAACAAACATGCGACTATAATCATCAATATAATGCCGCTAATACCTTGCATGCTGAGATCCATCATTTGAAGTTCTTCTGATCATGCTATCATAATCTATAATTTATTGAACTTTCATTTGTGCTTGTTCAACAAGCGTTTCTTTTACACAGCATGTTTGTGTAAAAGTTGTGTTTTTTCATACAGTTTTAAGGTCAACCTATGCAGCAGCAAGATCAAAAAGAAATGTTTGATGTTCTGGCACAGCAACGACAACATCAGCTTTTGGTTGATCGTGTATTGAAAGTCGTGCTCCCAATCATGGCGTTTTTACTCAGCGTCATTTGTGCAAATCTGAATTGGCAGTCGACCTTGGGTACTTTTGTGATCCTCAGCATTGCCTTCTATGCGGTCGGTATTTACCGTTTGACCCTATGGCACTGGCTAGCAGTGATTGTGCTCTATGCTGTTGCTGATAATTATTTTAGCTTTAATGGTATTGATCCAACCCGTTTACGTTTCCAACTGGCAACCATGGTGGTTTTTGTCGGCATTGTCGGTATCGGACGACCGTATATCGATCGCTGGTTAATGAAATCAAATCGTACTAAATAAATCCAAATAAAAAACGCCGCAATTGCGGCGCTTTTTTTAGCTTTATGCTTAAGCTGGTTTACGTAAGTCTTTACGTAAGATTTTACCTACGTTTGACTTCGGTAATTCTTCCATAAACTCAACATAACGTGGGCACTTATAACCTGTTAGGTTTTGTTTTGCATAAGCAATAATTTCTTCAGTGGTTAAAGACGGATCTTTCTTCACGATGAATAATTTTGGCACTTCACCTGATTTTTCATCTGGAACGCCAATTGCAGCCACTTCCAATACTTTAGGATGTTTCGCAATCACTTCTTCAATTTCACTTGGATAAACGTTGAAGCCAGATACCAAGATCATGTCTTTCTTACGGTCAACAATCTTCACATAACCACGTGAATCCATCACACCGATATCACCGGTACGGAAGTAATTGTCAGCAGTCATCACTTTGGCAGTTTCGTCTGGACGGTTCCAATAACCCTTCATCACTTGTGGGCCACGGATCGAGATTTCGCCTTGTTCACCTAGTGCAACTTCATTACCGTCGTCATCCAAGATTGCAACTTCAGTTAATGGCAATGGAATACCAATGGTGCCACTGAATTCAGTTGTCGCAGGTGGATTTGCTGTTGCAACTGGCGAAGTCTCAGATAAACCATAACCTTCGATAATGGTTGTACCTGTGATCTTTTTCCATGCTGCTGCAGTCGATGGCAATACTGCCATACCACCACCCATCGCCATCTTCAGATTGCTATGGTCAAGCTGTTTAAATTCTTCATTGTTCACCAAAGCATTAAACAAAGTGTTTACCGCTGGGAAGAATGAAGGTTGGTATTTACGTAATTCACCAACAACGGCAGGTAAATCGCGTGGATTCGGGATCAAGATATTCGCTTGGCCTTTGTACATACCGTAAAGCGCGCACACCATGAATGCAAAGATGTGATACAGCGGCAATGCACAAACAATGCGATCACCTTTCGCACTGTCAGAAGTACCAAACTTACTTGAGAAAATGGCTTCACACTGAAGTAAGTTCGCCACAAGGTTACGATGCGTTAATTCAGCACCTTTAGAAACACCTGTAGTACCACCCGTATATTGCAGGACCGCAGTATCGCTTAAGGTTAAGCTTGGACGTTTATAATTGCTTGGATTGGCTTTGTTTAATGCAACATTAAATTTGGTATGGCCCGGAATATTCCACGCTGGGATTTGCTTACGCACTTTACGTAGCACGAAGTTGACCAATGTACCTTTTAGCGTACCCAACATATCACCTACAGAAGCCACCACAACATGCTTCACAGGTGTTTTACCAATAATGCTTTGATAAACGCTGGCAAAGTTTTCAATGATTACCAACGCTTCAGCACCCGAGTCATTCAATTGATGCTCAAGCTCACGCGCTGTATACAGTGGGTTCACGTTTACAAGCACTAAACCTGCACGGAATACCCCTAAAGCCACCACTGGATATTGGAAAACGTTCGGCATCATGACCGCAACACGTGTTCCTTTTGCTAAACCTAAGCTTTGTAAATAAGCAGCGAATTTACGGCTAGCGACTTCTAATTCATTAAACGTTAAAACTTTATCCATGAAGATAAAGGCATCACGTGAACCAAATTTTTGGAAATTGCGTTCAAAAATATCAACAAGTGAGGTGTTTTCAGCAGGCAGTTCAACTGTTTCTGGAATTCCTGTCTTTTGGTATTCAGCAAACCAAATCTTTTCCATAATGCCATTATCTCCGAGTGGTAATCCTTAAAAATGTAACAACGTTACGTCCATGACAAAACATTTTTTTTAACTTTTTGAATTGCCCTGTCAATCTATCCAAACAATATGAATACATTGTCATATATAACGTATTTGTATCACAGAATACTAGCCTTATCTCTGAATGAAGAGTCTATTTGCTTTTTGATATCCGCGTGGTAAAAGTTGCCCCTTTGTTGCTCTTTTTCCTAGATATTTTTGGAGATCATCCCCTTTCAGTTTGAGATGCTGTTGTCCTGCAGCGACTTGGATTATTTCATCTAAACTCAGGGTTGTCATGGATAAAATTTGCTCTTTTTCATCAAGTTGTATCAACTTGTTACCTTTACCTTTATTCAGAACTGGAAGTTCAGCTAAATCAATAATCAGTAGGCGCCCTGATGAACTGAGAATTGCAACATGGCTTGCTTGCTGAATTGGCAGCAATGGTAAAGCCGTTGCCTTATCTGCAACCGTCAAAAACGCCTTACCGGCTTTGGCATTGGTATCCAGTTGCGCAGCTTGGGTTTTAAAACCATAACCTTTCGAACTGACCGCAAGTAATTCACTATTATCGTCATCAATAAACACTTGAATAAATGAAACACCACTGGCTGGAGATAGTTTTGAACTGAGCGGTTCTCCTAAGCCACGCGCCGACGGTAAGCTGCTAATTGGCAAGGCATAACTACGCCCTGTTTCATCCAAGAAGTACACCCGCTGATTGGTTTTACCCACAGCATGACTTAAATACTGATCCCCCGCTCGGAAGTTAAGATTAGCAGCATCGACTTCCGCACCTTTGGCAGCACGCACCCATCCAGCTTCTGACAAGACCACGGTCACTGCTTCAGCTGGCATTAAATCTTGTTCTTTAATCTGAACCGCGTCTGCACGGGCAACGATTGGTGAACGGCGATCATCACCAAATTTTTTCGCGTCTTCTTTTAGCTCACCGATAATAAGATTTTTCAATGATTCTGGATTTGCCAATTGCTCACGAATAATAGCAGCTTTGGCTTCTAGCTCTTCTTGCTCACGGCGAATTTCCATTTCTTCAAGCTTGGCTAAATGGCGGAGCTTGAGTTCCAAAATTGCTTCAGCTTGAATCTCATCAATACCAAAATGCTGCATTAATACAGGTTTTGGCTGGTCTTCTTCACGAATAATCCGAATCACTGTATCAATATCTAAGTAGGCAATTAAAAGACCTGCCAAGATATGTAAACGCTTTTCAATTTTGGTTAAATGATATTGCAAACGACGCGTTACCGTTTGCTTACGAATCTCAATCCATTCGAGCAAGATGCGGCGAATCGATTTCACCTGTGGGCGACCATCCGCCCCAATCATATTCAAGTTGACACGATAGCTTGATTCTAAATCAGTTGTTGCAAATAAGTGACTCATCACCGTTTCGGCATCGACACGATTGGAACGCAGCACAATTACCAAACGGGTTGGATTGCGATGATCAGACTCATCTCGAATATCGGCAACTAGTGGCAACTTCTTGGCAATCATTTGATCGGCAATTTGAGTCACAACTTTTGAACCAGAAACCTGATATGGCAATTCGCTAATCACGATTTCATTTTTTTCGACTGTATACACCGCCCGAACACGATAACTACCACGACCTGTGGTTTGAATTTTCAGTAATTCTTCAGGCGGAGTAATAATTTCAGCTTTGGTCGGTAAATCGGGGGCAGGAATATATTCTGCTAATTTTTCATCGGTGGTTTCAGGATTACGAATCAGCGCAATGGTACCTTTCACCACTTCACGCAAGTTATGTGGCGGGATATCGGTTGCCATCCCGACCGCAATCCCCGTGGTACCATTCAATAAAATATTGGGAATACGTGCAGGTAAGGTGATTGGTTCTTTCATCGAACCATCAAAGTTATCCTGCCATTCACTAGTGCCTTGCCCGAGTTCACTCAGCAATAACTCACTATAAGCCGAAAGTTTGGCTTCGGTATAACGCATGGCCGCAAATGATTTTGGATCATCAGGCGAACCCCAGTTGCCCTGACCTTCAACCAGTGGATAACGATAGCTAAATGGCTGTGCCATCAATACCATCGCTTCATAACAGGCGGAGTCACCATGCGGATGGTATTTACCGAGTACGTCACCGACAGTACGTGCCGATTTTTTCGGTTTGCCTGTCGACTTTAAGCCGAGCTCGCTCATCGCATAGACAATACGGCGCTGTACAGGCTTTAAACCATCACTGATATGGGGCAATGCACGATCCATAATCACGTACATGGCATAGTTCAAGTAAGCCTGCTCAGTGAATTCGGCTACGGAACGGTTTTCTGTTGCATGATGTGCAAGGCTGGTCATTTCAGCGAGTCATCCAAAATCATTTATTATCGTCAATGTTTTGTATGCTATGTGGATGAAGGCGTTGTGACAAGCCCTTGTTGTTGTTTAAACGTCAAATGGTGTCTTGTTAAGCTTAATGCAGCATATTCAATAGAATTTCTGATGCTGGAAACCAGCCATTTTTCTCCGCCTTTTTTAACCACTCTCTAGCAACTTCGTCATCTTTCTCAACATAAAGCCCCTTTAAATAAAAAAGACCCAAGCTAAACTGAGATGCTGCAATTGCGTGATTGACTGCGGCAGAATAAAACTCAAAGGCTATTTTTAAATTTTTTGCAACGCCAGTGCCATTTTCATATTTATCTGCAAGATTATTAATCGCAGGCGGAAACTGCTGCTGTACGGCTTTCTCATAATATTTTAATGCAAGCTCAATATCCAAATGTTCATCTTCATTCGAACCTGAATAGTAAACACCTAACAGATATAACGCCGCAGCATTACCTTGTTCAGCAAGTGCCTCAAGCTCTTCAGTATAAATCATGTCATTTTCATTATAGATGGGTTGCGCCATCCAAGTTGAAGCCCAATTATATTCAGCAACAAGTGATTGATTATAGGTAGCAGCAATCCATAACCAATTTCTACCCAACAAGAGATTTTGAACGACTCCATTGCGTCCTAGACAATAATTAAGTCCTGTTTTTATTTGCTCACTTACATCTAACTCCATCACTTCGGGAGCCATTTCTTGCACAGATAAAAGATTCATTTTTAATTTAATAATCGTATAAAAGTGATCATATTTAAGATCAATAATTCTAAGTAGGCATTAAACCTGCAATAAACTAAATTGCAGGCATGCTTTCCAATCAATGCTCATCGGTTGAAGACGCGGACTCGGCATCATCTTCTTTATAAATAAATTTTGGCATTTCCAAACCAAAATAGATCGCAATCAAACGTAAGGTAAAGCCAAAAACCAAAGTAAAAATCACGGTAAGATCGTGTGGCAAACCAACTTCCAAACACACCCAATAACAAATTACCGCAACAAAGGAAATACTGGCATAGAGCTCACGACGGAACACCAACGGTACGTCATTACACAAAATATCACGCAGAATACCACCTGATACTCCAGTTAATACCCCAGCGACCGCAGACACCACAAAGCCATGCCCCATCGATAACGCAATCTGGCAACCAATGATGGTAAAGCCAATTAAACCCAAGGCATCCAGTACCAAGAAGATATTACGCAAATGGCGCATCCACTTGGCAATAATAATGGTGACAAAGGCCGCAATACAGGTCAGCACCAAATATTCAGGATGTTTGACCCAGGTCAAAGGATAATGCCCGAGCAGCACATCACGTACTGAGCCACCACCTAATGCCGTGACACAGGCAATCAGCACCACACCAAACCAGTCCATACTGCGTCGACCTGCGGACAATGCGCCTGTCATCGCTTCCGCAGTAATGGCAATAATATAAATTACGGTGAGTAACATCTGCCTACATCCCTAAATCAGGCGTAAAAGTGTGCGCTATTCTAAGACAAACTTAGATGAATTGCGCACAACATTGCTTAAATTTTTTCCCCGAGCCACAAATGCAGGGTTGTTTCATGGTGATTTGCATGTCCAGCGTCGGGTCAAGGAAATACCACTGCTGTTGGTGCAATACAAAATGTGAAATTTCATGATGAACATGGGCTTGTGTACCATCATGATAATGTGCCTTGAACTCAACCAACGCATGAGTTTTATCTAGCTTGGGTTGATGCTGCACCACGTCCAGTTTGAGCCATTGGTTCGATTGACTCCAGTCAGCAATCGCAGCCCGATCTAAAGCGCTTTGCTGCCCCAAGGCTGTCGTTTGCAAAATATAGTCAATCTGCTGCAAGGCAAAAGCACTATAACGTGAACGCATCAATTGTTCTGCAGTTTGAGCAACTTGCTGTTTTAAGTGCAAAGGCTGACAGCACGCAGCATATTGCCCCTGCCCACATGGACAATCTTGTGATGATGTCATTTCCGATTCTCAAATAAAAATAGCCCTGAGACAAACCTTGTACCACAAGGTCAAACTCAAAGGCTATTTGCTAAAACTTAATTATTTCTCGGTCGTCTTCTCTTTCGCGATAATGCGCACTTTTTCAATCTTGTGCCCATCCATTGTCACCACCTCAAAACGATAACCATCCACTTCAATCATGTCACCATTTTCAGGTAAACGACCCAGATGGAATAAGATATAGCCCGACAAAGTAGAGTATTCTTCGCTTTCATCGACCAAATCTTTGCCCAATAACAAAGAAACATGACGAATATCGGTTGAACCTTCTAACAACATCGAACCATCATCTAGACTTTCGGCAGTTGCTTCCAATTCATCTTCATCAGGGAATTCACCTGCAATTGCTTCTAGCATATCAATCGGTGTTGCAATCCCTTCAATCGAACCATATTCATTCAGGACAATCGCCATTTGCAACGGTGCTTGACGTAATTGCTCCATCACCATCAGGACTTGTGCATTTTCATGCACAATCACAGGTTCGCGTAAGTGTTTACTGAAATCAATCGCACCTGTTTCGATGTATTCATTCAATACTTTATGGGTGAGAACAATCCCTTCGATATTGTCTAACTCGCCACGCGCAATGATCAAACGCGAATGGGTCATTGCCATTAAACGTTCTTTTAACTCAGCAGGATCGTCATCCAAGTCTAACCATTCCAACTCTGGACGTGGTGTCATCACCGACTTAACTGGACGCTCAGATAAACCCAAGACCCCTTGAACCAAGACACTATGATATACCCCATTGTCTTCATCAAAGACTTCTTTGGCATAGGCCTGTGTCGCTAACACATCTTCCGCTTCTTTGTTCTGACTTTCATTACCATTGCCTTTACTACCCAACATACGCAGTACGGCAGAGGCAGTGCGATAACGTAAATCAGTGGTGGTGACCAATTTCTCTTGGTTACGGCGCATGGTTTGGTTGACCATTTCCACCAATACCGAGAAACCAATCGCAGCGTATAAATAACCTTTTGGAATATGGAAACCGAAACCTTCGACCACCAATGAGAAACCAATCATCATCAGGAAGCCAAGACACAGGATCACCACGGTTGGATGCTTATTGACGAAATCCATCAATGGGCGTGAAGCCAGCAACATGATACCAATCGCAATCGTTACCGCGATCATCATCACCGAAAGCTCTTTCACCATCCCCACTGCAGTGATCACACTGTCAAGCGAGAAGACAGCATCAAGGACCACGATCTGCACCACAACCATCCAGAACACGGCATGCACTGGATTTTCTTCTTTATGTGCTTGTGTACCTTCAATCCGCTCATGCAGTTCCATGGTGCCCTTAAACAATAAGAACACACCACCAAACAGCAGAATCAAATCACGTCCAGAGAACGGATGATCAAAAATATGGAACAGCGGTGTAGTTAATGTCACCACCCATGCGATCGAAGCAAGCAAGATCAAACGCATTAACAGGGCGAGAATCAAACCAATTTTACGCGCAGCATTACGTTGTTCTGGTGGTAATTTCTCTGCCAAAATTGCAATAAAAACAAGGTTATCAATACCTAATACAATTTCAAGCACCACCAATGTGGCTAAGCCAACCCAAGCAGCAGGATCTGACATCCATTCCAGAATCATTGAGGTGACTCCTCTGCAAAATCAGCAATATTGTTATGAAGTTGAGATTTTAAAAGGTCGGCACAAACAGCCAAAACATTTTTTTTAGGAAATAAGAACAATGCGGAGCGACAACAACCACTACTCATAGAGGTACATAAATTAATAAAAGGATTTTTAGTATAGGCAAGATTTCAGTGAAATTCATCTTTTTTTGTGTTGAGGATGTTTTCAAATTCTTTCGAGACGCGACAAAAGTACATTGTATGTAAAATGTGCATAAAACTGTCACAAACCTGATTTAGCCTAGACAAGCACAGCGAAAATGATAAGGTGAAAATAAACGAATGAATAGTGTTCTGATAATGACTGAAAAGAAAACCACAAGCTCTCCCCCTATAAAAACCACTCAATCTCTTATTGCGTTATATTGCGGTTCGCGTACTGGCAACAAGCCAATTTACCGAGACAAAGCCATTGAGCTTGCCCAGCATATTGCCAATCAAGGCTTTGGTATTGTCTACGGCGGCGCCAGTATTGGTCTGATGGGGCAAGTTGCGGATACTGTACTAGAACATAGTGGCGAAGTAGTCGGTGTGATTCCAGAATTTATGCTGGATTATGAAATTGCCCACCATAAACTGACCGAACTCCATATCGTCAACAGCATGCATGAACGTAAAGCCCTGATGGCAGAGCGCGCCAGTGCCTTTATTGCCTTACCAGGTGGTTTGGGTACTTTTGAAGAAATTCTGGAAATTGCCACCTGGGGACAACTCAATCAACATCAGAAACCCATGATTATTTATAACGTCAATCGTTTTTATGATGCCTTGATTGCACAGCTTGATCATGCTGTTGAAGAAGGCTTCTTACCACCGCAACATCGTGCCAAAGTGATTATTTGCGACACACTGGAACAGATTTCAAGTGTGATTAAAAACTTAAATACACCTAGCCATATCGAAGTCTAAAACCGCCCAATATAAAAAAAGCGGATCACATCGATCCGCTTTTTTTATATTGAGAACTTATTGCACATTCACTTGATAGACAGCAGTTGAGCCACTGACTTCATTTCCCACCACCAGTAAAGGCTTGCCATTTGGTGAATCTTTTGCCGTAATGAAAATCAAACCTTCAGGTCCTAAATCTCCCTGCTTGGCCGCATCGGTTTCGACAAAATTACGTGTCGTAAAATATTCAATAAATTTCGGTTTATTCGGTGTAGTGATGTCATACACCATCACTCCACTCATCCGCTCTAAGCCAATAAAAGCAAAGGTTTTCTTACCGATCGTACCAACAGCAATACCCTCAGACTCTGGACCTTTATTATCACTACGATCATCAAAAGCTACCGCTTCGTGGTCACTATTAAAATAGTTCGGGAACAATTCAGCGGTTTTCTTTTCAAACTCGCTGCCTGAGTCCCAAACCAACTGACCTTGAGTATTCCAGATACTGAATGAACGCGCGCCATAAGCGTAGAGCTTGTCATAAGTGAGCAAGCCATTGGCATCTAGTTTGGCTGAACCATCTGCATTGGTTTGATAACCCATGTTCCATGCAATATTGAGACGCCCCAATGCAGCATCATCACGGCATGCACCCGCAGTTGTCGCAGTGGCGCCACAATATGCAAAGGTCACTGGATTGAGTTTTGCCCCTTTCACCCCTGCAGCCAGTTGCTGTAAATGTGCTGGATAATCGCCATCCTTATTAAAGCCTTTGCTGTTAAACAGATGCTTCATTCGGATATTTTCAACAAAACCTTTACTGGCATCGCCCGCATAATAGGCTTTGGAATCCTTCAACCATTCACGGCTATCGCCTTCATTCGCAGTGACCAGATAGGTTTGACCATTGGCTTGATAATTGGCAATCGAGTCAGGTTGATACATCCCGACCAAGCCAGCCCAAGTCTTGATATCAATCTTTTTGTCTTTATCACTGACATCTAGTTCATTGCCAATTTGCCCATGATCTTTATAGCCCAATGGATAAATATCCGTCACTTTCTGCTGTGTAATATCGATCCGAGCAATCGCATTATTTTCCTGCAATGTCACCCAAGCAGTTTTGCTGTCTGCAGAAATGGTTATATATTCAGGTTCTAAATCCTGAGCCACACTCGCATTTGGTCCAAAAATACGTACCCCTTTGCCGATTAAATCCGCCTTTTGTGAATTCCACGCCTTAAAGTCCGCTACGCTGGCTTTAGGTTGTTGAATATTGCTGATATCGATAATGCTGACTGAACCTTCAGGATCAACCGAGTAGTCATCGTTTGGCTCGCCTTCATTGGCCACTAAAACAGTTTTGCCATCGGGGCTAAAAGTCAACATATCGGGCAATGAACCCACAGCAACTTTGCTGATAAAACTTAAGTCCTTGGCATTAAAAAATACCACGATCCCTGTATCGGTTTTCTTCTCGGCTTGGACTGCAATTGCAACAATGCCATTTTTAACCGCAACGCTGTTGACTTCCGAGTTGGCTAAATAGGTACGGGCAGACAGTTCTGCAATATGGACGGGCTTTTCAGGTTTAGATGCATCTAAAACATCGACTAAACCCTTCTGGGCATTGACCACAAAGAGACGTTTGCTTACAGCATCATAAGCGGGAATTTCAGCAGCACTTTTGGCAAAGACATTGGTTTCATAGCGCCCTAATAAACTTAGCTTAATCGTTTCAGGGGTTGTTTCAACTACTTCTGCTGGCGTGTTTGTTTTACTATTGTCGTTGTCATCATTACACGCCACTAACCCCACCGACAGTAACGCTGTCAATAATACTGAAATCCTAAATTTCATGATCAAATTCCATACAATTTATTCTGTATGGCTAATCTAGTCGTTGGTGATGCAAATTCGATGACACTTTAATGTCAGTTTCATGACCACTCTTTGACAATTTTAGGCTTTATTTCACGCACAGTTGCATTAAACTAAAACTGCCTTTTTATCCATCATGGCTCATGACAACGACAACACATCAAGCGGTACAGCCTGAATTCCGAATGTTGGTGCTCTTGGTCTCGATTGGCTTTTTTATGCAAGCCTTAGACACCACCATCGTCAACACGGCAATTCCTGCCATGGCAGTACAACTCAATGAAAATCCCCTGCAAATGCATAGCGTCATTGTGGCCTATGTGCTGTCGGTTGCGGCCTGTATTCCGCTCAGTGGCTGGTTAGCCGATCGTTTTGGCATCCGCAATATTTATCTGAGTTCCATGGTGATTTTCAGCTTGGCCTCGCTAGGCTGTGGCTTGTCACAAAACCTAGAACAATTATTATTTTTCCGCGTCATTCAAGGTGTTGGTGGTGCCTTACTGATGCCCGTGGGGCGCTTGGCACTGTTAAAACTGATCCCACGCTCCCAATTTCTGTCTGCCATGAGCCTGATGAGCCTTGCAGGTCTGATTGGGCCATTGATGGGACCAACTTTAGGGGGTTGGCTCGTCGAAGTAACAACTTGGCACTGGATCTTTTTAATTAATATTCCGATGGGAATTTTGGGAATGATTATGACCTTCAAAGTCATGCCAAACCAGAAAGAACCAAGCGTTAAATCCTTCGATTTAAGTGGCTTTATCCTGTTAATGGTCGCAATGGTAGGCTTGTCTTTAGGCATTGAGAATATTGCAGCATCGCAATATTCCCGCTGGATCAGCGTGGCTTTATTGATTTCCGGACTGCTGGCAGCCACCGCTTATGCCTACCATGCGCATACGCATCAAAATGCCCTGTTTCATGGTCGCCTATTTCGCTACAAAATCTTTTCAATCGGCGTATTGGGCAATTTCTTTGCCCGCCTCGGTAGTAATGCGATTCCCTTCATTTTACCGCTGATGCTGCAAGTCGCCTTTGGTTTTGAACCTTTCTATACCGGTTTAATGATGATTCCACTGGTGCTCGGCTCCTTATTTTCCAAACCGATTATTCGTCCCTTGATTCAACGGGTTGGTTATCGTCGTTTCTTACTCACCAATACCGTTTTAGTCGGTTTATGTATCGCCAGTTTTTCTCTGATGACCGCAACAACGCCATTGTGGTTAAAAGTCCTGCACCTGTTTATCTTTGGTACGCTCAATTCATTGCAATTCGTGGGCATGAATACGCTAACTTTGAAAGACTTAGCACAACAGGATGCCAGTAGCGGCAATAGCTTCTTGTCGATGATTATGATGCTTTCCATGAGTATCGGGGTGGCCTTGGCAGGAACCTTAATTAATCTGTTTGGGCAACAGTTTTCCAGTGCCTCGATTAGCACCGCCTTTCACGCCACTTTGATCACTCTCGGCTGTATTAATATCATTACCGCCTTGGTGTTCTGGCAAATTCCCAAAGAAACCACAGATTAAAAGATGCCCAGAAAATTGCTCAAATGGGACACCATGCAGCATCCAAATGTGTGGCACAATTGTAGACACAGATCAGGTTTCACAAGGCAAAACCTGTACAATTCACTCATAAACAAGCGCGTTATTACTTAGGCACCGCATAACACAAACGATATGGCAAAAAAATCTGCGAAATTTCCATCGACACCACATTATCCGACTTATGCCAGTATCGGTTTAGCGGTCATGCTGGGTGTGGTCAGTTACTTTGGTTTGTTCTATCAGCAGAAAGCATCAGCACAGGATTATTCCATTCGCGGCTTTGATGTATCCCATCATCAAGGCGAGATTAACTGGAAAAAAATCTCGCCGATGCAATATCAATTCGTCTATCTCAAAGCAACCGAAGGCGGTGATTTTAAAGATCGTAACTTTCAGGAAAACTGGCTCAAAGCACGTGAACGTGGCCTGCATGTCGGTGCTTATCATTTTTATCGGCTGTGTCGTGATGGGGCTATACAAGCCGAAAATTTTATTGCGACCGTTCCGAAAAAAGCCGATGCCCTGCCACCTGTGATTGATTTGGAATATGACAGTAACTGCATCAACACCTATACCAAAGAGCAGCTCATCAAAGAAATTCAGGTCATGCATGACCAGTTGCAACAGCATTATGGCAAACAACCGATTTTTTATATTTCAAAGAGCTTTTACCATATTGTCCTAATGGGGAACTTTAACAACACTCCGTTATGGGTCAGAGACTATGAAGGTAAACCTGAGCTCAAAGATGGTCGACAATGGCTGTTTTGGCAGCATAGCAGTCAAGGTAAAATCGACGGCGTTCCCAAAGCCGTCGATTTAAATGTTTATGCTGAATCCCCAAAGCAATGGCGGATTTTTCTGAAAGCACAAGGCATTGAAGATGCCAAATGAGTTACGCAAAATCATCCATATCGACATGGATGCCTTTTATGCCTCAGTCGAGCTCAAAGACCGCCCAGAGCTAAAAGATTTGCCTGTGGTGATTTCCTCACATCATCCTCGTGCAGTGATTGCCGCAGCGTCTTATCCTGCCCGTGTCTTTGGACTCCGTTCTGCCATGTCGATGGGACAAGCCAAAAAACTCTGTCCACAGGTCATCGTGATTGAACCCAATTTTGAAAAATACCGCGAAGTTTCAGCGCAAATTCATCAGATTTTTCAGCAATACACCCCTTTGATTGAGCCGCTGTCTTTAGATGAAGCCTATCTGGACGTGACTGAAAACTTAAAGAATATTGCCAGTGCCACCGAAGTCGCTGCGCAAATCCGTGCTGATATTTTGGCGGTCACAGGACTAACCGCCTCTGCAGGCGTGGCACCGAATAAGTTCTTGGCAAAAATTGCCTCGGATTGGAACAAACCCAATGGTTTATTTGTGATTAAACCGAATCAGGTGCTACGTTTTATTCAAGATTTAGCCTTGAATAAAATTCCTGGGGTGGGCAAAGTCACCCAAGAACGATTACAGCAACTGAATTTACATACCTTGGGCGATCTGCAAAAAATCGACGAAAATGTGCTGATCCATCATTTTGGCAAATACGGCAAACAGCTGTATTTATATGCGCAAGGCATTGATCATCGACCAGTCAAAGCAGAACGAGAACGTCAGCAGATTTCCAAGGAAATTACTTTTGACGATGATTACACCCTTGCTCAATGCAGCCATGCGTGGCAGCCCTTGACCGAGCAAGTCTGGCGCAGTTTAAATAAAAAACAGCTAACGGCTCGCGGTGTGACCGTCAAACTCAAGCTTAAAAATTTCCAAGTCTTACAGCACAGTAAAAGCTTTAAGCAGGCACTACAATCACAACAAGACTTGGGGCAAGTGGTACTACAACTGCTGGATGAAATGCATATTGTCCCAGAATTCCAATTCCGTCTGGTCGGCGTCGGGGTATATCAATTACAGGCGCTAGAAGAAGAATCACAACTTTCTTTGTGGTAGTGCTGATTTTTTACACAAAAGTACAATCCATGCTGAAAATTATGTTTGCTTTTTATCCAGTTTTCAGTACTCTAAGCAACGCAGTAACATTATCCTTGTTATTTGCTTTGCTAAAGAAAACCTCACTTTTAGCATCTGCTCCTGTGGTTGGCGTGACGATCAAATCCGAAGATTACAGGGCACTTCAGGTCTTCTTTCGCTATCCTCTTGTTCCTATAAAAATTCTATATTCCCACTACACTCATAACTTCAGTTAAACTCAGCAGATAAAACTAGAAAATTCTGTATGTACATGCCTTATGAAGCAAAAACAAATTCTCTGTGTCGAAGATGAAGCCGCCATTGTCCTGCCGCTACGTTATGCGCTTGAGCGTGAAGGTTGGCAAGTCAGTTGGGCCAATACAGGAACACAGGCACTGCAATTACTGACGCAACAATCCTTTGATTTTATTATTTTAGATGTCGGACTCCCTGATCTGAATGGTTTCGAAGTCTGCAAACAATTACGTCAAAAAGATCAAACCCCTTTACTGTTTTTAACAGCCCGTGATGATGAAATTGACCGAGTAGTTGGTCTCGAAATTGGGGCAGATGATTATTGCAGCAAGCCCTTTAGCGCACGAGAAATTGTGGCAAGAATCAAAGCGATTTGGCGCAGAATGGAAGCGCAAGCTCAGCCTGTTACAGCCTCTGTAGCAGCGACGAAAACTGAAGTTATTGTGCAATCGGCAATTTGGTCATGTAACCCGCAGTCCTTGCAGATTCATTATCATCAACAAATGCTACAACTGACTCGCTATGAATACCGCTTGTTATTTTTACTGATTCAGCATCCAGAACAGGTGTTTAGCCGCCAACAATTGATGGATCATATTTGGGAACATCCAGAACATAGTTTGGAACGTACTGTCGACACGCATATCAAGAGTTTAAGGCAGAAGCTCAAACAGATTACCCCACATGATGACCCAATTCGCACCCATCGTGGCTTTGGCTATAGTTTGATAAAGTTGAGCTAAAGCATGTCTATCTTTGTCCGTATCTGGTTTTTCTTTAGCTTGGTGGTGGTACTCAGTCTAGGCTTTATCGCCTATACCCTAACTCAACAAGTGAAACCCAATGTACGACAAGTGGTTGAAGACACCCTCGCTGAAAACGCCAATATCATTGCCCAACTGATTGCGGAAGATGTCTATCAACATCAGGTGGATACGCCAGAATTTGATCAAAAAATTCAGGCAGCGTTATCCCGTCAACTGAATGCCACCATTTGGCAGCATCGCAAAGAACAGATTAACCAGCAACTGTACATTACTGATCCCCAAGGCATCGTGATCTACGACTCCGAAGGACAAGCTGTGGGGCAAGACTATTCCAAATGGAATGATGTCTACTTAACACTGCGCGGTAAATACGGTGCACGCTCAACTGCTACCAATCCTTATGATCGCAACAGTAGTGTCATGCATATTGCAGCACCAATTATTTACCAGCAACAATTGCTCGGTGTAGTCAGTATTGGCAAACCAAATCAGTCGGTACAACCCTATATCGAACGTGCTGAGCAACAACTGATTTATCAAGCCCTCTGGATTGCAGCACTCAGCCTGCTCTTGGCTAGTATGGTGGCCTATTGGCTAAGACATAGTATTGATCGGGTTCGACGCTATGCACAGGCGTTGGCACCGGTGAATCAGGCACCTTTCTTTTATTCCGCTAAAGAACTCAATCAAGTGACTCAGGCACTGAGTGAAATGCGGGAAAAACTGGAAGATCGTGGCTATGTGGAGAACTATGTCAATACTCTCACCCATGAACTCAAAAGCCCGCTCACCGCGATTCAAGCCAGCGCTGAATTACTACAGGATGATATCCCTCTAGCTGATCAGCAACAGTTTGCCCATCATATCGTCCAGCAAAGCCAGCGTTTGCAATCCTTGATTGAACGGATGTTGTTATTAACCCGACTCGAAAAAAATCAGCATGTTTTAGAGTTTCAAAACTTAGACCTGAACGAGCTCATTCAACAATGCTTTCAGCAACAACATAGTGCTTTGCAACTGAAACAGATCCAAACACAGCTTGATCTCCCCCAACACTGTGCAATCCACGCCGATCCATTTTGGCTGAAACAAGCGCTGAATAATCTCTTAGATAACGCCAGAGACTTCTGCCCACCACAAGGTAAAATCGCAGTTCAACTTCAGCAAGACCCAAGCCATCACAACATCACCCTACTGTTTTTTAATGAGGGCGATGCGATTCCTGAGTACGCCTTAAACCGCGTATTTGAAACCTATTTTTCTCTACCGCGTCCGCATAATCAGCAACGCAGTACTGGCATTGGGCTCAGTATCGTCAAACAGATTATTCAGCAGCATCAAGGTCAGATTAGCATCCAGAATATTCAGGCAAATAGCCTCGACGTCTTACAAACTCATCGATCTGGTGTGCTCTTGACCCTCACACTTCACACAAACTTCATCTAAGCTTCAAACCGAACTCATCCGAAGCGCATATCGCATGTAGATACTGGTCATATCCTAATGACCATGGAATTTCATATGCGTCGCAATTTTATCAACCTTAAAATCGGAGCCATTTTGTTCCTGATTTTAATTTTTTATATCGGTTTATTTTTTATTTCGGGCTTAGTCTCTGAACGTCAAAGCTATCAACAACAAGTCATTCGCGACATTGCCAATGAACAAATTCGTCCACAACAAATCGTTGCCCCTTATTTAAAACTGCCTTATCAAGTGCAAACCACCTGTACCGATGAACAAAAGAAAAGCTATACCTGTACGCAAACCCTATTTGTTGCTGTAGGTGCTGAAACGACCGACTGGAATGCTCAATTTAAAGTTTCGGACAGTACCTATAGACGCAATATTTACAAAGCAATCAGTTATCAAAATTCGATGTCAGGCAAAGGTACATTCAAGGCCATCGATAACGAAGTAAAACTTGATTATCTATGGGAACAGGCGGAAATTATTTTCCCAATCCAAGATGCGCGTGGGCTGAATGCCAAACCTGTATTCAATATTGATGGCAAGGTCTATAAGTTCGACTTTTCTGAGCAAAGCCAAGGACAACGCGGTTTTGACTTAATGCATCTGACGGCTAAGCAATACCCTGAACTGGTGCAAAAGTTCCAACAGGGTTTTAAGTTTGGCCTGCAGTTCGAGCTTGAAGGACTGAGTGAATTCAGCTTCATTCCAACCAGTTATGAAATGACCTATCAAGCCACAGGTAACTGGGGTGACGTCAAATACGATGGACAAAGCCTACCCTTTAAAAAATCCAGTGAAAAACGCCAATTTCAAGCAGACTGGAAAAATATCGCACTGGGTAAACGTAATTTAGAAAATGTGTCGCTGTGTGAAAATAGCCAATGCTTTTATAAAATTTTAAATGCTCAAGATCCTGTACCAACAGCAGCGGTAGAAACATACGATACAGGCACCCCAGCAAATATCTCTGGTATTTCCACTCAATTCCTAGAACCTGTCAATATCTATACCCAAACCGATCGTGCCATTAAATACGGTGTGATGGTGATCATCATTACCTTTGGTTGCTTCTTCCTGTTTGAAGTCTTAAAACAACTCAAAATCCATCCTGTGCAATATGCACTGGTTGCGATGGCACAAGGTGTGTTCTTCGTGTTGTTACTTTCGATCAGTGAATATTATGCCTTTGCACTCGCCTATCTAACGGCAGCAATCGCTTGTGTCGGTCTCATCACATGGTATTTATATTTTGTGGTCAAAGGGATTAAGCCTGCGCTGTTATTTGGGATTTTATTGGGTGTGCTCTACGGCATGATGTATCTATTACTCCAATCCAGTGGCAAGACCTTCTTATTTGGCTCCATCCTGTCCTTCATCCTGATTGCCTGTGTCATGTTCATCACCCGTCATGTCAACTGGTATCAATCCGAACAACAAAGCCAATAAAAATATATAAGGGCGAAGTAATGTCTTCGCCCCTTTTCACGGCATTGATAAGGAATAAAAACCATGTACCAAACGACTTATTTAGCGTTAAAGCAACTTAAACAGCTATGTCCTTTACACAGCTCGATTGCAAGCTGTCTGAATCAATTACGGCAAGCCAAAATTCAGTTTTTGAATCTGGGAAATATTATTATTTGCCCACAACAACGCTGCATTTTGGTTTTCAAACATCGTAACTTAATGGAAATAGAAAGTTTTTTAGCCTGATTTATAGAAAATTACATTGCAGCTGAATGGCATCAAGTACAATCCCCACTATACTTTTCGATTTGGGAATCACTATGTCTGTGCAACGCCTTCATGTCACATCACGTTATTGCGAAGTTGCAATTTCAGGAAATCTTGTTCATTTAGCAGGTCAATTGGCTGATGATACCAGCGTTGATGTAACCGCACAGACACAGCAGACCTTAGATAATATTGATCGTTTATTGGCAGAAGCAGGTACAGATAAAACTCATATTTTATCTGTACTGATCTTTTTAAAAGACATCGAAAAAGATTATGCAGCCATGAATGCGGTATGGGATGCATGGATTGCTGAGGGACATCCCCCAGCACGTACCTGTGTCGAATCTAAACTCTACACACCTGATGTTTTGGTTGAAATGACAGTCACTGCGGTTCGCCCAGATTAATAAGATTTAAATGCGAATTCATTATATTTCATCATTCGATCTGCTTTAGGCAGCGACATTGATGCTGAGGTACCTGCCGCTGAAATAGCGGTAGGCTCAAACAAATCAGGCACTAAATCTTCTCTGAGCTCCTGTTCAGTCGGAATGCTGCTATAACGCAGTACACGATAGCCTGCCAATTCAAGTAAACTATCTTGATAATGCTTTTGATGCAGGCGGTTCACATAAGATTCGTCAGCAATCTCAATAATCGCAAGCACTTGATGCTGCTGATCTAAAATGACGAAATCTGCAACTAAACCTTGATACTTCCGACGTGTGTGCGCAAATTTAGTGGTCAGTAAAGCATCAAAAGACACATGCGCCAACACGGTATGACGTGGTAATACAGCTTGTAAACGCATCAAGGTAATTTGCTCCGCAATATTTAAAATACCACGGCGTTTTAATGGACTGTCCTGACGCCTATTTTGTTGTAAGCGACGAAGTGCAAGTGCTGTGATTAACAGCAACCCAACTGTTGTTATAAAATAATACATTTCTAACTAATCCCTTTAGATTTTTTATAATCATTTGGCTTTATGCCAATTTTTTTAATCAAGAACATCGATAGCAAAGTCATTTTGCAGTGCAAACTTAAGTTTTTTAATCGTGTTTTCCTAGACGACCAAAGTCGTAATAGCCCTCTGCACTTTATTTATAATCATTCGTTTGCCAAGATTCAAGTCGTTATTGTCAGTTTATGTTTCTATGGGCGATAGTTTTACGATCAAATTGTGATCACATAATAATTTAGGCATAAAAAAGAAGGCATGAACTCTCATGCCTTCTTCTATACCCAATTAACGAGGTGCTTTGGTTTTAGACTTTGGCTTTCCTGAAAATGGTCTTTTCTCACCCGTTTCACGTGGTGGTAAACCATTATGTTGGGTTAAGACCTGTCCTTTTTGCGGACGCTGTTGACCAGACTGCGAACGAGATTGGCCTTGACCACGTTTTGCAGAATCCCCTGCGACAGATGAATTCTTCTTACGTGCCGATTTATATTCACCTTCAGCAGTACCTTGTGGCTGATACGTTGGAATCAAATGCTGCTTTGAATTTCCGATTAAATCTACACGCCCCATCTCTTTCAAGGCTTCACGTAATAAAGGCCAGTTGTTTGGATCGTGATAGCGTAAGAATGCCTTATGCAGACGACGACGCTTTTCGCCTTTCACGATATCCACATTTTCCGTATAACGTGCCACTTTAGACAATGGATTTTTGCCTGAGTAATACATTGTGGTTGCCGTTGCCATTGGCGATGGATAGAAGGTCTGTACCTGATCGGCACGGAAGCCATTTTTCTTCAACCAAATCGCCAGATTCATCATGTCGTAATCGGTGGTACCCGGATGTGCGGCAATAAAGTATGGGATTAAATACTGTTCCTTACCTGCTTCCTTACTGAAACGCTCAAACATTTGCTTAAAACGATCATAAGTCCCGATACCTGGTTTCATCATCTTCGATAATGGGCCATTTTCGGTATGCTCAGGCGCAATTTTTAGATAACCACCGACATGGTGCTGTACCAATTCTTTCACATATTCAGGGTTTAGGACTGCAAGATCATAACGTAGACCAGAACCAATCAGAATCTTCTTCACCCCTTTGATTTCACGGGCTTTACGATAAAGCTGAACCAAAGGTGCATGGTCTGTATGCAAGTTCTGACAAACGCCTGGATAAACACAAGAGGGTTTACGGCAATTCTTTTCAATTTCAGGATCTTGGCAATGCAAACGGTACATGTTTGCCGTTGGTCCACCTAAGTCCGAAATAATCCCAGTGAAGTTAGGTGCAGTATCACGGATCTTTTCAATTTCACGTAAAATTGAATCTTCCGAACGGTTTTGGATAATACGACCTTCATGCTCGGTAATCGAACAGAAAGTACAACCACCAAAACAACCACGCATGATATTCACAGAGAATTTGATCATATCAAATGCTGGAAAACGCGCATTGCCATAAGCTGGATGCGGTAAGCGTGCATAAGGTAAATCAAACACATAATCCATTTCCTCAGTGGTCAGAGGAATTGGCGGAGGATTGATCCAAACATCACGCTCACCATGACGTTGCACCAATGCACGCGCATTACCAGGGTTGGTTTCTAGATGCAAAATACGATTGGCATGTGCATAGAGCACCTGATCCTCAGCCACTTCTTCATAAGAAGGTAAACGGATTACAGCCAATTCGCGTGGTGGTAATTTATGTTTAATTGCTTTTGATGGTGCAGGTTTCAGCTGTACGATCTGCGTATCTTGATCTAGATTGTCGCCTTCACGTACGATTGGATTTGCCACAAATTCTTTTTGGAAGTTTTGATACTGCGCCAATGAGTTGCCTTTTTCTTTTTCAACTTCACAGCCATCAATATCTTCAGTCATCACATAAGGATTGATGATCTGATCAACACGACCAATGGTATCAACATCGTTACTGGCGATTTCAACGAATTTTGCTTTCGATTTTTTATTATGTTTATTAATAATAAATGCAGTACCACGAACATCAGTGATCTCGTGAACTTTTTCACCTTTGGCTAAACGATGCATCACGTCGATAATGGCACGCTCACCATTGCCATACATCAACAAATCAGCTTTAGAGTCCATCAAAATTGAACGACGGACTTTGTCTGACCAATAGTCATAATGTGCAATACGACGTAAGCTGCCTTCAATTCCACCAAGTAAGACTGGAACGTCTGGAAAAGCCTCACGACAACGCTGACAGTAAACCGTGGCTGCACGGTCTGGACGTTTATTCGCTTCATTATTTGGTGAGTACGCATCATCAGAGCGGATTTTACGATCTGCCGTATAACGGTTGATCATTGAATCCATATTCCCTGCGGTCACACCCCATGCAATGGTTGGCTTACCTAAAACGCGGAAGCTCTCTACATTGGTCCAATCAGGTTGCGCAATAATTCCGACACGGAAGCCTTGTGCTTCAAGTACACGCCCAATCACACCTGATACAAAAGATGGATGGTCAATATAGGCATCGCCACAAACTAAAATAAAGTCACATGCATCCCAGCCGAGTAGATCCATTTCTTCTCGTGACATCGGCAAAAATGGTGCGGGTTCAAAACACGACGCCCAATATTTGTCGTAATCAAACAGCGCTTTAGGCGCAGTCTGCATGGTATAGGCAGTAGACATAGCTTGCGAATCTCGGCTAGCAGATGAAGGAGAGACATTTATCGGGGTTGCTGGTATTTTAACCCCTAAAATGAAAGCCGATCATTTTAACATGAATTTCATTCATTTTCCCTGTTTATAAAACATTCAGGAACAAGGGGATAACAAATTATTTGTATAAAGTTTAAGCAAAATATAAATATGAGCATTAAACTGAAGTTTTAACTAACTAGGAAGCAGTAGTGGTTATTCCATTTGATCGAACCACCTCTTTGACCGTATAACCCGACTCAATATAGCCGCTACCTCCAGAAACGGTTTGACCATTCGCAAGTGTCACTTCCAACTGATATCCACCTTCGCCCTGTACAAAGAATTGCGTTTCTATTGTCTTGTTATTTTCTAAGGGCTGGAAAAAGATCTCATGCTGCACACCTGCTGTTTGCACATGTAGCTTCAGCTGACTAATCATTTGCCCGCTGTGATTTGAAATTTGCATGTGGACTAAGGGCTGAAACCAATAATTAAAGCCCGCAGTTAAAGCACCTATACAGAAGCTCATCCCTAAAGAAAGGACGACTAACACTGGTATAAATATATTTTTAACTAATTTCATTCTATTTCTTTATCTTTTTATATTGATTCAAAACTTTAAAACATAAATCTAAAAAACAAAAACTAATCAACTTTCTGAATCAGTAAAGCCTTTAACCGCAACGCTAAAAATAGCCCTATTGCTAAAACCACAGCCACCATAAGATTTATTCCCGTCCAGCCATAGTTCTCCCAGACCAACCCACCACTACTGCCCAATAAACTCGACCCCATGTAATAGCAGAATAAATACAGCGAAGAAGCCACTGCCCGATACTGAACCGCTTGAACCGAAACCCAACTGCTAGCCGTCGAATGTGCCGCAAAAAAAGAAAAGGTAAAAATGGTGAGACCCAGTAAGATGGTCCAAAGCGCTGGAATCAAAGTAATCAATAGGCCGATGATCATCATCACCAGTAAAACTGGCAATACTTTATCCCGTCCAAATTTAAAGCCCCATTGCGCAGCTTTGGGTGAGCTATAAATCCCTGCCAGATAGGCAATTGAAATCAGACCAATCCATGTTTGCGATAGATGAAACGGGGCTTCTAATAAATGGTAACTGATATAGTTAAAGACCGTGACTAAGCAGCCCATTAGAATAAAACCTTGGGCAAATAAAATGCGTAATTTCGGGTCTTTTAGATTTTGCTCAAAGGCTGCTTTAAAACGTGAAAATCGGAATGGAAATGGTTTGAAATGCTGTGATTTAGGTAGTAACAGATAGAATAAGCAGGCAATCACAAAATTCAGAAAACCAATAATATAGGTTGCCGATTGCCAAGAAATAAAATCAACCAAAACGCCTGCAATCAGACGCCCCCCCATACCACCAATCGCCGTACCTGAGATATACAGCCCCATGGCAAAGCCGATATCCTGCTGTGCAATCTCCTCTCCGATATAAGTCATTGCCACAGCGGCAACCCCACTGACCGCCAAACCAATCAAAACACGGGTACTTAGAAAGATTTCCCAGATTGGAAAAGAAGCACTGATCAGCAATAAAATCGAAACCAGAAATAAGGCACATACCATGATGGGTTTACGCCCAAAACGGTCAGAAATAAAACCAGTGAACAACAGGCCAATCGCAAGTGCAATGGTGGAAAAAGACAGAGGAAAACTACTGTGGGTCGGAGTGACATGAAAGAATTCTGCAAAGATCGGCATCATCGGCTGTACACAGTACAACGAGGAAAATGACGCGAAACCTGCAAAGAACAATGACCATAAAATCGCAGTAAACGATTTCGAACCATATTCAATATGGGTTGGGCGCAGCACTGATTCAGACATGAGGACTCCTTATGCCCGATCAGTATACGCCTTCGACCGAAATGCGGAATGATCATTTCGGCCATTTTTATCAAATGTTTAAAATAATGCTTTAGGCAGGCGAATCTGAATGATTTCATTATCATCGGCGAGTTTGGCATTACGGCCCGATGAACCTGGGAAATTATTGTCATTCAATACCGTCAAAGTCGTGCCATTTTCAATAATCACATCTTCAATGGTTTCAAATGGGAAGGCAAACACCTTGCCTGTACCAATATCTCCATCACGCGCTATGCCATACAGCCCATTCGGGTTGGCAATTTTGATTAAATCAACCAAGTCTTCGCGTGCCACCACCTGCTTCGGCTCATTGAATTTAATCCGAATCAGTTTCTTATGGCCACCGAGATTATTTTGACTCACATCGCGCTCAATAATGATGCCTTCTTTGTCATTAAACAGCTGGAAGTCACCAATATTGGTGGCTTTACTATCCAGTACAAACCAATAATAAACACCCGTATAGGCTTTCTTCTGAAGATCAAATTGAGAGATCAGCAGCCGACCTGTCGAGTCATTCAGCAATGGCTTTTCCAGTAGCGGATACAGGTATTTGCCATCAGGTGAAATTGCCATGCCTTCAAAACCACTACTGCGCCCCACCAACGGCTCAACATAATTGATATTGGCTTTATTCAGCTGGTTTTGCGGAGAGCGTAATTCTTGACTCGGATTAAATGGATTTGGCAAAGCAATCGGTGCATCGAGTAACACACCATCGGCTGAGAAATGTAGTAAGAATGGGCCAAATTCATCACCAATCCAATAAGTACCATCTGGCGCACGTTGCATTGATTCAGGATCAAAGTCTGCCCCTGTCAATAAACGTTCTGCCGTATTGCCATTCACAATCTCAAAAGGAATTCGCTTATTGGGATCACGTAGCTGAATGAAGCTTTGTACGGATACTTGTCCTGTACCTTTACTTTTGGTTTTAAAATCGGCTTTGATTTTATAAATGCGTAATAAAAAATCAGCTGAATTATCCTGTGTGCCAAAACCATTATCGGCCATAGCCATATAACTGCCATCCTCATTTTTTAAGGCAGCAGAAAAGCCCTGTACAGGTTGTCCTTTAAAAGGTGGATAGATGCCATTGGCCCCACTCACCGCTTTACCTGAATCTGGTCCAGCGGCATAAGTTGCGACAGGAAGCTTGGCGAAAGAAATCAGCGTGGGTTCTGTGACTTTGTCTGTCGATGTATTCTGATCTAGATTATTGTCATCATTATTACAAGCCGTTAAACCCAAAGCACTACAGCAGAATAAGGCCAATAAAGTTTTCTTGTTCATGGTTTTATACATTTGGTAAAAAATTAGGCAAATTAAAACAAGTTTTTATGACGCTTTTACTGCAATAAAATGAAGTCTTTATGGCGAAAAGATGACAATGTAACGCCATGCTTGGCTCTATAAATAAAATAAACCCGCTCCATTCAATATCATTAAAGCTTGATCGGATGATATTCACCAGCAATCGCAGCTTTTAAAAAGTTTTGAAAGGTTGGGCATTGCATATGATTTTCTGCGGGACATACCGCAGCATGTCTCAGTCCTTGGCTGATAAAGTGCAAACGTCGGGTCATTTGTTCCAGTTGCTCTGCTTTCTCATTGAGCATGGCTCGGTCCAATTCGGGCTGACCACCCTCCCCAAACATATGCGCAATTTCATTGAGGGAAAAACCTGCCGCCCGCCCCAAAGCAATCAATGCCAATTGATCCAAGACATGCTTGCCATATTGTCGGCGTAAGCCATGACGGCCTATTGATTTGATTAAGCCTTTTTCTTCGTAAAAGCGTAAGGTTGAGGTGCTCACATTGCCCCGTTTAGCCACTTCTCCAATATCCATAAATACCCCTTGACTTCAAGTTGACTTGAACTTGCACACTATCTTTATCGCGTTTTATGCAAAAAAGAGCAAGGTGAAAAAATGGAAACTGCGGAACTGTTATTTCAAATCCTCTGCCTAGGTATAGGGGCCACAATAATGATGGATATGTGGCTATTGCTGTTAAAAAGACTCCACCTCCCAAGCTTAAATTTTGCCTTACTGGGTCGTTGGGTCGGTTGGATGTTTCGGGGCAAGTTCATCCATGCATCGATTGCGCAAAGCCCTGCCATTCAAAGGGAATATGCCTTGGGTTGGTTGGCACATTACAGTGTCGGCATTCTCTTTGCATTCAGCTTTGTCCTGATTGTAGGCGAAGCATGGTTATTGCAACCACAATTCATCTCTGCCTTTATTTTCGGGGTGATTACAGTGCTCATTCCCTTTTTCATCATGCAACCGGCTATGGGCGCAGGCATGGCCTCAACGAAAACAGCACAACCTTTGCAAAATTGCCTACGAAGTCTGATTAACCACGCTATTTTCGGCTGCGGTTTATATCTCAGCGCTCAATTGCTTGTACTGTTTCACTGAGGGAACAAACCATGAAATCCATTGCCATTGTTTATCATAGTCGTCAGGGCCATACTCAATTTATTGCCCAACAGATTCAACTCGGTGCCACACAAGCTGCACAGCTTAAAATTGATTTATTCACCGCTGAACAGCTAATATCACAACCTGAATTACTCTGTCACTATGATGGACTGATTTGGGGTTCACCAACCTATTTGGGTGGTGTCTCAGGCACATTGAAACAGTTGATGGATGCCACAGGACCTTTATGGAAAAAACAAGCATTTAAAGGAAAGTTAGCTGCAGGATTTACCGTTTCCTCGCTACCCTCAGGTGATAAGCAATCTACACTGATTTCACTTTTCACCTTTGCGATGCAACACGGTATGATATGGGTCGGTAATCCTATTTTACCTGAGCAACATCAAGGTGTTCCTTATACGCAAGCGGCTAATCGTCTCGGGTCATGGTCTGGCCTTATGGCACAAGCTGAACATGCCAGTGCGGAAAATGCTTTTGATTTTGGCGATATCAAAACCGCTCAGTTGTTTGGACAAAATTTTGCTTTGAGCTTAAGTGCATATCAAGGAGTGATGATCACGTGAAAGCAGCAAGTCTTTTATTTCCATTGATTTTATCCTGCATGATGTCTTTTTTAATCTCTGGCATCACCACATTAAAGGCAGTCGGTTTTATCGATCATTTCTTTGCCATGTGGATGTCAGCATGGATCGTAGCGTGGATGTTTGCCTTTCCTAGCGTATTGGTCTGCGCGCCAATTGCACAAAGGTTGGTCGGCTGGATTCTAAAGAAACGCTAATTTGCACTTTGTAAGTAAAAGCCTACAGTGACTGTGGTGATTGGCGAATATCCCTGATGAGATAGATTCGCTAATATATCAAGCATAGAGAGACAGGATGTCTCATTCAGAATAACAAGAAGCACAGGATGTGGTCGTTGACAGGAGTTGGCGGCAAGAAACCAAATATGAGAAAGCCTCGACAGGATGTCGGGGCTTTTTTATTCGGCTTAATATCTAAAACTAAACGATTTACCCCTATAGATTGCATTGACTGTCATCGACTTGCTCCCTACCATCCGCATGTTTTATAGATGACGGTCAAATTTTTCCACGATGATAATTCACAAAAAATTTTCTTTTTCATATTTTCAAATCTCATTTGCCAAATTAGCACTCATTTTTTTCAGTACTTATCTCACCGTTGCTTGTACCAGTACCAAAGGGCCCAGTATTAACCACTCGCAAAAACTATCTTCTGGTATTCAAAATGCTTTTTCAGTATCACCAACAACCGCAAATCGGGTTGCTCCCATCATTCTGCAAACAGCTGAGCGCCATAATATTTCACCACATTTGTTGGCTGCGCTGATTCGTCAAGAATCTAGCTATAGAACTCGCGCACGCTCTTCAGCAGATGCCGTGGGTTTAACCCAAGTACGCCCAAAATTCTGGCAACAGTTCTGCCCTGGTGATTTATATGATGAACACGTCAACATCAATTGTGGTGCCTACATCTTAGCGAATTACTATCAATCCACAGGCGATTGGTCCAAAGCCCTCGGTTATTACAATGTTGGTCCTACAGGTTACAGACGAAGCCCCTATATGCGCCAGCAAGCTGAACGCTATGCGAACTCGGTTAAACGCCATGAACAAAGCTTAAAAGAAGCGCTATAAAGTTCTGATGTAAGCAAAAACCTACAATAACTGCGGTGATTGCCGAATATACCGAATGAGCTAAATTCACTAATATATCAAGTATAGAGAGACAGGATGTCTCATTCAGAACAACAAGAAACACAGGACGTGGTCGTTGACAGGAGTTGGCGGCAAGAAACCAAATATGAGAAAGCCTCGACAGGATGTCGGGGCTTTTTTATGGCCACTCTGATTCATTCATTACCGTAAAATAACTCCTATTGACTCCCCTAAACTGAGTGCATACCATCCTTATACTTCTGTTTGGTATCGGGTTCTGGTTTTGCACATCACATCGACTTCTTCTGATCAACTTGCGGCCTTTAAAGCGTTTGCCACAATCATTTTAAAGATCAGCCTTGTTGTGCTAGCAATCAGTCTATCTGCATGTAGCAGTTTAAGCGGATCCTTTGCCAATCGCTCGAACCAACTTTCCTCAGGTTTGCAAAATGCGTATTCGGTTTCTCCGACTACGGCCAATCGCTTATCGCCGATGATCATTCAAAGTGCTGAGCGTTATGATGTATCCCCGACTTTACTTGCCGCGCTCATTCGCCAAGAATCGAATTACAACAGTTCAGCACGTTCGCCAACAGGGGCAATCGGTTTAACCCAGATTATTTCCAGCCATTGGCGTCAGTCTTGCCCTGGTAATCTCTATGATGAGAATATCAATATTAACTGTGGTGCACATGTGCTCTCGACCTACTATCGATCTGCTGGCAGTTGGTCTAAAGCGGTCGCCTATTACAATGTTGGACCAACAGGCTACGAACGCAGTTTCTGGACACGGCATAAAGCCAAGAAATATGCTCGTTCGGTCAAACGCCACGAAAAAACCTTAAAGAAAGCGCTTTAAAATCAATAAAAAAACCATGCCTCAAGCATGGTTTTTTATGGGCTGAATCACGAAATTACGCTTCGTCAAATAAACCTTCAAATAAAACTGAAGATAAATAACGTTCACCGCTATCCGGTAAAATCACCACAATAGTTTTGCCTGCATTTTCAGGACGTTCAGCAATTTGCGCTGCTGCCGCTAATGCTGCACCACTTGAAATACCGACTAAAATCCCTTCTTGAGTTGCGCACTTTCTTGCCCACTCAATTGCATCTGCGCTATTCACTGGCAACACTTCATCCACTAGATCCAAGTCTAAGTTCTTAGGAATAAAGTTTGCGCCAATTCCCTGAATTTTGTGTGGCGCAGGTGTGATGCTTTCACCACGTTTAGTTTGCGTGATGATTGGTGATTCTGCAGGTTCAACTGCAACTGAATACAATGGTTTATTTTGAACTTGCTCAAAATAACGTGAAATCCCCGTAATGGTACCACCTGTACCGACACCAGCAACCAAGATATCCACTTGACCATTGGTTGCCTGCCAAATTTCAGGGCCAGTGGTGTCGGTATGAATTTGTGGATTGGCTGGATTCTCAAACTGTTGTGGTAAGAAGTACTGTTCTGGATTTTCAGTGGCCAAACGAACGGCTTCATCTACCGCGCCTTTCATACCTTTGGCTGGATCAGTCAGAACCAGATTCGCGCCTAAAGCTTTCAGTACTTTTCTACGCTCTAAACTCATACTAGCTGGCATGGTTAAGGTAATTGGATAACCTTTTGCTGCTGCGACAAATGCCAAAGCAATCCCTGTATTGCCACTGGTTGGCTCAACAATATGCATACCTGTTTTAAGTACACCACGTTTTTCCGCATCTGCAATCAACGCTGCACCAATACGACATTTCACTGAGAATGCAGGGTTACGGCTTTCCACTTTTGCCAGTACCGTTGCACCTGTTTTGATGAGGCGATTAATACGGACTAAAGGTGTGTTACCAATCGCTTCGGCATTATTTGAATATACTGCGATACCGAGGTTGGCAGGTGTTGGAAATTGCTGATCGGTCGACATGTTATTTCCTTATTAGATTTGGAATGATTCTCAATCATTATAGGCTTGTCAGCCAAGGAGGAAAGTAGAAAACGTTAAGATTTATGAAAAGTTATAAATTATCGAAGTGAAATACCAACCGATTCTTATCTTTATACAGTCTTTAAATTAAAATAATTTTATTCAATATTAATACGCTATACAGTGATTACTACCAAAGCTCGCCCTCTCGCCAATCCGCGCAAATAGCATCATCAGCTGTATGATGTGATAGTAATTCTTTCAGCTTAGCACTTAATGGATACAACAGAATTTCATTCTCATCTGTCAAATAAGTAGAGCTATTTTGTTTGATATATAAATCCCCCAACCAAGAAATCCAGCCTAGTTTTTTATAGAATGCATCATCTTCGGGTTGTAATGCAGCAAGTTCATAACCCCAAGTCGTTAAAGCATCGATCAAATATCTTAATAACTGTGATGCTAGCCCCTTCCCCCGCATCATTTCATCAGTCGTCACATATTCAACATAAGCAGTTTTTACACTGATATTGTCATTAACAATGAACATTCGATCCGTCCATAGAGCGTGCGATACAATCTTTTCATCCAACATACCGACTAGATGAGAAGCTTTTTGCATGAAGGCATACTGACTCCAAGGATCTTCATCAAAAGCTGTAAAACATAACTCAGCAATCTGTTGTCGCTGTAGTCTATCTAGATCTTGAGCGGCAAGAATTTTAAACTGCATGAACTGATGCTCGATTCAAATTGTTTATATTTTAAGCAAGGAAAGGGAGAGTATGAAGTATTTTTAGTCAGATCTAATTAAAATAAGTGGATATATAAAATTCCACAGATAAAAAAACACCCCCAACGGTTAGGTTGGGGGTGTTTGATATTTAAAAGCTGGCGATGACTTACTCTCACATGGCAAGTGCCACACTACCATCAGCG
>NZ_KB850212.1:0-286000 GCF_000369845.1 Acinetobacter higginsii | reverse complement strand
ATCGGGAACAGCATCAATTGGTAGCTTAAAATAGTTATAAGCCCCCAATGCACCGACAAATAGGAATACGATGAGTACAAGCCAACGATTTTTAATCGAGAGTTTAACAATCTGATCAAACATATTCGCTACTCCCCTTAATGATCATGAGTAGCGCCAGATTTACCTAGCTCTGCTTTTAAAAGATATGAATTTCCTGCGGCATAAACCTGTCCTAATCGTAATCCAGATTTAACTTCCACATACCCATTGTATTTATCGCCGAGCTCCAGAGGTCGAGCTTCAAAATCGTTACCAACACGAATGAATACCACGTCCCAATCACGGAAATTCTGTAACGCATCTTCACGTACAACCATTGGCTTTTGACTTTGATTTTCAAAAATTTGAGCCGTGATTAACTGTCCAGAACGCCACTTAAACTGATTTGGTATCTCAATAAATACCTGCGCTGTACGTGTTTTAGTATCGATGACATCACTAATATATTTGATCTTGCCCAATGCCTCTTCTGTGCCGATTGGACTTTGAGGCTTAACTTTGACTCTGTTTGTAGGGTTTATAGCATTAAGCTTGTCAGCAGGAACATTTACTACTGCCAAGAGTTGTGAAGTATTTGCGATTTTAAAAATAGGAGTTGAAGAGCTTACATTAGATCCAACAGCACCAAGGATTTCTAATATTGTTCCTGACATTGCTGCACGAACTTCAACTGTTCCATTACCTGAACCGCCATAAGAGCTTATTAAGTTATTCAACTCATTTGCGCGAGTTTGAGCAGCATCAAAATCTCTCTTTGCAGAAATATAATCAATCTCAGGTGATACACGCTTTTGCCATAATGCTCGTTCTTGTTCCATTTTTTGGCGAGCAAACTGTAGAGTATCCAAAGCAACTTTACGATCTGCATTAAAACGAATTAAATCTTGGCTTTGGACAACAGCAAGTAAGTCTCCTTGGCTTACTTTATCCCCAATATTACGGTAGGTTTTTATCAATGTTCCACTGGCTTTTGGTGCAACAAGGCTTTCAAAATTATCAGGAAACTTCAATTCACCTTTCAATTCCAAAGAATTTTCAAACATCATTGGTTCAACGTTTAAGAGCTCTAAACCACTGCTCTTAATACTACTGTCTAACATGGTGACACGACCTTCTTTAGTATCCCACTTCCAAGTATGTTTTTTTCCTTGATAATCGACATTTATAACCATTAAAAACGAATGTGGCTCATAGACAATTTCGTTTCCAATCAAGTAATCACTCTCTGGTTTGAATTGAATATTCTGCTCAGCATCTAAACGCTTAATATAAATATTCGCTTTTAAATCTTCTGGTTTAAGCGGCTTATCTTTCAAATACCCATAAACACGAAGGTGTGGTTCCACTCCTTCTTCAAATATCTTAACCTCAGCAGAGAAATCTCCATCTCGATACAAACGACCACCGTGAGGTCCTTTCTCATCTCCAGCTACAGCTACTTTTTCTTCGGCGACCTCACCATGTCCACTCGCTTGTGTCTTATTACCAGTTTTATACCAAGCAATAGCACATAAGACGATAAGTAAGGCAACGACACCAGTTGCAATCAATGTATTGGTTTGTTTATTCATATTCTTGCCCTTATTCTTGATCTAAATGAGTAATGTAGTTGCGCTCGACTTCTGCAATTTCTGTCTGCAAAGCCAACCACAAATCGAATCGAGCAAGATGTTTGTCTAGCCAAATTTGCTTGATGTTATTGAACTCAAGTAAAGAGTTTTTCCCTGCTTGGTAACCCATCTCTGCAATTCGCAGGCTTTCATTTGTTGCGGGCAAAACGGTTTGATCATATTGCTTAATCACATCAATTAAATTGGAAACCTCAATAGATTTGTTTTCCAATTCGATTTTAGAGTTACGACTCACAAGCACAGAGTGTGTTTCTGCTTTCGTATGCTCTGCTTGAGCAATCGCAATATTGCCCTTATTTCGATTAAAGATATTGAGAGGTATTGACGTCGAAACTTGGAAGACTTTGTCATTGGTTTCTTGGTAGTTCCTAACCCCGACTCCCAAAGTGATATCTGGTATTGCTTCTTTACGGGCCAGTTCAAACTGAGTCTTTTTCAGCTTCGAACTCAGCGTTGCTTCTTGCTCAGACAAACTTATTTTGTCTGTGAAATTAAAGCTTAGCGGAACCTCCAATGCACTATTTGGCAGGTTGGAAGTGAACTTAGAACATAGATTTTTCTGGAACTGAATCTTCTTCACTTCATTTTGATGACGCAATTTCGACTCAGAAGAAAGTGCTATGCTTAGTTGAGCATCGGAAGGAATTACTCGCCCGTACTTAAGCCGTTCGGAAAGAACGTTAGCTTGTCTGGCATTCAATTTACTCTCAGAAGAATAAATTTCAGCACGCTGAGTAGCTACATACCAGTTCGCCATACAGATTCTTAAATCTGCTTTGAGTTCAGCCTGACGCTTTGCTATTTCGAACTGATTACGATCACCTTGAAAACTCGCAATCTGTTTCCTCAAGGAAAGTTTATTACTAAGAGGAATCTCTTGTGACAGTCCCAATAAGGTTGTTGGGCCATCCAAATCCTTCAGTTTAGAATTACCGAGATTATCCAACTCCATATTGAAAGTCGGATTATTTAATCTACCAGCAAACTTTTGATTGATTTCATAAGCTTGCTCGGACTGCTGTAAGCTATTGAGTACAGCATCACTTGCGATTACCTGCTTTTGTAGTTCAGCATAATTCGTTTCTGCGAATACATTTGCTGCTGTTGCTACAAATCCACAGGTAAGAAATATCTGATATTTTTTAGACATGACTTTACCTATACAAAAAAATTAAAATTAATTTTTGTATAGAAAGATCAATTACGTAGGACGATTAAGTCTTTAGAGTAAGTATAAGAATTACTAAATATTAGAGGGGATCGCCGCTTTAAAAAGGCTCGATAAACGGGCTTTTCAAAAAGCTGGAAAAAGAATAAAACTAGTGGAAGTGCGAAACTAAGAATAAAGATTGGATCTATGCTGAAATCACTATCAGAAGAAATTGGCTTTACTGAGTGATGATAAACTGGCTCATCAAAATTCTTCCAAGTGTGTGCTTCTGCATCATGATCAGTAGAGTTTTTTAGAGAATCCTCTAAGTGCTGCAAAGACCAATGACTAGATGCATCATCCTCAACAACAATATTCAACTCATGTTGGTGTTCAATGTTCTCAAGTAAGACAGGCGCCCACGCATGAACTCCCGTAATTGTTATCGTAAACAAAAACAGGACAAATGCGAGTATAAGCTTAGACAACCTACTTGAACGCATAGCCATGAACATACTTCTGATTTGCTAACAAAATACTAAAAAGCTTGATTAAAGTAAATCTATCTCTCGAAGATTGTGGAGGTGAATATGTTTTAAACTATTACTAAAATTTAAAAAAAGAGTGCTAGGACTCTTTTTTAACTAAATTCATTTTAATTCACAGCCTGCACCGATCGCTGCAAGCCTTTCTGGATACCCTGAATATGAACTAAGTCATGTGTCGGTTCTGATTTTGATTCATCCGAATAAAACTCGTCCACAATATCCAAGCTCTCCTCACCACCCACCTCAAAAATCGCATTACTATAGCCTTGCCGTGCTACATGATCCAAAGTTTCCTGATAAAATCCTGCCGCCTTGCTTTGTTTATCGATCTCCTTAGCTGAAGTGATAGCATCATTTAAATTCACACCATCCCTTAAAGTTAAATCCACGTAGTAAATCGGAGTTCGGTAGCTTTGCGTGGTACTTTTGCCCCTTAAAGTCAGTTGCAATGGCAGACATGAAAGCAGATCACCCGATGCAGCACTGTAATAACGTAATCGTGCAACCAAAGTACGAATACTATTAAAACCTGTGGTTCTAAAGATGAATGTGCCAAACTCATCTGATTCATCTAAGTTGACGTAGAGTCTGCCATAAGGCTTGCACAACCCACCTTGGGCTAATGGACATAAATCAGGTGATGGGCATGGATGTTGCTCAATGCCATTTTGTCCTAGTCGCTGACAAGTTTCGCCATTTCCTGAACAGATTAAACGCCCTGTTTGTCGGTCAAATAAGCTGTACTCTGCTCGTAAGTTTAGTTCAGAATCGTTAAAGATCATTCTTACAGGTATGGTTCTGAGTTTTTGATTTTGTGCTTTGGCTCGTAGTTGTTCATCCAAGGGATGCTTAATCCATCCGTCTTTCCCTTGAATTTGACTGGTAATGGTAAATTGATCATCTTTTTCAGGCAGTCGTTTGCCATTCTTTTCTACAATTTTGCCGATACTAATACGACCCAATACTGGTGGTGTAATTACGAGACCTTTAATCATATTGATGTCCTCTCTAGATGTATAAATAAAATTTTGTCCATAAAAAATCCCATACCTTTTTAGGCATGGGATCAGTGAGTTTTTGAGGTTGGTTGATTTGATACTTAGTTGGGAAATAAATGGTGGAATGAAGATCTGTCCTATCCACCATTCGGATAAATCTGAAAACGTCTTGTTCCAGCTTTAGTTTGTGGAAACTGCTGGAGATATTCAGGGTGCTGTTTTAGTAAGGATTTACTGTCGAGGCTGACCGAATCTTGTGATTTCTTCCAAGTGACTGAACCACCTGTAAATACCGCTCGCTCAGCTTCTTTCATCAACATCTGTAGTTGATGTTTTAGTTCATCAAAATACTGTTGGTGTTGCTCAACCTTATGTCGCTCCTCAAGCAACTGGTTAAATAGGTAATTAGCTTGTTCATTTTGGGTCAGGTCTTCCACTGTTAAAGGAATCTGTTCTGGATAAAGTTGTTGCAGCGCTTTAGCAGCGGATTCAGAAGCATCTACACTTGGCGGAATGCCAGTTTCGACACATTGCCAGAAGTGTCGTTCAGCATTAATGATGTGCTGGATCACGGTTTCATTACGAGTCACTTTATAGATTTTAGTTTCATGTCCACAGATCAAGGCACAGATATGTGCAGCTTGTTTGCCTGTCACGGCTAACTGATGTTGCACTTGGCAAAGCACATACAGCGGTACGCCGTCACGCCAGAGTTTTGAGCCATATTCCCCCACTGTTTTACACTCCAATATATGGACTTCTTCATGGCCCACCACGGCATAGTCCAAGTTAGCCAGCATAAAGTGTTTATCTTCGTCAGGGTGCTGTAGCACGGCATTGACTCGACGGACTTTGTGATTTGTATGCATGCTGTAGTATTGTGCCACCAAAGGTTCCAACTGCTTGCCCCAATATAAAGGTGCATAGCCTGCACTTTCATCTTCAATATTTTGCTGCATCCGACCTGTCTTGATCATCCACAACTCTAGCATCGACATATACGGATTGAGTCCGCAGGCCGTTGCTGCATCACTGCTGCCAATGCCCTGTTTTCTGACCTCCAGCCATTGTTGGTAGTTCAGCTTTTTGGTGTTGGCAAGACGTTTTGCTGAAGGTAGAAGACTGGTTTTCTTTGGCGTTTTCTTGGTTCGTGTGCCCACCTCAACCTTATGCTCAGTTTCAATCTTGATGGGATACGGTTGTAAAGGTGGCTGGTTTAAAGTGTTTTGGATATGAGTATGACTATTCATAATAAATATTCCTGTATCGGTAAAATGGTAAAAGCTGAATTTCGGGCATAAAAAAAGCCACGTCGGGGGTGACGTGGCGAAAAGGGTTTTGCTACTTGAAGTTTGATCTAATCGTTAAATTAAAATAGAGAGCTTAAATAAAACTGAAGAAATAATTGGTCTGTTTAAACCACCATTCTTAAAGCTTGTTCAAGACCTCGTTGTTTAATCGCTGCACCTGCCCCAAACCATGCAGAATCTAAACGATGATCCGTACTCATAGCCCGACGTTCATGATCACAGAACTCGGTAATGGCGCAGAGTAATCCATACGCCGTATCTTTGGCTGAGCTGAGTTCTGCTCCTCGTCCATGTCCGTTAAACATGGTCATCACTTTAGACATGGCTCGTCCATTCGGTTCAGTTTTATTGTCTGATCTGGATGACTGAGTTTGCTTGGGCATCGCAGCATTTCGATAGAACTGAATAATGCTTTCATCCTGTTCAGCCATACTGAGATTAGTATTGTTAAATACTGCATCAAAGTAAGCGGCTGCTTCTTGTTGAGTCACCTTGCGCTGACTGAGTTGCTTCATTTCATACATGTGTTCATCCCATGCACGAACTGAGATACCAAGTTGCTGTTTGACTTTCTCTGCATCGAATCGAGTGCTGTGCGGAACTTTGACGACGCCTGCATTACCTTGCTGACCACGTAAAGCGATTGCCAAGGTGTTGTTACACACCACGCGGATAGAGGTGAATTGAGCTGTAGTTGCCAATGTTCCATCACAGGCAGTTGCCAATAAAATATAACCATTGCTAACATCCTTGCCCTTGAGTGCAGATGTCTGTCCTGTCTTAGCTAGTGCCCAAAATTTCTTACCACCTTTCAGTACCCCAGCAGTTTCTAACTCAAAGCCCGATTGCTCAGTCAGATCTCGATAGAATTCTAAAATCTCCATCGGCTGGACTTCCTGAAAGCGCTGGCTGACCACAGATAAAGGCTCATGCGTGTCTGAGCGATATAAGACCCGTTGTTCCTGATACGGCAAGATCAGATTTTGCTGTTTGTGGTTTTCAGCCATATAACTGACATCGGAGGATTCAATTCTCCAGTCCATACCTGCCTGCTTCGCCCACACCTCAATCGGTTGGTTTGGAATGAGTTGATTGCCCAAGCCATGCCAAGGGGTTTGTCCTACAAATGCCATGCTTTCAACTAAATGTGCCATAGGAATAATTCCTCTATAAAAGTGAAGATGTTTAAAAATAAAATTGAATGAAGCTTAGGTAGCTACTGCAAAGTCTTGTCCACATTGCAGACAGTGGTAATGCTGAGCGGATTTATAATGGCGATAGAAATAATGCTGACTGACCAAGACCAGTGTTCCACCGACCACCACTCCAATCAGCCCACCGATATACGGAGGAATACCTGCTTCTTTTGCCAGTTTGATACCCAGTGCAGCCATTGCTGGTGGTGAAAATGCATCTAGGATTTTTTCAAAATACTGCGGACCATTCGACTGAGATTCTCTGAGAATCACCTGTTCAGAATGGCAGTAAGGACAATGTACGGTGCTCATCACGAAAGTCCTGTATATAGGTATAAATGTTTGAAGCTTTTGATTCAGGCATAAAAAAACCATGCCTATTAGGCATGGTTGATGTATATGCTTTGGTTGGTTATTTAAAGCTATAACTTGCTGTACCTTGATCAGTCTCAATATCAACTTTCACCACAGCATCATAGGAACATCTCAAGTAAAGTTGTAAGGATTGTCCAATTTGGAAATAGGCAGGCAGCTTGATCGGATCATTGTATCGACCTGTATAACTACAACGTCCGTTATTCACATCAACCTTATTTAAGGTAATAGGTTCAGAGTCCAGTGAACGAAGGGTTAAAATCACATAGGTTCGGTTATATAACCCTCCTTCGCTATATTCCGTATTGAGATTGACTTCCATACGATCGGGATTAAAGCCTGACGTACCACAGCCTGATAAGGTCAACGGTAATGTGATAACAGCAGACAGCATTAATTTTTTAAGTATATTCACAACAATATTTCCTTTTTTGGATTTACCTTGATTTGATGTTGAGCAGCGCCGCACATCTGGGTGTCGTGGCTTCGTGCTCATGCTTCATAGAGGTAATATGTATTTGAAATTTCTTTATTTTGAGAGAATGCTCATGCCAATCTGCGGTTGAGCATACTGTCATCCTTATAAAGCACTGCTGTCCTGCAGAGGTTCAGATACAACTTGTTCTTGTTCCTGCTGTTTCTGATATTTCTTAATCAAGTCTTCAGGTGAGAGATAGTTCTCTAATCCAAATTTAAAATTCCAAAGTGGAGACTTAAGCACATCCTTAAACGGTGTAGCCTCTAACTTTTCAGTGATTTCAGGACTGGCTGGCAGCGCATGCATGACACTTTTTTGCTTAAACTCAAGTGGTTTAAATACGGGAGTAATATTCGCCCTCATTTCTACGGGGTCACCGCTTCTGTTGGCTTTGCTAATTTGATTGAAGTAGAAAAATATTCCTTCAAGATGCAATTTATTGTCATGGAAGTTAAAAACATAGCCCATCTTGAGTAATGTGAGATTTTCAACTATCAGCTTGGCTAATTCAGGCTGGACTTTAAGCAGGATTTTGGAGACCACGATTGAACTACCACTTTTATTTTCTTGTTCTAAGTCTAGAGACAATTGCTCTGTATCAGGATCATAGTGATAAGCACGATTAGATAGCGCAAGGCTAATATCTTCTACACTTCGGTTGAGTGCTTTCTGTAAAAGCTCCACATCATAATCAATTGCATTATTTTCAGCGTCTTGCTGAGCCTGTTTGACTCGATTGTCGTAGTCCTGCGTTTTTTCAAATTCCTGCTTGGGCTGAATGTTCGGTGACTTTAAATAACGTACATAGTTGATCGCTAGATTATTGGCATATTTAAAGTATTCATCGGTACTCAAATCGAGTAATACATTATTTTCCTCTGTATCTCGATCCTTGTCCCCAATCACAAAAATCTGATCTCGATTTAGATTAAGTAAGCTTTTGACTCGTTCGTAGTCTTTCAGAAATGAAAAATCGTTGACCACATTCGGAGTCTCTGAGAAATCCAGTGACTCCCTTTGCTTGGGATAAAAGATTTTAGGATCAGGAAAAAGCACTTTGGATTCTGCTTGCTGCCAACTTTGGTCTGGACTCAATTTGTCTTTGGCAACAATAATGACTGATTTTTCATTGATTGCATCAATGCTCACAGTATCTTCTTGGGTTTGGCTTTCTATAGCTTGATTGTTCTCGTGCTTATCTTTACTTGAACACGCTGCCAAGCTGACCAACAAGATACATAGAGATAGATACTTTAGTTTCGTTATCATGGTGAATCATTCTCTTTTATTTTGAATGAACGCTCGCCATCTTTAAGGCTATCGCGCCAATCCTTGTTTGATTCTTTATTGGAGTGCTGTGTTTTATTCAGGCGTGAATATTCATAGGGAAATGAACTTTCCACGGCTGATCAGTAAAATGATCCAAGCACACAGACAAACAGAGGATGCTCATCCTTTATTTGTTTACCCCAGATAAAATTATTGTTTTGCGTATGCTGTTATTGGTCTAGTGATGACGAAACCGTATACAGCACTGGGGTATAGAGAAAAATGAGAAATTAAGAATTTGTAGACGCATGATGTCAACTCCTTGGAATAAAAAAAGAAGTTCTACCGAATCACTGTCATTGATGGTGGCAGAACAAAAAGGGGGTTGACAGACTAGGATCCAAGGAACTAGCACGCGTAAAGCGTCCCCCTTCTTGCCCTACCATAAAGAAAAAGGGGGACACAAGGGTGCTAACGAGTTATAGAAATCTATAAACCGCCATGGATCTCGGTCTGTCAAAACCGACTGGCAATGTAGGCCAGCATCGAAAGGATAGCCCTCACTCTGTCTGCCGTCAAGCGAGCTATATTAATACACCATGTTACTCTATTAAAAAGTGAACAATTAAATCTACTTAGTCTTATGATAAGACAAATGCATGTTTTTATAATTTGTTTGAATAAAGACATTTACCCCACTACTTGTTAGGTATAGTAGATATGGCTAGAGGTTCACAAAGTAAGTCCATTCATTTTTATTCCTCTCAATTCTTATACACTTTGACAAGAGTCCTATTAATTATGAAATATTTACCTAATAGTATTAAAATTATTAATCATTAGATTTAAGAGTAAAGCCAATAAATTTTCTTTTTCACGTATTTTCACTATTTTTTCAGTTGAAGGGACATATCGTTTTCCTTAAAAAATATCCACAATATATACAAAATCTTAATTAAAAAAACGATATATCTCCTCATTCGTTTCAAGCTCTTTTTTCAGGATTTCAATGTGTTTTTTTCAACTATTTTTTCTGCGATATTATTTAAATAAATGAAAAATAAAATTCTTACACAATCAAATTTTATATTTAGATCCAATCCTTAGGCTGATAAAATAATTATACAAAATAAGGACTATATGAATATAAGATTATGATAAACATAGACCAAGATCTAGATTATGAAATTAACTTAGTTAATCATTTGGAGCGATTTGTTTTATCAAATTTAAAAACATGGTTTCACTCACCACTACGCTTTATAGATCCTAAACTTTTCTTAATTCAAGACGAAGAACAGTTTAAAAGTGCAGTTTACAACTTACATTTAGAAGGCTTATTTAAAGAGTCTGAGGCAGAAAAACAAAATCGTTTATACCCTTACTTCGATCCAGAGACTAATCCTGGATTAGAACACGATTCAATGAAAAAATTGGATTCAGAAATGCTACCCAAGCACTATGATGATGTTTTAACTGCCATCAAAATATTCCGTCATAGCATACAAATTCAAGCGGATATAGATAAGATTATAGAAAATAGAAAGAATGTTTTTCAAATTTATGCATTCCACCAAGATACAAAAGTCATTGGGCTGGTGCCTGAAGAAATCAAAGCCCATTTGGAACAAACTCAAAGATCTAGTCTTTCTCGTGTCAATGACCAAATCAAGCTTGAGGCATTTACCACTTATCTAGAAAATTTTTATACAACACACGCAGTTCATCCAGAATCATTATGGAAAGAACTTGGATTTACTGAAGTCACTCTTCGATCAATTCGCAAGTTTCAAAAATTACTGAACACATCTAATCGCAATGAAAAACAAGAGAATGAGCTAAAACAACTCTTTAAAGAGCATAAAAATCGCTTGGACTCTTTACTTGAATATGTGTGCAACAAGCCTGAGAAAAATTACCACGAAATGCTTTTGAAACATTTTGCCGCAAAAGTTGCTGAGCTTAACTATCAAAATTATCGTATTGACTTGCTACTCGGTATCGCAGCTCCTGTTTTTTGGGCTAGTTATGAGGTAAAAAGACCTGAAAAAAATAAAACTTATTTTTACCCACACAACGTTAAAGAATTAAATAATTTGAAGATAAAAAATAACCGCATTAAATCAAAATACAATCAATATTTTGATTCCCTAGAGAAGCAAATGACTCTTAACCCTACTGAGGGTGAAAATCTTATAAAATCCAGTAAATCTAAAAAAGCCCATCAAGACTATTTTAATTTTATTAAGCTACTCTTGGAGGAGAATCAAGATTTAAAAATAAAATTAGAAAAATTAGTATAAAAACATATTCTTAAGTTTTCTATCCACGCACATCAAATTACAGTTTTATGCTGATTCTATATATTTTTCCGCAGATGGTTAGCAATGTTCTAACCACATTAACTGAGGAATTCTGTATGAATATGCTTACTACAAAACATCAATTGATCAAGCGCCCTGAGCTCGAACAATTGATAGGACTTTCACGATCATCGATTTACGACAGACTTAATCCCAAGTCAAAACGATATGATGCTACGTTCCCTAAAGCCATTAAGTTATCTCACTCAACTCGCTGGCGTTTGAGTGAAGTACTTGACTGGATTGAATCAAAAGCTGCATTACGAAATCAACATGACTTGGTGAGCTAACTGCTCACAAAGCATGTGTATAAAACCCTGCGCCTGCCCGCTTATTTAGATATTAGCTTAGCGATGATATCGTGGTGTTGCATATCGGTATTTATTACAATTAAATAATATCAATATATTGATTTATATGAATCTAATGATAACTAGCTAGTTAGTTATCTATAATACCAATTCACCAATAAGTTGATCAATGTAATAGTGTATATCGTTGTAATGTACACATTGCATCAAATCAAGTCATGCCACATCATACTTTTCCTTCTAGACGCTGTGTAAGTCGGTGTCTGAGAAGAGCTACGTTCAATTTCTATGTAGGTATTCGGCGCTCCTAACTTTAAAAGGTGCACCTCCATGATAATACGATCACTCCCCCCAAAATCTAAACTGAAATCTAAGCGGAAACATTTAAGTAAATTACTATCACTAAGACAAGCTAAAGAAGATTTGCAAACAGTGATGTTTAGTGATGATATTCATCAAACAATTGTAATGTGCCCATTGGATTACCACATTGATTCACTCATCAAAAGAGTTGAGTTTGTACTTGAAGTTGTAAAGTGTAATGAAGACCTCATCCAAGTAACAATCCAACAGGTTCCTCTCCGTAAATGTCACTATTATTTGAATTGTGCCCCTGAAATATTCATCATGCTTAAAGCTTTAAGCATGATCATCAATTACACCAGCCCTCCTGACATTATCGAAGGAATCGAATGCCAAGCTTTTAGACAGGCTCTACAACAATTAAAAGCAGAAGAGCTTGAAATACTACTGCTAGGTATTCCATCATTGTTACCAGATCATCCTGACACTGTTTATCGTTATGTATTGGCAGTGAATCGATTTATTTTCCTTATCCGTAGCTTTATGAATAAGCCCGAAATCAAACGTAAGCTCTATGATCGATCAGCATCCTGTAATCGAATGAAAAATCAATGTATTGGCTTAGTAACTTCACTTATCAAGTGTCATTCCAAAATATTAGTAATTCGTCTTGATTTCTACCTTACACATGAAAAAAACACGCTGTTTAAGAAATTGCCTATACTTCAAGAGTTTCATTCGAAGCATGACCTGCAATATTTAAAAGATGGTATCAAACGTCTTCTTAGGATGAAACGCAACCATCCTCTGATGAAAGATATCATCGGTCATATACTCCGTTATGAATATACTCCACAGAGAGGATTCCATATCCACTCATTCTTTTTTCTAGATGCGAATAAACACCGTGAAGATATTACAATTGGCCAATCAATCGCTGAGATCTGGAATGTAAAAATTACTAACGGACAGGGCTCAACCAATATCTGCAATATGAATAAAGCGTCTTACCGTTATTGCGGCATTGGTATGATTCACCATTCTGATGTAACTAAATTGAAGTACTTATTTAAAATCTTTGAATATATATGCAAGGCGGATCAATTCTTTGTCTTTTCAAACATGAGAGGGCCTCGTCGTTTTCAACTTAGTGCAGCACCAAAAAATAAATCAAATGCTGGCCGTCCACGCAAAGTAGACAAGCAGTCCCTAAATGGAACTTCAGAAAATGATAATAATATGGAGCATTCTTCATGAGTAAAAAATTCACTAACCCATTCAGTGCCTTAGAAACCCACATGTCGATGCAATATGTGTATGAAACGACAAAAGCATATGCTTCTCCAACTAATGCCTATTTTAATTTTCATACTCAACCAACACAACGAGCCTCCTTGAATCAGTACTATCAAATGGCAGTTGCAACGTTAACAGGGAAAAATTTGAAGCTATTCACAACTAGATGCACAGACGTCAGATTTAATACTTATCTCTATTTAACTAAATATGGCACGAATAGTTTGCCTGTAATCATGGACAGTGCCTGGAATCCTCTAATTCTTAAACATGTGCAAGGTATAAGTTTACACCCGATTATTGAAGAGCTAGCCCAAACTTTTCACAAGCATCAAATATTTAATTTACCAATGCATGATCATGTTCAGTATGAGAATCAAATTAATCGCTGCTTATCTGACTTTAAAGTCAGTATTATGACTCAAGCATTCCAAAAGCAGTACACATCTTGGATAACGAAGTTTAGAAGTACTGGTTTGTATTACGATAAATTTCTTGATTTGGTTGCCTCTAAAACCGATTTATTTGAAGTACATTCATTACTCATTCAACGAAGGGCTATGAATGGAATGATGCCACAATTCGGTGATGCGGATTTCATTGACAGTACAGTAGAAGAGATTTTGCAAGAACAAGCAAAACCAATACTTGACAAAATATGGCGAAATCGAGAAAAAAATAATGTACTCGGCATTTTGTCTAAACGTGAAACCGACATCAATGGTACTCAAACACTCCGTCTAGTATTCTTTGTAGGAAAAGAGTTTTCAGATTGGTACAAATTCGATCAATCCGAATTTTACTCTGAATTATCTCCTTTCCTAATAGAGCAAGGCGCAAATCGCATTGCTTTAGGTGACATTCCATCCATGAACTCTGGATTACAGCCACTATATCAAGGTCAAGAGCATAACTACTATGACTTCAACCAGCAGTTCACTGGAGAACGATTAAAAATTTTGAGAGCACAACTCGTTGGTTCTGATTTCTGGCTACGTATTAATGGTCATCACCCTACGATCAAAGTCGAACGTAAGCTGTACTAAAAGTACCATATTCATAAATTCAATTGATCCTCAGTTTCTCTTGGTGACTGGGGATCTCTTTTATGCACGGCAACAATAACAATCTATTAATACAAACCTAAAATACAATTTTCAAAAACTATAATTTTTGTTTTCACTTGGAATCGCCAGCTACCAAATTTACTTTTCTTATTCTGTCCCATGCAATCCAATTTTGTTGAATTTAATTCAATATTTGATGTGGGGTAAGTTGAGGGGTAAAAACACAGATAAAAAATAAGCCCTTGCAAAAACAAGGGCTTATTTAGATATTTGGCGGAAGCGGTGAGATTCGAACTCACGGAGGACTCACACCCTCGTCGGTTTTCAAGACCGGTGCATTAAACCGCTCTGCCACGCTTCCATGTGCGTAAGAATACAAAGCTTGCCCTCTTTATACAAGAGAAATTTAATTGCAATGTATTCAAATGCATAATGTTTCATCAATTTTAGAGTTTTGCGGCTAATTCAGCACCATCTCGGATCGCACGCTTGGCATCTAGCTCTGCTGCGAGCTTCGCACCACCAATAATATGATAGTTCGCAGAAGTGTTTTCACCCTCTTTAGGCATTAAATCTTTAACAGATTCCTGCCCCGCACATACGACAATGGTATCTACGCGCAACAATTGATCATGACCATTATGCTCAACCCACAAACCTTCATCGGTCACCGCTTTATATTGCACACCACGTAGCATACGCACAGCATGCTTTTTCAGTTGCGCACGATGTACCCAACCAGAGGTTTTACCCAAACCAATTCCGAGTGGTGTGGTTTTGCGCTGCAATAAATAAATCTGACGCACTGGAATTTCAACTTCTGGACGTTGTATTCCACCTTCAGAGACATAGTTAGGATCTGGATCTACACCCCACTCACGTTGCCATTCTGCTAAGGGTTGCGGCTGTGGTTGATGTGGTGGTTTTAATAAGAACTCTGATACGTCAAAGCCAATCCCACCTGCACCAATCACAGCAACCTTATGACCCACTTCTGCGCCACGTAATACTTCTGCATATGACAACACTTGAGGTGCAGTACTGCCCTGAATCTTCAATGCACGTGGTACAACACCCGTAGCCACAACCACTTCATCAAAACCTTCACGTTCTAACTGTTCACGGTTTACACGTGTATTTAAACGAACATCTACACCCGTTTGTTTCAGCTGCACTTTAAAGTAACGGATGGTCTCATGGAATTCTTCTTTTCCAGGTACCACTTTGGCTAAATTAAACTGACCGCCAACATCATGATTTGCTTCAAATAAGGTCACGGCGTGACCACGGCTTGCAGCTACTGTCGCAGCAGACATACCCGCCACCCCGCCACCGACAACCGCAATACGCTTTGGTTTTTTAGTTTTGATATAAACCAATTCTGTTTCATGACACGCTTGCGGATTGACTAAACAGCTGACACGTTCATTTTTAAATGCGTGATCTAAGCAGGCTTGGTTACACGCGATACAGGTATTAATTTCATCCACACGATTGGTTGCAGTCTTATTCACCCAATAAGCATCTGCCAAGAATGGACGTGCCATTTGCACCATATCCGCCTTGCCAGAAGCAATAATCTCTTCAGCAACATCAGGCATATTAATACGATTTGATGCAATCACTGGAACAGAAACGTGCTGTTTGACTGCTGCGGTATAATCCACAAAAGCGGCACGCGGCACAGAGGTTACAATGGTAGGAACACGGGCTTCGTGCCAACCGATCCCTGTATTTAACAGTGTAATCCCTGCTTTTTCTAATGCCTTGGCAACCACAATCACTTCTTGCATGGTATTGCCATCATGTACTAAATCAAGCAAAGACAAACGGAATGCAATAATGAATTTTTCACCGACTTTAGCACGAATCGCTTTGACGATCTCCACTGGAAAGCGCATACGATTGTCGATATCACCCCCCCAACGGTCAGTACGTTTATTCACATGGCTGCTGAGAAACTGGTTAATTAGATAACCTTCCGACCCCATGATTTCTACGCCATCATAACCTGCTTTTTTAGCCAAGCTCGCGCAACGTGCATAATCATCAATGGTTGCTAATATCTGAGAATCAGACATTTGGCGAGGCTTAAATGGATTGATCGGTGCTTGAATCGGAGAAGAAGATACCGAAAATGGATGATAACCATAACGGCCAGAATGCAGGATTTGCATCAAAATTTTTGCACCATGCTTATGTACTGCATGGGTAACTAAACGATGATGAGGAATATCTGCCAAACTATTCATGGTTCCGCCCGCTGGCAACAACCAGCCTTGACGGTTTGGAGAAATACCACCGGTGATAATTAGACCTACACCGCCCTTTGCTCGCTCACCAAAATACGCAGCGAGTTTAGGATAGTTAAAGAAGCGGTCTTCTAAACCGGAGTGCATCGAACCCATTACCACACGGTTTTTAATGGTAGTAAAACCCAAATGTAATGGTTTTAAGATATTTGCATAGCTAGTCATGGTATTCCTTCTCTAATTTTGGCTTTGCAACTTGTTGCATAGTACTTTAATACTTTTTTGTTGATTTGGGATGACTCTATCTAAAAATTTAGCTGTTGAAAGTGTCAATTTGACTTAAACCTACTTAAGATTCTGCTACATCTTCTATAAAGATTGCTGAATTACAGAAGCAGGTCGACATAAAAAAGCAGCCACAATAATAGTGACTGCTTTTATTCAATCTAAAACATTAAGCTCCGACTTATTGATAGTCGCTTCGGCTTATTCTCATGCTGACCAATGCTGCCCAATTTAATGTTGTTGATTACCTGAATAAGCTAAGCGACTTTTCTGTACTTTCATTTTAAGTGAACTCATCACAATCCCCATACAGATAAAAGCAGCACCAATTAGGATATTGAGCGTCAAAGCTTCATGCCAGATCAACGAACCAAAAAACAGACTCAGAATCGGGATACACATAATCGAAATCGAAGCGACAAAAGTATCTACCTGACTGACAATCCAGTTCCAAAGCACAAAGGCAAAACCCGTTCCTACCACCGCAATATAGAATAAAGCAGATTCATTCAGCGGATTCAGCCAAACCTGAGCATCTACAGGCTCGAACAATAAGGCCATAACAAACATTAAGCTTCCACCTAGCAGAAGCTGCCAAATGGTCAGTTTAATTTTGTCATAGGTGGCAAAATTCTTTTTGATGTAAACCGTCGATAGTGCCCAGAAAAAGCCTGAACCAATGAGTAACACCTGCCCCAGCAATGACATATTCATATGCACATGATGTAATTGCGGCCATAAAATTGCGATGAGTCCCAAGGTTCCTAAAACGAGCCCCAAGATTTTCTGGGTATTCAACCTTTCATTTAAAAAATAATGCGCTAATACAGCAATAAAAATCGGCATGGTAAATACCAGTACAGCTGATAAACCTGAACCAACAAATTGCATTGCAAAGGTCTGCGTGGCATAAAAACCAAAACAGATCAATACACTTAAAATGATTAAGGGCTTCCACTCAGCTTGCTCAGGCAAAATGGATTTTTTTAAAATCCGTTGTACCAGCATTAATGTCAATGCAGCTAAAATCAACCGTGTAGAGATAAATAGAAATGGTGGAAACACTTGTAAGCTATGTTTGACCAAGCCCCATAACGAACCCCAAACCAGACACAGCAACGCGATTGCACTCACGACTCGAATATTCACGTGTTGTACTCAACCGATAAAAAGTAAGCTTAGTGTATAAAATAAATGACATCATGAATAATGCTATGTTTTAATAGATACATCATTTTTTTTGATGCCTAATTCAATTCATTCTTTTTAATAGCACCTTTCGAATTGAAATATTGAGGACTTACCGTGAATATTGATATTAGTGATATCCGATCATTTGTGACAGTGGCCGAGCTGAAGAGCATTACCGCCGCGGCAAATAAGCTCAATTATTTACAGTCCAATATGACCGCAAAAATTAAAAAGATTGAAAATCACTATAAACGCCAACTGTTTATCCGTAAGCCTAAAGGCGTCGAACTGACTGAATCTGGCATGAATTTATATGCCCAATATAAAAAGATGATTTTCACTTGGGAAGAAACTGAAAATAAAATCTACCAACAAGAAAGCGTTTTACGCTTTGGCACCAATACCAGTCTAGGTGGGATGCGTTTCTACCCTTCCTTTAGTCAGCTCTATGAAGCCTACCCTGATCTTTCCATCACCATGAAAACAGGTCCAACAGGTTATATTGAGGATGAGATTTTAGCGGGCAATTTGGATATTGCTTATGCCCTAGGACATCCTAAACATAAAAATCTGCAATATATTCAAAAAGCGGATGATCAACTGGTAATTATTGGTAAAAACATGATCAACCATGACAGTCTCGAAAAATGTCTGAATCATCAAAATATCTTGCTGGCTTCTGAACAATGCTGCTATGCCACCACCTTAGACAGCATCTACACCGACTATAACCTTAAAAAGGGTGAACTCACCCATATTTACGATCATGAAGCTCTAATTCACTTTACCCAGTTAGGTATGGGCATCTCGATGATTGCCAAATCTTTGATTGAAAAATATAACATTCAATACTATCGAGAAACGCCTGAACAGTATCGAGATATCGGCCTTTATCTGATTGCACGTCACGATCATGTATTTACCCCAATCGAGAAACAATTTATTGGCTTAAATGATTCACTTTGAACGAAACACTTTTTATAAACAGTGCTTGCAACCTCTTGATGTACTTTTCACGTGAGATTTTTTCAAGTTCACGACCTGTTAACGCCTTATTGTGAATGCTTATCGTAAAACTTTATATTTTTCCGATGTTAATCTATTTTTTAAATGAAAAAAAAAGAATTCCTTTCCTAACAGAAAAAAAATCGATTTGAAAAGTGATATAGTACGGGACGTATAAATTCTCTTTGGTCACCGAAGTATTAGGGTGCCTATTTCGAAATAGTTAGGACTAGCAATGACTGATAATGCAACGATCTTGCAGCATGTACCAGTAGGTAAAAAAGTTGGGATTGCCTTCTCTGGTGGTTTAGACACTTCAGCAGCTTTATTATGGATGAAACAGAAAGGCGCAGAGCCTTATGCATATACTGCAAATCTGGGTCAGCCTGATGAAGATGACTATGATGCTATTCCAAAGAAAGCTGAACAGTACGGCGCAGTCAAAGCTCGATTAATCGATTGTCGTTTACAACTTGCGCTTGAAGGTATTGCTGCGATTCAATGTGGCGCGTTCCACATCAGCACTGGCGGCGTTCCTTACTTCAATACCACACCTTTAGGTCGTGCAGTGACAGGTACAATGCTTGTTACCGCGATGAAAGAAGATGACGTCAACATTTGGGGCGACGGTTCAACTTATAAAGGCAACGATATTGAACGTTTCTATCGTTACGGTTTATTGACCAACCCTGCGCTTAAAATCTATAAGCCTTGGTTAGACCAAACCTTTATTGATGAGTTAGGCGGCCGTGCCGAAATGTCGCAATTCTTAATCGACAACGGTTTTGACTATAAAATGTCAAAAGAAAAAGCATATTCAACTGACTCAAATATGTTGGGGGCAACGCACGAAGCCAAAGATTTAGAATACCTCAATGCAGGTATTAAAATCGTAGACCCTATCATGGGCGTTGCATTCTGGAAAGATGACGTTGAAATCCAACCAGAAGAAGTGAGCATTACTTTTGAACAAGGTATGCCAGTTGCATTGAATGGTCAACGTATCGAAGATCCAGTTGAATTCATTCTTGAAGCAAACCGTATCGGTGGTCGTCATGGTCTAGGGATGTCTGACCAAATTGAAAACCGTATCATCGAAGCGAAATCTCGTGGTATCTATGAAGCACCAGGTATGGCTTTATTACATATCGCTTATGAGCGTTTGGTGACTGGTATTCATAACGAAGATACGATTGAACAATACCGTATTAACGGTTTACGTTTAGGTCGCCTACTTTACCAAGGTCGTTGGTTCGATTCTCAAGCACTCATGCTGCGTGAAACTTCACAACGTTGGGTTGCGAAAGCCATTACCGGTACTGTAACACTTGAATTACGTCGTGGTAATGACTACACCATCATGAACACTGAGTCTCCTAACCTCACGTATGAAGCTGAGCGTTTAACCATGGAGAAAGGCGATTCAATGTTTACGCCAATGGATCGTATCGGTCAGTTAACTATGCGCAACCTCGATATTACCGATACCCGTGCAAAATTGGGTATCTATACTGAAACAGGTTTACTCGCAGTGGGCCAAGGTTCTGCAATTCCACAGTTGGAAAACAAATCAAAATAAAAGATGGGTAAATTAATTTACCTATTTGAAAGGCTGAATATTTTTATTCAGCCTTTTTTATTTTATCCAAGAACATACGCATTACCGAATCATTGCATTTATAGAACAATATGTCGCAATTAAAGACTATTTATCATCATAATGAATCGATAATATAAGCATTAAGCAAAACACAATAATTTGGGAGATGAAAGATGAATGCTTATCTACATCGTAGTGAAAACCGTGGTCATGTCAAAGCAGGCTGGTTAGACACCTATCATAGCTTTTCATTTGGTAGCTGGTATAACCCGAAATATATGGGCGTCAGTGCGCTTCGCGTGATTAATGATGATACGGTTGCTGCACATAATGGTTTCGGTACTCATCCCCATGACAACATGGAAATCTTAACCTGTGTACTTGATGGCACCATTTCCCATAAAGACAGCATGGGCAATGAAGGTCAAATCAATGCAGGTGAATGGCAGTTGATGAGCGCTGGAACTGGGGTCACCCACAGTGAAATGAACAAGCATGATAAAGCGGTGCATCTATTACAGATTTGGATTCAACCGAATATACAAGATGCTGAACCAACTTATCAGCAAATTCATCTAAACCCGAAAGATCATCCAAACCAATGGCACTTGATTGCTGGTGATGAATCTGCGCCAATGTCGATCCGTCAAAATGCTGAAGTGAAAACTGCAGTCATTGAGAAAGATCAACATTTAGAAATTGCAGCACGGAAAAAAGTCAACTATGTGCATGTGATTTCAGGTGAAGTGATGATTGCCGATCATTTGGTTAAAGCGGGTGATGCCCTACTGTTTGATGAGACTGCAACGATTACTGCATTACAAGACAGTCAAATGATCTGGTTTGACTTACCTTAAACTCGGTTTAACTTGTACCTCTTACCCTCAAGGGGTACAAGCTTTTTTAATCATTATTGCTATTACTATCACAACTGCTTGAGTCAGAACTAGAGTCAGCATTAGAACCACAATTATCTATACCTTGATCATTATTATGCTGGACTGAATTGCAGCTGGATGTGGTTGAAGAATATGAATGGCTATAATCAGAAGTATCTTGTGTAGCATCTGTTTTCTTTGCGAAGAAAAACAATAAAATCAAGCCAGCCACAATAACTAAAAAAATAAACATCAGCCTCACAATCCCCTCTTGCTCCTCCAATCTTTATTTCACACTATAGCTTAATTCTTTTCAAAAATAATCGGCATTAAAAAAGCCCGATTAACGGGCTTTTCTACAACCTTGAACATTTTTAAAAACGATCTGAACCGTTTCGTTCGTTGTTAGCTGTGTGTTCAGGTTGTCATATCTTTGTTCATTTAGGCAAGATTCTCTTAAATCCCAAATAGTATATGACTTCCTTATTGATTAAATTAGCACCAATAGTGGGTTAGGTCAAGTCGCTTAATTTTCTAAAAATAAGCTGGAATAAAAAAAGCCCTGAATCTTTTCGACTCAGAGCTTTGGAGTTTTCGTAACTTCATTCGAAGCTATAAAACCTAAAAATCTTGGTAGGTATATCCAGACTCGAACTGGAGACCTCTACGATGTCAACGTAGCGCTCTAACCAACTGAGCTATACACCTAGAATGAGAAGCATCATATTCATTTTTTATCAGCTTCACAAGTTTTTTTGTGACTGTTTCAGTGCAATCGCACAGTCTTTAAGCAAGCGCTTAAATTCTTCAATATTTGCACCATCTTGCTGCTCTAAAAAAACAATTTGTTGATATAACACAATCGCTTGTTCAAACACCTGTTTATTTTCAACCTGACTTGCCAAACGCTGCATCCACACTTGAAAAGTCTCTGCGTGTTGTTTATGCAGATTTCTAGGTAGTTGCTTCTGAAACTTAAGTACAGCTCTTTGATAATCAGCTTGCTGCCTTGTTTGCTTCCACCAATAGATACCCACGTAAACCATCAAAATAGCGAATACGCCAACAATCAACACAATTGCATATGCATAACTTGAATCCAGACCTAATCGAGATAACCAGTTCTTCTGTTTGTTTGCATCATAACCAACGACTTTACTTTGCCATTGATAACTTAAATAATCACTCCAAATCCGCATATTTTTTAGAAACTTAAACTGTTGCAAACGCCAAGCTTTACTTTCATCTCCCCATACAGTTTGATCTTGTGCCAAATAATCCTGCATGCCCGTATCAATTCGTTGCGGTGCAATCATGGCTGTTGGGTCAATTCTTTTCCATTTTCCATCTAGATAGACCTCACTCCAAGCATGTGCATCCAGTTGTCGAACCTCCCAACTTTGCCCATCAGGCGCCAGTTGACCACCTTGATAACCCGTCACTACCCGTGCGGGAATACCCGCATAACGCATTAGCATGACAAAACTAGACGCATAATGCTCACAAAATCCTTTCCGACTGGAAAACAAGAATTGATCTATACGATCCCCACCTAAAGTCCCAGGCGTCAAAGTGTATACAAAGCCATTCTTTCGATACCATGACAGCACTGATTGTAGATATTGTTCAGGTTGCTTCTGACTTTTTTCAAACAGCTCATGCGCCAATTGCTGTGCTTTAAGATCCCGTCCCTCATCAAACCTAAGGTTTAACTCAAGTTGACGTGCTGACAACAAAATAGGCTCTGCCGACATGCGCCCCAACCACAACATCTGTATCGGTACATTGCGCTTAACTAATTTTGTTGGGCGAATACTATTATCTTGATACAACTGCAAATAACGTTCTTGCGGAATCGAGTATTCCAAACCCATGATCCAATTGGCTTGTTCATCTGCTGCTAAATATTGATAAGGTACGCTTCTTTGGGTGGACTGCACATTTTTAATTTGTTGATTAAAAAAACTACTGGTCCAAGTCGTTCCATCATATTGATCTAAGACTAAAGCTCTCCAGTACAATTCTGATCGACTTGGAAATTGCGACATATTTGCCACTACCCGAAAGGCCAAAGCCGAGGACTGTGATAATTGTGCAATATCTCCAGGTGACATGCGATCACTAATCCCAGTCGTGGCTTGATTAGTCTGAATTGGTACTGCCCAAAGCGGTGGCAATCGTGGAAAGAAAATAAATAAGATGAGAAAGAAAGGAATTGCTATGCCAACAAATTTAAAAATTTGCTTCACATCTTGTTTAAGTTGGTTTGATGAAAGTTTCGTTTGATTAAACAATCCCGTCTGTATCCGATACAAACCCAATAAACACATCATAAAGACTGTAAATACAATCAACGCCATCCAAAAAGCTTGGCTATGTAACAATAGGCTGGCACTGACAAATAGAGCAAAATTAAAGACAATCAATAAATCACGAGTGTTTTTAGCTTCTAAACATTTGGCAAATAAACAGGTACTTAAAAAGGCGACGCCCGCTTCCACCCCAAAGATCGTTTGATAATTGATATAAACGATACCCAAGGACAATAGAATAAAAATCACCAAAAACCATTTAGGAAAAGGCACCCAGCTTTGTTTACGATATCTACGAACCAATAACAGCCAAACCACCGCCCATAATCCCGTTAAAGCAGCAGGTGCAAAAGCGGTTTGCCCAAGTAATACAAAAGCCAAGACAGCTAAAACACAGAAGTAGATTTGCTTAGTCATCATTATGCCTGCGCCAATAAAAGTTTGGCCTGAATTAACTGAGATTGTCCTTGCCCGCTTTCTAAGCGAGCATGCGGCAAAATAAGTGCATAATCATCACCTAACTGTTCACATTGCTCGACCAAACCCATCATAAAGCTTAATTTATCTTCATGGCTTTGAGCTGGAATCTGCTGATAGTCAATTTCCAGATGCTGGTGATTAGCCTGAGCTTCAAACATTTTGATCAAAAATCCCTGCCCCCGTGCGACCTGTTTCCATGCCACATTTTGATAAGAATCACCGTGTTGAAAGCCACGTAACTCTTTAAATTCATCTAAGCTATCTTGGGCAGAAGTCGGCTTATTTTTATGCTCTTTCTGCCAATCATAGCCCTTCGGGGCAACCCAGACTTTATGTTTTGGATATAAATAAGTCCATGCGCGGACTAATCCTAATGGATAAGTAGAATAAATTTTAATGGTCTCAAATTCATAGAGTCCACGTTTGTCAGGCATAACTGCAAGCTCAACACTATGTTGTGTCTGATCTATAAAAACCAATTGCTCTTGAGCTTGCCACTGGATCCTTAGATAACGTACAGAACGAACAGGTTGTTTAAATAGCAGCTTTAAAATGATTGCTTGATCGACTTGTCCGACTTCAGGCAGCACAATATCAATTTGTAAATCATGTAATTGCTTAAAGGTCAGATAAAAACTAATACAAAGAATGGCACTGATTAAAAAGCAAAATCCTAAAATCAGATTGTTTGCATAGTTAATTCCAGCAATAAAGGTAATTAAAATCAGGACCAGATATAGAAAACCTTGTTTATAGACAAAAACCAAAACGTCCTTTTGTCGCAAGGTTTTACTACGATCCACTTGGAAACGCTTTGCGATCCATTGATTGACCTGTTGTTTAAGTCCAGTTTGCATAGTCTGTACTCACCTATAATGCATCAACTGACTGCAACAGTTGTTTTACCTCCATCTCCCCCAAACTTAAACGATGCGCAACTACAGCCACAAATACCGTCTGTACATCATCCGTGGTCACGAAACTGCGTCCTTCAACTAACGCATAAGCTTGTGCTGCAGCTTTCAGTGCCAATACTCCACGTGTAGACAGGCCATGTCGTTGCTTACGTGTTTCAGCAGCCAAATCTAAAATATAATTGAGTACGGCGTCACTGAGAAAAATCTGTTTTGCCAATTCACGCAAATGTAAAATATCGGCTTGGGTAAAGACTGCGTCTAATTGATGAATCAGGACTTGGCGAGAGCTTTGTTGTAACAGTAATTTTTCTGCTTGGCGAGATGGATAACCCAATGACAATCGCATCAAAAAGCGGTCTAGTTGAGACTCTGGTAATGTATAAGTTCCACTTTGAAACAGTGGATTTTGCGTAGCCAACACCCAAAAAGGTTGTGGCAACTCATAATGCACGCCATCGACAGTGATAGCCCCTTCTTCCATCGCTTCCAACAAAGCACTTTGGGTTTTAGGGCTACAGCGATTGATTTCATCGGCAAGTAAGATTTGAGTAAAAACAGGGCCTTGCTTAAACTCAAACACATGTTCTTTTTGATTAAAAATATTGATACCGATGACATCACTGGCCAACATATCATTGGTAAATTGAATGCGCTGAAAATGTAATCCAGCCAACCGAGCCAAGGCACTGGCTAATGTGGTTTTCCCCAATCCAGGTAGATCTTCAAACAATACATGTCCACCAGCCAATAGACAGGTCAAAGCCAGTTTGGTCTGTTGTGGCTTATCTAAAATCAGCTGATTCACTTCAATTAAAAAGTGCTCAATCTTTTGACCGAAGCTTTTAATATCTTGTTCTAATGCTTGGTTTTGTCTTTTTTTGTCTTGAATTGAAGCCTGATCCATGCCCCACATAATTTTATCCCCAAAATGAAACAGTGCATGTTTCAACATACACTGTTTTGGTTTTTTTTCAACGAAATCAATTGATTTCTAGCAAGGGCATTTTTTCATATTACCACCCGCAGAAGGATAACGTGCATCGATACAATGACGATAAAAAGTCTTGGCATCCATCGGGGTTAGATCAGGATGATGCGCTTTCATATGCTGTACATAAGTTTCATAATCTGGCACACCCACCATCAACCGAAAACTCTGCTGCAAACGCTGCCATAACACAGCAATACGCGACCAATTCTTGGGTGATAAAAGCAAATGTTTTTGCGACATGATGGTGAATTTAATAATCTTCACAATCACTGCGCTGCCTTGTCGAGCAATTTTAAAATCCATCGCTACTCTCCTTTGATGCTATTCGCCGTCATCGGGGTTTCTGAATAAACTGCTGGTGCCTCGTTCACTGTTGGTGTCGGGCTCGCCAATGCTCTGCGTACAATACCAATCGAAGCAATGATCATCACAATCGCAACAATCATAAAGAAGCCACACAGTGCAGCATTGATCTGATTTGACATCACAATCGTTTGCATTTCAGCAACGGTTTTGGCTGGTGCAAGCACCTCACCACGCGCAATTGCATCCGAGAAACGATTCGCTTGTGCAAGGAAGCCAATTTTTGGATTTTCATGGAAAATCTTTTGCCAGCCCGCAGTCATTGAAGTAATGAATAAGAAAATCGTCGGGACAATGGTGACCCAAACATACTTCTCTTTTTTCATCTTGAATAAAATGACGGTTCCTAAAATCAGTGCCATCGAAGCAAGAATCTGGTTACCAATACCAAATAACGGCCACAATGAGTTAATCCCACCAAGTGGATCAACCACACCTTGATACACGAAGAAGCCCCAACCTGCCACTGCGACAAAAGTCCCGACCAAGTTCCCAAAGAATGAACTCGATTGTTTAATCGCTGGAACCACGATACCGACTGTATCCTGCACCATGAAACGACAAGCACGTGTACCCGCATCTACAGCAGTTAGAATAAATAATGCTTCAAACAGAATCGCAAAGTGATACCAGAACGCCATCATTGAGCGATTGTTAAAAATCTCTGAAATGATATGTGCCATACCAATTGCAAATGTAGGCGCACCACCTGTACGAGACAGGATTGAACTCTCACCCACTTCCTGAGCCAATAAGGTCAACATTTCTGGACTCACCACGAAACCAAGATTACGCACAGCTTCCGCAGCGGTCTCTACCGAGGTCCCTAAAACTGCTGCTGGTGCATTAATCGCAAAGTAAATGCCTGGATCGAGTACTGTCGCACAGATCATTGCCATGATGCCGACGAAAGATTCCATCAACATACCACCATAACCGATCATACGAATATTGACTTCGTTATCGACCAATTTAGGTGTCGTTCCAGATGCAACCAAGGCATGGAAACCTGAAATCGCACCACAAGCAATGGTAATAAACAGGAAAGGAAATAAACTACCCGCAAATACAGGGCCTGTACCATCAACAAAATGGGTCACTGCTGGCATTTTCAAATCAGGCATCGCGAAGATAATCCCAATCGCCAAGCCTGCAATCACACCAATTTTAAGGAAGGTTGATAAGTAATCACGTGGTGCTAACAGCAACCAAACCGGTAAAACAGAGGCGATAAAACCATAAATAATTAAGGCCCAAGTCAATTGAGTACCACTGAGGGTAAATAACTGCCCCCAATATGGATCTTTTGCAACATCCCCACCATACACAATTGCCGCCATCATCAGTACAAAACCGATAATCGACACCTCTGCAATTTTCCCTGGGCGTAGATAGCGCATATACACGCCCATGAACAAGGCGATTGGAATGGTTGCAGCAATACTGAACACACCCCATGGACTATGCGCCAATGCTTTCACGACGACCAAAGCCAGCACAGCAAGGATAATGATCATCACCCCCAGCGTACCTAGCATCACAATCACACCCGCAAAGGTACCCAATTCCTGTTTGGCCATTTCTCCCAAAGAACGACCATCACGTCGTGTTGAAATAAATAGAACAAGGAAATCTTGTACCGCGCCTGCAATCACCACACCGACTAAAAGCCAGATCGTCCCAGGTAAGTAACCCATTTGCGCTGCGAGAATTGGACCGACTAAAGGCCCTGCACCTGCAATCGCGGCAAAGTGATGACCGAATAAAACGAACTTATTGGTCGGAACATAATCCAGACCATCGGCAAGGCGATGAGCTGGGGTTAACCGTTTAGGATTTAATTCAAAAACTTTGTTTGCAATGAATAAACTATAGAACCGATATGCAATGCTATATACACAGACTGCGGCAAGAACTAACCAGACCGCATTAACATGCTCACCACGACTAACCGCCAAGATCCCAAATGAAATTGCCCCAACGATGGCAACCAAACTCCAAAGGAGTTTCGAGGGAAGTGTTGACTTTGCTTGTGTTGTCTCCATTCAAAACCTCTCAAATACATAATGCGTGGTTAGGGTCTGTTGACATTTCACTTTACGAGCGATAGCTATCATTGCGACAGAGAACATTTTTAGAAGACATAAAGCATGTCTTATGCAATTTAGCTATTCTAAATAATGAGTAGCGATTACAGCTACGCAAGATAATGTAGTGGCAACAAAAAATGTCAGCAAGCCCTATTAGATTTCCCTTTCCATATTTTCTGTAGAAGAAATATCTTTGTAAGTTTACCTTCTAGCTTCAATTATTTATCTAATACTTTGGCATAAAAAAAGGGATGATTGTTTAATCATCCCTTCGATAATTGTATATCTTGAGTAGCTTGGCTACTCATTCACAATTATGCACGTTCTAGGTAGTCACCAGTACGTGTGTCTACACGAACGCTTTCTTCTTGCTGTACGAATAATGGAACACGTACAACTGCACCTGTTTCAAGCTTCGCTGGCTTACCGCCACCGCCAGAAGTATCACCACGTACACCTGGATCAGTTTCAATAATTTTCAACACAACAAAGTTTGGTGGATTTACGTTCAAAGGTACGCCATTGAATAACATGATCGTACATTTTTCATTTGAATCGTCCTTTAACCATTTCGCAGCATCGCCCATTGCTGTTTTATCAGCAGCGATTTGCTCGAAAGATACAGGATCCATGAAGTTCCACATTTCGCCATCGTTGTAGAGGTAATCCATTTCAACTTCTACAATATCAGCTGCTTCTAAAGAATCACCTGATTTGAATGTTTTTTCTAATACTTTACCAGAGCGAAGGTTACGTAATTTCACACGGTTAAACGCTTGACCTTTACCTGGTTTTACATATTCATTTTCCATGATTGAACATGGGTTGCCATCAAGCATAACCTTAAGGCCTGCTTTAAAATCATTTGTAGAATAATAGGCCATGAAAGGCGCACTCCAAACTTAAAAATCAAATCTTATGGGCTTGTTTAACATTCATATTTGGTTGCGACACAGGAGATTTTTTCGACGATACAAGGCATGGATGGTGAAATTTAGTTATTCTAAATGAACCATACATAACGCAGTAGCTACAAAAAATCTCCCTGTCCCGTAGGGTTATGGCTAAAATTTCCTCATACTTCGTTATGAAACTTGGCAAGGGAATAGCCATTCCCTGCGTTTCACGCCTCGCATGATTAAATTTTAACCAATAACGCAATTCATATATGAACGTTAAACAAGCCCCAATGCTAGACTAGGCACACAGCTGCGGCTAACACTATTTTTACGTATGGCATGATAAACTATTTACATCAAGAGCAAAACTGGCAATCACAACTCAGTGACCTAATTACTGATCCTTTAGAGCTGTTAAATCTGCTTGAGTTATCTACCGATCAACTATTATCAGGGGCAATCCTCGCCTCTGAACAGTTTAAATTGCGCGTGCCACGTGCATTCGTCGGAAAAATGACCATTGGCGATCCGCTTGACCCTCTGCTATTGCAAGTCTTACCCCATCATCTCGAACTGGAAGAACATCCTGAGTTTGTGACGGATCCTTTAGGTGAAGAAGCCGCAAATCAAATGGCAGGGGTTTTACATAAATATCAATCACGTTTTTTGTTGACCTTAACAGGTGCATGTGCGATTCACTGTCGCTACTGTTTCCGTCGTCATTTCCCGTATCAGGAAAATCTGCCTAAAAATGACGATTGGTTAAATATCAAACAGTATATTGAGCAAAATCCACAAATCAATGAAGTGATTTTGAGTGGTGGTGACCCCCTCACACTAAACAATCGAAAAATTTCGTTGTGGCTAGAACGAGTCGCATCTCTCCCTCAGATTAAGATATTGAGAATTCATTCACGGGTTCCGATTGTGATCCCGAATCGTATTGATGAAGAGCTGATTTCTATATTAAAAAACAGTAGGCTACGTATTGTAGTAGTGGTACACTCAAACCACGCAGCTGAACTTGATGATTTCACTTGCTCGAAGTTGCTAGAGTTGTCATTCCAGCATATAACCGTCCTAAATCAGGCAGTTTTGCTCAAAGGTGTGAATGATTCTGCAGAAACTTTAAATGCATTGAGTAGCCGTTTATTTGAAGCACGAGTAATGCCCTATTACCTTCATGTTTTGGATAAAGTTAAAGGTGCTCAGCATTTTGATTTAAGATCTTCAGAGATAGATCAGATATACAGTGATGTATTAGCGAGTTTACCAGGATATCTCGTCCCGAAACTCGTCAGGGAAATTGCGGGCGAAAAAAATAAAACACCGCTTTTTGGGGTTCAAACATTCTGAGATTGATAACACAATGATGAATAATGCTTTTTCGGATATTTTTCAAATTCCAACAGTCTTAAGACGGGACAAACTTAGCTTTTGTGATACCAATTCTAAAAGTCTCAATGAATGGATTTCAAATCTATCCATTATGCAGTTGGGCGATACCTCCAAAGCACTATTTGCAGCTTTATTAGAGCTGAGTGAACTGGAATGTTCGGAAACTTTACGTTTTGACTTGGTTCAGGTTCTGCACCCAACCATTGAAAATGTTTTGGGAAGTCTGGAAAAGAACTTTTTCAATCAGGGCGTGATTAGCTCAGATCGTAATGAGCATATCATTGAACTAGCAATGTTATTGCGTTGCTACTTTGCAGCAATCTATATCAATATTGTGCGTCGCAGTAATGACCAGCTTGATCAGCAAAAGTTTTCTATTTTCGCGCTGAATCAAAAGAAAAATCTGCAAACGGCAAGAACCTTAGCCACCTTTCAATCGCTACAGCAATTAACCCAATTGCTCTATCAACAACATATGTTGTATAGCGAGCCAGTTGCTGGGCAGTGGTTAATTGCCCATCAACTCTATGATGCAGCAGTGACACATAAGTATCAGCATACCAACTTAGATCAGTCTCAGGGTAAACCAAGTTCGATTACCAATATTACTCAGGCCTATGCCCAGCTGATCTTGATGGATATTTTTAATACCAATCAAATTCGTCAATCTGAAATACAAGCTCTGTTCCAGTGTAGTTTTGACTGGGCCAAAATGGTCCAAATCTTGGCTAAAGAAACTGATTTAACCAAGTATGTCGTAGATACCAGCAAAGACCATCCACCGATTTATAATAAAAAACAAAGTTCTGGCTTCAACCCAAACATCTTTATCAGCACACATAGTTTGTTGGATCATGTCACAGCAACACTGCATAAAAATGCAGAATATATTTCTAAAAATGAAAAAATCTATTTAACCCCAGCACTGAAATTTCATGTGCAAACTATTTTAGGTACAACTGCAGAACGCCGTCATGAGCGTTATGAATACTCAGCGCAACTGCATATTTGCTTTGGTTTACTGACTGCGCACTTCTATCTCTCCAAAGCTAAGAATTTCGCAGAGACCTTATTGCTAGACCACAGTTATGGTCTACAAAATGAATCGAAGTTTATGTCGGCTTGGGACAAAAAAAGTGCTTCTGACAACCAAGAGTCTGCGATTCAACGTTTAAGTCGTGAAAGTAAAGCCGTTTATCAAGCTGATATTCTAGATATCAGTGTCAATGGTTATCGTATTAAGTGGTCTGGAGAAGCACCAAAGAATCTAAGAACTGGCGAATATATTTTAGTCAAAGAAACATCACATGGGCATTGGCGTGGAGGCGTAATCCGTTGGCTCAAACAATCAAGCGAGAAAAGTCTAGAACTCGGTTTAGAAGTATTGGCACAAGAGATCTTCCCTTGTGCTGTTCGCATACAGGCTGATCGACATATCAGTAATTATCATCCAACACTTTTATTAAAAAACCAAAATCTGGATGAAACAAAAACAACTTTAATTTTACCAGGTTCACAAATTTTTAGAGAACATCAAGCTGTTCATTTAAGATTGGGGAAAGAGGAAGTCAAGGTGTATTTATTAAACGCACAATTAATTACCCAGAGTTTTGTTCAATTTGAATTTGAACTGCTAAATGATGAGGAACTTCCGGTTCTTCAAAAATATATGGCACAAAAAAATATGGACACAATTGATCAAGATTTATGGGAAGCATTAAAGTGAGAAATTCTTTACTGTCTAAGAAACTCAAACGGACAGAAACCCGTTTACTAATTATTGACGACAATCAACTTCGTTATAATCAAATTGCCGCGATCTTTAAGGCGCAAGATCATCAAATTCATGCCACCTTATTAGATGATCTTAAAACATTTGAAAAACAGTTAAATTTACCCTGGGATATTGTGATTTTTGGTCGTGCTTATGACTTAAAAATCGAACAAACTCTATCCTTGATTCAAGCTTCATCGCAGCCAAGCTTGCCTGTGTTGTTACTGGAACCTGATGACTATAACCATGATCAATATCAGACCTATATTCACAAAGGCATCTATGATGTTTTGAATCTTAAAATACCTGAAACGTTCTATATTAGCATGATCCGTGCATTGTCTTATAGTCGTCTGGTTCAAGCTGAACACCGCTTGCTCAATGAGCTTGAAGCAGCACAAACGCAAGCTCAATCCTTAGTCGCAGAGACGCATAAAGCTGTTGCCATTTTACAAGAAGGTATTCACATCAGTGCCAATACTGAATATGCCAACCTATTTGGATTTGCGAGTGAAGATGAACTGATTGGCTTACCGATCCTCGATGTTTTGCAACCTGAAGATTTAGCACAATTTAAACTGCGCTTTAAAAAGATTTCTCAAGGTCAGTTCGAGCAAGGACGTTTTGAGCTGCGTACTCAAAATGCAACTGTGAAGAACAACCCATTACATCTTGAGTTTTTACCTTCAGGCAATGAAGAGGAAATTCAACTCAATATTGAATGTGGAACATCATCACAAGTAACTGCAGCACCTGCAACTGTCATTTCATCTGAGAAAGTATCCAATTTAAATAGTGCTTTACAACAGATTAATCGACAGCTGACCAATCATCCAGCCAATGCCAATGCAGTTGTGCTGTTTAGCCTGAGCAGTTGTCCAAATGAGGTTTTTCAAAGTGATTGGCGTAGCACCAAAGCGTATTTTGCCAATATCCAAAACTTTATCAAAGAACAAGTCAGTGTTCCTGTTTATCCAGTCGATAGCACACTCTACGTTGCATTGTTTCAAGCTGAATCCAAAAATGTTTTGAATTCACTGCTGATTGGTTTAAACAGCTTGCAGAAACCACAACTTTTAGCGACTACTCAGCACACCTTCCCTTTACACCTTAAATTGGGTTATTGCGAACTTGCACAAGCCATTCCAGATGAAGCGGTTTTTGAGCAGGTCCTAAGTAAAGCATTCACTGCAGCTTTACCAGTATTCAATAGTCCAAAAATTGATACTGATATTGGTTTAACAACCGAACACATTCCAACAAAAGTCCAGTTAAGCTTGTTACAAGAACTGAAACAGAAACTGGATATCGGTGATATTCATCTTAAATATCAGCAGCTTTATGATAAACAAGATCAGCATACACATACTTATGAGGTTTCTGGCGGCTTTATCTATAACAATCAATGGCAAGACTTAAGTGATCTAGCCGATCTTAAAGATGATGTTGAATTATCAGTTCAACTAGACCGCTGGATTCTTGTTGAGGCATGTAAGCAATTACATAACTTCATCACTCAATATCCAAAAGCCAAGCTGATTGTCAACCTCAATCATCATGTGTTATTGAATGATCAAAAACTCCCAGAGTTAGTTGCAAAATTACTCACTATTATTGGCAGTAAACAAGCACACCCATTAATTCTGCAATTTTCTGAACAAGCACTGCAACAGAACCTATCGCAAGCACAGCCACAAATTGCCTTGTTGCGTCAACATGGTGCTGAAGTTTCGATCCGAGGTTTCGGTGATTCACTTTATAGTGACTCGATGCTGCAACAGATTGATGCTCAATATTTGAGTCTACATGGCAAATTGACCAAAATGCTTGCCTCTGAAAAAGACATGGCAAACTTACAAGAAAAAATCCTGCATTTTATTGGCCAAAAACCTGTGGAAATTTTCTTGATGGAACTCAATGACATGAACCTGTTTGCCAATGCATGGAATGTTGAAGCACGTTTTTTACAAGGGAACTACTTCCAGAAAAAGCTTGATCGCTTAACCGATGTACAAGACCAATAAGGTCTTGTACACCACTGTCTATATACATTATCGATAAAATATAGGCACAAAAAAACGGGCATATCGCCCGTTTTTTCTTTCTTGATATTAACGTTTGACAGAACGTGACATACCAGAGAAACGTTGTTTGAATTTGTCGATACGACCGCCAGTGTCCACATTCTTTTGTTTACCAGTATAGAATGGGTGGCAAGCTGAACATACGTCAAGGTAAATTGTTTCTTTACCAAGAGCAGAACGAGTTTCGATTACGTTACCACATGAACAAGTAGCAACTAAGTTTTCATATTTAGGGTGAATATCGGCGCGCATGGTCGATGCTCCTATTTAGTAAGAAAGGCTTAAGCTGTTATCGCAATTGATCACTCTCAATTTGAGGAAAGCAAAGTGTTTTCACACTTGCAGATCAACACCACAACAGACCATTTCTTTTGACTCACCGAGACTCTAAAGGTCAGAGCAAAGCCAACAAGTGCCGAAGATTATACGCCAAAAAATTAAATTTTGCGAACTATTCCTGATTTGATTTTGACCAACGATTCGCAATCACCCCACAAACCATCAACTGAATTTGATGGAAAATCATAATTGGCAGTACGATCATACCTAAAGGCTGCCCGATGAACAGGATTTGAGCCATGGGTACACCGCTCGCTAAGGTTTTCTTGGAGCTACAGAAGAAGATCGTCACTTGATCAGCATGATTAAAACCTAACCACTTAGGTACATACAACGCAAGCAACATCACGAGAGTCAATAATACCGAACACGCAAGTACCAGATACAACAAGGTTAAACCACTGACCTGATGCCATAAACCTGCTACTACAGCACTACTGAATGCCCCATAAACCACCATTAAGATCGATCCCTGATCAAACGCTTTGACGATACTAGGTACTTTGACCATATATGGAAAAACATACGGACGTAATAATTGCCCTAAAATAAAAGGCACCAGTAGTAACAAGGTGATTTGAATAATTGATGTGGTCGGATCAAAACCATGTTGGCTTTGTCCCAAAATAAAATAGCTCACCAAAATCGGGGTAATAAACATCCCGATAATATTGGAGAAGGATGCGCTACATACAGCGGCTGCCACATTACCCTTAGCCATCGAAGTAAATGCAATAGAGGATTGTACTGTTGATGGCAAAAAGCACATAAATAAGAAACCCCAATACAACTGCTGCCCCAGTAGAGGTTCCAACACAGGTTTAGCCAGCAATCCAATCGCAGGAAAAATCACAAACGTAAAAGCAAACACCAAAGCATGCATTTTCCAATGCAGCATCCCTTCAACCACGGCTTCACGTGATAACTTAGCGCCATGTAAAAAGAACAGCACTGCAATTGCGACCGTGGTTAAAATATTAAAATAATGTGCAATCTGACCTGAGACGGGTAAAAAAGTCGCCAGTACTACCATTGCGATTAATAATATTGTAAAGCGGTCCACTGCCAGTTGCTTCAACATAACTTATCCCTATCTACTCACTAAAACTAAAAAGCCCAATATGATGTTGTTGATCATTTGATCGCACCATCATACTGGGCTGAATAAATAAAGCTAGGGCTTTAGATTAGAAATCTTGGACCCAATAGACCAAAGAGAGGGTCTATTGATATTTCAGCCATGCCTTGCGTTATCGGCTAAAATGACATAAACAAGGCATGAAACGCTGGCAATGGCATTCCCTTGTCAAGTTTCATAACGCGGTTTATGGAAGTTTTAGCCATAACCCTACGGGACAGGAATGTTTTTTGCCACTAGTGTGTTAGATCTTGCTTACCTAGAATAACTAGGTTTCACAAAACCAGCCTTGCACCGTCTAAAAAACATCCTCTGTCGCAATGAGAGCTATAGCTCGTAAAGTGAAATGTCAACAGACCCTAGTTATTACGTGCGTTTTGATCCTGTTGAATCAATTCAACTTTATAACCATCTGGATCTTCAACAAAGGCAATCACTGTAACACCACCTTTCATTGGACCCGCTTCACGTACGACTTTTCCACCACGTGCTTTGATTTCTTCACATGCTTTATAAGCATCATCTACACCAATAGCGATATGACCATAAGCATTACCTAAATCATAGCTGGCTGTATCCCAGTTATGCGTGAGCTCAAGCACAGTATTGTTTTCTTCATCGCCGTAGCCAACAAAAGCCAAGGTAAAACGCCCTTCTTCGTAATCACGTTGGCGTAGCAATTTCATACCAAGTACCTCAGTGTAGAACTTCAAAGATTGTTCTAAATTACCTACTCGTAGCATCGTATGTAACATGCGCATAGTTATTCACCTGTCTGTTGAGTTGTTTGGTTTTCATGATCGCGCAACAGTTTCGCAACCCATACCACTAAAACTAAAATTGGAATACCAATTAAAGTCGTCATTAAAAAGAAATTCGGATAACCAATATTGCTGACAATCGTTCCTGAATAACCGCCCAATAATTTTGGTGTTAAAGTCATTAATGAACTGAAAATCGCATATTGAACTGCGGTAAATGATACGCTGGTTAAACTCGATAAAAAGGCAATAAATGCCGCACCAGCTAAACCTGAGGCTAAATTATCGACAATAATGGCAAAATATAACCATAACGAGCTATAACTTTTAATCACCTTACCAGACAATTCAACCATACCTGATTGAGCTGGATCAACCACAGTAATCGGTTGAATATCCACATTTAAATCCGTCTCTGCATGAGATGCCGTATCGACGCGATATTGTCTGGTTGCCAACAATTCACTGCCCGTATTGTTGGTTAAATTAGCCAAAGCCGTAATGGTCTTGGTCGGTGATGCTTGCAAAATTTTGCCATCAATCACGCCTGTGAATAAGCCATTTTGATCCACTTTCGCTACAAATTCCTGCCCATCTAATGTTAAAACAACAGGACTTTCTGCATTGAGTTGCTCAGCTTTTACACCGGCTAACTGACCTTTGATTACCAGACTTTGTTTTAACTCTTTCGGCGTGAGTTGATCATCACCACTCATTGGTAGCAGTTGAATCTGGGCGTGTTGCGCATTCACCAGATAAGGAACTTCAAACTGAGCCTTCGAGTCTGCTTGGTTTTGATATTGAGTACTGACCTGAACCGTATTTGCTTTAGCTAATACTTCATTTGGAACTTGTAACTTCCAATATCCCACCTCATCGGTCTGCACTTGATAATGCTGAGCGCCCACTTGGACTTCAACCTGATCCAATGGCTTGCCAGATTTAACTAAACCGATAAAGATCAAATTGGTTGAGCTTGCCAATACCGCACCAACGAACATGAGTTTCATAATGTTCATACGTTGCGCCAACAGGCCACCTAAGAAGCCACCGACCAAACTAAATATTACACCATAAATTTTGACTGCTTCAGCAATCTGCTCTTTACTAAAGTTTAGATCTTGATAGAACACATTTGAAATCACCCCTGCAATAATGTCAGAGATACGAAAGAAACCAATTAACAGTAATAAAACCAATGCCAGTTTAACGCCATAGCGCTTAAAGAAATCCAGAATCGGGGCAACCCATGTTTCTTTCGCCATTTGCTGATTGACAACACCCATTTTAACCAGCCCAAAACCGATCAATAAGGCAGTTGCGGTTGCAGTTAAAAAGCGCAGCGCTTCTAAACCAAATAATGCAGCGGTGTCTTTAATTGCTGCTGCCTTGGCAATGGCTTCAGTAACGTTACCTGAATAAATATAGCTCACCACAAAAGTTGCAACCGCGATAAAAAACACAAACACCAAACGGTAATAATCCGTGGTTTTATAATGCTTATAAACGCGATTCACTTGCGGTTCACGAACACATAAGGTGGTGATAATACCCACCACCATCACTGCGGCCATGGTTAAATAGGTATATTTCCAAGCTTCGTAGATATAATTACCTTTGGCCGTTCCCAAATAGGCTGCTAGGAATAACGCTCCTGCACCAGCAACAATCATCCCAATACGATAGCCCGCATTGTATGTTGAAGCCAACACAGTTTGCATTTCAGTTTCAGCTAACTCAATACGGTAAGCGTCAATCACAATATCTTGTGTTGCAGCTGAGAAACCCAGTAATACTGCACCAAATGCCATTTGGATTAAATAGCTTTGACCAAGCGCAGGATCTGAAAAAGCCATAATACAAATTGCACAGATAATTAAACATTGTGCAATGAGCAACCAAGCACGGCGACGACCTAAACTCTTGGTTAAAAATGGGACGGGTAATTCATCAATTAACGGTGCCCAAACAAATTTAAAGGAATAACCCAAGGCGGCCCAACTAAAAAAAGTGACCGCACTTTTATCAATACCAGCCTCACCTAGCCATAACGACAAGCTAGAAAAAATCAATAAAATTGGAATCCCTGCGGAGAAACCAAGAAATAACATAATCAGAGCACGGCGATCTAAAAATGCTTTAAATGCCGATGCCCAACCAGAGGCTTGAGTTGTCATTGGTTATTATTTTCCATGAACATGCGTGAATGTGCTTATTCAATCGTTTCTTGCCCTTGCTTGCAAGTTGCTTTATGCAATCATTCTTTTGTTTTGTCGATAAAAAACACAAGTTCGCTTGATCTTTAGGGCTAAAACTGTATACCTTTAATTACTCAACTTTAGTTTATTTGTTGGATAGCAACAGTGACCCAAAAACTCGATCAAATGACTGCAACAACTTTATCATTAACACCAACAAACACTATCACCGCAAATATAAACTCTTTACCAAGCGCATTTGACCAGACGGACATACAAGCAACACTGATTAAAACCGCACTACGTGCAGACCAACTCACTCATATTCCAGACCTAGCTGAAATACCAAGTTCGACCAAACGCATCAAGCCGCTCAATAATTTTTTAGGGCAAGATCGCGCACGTGCCTCTGTTGAAGCTGGTATTTCATTACCCTACTCAGGATATAATATTTTTGCTGTTGGCACGGCAGGATTGGGTAAACGTACCATGATCAAGCGTTTGCTGCAGCAACACGCCAAAACCATGCCGACACCAAATGATTGGGTCTACGTAAACAATTTCAAAAATCCAAGACAACCAATCGCGCTGCACTTTCCTGCTGGACAAGGCACCAAATTTCAAAATACATTGCAACAAGCATGGCAAATCATTTTGAAACAATTGGAACGCCGTTTTAGTGCAGAAAGCTATCACAACCGTATTGAGCGTATTCGTCAAGATACCGGAGATGTACAACAGCAAGCTTTGGTTGAACTCACTAAAGAAGGCGAAGAACTCGATTTAAAATTAGTTTCTCGCAATGACAAACATGTCTTTATAGCAATGCAGTTACGAAATGATGAATATCATGAATTAACGCAGAATGAGCTCAATGCACTCCCAACCAAAGAACGCACAGAAATTAATTCTAATATTCGTTATATGGAGAAAAAGCTAGAGCGCTTAGGTTTACATCTAGGTGATTTAGAAGATGATGCACGCGATCAAGTTTCGAGCCTCAATCGAGATATTGCGACGCAAGTGGTCATGCCACGCATTGAGTCCATCTTAAATAAAAATAAAGAGGTGAAAGGCTTAGATTTGTTCCTAAAACACTATGCTGAAGACATTATTGACAATGTTGAGCTGATCTTAGAGCAAGAAGAAGATGACTTTACCCCTGCCTTATTTAATCGTGTCCCGTCACGTTATCAAGCCAATGTGATTGTTGCCAATAAACCGAATAGCGGTGCTCCCGTTATTTTTGAAGACTTTCCAACCCACTACAACTTATTGGGTCATGTTGAGCAACTCACACATAATGGTACGATCACGACTGACTTCACTTTGATTCGTCCTGGCTCGTTGCATCAAGCCAATGGCGGCTTTCTCATGCTTGAAGCTGAACAATTGCTTGAGCAGCCGTATGCATGGCAAGGTTTAAAGCGTGCCTTAAAATCAGGACAACTTAAGCTCTCATCACTCGAACACATGCTGACCTTAACAGGGAGTATTTCAATTGAGCCAGCTTCAGTTCCGCTTGATATTAAAGTCATTTTATTGGCCGAACCTGAAATTTATTATGAAATTCTGGAAGTTGAGCCAGAGCTAGGCAGTGTCTTTAAAATCCGTGCTGACTTTACCGATACATTACAACGTAATGACAGTAACGAACAAGCGTACATGCAGTTGATTGCCGATTATGTACAAGCTGACAAGCTCCTTCCATTTGATCGCTCTGCGCTCGCAGCTTTACTGACCGATTCAAGTCGCCAAGCCGAAGATCAAAGTTCACTATCACTCCATGCCTCAACGCTGGGTGATTTAATTCGTGAAGCGCATCATCATGCTTTTAAAGCGGATGACAAGATCGTCACTGATCAGCACGTTAATCAGGCCTTACATCATCGTCAATACCGCTTAGGCTATTTACGTGAATTGTATTGGCAAGACCTGTCTCGTGGAACACAGCTGATTGAGACTTCAGGACATCGTCTTGGTCAGATCAATGCCCTCTCTGTGATTCACTATGCTGATGTTGAGTTTGGTCTACCTTCTCGTCTGACCGCATCTGTGTATCAAGGTGGCGGTGATATCCTCGATATTGAGCGTAGTGTAGAACTCGGTGGTTCACTGCATGCCAAAGGCGTCTTACTGATGTCGAGCTTCTTAAAAGCTCATTTTGGTCGTGAGCAAATTTTACACTTCTCTGCTGCATTAGCGTTTGAACAGAGCTATGGGCAAGTCGATGGTGATAGTGCTACGGTTGCAGAACTTTCAGCGCTTATCTCTGCGATCTGCCAAATTCCAATTGATCAGTCTTGGGCAATCACAGGCTCGATGAACCAGTTGGGTCAAGTACAGCCAATTGGTGGTGTCAATGCCAAAATTGAAGGCTTCTATGACGCTTGTAAATTGCAAGGCTTAACTGGCAAACAAGGTGTCATTATCCCACGTCAAAATATGCAGCACTTGATGTTACGTCAGGATGTAAGCGATGCTGTCCAAGCAGGACAATTCCATGTTCATGCGATTGATACCATTGATCAAGCTTTAGAAATTTTAATGGCACGCCCAGTCGGAACCCTTGATAAAAAAGGTCGCTATAGCAAAAACTCGATCTATGCTGCGGTGATGGAGCAACTTGAATATTGGCAAGCGATCGAGGATGGCGAAGCCGTTGAAGACGAGGAACCAAAGAAAAAGAAGAAGCGAAAAAAAACCAAGAAGGATGAAGTTACGGCGAAAACTTCTGAAGAAACAGCTGTTGAAGCAAAGAGCTTAAAACCACTCAGCAAAAAGAAACGAAAATAGAGCTAAAGGAAAAGCCATGTTCCTGACGGAACATGGCTTTTTTTATTAGGCTACGCCCTGCAAGGAACGCCCACCAGGAAGTTGAGCAAAATATTGCTTCAGCGCATCAATACAACGATGTACTTTCATTGGGTATTGCTCACGCTTAGAGGTTAAAGCATGCAAGGTATACGCTGGCAATTGCCAATCGGGTAATACCTCAACTAAAGAACCATTAATCAATTCTTTTTGAATATCCATATACAAAATACGTGCTACGCCATGCCCTTGTTGGCATAGTGATTTTGCGACAAAGACATTATTCGTACCTAAACGTGATTTCATATCCACATTGACAACTTCACCACTGGTACCATGACGGAATGCAAAATGTTGATAGCCTTGCATTAACGTGATTGGCAGTAATTCATGGTGACGTAAATCTTCAGGACGAGTAATCGGCTGAGCTTGATTGAGATAACTTGGTGAAGCAACTAACACCTGATCTACACGAGCCAAAGGTACAGCTGCTAATTGATGATCATCAACTTTCAGACTCATACGAATCGCAATATCAATACGTTCTTCGATTAAATCAATATAACGGTGATCCGCTTCAAAATGGATGGCTAAGCCTTTATGCGCTGACATCCAATGAGAAAGTGCGGGAATGACATGTAGTGCACCCAACTCTGGCGTAGTTGCAATACGTAAATCTCCGACGAGATCGTCCCGTAATTCATTGATTCTGATTTTGCCACGTTCAGCCGCAGCTAACATTTCTTGGCAACTTAAAAAGAATGCTTGTCCTGCTTCAGTGAGACTGAGTTTTCGAGTTGAGCGATGGAGTAACGTAACATCCATTTCTTGTTCTAAAGAACGGATTTGTTGACTGACTGCGCTGGTTGTAATTCCTAAGTCTCTTGCTGCACCACTAAAAGAGCTTTTTTCCACAACACAGGCGAACACCCCCATTGCACGCAATTGATCTAGCATAGACTTCCCTCTTACCTTAATTTATTAATATGCTTATTGTTCTAATGAAAGCAATCTCATTTCAGTATACAAGGAAGTCTATTTACGCACTAGAGGATTATTAATAAATAATTGAAATATTGTTAATAATCCTAAGGTTAATTTGGTAAAACTGTGACTGGATTCACAGGTTTTCCGTCTAAGCGGACTTGGAACTCCATCATGACACGTGAAGCGCCCGATGAACCCATTTCTGCAATTTTTTGCCCCGCAGTCACGGTATCGCCACTCTTGACTAACATTTTGCTGTTATGCGCATAAGCCGTGATATAACCATCGATATGTTTGACTAAAACAAGATTACCGTACTCTTTTAAACCATCTGCGGCATAGACAACTTGCCCATTTGCTGCTGCGAAGATTGGATCCCCTTCATTACCACCGTAACGCGTTCCTTTTACATTACTCGCCATATTATAGCTTTGAATAATTGGTCCATTCGATGGCTTCACCCAACGTAGACTTGATGCTAAGGTCGTAGATGGATTAACAGGCACTGCTGGAACCACTGGTCTTGGGATCACAGGCTGTGTTTTTGGAGCCACAGGTTGCTGAGTCGGTAAATTAATGCTTTGACGTTGAATTGGTGCGGTCTGTGTCATTGCTTGCGTAGAGGTTGTACGTTGTGCGACAGAACCTTTTAAACGTAGAGATTGATTGACATAAATACGGTACGGCGGCGCAATACCATTCAAAGCTGCAACATCTAAGTAGTTCAAGCCATAACGATTTGAAATCGCGCTTAAGGTATCGCCAGAGCGAACCGTATAATAATTTGGTGCTTGCACATAACGCGCGCCACCATTTACTTGCGGTTTAGATGCACAACCCGTCATAACTGCCACTGTTGCAACCGCCATAGACAAAACGATTGTTTTAATCGTTTTCTGTGATAGAAAAACCGAGACATGGTTTAAGTGCATCTTCGCCCTCATCGAAAAAAACCTTAATTCATTATTACATTTGCGCCTAAGAGTACCAAAAAAGTGAGAAAAAACGAGTTCTCACTTTCTATATTCACAAAGTTATAACATTCATACGGCTAACCATTTACATGAGCATGCAAATTTTCAAGCACAGCATAGTTGGTTGCATCCATCTGGATTGGAGTAATGCTGACATAACCGTTCGAAACCGCAAAGAAATCGGACTGAATATCACTGGATACCGCTTGTGGATCGGTAATCGCCTCTCCTGCCAACCCAATCCAATACACCTGACGACCACGCGGATCAACATGACTACTAATCGGCTTGGATTGAGCACGTCGCCCCTGATAGGTTACCTGTGCGCCCTTAAGCTGTTCAATATCTGGAATGTTAATATTAAAGATATGACGTGGTGGCAAAACAGGGAGCCCTTTGGCAATAAAATCATGAACCCACTGCGCTGCCACTGCATAATGTTGTGGGTGTTCATAAGAACGTACATTTGATCCTGCTAAAGAAACGGCAATCGCAGGATGTTTCATCAAGCGCCCTTCAAAAGCTGCACCCACCGTACCTGAATATAAAACATCATCGCCAAGATTTGCACCACTATTGATGCCACTCACGACAAGATCAAATTCAAAATCGAACAGCCCATTCATGGATAAATAAACACAGTCCGCAGGTGTTCCATTGACTGCCCACACATCTTCAGAAATTTGTATTGGTCGTAAAGGGCGATCAAGTGTTAAAGCACTAGAATAACCGCTGCGCTCACTTTCTGGCGCAACCACCACAACGCGGCCCAAAGGTTTTAATGCTTGCGCTAAAGCTTGTAGCCCAGGTGCAAACACACCATCATCATTTGCTATTAAGATATTCACTGGAATCTATTCTCTATTTGGGGATAACTGGTATTTCAGCCACTCCCTGTGTTTAGGCCAACATAATTTAAATCAGGCATGAAACCTAGGCAATGACACTGCCCTTGTCAAGTTTCATCCTCAAATTAGAGACAATTCTAATAAACTGTGCGCGAAGAACCTGACACAAATTGATTTGAACGTTCAACAAAGTTGAGAAGATAAACTGAATACGACCCATGCCATCAACATCGTTGAACTGTCAACTGACCTCAGCTTACTCAACAGTTTTTCCAATTGAATTATTCCTTGAATTATATATATTTAGGTCTTCATAGTATTAGAAATTTATACAGCCATGAGACATTTATCTAATTTTATCCGAATTTTTGGGGTGAGTTTCACACTTTTAGCAGCACCTACTGTTTTTGCTGATGAAGCGGTTTCTGTAAAAGAAGCAGATGCATTGATTAAAGATGATATCGCCAATGCACAAGTACTGGTTGAAATGTGCCCGAACTTGATTGGTAAAAATGCTAAATTTGACCAAAATATCAAAAAAATGATGGGTTCATATTTAAGTAATTATTCTGATAAATCTGCTTCTTTGGACAGCTTACAGAAAGATGCTGAATTTAAAACTTTGCTAAAAGATGCTCGTGAAGCAGCATCTGAAGTGGATAAAGCCGAACAAAAATCAGTATGTGAAGAAGTAATTAATTTTGAAGGTTAATCACTTTTAGAAATCTGATGTGGTTTTAACGATTAAATGAGTTAAAACTACTTCGCTGTATCTAATTGATAAAAGTTCTGATATTGCTCGAATAATACTTACCAAGCATCCGGTTCACGAACCATATGAATAATATTAGCTGGACTAGTAATCCACCCTCCTCGAAATCCCTCTGTTAAGGGTTCAATTGCATCACAACGAATTACACCCGCCGCTTCCAAATATTCAGCAGCTTCGGAGAAATTATCGGTAAACAATTCAAGCCAAAGCTCAGCTTGACTCATCTCAGGTGCCGCAGCGATCCATAATTTAACGGGTCCAAGTTCAAAGCCTATATCAGGCAGCTTATCTGTAATTTGTTTAAGGCCAATCACATCACGATAAAACTTAACGGTAGCTTCAAATTGATGTGGTGGAAGTTTAAGTGCAATATCAACACCGCCTGTGAATTTTGCTTTCATCTTATTACTCCTACTATCTACAGATTTCTTATTTTCTCTCACATTTTTATTTACTTTGCGTGCCTCTCTTGTGGCGCAGTGGCTTCATCCATGCTCATCGCAACCCTATTAAAACAAACTCATCTTAAATCGCCTACTTTTAAAGCAAACCATGTACAAGCAAGCATGTCAAAACATGGCTCATCAAACCTCAAAAAGATCACTACGTTTTATATTCTGTATATCTATACCCACATTTTCTCCACGCTTCCTACAGCAAACATACATTTTTTAACATGCTTTTGTGCTATAAGTTGTTCAAATTCTTTAAGTCTTGTTTTTGAGTTTGATTTGTTATGAAGAAAAATGTTTTTAAAACACTAGGTTTATCATTCCTCATCGCCTCAAGTGCACTTGCGCCAACAGCATTTGCAGCTGAAAAAAAGTCAGAACCTGAAAAGATTGAAGTCACGCCTATGTCTGATAGTGTGACCAAGCAAGAACTTGCTGCTATCTATGTTCTTTCTGAAATTTGTCCAAGTTTAATTGGCAAAGATTTAAAATTTAATAAAGCCTATGACAACCTCGTTAAAGCTTATTTAAACAATGAAGCGAATGCCGTTGAAACCCTTAATAAACGCGTCAAAGGCAAGGACTACCAAGAGGCATTAAAAGAAGCGCGTGCTGACGCAAAAGCAGCTTCTGATGATGATAACCGCCAGATTTGTGATGATGTTCGTAATTATTACTCGAAATAATCCGACCAATTAAGCTTCAGGTTACAATACTGTATGAAAAAGCCGACTTCCCCCGTAGAAGTCGGCTTTGCTTTGTCCTAAAATGCTAGGCTCGTCTGCTTCATACAAGATATTGGAACCACCTAGAATGACTCAAAAAAGCGCTCTTGCTGCATTACTCCTTTTGCCAAGCTTTTCATATGCAGCAACTGTCCTATCTGCTCCACCAGAATTAAATAATAAATCTTATGTATTGATGGATTACGAGACTGGACAGATTCTCGCTGCTAAAAACGAAGATGAAAAACTTGCACCTGCTTCAATGACAAAAATGATGACAAGCTACATCATTGAGCAGAAACTTTTAAAGGGTGAATTGACTGAAAACGAACAAGTACGCATGAATGAATCTGCGTGGTGTCGTGGTAGCAGTTCTGAATCATGTATGTACGTTCCTTTAAATGGCACGGCAACAGTTTTAGAAATGCTACGTGGTATTATTATCCAGTCAGGTAATGATGCATCTAAAGCAATGGCCGAACACATTGCGGGCAATGAAGGTACTTTTGCCCACATGATGAACCAAGAAGCAAAACGTGTGGGTATGGTGAATACGCATTTCATCAACTCAACAGGTATGCCAGCTGATGGTCATTATTCAACAGCAAAAGATATGGCAATTCTTGCTCAGCACATTATCAAAGATAGCTCTAAATACTACCCAATCTATTCTGAAAAAGAATTTACTTTCAACGGGATTAAGCAAGGCAATCGTAATGCCCTTCTTTATACAGATCCAAGTGTTGATGGTTTAAAAACAGGTCATACCAATGAAGCAGGTTTCTGCTTAACCACGTCAAGTAAACGCGGTCCAATGCGTTTGATCTCGGTGATCTTTGGTACACCAAGCATGAATGAACGTGCCAGCCAAACACGTACATTATTGGCTTGGGGCTTTGCAAACTTTGAAACTGCAAACGTTCAACCTGCTAACCAAGTTCTTGCTAAAGCAAAAGTATGGTTTGGTAAACAAGACGAAGTTCAAATTGGCTTAGCTGAAAACTTCAATGTCACCATGCCTAAAGGCCAAGCAGACAAGATTAAAACTCAGCTTGTGGTTCAACCAAAACTGAATGCACCTTTAGCCAAAGGTCAAGTGGTTGGTAAATTAGTCGCGAGTCTCGATGGCAAAGTGATTGCTGAAAAACCACTGGTTGCATTAAAACCTGTTGAAGAAGCTAGCTTCTTTGCACGTATGATTGACCATATCAAAATGTTCTTCAGTAACTTATTCTAAATTTTAGAAGAGTACGATTAAGCATTCATGCTCTTGGGCATGGATGCTTTTTTATTTTATAATTCCTTTAAATTTTCCGATCGAAAGCCATTATGCCAAAGAACATCCGTCCTTATTTAGACCAAAAACCTGACGTTGATTCAAGCTGCTATGTAGATGAGATGTCAGTTGTAGTTGGTGATGTCAAATTAGCAGAGAATGTTTCCGTCTGGCCTTTTGCTGTGATTCGTGGTGATGTAAATTCGATTCAAATCGGCAAAAACAGCAATGTGCAAGATCACTGTATGTTGCATGTCAGCCACAAAAATCAATCTAAACCGAATGGTTCTCCGCTGGTCATTGGAGAAGATGTAACTGTTGGGCATCATGTGACTTTACATGGATGCACCATTGGTAATCGTGTCTTGATCGGGATTAATACCGTGGTGTTAGATGATGTTGTTATTGAAGATGATGTGATGATTGGTGCAAGTAGTCTGGTGCCGCCACGCAAAGTCTTAAAAAGTGGCTATCTTTATGTCGGGAGCCCAGTACAGCAAGTTCGTGCGTTGACCGAAAAAGAAATGGAATTCCTTCCTTATTCAGCACGTCATTATGTGAAAGTGAAGAATAATTATTTAGATCAAGAGAAGTAATTTTAAAATCAGCATATAACAGGTGTTAAATGCTGATTAAATATGTGTCTTAAACACTAAAATAGTGAGATATTAAAGCTCACATAAAGAACAATTCACACCTCGGCAGTTATGCAACACTGAAGTCCGAGCACTTTTTTTGCTGGTCCCAGGCCCTTCAACCAAGGGCCCTGCCAGTTGCTCGGCACTCGATGAGGGTCGCCATTTATTTTTGACTGAGATCTTTTGATGCCCTGTAATCATTGGTTTCAACAACATGGATTTCTGGCAATACGGGCAAGATGTGTTATCCCTTGCAATACTGGCCATTGGGACACTCTGCTCAAAAATCCCTTCACAACACTCACATCTAAAATCATACAGTGGCATCTTAAAATCCTTCTTTAGCGATCAATCTTGCATTCACCCAAGACTAACGATATCCCCAAAACTTATTTTCGTTTAAGGCACCTTGCGGCAAAATATTCTTCTCAAAGATAGAAGTTGGTAAAGAAATTGTGCAGGCACAGTTTGGAATATCCACAATGCCACCGATACGCCCTTCAACAGGTGCAGCGGTCAGCAACATATAGGCTTGAGATCCCGTAAATCCAAAATTCTCAAGATATTTAATCGCTTTTAAACAGGCCTGACGATAAGCAACCGTGGCATCCAAGTAATGATTTACCCCATTTTCCACGCTAATACCTTCAAAGGTTAGCCACTGATCGTAATTAGGTCTGACATTGCTTGGAACAAAGATCGGTGAATCAATATTATATTTTTCCATTCCTCCTTTAATCAGGTCAAAACCAACACGCGTTACCCCATCCATTTCAATCGCACCACAGAATCCGATTTCGCCATCACCTTGTGAGAAGTGTAGATCACCCATCGAGAAGCCAGCGCCTTTCTGATACACAGGAAAATAAATACGACTGCCCGCAGCTAGATCTTTAATATCGGTATTACCGCCATGTTCACGCGGCGGCACTGTACGAGCAGCTTCAACTGCCATCCGATCAAACTCTGCCCCTGTCACACCTCGTAACACCGCAGTTCTTGGATCAGGTGGATTTGCCTGTCCCTTAGGTACCAATAACGCCTCTCTACGATTCCACTCTTTTAAAAGCTCATGTGAAGGAAGCGTCCCCATTAATCCAGGATGTTTTAAGCCAGCAATACGAACACCAGGGATATGACGTGATGTTGCAAATAATCCTTTTAAATCCCAAATTGCCTTATCTGCTTCAGGGAAATAATCCGCTAAAAAGCCACCGCCATTTTCTTTCGCAAACACACCTGAAAAACCAACTGCTGAGATCGGTTGAATATCCAAAAGATCGATCACCAATAAATCGCCTGGCTCAGCACCCTCGACATAAAAAGGTCCTGTCAAAGGATGTGCTCGAGTGAGATCAACATGTTTTACATCAGACACATCATCGGTATCTTTAATTTGAGCGTCCAGAAAATCCAGACTTTCAATGAGAATTTCTTCCCCTGGTTTCACCGATGTTAAAAATGGAATATCTGGATGCCAGCGATTATGGCCAATCTCTGCTTGTTCTGCTAAAGCGACACCAGGTTTAATTTTAATATGTTGCATAATACTTCAACTCCGTGTGCTGTATATGAGCCTAATTCTTCATCTGTTCTACTTCTAAATTATTGAAAGGCCTAAGCAAATAATACATCGCTTAGACGGAATTATTATTTTTACCTTGCGGTCAAAAAACACACTAGCACATTCTGTTTTTTTGAAGCAATTCCTTTTCGATTCTCAACACATCAAATACACACGGATCACAACAAATATTTTTCTTCCGCTTTAGCCAATTAACCTTCCTATGTAGCCAAAAACAGTCAAATTTTGTAGAATACGTTTTTTAAAATCATGGTGCTTTCTATGACCGCTTGGACACCTCATGTCACAGTCGCCACTGTTGTCGAAAAAGACGGACGTTTTCTGTTTGTTGAAGAACACAGCGAAGGCTTTGTACATACTGTGTTTAATCAACCGGCAGGTCATGTCGAATGCGACGAAACCATTATTCATGCAGCGATCCGTGAGACCTTAGAAGAAACAGGTCATCATGTTGAAATTGATCATCTGCTTGGGATCTATACCTATACCCCACCAATGTTTCCTGATCGTACCTACTACCGTTTTTGCTTCTTGGCCCATGTCACGGCAGTTGAAGAAAATGCGCAACTGGATACAGGTATTGTTGGTGCTGTATGGATGAACTTGGATGAGTTACAAGAAACAGCACGTGCACGTAGCCCATTGGTTTTAAAAGCCGTTGAAGATGCCCTAGCTGGCAAAAAATATCCTTTATCGCTTATTTATGAGCACCCTTTTTCTCCCTCATTAACTTCTCATTTGGATGCTTAATTAGATGCAACAACGTGTCATCGTCGGTATGTCTGGTGGTGTAGACTCCTCCGTTTCTGCCGCATTATTACTTCAACAAGGATATCAAGTTGAAGGCCTTTTCATGAAAAACTGGGAAGAAGATGATGGTACGGATTACTGCACAGCACTGGAAGACTTGGCAGATGCTCAAGCCGTTGCAGATAAAATTGGCATCAAACTGCATACTGCCAACTTTGCAATGGAATATTGGGATCGTGTCTTTGAGCACTTCTTGGCTGAATATGCTGCAGGTCGCACACCAAACCCTGATATCTTGTGTAATAAAGAAATTAAATTCCGTGCCTTCCTCGATCATGCCATGACTTTGGGTGCAGACTTTATTGCAACAGGTCACTATGCACGTCGTGGTGCGAGCATGCAAAACTCGCGTGGCGAAACCTATGCACCATTACTCCGTGGTGTTGATAACAATAAAGACCAAACCTATTTCCTACATGCAGTTCATGGCCGTGAAATTAACAAAACCCTGTTTCCTGTCGGTGAAATTGAAAAGCCAGAAGTTCGTCGCATCGCAGAACAACTTGATTTAGCAACAGCCAAGAAAAAAGACTCAACGGGTATTTGTTTTATTGGTGAGCGTCGCTTTACTGACTTCCTTAAACAATACCTACCTGCACAAGCCGGAAAAATTGTTTTGGAATCAGGTAAAGAAGTTGGTGAACATCATGGCTTGATGTACTATACGCTGGGTCAACGCGGTGGTATCGGTATCGGTGGTATGAAAGGTGTACAAGAAGGTGCATGGTTCGTATTACATAAAGATATTGCCAATAATCGCTTGGTGATTGGTCAAGGACATGAACACCCACTGATGCAAAGTACGCAGCTTTGGAGTGAGTCAATTGATTGGGTTGCAGGTGAACAGGACATTCCATCGGCTGGATTCCGCTGCACAGCGAAAACCCGTTATCGTCAGCCAGATCAAGCGTGTACCATCTATCGCGATGAACAGACTGAACATGGCATCCGTGTTGAGTTTGATGAGCCGCAACGCGCTGTGACTCCAGGACAAAGCGTGGTGTTCTATTCTGGAGAGGTCTGCTTAGGTGGTGGTGTTATTCATCATACCAATGCACCTGAACCAGATTTTATTTAAGGAAATTGGAAGCGAAGCATGGTCGAGTTACCCTTTCAGCACACTCAAGCGTTGAATGTTAGACAGAACCGTGCTCTAGCATTGGCCGCAGTCTTTCAGGCAACTCAGTTAACACATATGACTGCGATGGCTGGTCAGCAAAGCATTGGTGATAGTGGTAATTTCTATTTTGAACTATTGATTAAAGCCAGTCTAAATATTCGTCCTGCGGCAAACAATGCCACTCAGACCTTAGATTTTTTTAATCAACTTGCAGACATTTCACTCGGATTAAAAACATTAGAAGGCTGTATTACTCAGCCTTTTAATACCGCACCAAAATCCCGTGTTCCAAAAATGTCGACAGCAAAACTACCCATGTCCTATGCGATGGCCCTGTTGCAGTTGGAAAAGAAAGTCTACAGTAACCCTGAATACGTAAAAATTATAGAAAGCTCGCAACAAAAAATCTTAAAGCAACTCTCCTTTTTCGATAATAACTATTTACACCCAAGTATCATTGCCAACCTTGCACAAACCTATGTAGAAACGGCAGGACAGATTAATCCGCGTATTTTAGTACGTGGTAATGCCGAAGCATTTAAAGACATCAATCATACCAACCGTATTCGTGCATGCTTATTTACAGGCTTACAACTTGCGCATTTATGGAAACAGCTCGGTGGAAGCTCTTGGAGTATGATCTTTAGTAAACGCAAATTATTGCAAGATATTCAAGCTCTCGCTCGTTTGCAGTATCAGGTGGTATAGACCGATGCTACAACGAATTTATTTTTATGTTTATTCCAAAATTAAGGAATCTGTATGAATGCTTTAACCGCACTCTCGCCACTTGATGGACGTTACGCTAGCAAATGCGATGCCCTACGCCCTTTTTTGTCTGAGTTTGGTTTAATCCACGCTCGTGTCACGGTTGAAGTGCGTTGGTTACAAGCACTTGCAAATCGTGCAGAAATTATTGAAGTTGCGCCATTTTCAAATGAAACCAATGCTGCTTTAGATGCAATCGTTTCAAACTTCTCTGAAGAAGATGCAAACCGCATTAAAGAAATTGAACGCACTACGAACCACGATGTAAAAGCAGTTGAATATTTCCTTAAAGAAAAAATTGCCAACATTGATGAATTACAAAATGCAGGCGAATTTATTCACTTTGCTTGTACTTCTGAAGACATCAATAACTTGTCTCATGCGCTTATGCTGAAAAATGGCCGTGAAGTTTTAGTTTCAAGCATGAAGCAACTTCTCAATGCGATTTCAGCTTTGGCAACAACACATGCTGAACAACCAATGTTGTCTCGTACACATGGTCAAACTGCAAGCCCTACTACCTTGGGTAAAGAGATGGCAAACGTTGCATATCGCTTGGCCCGTCAAATCAAGCAGTTTGAAAATGTTGAGTTACTCGGCAAAATCAATGGTGCTGTAGGTAACTACAATGCACATCTTTCTGCATATCCAGAAATTGATTGGGCTGCACATGCACAAGCATTTGTCGAATCTTTAGGCCTAAGCTTCAACCCATACACCACGCAGATTGAGCCACATGATTATATGGCTGAATTGTTTGATGCTCTACGTCGTTACAACACCATCTTAATCGACTTTAACCGTGACGTATGGGGTTATATCTCGCTTGGTTACTTCAAACAAAAGTTAAAAGATGGTGAAGTTGGTTCTTCAACTATGCCGCACAAAGTAAACCCAATTGACTTCGAAAACTCAGAAGGTAACTTAGGTATTGCTAATGCTGTTTTAGGTCACCTAGGTGAAAAGCTTCCTGTTTCTCGCTGGCAGCGCGACCTCACTGACTCAACTGTATTACGTAATATGGGTGTTGGTTTTGCGCAAAGCTTAATTGCTTTTGATGCTTGCTTAAAAGGTGTTGGTAAACTTGAGCTGAATGCTGCTCGTTTAAATGAAGATTTAAACCAAGCCCAAGAAGTTCTTGCAGAGCCAATTCAAACTGTTATGCGTCGTTATAACGTTGAAAAGCCATACGAAAAATTAAAAGCTCTTACTCGTGGTCAGGCAATGACACGTGAGATGATGGTGAACTTCGTCAATGGCGATGAACTTGCACAAGTTCCTGCAGACGAACGTGCTCGTCTAGCTGAATTAACACCTGCAACTTATACTGGTAATGCAGCTGAACAAGCAAAACAAATCAATGATTTGATCAGCAAGATCTAAAACTGATTGACTCGAAAAAGCAGAGCTTCGGCTCTGCTTTTTTATTTTTACAAGTATCTCAATCTATAATCACCAATCAACCCAGCTTAAACATAGTCCACTGTTCTGGTTTTTATCAGATCAAGTTGCAGCATCTTTTTCTTTTTATAGCGATAGGCGATCAATAAACCAATAAACCACACTGGTGAAAGCCCCAATGCAATAAGAGTATCGTGGTCTAAAGCAAGGATCACAATTGTAAATATCAAAAATAGCATCGTCAGCCATGCCATGACCAAACCGCCAGGCATTTTAAACTTCGACTGTAAATGTAACTCTGGAAATTTCTTACGATAGCCAATATACGAAAGAATAATCAGCATGAAGGTAAATACACATAGAATTGAGGTCAATGCTGAGATAATCGTAAACGCCGTCATGACATTCGGCACAATAAATAAAATAGAGGTTCCAATGGTGACGCAGGTCATTGAAAAAACTAGACCTCGAATAGGTACTTTTTTCTTCGATAATTTACTAAAACTCTTTGGTGCATCATTATCCAACGCCAAACCATAGAGCATCCGACTAGTCGCAAAGATGCCGCTATTTGCAGAAGATAAGGCAGAAGTTGCAACGACAAAATTAACCAGTCCAGCAGCAATCGGCAAACCAATCAACGTGAACATTTCAACAAATGGACTTTTTTCAGGTGAAATTTTTGCCCAAGATGTGACCGCGATAATGCATATCAATGCGCCAACATAGAACAATAAAATACGTAATGGGATTGAGTTAATCGCTTTAGGCAGAGATTTATGCGGATCTTTAGTTTCAGCGGCGGTAGTTCCGACCAATTCAATTCCAACAAAGGCAAAAATTGCAATTTGGAAACCTGCTAAAAAGCCGGTGATGCCATAAGGAAACATCGACTGAGTTTCAAACACATGGCTCATAGATGCCTTAACACCATTGGGTGAAGTAAAGCCAGTACTGATTAAATAAATACCCGCAAGGATAAACAAAATAATGGCGGAGATCTTAATCAACGAAAACCAAAACTCCAACTCACCAAACATTCGAACAGCAACAAAGTTCAATATGGTCAGAATAGCCAACGAGGTAAATGCAGGTATCCAAACAGGTACGTCAGGATACCAAAACTGCATATATCCCCCAATCACGATGACATCGGCTATTGCAGTAATAATCCAGTTACACCAATAAGACCAACCGAGGAAAAAACCCGCCCAAGGACCGATATAGGCTGTCGCAAAATCGGCAAAGGTCTTAAAGTTGGTATTTGCCAGCAATAGTTCACCCATTGCCCGCATAACAAAGAAAAAGAAAAAACCAATAATTAAATAAGTTAAAACAATTGAAGTACCTGAAATACTTAAGGTCTTTCCAGAGCCCATAAATAGACCTGTACCAATTGCACCGCCAATTGCGATCATTTGAATATGACGATTGGTCAGCGAGCGTTGTAATTTTTCTTCGTCTTGCGAACTTTCCTGCAAATCTTCATCCAGAAGTTGCGTTCCTTTATTCTGACTCATGTCATCCTTACTCCAGTTTGCAGCAACCGTTATAAATGCTTAATAAAAATAAAATATTTTTAAAATGCTTTAATTTAAAAGTTCCATTTTTCTAAAATTATTTTGAAATTAATAGCTTAATCAACACACCTCACTTGTAAATGGTTCGTATTAGATCCCTGTTCTACACACTAAAACCTGTTGTTATTGATCAAAGATATTTTAGCCGCAAGCATCATATCTCATCCCCAAACGAGTTGAAGATGATGCTTTTCATTTTCGCTCAATTATTACCCAATTAACATGAAATATGCTCTATTATCCTAATTTCACTCCATCTGAGAAAGATATGAATATCGAGGATAGTAAAAATTATGCATCGATATAAATAAAAATATGGCTAAAAAATACAGTAAAAGTGTTGTGAATTAACATCTAAATCTGTGAATTTTCTACTTATACATAGCCCATCAACGCTTGTTCTGATTTGCAATATTGATATTGAGCAAACGTACCGATGCACCCTCTTTCACATGTAACTGATGGGCTTGTTCTACACTCAACGTCACTTGGTTTGAGTCTGGCTTGCTATAGGTCAAAATGGCGCGATAATTTTCATAATCATCATTGGCTACAATATAAGGTTCATCACCGAGCATAATGAGATCAGATTGTTCAATATGGACAGTTAACACATGGCTGTCTTTGATGGCTCTTAGATTCTCGATATCTGCCTGCAAGGTTGCACCCGCATCAAAGATATCGACATAGCCCTTATAACGTAACCCTTCTTCAATCAAAAGGTTATACGCGGGTTCTGTATTAGGATGAACTGCTCCAATCACCGCCTTCGCTTCATCAGGCAGCATATCGACATAGAGTGGATGCCGTGGCATGAGTTCCGCTATAAAGGCTTTTTTGCCTGTACCACTTAGATAATCTGCTTTGGTAAATTCCATATCAAAGAATTTATGACCGACCGCATCCCAAAATGGTGAATGGCCATTTTCATCAGAAAAACCCCGCATTTCAGCCACAATGGTTTCTTCAAAATACTGTCTAAACGCTGATAAAAACAAAAACCGAACCTTAGACAAAAACTTGCCATTCTTATTTAAACGATAATCGGGATCTAAAAATAAGGTACATAGCTCACTACAGTTAGTGTGGTTATTACTCAGATATAAGGTCGGCAATGATTTATAAACATTCAAGGGTTCGGAAGAATGAACTTGTGTGCCGATGTGAAAATTGTACCAAGGTTCTTTTAGACCTAAGGCAACCTCGATTCCGCATACACCAACTACTTTATGCAGTGAGGTATCTTCCAGCACAAATAAATAGCCCTGCTCCGACTTATCCAGTTTGCCTTCAACCGTTTTAATCGCCCGATCAATTCGTGCGGCCAGTATTTCCATATCTGGTTGTAAAGAGGTCAAACCAAAGCCTGCTTTTTGTGCCAAGTGGTAAAGATCATGAATATCTTTTTGTTTGATATAACGAATCATCATCATGTCTATTCCCCCTTATTTTCAATCAGAACAAACGAGACACAGGCGCTGATTGTACTCTTGAGTAAGACATCCAATTCATTTTTTCTATGCTGAACCATGCACAATCCCGACATGTGTTATTCCTTAATTCTTAAATTTTTCCCTAGCATCAGCTCATTGATGATCGAGCTGGCTTTATTTATCTAAGCCTTTTTTGTGACTTATTTCATCAAGCTGAAATCTAACTTGAATAATCTAAATTGATTAACAGCTAAGCTGATTACTCTATTATTCAAAAACTAATTGGCACAAAAAATTGAAAATTAAGCAAAAAATGAGCTGTTTTTTAGCATTTTATTGATTGACAGTGACAATATGAAAAAATTAGGAATGGGTCTAAAGTAAAATCAAGTATTCTTCAGTTCAAACCATTCTCGAATCATATCTAAAAATAGTTTCATGCCGATCGAATGAATGCTAATCGATTTATAAACAGCACATGCATGCCATGAAAAAGTAGGATTTTGATAATTTAAGACCGTGACATCCCGCTCCCCTTGTAATGACTGAAATAAATGGCTTGGCCCAGCCGTAATCGCATCACTATGCATGACATAATGAAGCAATAAGTCATAGTCGTTCACAGTTAAACTAATATGAGCTGATCGTCCTGCATGTGTTTGGGCTTTTAGCCATTGCTTTTTTTGCTTAGCAACTCTTGGTAAAGCAAATGGGTAATCAATTAAATGTTCAAACTTAAGATCTTCTATTTCCAACAAAGGATGTCCAGTTCGCACTACAAAAACGGTTGGATCTTGCAGCAATGGAATCGAGATAAACTCATCAGTAAGATCAACATACTCTGTACTTAATATCCCTAGATCTAGAATGCCATTTTCTATTTTCTCAATAATAGTTTTAGGATGATCAACATATAGATGTACTTCAATTTCAGGATATTGCTTTGAAAATAAAGGAATCACATCTTTCATCAATGCATGCATAATGACAGGCCCTGTTCCTATGTGTATTTCACCAACTTGACCACTTGAAAGGAGTTTAATCTCCTTATGTAAGGTATCTAACTGCTGCAAAATTTGAGGGGCTTGTTTTAGAATATGTTCGGTATATAAAGTCGGTTTAACGCCTTTACTGGTTCGCTCAAACAAGGTCACACCCAAGTCATGTTCTAATTTTTTAATACTGTTAGTTAACGATGGCTGGGTCATACAAAGTGCTTCAGCCGCTTGATTGATCGTTCCAATTTCAGTTAACACCATAATTTGCTGTAGATGTCTTGGCTTAATCATTTCTCATCCCTGAATATTTTATTGTGATTCATAAACATACTAAAAAAACATTTCCATTCGCCTTTGCCTAAAAATATACCTTAATTTTATTATTTTAGATGCTATTAGGTATATCTAAAAGCTATAACTTCCATACAAAAAATCCATTACACAATATAAGTCAAACTTCCTATGCTGCTTCTAGATTAAGCACCTTTAATCCGTTCTGTTTCGATTCAGAAATTAAAGTCATATGAGCAAGGATATAAAATGAAACACACTTTAATTCCGCTACTGATCAGCAGCGTCGTGATTTCCACCCCGTTTGCAACACAAGCACAAGAAACCATAGCCCAAGCAGCTCCTCAAACACTTGAGGCTATTCCAGGACCACGCTCCTGTTTTTGGGCTCGTGGTCCTGTCAGTGCTGATCCATATATCAATATCGCCTACCCAGACGCCAATGTTTATTATTGGGCAGGTACTTTCACCATCCCTCAAGGAGCAAGTCTTAAACTTAAAGGTGAATTTCCACGTTCACGTTATATGTCTTTTATTAGTTATGACGAAGCTGGGAAACCAGTTGAGTCCGTTGCAGACTATTTAATCAAGCCAAATAATAACTCTGGCAATCCCTTCGTTTATGGGCAACAACGGAGTCCATCACAACGTGAGTACAGCTTAAACGTATCTACCACCCCTGTGACAGCACAGCGCAAGGTTGGACAGCTCGGTCAAGCCCAGAGTGTTAACCAGCTATATGCTCCAGCCTATGGAAAACAACAACAAACCGTTTTATATCGAATCTACTTACCTGATCACGGACAAAGCGTCACAGGAGGTGTAAGTTTACCAACACCTCAATTAACGCTTGCAGATGGTCGTGTATTAGAGGGTGATCAAGCCTGCGCACAACTCAAAGCCAATCAGCCATTACAACTGACTTCTGCTGCAGTCAGTATTCCTTCCAATGAATATCGCCAGTTGATCCATCAGGCAGGAAAGCCAGATACATGGCCAGCACAGAATCCAGCACAATGGTTTATTCAACTTGATCGAGAAAGCCTTTTAGGGATCTTTACGGGCAAGATCAATGAACAAGCAAGACGCTCTGAAGGTGGCTTTTATCCAAATTTAGATAATCAATACATTAGAACAGTTGTGAATAGAAAATATGGCAAGGTCTTTGTCCTGCGTGGAAAAGCACCTACTGTTTCTAAGACCTTCAACAATAAAGGGCTTTTGACGCAGGGCGATTTGCGTTATTGGTCAATCTGTTCAAACCAAGGTTTTGCCAATACACGCGTCAATGATTGCTTATTTGATGAAGAAATTCCGGTTGATCAAAATGGTTATTACACTGTTGTCGTAAGTCGAGTCGCTGACCGTCCGCGTAATGCCAAACCAGAATGTGGTATCGGTTGGTTACCTATGGCAGAAGATGGAGACGGTGCTGCTGACCCAGATATGACTATTGTCCAGATCAGACACATGCTTGCATCAAGCAGTTTTAAACACACCATTGCCAATGTCGAACAGCAAAAAGATTTAGCTTCGGTGATGGGAGAATACCTGCCAAAAACCAACTACCTAATGCCAAATCAAGTCGAAATTTTTAATCCCTGCTTTAAATAATCAATAAAACCAATCCATACAACACCCAAGAACATAATAAAAACTTGTGTGTTGTATGCCCCAAAAGGAATTTGGAGGCTCCAATGTATTCACGCATCAAACATCACACCTTATCAGCTTTAGTCACAACACCATTTATCATCAGTACTGGGTACAGTGCAGGCCTTGATCGCTCTGGACAATCCATTACTGATTTTTTTCAAAATGGAACCTATGCATCCCTCTCTTATAATTATTCTATGCCAGATGTGAGTGGGCAGGATAAAGGACTGAGTAGCCAAGGCAATCCCAATGAAATTCCTAATATTAGTGCCAATAATAGTGCTTTACGTGGCAGCATAAAAACAGATTTAAATGAAAAAATAAGTCTAGGACTCATTTATGATCAACCTTTCAATATTAACCTTCAACATCGTGGGCACAGCGACTTTGTTTCTCAATTTGAAAATAAACCCGCTGAAGGTACTCAAGCCAAACTAGACAGCCATAATTTGACAGGGCTTATCGGTTTGAATATCAATAGAAATTTAAGTGTTTACGCAGGTCCTGCCTTAGAAGAAATTGAAGGTAACATCAAACTGCGTGGACAAATTTATAAAGGTAGCGCCAATTACAATGCCGAACTGCACTCTGATTATGCAATGGGTTGGGTAACAGGATTCAGCCTGAAAAAACCCGAAATTGGGCTAAAAGCAGCACTGACTTATCGCTCCGAAATAAAACATCAGACACGCACCACAGAGCAGTTTTCAGTATTAAGTAATGATCTTTACACGCTGCCTGTTACATTTACTTCACCCGAATCAGTAAATTTTGATTTTCAAACAGGCTTAAGTAAACAAACCTTACTCAGCGCCAATATTCGTTGGGTACCATGGAAAGACTTTGAGTTTAAACCCGCCAAATTGGCAGAGCGAACTGCTCCAGCCAGTCCAGATAAAACAGGACTTTCTCTGCTCAGTTATGAAGAAGATCAATGGTCAGCACAAATTGGAATCGCGCAGAAACTTACTGATAAATTTTCAGTCTCAACGTCTATCATTTGGGATTCAGGTCTTGGTGATCCTGCTAATGCGCTTGGGCCAGTCAATGGTTACTGGGGAGGCGGGCTCGGCTTCCAATATAATTTTCTACCGAACTGGGCAGTTTCACTGGGCGGAAGATACTTATGGCTAGGCGACGCTCAAGCAAAACGTCAGAATGGTGATTTAGTTGGAAGCTTTAGCGATAATCACAGTACGCTTCTAAGTTTAAAATTGGCATACCAAAAGAAATAGACCATAAAAAAGCCCTTGTTTTCACAAGGGCTTTTTTATTTATTTGGCAGAGGATCAAGGACTCGAACCTTGACGAACGGTTTTGGAGACCGTCATGCTACCATTACACCAATCCTCTAAACTGCACGATTAAATCATATTTGACTCAATCATAAGAAAGTAAGAAATGCTTACCTTCTTAAATATGGTGGGGGCGAAGAGACTCGAACTCTTACACCTTGCGGCGCTGGAACCTAAATCCAGTGCGTCTACCAATTTCGCCACGCCCCCGATGGGTATGCATATTAGTGAGAAACATACTCTCTGACAAGTCTTTCTATTAAAAAAACCATTCAAATGAACAGATAATATTCAAATCACACATTTATGTTTACTTTTACAACATATTAAGTTGTTTTAAGAAATCTTTTGCCACTAAAACTGAATTAAAGCGTTGTTTAATATGCTTTTGCGTGAGGCCATTAAGTAAAGGAAAAAAGCATTGCAATGTAGATGGAAGTTGAATGTGTAGTTGCTGGCAATGTAATACTGCCCAATCGTGATAAGTACTCACTTTTAATCGAGATTGAGTGAGCCATTCATACACAATAATCCCCAAGGCATACAAATCACTTTGAATGCTTTTCCCTGCCCCCTGAAAAAGCTCTGGTGCCATATAATGTGGTGTTGCATCTAAAGTATGAATCGGATGCCCTATCCGAAAAGATTGCTCAAAATCAATCAGCCGACATGAGTTTTCATAGAAACGAAAATGTTCTGCTTTCAAATCACCATGCACCCACCCGAATTGGTGCAATGCATCCAGCGCATCTAAGGCCAAAAATATCTTTTGTTTGATCTGCTCAATATTTTCAAAAATAGGAGCTTCAGCAAAAAAATCATGCGAATCAACCGTGATCATCCCTATGCCATCCTCATCTAATCCATTGATAAGATGACGTAATGGAATCATTTGGAATGGTAATAAAAACGCTTGTTCATGCTGCTGACAGTGCTGATAAAAAGCTAACTCTCGTTGGAAAGCCTGTGCCAAAACAGGCTGATCGTTGGTGTTATGGAATTTCAGCCAGTAGCGCTGCTGATCAACTTGAAAGGTGTAGACACGCCGCCCAAAGGCATAACTTTGCGCTTTGGTCACTAAGTTAAGATCGTTAAGTTGAATCTTCGGATTAGAGATCCACGTAGTAAAACTCATTCTGCTGCTTTTCTTCCTGCTTCCGCAACGATATTAGACAATGCTCAATGGTTTTTCCAATTCGTGCATGTATTTCAATAGAAGCAATTTTCGGCCATGTGGCACGCTCACCTTCTTGCTGCAAGATTTTAAACAGTTTTGGGCGTGGATTTTTCAGCATATAGCTATAATGTCGGAGTCCATATTTGGCAATAATATTGACGTCACCATAATAACGTTGCCCCAAAATGCCATAGCCATGATCCAATACACGACGAATCGGGAAGAAACTGCCCATATGACTGCGTGTTAAATCCATGACTTCCATTGCAATAGCTTTGCCTTGACGGCGCACAATCCGTTCAGGCCAACTGAGTACATCTCTACGAAAACGTTCGGTGTCACTTTGCATAAACGGCACAATATGCGGATTGACCTGACTGGCAATGGTGTAATTAATATTATATAAACGAGCCATCTTTTCCTGCGGAAAATCACTGCGCATACTGCCATCCACCCACTTGGTATTGGCGAGATATGGCGTATGTTGCCCATCATATCGCTTACTGGTCAGATGCACAGGTGGAAATAACACAGGCACCGCACAAGAAGCCAATACTGCACTCCACACCAATACATTCGGTGCGGTCAGTGCATTCATAATACGTGGATTTTGGGCTGTGTTATAGGGTGCAATCACGATATTAATATGACGTTTAGATTGTTTATAGGCCTCGGCAAACGTGACATCGCCCAAGTTCTGCATCAGAAATTTTTTCAAATACATCACATCGGCAATACCACCATTCGCCCGCAATAATTCCGTTACTTTCCTAAATTTAAAGGCATCACTAAAAAAATGTTCCCCTTGCAGCAATTCATGAACTTGATCTGGCGTAGAAACACCTAACATGCCTGTCATGATTGCCCCTGCACTTGAACCCGATAAAACTTGAGGCATCAGATCTTGTTCTATTAATGCCTTACACACCCCTGTATGAAATAAACCTAGCGTCGCACCTCCAGAAAACATCACAGCGGGTTGACCATAGGCCTTTTGACATTCTTCAAAAAACTGAATTTTTTCTTTTAGTTGAAAGGTAATACATTCACTCGAAGCCAAGTAACGTAGGCAATCACTCATTTCCTCAACATAGTTTTCAATGATTTTTTTAGTACCAATATAGGTCTGTGCAAACAACATCGGATGCCCAATGTTGGCAAAGTCATAAGACAGGCCTTCTCTTAACACATAGATCAGATCTAAAGTCCGATGCTGCATACGATATTTTTTTAATAAGTTATAGCGTTTAGATAAAATTTCCGCATCATAATAAGGCGATTCATTGTCATATTTCCATGCTTCATGACCTGATTCTTCATCCAGTTTAAGTGCAATTTCTTTCCATTCGGCATAAGAACTGGCATGTCGTAAGCGTTCTTGCAACACATCAACTCTATGTGTCTGATATGTATTCTTTTTCTCTTGAACTCTATTGAACATTCGCGATCCTGATTTTCAGCTTATTTTTTATATTCTTGCACCTATACAATGCAAAAAGCAGCCACAACAATCAAGGGTAAAATCGATTTATTTCGATATTTCTGATGATATTTTCTTTATTTCGGTAATAGCAGTGATAGTATCCCTATTCATCATTGAGTTTGGTTTATATGTATGGCTATCCTTGATTTACCCGAATCTATTCTTCAATCGCTATCAAGTGTTTTAACACAGCTTCAGCAAGTTCTCCCTGCACCAAAGCAACCCACTGACTTTTCAGCAATCGCATTCCGTTGGGAAAATCAGCAGCTGGTCGCCATACAACAACCTAAGAAAATGCATTTGGAAGACTTAAAAGGCATTGAGCGCCAAAAAGACAAGATCATTCAAAATACCCTACAGTTCCTGAATGGCCTACCTGCCAATGATGTCTTACTGACAGGTTCTCGTGGTACTGGAAAATCATCGATTGTACGTGCGCTTCTCACCGAGTATTCAACTCAGGGTTTACGCTTGATTGAAATTGAGCGTGATGATTTATCTGATTTACCCAAAATTCAAAAGCTGATTGAACATCGTCCTGAAAAATTTATCGTTTATTGCGATGATCTGGCTTTCAATGCCGAAGATGAAAATTATCGTAGTTTAAAAAGCGTCTTAGATGGTTCACTGCAATCAGGCTCAAGCAATTTTATTATCTATGCAACCAGTAACCGTCGTCATTTACTGCCTGAGTTTATGCACGAAAACACACCGGTACGTAAGGTTGATGTACCGCAATATACAGAACTCCATCCACAGGAAGCCATCGAGGAAAAAATTTCGCTCTCGGATCGTTTTGGAATGTGGCTCTCCTTCTATCCAATGGATCAACAGTTGTATTTACAAATTGTAGAGCACTACATTGTGAAAGCTGGCTTGGAATATAACGATCTGGTTCGTGGTGAAAGTTTGAAATGGTGCCAAGCTCGTGGTCAGCGTTCTGGACGTGCAGCCTATCAGTTCTCAAAGCACTGGATTGGCTCACAAAATCTAGAAAAATTGTCGAACAAAGCCTCTGCGTAAATGTCCTGAAAAGCCGTAGCTTTGTCCTTATTTCCGCTTAGCATTGGCAATTGTTTCTCATAATCTAGCTGTCACAGCATGGATTGAGTTTAGGAAACAAGATGAAGAAACAATTGCCACCGACATCCCTGACCAGCAAAATTTTGGGTAAAAGCCTGTTATTGGCACAAGGTACGCTTGATAAAGCGGTAAAATATTCAACAACACCCTTTTCAGAACCAGACATCATTCGCCCACGCACTGATGGGATTTTTTATACCTGGACACATTATGGGATCTTCTTTCCTCTGCTGCCTGAGCCTCATCGTTATTTAAATATTATGATTTTATTGGGTACACCAGGGGCACTTGCATTTGACCATGATGATATTACCTTAGGTGACCCAAGAAAGACTGCAACGTTTTTCTCTAGTACTGCTGCGGTAGATGAGCATCTACTCAAAGCTTATATCATTCCAGAACAGACCAATATTCAAGACAATGGGACAACTATTGAGCTCGGTGAAGAAGTTTCGATCCAAGGAACTCTACCGAATATTCATCTCAAAGGTGCCTACCATGGACTCAGCTTTGAATTTGATTTAGATGTCACCAATCAAATCTCATGGTTTATCAAAACCCCGATTTATGATCATTTTAGTTTATTGGCAAACTTCAAAGGTCAGCTTGAGTATCAAGGTAAAATCACGCCTGCCGAAGGCTTATGTACCTATGAATATGCCCGCGCTACAGGTGCACACGGAGTCGTGAAAAAGCTACTCCCTGAACCGTATAAATTACCACTCGATTTCTTTACCTATCAAATTATCAATTTGACGGATAGCACCCAATTATTACTCACTAAAGCTGATATTTTGGGTCAACCAGCAGCCTATACATTGCATGTTCGACATACCGACATGCCTGCTGAAGTCTATACCAATGTCGAATTCAAGGTGATTGCACATCAAGTCGATGACTATGTTTCACCAAGTGGTAAGAAAATGCGCTTACCGCAATTGTTCTCTTGGTCCGTCAAGGATGATGCTGATCAGAAAGTTTTAGATATTACCGCAGAAATTGATAGTCCATTCCGTTATGGTCATGGCATTGGCTATGCCAGTGCTTATACCTTCACAGGTGAATATTTAAATACCCCTGTTCAAGGCCGTGGTTATATCGAATATGTGGATGTAGAAGATCAGAATGCATTTAAGGATTAAATAAACTGAACACGTTGATGAGTCTTTGCTAAAACGTCAAAGGCTCATCATTTCCCTTTGCAATCTAGTTGCTCTGAGGGTTCAAAGTATCAATCAATTGGTTAATTGAATCCTTGATCTCGGCTGCCACCTTTGCATCATAACCTTCGACCAAGAATCGGCTAATGAGCCCTTCAATCAGCGTATACGTCACTTCAACCAACATCTCTGTTTTTGAATAAGATTGCAAATATTCCGTAATCAAGTTTCTAATCCAAACTTTATGTTCTTTAGACACAGAGATGATGTCTTGATCACCCAAATGCGACTCAGCCACAGCTCTGACGAATAAACATCCTTTAAAGTTATCTTCTTGAAACCATAATAAGTGCCAATCGATCAACCTGTTCAATGCCTCTCGCCCTGTTGCCTCCGCCACATAATCCAATAGACGCTGCCTAAACTTTTCATCACGTGCTTCTAAGACTGACTTCACCAATTGATTTTTGTTTTTGAAATAGGTGTACATCGTGGTTTTTGAACAGCCAGATTCATCTCGAATAAGGTCGACCCCGACACCAACAAAACTATTTCCATAAAATAATTTTTCTGCGGTATGCAAAATTTTATCAGCAGACTTCGACATAAAGATTTACTCATTTAAAATAGTACAGATCTGTACTATTTATAATTTTAGTTCTATTATCGCCATAAAGCAACCCAGTCGTGAGATCACCATGTTATCTTTATTCAACGGTAGAGAACATCTTGCTCCCTTACCCCAATCCATTGATATTATAAGAAGTTTAATTGGCGGCACCTTAAGCATCTTGATCTTAATCCTGCTCAGTAAATTCACCCACAATCTATTTATCATGGCTCCTTTTGGCGCAACCTGTGTCATCTTATATGCCGTATCGCAATCGCCTTTGGCTCAACCTCGCAATGTAATTTTGGGACATTTTGTCTCAGCATTTATTGGCTTACTGTTTCTTAAAGTTTTTGGTACATCAGCTTTGAGCATTGCGCTTTCTGTCGGTTGTGCCATCGCAGCCATGCAACTTCTGCGTTGTGTTCATCCACCTGCTGGCGCAAATCCATTGGTGATCTTGCTAACAGCCAATACCATTCAATACCAATGGAGTTTCTTATTTTTCCCCGTGTTATTAGGCTCTATTGCACTCGTCATGGTGGCATGGTTGGTCAATAACCTTAAATCCGAGAAGAAATGGCCTGTGTATGGATTGGCTTTTATCCACAGTAAGAAAAATATTGAATAATCCATCTATCGATTAAAGCGTAATGTCAGCGTTTTAATCGATGCCATCCTGTTCATCTAAATTCAATGAAATTCCAATTTCCCCTTGCAAATAATTTACTTTTCAATAAAATTAGGTAGATCGGTATACATAAATAATTTTTTACTATGAACACTAAATCAGCAAAACAAAAAATCTTGGATGCAGCTTCTACATTGTTTTATAACGATGGCATTAGCAATACAGGCATCAATAGCATTACAGAGAAAGCCAATGTGGCAAAAATGTCGCTGTACAATAATTTTGCCACCAAATCAGATCTGATCACCTGCTACATCGAAGCTCGCCATCAAGAATGGCTGGATTTATATGAAAAGAGAAAAGCTCAAATCCAAACCCCGATTGACGGTATTTTGGCGGTTTTTGATGCTTATCAGGATCACGCAGAATTTGCTTATGAAAAAGGCTTTCGTGGTTGTGGCCTACTCAATGCAGCCGCAGAATTCCCTGCACATAGTCCTGAACGTTTGGCGGTTAAACAGCATAAAGATGAAATTGAAGCGATTTTAGCGGGTCATTTACAGCAGCTCAGCACCAACCCACAACGAGTCAAAGAACTGGCACTACTGATTTCATTTATCTTGGAGGGTTCGATTGCCCGTGCCGGTTTAGAAAGTTCAAGTGACAAAGTATTTGCTGCAAAACAAATAGTTCAGAGCCTATTAGCGCAAGAGGTTTCAAAGTGAGTAGCACCTCTTTTCGCCTCAGTGCTCATTCTGGTTTTATTGCCGTCCTCATTGCCTCTATTTTATGGGGAACGACAGGCACAGCCGCTTCTTATGCTCCAAATCTAAGTCCCTTAGCGATTGGCGCAATTGCAATGGGCGGCGGTGGTTTATTACAAGCTTTATTGGCCCATAAAAATATCCGCAGTCATTTACCTCAAATTCGCTCTTACTATCCATTATTGTTGATTGGCATGGTCTCGGTTGCGATTTATCCACTGGCTTTCTATTCGTCGATGCGTATGGCAGGGATTACCATTGGTACAGTAGTTTCAATCGGATCAGCCCCTTTATTTACGGCAATACTGGAGAAGTTCTTTGATAAAAAAGCACTGTCTGGCAAGTGGTTTATCAGCTTTATCTTTGGCGTCGCTGGTGTCTTGCTGCTCTCTCTAGGAGAGTCACACTCCCAAGCATCTGCACAAACGATTGCGGCAGACCAAAAAAGCATTGGCATTATTCTTGGACTGATCGCAGCCCTAACCTATTCGTTATATTCTTGGGCTGCAAAAAAGATGATTGATCGTGGTGTCGACTCAAAAGCATCTATGGGATTAATTTTTGGTTTTGGTGCTTTAATCTTACTACCGACATTATTTTTTACGGGTTCAAACCTGTTTGATGAACCTGTGAATTTGTATGTTGTGGGCTATATGATGCTGATCCCGATGTTTCTCGGTTATCTGTTATTTGGCTATGCTTTAAAGACCATTTCAGCCAGTACCGCGACCACACTGACCTTGTTTGAACCACTGGTTGCCGCTTTGTTTGCAGTATTATTAGTCGGTGAACAACTCGCCCCGATTGGTTGGATTGGAATGGCTTTGATTTTTGTTTGTCTGGCAGTATTGTCAAAAGCAGATCGTTCAAAACAAATCAGCTAAAAGATGTTCTAGACCATTAAAATAAAAAGTAGGAATATTGTACATACCAAGTTAAATGCAATCACTTTCCCGTTAAAGAACAATGCTGCTTTTGCTGATTCTTTAACGGGTTGCTCGCCATCCTTTGCTATCGCAGACAGTACCATGCCAATAAGATTACAAACAGTCGAGACCAACAGTACCAAAAAAAAGAATAAATGAATTGGGGGCATTTCACAGATTCGATCCGTTGTACATGGAATACTGAGAACATAGATTGAAAAGCCTGTAGCCGCAATAATAAGCAGAATACTTAACCATGCACAGCCATTGGCTGCTTTAACCACCCACATGATTCACTCCTTTTTATTTATATATTATTAAAAAAATACAATATAATTATTTGATAATTAAAATATTAATTATAAAAGATGCAGAGCAATAGATTTCCTCTGCATCCATTTCAAGATTTAAAGATCAATACTCTCTGGCTAATTTTTCCAATGTGGTGAGCATTTTTCTCACTACACTTCTTTTATGATGCAACATATTCTTAATGTTGCTTGGATTGAAACCTGTCAATTTTGCGACACCACGACTGGTCATGTATTCACCAGTTTTCGCAAAGTGTTTTTCACTTAACTCAGTTTTCGCATTTGAAAATCGAACTGCCAGCTTATAATCACTAAACTCAGACCATGCACCTGTCTTATATTCGTCTGCATCAAAGCTACTCTTCTGCTGAGTAGGTTTTTCTCGAAGAATATTGCTCAAGCGATTAATGACAATTTTTTCTTCACTTTTTTCAATTATTTGATAAAGTTCAGTTTCTTCAAAAGGACGCCCTAAAGCGATATCTTTTCTATATTGTTCAACGACTTTTTCTTTTGACTCGACCTTTTTCTCACCTTGTTGAGTGAGGCAGAGAATCTTAAATAAAGACTCTAATCGGCCACATGTAAAAATATAAGAAATTTTCAACTTTTGTACTCCACAATGAGTTTTAGCTCATCAAAAATAAATAATTTATCCAATACTCTAATACGATAGCGTCGACTTTAACTCTTTGCCATGTACATAAATCAAGAATTTGATTTTTAAATATAAGAATGGTCTAAATTGATCCATAATCTAAGGATCAATTTAGAAGAATGCGTTGCATTTAGGTTGGTTGTAACTCAGTCATTGGCCATCTTGGTGTTGTCGTCACCGCCAAACCATCATGTTGCCCTGCTTTTAAACGTTGATATCCAGCAAAGGCAATCATGGCGCCATTGTCTGTGCACAATGCGGGCTCGGCATAATAAACATGTGCCTTGATCTTTGCCAGTGAAGTTTCTAATTGTTCACGCAAACGCAGATTTGCACTGACACCGCCAGCAATCACCAAACGTTTTAAACCCGTTTGTTTTAAAGCTTTCACTGATTTTTTAGCGAGTGTATCTACAACTGCCTCTTGGAAAGATGCAGCCACATCCGCATCACGATTTTCTTCACCTAACTTTTTCAGTTGTACTGAAACTGCAGTTTTAAGACCACTAAAAGAAAAATCCAAACCTTGATGCAATATTGGTCTTGGGAATTCAAATGCTTTTGCATCACCTTGCAAGGCTAACTTCGCAATATTTGGACCGCCCGGATAAGGCAGCTTCATCATTTTTGCGACTTTATCAAAGGCTTCACCCGCTGCATCGTCAATCGATTCACCAAGCAATTCATATTGACCGATGCCATAGGCCGCCATTAATTGAGTATGCCCACCTGAAACCAATAAAGCCACAAACGGAAATTCCGGTGGAGTTTCCGAAAGTAATGGTGCAAGCATATGACCTTCCATATGATGCACACCAATCGCAGGTTTATTAAATGCAAATGCCAAACTGCGGCCAAATAAAGCACCTGTCATTAGTGCGCCCATCAGTCCAGGACCACGAGTATAGGCAACTGCATCAATTTCTTGTTTTTTGACACCACTTTGCTCAAGCAGTTGATTAATCAAAGGAATCATCTTGCGAACATGGTCACGTGAAGCCAATTCAGGAACGACGCCACCATATTCGGCATGCAATTTAATCTGGCTATATAGAACCTGTCCACGTAAGCCGAGCTCGCTATCATAGAGTGCTAACCCAGTTTCATCACACGAAGTTTCTAAGCCCAAAACAATCATTAAACTGCCTTTACAACGATCAAAAGTAATATCTGAGCTATTATAGACTTGTGATCTGAGTTGTAAATGAGTAAAATACTGACCTTCACTTGCGATCTAGTGCAATAGTGCGTTAGATCTTATCCATCATCTTAGAGGATTTTACATGCCACAAGTTAAGTTGAAAGAAGGCGAACCAGTAGACGTAGCTATCCGTCGTTTCAAACGTTCATGCGAAAAAGCGGGTGTTTTAGCTGACGTTCGTAAGCGCGAATTCTATGAGAAACCAACTCAAGAACGTAAGCGCAAAAAAGCTGCTGCAGTTAAGCGTTATCAAAAGAAATTGACTCGCGAATCTGTACGTACTACTCGCCTTTACTAATTAATTTGTGATTGACTGCTGAAGAGACTATGAATACTTTAAAAAACCAAATTACTGACGTGTTAAAAAATTCAATGCGTGCCAAAGATATGGCAACAGTAACGGTTATTCGTGGTGTACAAGCAGCAATTAAGCAAATCGAAGTCGATGAGCGCATTGAGCTTGACGATGCTCAGGTTCTTGCGGTCATTGAAAAGCAAATTAAACAACGTAAAGAATCGATCAAGGCCTTTTCTGGCGCTGGTCGAGATGATTTAGCTAGTAAGGAACAAGCCGAAGTTGAGGTTATTTCTCAATTTCTACCAGCAGCTATGACTGAGGAAGAACTTGATTCCATCATTGAGCAAACGATTGCTGCTCAAGAAGCTACTAGCATGAAAGATATGGGTAAGGTGATGAATTCTCTACGTCCGATCATAGCCGGGCGTGCCGATCCTGCACAAGTATCTGCTAAAATTAAAGCAAAATTAAGCTAAGCCAAAATTTTAATGCTTACTTTTGTGTTAGTTCCAAACACTTTTTTGTCTTACTAGATCTATTTATATTTACTTACAGATCAGCAAATTTAAGTAGACTGATAAATAAGATCTGAAGAATATGCGTATATTTCGCCTTCTTCTACGCTGTCCATACTATAATACAAAATTAAATTTCCCAATTCTGAAGATACGACTCCACTCGCTTTTTCTATATGACATTCACCTAAAGCTACATATATTCTGACAGTACTATATCCAAGTAGACAATTATTTTGGTAAACAATCGCTTCAATCTTAAAATCTATTTCATCTATACAACTCTTATTTGTGACTTTTTCGCCCACATCATCATAATTTAAAACGATAGTTTTCGCTTTTGATTCTTTTAAGAAACCCACCAAGTGGCCTCTTACATCTTTAAATACAATTTCTTCTGTAAAAATATTTTCAAGCTGTTCTGATATCACCATATTATTTAAAATCACACTGAACATTATATTTCGCAAGCATTTGCATTTCTTTTGATTCAACCACCTGCTTGATTAAATCCTGCTTGCTCATGTTGGCATATTGCGTTGGTAATGATGAACGATTTTGTTCAATCGCATCAGACATATCCTGAATATAACGCTGATTAATCTGACAGTACTTTGCTTGCTGCTCAGGCGTAAATTGTGACGTTTGTGGATTCAGACTCCGTAAAAAGCTGCGGATATCCTGTGCATATACACCACGAATTTTATCCACTGAGTTTGCATATTGCTCAATCGATGCTGCTGAGCTGATCCCCACACTGCTGATCGCAAAAATAAAAACTAAAATTTTCTTCATAAATGTTCTAACTTCTCAGCAATTGCTTACGCACGTCATCTTATCTTAATTCAATAAATTTTGGTTTATGCTCCAGAAAAAATTCTTCCTTCGGTGCGGGTATATTACCTTCTGTCACAGTGCCTAGGCGTAAACGAATTACATCAGGCAAATCCTTTCGATAAGAATAGAGCGGACTGGCACAATTTTGACAAAATACACGCGCCTTGTTAACTGTATGAAAATATTCTTTCAGTTGCTCTTGCCCAGAAATTAACTCAAATTTGCTTTGCTCAATCGGGCTGTTCCACCCTGCAATTGAACCTTGTGCCTGTTGGCAATGACTGCAATAACATAAAATGCTGTTTTCAATTTCTGCATGATATTGATACTGCACAGCACCACACAAACATTGCCCTTTGATCATAACAATTTTCCCCTCAGTTTTATAAATATAAGTCGTCTTTAAGTTTTATGGTTTGATATAAGTTAAATAAGGCTCTGCTTTAGTTCAAGTATTTCACCAGCAAGCCCATCATAATCTTTGAACGCTGTATGAATGAATCCCTGACTTGTTAAAATTTTACGTGATGCGATATTGTTAGGGTCAATAATCGCAAATATCCGATGAATTGAATTTTGCTTTTTGGCATCACTCAGTAGCTGTTGACTAACTTTACGAGCTATACCTTTTCCCCAATAACTTGGTAAAAGCATATACCCCAACTCAACCTCATTGTCATTCAAGTTTTTGATTTCCAATTTCGCTAAGCCTATATATTCATTAGTATTCACATCTAATATTTTAAAATGACCAAATTTCGGATGTAATCGATTATTGACGATAAGCAACTGAAAATCTTTCATCGCCTCTTCTTCAGGAATCGCTCTTTCTGTAATCATCGCCATAACTTTTTCATTTCCAACCAGTTGGTAATAAAGCTTAAAGTCATGCCTATGAAATTTTTCTAGTTTGATTTCCATATCGTTATTACTCTTTCTAAACTGAATACGTCTCAGTAAATATCAACTAAGGAAGTCGATTACAGTCGCATACGGCGTTCATCTTGCATCTGTTTTAAACGCGCATCAATCTTGGCTGACATGGCTAAATTCCCTTTCGCCAACCGTTGTGCGTGTAACATCGATTTAATTGCATTTTCTTCGTAACCCGACCAATACTCTGCCTCTGCACGATAACCCAATACATTGACTGCTTGTAATGGTGAACTCTTATCTAAATTGGTGGCTTGTTGCAGTAATTGCCAGCCTTCTATATCACGCTGGTTTTTGTGGATAAAGCGTTGTACCAAAGTTTGTGCCTGTGCAACTTGCCCTTGGCGAATCAAAACTTCCGCCAACTTATAGGACAAGGCTCTATTCTCCGGCATGGTCTTTTGAATCGGATTAATTGTGGCATAGGCCTGATCTAACTTATTTTGGCCCAAATAAATATCAGTTTGGATCAAAGGAATCAGCACATGATTCTTGAGTTTCGGCTTTACTAAATCCAAATTGGCCTGTGCTTGTGCGTAGTCACCTTGTTCAAGATAGAACTTGCTCAATGCCAATTGTGCAGCTGTATTTTTTTGATTTGCCATTGACTGTAATTGAAGTTCAGTGGCCTGACTTGAAACCACTAAGGTATAGAGTTTTAAAATTTCAAAATCGAGATCGTAAATTTTTGACTTCACTTTCGGTAATTGATTAGCACGTAAACGTGCTTCGCTCATCCGCTCAGTGGTTAAAGGATGGGTAAACCAGAAGTCTGGTAAAAAGCTAACACGACTGGTGGCACGATGCATGGTTTCAAAATAATCTGCCATACTCTGTGGGTTATAACCTGCAGCATACATAAACTGCATCCCGATACGATCCGCTTCACGTTCCTGATTACGACTATAACTCAACTGCTTATCCATCAATGCCGCTTGGGTCCCCATCATTACCGCTGCACCCGCATTGCCATCGGCTTGAGATGCAATGGCAGCCCCAACAAGAATCCCCGCCAATGCAAGCAAACCTTGCCCCTTAAATGCTTCTTGAGAGCGGCTATAGTGTCGCTGTGCAACGTGTGCAATCTCATGCGCCATAACCCCAGCAATCTCATCCAGATTTTTAGCTGAAGTAATCAAACCTGTATTCAATGCAAATAAACCACCAGGAACGGCAAAGGCATTAATTTGAGGATCTTTAATAATCACCAAGCCAATCGGTTGACCAAGTTGAGTCTGACTTAAAATACCTGAAAAGACCTGCAAGAACTGATCCTCCAACCATGCATCTTGCACCGTTGGCATTTGACGATGTACTTCACGATAGACTTTTTCGCCAATAAATTTTTCTTTTTGTTGATCGAGTAAACCTATACCGCTGCCAATTTCAGGCACTTCTGTTTGCCCAGCACTATGCGCAGGCAAAAAAACCTCAGTGTGACTCAGTTGAGTTGTGGCGAAAAGGCCACAGGCGAGCAGGAACGATCTCAAGTGGTTTCTCTATGATTTTAATAAAGAAATTTAATATAGCATTGAAAAAAGGAGAAATTTGCAACAAAGTGTTATAAAAGGCAGGAAAATCCCGCCTTACTTTATGATTTTTGAAATCGACTGAATTACTCTGCCGCGACGTAACGCTGATCTACACTAAATTTCTCTGGGAATTTCGCATTGATCGTGGCATAAAAAGACATGATCTCGGTCATATCCTTTTCATAATCCCCTGTAGGATAAACAATTTTTCCTACACCTGTTTTTTTCTTGGCATAGTCCATATACGCAAGTGCAATCGGTACACCCGCTGTTATTGCCAAATGATAAAAACCAGTTTTCCATTGCTCTTGTTTAGCACGCGTTCCTTCTGGAGTCACTAGCATGACTAACTTAGGGTGCGTCTTAAATAAATCACTCATCAGCTGAACCATACTTGGACGTTCTTGACCTTCATGCTTGGCACGACGATCAATACCGATCCCCCCCATTGCACGCACAAAAGGACCAAATGGCAATTTCATATAACTGTCTTTGATGGTCAGGCGCACATTAACACCCAAGGCTTTCAATGCTAAACGGGCATATAAAGCATCCCAATTGCTGGTATGCGGGGCCGCAATCATGACGCATTGGTCAATATTTAAATCCCAATGATTGTCAATTTCCCAGCCCATTAAACCCAAACTTTGTTCAGCTAATTTCTCGAACACCAGACACCCCAAGACGAAGTCACAAAGGGCGCAAGTGTACCAATATTAATCAATTTAAAAAGATGAGGCCGCACAATAATGCAGCAATCAAATGATCAGCATTGTAAGCAATTATTCAAACTTCGGATTCACTAAATAGCGAGGTGTACGATCTTCTAATGCATCAATCAAATTCTGATAGGCAAGGTTGACCATCTTCTGACGTGTTTCAGCAGTTGCCGAACCGATATGTGGTGCAGTCACGGCATTTGCTAGCTCAAATAATGGAGAACTTTGTAGTGGTTCCTTGGCATACACATCCAAACCTGCGGCAAAGATTTTATTTTGCTGTAATGCTTCAATCAATGCATGTTCATCCACCACCGAACCGCGAGCAATATTCACAAACACTGCATGTTTCTGCATTAAATCAAACTGTTCTGCACCAATCAGTGCTTTAGACTCAGTATTCAAATCAACGGCCACTACAATGAAATCAGATTGCTGCAATAACTGATCTAAATCACGATACTGTGCATTGAAGGCCTGAGCCACCTCAATCTTTTCACGGCGATTATGGTACAAAACATTCATATTGAAACCATAAAAACCACGACGGGCAATCGCGGCTCCAATATTACCCAAGCCAATAATACCAAGGGTTTTGCCGAAAACATCTACCCCAAATTGTTCCGTCGCAACGGTACGCTTCCACTGCCCTTGCTTAGTCCAAGCATCTAATTGTGGAATCTTACGTGCGGCACTCAGTAACAAGCTAAAGGCTAGATCGGCTGTGGTTTCCGTTAAAACGTGTGGCGTATTGGCAAGCCAAATTTTCTTTTGATTGAGATAGGCGACATCATAATTATCATAGCCAACCGACACGGTCGAAATAATTTTAAGTTTTTGTGCAGGTGCTAAGTTGCTTTCATTGAGTAAACGCCCTGCACCTATCATGGCATCGGCATCAACGACTTCGGCCCGAATCTGTTCATTGATATCACCAAGCTTAGGATTGAGCACCACCACCTGATAATCTTGCTGTAACTGCGCTATCACGTCCTGATCTATTTGGCTGAATACAACGACTTTCTTCATGATTCGATTTCCGTTCTTTATTGCATGAGCTGCCACAATCGTCTTTTCAAGACAGGTTGAGCCAGCATTTCTTCTAAACTCGCTAAATGTAATATATTAGAATGCTGAATAAAGTCCAGTTGACCTAAGCATAATATCTTTCTGCCGCTTGCAGTAGCATCCAGAAAGCCTTGAATATAGGATGGTAGTCCTCTGCTCTCTTGAAATGCAGCCAAGGGAAATGGCCATTTCAACTCTGCGTATTGACCCAATCGTGCCTTTTGAATATTTTGCCAGAGCTGCCTTTGTGCATCGCTGAGCTGACTGCTTTCCAACAAAATGGCACAGTTTTCTAAAACATACATTTGCAGTTCAAATGCCTGAATCTGCGTTGTAATAACAATCTGTTCTTTTTCAACAACAGCTTCTTTTACAACAGGCTTGGCAATAATTTCTGTAGGCTGAGGAATTTCTTTTTCAGTGATCGCTAATGTTGGTCGCGATGCAACTTGAATTTCTTTTGGCGTTGGTACGACATCTAATATCGGTGTCAACGGTTGCGAAGCTTCTTCAACAATTTGATCTCGCCATAGGTTCGGTGCAGTATTTTTTTGACATACCACTTCTCTAGGAATCCAAACATCTATTCCTAAAGTTGCCAATATGTTTCTTTGCTGCCCGATCATGCTACCTACTCGTTGTCTTGACTCACAGTGATTTACAACACTGTAACCTTGCATAGTCTAGCATAAACCAAGTCCTGCTAAATGACTTCCTTTTGCTCAATCACATCAATACACATTCAATTCTCGTTCGTTTAGGCAAATATTCAATAACAATAGGCAAGTTTTCATTCATCGACTTTTAGACAATATTTCATCATTTTGTCGCTTTTAGTTTTTATTAATATCGTATCGAATGCTCAAATGAAAAGGTTGACTCCATTTATGCTTATTCTTTTTGTTGCGATCGCCGTGGCCCTGCTTATTGCAGCGAGTGTTATATATGCACAACAACCCTTATTCGGTAGAATCCCTTCTGGTGAACGACTACAAGTCATTGAAAGCTCTCCCAACTATCGCCAAGGTCAATTTCGAAATTTAATTGAAAAATCAGGCATGAGCGAAGGCTCTAGTATTGCGGTTGAACTCTATAAAACCTTTATTAAAACCATTCCTCATCGTAATCCGATTGATCCCATTCCTTCCATTAAAACCAATCTACTTGCTCTTGATCCAAAACAAGATGTCATGATCTGGTTTGGACACTCATCGGTATTTATGCAGTTGCATGGTAAAACCTTTTTGATCGACCCTGTTATGAGTGGCAAAGCCTCTCCTTTCCCTTGGGGCACACGCGCCTATAAAGGGACTGATATCTATCGGGTTGAGGATTTACCTGAGATTGATTATTTGCTGATTTCGCATGATCACTATGACCATTTAGATTATGAAACGGCACTTAAACTCAAAGACAAAGTTAAATACGTGATTACTGGTCTAGGCGTCGGTGAACACTTTGAATACTGGGGTTATCCCAAAAATAAACTGATCGAGCGAGATTGGGGTGATCGAATCGAGTTTGATGATGGGATTAGCATTATCACTGAAACCACCCATCATGATTCACGACGTGCCTTTGATGGTGGTAAGAATTTATGGGTTTCTTTCGTGATTCAATCCCCGAATAAAAAGATTTTCTACACCGGTGATGGTGGTTATGACAAGCACTTTGTCGAGATTGGACAGAAATACGGTCCCTTTGATTGGGCATTAATGGAAAATGGGCAATATGACGCCGCTTGGCGTTCAGTACATTGCCATCCTGATGAGGTTGCCCAAGCCACTGAAGAACTGAATGCGCGTAATATGATTCCTGTACACCATTCAAAATTCAGTTTGGCCAAGCATGCTTGGTATGAACCGATTACCCGTATTGTTGAATATTCAAAAAGCAGAAAATATCGCCTTGCGACGCCGATGATTGGAGAATTGGTTGAGCTGGATAATGAACAGCAACCGTTTAAACAGTGGTGGAAGAATATTCGCTAATTCAATCATAATTGTTATATCAGCCTCATTTCGATGGGGCTTTTTTATGGATACTGCAAAAATCGACAAGCTCATCAAATTAGGCAAACAACTGAGCATTTCAGGTCAATCCTTTTCGTATTTTTAAGCTTAAATAAAATCATCAAAGATCAAGAAAATGACATTCACATGTGTTTTCTTGAATGAAAAAGTGAAATAAAGGTAGTTCAAAATGAAAAAAGTATTAATTCTTGGCGCATCAGGTCAAATTGCTCAATGGGTCATTAACATGTTAGCCAACGAGCCTGAACTGACTCAAACGCTATTACTCCGTGATGCAAAAAAATTAGGCACTGATTTGCCGAACAATGCAAAAGTCATTGAAGCGGATGTTTTAGATCTGGAAAAATTAAAACAGATCGTCCAAGGTCAAGATATTGTTTATGCCAACCTTGCTGGTGAATTAGAACAGCAAACACAGAATATCATTGAAGCTATGCACGGCGCAGGCGTTAAACGTATTATTCTGATCAACTCCTTAGGCATTTATGATGAAGTCAAAGGTAAATTTGGTGAATGGAATCGCAATGAAATCGGCAAATACCTTGGCCCATATCGTAAAGCAGCAGATTTATTAGAAGCCTCTGATCTGGATTATAGTATTTTGCGTGCGGCGTGACTCATGGATGAAGATGAAATTGACTATGAAACAACGGAACGCCATGAGCATTTTAAAGGCACGGTCATCTCACGTAAAAGTGTCGCTGCCTTCGTGGTGAAAATTATTCAAACGCCAGCATTAGCCTCTAGAAAAAACTTAGGGCTCAATAAACCACACTCAGATGCCGATCAACCTTATTTCATCTAAATATGAAAAAATCGGACAAACAGGCACCCTGCGTGTCCGATCCTACCAAGTCTCGGTAGTAAGGGGTATTTTTTTAAACAGCAACCTGTTGGGCTTTTAGATGTGCATCTTTTAATGCATCCACCTTTAAAGCAGGAATATCCAGACCTTCCGCATAAACGAAGCTCACTTCATGAATCCCCATTAAGCCTAAAACAGACTGTAGATAAGGCGTTACTGCATCCGTCACTTGCCCAAGGTGAATACCACCACGGCTGCTCATCACGATTGCCTTGACACCTTCAACCAGACCTTGAGGATAAGTTTCGGTATATCTAAAAGTATGGCGGGCACGCGCCACCAAATCGAACCAGTTTTTCAACTGTGTTGGCACATTCAAGTTGTACATCGGCGCGCCGATCAACAATAGATCCGTTGCTTTAAGTTCTGCAATCAACTCATCCGATAACTGGACAATCTTTTGTATCGGCGCTGCAACGTGTTCTGCACCACGCAGTGCATGGAAAATTTCAGCATCCAGTACAGGTAAGTTAAGCGTGGTTAAATCACGAATGATTACTTCATCCTGTACGCCTGCTTCTGCACGTTGTTTTAAAAATGCATCGATCAAACGGCTCGTCTGTGATTGATCACCCATAATGCTTGATTTCAATACCAACACTTTCGCCATGTTTGTTCTCCATATCTTGATGGAGCTATCTTACTATTACATTTTAATCGCCAGTAGTGATACTATTTCAGTGAATTGATTCCAAAAATTCTACAATCATGCAAACTGAGCTGAGTACGATTTCAATCTTTGTGACGGTGGTCGAGGCAGGAAGCTTTAGCAATGCTGCTGAACAACTACATCTGACCCGCTCGGCTGTGAGTAAAAGCATTGCGCGTTTAGAACAACGTTTGGGCGTGACTTTATTTAAGCGTACTACTCGAACCCTCAGCTTAACAGCCGAAGGTACGCTGTTTTATGAGCACAGTCAGCGTGCTATTGCAGAAATCCATGCCGCTGAAAGCTTGTTGGATCAGGGTAAAATCAGTGCAACGGGCTTATTAAGAATTTCGGCCCCAGTTCTGTTTGGACAACTCTATGTTGCCCCAATGATGATTGAACTGGCGCAACAGCATGCTGATTTGCAGGTAGAACTCTCTTTTAATGACCGAACTGTCGATTTGGTCGAAGATGGTTTTGATTTAGCTATTCGTATCGGCGCTTTACCAGATAGCCATCATTTGATTGCGAGAAAGCTAGGCGATCATCGGATGCTACTCTGTGCCACACCCAAATATCTACAGCAATCAGGCACAGTGAAGGACTTGGATGATCTACAACAGCACACGGCCATTGCTTATCCTTATTCTGGGTCCCCACCGAAATGGCATCTTCAAGATAAAAACAAACAACTGTATGCCATCAAACCCAAAGCAAAATTGCTGTTAAATGATATGCAGGCGATTAAAAATACAGTGTTATTAGATCAAGGAATTGCATGGCTTCCTGACTGGCTGATTCATAAAGAACTACAGGATGGCAGTTTAGTTCAGGTATTGGCAGAGTTTTCCAGTGTCGATTTCCCGATTCATGTGGTTTGGCCTGCTTTAAGCTATATGCCACTTAAAACGCGTTTAGCCATTGATCTGTTGGTCGCGGTATTCCCATCTCAGCTCAGTGCCAATTAACCACCCATCTATACAAAAATCATTATCCAATCTTTAAAACTTGATCCCAATTAGTCAAATAACTTGGTGATTTATGATTTTGCGTCATACGCCATGCCCTCCCATGAGGGGTGATTAAACGCCCCAACGTCATGGTGTCCCGTCCGAACTTTTCATTAATTCCATCGAAAGTTGTAGAGAGGTTACGACGAGCAATCAGTTCATCGGTATCATGAAATAAATCCACAGCATGGCTATGTTGCGGAATGATGTCTAACAAGATCACTTGCGCTTTTTTATAACGATGCCCAGCTTGAAAAATGCGATCAAGCCCCTGCTGTACCGCTTTGATAATCTCTAAACGATCATCACTGTAGTCAGGCAAATAGACGACCGTATAAGGTCGATAATACTGATCCTTATTAAAGCGGTTAGTACGAATACTTACCCCAACCGCCTTACATAATAGTTTCTGATGGCGTAAGCGCTCTATGGCACGTAAACTAAATTCAGTCAGTGCGCCACTTAAATCACTTTTCTCCTGAATCGGCTGTCCAAATGAACGACTACTCAACACCTGTTGACGGTCTGTCACAACATCCTCAAGTTCTAAGCAAGCCATACCTTGTAATTCTTTGACGGTATTTTCCATCAGCACTGAAAAATACTTTCCCATCATTTTTGCATCTGCTTGCAGCAAATCCATCACCGAGTAGACATTCATTTTTTCCAAACGTTGTCGAATCTTACGACCCACACCCCACACTTCCCCTACGGGCATATGCTGCAACAAATCTTCAATCACGCAGGGATCTTCAGCAACGATATTACAGACACTATTAAAACAGGCATGGGTTTTGGCGAGATTATTGGCGAGTTTTGCTTGAGTTTTGGAATAACCAATCCCGATACAGCACGGCAAGCCTAACCAATTTTTGACGGTATCTAAAATCTGATGCGCATAAGCAGTAAGATCATAACTTTGTTGATAGGCGGTTAACTCTAGAAAACATTCATCTATTGAATACACTTCCTGCTCGCATGGATCGACAAAGCTGCCCAATATATTCATGAAACGGCGCGACATTTCCGCATACAAGGCATAATTACTTGAAAAAACTTCGACTTGATGCCGTTGAATAATCTCTTCAATCTGAAAAAAAGGCACAGCCATCCGAATACCGAGCTGTTTCGCCTCATAAGAACGGGAAACCACACAACCATCGTTATTGGACAACACCACCACAGGACGATTTTCCAGCTTTGGATTAAACACGCGCTCACAACTAACATAGCAGTTATTTACATCAATCAAAGCAAAAATACGTTGTGGCAGACTCATGGGCTTATCTCATCGGTTTCAGGTTATAGGTCACAACACCCCAGATCAGTAACTCTTGTCCCTCGCTAATATAAATATTCTGGTAGTCAGGATTCTCAGCTTTTAACCACACTTTAGGTGGGCTGAAATGGTGATCAACCATTAAACGCTTCACGGTAAAATCATTGTCAATCAAGGCAATTACAATATCCCCAGATTTGGCAGGAAGACTACGATCTACCACCAAAGGATCATCGATATCAATGCCTGCATCTAACATTGAAAGTGAATTTGCTTTCACAATGAAAGTAGAATTTTCGTTACGAATTAAAAATTCATTTAAATCTAAAGCTTGTTCAACATGGTCTTGGACAGGCGACGGAAAACCGGCGGCAACACGTTCCGTTGCCAATGGAATGTGATAAAGTCGATCATTCTTAGCTTGGACATTCTGTATTTTCATTGATGTCGTCAAATCAGTTTGAGTACCAGTTTTGACATTATTCAGTAACCAATTTTTGATGAAATCAACTTGAGATTCGGGAACACGGATGACTTTGGTCGGCTCAGTGAACTGTGCCTTCCGCCCAGCATTGCTTCTTGCCCCTCCATGCTCAAATTCAGTTTTTTTGGACATAACTTCCCCCTACCCAAGCTTAAAATACTTTCAAATAATTTAACTTGAAAAAGTTACAAATTCAAGTTGACGTACAATTAATTTTGCATAACAATGAATCCATAGATCAGATTTTAGCTTGTTTAACTTAGACAAGGATGTATAAGACAAACTAAAATTAATGTTTTAAATGAATGACTTATCTTATTTTTACTCAGCTCAAAAATGTTAAGCCATTGATCTAATTCATTAATCTATTTGATCTCTCAGCAGTTAAGTTTTATTCAAATATTTTTGATGTGGAGACATGAAAAATGAACAATCGACGTGATGCTATTCTTGGTTATGCTGACGAACAACATGCTTTCTTTATTCGCCTGATCGAGAACAATACTGTGTTAGGTGATAGCTACGGACTATTTTGTGACAACCAAAATAGTGAAGCCGCAGAAAGTATTATGACCACACTTTTTTTAAAGAAATCTTTTTGGTTAAATGGTTCAGAGTTTAATGACATTGTTAAAGGTCTTAACCCCATTCATTGATAAAAACATATCGATTCAATATGACCTTGCGCTATAAAAAGAGCTTGTACCATGATCTCACTCAACAAGCTCTTTATTTTCAACTTAAATACGCTTCAACTTGTACATTATTTTAATACTCTCAAATAAAAACCCACAGATTGCAATCGCATCAGTGGGCCTTTTTATAAGGTTGAATCATCGGTTTAAATTCAGATAAATCTTTTGTCATTCACAGGTGCAACCAACTTATAAATTTTACCGTCAGTATCACTTTCAAAAAGTAAGTCAATATTCGGAAAAATGATATTTCCTTCTACTTCAATATGTTCAACCCGTTTAAAAAAAGGAATATCACGATCTTCTAAATCATTCAGCTGTGCAACGACAATCGATTCGTTTTCTTCTTGGTCCTTGACGATGACTGTAATCTTATCCATAACAGTTCTCCCAATATCTATAGGTTCATAGGACTATGGGAAATTTTCGATAACTTGTCGATAAAATCGTTGTAACAAGAGTTATAAGTATTATCTTTTTATTGTTTAAACCGCTAAGCCATTGAAATTAACTTTTAATTTATAAATTCCGTTAATATTTAATTAACCATCGAGTTACATTTACGTTTAAAACGTTTCAAAATAATTCACCTCTCGTCATCATTTAAATGAGCGGTAGATCTTTTAAAATATTAGTTTCTGAATTGCCAGATCGTATTGAGAAATTTTTGCTCTGTGCCCCAAGGGGTAATATGTAGCTCTATCTCGTGATGTAGCAATATAAAATCCTTGTCCAGTTTGTGACTCAACTTAGCCAAACTATAACGCTCTACCGTTAAGCCACTACATTGTGTTGGCCCATCTTCAGCAAAAGTAGACAAAATCAGATATCCGCTTGGCTTTAATGTTTGACGTAGATTGTGTAGATATTGTTCCTGTTGTATCTCTGTCAGCATAAAATGAAATACCGCACGATCATGCCACACATCAAAAAATTGAGACGCAAGTGCAACCGTACACACATCTGCAACTAACCAATGCACATGGCGACTGTCTAAGCTCTTTGCAGTTAACCTTGCACGGGTTATATCTAATGCAGTTTCGGATAAATCAAGCACATATAAAGATTGATATCCAGCTTCAAGCAGATGATCAATCAAGAGAGAGGCGCCACTGCCCACATCAATCAGCTTGGCATGCAACGGCACATCCAGAGATTGCATCAACTCAATTGTTTTACTTGGGTGTTGCTGATACCAACTCACTTGGTCAGCTTGTTTGGATTGATACACTTCTTCCCAATAATTTCTGCTCATTTGAGTTCCTTCTCAGCGCTAATCGGACACTCCAGCATCAGCGAAATGAAAAATTATCTGGTGATTATGGCACTGGCGTGAACAGCTTGATAGCTACAGAATTAATTTGTCCCCAGACATCAAATAAAATCTACTTCTGTGTCATCACATTGGATATTTCTTTCTGATTTTTGGTTTTATCATCGGGCTGTTCACGGCTCTCTTCTATTTCATTTTTTAACTCAAGGTATTGTCTAGCATCTTCTCGACGATGAATCCCACCTAATTTCAAAGCCTGAGTATCAACTTCTTCATCAATATCTGCTTTTTTCGTAGACTGTTTAATCAGAGAATCCTTGCTTTTTTGTAATGCTGAATGAATAGGAGCAACTCGCTCACCCTGCTGTTCCACTGGTAGTTCAGTTGCAAAAATCCCCGTTGATGCGATCAGAACAGACATCAAACCTAATGTTCTTCTCATGCTCAAGCCCTAGCTTGTTTTTAATTTTGATGCTTTATCTTAACATGTGTGCTTACGCTTATTGCTTTAAATCTTATCCCCCAATTTGCAGCATTTGAGCTTTTTTCTTAAAAGAGCAAGTCCAATCTTTGCCATGCTAACTGGCTAGAAGTATCGCTCTTTCACAATTTTTGCGAAATAATTCACTTCTTTCAAATGACGCTGATCAGCATAAATAATGCCTACATTAACACTAACATTAAAATCTTCGAGCGCCACAATTTCAAGGTCAGAGTTAAATGCCGAGTGCTGATCTATAAACGGCTTTGGAAAAATCCCCAAACCATCTCCATTTAAAATACTGTGTAACTGCGGTTCTATCCCGAAGATTTCTTTATTGGCATATAGGAACAACTTTCGTTCCTTTAGTTCTTTATTTAAGCATTCTCTAAAGCAACATCCTTCAGGGTGGATCACCCAACCTTTCTTACTGCATCGCTCCAAACTGGTATGTTCTTTCACGCCAGTTCTGGCCGAAACCACGACTAAAGGTAAAGTCCCAATGTTCAAGAAAGATAAATGGTTCGCAAGATTAAGATTGGAAGGAATCATCACAATGGCAAGCGGTAACTCACTCTCAGCGACTCGCTGAATTAGACTTCGCCCCCAACCACTTTGTATCTCAACACCTGTCAAATAATGGTCGTGCTTATACCTTTCATAAATATATTCAGAGAGATCATCCACCAAGGTAATTGGAACACCGATGCTCACTTTTTCTTGATTTGGAAGAACCTCTTGCTGATGAAAATACTCTAATTGTTCCATTTGCTCGAGGATATAACGACCTTTAAAGTATACCTGCTCTCCCAAATGCGTAAGCTGCAAAGGTCGGCTTTTACGATTGAATAGCTTTCCTTTTAGTTTTTTCTCAATATTATTGATGCGTTTGGTTACCGTAGATTGATCAATACCTAGCTTTTCTGAAGTTACAGTTAAAGAAGAGTTTTCAACAGCATATATAAACGTTTCTAAATCTTTAATTTCTAACACTTTAACACTCATTCATCTGTTGTTCAGACGCGTTCCAAATCAATTCCATCACTGGTTTTACATTTCAGCATAATGCATCACATGAATTTGCCTATTCAGACCAAATCATCAGACTCGATACAAACTCCTGCTTCAACAGAAAAGCCCTTATTTTATCTGACCATATGGCTACCAGTTCCCCCGACGATGATTGGCTACCCAACGATACATGCCTTGAATATTCGGTATTTTCATCGTACTGAAACCGATCCAGTCCTGAACTTCGGGGCTAACTTTGACATTACGATAGAGCTGATCCCACGACTGTCCTGCACGAACCAAATCCAAAACTTGTTGATGCAAGTCGACAATATAATGACGCAATGCGATCTGATCTTCACGTGTGGCAGGGCTATAATGTCCAACATCAATAAAATCGACATCTTGCTTGATCACCCAATCCAGGCTATCAATCCAGCCTGTGTAATAAAAATCTAAAAAATCATTGTATGGCATGCTTTTACTTTCACACACATCGGTACATTGCAGTGCTTTATATTTTGGAAACAGTACCATGACCATACTGTCTGAATGGCTCGGTGCAACGTAATGTAATAAAACCTCCTCGCCCCCTAAACTAATTTTCATGTCCTGATCAAAAACGCGATCTGGTAATGCTGTGGCTAACTTCTCCCCCACGATCGGTTCAAGACTACGTTGATTAGCAACAATAGTTGCACCATCTGCTTTAAAGATTTGCCCACCACTGATATGGTCCGCATGTGCATGGGTATAAACCACATATTTTACAGGCACATCAAAACGTTTCTTGATTTCATCTTTTAGCCATGTCGATGTGCAGGTCATCGCTGGATCAATCACCAAAGCACCTTCTTTAGTGATCAAAACTAAACCGCTATGTACGGCTAAGCCTGCACCCGTAGTATGTCGGTACAGATTACCTCTGACTTGCGTTAAGCTTCTTGGATTATCTGGACAGGATGCCGCGGTAAAATCCGCTAACACAGCACGATTCCGATAGATAGATTGATCTACGGCAATCCCATTATCTTTCGCAAAAACAGGGCTTAGAGGCAATGACAGCAATAATGCTACAAAAAATTTATAGCTCAAAAATACCCTAATTATTTGATTTTTAAACGTGCTCACCGACAAACCCTGCATAGATTTCACGGAGATCAATCTAACAAGTTCAGGCCTCTGACAAAACCCACAAAATCCACAATATACTGTCCTAAAATTAGCAACAATAATGGATTGGGCCGCCATGCAAAAACTGGATGATCTCTTATTATTCGTTGAGGTGGTCGAGCATGCTGGATTTTCAGCTGCGGCACGTGATTTAGGCGTACAGCGCTCTAAACTCAGTCGACATATTGCAGAACTGGAAAATAGAATTGGTGTCCGTTTATTACATCGCAATACCCGAAATGTTGTTCTGACGCCAGCAGGTGAAGAAGTCTATATTCATGCAAAAGCATTAAAACAAGCTGCACAAAATGCTTTTGCGGTTGCAACAGACCTTGCTGGCGACCCTAAAGGGACATTAAGAATCGGATGTTCCTCAACATTTGCACAAGAAGCATTGCTGCCTATTCTTGATTTGTTCTTACAAAAATATCCTAAGATACGCCTGATCATCAACACATCAGATCACAATATTGATTTGATCAGTGCACAAGTCGATCTGGTTTTTCGAATCTCTTCCAAACTCCTCAATGACTCGAGTTTAATTATTCGCCCTGTCTGTGATTTACCGATGATACTGGTTGCCAGTCAGGATTATATGAGTGATAAAGAAAAAATTGAGCTTCCAGAACAACTCAAACAGTTAAATTTCATTGCTTTAGGCGTGCAAAAGAACCTAACTTCTCAGATATTCACCAGTCAAAATAATGACTTAAATACAGTATTGCTCGAGCCTTATATCAGTTGTGGCAATATGTCAGTACTTAAATCGGCTGTGCAACAAGGCATGGGAGCTGCTGTTCTGCCCTGGTATTTATGTGCTCATGAATTGAATTCTGGCCAATTTGTAAATGTCTTTAAACCTGATTCGCCATGGTCACCTCAAGCATCTTTAGTGAATGCACTTATACCAACACGAGAAAATATTTTATTGGCAACAAAACTCTTTTTAGATTTTTCAATTCCGCGATTACGGCACACACTACATCCAGCATTAAGCGACTAAGTAGTTCCTTTTTTGATCCCAGTCATCCCCAATAATGTTATTTAATATCAAAATGCTATTATTCTTATTAGTCATGGAGGGAACAGCTACATTTTCCGAACATATTATAAATAAAATCAACAGGTGCATCGATCGGATATACATCCCGATCAAGTAAGTAAAAAATTTCTCCTTCATCCAATATGGTTAAAATTTTGTTTTTCCGTTTTAAGATAATGCCGTGTTTTATTATTTTCTGAATTTCTTCTGCATCAATTTTAAACTGATAAAAGAAAACAATTTGGCCTGTTTTCAAATTATCTGGGTCAATTTTTTTGTACTTTCCACAGGTCAAGCAAATCCATTTTTTCATTATCAATGCTCTGCAAAAAGCTCCCTTTATTGTATAAAAAGCATTCACTGAAAAATTAACATCAAAGCATTAAAAAATTATCATTTAGTGAAAATTTAAATATTTAATCATATTAGGACATTGTTATATTCTAAATGAAAAGTACAGATGCTTAGATACTCCTTCACATCTGTACCCGCTGGATAAATGCTAAAATTCACGCTAAATACGACTCTTTACGACCACTAGAATCGCTGTGAAATACTGAGCTTATAATCACGACCTGTACCGGTCATATATTCACCTAAATACATTTTATAGTCTCGATTAAATAGATTGTCGATTGAGAAATTTAAAGTAGGCCCTTTTTCTCCAACAGGTTGCCAATCCGCATAAATACCATGCAGTGAATATCCTTTAGTTTTGGGTAATGAAAAAGAGGATGCTGCAATCGATTTATCATTATCAGACAGGCTACGATCCTGTTTAGCAACAAATATCCCTCGCCAGCCCATTGTTAAATGATGCTCAGGCACATTCACACCTAAGGTTGCTGTTGCTTTTTTCGGAGGGATATCCGTCATCCATGTTTTTTGTTCAAACCATGGGTTTACAGGTGAATTATCACGTTGACCACGGATATAAGAATAGGTTAAACCTGTGAACCAAGTCGGCTGATTGTAGAAAATCTCGGCCTCATAGGCTTTGATGGTATAGTCAGTGACATTACGGTAAAAGCCATGCTTATAGTTTCCATTACAGTCATTAATGCTGCCATTTCCACCATTGGCATTATTTTCCGCTTGTGCCTTACAAAAGGTTGATCGATTGCGGAAAATTTCATCGCCCCCCCGATTATGGTGATAAGTCAACCGGACTTGCAGATGGTCTTGTTCTGAAAAAATATCATCAAAATTCATTTCATTGCCCAGACGGATCGCCAACATCTTTTCAGGCAATAAATAGCGACTGGTTGATGGCACAGAGGTCATTGCCGATTGCACATAATATTGCTCATCAACACGAGGGGCGCGCCATGTTTTACTGATATTGGCAAACCAAGTGAGATAATCTGCTTGCTTCCACGCCAAGGCCAAACGTGGTGACCAGCCTGTATAGGTCTTGCTGGAATAATCATGCCCTGCACTTGGGTCATTATAACGTGATGCTCGGTTTGGATGACCTGTATTGGTAATATGATCATAGCGAAGCGATGGGGTAATCGTGAAATTATCAATCTGGTATTGATCTTCTACAAATGTACTCAACATTTGCTGTTTGCCTGAAGGCATATAATTTGGCTCATAATAACCAAAATTATAGTCTGGTTTTTTGGCGTTGTTCTTATCATAGATGAGTGAGTTCTGCTCCATCTTTTGATATTGTGCCCCAACTTTTAATTTATGTGTGCCATAGTCAGTTGTAATATCACTGATATTACTAAGCTTAAACGCTGTATTGGTATAAGTTACCCAGCTTTCATTGCCCAGTGTAGCCGCCGATCCAGTCACGCTCGGTAATCTTTGATCATGTTGATCGGTCTTTGAATACGATGCTGTTGCTTTTAAATTTACATAAGGATTTGATTCAGGATTTAATTCATATCCAACTGAATAGCTGCTATCGTTTTGATCGCGATAGACCAAACGACGTTTCCATGCCTCCTCATATCCATATTTTTTAATATCCGCTTCTGTTGGAACGGCATCTTGATCACGCATTGCTGCAAAAGGTTCCCAGCCCTTATGCCCACTTTGCATCGCATTCAAACTAATTTTTTGGCTGTCTGTCGGATGAAAATTGAGTTTGGCCAAATACGTATCCTGCTGCTGCGCAGAATACAAAAACTTGCTGCCATCAGGGCGTTGAACATCGCCACTATCTCGATTGGTATAGTAGAACATCCCATCCATGACACCATTTTCACTCTTTCCATACACAGCACCTGTATAGGTATTTTGTGAATTATTGGAGAATCGCGAATATTTCAAAAAAGCACCGATATTTTTATCATCAACCAATAAATCAGCGGCATCCTTGGTTTCTAAGGTGACTTTCCCTCCAAAACCACCATTTCCAACTTCAACATTATGTGGACCTTTATCGACCGTAATTTTCTTTAACAGTTCGGGTTCAATAAACACTGAGCCTTGTCGATATTTATCGAAACTTTTAACCGAGTCATCCAAGGTAATCGGAACATCCTCAACCCCGCCCATACCAAGGATATTAATGGTTTGCCCACCTGGTCGCGGTGAACCTGCCGAACCCACACTTGGCATATGGTCCAGCAATTGTGCAACATTGTTGGCTTGATAACGGTCAATGGCCTTTTGATTTAACACACTCTGACCAAACTGGATGGTATCTTCCTTATCCGCCTGTACAACAATTGGCGTCATTTGATAAATTTGATTCTGAGCATTGCTCTTAGACAATGTGTCTTGTACGGTCGGTACTTTTGTGACGGTGTTTGCCAGAACAACCTTGGTATTATCTGCATAAACAGGTATGGTCGAGGCATACATAGATAAAGCAATAGCCAGTACAAGAGGCTTAATCACCTTTGTTTGAGAGGGAGATTGGGACATAAACTTCACCAGAAGATAAAAATCATCAGCAACCTAAACGAGGTCCTAAAATAATCGACGTCTTAACGATATAAAAAATAATAAAAATTAAGCTTCAATAAAGCGCTTGCAGCAAACGCCAAATCATTCAGACTGCAAACCTAATTGACTAGCGTCTGACAGCAGTATGACGTCGCTCTGTGGAGAACGACGATGAATCAACTGCTGTCGAGGAGGATTGAGGGAAGGTATCTCATTCAATTCAATAAAACGACACAAACAATATTGATTATCACTTGCATTTAAATAAATGTAAATGGATCGATAGAATTTTTAAGACATCTAAAATGCTCTCATCCGTTGTACTGCAATTGTTTTTGTTTCAATCATTGAAGTAGAGATTAACTATTTTCAGAATTTGATTTGTGCCCCACTTATGATGCTTTTGATATATAGCCAATAAGTGATGATTAGGACAAGTATTGGCTAGATGGCCTAAAGTTGAACCTCCTACACAGCAACATTGCAGTAGGAACATGCCAGAATCAAGAACGATGATTTAAAATTTTTTTCTTCCGATATTGTAACGGACTCATCCCAGTCCATGACTTAAATGCCCGGATAAAAGAGGTCTGTTCTTGGTAGGCCAATAACATTGAAATGTCCAGAATGCTCAAATTGAGATCGGCAAGATAATCAAAAGCCAAATCTCTACGAACCTGATTCAATCTTTCTTTGAAGGTATATCCTTGCTGCTTTAATTTCAGTTGAAATATCCGAGCTGGTAAGCCCAATTTATTTGCAACCTCCTCCACGCTGATATTCCCCTTACTTATAGCTTGAATAATTGTTTTCTGTATTAACTCATCAAAAAGATCAAGCTTAGGACGTTTTGACAACAATACATTTGCCTGCTTAATTAAAATATCATTTAACACAGGATCAGCATTAAAAACCTCTAAATCAAGGCTGGTCATGGAAATATATATTTCAACATCTTCACTTTCAAACTCGATAGGACAGCCAAAAAAATTTTCGTAGTTATAAAAAAATTTGGTTTTCTCTGTACTAAAACTGACTTTTTTCACTTCTATTCTATTCGGATGTACTAATTGATCTAAAAGTTTATAAAAAACCCCCATTAATAATTCATCTACCAAATGATTATTTTTAAGATAAGGGTCAAATCCTCACCGAATGACAATAAACTGATCGGAAATAGACATCTTTGCAGGCTTAGCCTCACAAAAGAGCCTTTGGTATTTTATAAATACATTTAATACATCTAATATATTTTCACATGATGAAGCAATATATCCTAAAATACCAAGATGTTTAGGTTGAGTATATTTTGATATTTCTAGTCCAAGTGTTGGTTTAGTCTGTTTTTGATTAATTTCCTCTAATAGTTCAATCCATTCCCCGATTGGAATCAGTTCACTTGTTTTATAATCACTCAAATATTTTACATTTTTAAGATTATTTTTTACACAAAAATTAATCAACAAATTAAGCATCGAACTTGATATTAATTTAACCTGATTAGGATGACTCAAAACCATTGCTCCCCACTCATATCATATCTAAAAGCCCACCTCAGAGAAGGAATCAAAAAACCAGTTACACAAGTACATTATTTAATCGACCTTAAAAATTAACGATAATCCAGTTTTCCATTTTTCATACTAATGCGGCAAAAAATCCATTTTTTGTGATATCAATCACAGATAATGCTCAAAATCTACTTTAAAATTCAATAAAAAAATTATCATTTCTATAAAAAAACTTATCATTTAAAGGAAAGTTTCAAGATTGCAAAAGTCTCTTCACGAAAGGGAGAGTTAAAAGTGATTTTTTATTCAACAATTAGATTTTTATATTTTTTATATTTCATTTTTATCATCTACATTATTTCATATTTATGAATACTGACTATTTTCAAAAAATTTTTAATTATTTTAAAGCGCTAAAATGACGACACACCGCCTCAATTTGGTGCAAAAATTTATAACATATCAAGACCGATTAAAGTCCTGTTTATTCCCCTATACGATAAATTCAAAATTATTTTGACGAAAAAAAAAGCTCAACAATAAACATTAAAAAGGAAATAGAAACAATCAAGCCAAAGCTAAATAACAAAGAAAATCCAACCAAAAAGTAGTAATCACTCATTTTCTCAAAAATATAATTCACAAAATACAAAAACAGAAAAACATAGCCAATATTTGAATTCCACAAGCACATGACCAGTAAAAAAAACAAATTATAATTCAGATATTTTTTACTTACTTTAACTTCACTTCCTTTATTTATCTTCCGATAATCGGATACTGTAATTTTTTTATATACCACATTTACACCTTGGCTATATAATATAAAAGTTAAAATAACGCCTTTGCTCATAAAATAATTAGCATTTAATACACAAAAGTTATCATTTTTTCAAAAAACAGTTTACCAACGTCTTTAGCAAAATAATATTTATTATATAAATTCAATTAGATACAAAAACAACTATTGAGAAAAGTCTTCAACAAAGCCCATCAAAGTAGCTAACTTTTTGAAAATAAAATTTATAAAAAAACTTAAATAAATATAAAATACAAATATTTAAAGTGTTAAAGGCAGTTAAATTAAAAATAGAATAGGTTTATTTTTTGTAATTATAATGCAAAAGCAAAGTTAATTTATATTTATGATTTTCGTCGGCTCAATACTTCATCTAGAGCAAACATGTACATGTCAAATAAATGATACAATCACATGATTTTACTTAAAAATATATTTATTAAAACTTAACTATATATCTTAAATATTATTATTTAACTTATTTTCCCACTCAGTTATTCATATTTTTTGTTCAATCTACACGACTCAAATACAAAACATAAAATACACAAACGCATGGACAGAAAAAACATAAAAGCCCTGTGAAAATCTAGATCTTGAAAACCAATGAATAAATAAAATACTGATTAATATATATTTATTTAAATAAAACCAATCAACATTGCCGTACACAAGCAAAACAATATGTGATTTAAATCACATATTAAAATAAAAAAGATAATTAACATACGCTTTAAACACTTTATGCAAAATTTTCACACTCTCTTTCCAGCCAGCCTGTTATTTTTTTTTATGTCTAATATTTCACATGCACATCCATCTGATTTTTTAAGAGAAAAAGCAGTTTCGCAAATTAAGAATGGACAACCTATACAAGGGTTAACAGCACTTGAATCTTTATTGCGGCAGTACCCAGATCAACAGTACATCCTAGCTGACTACTTATTATCTGCCTCACGCATTCAAGCTCTGCCACAAGTGACCCTAACTGATTTAACCCAACGTATTCAGCCAAGGCACTTCCCAGAATATGCTCAACTCGCAACAGTTAAACTTTTACGGGATCAAAAGCAATTTGCTGCAGCATTGGCACTATTAGATAAATTTGAACCTTATCAAATACATAACAGCATGCAGGTCACAATTCTTAAAGCGGCGCTATTTGCAGAAAATAAACAACCGACTGAAGCAGCACAGCAATTAAAGAATCTTGATACAACGCAAATGAATGCTGAACAGTTGGTCTTAGCCGCTTATGTTTATCGGTTATTGCAACAATACACTTATGCATTACAAGCCATTCAGTTGGCCTATACCCAACAACCGAATAATGAAGCCATTCAACATGAGTATTTGAATATTTTGGTGGCACTGGGGAGCTATGAAATGACAGCTGCTTTTTCTGCAAAGCACCACCTATCTGATAAAAACCAGAATTTTATTTGGCAGAATAAAATCGGAGGCTTTTCACAGCATGTGAATGAAGCGATTAAACAACAGAAATATTTATCCTCCCGTGCGGAAAGTGACCGTAAAAGCTTTGCCCAACTCGATCAAGTCTTGAAGCAGTCAGAACAAATCGCGCAACAGATTCCAGCTGATCAAGCCATGTTTAATCGCTTCTATTATGACTATCTCTACGCCTTAAGTTATCGAGGCAAAACACAACAGCTTTTGAGCCTATTAAATCAAGTCACCGTACCACCAGTTGAACAAATGCCTGCCTATACACGGCATGCGATTGCAAATACATACCTTGCAAATCAACAACCTGCCGAAGCCGAGAGAATCTACCGCAGCTTGCTCACGGAGAAAAACTATCCCGATATCAGCCTGTATACATCACTTTATTATGCATTAATCGAACAAGAAAAATATAAAGATGCAAATACCTTGATTCACGTCATTGATGACCTGATTCCCACATATGAATACAGTGAAGCGAAAGGTGTCGACAAAAGTGTACATGCAGATCGAAATGAATATTTGTCTTTGCTGGCTTTAAATATGGCTTATCGCAACCGCCTGGATTTATCAGAACAATATCTAAATAACACCGTAGCCAAAGCTCCGAATAATGCGCAATTTTTAAATGACCTGGCCAAAATCCAACGTTGGCGCGAAAAACCTCGTCAAGCTCAACAAACGATTGAGCGTTTAAATGGTTTACAACCTCAATCAAAATACACACGCATTAATGTCATGCAAAACACTCAAGCACTTGGCGATATCCAAGCTTGGCAGCAACAAACTCAAGCACTTATTGAAGACTACCCAAACGATAGCAGCGTCATAAAAAGTCGTAAAGAATTGAATGATCGTAATCACGCCAGTATGAGCCATGAAAGCCGCTTTTCACGTAGCCGCTCTGAGCAAAACCAATTACTCCAATCACTCAAAGGAACGGGTGATCGTGAATCCAACACCACCTTATATTCACCTTGGCTCACAGACAATTATCGCCTCTTGGTTGAGCATCAAGATATTTGGGGAAAATACGCCGATGGTGATTTACAAGAACAACGCTTTGGTTTAGGCCTGCAATGGCAAGACAAAGGTAAAAATTTGGTGCTGCTTGCCTCTCAAAATACTGAGGGTCAGCGTCAAGGCCTAAGAGCAGATTGGTCACACCAACTCAATGATTATTGGCAGTACGCATTATCCATCAACACCCAAGCCAATATTCCGTTACAAGCCATTGAACAAGACGAAAATGGCCAGTCTTACGGCGCAGCAATTCGATGGCAACAACATGAATCCCGGCAAGTCGATGCAGGATATAGCTATACCAAGATCAGTGACGGCAACACACGCCAAGACTTTTTTGCAAACTACCAGCAACGTATTTTCCAAGCTGCTCATCACACCACACAAGCAGGCTTTTCTGCATTTCTAGGAAAAAATCGTTTAGATAATGTTGCTTATTTTAGCCCTAAACAAAGTTATAGCCTTGCGATTAACATGAGTCATGACTGGTTAACTTGGCGAAGTTATGAACGTCATTTTAATCAAAATATTTCTATTGATGCAGGACTGTTCCAGCAGCAGGATTACGCTGCCAAACCGATTTTTGATGTGCAATATCGACATGAATGGCAATTGTCACGGATCTGGGCATTGCATTATGGCGTTGGTTGGAAACTACATCCCTATGATGGCATCAATGAAAAACAAAGTTATGCCCTATTCGGTTTTGGAGGGCGATTCTAATGAATTTTTTGAATATTTTTAAAATACTCTCCGCTTGTGCAGTTCTGCTTCCAGTTCATCTTGTTGCAGCGGAACCTGCTAAATTCGACGCTCATCATTTTGTCAGTTTGACCTTTCATGATGTGCGTGATGATGTTTTGAAGAATGGCGACCGAGATGTCTATGCAATTAATACCCAAAACTTAGTGCAGTTTTTTGAATGGCTGAAACGTTCTGAATGGACTCCAATTACCCTCAAACAAATTATGGCATCTCGGGAACATGGTGTTCCATTACCGAAAAATGCAGTTTTAATTAGTTTTGATGATGGTGCCCTAAGCGGATACAGCCATGTTTATCCTTTAGTAAAACAATATCAAATCCCTGTGGTCTTTGCTTTGGTGACCAGTTGGACCGAAGGCAATACTCAAGCAGCTTATGAAGCCTATGGTCAAAATAATTTGATGAGTTGGAAACAACTCCAAGATATCCAAAAATCAGGTTTAGTTGAGTTTGCCAGCCATAGCCATGATTTGCATAAAGGCCTATTGGCCAATATGCAGAAAAATGAAAAGCCTGCCGCCTTGACTCGACAATACGATCCGATTCAAAAACGCTATGAAACTGAGTCAGAATATAGCCAACGGATCTACACTGATCTGGTGAAATCCAAGCAGGTGTTACAGCAAAAATTAGGAATAGATCCGCTTGCAATCATTTGGCCCTATGGTGCGGTCAATCAACAAGTCACTAAAATTGCCAATCAAGCAGGTTTTCCTCTGTCTTTTAGTTTAGGGACGGAAAAGTTAAATGACAGCAATGACGCAACCTTTCAACGCGGTATTATCTCAAATAACCCAACAGCTGAAAATCTACGTGAACAACTCACTGGTTTTATGGAATACGCTCAACTACAAGATTATGAACCTATTCGAGCTGTACAATTTGACCTAGCTCAATTCTCACAAGACAATACACAGTTTAATCAGCAGTTAGGCAGTTTATTAAATAATTTAAGTGCCTTAAAAACCAATACTTTAATCGTTAATGCATTCACTGATCAAAAGAATGCTGCATATGCTCAGAGCTACTTTCCAACAACTCATCTAAAACTGGCTCAAGATATATTAAGCCGCACCCAATGGCAGACACGAACACGGGTTTTTCATCGAGTTTATACCCAGATGCCGATTGCCCCAGACCCAGAACAAGCGCATTTAGTTATCGATTTAAGCAAAGATCTGATTCGAAATAATCCCAATCTGGATGGCATTATTTTAAAAACAGACCAGCAACTGGCTTGTCGTTATAGCTCTGTTGTGAATACAGCTTGTCTGGAAAAAGAGGCTCAAATCGTAGAATTAACACAACAACTAAAAGTGGCTGTCGCACCTTATCTCAATCAAAGTAATACCTTCCAGTTAATCTTACAGCTCTCTCTGACTGATTTAGCAGATCAGGGACTAAAGCAAATTGTTAACACCTATCTACCCTTCGTATCTTTATTGAATATTGAAATTGATAGTCTAGACAATATCAATAGCTATCAAAAATTTATACAACAAGTGGGTCATTTAACTGCTTCACAAAAAGCCAGACTGATGGTGACTTTAGTGAATCACAATCCATCTTCGCCAAAGCAACTACAACGCTTGCAGCAACACTATTTAAATTTACAAAGACATGGAATTCAAAAATTGGTTTTAAGCAATTACCGTTTTGATAATGCAAAAGCGGTACATGAACAACTATTTACACCACTCAGTTTAAATGACAGTCCAATGAGTTATCGCAATCCATTTATCCAGCAGCACGTAAATGGAGAACAACCATGACCTTAATGGAAATTCTTTTCCTATTTGCCTTTATCTATCCCTTAGTCATGGCATGGACATGGATGGTTGGTGGTTTATGGTTCTACTTTAAACGCGAATATAAGCAAAACCAATTACCCGAGATTTCAGAACAAGGATGCAGCATTATCATTCCTTGTTTTAATGAACAAGCTCAAGTTCGAGAAACCATACGGTTTGCACTACAAACACAATATCCAAAATTTGAAGTTATTGCCGTCAATGATGGCAGTTCAGACGATACCGCAAAAATTTTAGATGAGTTGGCGCTTGAACATCCAGATTTACGGGTTGTGCATCTGGCAGAAAATCAAGGCAAAGCTTTTGCCTTACGTTCAGGCATGATGGTCAGCCAATATGAATACTTGATTTGTATTGATGGAGATGCCTTGCTGCATCCCCATGCTGCGATTTGGATGATGCATCAACTCACAGCTTTTAATCAGGTCGGCGCCGTGACTGGTAATCCTCGGATTTTAAATCGCTCCAGTATTTTAGGAAAACTACAGGTCGGTGAGTTTTCATCCATTATTGGTTTAATTAAACGTGCCCAACGGACTTATGGACGTATTTTTACAGTCTCAGGTGTGATTGCAGGCTTTAGAAAAACGGCACTCATGCAAGTAGGATTATGGTCAGAAGATAAGATCACTGAAGACATTGATATCTCATGGAAACTTCAGCTCGCTGAATGGGATATTCACTATGTTCCCAATGCGCTGTGCTACATCTATATGCCTGAAACATTTAAGGGGCTGTGGAAACAAAGATTGCGCTGGGCTCAAGGTGGTGTCGAAGTCATTAAAACCTATTTTCCCAAACTCTTTAAGATTTCAGCACTCAAAATGTGGCCTGTCGCGCTTGAAGCGATCATCAGCATGGTCTGGGCCTATGTCATTTTGCTGATCATTGTCCTGTTTTTCCTTGGGTTGTTTGTTCCGCTATCCGCAGAATGGCACATCAAATCATTATTTCCACAGTGGTACGGCGTAATTCTAGCCATTACCTGTCTGATTCAATTTTTTGTGAGCTTGTTCATTGACAAACGATATGACGGAAACCGTTTCCTTAGAAATTACTTTTGGGTGATTTGGTATCCCCTGTTTTTTTGGATGCTCGGTGCAGCAACAACTGTGTTTGCTGTTCCCAAAGCTTTATTTACACGTAACAAAAGAGCGAGATGGGTCAGCCCAGATCGTGGTTTTAAAGGTGAGGCCGAATGAACAAATCACATTTAAATATCATTGAGGATGTTTCACAGCTAGATATTCCTGAATATATCGACCAACATCGGTATGTAAAAAACAAAGGCGCGCATTATTTGCTGCAAGGGATCGGTTGGGCACTCTGGACACTGCTATTTTTACCGTTATTGGCGATATTTTTATGGCTATACCAAGGTAAACTGATCAAAAACTATATTTTTGCAGAACAGATGAGCGTACAGATCCACAATTTCTTTTGGCTCGCCTTGATGGTGATGATCTGTTGTGCCTCTTTGTTGTTATGGGCGAGCTATAACTGGTTGCGATACCGAAACACGGAAAAAACGACAGTGGTTAACGTGAGCCATTCCATTCTTGCTGAGGGATTTTTGATTCCAAAGGATGAACTATCCAAAATTCAACGCTCAAAAAACATTGTACTGCACTATAACCAGGAAGGTATTTTAGCTGACTATGAACTGAGATAAATATTCACGAACGAAAATGAAAAGAGGCAATCAATTGCCTCTTTTCATCGCTTCAATTTCAAGCATACCGACTGGTGTCGAGTATCATTCGATCATGCCAATAATCGATTCTACCTGATAACTGTTTCCCTGTTCTGCCACGATTTGAATGACCCCACTTCGATGTGCAAGCACAGGCACTTCCATTTTCATGGCTTCCATAATTGCGACAACCTGACCTTCGGTCACCTGCTCACCCTGTGTAACTTTCCATGCACTCATCACACCATTAATCGGTGCCAGTAAATGCTCTGCACTCACTTCAAGCTCGGCAGTTTGTGCTTGGATTGCGGTTGCTGGGCCTTGTGCAAACATGCCCGCAGGTAGACCTAAACGGTGTAACTTGCCATCAATTTCAATATAGCTCAGCAACATGGGTTGTTGATGGTTTGGAATACCACGTTTAGTTGGCTTTAAATCTTGTTTAAAGTCATTTTCGATCCAACGCGTGTGTACATTAAATTCATCGGTAAAGTCAGGTTCATTGAGTACAGCACGGTGGAAGTCTAAAACCGAAGCTACACCTTCAATTCTAAATTGCTTTAACGCACGTTTAGCACGGGCAATTGCCACTTCACGGGTTGGGCCCGTCACAATCAGTTTTGCCATCAGTGAGTCAAAATGACTGGAGACCAATGACCCAGTTCGGACCCCTGTATCGACGCGTACACCATGACCAAACGGCGCTTCAAATAAGCTCAGCACACCAAATGCAGGAATGAACCCACGTGCTGGGTCTTCGGCATTGATACGAAACTCAATCGCATGGCCTTGTGCTTTTGGAGTTTCTTGAATCGACAAGGTATGCCCTTGTGCGACACGGATTTGTTCTACCACCAAATCAAATTTTGCTGTTTCTTCAGTAACAGGATGCTCGACTTGCAAACGGGTGTTTACTTCTAAGAATGAAAGCTTGCCGTCACGACTCAGTAAGTATTCAACTGTTCCTGCACCCACATAGTTTGCAGCCTGACAAATGTTTTTTGCCGAGCTTAAAATTTGCTGATAAATCTCATCGCTAATAAATGGCGCTGGCGCTTCTTCGACTAACTTTTGGTTACGACGTTGCAACGAGCAATCACGCGTTCCAAGTACCACAATATTGCCATGTTGGTCAGCTATCACCTGTGCTTCGACATGGCGCGGTTGATCTAGATATTGCTCAACAAAACATTCACCACGACCAAAGGCAGCTTTTGCTTCCCTTACTGCCGACTCATAAAGCTCTTGAACTTCTTCGAGTTTCCATGCCACTTTTAAGCCACGGCCACCACCACCAAATGCCGCTTTGATGGCAATTGGTAAACCAAACTGTTTAGCAAAATCCAAAGCTTCTTCTGCATTATTGAGTGGGTCTTGGGTCCCCTGCACCAACGGTGCGCCCACTGAAGCCGCAATTTTACGCGCTTCGATTTTATCGCCTAATTTTTCAATGGCACTCGGTGATGGCCCGACCCATTTTAAACCTGCCTCAATCACGGCTTGGGCAAACTCAGCACGTTCAGATAAAAAACCATAACCGGGATGCACCATGGTTGCCTTGGATTTCTTTGCAATCTCGATAATGGCAGCAATATTTAAATAGGTTTCACTGGCGTTAGCACCAGCCAAACCCCATGCTTCATCTGCAAGTTCCACATGCATATTGCCAATGTCGTCATCAGCATATAACGCGACCGATGCAATTCCCATATCACGGCAAGCATGGATAATACGAACGGCAATTTCACCACGATTGGCAATCAGTAATTTTTCATTTTTCATCTTTCATTCTCAAAATCTGTAAATTCGGCAATTTTTTTAAATTTGATGTGACAACCTGCTGGAATCTGTGCCACCAAGTCCCAATGGTGTTTAGCAACAGAGCCAATAACAGGATATCCGCCCGTTAAAGGATGATCATTCATAAACAAAACAGGTTGGCCACTCGGTGGAATCTGCAAAGCACCAATACATGTGCCTTCACTTTCCAGTTCATGTGTAATTTTGCGAGTTAGAGACTGCTCACCTGACAATCTGAGCCCAACTCGGTTGCTTTCGTTCGTTACCAACCATTCTTGCTGACAGAGCAGTTCAATACTATCTTGTTCAAACCAGTCAGTACGCGGCCCCATCACAATATCTAGCTCAACCACTTCGCCAGCTTTGGGCAAATCGCTTTTGCCTACTTCATTGACACTAATGTTGGCTGCCTTTATCTGTCCTTGGTAAATGGTATCTCCGAGCTTTAACGGCTCTGGCCCTAATACCGCTAAACTGTCAAATGAAGCACTATTCAGTACAGGCTGAACATCGATACCACCACGAACTGCCAGATAGTTTCGTAAGCCTGCTGTCGGTGGCTGAATTTGAAACTCATCGCCTGCGTCCAGATCAATCGGTTGATCGCTTGCAAAATCTGCGCTTTGACCATCGGCAAATTTCACACGAATATTTGAAATAGCACCTGCAATTGCAATAACACCCGCAGACTGCATTTTGGCTTTTAAGCCACCATTTAAAACTTCAATAACGGGTGTATCGGTTGGATTCCCCACAATACGGTTAGCACTGTGCATGGCAGATAAATCCATTGCACCTGCCATTCCAACACCAATCTTGGTCTGATTTAAGCGCCCTTCATCTTGAATCAGCATCTGTAAACTTGGTGCAGTGATCGTAAACAGCGGTATCGATTGTTGAGGTTCAACTGTATGGGTGATTTGCTGTGGTACAGTCACTGTGGTTGGACGATGCGTGACATCTTCAAAATGTACGGTCATACCTGGTAACAGCAAAGCAGGGTTTTTACGCTCTAAATCCCACATTTTTTCCGATGTGCTCCCAATCAACTGCCAGCCACCTGGGCTGTCTTTGGGGTAAATACCAGAGTATTTTCCAGCCAAACCCAAAGAGCCTGAGGGTATTTTTTTACGCGGAACCGTTAAGCGTGGGATATCGGTAAATGGTTGATCGGGACTGCTCATATAGGCAAAGCCCGGCGCAAAACCAATAAAAGCCACATTCCAGATGCTTTGCTGATGCGTTCTAATCACATCCGAGATCGATAACCCTTGCAACTCTGCCACCTGAGCAAGGTCTTCGCCATCGTAGCGAATCGGCACAATCACTTCTTGGTTGTTACGCTCAAATCCAACATCAATTTTGAGGTTCTGAATTGAAGCAACCAGCGTTTTAAAATTAGTTTCGATCTCATTAAAGAAAACCAAAATTGTTTTTGCAGCAGGGACTAAGTCTTTAATTCCATTCAATGGCGTATGTTGCAATTTATTGTACAACGCCAATGTTTCTTCGAGGCTCGCAAGCTCAATCAGAAAACAATCGGCGTTTACCGATAAAAAACGCATTTGCTTATCCTTTTTAAAGGTTCTTTAGCCCAATTAGCCCATCCAAGCACGGTCAGGGATGTCGGTAATCAACATATGACCTGGTGCATGACTAATCGCAAAAGGAATTTTCGAGTTCATAACAGCGGCTTGCGGTGTTACCCCACATGCCCAAAACACAGGAATCTCACCTGCTTCGATACGAGAGGCATCGCCAAAGTCAGGCTGATTTACATCTAAAATTCCTAAGCTTTCAGGATGCCCAATATGTACAGGTGCGCCATGCACGCTTGGCATACGTGATGTAATTTTTACCGCTTCACTAATTTGATGCGATGGAATTGGTCGCATGGAAACCACCATATTGCCTGAAATACGCCCTGCTGGTTGGCATGGAATATTACTGAGATACATCGGCACATTGGTGTTGTCATGAATATGACGAACTTCAATCCCCGCTTCTTGCAAAGCGGTTTCAAACGAAAAACTGCAACCAATCAGGAAAGTCACCAAATCAGGATGGGCATTATAAATCTCGCTGGCATCAGTCACTTCTTCAACCATTTCACCCTCTTTCCAAATGCGATAGCGCGGGAAATCAGTTCGAATGTCTGAGTCTGCTGCAAGCTGAGTTGCATAGATACCTTCTTCGAGCACATCAAGTACTGGGCAGCTTTGCGGGTTACGATGCGCATAGAGTAAAAAGTCATAGGCCCACGCTTTTGGCACTGAAATCATATTCACCTGTGTCATGCCCGCGGCCATCCCTGCTGTCGGTTTATCGAAACCTGCACGGACTTTTAAACGCGCATCTAAAGCGGCTTCAAGCTGAACTGGATCGACTTTAATATCCTTATACATGGTGCTCATCCTTATGCTTTGTTTACAAATGGGCGAATTTCAATCTTGTTTTTCACAAGCTCAGCTTTAATGGCTGCCGACATTTCTAGTGCACCGTCGGTGTCACCATGTAGGCAAATCGTGTCGGCTTGAATTGGGGTAAAGACACCGTCAATTGACTCGACCCCACCATTTTTAAGCATTGAAACTACACGACTGGCAACAAATGCCGAGTCATGTAAAACCGCCCCTTCTAGACGACGAGATACCAATGAGCCATCGCTGTTATATGCACGATCTGCAAATGCTTCAGACACCACGTTTAAACCAGCAGCACGTGCCTGCTCGACCAAGTTCGACCCCGCCAAAGCCACTAAAACCAGTTCAGGATTGTACATTTTAATCGCATCAATCACTGCGGCTGCCTGAGCTTGGTCATGGGCAATGGTGTTGTAGAGTGCACCATGCGGTTTTACATATTGCACTTTTGAGCCTGCCACTTTTGCCAAACCATCCAGTGCAGAAATTTGATACAGCACATCGGCAATCAGTTCGTCACGTGACACATCCATATTACGGCGGCCAAAACCAACCAGATCGGGATAAGACACATGCGCCCCAATCTTGACGCCCAATTCAACGGCTTTACCAACCGTTTTTAAAATCCCCAAAGGATCGCCTGCATGAAAACCACATGCGATATTAGCACTGGTCACCACAGGTAAAATCTGGTCATCATTGCCCATTTTCCATGAGCCAAAGCTTTCGCCCAAATCACTGTTTAAATCTACAAACATGGCATCATTCCTTTTTCGCTGTACGATTATCTGGCTTAAAGTTTGGTCAAATAGTTAAACACGGTCGTAAATGACATATAGCCCATCCACCACGTCAATACACAGGTGAGTGCACCTAAAACAATTAACCATTTTGGATAATTATAATTGCCCATCAAGTCTCTACGGCAAGCTGCAACATACACAAAAATTGTAAGGCCAATCGGCAACACTAAACCATTAAAACCACCGACAAAAATGAGTAGACCTGCTGGCGTTGCCCCCAATACCACATAGAGTAATAAGGCTAAGGCAATAAAAGTGATGGTGGTATAGTTGCTTTGTTTTGGGGTTAAATTCTTTTTAAATGCACTAAAGAATGAAACCGAGGTATAGGCTGCACCAATGGTGCTACTAATACCCGCTGCCCAAAAGATCAGGCCAAATAATTTATAACCAAATGTGCCCGCAGCATACTGGAATGCTTGTGCCGCTGGATTGGCATTATGACTAGCGAGATCTATGCTTGCACCGCTCACCACCACACCCAAGAAGGCTAAAAATAAGACATAGCGCATGATCCCAACCACGACAATGCCCTTGGTCGCAGCTTTTGCTACTTCATCAATATTTTCAGGGCCAACTGCACCTTTATCGAGTAGACGATGCGCGCCTGCATAGCAGATATAGCCCCCCACCGTGCCACCAACAATGGTGGTAATAATGGCAAAGTCAATCTGATCTGGCGCAAAGGTTTGCTGTACCGCTTGTCCAACAGGCGGCATCACAATCACAGCCACAATGATGATCAGGATGATTTTCAACAATCCCAATACGATCATGCTTTTATCCATCGCAAGCGTGGCTTTTCTGGAAGCGAAAATCAAAATCGCCAATGCACCACTGAGGATACCGCCCCATTTGATATCCAGACCAAACAATGCATTCAAACCTAATGCAGCACCTGCAATATTTCCGATACTAAAGAAGAAACCGCCTAGAATCACCAGAAATGCAAGTAAATAGCCACTGCCTGGTAAGGCCTTATTGGCAATATCGGATGCACGCATTTGCGTCAGTGTCACTACACGCCAAATATTCTGCTGTACCACATAATCAATCAAAATTGAAACTAAAATGGCAAAACCAAATGCAGCCCCTAGTTTCACTGTAAATACAGCAGTTTGGGTTAAAAACCCGGGTCCCATGGCAGAGGTTGCCATCATAAAGATCGAGGCGACAATGGCCCATTGGCGATCTGATAGCAAAGAAGATTTCAGTAAAGACATATTGATGCGTTCCTCATCCATTTGAGCTCAATAACGCGATTTTTGACTTGATCCAAGAGCATCATTTTGTTTATAAACGATCTTCTTTAACCCTTTTTAAATCACAAAGATTCCCTGTTCTCCCACTCAGCGATGGGTAATCAAATCTTCTCGTTCAAATAAAAACATATGCAAGCCAACTGAACAATACGACTTTTTAGATATAAAATTATAACCAATCCATTGAATTTAATTACTTTTTATTTATGATTAGTTCGAAGATAAATTTTACTTATCACTCCTGATAAGCTGCTTTTATAATTTTTTAACTCAGCAGCTGTTGGATTCCCACATACACGGCTCTTACAGAAGCTTACTTTAAGTACCTCAAATTTTTATTTTCTCATTCAAGCTTTTCATCGCGCTCTCAGAAACCATCACGGCGACATCGGTTAATTTTTCTTTCAATGCAGCATCATTGCCTTGAATATAAATCGAGGTAAAGTGAAAGGTCTTTAACTTGATTGGCGTATTTAATATTTCTAATCGGCCATCGGTAATTTCTTTTAAAGCGGTTAAAGTCGGCACCACAGCGATCCCCAAGCCTTGCTCGGCAAGACGTAATAAGGTTGCCAAAGAATAACTGGTGATCGAAAGCGGCTCATCCAGTCCTTGTTCCTTCATTTTGGCTTTCAGCTCTTTATAGGGGTAGGTAATTTTTGGATAGGTCAAAATGGTATGAGACATTAATGTCTTAAATGACATTTGAGCAATCCCTCCTTTAAATGAAGGTGAAGCCAAGAAGCTAAGTTCAAAATCACACAGTGCCTGTTCAATACATTCAAAAGCCAGCGTTGGTCCGAGTAAAAAGGCCATATCGAGATCACCTGTGCGGACGCCTTCTTGTAAATTTGGGGTTAGATCAACCACGATTTCTACAGAAACTTTAGGGAATTCTTGCTGAACTTTCTCGATATATTCCACCAACCATGTGTAGACAATGGTTTCCGAAACGCCCAAACGAATTGTGCCAGTCAAATGCTGATTTTCAGTTAATTCTGCGATCAGTTCTGTTTCTAAACGCATCAACTTTTCAGCATATTTAAATAAGGTCATCCCCTTGTGCGTCGGTTTCAGTTGGCGAAAACTTCGATCTAAAACTTTAAATCCAAGGTCATTTTCAATCGCGGTGATTTTCTGTGATACCGCTGGCTGAGTAGTTTGTAATTTTGTCGCTGCCTTATTAAAACTATTCAGCGTCACCACCCAGTAAAATGCTTCTAGATTCTTTAAATTCACTTTAAACCAAAGCTCGCTATCCTTTTCTCACTATATAGTATGGGAGTGATCCGCCTGATTAAGCTACCTATTTATTGATTTTTGTTGCAGTCATTTGCAAACCGACTTATTTCACACTCACAAAGATGATATCTAAATCCTGTTTGGGAACGAAGTTGCGCTTGGTCATCTGAAATTGCGTTGGACTAATTTTTTCGACTTTGCCATTCCAACAAAATGAGACCAATTCATTCTTATCACGCTCAATCGTCAATTTAAAATTTTCAATCGGTTTAGCCCAGTTTGCCCCCGTGGTCAGAATATAGCTTAAAGCATTAAACGGTGAATTCTCTGCTTTGGCTTTTTTTAAGCCCTGTTTAAATTGCGCATCCATACAAAAGTTTTGATTATATTCATCAGGATATAGAGCAACCGCGCCACCCACCAAAGGTTGATATTGATGCTGAATTTTGGTCAGAGCATTGGCTTTAAAGGTTTGCTTCCAACTATAAATCACTTGAGACGACCATGGAATTTCATCATCTTTTTTAAAGTTCGCCAATATCTTCTGCATTTGTGGCTGCTTACATTGCTTTAATTTATCGACAAAATAGCGATCGTCATCATTGTTACGCATCCAAGGATTAAGCATGTCGGTTTGACTAAAACCACATTGTTTAAATAGATCTGTTGCATCAATCAACGGCGACTTTTCATCCTTTTGGATAAAAGTACGCACATGCATTTCTGGCTGAATATTTTGACCATCAACAATAATTTTAAAGCTTTTTAGCAATGCTTCGGTATGGGCAAAATCCGCTTCAAAGAAGTTATCGATACGTGGTAAGGGAAACAAAATGGTTTCCGTCACATCTTTATTGCTTAAGTTTTTATAAAGATAATTCACTTTAATCAGTTTTTTGCTAATAAATAAGTCTTCACTTTGCATCGCAACATGCTCATTTTTAAGATAGGCCACTCCGCCCGTTCCCACATAGCCTGTTGAATCATTAGCTAGGCTATAGGTCGGTATTTGCAGCAAAATAGAACATGCCAAGATGATTTTTTTCATTTTTAAGTGTCCAATTTAAGACTGTCATTATCAGGATCAATCATAGCGGCTTAAAGGCGCATATGTTTACTTTTTTACTTATTGTACATTTAAAAAAGGAGCAGTCTGTTGATCACAAACTACTCCCCTGATTCAAACTTTTATATTCAAGTTCAAAATTTTATCAAACCCTGAACGCTGCTTTTAGCAAGATGATTTACTTTAATCGAATCATTACCGTTTTAATCCGATTGCTCTCCATCTCGACCACTTCAAATTGTAAGTCTTGATAGTCCAGCATTGAGCCAACTTCCACTAGGCCGTTACTTTTATCGAGAATAAGTCCCGACACGGTAATATAAGCGGTCTCTTCATCGACTAAATCGACGCCTAACTGTAATTCAAGTTGATACAAATCTAACGTGCCTGCAGCTTTCCAAGTACGTTGATCAACTTGAATCAAATCAAGCTGCTCATCTGCATCTGGAAACTCACCGGCAATGGCTTCAAAAACATCCAACGGTGAAATTAATCCCTGCACATTTCCAAATTCATCATTAACCAGTACCAATGAGCCTTTAGAAGTCCGCAATGTATTGATCACATCAATCACTTTCATTTTTTCAAAAATAAAGATCGGACGTTGTGCTTTGATCAAAGATTTTAATTGCGCTTCATCATCCAGTACATCCAAGATTTCCTTGGCGCGAACCACACTTAATACTTTATCCAAACTGCCACGACATACAGGAAATAAACTATGCGGTACAGATAAAATCTGTTCGCGTATTTTTTCAGGCGTTTCGTTGATGTTAATCCAAGAAATTTGACTACGTGGCGTCATAATTGAAGCCACAGATCGTTCTGCCAGTGTTAATACGCCCCCGATCATATAACGTTCTTGGTCATCAAATGTTTGTTGTGCTTGCAAATGTTGCAGCGGATTGGTCGCAGTGGTTTCGGCCTTGCCACCCATAAGCTTTAAAATCGTATCCGCAGTTCGATTACGTAGCGGAATCTTCGACTCATGCTTTGAACGGTTACGTTGCGTAAACTGGTTGAATGCCTCAATCACAATCGCAACACCAATACCCGAGTAGATATAGCCTTTAGGAATATGGAAACCAAAGCCTTCAGCAATCAAGCTAATACCAATTAACAGTAAGAAACTTAAGCAGAGAATGATAACGGTTGGATGTCGATTGACGAACTCTGTTAAGGGTTTAGAAGCCAGCAACATCACCAACATGGCCACAACCATTGCCACCATCATGACGTAGATATTATCCACCATACCAATGGCGGTAATCACCGAGTCTAATGAGAATACGGCATCCAATACCACAATCTGGGCGACAACTGCAGTAAAGCTTGCATAGACCACATTGGTGGTAATTTTGACTTCTGCTTTGCCTTCCATCCGTTCATGTAATTCACTTACCGCTTTATACAGTAAGAATAAACCACCGAATAAAAGAATCAGATCTCGGCCCGAAAAAGACCAGTCAAAAATAAAAATAAGCGGTTTGGTTAAGGTGACTAACCAAGAAATGGCGAACAGTAAGCCCAAGCGCATAATCAAGGCGAGCGATAAACCAATGACTCTGGCTTTATCACGTTGGGAAGGAGGAAGTTTATCTGCCAAAATGGCAATAAAGACGAGATTATCAATCCCTAAAACAATCTCTAAAACGATCAGAGTAAGCAAACCTACCCAAATCCCTGGATCTAATAAAAATTCCATTATTTACTCCTTACATAAAAACAAGGAGTCATGAAATTGTATTTTAACTTTGTACCCGGCGAGGGATCCATTTATGTTAACCTTTTTGACAATAGTTGCTCTGATTATGCCTAATCTTTCAGAATTGAGTTTATTTTTTTAAAAATCATATACAAGCTAAACAAATATGAACAAATCAATTAAATATCAATATGATATATAGAATTAAAGCTCATATTTTAATTATATTTTGAATAATTTGTTACATATTTTAAGCAATGAGATTCACAATAAAACCCATTAAACCAAACAATTAAGGACATTATTTTTCAGATTTAAAAGAGACCTAAGCAAATAATCTAAGCTATTTTTGCTTACCAATTTTAATGCTATAGCGACACTTGGCCGATTGCTCTAGTTCATCGAGTACCATTCTTTTGCTGTTTATTTCTTCACACATCGCGGATTCCTTTTTGTGAATCTTTCTCAATTTGTTAAGATGAGCGACTGAGGAAGTCATTTAATTTCTCATACCCTGTTGACTTAATTTTGACAGAAAAGAAGGCCTTTCAAAGGTATACTTTCTTGGCAATTAAGTCGAATTTTACAGTGGTTGTTAGAATTGGCGAGACAGCCAAACGTTCAAACTAAACTTATTTATTATTTAAATTTAAGGATTTAACATACATGAATAGCGCTGAAATCATGGCTGACCTTTCATCTCATACGCCGATGATGCAGAAATACCTTTTCATTGATTTATAAAATATTTTTTAATAAAAATATTAAAACCTATACAAAAACCTACACTTTTTAAAAATCATTAAAACAACTTAGACCACCATTTTTTATGCTCACCAAATAAGCAAGCAGATTTAATAATTAGATGAGCTGAATAATAAAATTATTTGACTCATTTAATGAGTCGAATATACACTACAATCTGACCACTCCTATTTTTCACTATTTCAGAATAACCAAATATGTATGATGATTGGATTCGGAAACAGCTTAACTAGACAACTTTTACATAGAAAGATGAAAAATATTCTTTCACTTACTAGACAGATTCATCAAAAAATTTAAACCCTGCTTGGATAAAGTCAGCATAGCCCTGAAAAAGAATACCTTACCCTAGACAGCCTGATTGCCAATCTTTTTTCATCTTCAGCTATCGAAAATGAAACTCTGAATATTTATTCGCTTCGTTCATCTCCGGCAAAACGTCTAGGTGTATCATTGAAGCATTTCGGTCCAAGCTCAGAACACTCAGATGGCCTAGCTAATATTATGCTAGATGCCTTAAATAATTTTGAACAAGACCTATCCGTTGAAAGATTATTTCACTGGCACCCATGGCTATTAATGAAACCGACTGGACCATGCAACATATTAGGATAGGACAATTACGAGAGCATGAATCCATGCAGGTTGTTACTGGGCACATGGATTATCCTACTGCGCATTTTAAAGCTCCAGCACAAGATGATTTAGAGCAATGTTTAGATGAATTCATTCAGTGGTTTAATACCCGCAGAGCCAATACCCTACTTGACCCACTGATTTGAGCTGGAATAACTCACCTGTGGTTTGTGACACTCCATCCTTTTGATTATGGTACTGGACGTATTACCTGTATATTGACTGACTTGGCTTTAGCACAGATGGATCAGCAGAGTATCCATCTATATGCAATGTCACCTTTTATACTAGATAAGCTTAAGATCTATTATGAAATTCTCGAAGCAACCCCAAAAGGTGGTTTTTATATTACGAATTGGTTACTTTGGTTTCTACAGGTACTGAATGAAAGCCTTGAACAAACATTAAAGCGTATTGAAAGGACACTTTTAAAAAGTACATTTTGGCAGAATTTTCAGAAGTGGATTTACATGAGGGGCAGCGCAGGGTTTTAAATCGGCTACTTAACGGTGGGAAAATGGCTTTGAACATGGGATCATTACTTCACAATACCAGAAAGTGGCTAAAGTAAGTCGAGCAACTGCGACTCGCCATCTCACTGATTTACTGAAAAAGGCTGTATTGTAAAGCTTGAGGGTGGCGGAAGAAATACAAGATATCAAGTCAAAGAGATAGTGTATCTTAGATAGATATACAAAATTCCTCTAATTCGAAGTTAAGTTAATCAGCCTTCAATGAAATATGCTTTTCTGCAGCAATTACTATTAACTCAGGATTACCCAATTGTATGTATTTTATACATTCAGGCATCATAAATTCTGTCCTGATTAAGTTTTTTAACTTATCAATAGGAATACCAATTTGCATACTTATTTTTTCTATTATTTTTTCATGCCAGTTATTATCTAAAGGATCAAGATTTTGACCTACAGAGAAGTTTAAATTTTTCTTCAATCCAGCATCTAAACCAAATTTTTTCTGTAACATTGATATTAATTCACTATAAAATGTTTTACGGATCATACCAGTTACAACACTTGACCATCTGATGCTAATTCCAACATCATCTAGACGTTTTGGCAGATAATATTTAATCCTTAGTAACAATCTAGCAATAAAAATAGAGGCTTCATGGCTTTGGATTGGAAGTGCACTTGCTAAAACTGTTTTTGCACCAGCCAAAAAAAATGCATTTGCTATTGTGTAATGATTTCTATCTATAGGGCTAGTGTCGCATGAACTTAAAATAACTATTGGAGAGATTCTCACTTTACCAACTAAATCATAAACTGATACGGTTTCATCCTTAAGTATTATAACTCCATTTCCTTTTACATCATGGCTACCATGTAAATCAAATATCGTTATAGCAGAATCATCATGAGCTAATGTTTCGGATAATTCTTGCAACGTATTAACATTAACCCAGTCTATTGAAATATCTAATCCTTCTTCTCCAACTTCTATATCAATCCCTTTTGTTTCACTATTACTATCCAATAATGCTCTAACTGTCGAATACTCCAATTTAAGCTCATTATTTATAAAATTAACTTTTTTACTAAGATCTTCTTTAATAGGATCCGAATCTGCAAATGAACTAATAATTTTTATATTTTTAAAGTTACACTTCTTCAAAAAAACTTGTTCAGAATCCAGCAATAATTTAGTAGATACAATTCCTGGAGAAACAGGTATACGACTGACTTCATGCCGAACCATAAGAGGCAGTCCATTATGCCAAGACCACTCAACTGGAAGATTCGATACTACCTTTATATTTGATGAATATTTTTTATCGAAGTTATCATACCAATTGTTAATTTCGAATTCACTTAATAGCTTAGACATTAATATATTAATTTTATTTCTATTATTACTCCTATCAACAATACCAATATCTTTTAATTTGCTAAAAAATAAGCTATTTGCCCATGGCAACTTAATATTTATCGCGATATTACCCGAAGATTTTAATGCTATTAGTGATTCGATAAAATTCCTTTCTTGAACATAAATACTAATATACTGATTTTCATTAACATTATTTTCAATTTTATTTTGATTAATTAACTTTATTGTTTTTTCTAAAAGGCGACCATCTCCAAAACCCTTATGAGCCAATGCATTAGCACTAAATTCATCTTTATTAATTAGAAACTCTAGATTACTTGACATATCACTTATTATAAAATCTATATTTGGCAGCATCTCCATAATAGATAGAGGAATATTCTTACATACATCATGCTTAATAAATTTTATACATTCAATAATTCTTTCTTGATATTCCATCTGAAAATTAAAACCATATTCATCAAAATCACAATCTATTTTCATTGATTTCAAAAGAATTAAATTAGATTTTGTGTATATACTTTTTATAAATTTTTCTTCTAATTTTAAAAATTCTGATTTTTCTTTACCATGAGCAATACATCTAAGATTTCTAAAGTAAACTCTCTTTTCCAAACTTAATGTAGATATTAAATCAGATACCAGTTTTAATAATTTTATTTTATTAATATCGTTTATATTATATATTTTACGATTAATATCTGTTAACAATTCATCAGAAACAAATATAACCTCACGATTAATCTTATCAATATCTAAGATAGAAGATATAAAAACAACATTTATATCAAAAGGAGATTTTTCAATTTCTTCACAATTTGAGATAAATTTTATACAATACCCATCAAATAAACCACCTATTCGATTTCTTATAATATTTTCTTTTGAAAAAAATAATTCATATAAGTCTTTAGGAAAGGAAGAAATTTTTTCAAATATCTCTGTTTTTTTAAGTATACCCCTATCATACTTATTAAAATATGTTAGATCTTCTCTATTAAATAGGATAATATAGCAAATAGTATCCATATACTTTTGATTCATATTAATTTTATTCTAAAAATTATTGTTGAGCTTTAACATCATGGATTACTATTCTCTATAATTTCTTAAAATTCAGTTCAAAGACACCTGAAATTAATAACTATTTGTAGAATACTCCTTAATTCAATCATAGTAAACTCCGAATAAGCTCTAATTGAAATTGATTAATAAAAAAGGTATGCATAAGAAATTTATGAATATTTTATAACCAAAAAACTCTCTGATGATATTGAACATACTTGTTTACATGGAAACTGTCTAGAAAAAAGAAAGCTTTAATCGCAGACTGGCAAAGTATTATTATTCGTAACCATCACGATCCAACTCTATCCTTGTTGTCCATATCTTGCCCTTTACACCATTATCATCTATTGAGAAAAAACCATTGAAGTTTAACTGTCCATAAAAATCATGATTGTACTCTGTGAAAAGTTTTTTATCACCACCTATTAACCAAACCAATCTATAATCGTTTTCTTCTAACCAATTATCAAGTATATCTTTACTGCATAAAGCAAAACTAGAACCACTTTCATCAACACTTGGATCTTGAAAAACAATTCGCCCTGAAGAATCAATCCAATTATTAACAGACAAAGCTTTTCTCTTTAAACCTAATGAATGAATGAATTGTGGTGAAGGAAGAAAAAAATTTATGCCCTCTTTAACAGAAGCATCATTAGTACTACCTTCATATTCATATTTTGAGATTGGAGAAAAGGCTTCTAAATTCTCATCTATATGCTCCAATCTACATCCAAAACCTTCAGATAAATCATTTAGATAATCATATACACAAGGGTGCCAACAATGCTCACCTAGAAAAGAATGATATCCTATTCGTAGCGTTTCAATTAAATCAGGATTACAAAGTTCCTGCCGCAAGACCTTTTGTTTAAAATCAGAAAAAAATTGATTAGATATAATAACTGGATTAATTCTATACCAAAAATCCTGAGATGGAATTTCATCTTTATTTACTTTTGGCTCTTTTCTAAATTTCACAAAACCAGCTAAAGCATACCAACTTATATCGCATTCATCTTTTACTATAAGAGCTTTATTAAACTGCGGTAAGTTCTTTTCAGTCCAAAGCCATTCCTGTAATTCATTTATCTTATTGCTCGCAGCAAAGTTTATTGAAATTGGTTGCCACCATGTAGTAGTGTTATTTATTGACCAACCATCATCTCCTGTTCTTCTAATCAATAATGTTGGATCGATATCTCTTACACCAAGTTGCCACCCCCCAAAAAAATCAGTAGAAACTGCTTCAGGGAAACGACTATCGGGCTTCACTTGGAAGCTATCTGTTAAATAGGCTAAATATTCATGATAAGCAATCCATTGATATTTTTTACCGATTCGCTCTATCAAAGGTCTACTTCCGCCATTAGAAGATAAGTTTCTATCAAATGATTTAAATAACTCATCACTCCAACCAAGCTGCATTGCTCTAAAATAAATCCATCGCTGAGCTTGCTTTTTTGATTGCATCACAATTTCGAAATTAGATAATTTAAATACCCATTTAGCTCTAATTTGTTGCAATGAATTAAATTTATCTTTGTTGTTTTCTAAAAATAACTGTATTTTTGTTTTCTCATTTTTTTTATTTTTTTTATTAAAATTAATAATTTCATTAGGTTCTGGATTCGGATCAAGAACAATCTGCTTTCTTCTATTATTAGAAATTTCTTCCAAAATTTTATCAAAATTTAAAGATTTCCATAATTTAGATTCTTCTAATTTTTTCATCAAAAGATAATCTGCTTCTTCCAAAATCAAAGCTTCCAACTCAGTAGCTAAATTTGCAGGTAATTCTTTTGCAAATTTTATTTTCTCATCTAATCCTACCCTCATATCCTCTATATCTAATTCAGTACAAGTAACTTCATCAATAGCTCTCATGCTGTAGCAATAAAAATCTGACATAGAACTCATAACAGATTGATAAATATCATTTTTATCTTGATCAGCAATATTCAGAACATGAATAGGGTCTTTTAAAGCCCATTTCTGCTTATAAGGTGGTAAAAAAGATTCTCTTTTTATATCAATAGGAAGACTTTGTTTATGTTCTGCATAAAGCAATATACTGACAATATAGTCCCTTAATAGAACATGTGGATATGGATATTTATCTTTAAAGTGATGTTCTATAATCCACTTACTTATTTTAGATGTATAAGAGTTATCTTGAAGATTTGTCAAAACCCCATAGACAATAGCGTAAACTCTTTCATTAATATAAGGATCATTTGTTTCATAAAAGTTTTCAAGAAATAAGATAATTCTCTCTGGAATAAAGCAAAGCAAATGAGTAACTGCCTTAGTTACCTCATCTCGTAGCTTTCTATTTGTAGTTGATGTTATCCAAGTTAATGCTATAGAACACAAATAGAGCCTTTCTTCTTCTGCTAAAGCAATCTCTTTGCTCAAAGCCCATTCTATTAATGCTCTAAGGTTGGACTCTGTTTCATGTTCCTCTTCAACTTCATCAGCATATGCCACATAAGTTGACCAATAAGAGTCTCTTGAAGAGAGAGACATATTTTTAAGCCAATCATTTAAGAAAACTGCATTCAATTTATGAGTAGGTTCTGTTGCTAATGCAAACAAAATATTTATCTTATGATCTTCATAACACTTGTCAGGAATTTGGTGAAAAATTTCTATTGTTCTATCAGTGAATGAACTTGTGCTTCGACTTATTAAGGTCTTAACAAAAATCTCTTTAAAAAAATAATAGTTTAGAATTTCAATAGGAAAATAGTCAATCAACTCAGTTTTAAATTCATCAGCTATGATAATATTAAGTGCAGACCAGATACCTAAAAATTTAAAGCTATTCTGTTTTGATTTTAGAAGTTGGAAATTATAATTTTCATAAAGTGCTACTTCTAGTTCAGGAATACTTTTTATGCCAGCCATTATGCTAATAGCAATTAAGTAATCACTAAACCTTTCAAAAGTAAAACGAACGACCACATTATGATTCGTTTGACCATCTACTCCATTATACTCAATATCTTCAGATATCAGTCCTTCTTCTAGCATCAAATCATATAAACATTTATCTGAACCATTACGTGAATCTATACTATTAATTAATTCAAATGCTTCTTCAAATTTTAGCCCATAAACATTATCTGGAAACAATTTTTCTGCTAACCGTAGTAAGGCATTATAAATAACCTTTTCATGCGGTCTATATCCCTTAACTTTAGAAATTTTATTTTGGGCACTTTGAATATAAAACTCAAAAATATTTACTATTCCATGTAACCCTTTAGGAAACTCACTCAGACCTGCTTGTTTTATTGCTTTACAGCATGTTTTAAGAAAAAGGGGGTTCGTGTATTCAGGAGCTAATATAGGTACAGATGGCTTAACAATCCCTTGTCTATTTAGATAAATCGAAGCAGCTCTATGCTCAAACCCTTTAAATCCATTGTGTTCCTGTTGAGTAATATTACTTCTTAAACCTTCAGGAAATATATAGTTAAGATAGGTGGATCTACAACTGACAACTATACTTATACGTGGATATTGGCTAATTTGATGAAAAAAGCTGATCAACCAGTCATTCCAATCTCTATTAAATCGCCCCTCATTAATTGCATCAATTATGATCAGAAGATTAGACTTATCTGCTTCTCCACAAGCATCCAATGCTCCTAAAAGTGTACTATCATCTATTGTTGCTAAATCTAATTCTCTTTTTAAAAAATCTAGAGGATTACCACCCTGATAGTGCTGCCCTAACATAAATACTGTAGATAATCCCTTACCCATTCTCGTTAAAGCAATATCACACAGCATGTGAGACTTACCATTCCCAGCATCGCCATGTAATAGAAACTGCCTTGTATAAGCAGCTTGAGTAATTTTATCAGTAAAAAAATTCAATAGATTAGTTGTTATATCACTAAATTTATAAATATCATTTTGATATATTCTTACAGTTTCTACAGTTTTTTTATGATCAGAAGCAAAATGATAAACTCTAATAAGTTCAGAACAAAATTCTTTAATTTCACTAAATACTGAAATATATATTTCCAGATTGGAAAACCAGTCTTTATATTTCAAACTATTTTTTATATCTTCAATAGTAGTAGTTATTAAACTCCATTTATCTTGATAACTTATATTTTTAACTAAATCTTTAAAATAATTCTTATCACAACTTTCCAAACGTAAAAGAGCTTTTTCCACCTCACCAACTATTGAAAGCCACTCATACACATTGGAGTTCAATAATTCTATATATTCTTTTGTCCGACCTAACCCCTCAAATATTTTAGCTATAGGTAGATCCACATGAAATTCTGGTGTAAAACGATCACCTAAAGAAAGCCTAGACCTGTTAATAATTCTTTCAAAAATATCTTTAGTTATAATTAACTCATCAAACCAATATCTTGCTCGTCCATTAAACAATGGATTATCCCGTTGGCTTAGCATTAATAAAATTTCATGCTTTCCCCAAAAATGGAAATTTACCAGCATATTTCTTTTTAGAGCTTCTTTTTCCCATTTATAACAATGAGTATTCCATTTATCCCTGGCACTTACGACCTGTTTTCCTCCACGCCCCATTTTTCGGCTATCTGGTAAATCTTGAGGAATACAAACATAATAATTTGTGATATTTGGATGTTTATCCAATGCTGTTAAAACCGAATCACTAATTTGAGTCCATTGAGAATCATCAACATTCTCTAAAAAGTATTTAGCTTGCCAAGCATGTTCTGTACCATCATTAAGTATCCAATAACACTCTACACCAGCATCTCCACCAGCCCCCTCTTTCCTTTCAAAGGTCCGGGAATTTGCCGGAGGGCACAGGTGAGCTAATTGGCAGATTAATTCTTCAAATCCACCATCTTTACTCCCATCAAAAGTTCTTATATTTGAAAAATTTAATTCTGGCATATTCAAAAACTAAGGTAAGGTTAAAAGTAAGTCATAATTGGATAAACGCTGGATAAGCAAATTTCTCCATCCCCCTACTCTTGGAAGCATATTTGAATTACTAGAAAGTTTTTCTAATAATTCTTTCAAATGAGATGTAGAGTTAATACCTAATAATGGTAATATTTTTTCACAGTATTTCTTTGAAACTGATTTTGCAAAAATTTCATAAGCATCATGCTCATCGTGATATATCTGTAAGGATGGGTGCCAGTAATCATATCCATTACTTTCTATATTTTTAGACATCAAATTTAAATAACAAATAAAGTCTGCCTGACATAAATGATCCAGTCCTAAAAATTTTATGGAAAATCTTCTTTTGATAAGCTCACCAAATGGAGATATCCAATTCTGAGACTCTGCATTTGAAAAATAAAATTTAAGTGATTCAATATCTTGATTTAAAAAATCAAATTGCTTGATCTTTTTTGAACGACCTGACTCTCTATAACAGTAGTATGGTTGATTTAATAAAAATGAAATAACAGAAAATTTTTCCATTTTTATAAAAATTGCTAATGCATAAAGAAAAAGTTCACATCCAATAAATTTATAAAAATCAAAATCCCATGCTCTATAACTATAGCTCGTTTTTCCATTCGAATCTGGATAGAAATATTGAGACATTCCCTCAAAAAAACGGTGAAGCGCCAAGATACTATCCTCGTTTGCGGCATGTGAAGCGATTGTATATAGCACTCCAATAATTTGCTCTAGAGGTTGCTTAAACTCTTCAATTCTATTAAAAATTAATTTTGCATGATCAACTGGTTCTAAATCATCAGAATATTCTAATTTGAATCTACTTAGATTCTCTAGCACTGTATCAAAATATTCACTTACTGTTCCTTGAGCATTGGGCTTTCCACTCTTGAGCAAATCTATACATCGTCTTGCTAGCGCATCAGTCCCAAGCAAAGAAACTTTTTCTTCTAAAATATATTGTGGTGGCTTACCTAGCTGTGGTCTTTGATGCAAGGGTTTATCAAATATCCACCGTATTAATTGTTCAAAATTTTGTGTATATTTATCATCGTTACTCAAATCAATATGTATTCTTCCTGAATAATATACTGGTATAAAAGGATTTCCATTATCATCAACCTCTGCAATAACAGCTACAAATTTCGTTTGCTTAACCTCATTATAAATTTTTGAAGAAATAATTTGTGTTTCAACACCAACACCTTTTTCTCTATCATCTGCTCGACTCTTGTATTTTTTATCGCAAATCATAATGACTTTCGTAATAGTCTCATCTGCTACCATTTGTTCCATGAAATGATAAGGATCCTGCCCCTCTTTTAAATCCCATTTATCGAATTTTACATCGACTCCTGATTCTGTTAAATCATGAGCTAACCTTAAGACCCAATCCTCATGTTCAGTAGAGGTCCAACTATAAGATATGAACAACTTTGGTGCAGCCATTACCAGCTATCCTCATACAATTTTAATTTCATTTACTTTATTGGTAAGAAGAGTTTTTTATCGTAACAACAGTAGTATATAATTAAATAATACTAGAGGTGGATCAGGAAATTTGAACAACACTTATAAGTGATATTTTGCTCCCCAAATGATGTTATAAACATCAATATATGGAGTATTTTATGGCACGTAGACCAAGAAGAAATCATTCAAATGATTTTAAAGCTAAGGTAGCACTTGCTGCGATTAAAGCAGAAAAAACACTTGCTGAATTGAGTGCTGAATTTGATGTTCATCAAAACCAAATTATCGACTGGAAAAATCAACTGATTTCAGCTTCCTCGCAAGCTTTCGATCAATCAAAAGCTCCAACAGAACCACCCATCGATCTAAAAAAACTACATGCAAAAATCGGTGAGCAGGCATTAGAAATTGATTTTTTAGAAGGTGTGTTGAAGAAACTGGGCCGCTTCAACCACAAAAGTTAATCGATGACTCACTTCAGATTTCAGTATCTAAGCAAGCTCAGCTGCTGAAAGTCTCCCGTGGTTGTTATTACTATCGCCCAAAACCTGTGAGTGCATCAGATCTGAAGCTGATGCGGTGTATGGATGAGTTACATATGCAATACCCTTTTGCAGGTAGCCGTATGATGCGTGATTTGTTGAATCGTCAAGGACATCATATAGGACGACGTCATACACGTACTTTAATGAAGAAAATGGGCATTAATGCGTTATATTGCAAACCAAATTTAAGCCAGGCTAATCAAGCTCACCGCAAATATCCATATCTGCTCAAAGGATTGGCTATTCAGCGCAGTAATCAAGTGTGGTCTACGGATATAACGTATATCCCTATGGCAAAAGGCTTTGTTTATTTATGTGCTGTGATTGATTGGCATAGCCGCAAGGTACTTGCGCATAGAGTATCGATTAGTATGGAGGTTACATTTTGCATAGAAACATTAAATGAAGCTATTGAAAAATATGGTCGACCTGAAATATTTAATACAGACCAAGGCAGTCAGTTTACCAGTGATGCATTTATTGATGTATTGAAATCAAATGACATCCAAATCAGCATGGATGGTAAAGGTCGATGGGTTGATAATGTGATGGTTGAACGATTATGGCGGAGCGTTAAATATGAAGAGGTGTATCTCAAAGCCTACAGCAATGTTTTGGATGCGAAGAAGCAATTAAACGCATATTTTGAATTTTATAATTTGAAACGACCTCATTCGAGTCTGGACAAAATGACTCCAGATGAGTTTTACTATGACCAGCTACCACAACAAAATAAGGTAGCTTAACTAGAGCAGAGTATCACTTATAAATAAGCTTTTAGTTGTTCAAACATGTGGGACCACCTCTTACTCTATAGCACTTTACCCCTTTGAATTATATCGACAGGATGCATATATCTTTATGGACCACACTAAAAGATTATTAAAAGAACATATATAAGATTGTTTATCACAAGTATTTCGGTTTATTAGTATAAAATATTTCTAATTATAGCACCTAATTTGATGCCAGAATTACAGTTACCCCTCAGCGATTATCTATCCACAGTACAGGAAGTCATTTGCCTGTACTTTGATGAGCCTGTATGGGTAAAGGCTGAGATACGAAACTTAAGTATCAAGGGTGGTCATTACTATCTTGAGCTGGCTGAAAAGGAAGAGGATACAGATAAAGTCATTGCAAGCTGCAAAGCAACTATTTGGAAATTCACCGCCGTAAAAATTGTACTCAAGTTTGAGCGTGAAAGTGGCATTGAGCTTTCAAAAGACTTAAATGTTCTTATTAAAATCAAAGCTCGTTTTGATCCTCAGTACGGGTTTTCTGTCAATATAGAAGACATCGACTCTAGTTTCACACTAGGTGATATTGCCAAACGCTACCAACAGATTCTTGCTCGTCTAAGCTCTGAGGGTTTGGTAAATCTGAATAAGTCACTTCCTGCCCCTTTTGATATTAAAAATGTCTTAGTGATTGCTCCAGAAAATGCTGCTGGTCTGGGTGACTTCAGGAAAGATGCTGATGCCTTGGACAAGGCTGGCGTATGCCACTTTGTCTATCACACAGCTACCTTTCAGGGTAATGCTGCTGCCAACAGCATTATGGAATCCTTAAGTTCAGGACTGCGCCAGTGGGCTAAAGATTATGCTATTCCACCTGACCTCATTGTGATTATTCGTGGTGGCGGTGCAGTGAATGATCTAGCCTATTTAAACGACTATGATCTCACTGCCCTGCTATGCAAGCGCAAGGTTCCAATATGGGTGGGTATTGGTCATGAAAAAGATCGAACCATTCTGGATGAAATCGCCCATCGTTCTTTCGATACACCAAGCAAGGTAATTGCAGGTATTCGGAATGTGATTTCAGAACGTTCTCAGGATGTGATGGATTACTTGCAAACCATCAAGCTACTGTCACAGCATCAAATCACAGCGTATCAGGGCCAAAATGAACAGTTGATGAATATCATCAAGACTCATACCCAGAATCAGATCAATACAGCTAATAGAAATCTTGATTTGGTTAAGTCAACAACACAATATTTTGCCCAGCAGCAGCTTAAGCTTGCCTCCACACAGATTGAGTCCTTAATGCGTGAAACGTTATTGCAGAATCCTAAGAATGTGCTTGCCAAAGGCTATGCTATTGTACGGAGTCAAAACAAGGCTATTCGATCTGTACAACAGGTCGGTTCAACTGTTTCAATTGAGATGCAGGATGGCTATATTCATGCCAGTGTAAGTGAGGTGACGAATCATGAGTAAAAATGAGTTAAGCTTTAAAGACGGTTATGAACTGCTGAAGAAGAATGCCGCCCTGCTGGAATCCCAAGGAGAACCAGACATCGACAACCTGATGAAGATTGTTGAGGAATCAATGACGGCTTACAAGGCATGTAAGTCACGGGTCGATGCCGTACAGCAGGCATTGAATGAAACATTCAAGGAGTAGTTGCAAAAGGAATAAAACAACTAAGTAAAATTTCTATAGACTTTATAACCAATTACAAATTTTGAATTATTAAAAAATCATTTTCATTTTAGGGCAATATGAATATCCGACCAAGTTTACTCAGCTTCATTTTTGCAGACTCCAGCAAATGGCGAATCAACTATACATTTCCTGAGCTGGTACTTGAACTGGATACCAAAACTGTAAAGCTAAATCCTGAACAGGTATTGGAAGCACATATCCAAAAAGGCTGGATATGGTCATCTTTAACGCTCAAGACCGTTGATCAAAACTTTCAGTTCAAGGGTATGTTCAATACACAGGCTGAACAGTTTCAAGCTGAAATCCGTAATGATGCGGAATTCCTGAGAAATAAAAGAAACGCTGAAAAGATCAAAGAAACCTTAAAACCGTACTTACGGGAATATCACAATTTTATCCAGCAAAACATTTATCTATCCCATCGCCTCAGCAAGCTGTTTAGGTCAGATTTATCACAAAGGTCAAAAGTCTCTATTGAACAATTTAACAGCCTGATTCAAAGGGATAGTTCTTTTGCATTTGAACCGTCTCTACAGAACCTGTTTGAGCAATTGCGACAGTTTATTGAATTGCCAGTTGAAGCAAACTATGCCATCGATGCAAAGAATAAGCGTTTTGTAGAAAGTGAGTTACAGGTATTTAAGCAGTTCTTTGATCAGGTAGAAAGTACGCCCCTAACCGATGAACAGCGTATTTCCTCGATTATCTTTGAAGACCGTAACCTATTGGTTGCTGCGGCTGGTTCAGGCAAAACATCCACGATTGTTGGAAAGGTGGGCTATGCCCTCTTAACTGGACTCTACAAACCTGAAGAGATTCTGGTTCTCGCATTTAATAAAAATGCAGGTGAGGAACTCAGTGAACGTATTAACTTTCGATTAAAAGACATCCTCACCCAGTTTAATACTCGTGTTGAAGCACTTAATTTCCATAAGTTTGGCGTAAAGGTGATTGGTAAGGCCACAGGAAAAAGCCCCTCTGTTTCCAATGATGCAGGAAAACCACAGTCCCTGTTGAATAAGATTATTCAACAACTGATCGAAACAGATCCAGACTTCCGGGCAAAATATCTTTTATTTAAAACGGCCTACCTAAGACCTCCCTTATCACCATTTGCATTTAAAACTCAAAGTGAATGGGAAAAGGCTCGCAGACGTTCATTTGACAGGTTCAAGGATGGCTTTGAAACCTATCAGGGAGAAATCGTTAAATCACATGGTGAAAAAGCCATAGCAAACTGGTTATACAGTCAGGGGGTTCCCTACCAGTACGAAAGAAACTACGAGCATGACACAGCGAATGAACACCACCGCCAATACAAGCCTGACTTTTACCTACCTGAAATCAACCTATATCTAGAACACTATGCTGTAGACCAGCATGGCAAACCGCCTGCGCATTTTGGGCAAAAGTATCTCGATGACATGAAATGGAAATCAGGAATCCATCAACAATATAAGACGGATTTAATTACTACAACCTTTCATGAGTTTATTACAGGTTCCATCTTTCAGAAGTTGGAACAAGAGCTTAAATCAAGGGGACAAACTTTTAAGCCACGTAGCCTTTCTGAGGTCAACTCTCAAGCTCAGTCTATCTATGAATACGATGCCAATGAACTTTATGTCAGTTTTTTAAGTCACTACAAATCCAATCAAGCCAACATTGCCAGCCTACTAGCCAGGCCCTCACTCAACCTGCGGGAGAGTCTTTTTTTACAGCTATTTTCCAAGGTTTACCAACAGTACGACCAGTTATTGAAAAGCAGCAAGGAGCATGACTTTGATGACCTACTGATTGAATCTGCTCAATTAATCAATGAGAACAAATATAAAAGCCCATTCAAGCTTATTATCGTGGATGAGTTTCAGGATACATCACAAGCAAGGGCTAGACTTATCTTGTCATTATTGGATCAAGTACCCGAAGCAAAGCTGTTTTGTGTTGGGGACGACTGGCAAGCCATATACCGATTTGCAGGCTCAGACATTAGTATTTTTACTAATTTCCAAGAATTCTTTGGCTATACAAAACAGGCACAGCTTACCAAAACATTCCGTTCCAATCAGGGTATTGCCAATGTCGCCAGTGGCTTTATCCAAAAAAATGAATCTCAGCTTCAAAAGGTGGTCAGTGCTGTTGATAAGACCAGCAGTAAAGTGGTTGAGATAAGCTTTTTAACAAAGACTCAGGAAATTCATGAGTATCTGTTTAAAACCATTATGGAAATAAATAATGCTAATACAGGTTCAGGTAAGAAGAAATCAATTTATATTTTAGGACGCTACAAACATCACAAACCAAATCTAGACAGTGTTCAGCCCTTTCTTAGAAATTGCAGTGTTGAATTTAAAACGATCCACTCATCCAAAGGCCTACAAGCAGACTATGTAATTCTTTTAGGCTTAAATACTGGCGGTAGTGCATTCCCTTCTGAAAAAGAAGATGATCCTCTTATTAACTTAGTATTGCCACAACCAGAAACACATGCCTATGCTGAAGAGCGCCGTCTGTTTTATGTAGCATTGACCCGTGCAAAAGAGAAAGCTTTTCTTATTGGTGAACGTAATTCAGTGTTCCTTGAGGAAATTACTAAAGACCCATGCTTTAAAGCGTTTATCCATATACCTCAAGATGAAAATACGTCCATTAACCATGATATTCCAGAAAAATGGCGCTGTCCGAAATGTAATCAGGGACGTATGTGGAAAAGAACAGGACCATACGGTGACTTTATGGCCTGTAACCGTTCTTCAGAATGTGGATATACTAAAAGTTTAAAGAGGAAGTTTTGATAAAAGACTCTTCATTTAATCGGAAGAGTCTTTTTTAAATTTATGCTGCTGACAGGAACATTCCGTTGGCCGCGCTTGCACCTGAAATCAAAAGCTTGCCAGCAAACATCCCACCACCTCCAGCAGACATAGCTCCACCTCCAACTGCGGCAAGGGAGGCATTTGTCAAGGCTGCACCATGTAGTGAACTTATTGCAATACCTGTACTAGCTTTACCTAGAAAACCCCACGCACCAAGTACAGAGGCAAAAGCAGGTGCAAAAATGTATCCTGTAACAGAGCAGGCTAATGTTGTAGCGACAACCTTGATAGGCTTTCGATATTTGGTATAGATGGATTGACAAAAAAGTTTAAAGCGATTGAAGAGATTTTTAAAAAAGTTCATGTTTTCTTCCTAGTTATTCGTTAACAATTAAAAGCTTACTGTTATTATTGGTTAGCTTTCCTTTAGGCAATTAAAAATATGCCTAATACATCACTATTTATGGTTTTGATTTTTATTTTCAAGCCTAAATTATATTTTTTGTGAACACCACCTCACATAAGAGTTTTCCTAAATATAAAAAATAACAAGATAACAAAAACTTACCAACTCTAAGCCTTTAACCACTTGAGGAATAACTAATTCTAAATTTTCTCAACATGTATTATTTATCTTTTTAACTGTTCCCAAGATGAGTCAAATTTTGCCCAATACCTTTCTCAAAAACATAAAGCTATTAAAAACTCTTCAAACCCTTATCTCAACTAGAATCCGATGTACTGAATCCTAAAATGTGTGTAAGCCTTTTCGCACGTCACTTTTTCTACATCAAATACCATTGGTAACAAGAATCTTTGGAATCATTCTTGATATACTGGATTATTATTAAGTTCAGCTAGACCAAACAGTAACACACTCACTAGATTTCCAATTTGAGGGTGTTGCCAACTAACGATCAATATCATTCTAGATGACAAGAGTTGCCAAATTCGCAAAGTAAATAAAATCCTGTGACTTGCTATATTTGATTTTAAAGTAATCGTATATATGACGAATTCATAAATAGTCTTCTTCTCGTTCAGCATTTCGGATTACGACTGCTGTACATCTTAGATTAGCTCTCTTAGTTTATATTAATGAATAAATTATCAGTATAATTAAAAAATTGATTGCTAATTAATATAAAAAATCCTATTTGGAGGCCAGTTGCATATTCTTTTCCAACTGGACATCTAGTGGCGTATAGAAGTGGGCACTGATTCTACTTTTAGTTGTTAAAAAAATTATGACTTAGAACTAATGCTCCAAAACTTCAAATCCCAAACTTTCTAATTCTGTTTTTTCTAGTGGTTTTAATTTTTTAACGCACCATACTAATACATGCTTAGGTCTGGATGATGCAACATAAGCGAATCTTGCAGCTTCTGAGGTTTTATCTCCTATCCAATGAGACCAATGCGTACCATCTCCTTTACGCGTAGAATTTGAAATTAACATAGTCGCTTCATGCGTTTCACCTTTAACACCATGAATGGTTGATTTTCTGAATTTGATATCTAATGAATCATTTTTACGGTGATAGTTAGAGATGCAGTGTGTTGCTTTACCACTTGGAGACTTAATTTTAAAGTCAGAGTTTTTTAGTGCTTCATAAATTTCTGGGAGTACAAATTCTTGCTTAAACAAATTAATAACTACAGCATTTACTTTTTTGCACCAATTTGTCCAAGTACAACTATCTGATTGCAAATCATGATTTAATAAATACTGGATAGAGTTGTAGAGGAACAATCTCCAATCTAATTCTGATGCAATAATTTGAGGGCAATTATAATCACTAGATTTTGTTTCTAGCTTCACCTTATCTTTAATATATTTTGAAAAATCAATAAGTGACTGATTGATTGAAGTATAACTTGTCTCATCAAAATTCAAGATTGAGCTTAGTAAGAACTCAACTGGTTTCGCTGGTGTGCTATCCACAATAGATAGCTGGTTTAAAATTTGATGACCTCTAGCTACTAAAACTCGATTGCTATACTGTTTGGTTAATTCATTAAATAGAGAAATCACTTCACTAGGTGAATCTTTATACTGAAGTACGAAACATGATTGTTCGGGTGATGTGAAATCAGCTTCGATTGAAGCTGATTTCATAATATTTGTTGCAATATTTACAATTTTTTGACAGCTTCGAAAGTTTTTAGTTAATTGAATTTTTCGAAAGCCATTGTTGATTATAAAGTTAATAATATCATTAGGATCAACATCTCTAAATTCATATATAGCCTGATTTAGGTCTCCTACAAAATGTAATTTTGTGCCATTCAGCATCATTGCTTTCAAAATATTTAATTGTTAGAGGTGGTCCCACATGTTTGAACAACTAAAAGCTTATTTATAAGTGATACTCTGCTCTAGTTAAGCTACCTTATTTTGTTGTGGTAGCTGGTCATAGTAAAACTCATCTGGAGTCATTTTGTCCAGACTCGAATGAGGTCGTTTCAAATTATAAAATTCAAAATATGCGTTTAATTGCTTCTTCGCATCCAAAACATTGCTGTAGGCTTTGAGATACACCTCTTCATATTTAACGCTCCGCCATAATCGTTCAACCATCACATTATCAACCCATCGACCTTTACCATCCATGCTGATTTGGATGTCATTTGATTTCAATACATCAATAAATGCATCACTGGTAAACTGACTGCCTTGGTCTGTATTAAATATTTCAGGTCGACCATATTTTTCAATAGCTTCATTTAATGTTTCTATGCAAAATGTAACCTCCATACTAATCGATACTCTATGCGCAAGTACCTTGCGGCTATGCCAATCAATCACAGCACATAAATAAACAAAGCCTTTTGCCATAGGGATATACGTTATATCCGTAGACCACACTTGATTACTGCGCTGAATAGCCAATCCTTTGAGCAGATATGGATATTTGCGGTGAGCTTGATTAGCCTGGCTTAAATTTGGTTTGCAATATAACGCATTAATGCCCATTTTCTTCATTAAAGTACGTGTATGACGTCGTCCTATATGATGTCCTTGACGATTCAACAAATCACGCATCATACGGCTACCTGCAAAAGGGTATTGCATATGTAACTCATCCATACACCGCATCAGCTTCAGATCTGATGCACTCACAGGTTTTGGGCGATAGTAATAACAACCACGGGAGACTTTCAGCAGCTGAGCTTGCTTAGATACTGAAATCTGAAGTGAGTCATCGATTAACTTTTGTGGTTGAAGCGGCCCAGTTTCTTCAACACACCTTCTAAAAAATCAATTTCTAATGCCTGCTCACCGATTTTTGCATGTAGTTTTTTTAGATCGATGGGTGGTTCTGTTGGAGCTTTTGATTGATCGAAAGCTTGCGAGGAAGCTGAAATCAGTTGATTTTTCCAGTCGATAATTTGGTTTTGATGAACATCAAATTCAGCACTCAATTCAGCAAGTGTTTTTTCTGCTTTAATCGCAGCAAGTGCTACCTTAGCTTTAAAATCATTTGAATGATTTCTTCTTGGTCTACGTGCCATAAAATACTCCATATATTGATGTTTATAACATCATTTGGGGAGCAAAATATCACTTATAAGTGTTGTTCAAATTTCCTGATCCACCTCTGTTCAAATGATAAATCTTGGCACTCATCTACAATGATAAGTCGAAATTTTTTTGCTATTTTTTTTGCATAATCCTGTGTAATAGTACGAGTAGTAAGAGCTGATTCAGCAAGATATTCGATATCTTTATGAGTTAGAAAACCTGCATCTCTGCATTTTTTCTTCGCACTATAGATGTCTTCTTTACGCCATTGTTCTAAAACCATAGCATTAAGAGCTCTGTTTGCATCTTGATTTGGTGTATGAAATTTAAAACGTCCTGTTCTATTATCAATTTCTACCTGATGCCCTGAAATTTTCTGATAGCCATGTGGATACTTTGTTAAAAAAAATAACTGTGAATCGTAGTTCACTACTTTAAATGAATAATCCCCGTTATCTCCTTTATATTTAGAAATATCTTTAGAAAGTGGATTAACAATATTCTTTAGGATAAAGCTATCAAATGTTCCTATAAAATGGGGGTAGGTTGATTGTCCTTTTATTTTCTCTTTAATTCTATGCTCAATTTCTTTAGCCGCACTCTTAGTAAAAGACAAAATTGCTATACCACTAGGAAAATACTCCCAACGCTCGATTTCATTCGCTACTCGTTGAGCAATGGTTTCAGTTTTTCCACTGCCAGGACACGCATTTAAAAAAATATTCTCTGTAATTTTTGCACGTTCAATATAATCGAGTTGTTCATCTGTATACTTCATCTAACTATTCCTCAATAGAAGTTTTGTCTAATGAACAAGCCCAAAGAATCGCATCTTCAAGGTATTGTGGGACTTGAAGTTTAATTTCCTCTGATGAAATCTTATCTGCTAAAACTTGTGCGAAATATCCTTTCCCAATATTTTTATCATCTACTCTTTTTAATATTTCAAAAGCATGATTTGCTTTTTGTTCAGGAGTGATTTTCAAGTAATCATCATCTATTATTACTTGTAAGCCTTTTTTCACCTCACCTGTTTTTGATGGCCATAATTCAATAAGAACTTTAGCTATTTCTTTTGCATTACTACTTTCCATTGCAAGGTCATATTCTAACGTCTTAAACTTTGCAACAAATAGCCGTGCAAAGTCAGAAGTGTTAATACTATCTACCAATTTCAAAGCATGATTTTTTCCTTCTAATATATTTTTTTCATGAGGTTTATAATCGTATGTTATTTTTTTGACTCTTTCATTTCCTGTTTTAGGATCTTTTTCTGTAACTTCTTCTTCATAATGTTGCTCAGGATCTAAATCTGTAATACCTGCACAGCGGATAGGAATATTCAAACCTACTTGATCTTCTTGATCATCATTTACACCTGTAATATTACAATAAAGGCGCATAAAATGATTAAAATAAATACCATTAAGATTAATTACTGAAACCCCATAGTCTTCAATATTATTAATATCTTTTCCTTTTAATACAGTTTTAGCAAGCTCTGGTATGATCATTTGTTCAGCAATGCCTTCAACCAAAATAACTCCACTTGCAAAAAGTAGATTAGACTTTGTGATATCTAACCATCGATTAAGAAAATCTAAATTTTTTAGTGCAAGACCACATTCAGCTAATGCTGTAGCTTTGGGATTTTCGTTTCTTGTTAAATGTATAATTTTATCTAGTTTAACACTTGAAGCTAGAACTGTTGAATGTGTGGTAACAATAACTTGCACATTTTGATCATTTGCTACGGTCTCTAAATGATCTAATAAGCGAACCTGCAGTTGAGGGTGCAAATGAGCTTCTGGCTCTTCAATCAGTAAAAGTCTATATAATGACTCATCCTTTGTTAATGTTAATTCCGCAAGGATAGAAGCAATATACAATAAATTATTGTATCCAAGACTATTCTGACATAAATCTCTGAATTGGTCCGCTTCGGCAGTAGTTACGTTTGGAAAGAAAATTAATCTTAAATTTTCAACAATTTTTGAGAATTCATTTTCAACAAATTGTATATGTGTTGATTGGCTAAAATTTTGACCAACTGCTTTTAATAAATGACCTGCAATCAACTCATTCGCTTTCTTAATACTTGAATCTGTTTCATTAATAAGAGATTGATTAAATTCTTTAAATTTCTCTTCTAATGGATGTTTCTTTTCAGCTTTCTTACATGCTTTAAGTTGCTCAGCTTCAATAAATTTTAACAATTTTGATAAACGAGATTGTCGTCCATTTACTAGTTTTGATTCCGCATCTCGTAATGGGGGGAGATAAATACAATGAATTTTGTCAAATAGCTCAACATCAAATTGAGAGGATTTAGAGTTTCCACCCCAAAAACTTTTTTTGAAGCGTCCACGTAATTCCTTATTTAAAACTTCTAAGTTTAAAATCACGTTATTTGCAGCATCACTCCACTGTAGAAATGCGATTGGTTCAGCATTTTCTAAATTATCAAATTCAACTTTTATTTTGAAAGAGTCAGAAGCTATCGACTTTTCTTTAAAAGGCTTATTAAAGTCATCTGAAGAAACACTGTATGACCCAGACTCAGTATCAATAAATAGCTGACGAAAAGAGTTAATAATAGTTGTTTTACCAGCTCCATTTTCACCAACAATTACATTTAGCCCTTTTCTGAAGTTGATTTCGAAATTCTCTGAAAAACAACGATATCCCTCGATTGATAACTTTTTAATAAACACTACTATACCTATCTAATTATTTAAAATTTAAGCCACCGCTTCATTAAATACTTCAACAATCCCAAATATGTTGTCAGCATCTGCATCACCAGACACACCATCTATCCCTTCATAGTGGATCTGATTAAATGGAGGTTAGTACAATTGTGCGGTATCTAACACGCCATTTTGTGTGAGATATTCAATCATCTTTTCAACAAAGCGAATTTGTTTTCATTATAGGTTGAGCCTGGATTTGTTGCACAAAGATTTAAAAATTAAAATTTGCCATACCTACTCAGATTTAAGTTATAACTTGGTTGTTAGGTCTGCCTAATTCAGTAAATTTATTTAATAAGGCTACTCGTGCATGAATCTCTTTAAAAGCGCTGTCAAATTTCCTAGAGCAAAGTTTATCTCCTAATAATTTGATGCAATGCATCTTGGTTTGAACCAAGCTTCGCCGATGATAGCCTGACAATTTTTTCCATAGTGTCCTGCCGAAATGTTTAACCGTTCGAAGTAGTTCATTTCGCTCTCGTGAATGAACTTTTATATCTTTCCAAGGCTTTGCATTTTTTCTTGGTAAAACACTGCATACGCTTGCCGATCTGCAATGACCTGACGGCATTGCTTTGTGTCACAAGCACCACCTGTATAGACAGAATCAATCTGCTCATCCAATGGGATTTGATCAAGTAAACCCTCCAAGACTTGTGAGTCACTGACATTATTTGACGTGAGCTGAATTGCCCGAATTTGTAGGGTTTCAGCATCTATAGCAATATGAAGCTTACGCTATTGGCGACGATATTCAGGTCCATGTTTCTTACATTTCCATTCACCTTAACCTAAAAACTTCAAGCCAGTTGAGTCCACGAGTAGATGTAGACCATTACTAATTTTTGATAGCCAGTCGCAATATCGATATGCCTTTGCCTTCTGCAAAGTGCGGTATAATCTGGCTCTATCCAATCTAATTTGCAAACATTAATCAGACTTTGGACAAAGTGAGTGACCATTCGCAAAGACAATTTAAATAAAGATTTGATCATTAATCAGCATTGAATAGCTGAATCCGAGTAAGTTTGATTTCGTCCATATTTTCTTTGCGGATGAGCATACCATTGAGTCAAAGGATCAAACTAGATTGAGATATTGCCTCGATTAATTAAGGCTCGGTTATATGTGGACCAATTGGTTGTACGATAGATTTTGGAGATAGGCTTATTCATTTGGAAATTATATTTCTGAATAAGCTGTCATGAATAGGTTTGGGTAACAAGGCCACCAGAAACTATATTTAACTTATTTCGCCATCAATTATTAACCATAACTTTCATATTTTTAAATATATACTTAACAAATCATCAATCTCAAAACTTATTAATTATCAATATTAGTCAAATAAACAACTTACATTCAAAGATTATATTTGAGTCTATATTTTTTGAAAGCAATAAAAAAGAGAGCATAAGCTCTCTCAGCGTTGAGCCATCTTGGACTCAATCCATTGATTGATTTCCCAAGCTGACCAACAAATACGGTTTTGTGTCATCTTAATTTTCTTCGGAAAGGTGGAATCGTAATATGGAGATTTTTCATCCATTATCTCATATATGGTGGAACGACTAAGACCGGTGTAGTCTACAACCTGTTTAATACAAATCAGTCTATGCATCTGAAAAGTTTGACCTGTGAGCGCATTCATGATGTTTTTCTCCTAATCAATGAAGCGAGCGCATTTCGCTCAAACAATAGGTCAATTCCGTAAGAAATTATTTTTACTAGTTCAAAGCCTGAACTGACTGCTGCAACCCTTTCTGAATATCCTGCACATGACTCAGGTCATGTGATGAATGAGATGATTCTTGCTTGGGGTCATCTGTATAAAAATCCTCCACTATATCCAAGCCTTCTTCACCTCCTACCTCAAAACTGGCATTGCCATATCCCTGCCTTGCCACATGATCTAAAGCCTCCTGATAAAACCCTGCTGCCTTGCTTTGTTCATCTATCTGTTTAGCTGAAGTAATGGCTTCACTTAAGTTCACTCCATCACGTAAGGTCAAGTCCACGTAATAGATCGGGGTACGATAACTCTGCGTGGTGCTCTTACCTCTCAGAGTGAGTTGCAACGGTAGACATGATAGTAGATCACCCGATGCTGCATGGTAGTAACGAAGCCTTGCTGCCAAGGTACGAATGCTATTAAAACCTGTGGTTCTAAATATGAAGGTACCAAACTCATCAGATTCATCTAGGTTCACATAGAGCCGTCCATAAGGTTTACATAGTCCACCTTGCGCCAATTGACACAAATCAGGTGATGGGCACTGATGTTGTTCAATGCCATTTTGCCCAAGACGCTGACATGTTTCGCCATTTCCTGAGCAGATTAAACGCCCAGTCTGACGATCAAATAGGCTGTACTCTGCCCGTAGATTTAGCTCAGGATCGTTGAAGATCATACGGACTGGAATGTTTCTCAATTTTTGGTTTTGATTGGGTGCTTTGGCTCGGAGTTGTTCATCTAAGGGATGTTTGACCCAGCCATCTTTGTTTTGGATTTGGCTGGTAATGGTAAATTGATCATCCTTTTCAGGCAGTCTTTTGCCATTCTTTTCCACGATCTTGCCAATGCTGATACGACCAAGTACAGGTGGGGTAATAGCTAAACCTTTAATCATCTTGATGTCCTCTATATAAATGTATAAATAAAATTTTGCGCATAAAAAATCCCATACCTGTTGGAGCATGGGATCGGTTGATTTGAGTAGTGAATTTCGGTATCTCAGTCTTATCCACCATTCGGATAAATCTGGAAACGCCGTGTTCCTGCTTTAGTCTGTGGAAACTGTTGTAGGTATTCTGGGTGCTGTTTAAGAAGCGATTTACTGTCTAAACTGATTGAGTCTTGCGACTTTTTCCAAGTGACTGAACCGCCTGTAAATACCGCTCGCTCTGCATCTTTCATCAGCATTTGTAATTGATGTTTCAACTCATCAAAATACTGTTGGTGTTGCTCAACCTTATGCCTCTCCTCAAGCAATTGGTTAAAGAGATAGTTAGCCTGTTCATTTTGGCTGAGGTCTTCTACTAATAATGGAACTTGTTCAGGATAAAGCTGTTGTAAAGCTTTGGCTGCTGAATCAGAAGCATCGACACTTGGCGGGATACCTGTTTCGACACATTGCCAGAAGTGACGTTCCGCATTGATGATGTGCTGAATCACGGTTTCATTACGCGTCACTTTAAAGATTTTGGTTTCATGCCCACAGATCAGGGCACAGATATGTGCTGCCTGTTTGCCTGTGACTGCCAGTTGATGTTGTACTTGGCAGAGGACATACAGCGGTACGCCATCTCGCCATAGTTTTGAGCCATATTCACCTACGGTTTTACATTCCAAAATTTGAACTTCTTCACTACCCACCACGGCATAATCCAAATTCGCCAACATAAAGTGTTTGTCGTCATCTGGGTGTTGCAGTACGGCATTAACTCGACGTACCTTATGGTTGGTGTGCATACTGTAGAATTCAGCAACAAGAGGTTCTAACTGTTTACCCCAATATAAAGGTGCATAGCCTGCGCTTTCATCCTCGATGTTTTGTTGCATCCGTCCTGTTTTAATCATCCATAGTTCTAGCATCGACATATAGGGATTGAGCCCACAAGCGGTTGCTGCGTCACTGCTGCCAATACCCTGTTTTCTGACTTCTAACCATTGTTGGTAATTCAACTGTTTGGTGTTGGCTAGGCGTTTGGCTGTGGGTGATTTGGTTTTACGTGGCTGTGTGTTCGGTCGCTCTCGCCTAGTTCTGGTTCCCACTTCAACCTGCTGATTGGGTTGATTGAGGTTAGGTAAATAAGGTTGTAAAGGTGGATTGTTCAAAGTGTTTTGAATCTGGATATTCGAGTTCATGATTATTCCTGCATTCATATAAAAGTCGGGTAAAAATGGAATTGGCGGCATAAAAAAGCTGCATCCAAAGATGCAGCTCAATAAAATTCAATTAGAGTTATGTTCTGCTTAGGCTAAATCATTTAAGCAGTGAGTCTAAGGGCTTGTTCTAACGCACGCTGCTTAATGGCTGCACCTGCGCCAAACCAAGCTGAATCCAAACGATGATCTGTGCTCATCGCTCTTCGTTCGTGATCAACAAACTCCGTCATAGAACAAAGCAATCCATAAGCGGTATCCTTAGCAGAACTGAGTTCAGCCCCTCGCCCATGTCCATTAAACATCGTCATCACCTTGGACATGGCACGTCCATTCGGTTCGGTTTTATTGTCTGCTTTGAATGAGTTTGTTTGATTCGGCATGGCTGCATTTCGATAAAACTGAATAATGCTTTCATCCTGCTCAGCCATACTGAGATTGGTATTGTTAAACACTGCATCAAAATAGGCTGCGGCTTCCTGCTGTGTCACTTTACGCTGACTGAGTTGTTTCATTTCATACATGTGTTCATCCCATGCACGAACTGAAATACCCAGTTGCTGTTTGACCTTCTCTGCATCGAATTTAGTGCTATGTGGCACTTTCACCACACCAACATTGCCTTGTTGTTCTTTCAAGGCAATCGCTAAAGTGTTGTTGCAGACGACTCGAATACTGGTAAATTGTGCGGTAGTTGCTAGCGTGCCGTCACAAGCGGTTGCCAATAAAATATAGCCATTACTCACATCCTTACCTTTAAGTGCGGAACTTTGTCCTGTTTTCGCCAATGCCCAGAATTTCTTACCACCTTTGAGTACGCCTGCGGTTTCTAGTTCAAAACCTGATTGTTCAGTTAAATCTTTGTAGAAATGTAGGATTTCCATCGGCTGAACTTCCTGAAAGCGTTGACTCACTACCGATAGCGGTGCATGAGTATCCGAGCGATATAAAACCCGTTGTTCTTCAAACGGTAAAATGATGCTTTGCCCACGTTCATTTTGTGCCATATAGCTGACATCGGAAGATTCAATTCGCCAGTCCATACCCGCTTGTTGTGCCCACACTTCTAAGGGTTGATTTTGGGTCAATTGATTACCTAAACCATGCCAAGGTGTTTGACCAACGAATGCCATTGTTTCGACTAAATGTGCCATAAACTTTTCCTTAAATAGATCAATCTTGAATTGTTTCAATTTCAGATTTTGTGCATAAAAAAAGGCCTGCTAGGGGAGCAGACCAAAGTGAGAAGTCGATAAGATGCATGTGAATGCATTCATTCACTTAGATGGTATATATCTGAAATTTATTCTATTTCTGGTATTGTTTATTTCTAAGAAAGCTTAGCTCACACTTAGTATTAATAGTGGGTACAAATAAGCCAAAATTAACTTAAGGGGAAATAAGATTGGAACATCAAACTAAAAAACTTGCTGTATTAATTGATGCCGATAATTCTTCAGTAAATTCAATTAGTCCCATATTAGAAGAAATTGCCAAATATGGTATTGCAAGTGTCAAACGAGTTTATGGAGACTGGAGTAAAGATGTTCTAAATAAATGGCGAGATATTCTTTTGCCTAATGCAATAACACCAGTACAGCAGTTTGCTTATACTGTCGGCAAAGATGCTACCGACATGGGACTGATCATTGATGCAATGGATCTTTTGTATAGCGGTGCTTTAGATGGTTTCTGTATTATTTCTAGTGACAGCGACTTCACCCCATTAGCTTCAAGAATCAGAGAAAGTGGTCTTGTGGTTTATGGGTTTGGCAGAAAGCAAACACCAGAAGCATTTAGAAAGGCTTGTGATAAGTTCATCTACGTTGAAAACTTAACAGATGAAGAGAAAGTTTTAACTGAGAGCAAAGAAACTATTGTGGAAAAAGAAAATAATAATGTTAAAAGCACCATAGACAAGGATACATCACAACAAGTCGACCGCCCTACTCTCAATTTAATTTACAAGGCAGTTAAAGACAATTCAGATGAAAATGGCTGGGCCAACCTCTCTGAAGTAGGTCAATATATTAATAACGTTCGCCCTGATTTTGATTCTCGTAATTATGGACGAGCTAAACTTTCAGGCTTAATAAAAATGCTCAATCTGTTTGAAACTAGAATAGAAGGCAGCCAAATGTTCCTCAAAAAGTTAAAAAACAATAAGGTTTCTAATCCTGATAATAAATCAACCTAACTCACCATATAACCTTTAAAGTGATTTGACGTCCCCTAAAGCAAACATTATCATTCACTTGCTGGCCTACATTGCCAGTCGGTTTTGACAGACCGTTCAGCCAAAGCACACTAAAAAGTTTATCTTTTTGGTGAGCGACCCTGCGTGTCCCCCTCTGCGGCGGAACGGGAGGGGGACACCTTCGGGTGTGCTGATCCTTTGGCTATCAGTCTGTCAACCCTCTTTCGTTTCGCCACCATTATTTGACAGTGATGCGGTGAAACTTCTTTATAGCCAAAGGAGTCAACCATGACTAATCTCTATTCTTATCCTTGGGCATCAGCCCTATCCTTCACTGATAAAATCCAAAACACTAAATTATTGAGCTATCAGGTCTTTTATATTAAAGCGCTCAATTTATAACAACACTTTTAGTACATCACAATTTCAGCTTTCAGCCCTATCTATTGATTCAGGTCAGATTTGTGCTGCCATAAAAAAGAGATTCACTGTCACTGTGAATAAGAATAAAAGCTGCTTTGTGTTGTGAGTGGAGCATGTTTCAACACTGATGGTAAAGATCAATTTACCTGTAAGAGGTGGATCAGGAAATTTGAACAACACTTATAAGTGATATTTTGCTCCCCAAATGATGTTATAAACATCAATATATGGAGTATTTTATGGCACGTAGACCAAGAAGAAATCATTCAAATGATTTTAAAGCTAAGGTAGCACTTGCTGCGATTAAAGCAGAAAAAACACTTGCTGAATTGAGTGCTGAATTTGATGTTCATCAAAACCAAATTATCGACTGGAAAAATCAACTGATTTCAGCTTCCTCGCAAGCTTTCGATCAATCAAAAGCTCCAACAGAACCACCCATCGATCTAAAAAAACTACATGCAAAAATCGGTGAGCAGGCATTAGAAATTGATTTTTTAGAAGGTGTGTTGAAGAAACTGGGCCGCTTCAACCACAAAAGTTAATCGATGACTCACTTCAGATTTCAGTATCTAAGCAAGCTCAGCTGCTGAAAGTCTCCCGTGGTTGTTATTACTATCGCCCAAAACCTGTGAGTGCATCAGATCTGAAGCTGATGCGGTGTATGGATGAGTTACATATGCAATACCCTTTTGCAGGTAGCCGTATGATGCGTGATTTGTTGAATCGTCAAGGACATCATATAGGACGACGTCATACACGTACTTTAATGAAGAAAATGGGCATTAATGCGTTATATTGCAAACCAAATTTAAGCCAGGCTAATCAAGCTCACCGCAAATATCCATATCTGCTCAAAGGATTGGCTATTCAGCGCAGTAATCAAGTGTGGTCTACGGATATAACGTATATCCCTATGGCAAAAGGCTTTGTTTATTTATGTGCTGTGATTGATTGGCATAGCCGCAAGGTACTTGCGCATAGAGTATCGATTAGTATGGAGGTTACATTTTGCATAGAAACATTAAATGAAGCTATTGAAAAATATGGTCGACCTGAAATATTTAATACAGACCAAGGCAGTCAGTTTACCAGTGATGCATTTATTGATGTATTGAAATCAAATGACATCCAAATCAGCATGGATGGTAAAGGTCGATGGGTTGATAATGTGATGGTTGAACGATTATGGCGGAGCGTTAAATATGAAGAGGTGTATCTCAAAGCCTACAGCAATGTTTTGGATGCGAAGAAGCAATTAAACGCATATTTTGAATTTTATAATTTGAAACGACCTCATTCGAGTCTGGACAAAATGACTCCAGATGAGTTTTACTATGACCAGCTACCACAACAAAATAAGGTAGCTTAACTAGAGCAGAGTATCACTTATAAATAAGCTTTTAGTTGTTCAAACATGTGGGACCACCTCTGTAGGTCTAAACATCTCTCCAATACATGCAATAAGGACACGAAGATGAAAGGCAAGATTTTAGATTTCACGATTCAAACCAATATGGGAATTATTCTGGGTAATGACCAAAAACGTTATAACTTTTTAGGTAGTGAATGGAAAGAACAGCACGCACCTGTTCGAGGCAATGAAGTTGACTTTGATGTAAATGCTGAAGGTCAAGCTACAGGTATTTACCTCGATTTCATGACTGTAGCTGAAACTCCACAACAAACTAAAACACTAATACCCTCTCCAACTTTTGTTAATGGCAATCCAAATGATTCAACAAAAGCAACCACCAACAACATTGAAAGCATCCTTACAAACTATCAACAAGCCATTTTGACCTGCTTTAAAAAGTTTGCAGATTTTAAGGACCGTGCTAGACGCAGTGAGTTTTGGTATTTCGAGCTATTTTGTGTACTGATGAGCCTAGCCTTTAGCTTTATCAGTGAAGATGCAGCAACCATCGTCATGTTAATCACGTTTATTCCAAATATAGCGGTCAGTGTCAGACGTTTACATGACATTGGGCGTTCAGGTTGGTGGATGTTAATCGCACTTGTGCCCATTGTAGGAATACTTTTACTGCTGTTCTGGGCTGCACAAGAAGGCGAACCTACAACAAATGCCTATGGTGAATCACCTAAAGCCTAGTCAATAAAAATCATTCCATCGTATCTAAATAAGCATCTGTACATCCATACCTACAAAGCCCATACATGTACATGTTTTAGGAATCATCATGAATAAAAAAATCATCATTACCTTAATGACAGCTTGTTTAATGCAAGCTTGTACTAAAAATGAATCCACAGAAAAAGCATCATCAAATAGCACTCAAACAGAAGCTATTAACGCCAATACATCTGACTCTCAAAAGTTTATTGATCAAGGCAAAAATGATATTGCAACCTATGGTAAAGAAACTTTGCAATACCTTCTTGATCAGAAATACCCTGATCGCTATACCGCCTTTTCAGTCGATAACGTTAAGTTCCTACGTCAGCAATCAGAAGACCTTTTTCTGTATACATGGAACATCCGTTTTTTAGACAATCAATCGGATGATGTCTATGGCTGCGATAGCCAACAACTATCATGGAATAAAAAAACCTCAGATATTGAATCTACGTTAAACGAAGATTGTTTTAATATCATTGAGCGTGGCAATACCCCCGCAAATCAAAATGAAACCACTTCGACAATTCCTGCAACCTCTCCAGTTAAAATTGCGTTAGAACAAAATCCACATCACTCATTTATAACAATGATCAAAGTTCAATCACTCGTTGATGATGTATCCATTTCAAATGTCACAGTTAATCGTGGCAATTGCCCTTTATTGCAAAAAATAAATAATCCAATACGACTTGGTTTTGGACAAATGATGTCAGTGGATACAAGCAACTGTGCTAGAAATAAAATTATTGAAGTGGTTATATCTACCAATCAAGGGGAATGGAAATTTGGTTCATAAATATAAGTTATGATTAAACATCATGGGAGGTGTAACCTCCCTAGTGTTAATACGTTGTTTTACACCGCCATCAATCACTATAAAATGACATCAATATCGTGTCCAAAGCACTTTAGAACGTCAAAATCTAAACTTACCCAAAAATGCTTTATGATTACTCGCCTCTTCATTATGCCACTTTAGATTCCACTTCCAATCATTTTGTCTCAAGGTACAATCACTACATTTATTACAATGCTGCTGCTTAAATCCCTGCAAGAAATCATGCTCACTATCTTGATCATAAGCTTCGGTTAATGACCACCCGCCTCTAGCATAATGATGCTTCAAACACACTAAAGTAATCATTCCTAAAGAGTGCATCCCTAACTGTTGAGCAATCATGCCCGCTGGTTTGTAATGTACAAATAAGTTTTCACAATTCTTCATTACATCAGTTGGATCATAGTTTTGAAGTCCCATTTTTACAAACCTTCCCTCTCTACTTTCCGAATCATCTGGGTCCATTCCTAGACTCTTTGCTAAATTTGTGAAGAAGGCTTTTTGTTCGTCAAAACTTGTCTCATAGAAACTCTTTTCTGTATATAACTCTTTAACTTGGTTATCAATTTTATCCAACATATCCTTTATTTCTGGCAAAAGCTTAAGTACAAGTTCTCTTATTGTGGCTAATTTAGTTCGATCTTTATACTCTTCCTTGCTATAAGTAAAATACAATCTTCCTAAACGATAAGTATCAGAAATTGAAGATATATAAGTAATAACAAATTCAAACATTTGAGCGTACCAATTATCAAGAAACTCTATAGATAATTTTGAGCCACGAGCTGTGTGAACCATTTTAAATAAAAAAAGAAAGCGTGCTAATTCGGTAAATAATGTCGCAAGCACATCGAATTGGCATTGGCTTAATAGCTTATTACAAAGAACAATGATTTTCTGAAGTTCCTGACACACATCAATATATAATTGATGTGTCTGCCCATCCATAAGCATATATTCGATACTCTTACTATCAAAATTCGCATTTGAAAAATGTAAAGCATGGAGTTGCTCCAGCTTGATTCTAAATAGCTCTATACGCAACCTACCTATCGCAGTAGTTCCATATATCTTATTAGGTGCCTCTCTTGCTATTAGAACTAGCCTCTCCTTAATTATAAGGCGCTCTTTGACTTGTTCATGCTTAATTTCTGTATATGGAGCAGACTCAAAAGCTTCAGCATAATAAGATAGAGCCACAAATCTATCTTTCGGAGGAACTATTGGTGACTGAACTATCTGGCTAGCTTGCTCATAAATTGCTATAAAATCTCTCTGTAAAAGAAGCCGATCAAGTTTTACATGATGAGCTTTAAAAAATGCATCACCAATGTCATGAATACACTTATCAATTTCATCAGGCCTAACAACTAAATAGTTAGAAACTGCTTTCTTAATTCCTCTTATAGACAGATAATCCCAACACTGCTTGACTGCTGCGATTAGCTTTAGAAAAGAATCATTATCTTTTCGAATGAGTTCATTTTGTATAGGCAGATGTACACTCTTGTTTTCGTCATTTGTACTTTCTATCTGCTCTTTAATTACTTCACTATCAGTAATAGATACCCAGAACACTTTCTCTAGGGTCACATCAACCACTACCAATATTACAGGTATGTTAAATGATAAATAGTATTTAAGTCTTTCAACTTTGATGCTATGAGATACAACTTGCCCATCCTTAATAAAAGAACAATTTTCCTCTCCCTTTACTTGGATTTTAAAAACGTTGTCTTCACCAAGAGCCTTCCCTCCTACATCTTTAATTTCAATCTCATAGTCAATACCATGATCATCTTGATCTTCTTGGCTGCGGGCAATCCAATTAGCAGGCAGCTTATATTCAAAAATCCGCCCTGCCTCTTTTCCAATTTCTCCAGCATTCATTTTACAGCCTCATATCTTTAACCAAGACATTATAGCAAATGTAGGTTTTCAATCTGATCATTCAAATTACCACCAATCTATCTACTAAAGCCGTTTAAAGTGAGCCAAGACTGGTAGAACCTACCAGCCCACAGGGAGTTTATAGAACCATAATTTCTCATTCTGTCTTAGTAGAAAGACTGCCCACAATGCTGGCATTGAAAGCAAGATTGCACATTTTGAGTTGAACCAGAACCAAATACTGAACCTAACAAACCACCGACTACGGCTCCTGCAATCCCTCCAACCAAGGGGGATACGGGCAAGGTTTTTGATAATGCTGCACCCATCGTGGCAAATGATGCTGACGATGCCAGACTCTGATTACCAGCTTGCGAAGCGCTATTTTGAACAACACGAATCACATGCTCTGAATGGCAATATGGGCAATTAATTTGCATAAGATATACCTCTGGAATAAGAAAGGCTTACCACACAGGCAAGCCAATAAAGAGAAGATGTTTCTCATCTAGATGGTATATAACTGTTTATGATTTCAATTAATGCTGTGACATACCAAAAGTTCTCATTCCATGAGAAGTCTTAACACGCAAATATTGTTCTTTTTCAGGTTGTGCCAAATACTCAACAACGGTAAGTAAATTTCTTACTTGTACGGGTACTGCACTATAAATCATCCCAACTCCAGTTTTACCTTGTTTTTCATAACTTCTTAAGTATGCTGGACTATTACAATTGAAATATGCCCCCTGCTCATGTGTTAATCGCTGCCATAACTCACCAACTTGTTGAGCAATCCCTTTACCATCATACCGTTTGGCTCCATTAAAAATAAGTAAAGCATGGCAGTGATAACCTTTATCCTCTTCGCCTTGCTCAGCAGCCCAAGCATAAAAAATCAAACCATTGAATAACTCATCTTTATTCTTAGCAATCTGATACCGAAAGGTAATTAGGTCATTATGAAATGATTGAATAGTTTTATGGAAAAGGAACTGCTTTAGATAGGCAAGATCTACACGAACTACCAATAAAGTACGATATTGCCGTGTTAGCTCAAGTACTCGATTTCTTATTTCTAACCTGTTTTTATTTTCATGATAGCGATGTTGTCTTAACTGATATTGGTATCGGTCTTTATAACGCCGAAGCTCTGCTTGCCACTGACTAAATGTCCATTCTTTCAGATAATCAATTAGAGAACCTCTATCATCTAAATGCGCATCAGTTTCCCTGATCAGATTTACAAAACATGCTAAATAACCAAAATAATAGCAATGATGATTAAAGATGCTATCAAATGTTCTCAGCAAATCTGCAAAGTCTTGATAAAAGTATTTAGGTTCCCGTTTACACTCTATCCAACCTTTAATACTTTTCTCTATCAAAATCATTAAGTTACTTTCATTAATAGTATTTGACATACTTGCTTTCCTATAATCGAATACATATAAGAAAGACATTTCGTATATAACTACCTCAACAACATAATTAATATTTATTAATCAATAATATATAAACACCAACCACACTAAATTCAAAAACACAGGCAAAAACCTTCACTTGATTATAAATAAGTAGTCACCTACCTAATCATTACATCGCCTACAATAAACTTTATCTACTTGATTTATACCTAAAACCAACCTGAATCAGGAAAAATTATCCGACGCTATTTCATGAAAGTTTACGGTCTGATTCTCTTTTGATTTACCAACTTTTTTGATCACTTTCATCTTATTCATTTTTTTAGCTTTGACCTTTCTAGGCTCAGTACCACGAATCAACCACTTTGGGGTAGTTGCATAGAAATCATCATCTAACAAATCACGATAAACAACCAATGATGAGACATAGTCAATAAATTGCTTTTTCAATTTCCTGTTTATATTCTCAATAACAATCTGTTCAGTAGCAAACCCATCTATTGAATTTATTAGAACTTTTTTAGCAAACTCAGCTTGGTAATTAAACCGAATATTACTCTTAGACTCATAGATCTGAGCATGCTTATTCAATGTGCTTTCCCACGCCTGTTTCATTTCTCTATAGAGATCAGGAAACTCACTTACTACAGAAGACTTAAAAATAAAAAAGACATTTGCAGTAAGTTTATCGACTCCATCATTTTTTATAGTCCTCTCCCAATAGCCCCAATAAGCTGTAATTGCTGATAATGGCTTACGCCGTTTACCAGCATGCATCATTTGATAGAATAAAGACGACATTGCCTTCTGCTTCAAATGCACGCCCTTCGCCTCACAACCAAACTGACATCTAACGACAACAACGTCCCCTTTCATAGCCTGATTTAAATAATTTTTTACCTTAAGCAGCCTAGTCTTATGTATAGGAATGCGTATCAATTGTTCTAGCTCAGTAGATTGCCCGCTTTCATTTTCTACCTGAATCAATTTTTTTAGAAAGATATCGTACGGATAGATGAAGTCATGTATTAAGTCATTTATTGCTTTACGATTTGCTGTCTTTGTTACATCCAAGCCTAAAATTTTTTCTAGACTTAATTGGTTTTGATCATAAACATATAAAAAATGATTCAAGAGTCTTGAGCTTAAGGTTGGACTAATCAATCCTTTAAATTCTAAAATTTTTTCGTGTTTTAACAACAATTGAATAAATTGTAGTAATGGTCTAGTAACACTATCTTCTAGGCTTTGATGATATCTACCACGAATTTGGCAATCATAATTTCCAAAAGCAGAGATTGGTGCTTCTTTGATGCTCAACATAAAAATTTCTATCTGGTCAATCAATTCTGCAAAACTGCTTTTTCGGTTTTGACTCAAGTATTCTTTATTCAATATGCTTAAATTAGCAAAATAGTCTTGGCTGTTAGCTGACAAATGCTCAGTCTTCCAAATCAACTTATTTCGTTCAATTACTGATAGCTTTAAAAGATAATATTTACCCAGAGATTCCGTTTTAATATTTTTAGTGACTTGAATATGGGAAAGATAGTCATTTCGGCTTATATAACCTTTCTCCCCAATCATTCCTAAAAATTTGTCACTAATTCGCTGATATTTTTCTATTTCCAACATGAAACCAAGCAATCCATTCCAAACCTTTGAGTTTTCTGAAGTAGAAAAATTGCTCAGCCAACGCTTTCTTTGATACTTTTCAGGAAACGTCCTAATTAAGTCTGAATTAAAGTTCCTTATCCGAAGAATTATGTCTGGGTACAATGGATCTAAATACTTATTCAATAACTTTTCTAAAACAGACTGAATCACAAACTCTTCAAAAACTACCTTTTCATCATGATTGATCAAGACAATAACAAAATATTCCAAGGCATTGTCTACTCCTACCATTGGCTTACAAATTGTATAGACAATCTCGGGGATATTTTGAAAGCAATCCAAATGCTTATATCTATTGAGAAATAACTTTCTAAATTGAGGATCAAAAGTCTCAAACTTATGATTAATCTTAATCCTCATACCAAAGGCATAAAGTAACCCTAGGTGGTTGGTTAGCTCTTGAATATCATTTTTCCAAGTCTGCTCAATTTCAGTGAGTTGATCTAAGAATTTAGGCTCATGCGAACGCCCTCGAATCTTATTGTCTCGAAGATAGATCGCAAATCTTTTTAAAAGTTCAATGGACTGTTGTCTTCGTTCAGGCCCAGAAATTTTTTTCTGTAATAGGTTTTCATCCAGCTCATCTCCATCACGAACAGCCCTCTCGTACATGTTATTGTTCGTACTCAGCCACCATAAAAAGTAATTAAAAAAAATATTGCAGAGCTTGGTATGTTCAATAATTTTTTCTAAGTCAGGAAAAGTACTTAATTTATTTAAAGCCAAAAGTGCACTTTCAATAACTGCATTGGGTTCACCTTGAGTTTCAAATCGAGAGAGCACCGTAGCTCCCTCATTATTCAAAAGACAAATCAGCTCTTCCAGATTACTGAACAATTCAATCGTGTCTGTATATAAAAAATTTTCACATTCTTGTTGCTCTAATTTCCTATCGTCATAGAGTGATTTTAGTAATTTAAAAAATTCTTTATTTTTTATATTGTAATTTCTTTCACTATTTTGCATACATACCATCTATAAATTATTGATAAATAATTTTTTATAAAAATTAAAAAAATAGTTTATCACATAATAAATATGCATAAAAAAATTAATTTATCTTCTATATTTTTATCATTATATTTGAAATTAATACGCACATTAATTCTGTATTCAAATAGATTTATCATCTATAAATTTTATCAAATTTTTTATAGCGTAAAAAATCCCCTTACTCCGCTGGAGTACGGGGATTTTTTTAAAAGAGTGATTACATTAATTATTGATCAGGATCTCTTACCTATGAATGAACTACTGCCTAATTGATCCAAATAATCCGCCCACCGTTGCAACCACTCAGCACATTCCATTTCATAATTATGAAGGTTATACGTTCCTTCAATCCCCTTTTTGGAATGTCCTAAAACTGCTTCGGCAATATCTGTAGGACAGCCTAATCTTGATAAACCTGTTCTCACCGTTCGACGCAAGTCATGAGGATTCCAATCATCTATATCTTTCAACCAAAGTTGTTCAGGGCGGAAATTAGCCTGAACTTTATCTGGATTTTTCATTTGCCACTTTATTTCTGTCAGAGATTTTTGTTGGATGGGTAGACCTGTTCGATTTGAAGCAAATAAATATTCCTGATCTGGTTTATATAGATTATTTAAAAAACTGACGCATTGGCTAGATAATTGCACATAACGCTCAGTACTATTTTTTGAAGCTTTTAGATGCCATGTTCCTTTATCCAAATTAAAATTTTTCCATTCAGCATCACACAACTCTCCAGTACGGCAACCTGTCCACAAGGTTAAATAAAGGATGTGTTTTTGATGGGTAGTAAATCCTGATGTCGGCAACCAAGCCAATACACGTTTTAATTCCTGTTCATTTAAAACTCTTGTCCCCTTTTTACAAGTTACTTTCAGCCTTGACTGCTTGATACTCATTTTGGCTAATAAGGCAGGATTGGCAAAATTGGCAGGGAAGCGCTCTAACCCAATGGCGTATTCGTAAGCCAACGTCAATTCGGACAATACCCGTCCAGCCTGCACATTAGAACCACGATCAATAATTTCCTTGGTTAGAGCCACAACATCTTTTCGGGTCACTTCTAAGGCAATACGATTACCCAAAACCCGTACTGCATCGCCATACAGTGTTCGTCTTGTTTCAGATTGCCCTTTAGGTTTTCGAACACCCAAAACCTTTTTCCTTTCCCCAGTTCGAGGATCAGTAATCCAGTGATCTTCAATTACCTCAGTCAAATACATCTCTATCATTTGATGTACAGTGAGTTGAGATACATCGTTTTGTGCAAGCTCTTGTTCAAGCTGTTGCTGAAGCTTTTCCTGCTCTTTTTTAAGTTTTGGACAAATCCCCTGATTTCGTTCAGCCTTTAAACGAATGAGTTCTACCCTTGCCTCTGCCAGTGTAATTTGGGGAAAATTTCCGATCTTGTATTGTTTAATCGAATCATCCAAAGGACTACGATAGCGATAGAAAAAAGTCTTCATTCCTGTTTTGCCGCAATGTACCCGCAACCCCACATATTCCCCAATATCAGCCTTATCAGGATCACCAATTTTCATCTTCTCAATGGCTTTTGCTGAAAGTGCTTTTTTTATTGGCGTTTGTTGATCTATTGAACGAACCACTTTAATCCTCACAGAAAGATTGAATTATTTGCTATCCTTTTAAGCTGTCCATTTTTCCAATATTGATAAGGAATGATGTCTAGTTTAAACTAAAACAACCTACACTAAAACCTATACTAATGTTTTAGCTTAGGCTGTATTTGCTTAGATTTTCTCCTACGCCCTCGGATATTCTGTTTATGTTATACATGATTAAAAACATTGAAAATAAAGGATTTGATAATAATGAATGATAATAATAGCATAGCAGATCTTTCAAACCACACCCCAATGATGCAGCAGTATCTCAAAGTCAAAACAGACTATCAGCATGCATTGCTGTTCTACCGTATGGGTGACTTTTACGAGCTATTCTTTGAAGATGCGCATCTAGCAGCCAAACTTTTAGGTATTACCCTGACTCATCGTGGCAAAGCCAGTGGTCAACCTATTCCTATGGCTGGCGTTCCTTATCATGCAGCAGAAGGTTATCTCGCGCGTTTAGTCAAAGCTGGGCGAACTGTCGCGATCTGTGAACAAGTCGGTGAAGTCACAGGCAAAGGTCCTGTAGAACGTAAAGTTGTCCGTATTTTAACGCCAGGAACCTTAACCGATGATGCCTTACTTGGCAGCTATCAATCGTCAAATCTAGTCGCACTGTGTATTCAACAAAATCAAATTGGTTTTGCTTTGCTCGACTTGAGCGCAGGTATTTTTAAAGTTCAGCAACAAGACTATAAACCAGAGCAACTTGCAATTGAGCTGGCGCGTTTAATGCCAAGCGAAATCCTCATTGACGAAGATCTTATTGATAAGAATATTATTGAACAGATTAAAAAAAATCTGGACTGTCCAATCACCAAACGTCCAAACGTTGATTTTAATTTGAATAATGCACAAAAAACATTGTGCGATCAGTTGAGTGTTTCAACGTTATCTGGGTTTGGATTAGATCCGATTCCACTCGCGAAAGCTGCTGCCGCAGCGTTGATTCACTATGCGAAAGAAACCCAAAAAACAGCTTTACCCCATATTCGTTCAATTCAAATTGAACAAAGCACAGACTTCATTGCACTTGATCCAATCACGCGTCGTAATTTAGAAATTATTGAACCGTTGTTTGATCATGGTACATCGCTGTTCCAATTGATTAATGACTGCCAAACTGCCATGGGTGGACGCTTACTAAGCCGCACGTTAATGCAGCCTATTCGTGACACGGCAGTTTTAGATGCACGTCTTGATGCAACCGAACAACTGTTAAAGGGCTATCATGAATCGCCACTTCGTCTAGTTTTAAAAGAGATTGGCGATATTGAACGTGTGCTAAGTCGTGTTGCACTCGGCAGTGCTCGTCCACGAGATTTAGTACAACTGCGTCAAGCTTGTGCACAAATCCCTTACCTACGCCACGCCTTAGATCCTGTTTTAAAGACCCAGCAATCTAAGTTATTAATTCAATTAGATGAAGAGCTTGGTGACTTTAAGAGTCTGCATCAACATTTGATGGCTGCAATTGTTGAAAGTCCACCCGTATTACTACGTGATGGCAATGTAATTGCAGAAGGTTATGATGATGAACTGGATGAGTTACGTAAAATCCGTGATCATGCTGGACAATTCCTGATTGACTTGGAAATAAAAGAGCGCGAACGTACTGGGATCAATACCCTTAAAATCGGATACAATCGTGTCAGCGGTTATTATATTGAACTCACCCGTGCGCAGGCAGAACAAGCTCCAGCGGACTATATTCGTCGTCAAACCCTCAAAAATGCAGAGCGTTATATCACACCTGAACTGAAAGGTTTTGAAGATAAGGTTCTTTCTAGCGAATCACGTGCCCTCGCTCGTGAAAAGCTTTTGTTTGAATCATTACTCGATGAATTGCGTCAAAATATTGCACATTTACAGATGATGAGTGCTGCAATTGCCTATATTGATGTGCTAGCAAACTTTGCACATCAAGCTCGACTCAACAATTGGGCTAGACCTGAATATACGCCTGAAACCAGTATCAAAATTCAGGCAGGTCGCCACCCTGTTGTTGAAGCTTTAAATAAAGCCCCATTCACCCCAAATGACACCTTCCTAGATAGCCAACATCGTATGGCGATTATTACAGGACCAAACATGGGGGGGAAATCGACCTTTATGCGTCAGACCGCCTTGATTAGTCTGCTTGCCTATTGCGGTAGTTTTGTACCAGCTAAATCAGCAAAACTGGGTTCGATTGACCGTATCTTTACTCGTATTGGTTCTGCTGATGATTTATCGACAGGTAAATCGACCTTCATGGTGGAAATGACCGAAACCTCTCAGATCCTGCACCATGCCACCAGTCAGTCTTTAGTGCTGATGGATGAGGTTGGTCGTGGTACCAGTACTTATGACGGTCTTTCTTTGGCCTGGGCATGTGTGGTTGATTTAACCAAACGGGTGAAATGCCTGTGCCTATTCGCAACACATTATTTTGAATTAACAGAATTAGGTGGTGAAGCGGGCATTGATAACTATCATGTTACCGCACAAGAACTCAATGGCAATTTGATTTTGCTGCATAAAGTTCAACATGGCCCGGCTAGCCAAAGTCATGGTTTACAGGTTGCCAAATTAGCTGGTATCCCTGCCAACGTGATTAAAGAAGCACAAAAACGTTTGAAGATCTTGGAAAAACAACAGCATCAACATTTGCAAAGTAGCGTGCAGAATGATTTGTTTAGTGCAGTTGAACATGAGATCGAAACTCAAGTCATTGAGCGAGTTATTGAGGTTGAAAAACCATCACCTGCTTTAGAATTATTACATCAAATCGATGTCGATGATTTAACACCACGTCAGGCATTAGAGCAGCTTTATTCTCTAAAAGCTGCTCTGAAATCTTAAATGTACTTTCTGGAACAAGTTGATCATTACAGCTTGTTCCAGAACCATTTTCTGTTTATTTTTGACTGATATCACTCAACCTAAAAAGACTGAATAGATTTTTGTTCAGTATCCAACTAAGGGAAAGCACAATTAATATTCTGTTTAAGCCACTCGAACACTCAGAAATTGATTTAATCTGGCAACAGATTAGTCGGCGTGAACTGATCACTCAAATGTATATACAGCAGAGTTTAAATTTACAATTAATTGATTGTTTTTATGATGAGCAAAATTGGGATGCCTATCATTTGGAAAATGATCCCCCTTTACTCAAAAATTTACATCAACAAGGAGCTTTATGCGTAGGTGGATTTGACGAATCTAATCGACTGATTGCTGTACAGGTCGTTTCCAATCAGCACATTGCTGATTATCCTGAAGCAAAGTTACTGCAATATTTTTATGTGGATGCCGATCACCAAGGTTTAGGTATCGGTACTCAGTTGATGCAAGCTGCTATCGCATCTGCAAAGCAACTCAATGCAAAACAACTCTATATTTCGGCTACCCCAAGTAAGCGCACTGTAGACTTTTATCTTAAACAAAGTGCCCAACTTTTAGCACAACCTGATCAGCAGTTGTTTGAACGAGAACCAGAAGACATTCACTTGCTCTACACGCTTTAAGTGCTAACCAAGCAGAAATGAAAGCATGAAGATGGCTCAACCTCGTTAATTAGCTGTTTTAACTGAGAATAAAAATAAGATTCAGTTGCAATGATTAGGTCAATTGAGCTGACCATCACTTTATTTTTTAGTCAAAAAATCTTAGCACCCGATAATATTTTCTTTATTATCAATATATTAATTCATTTTTCATATGTATAAATAAACAATATCAATAAAAGCAATTGTTTGTTTACCCCTTTTTTGCCTACAATACCTCATTCCAAACAAAAAACCGTATTTTTAGGTAGCTGTCGCCATGACCTTTGTTGTCACTGAAAATTGTATTAAATGTAAATATCAAGATTGTGTTGAAGTTTGCCCTGTAGACTGTTTCTACGAAGGTCCTAACTTCCTTGTTATCAATCCAGATGAATGTATCGACTGTGCTCTATGTGAACCAGAATGCCCAGCAAATGCAATTTTCTCTGAAGATGAATTACCAGAAGGTCAAGAAGTCTTTATCGAACTCAATGCTGAATTATCAGAAAAATGGGCGGGTAATAACATCACGCAAATTGGTGAACAGCCAGCAGACCGTGAAGAATGGAATGGTAAGCCAGACAAGCTACAATATTTAGAAAAATAATTCAAAAGGCCAGTTTTACTGGTCTTTTTTATACCTGAACCACACATTTCTTTGCAATTACATCATTATTCATGCGCTATTTTGCATTAAAATAGTACGCCTACAGATTTTGAACTGCCTTTTTATGATGCGAAATAAATTACAGGGTCTATTATCATTATTTATCATCCCTGTGATGATGGCGGGCTGTACCAGCTCAACGACAAAAGTAAATCAGCAGCAAGGTAAAAGAATTTACATTCCCCAAGAACAAGTCACTTTTACCCGCCCCATCCCAAACAAAGTTGAACCTGCCTCTTATCGCCAATGGCTGAATCAAGGTGAAAACTATGCACGTGTTCGAGAATATGAACAATTTCTAACCCGTAATAATGTGGCACATATTATTCCAAGTTTTGAATTATTACGTACTGCTCGGGACTGGCAAAAATGCGGTCGTACTGAATATATGGTGCCTAACCGTGAATTGTGGAACAACTCCCTTTCGACCTTACGTGTCTTTAAATACTTAATTGCAGCCAAAATCTTGACCGATTTTGAGGTGACTTCTGTCTATCGAGACTTGCCACTCAATCAATGTGCAGGTGGTGCTGGCTCGTCGAAACACTTATTCAATTCAGCCATCGATTTTCGTATTGGACCTGAATATCCTCAACCGCAAGACTATGCCTATATTGAACAAACCAAGTTTAAGCTATGTCAGTTCTGGGCCCAGCATGGTCAAAGCCTAGATTTAGGCATTGGTTTATATAGTTCTGGTCAAATCCATATCGATACTCAAGGCTATCGGACATGGGGACCTGACTTGACCCGTAATAGTTCAATGTGTAATTTCTAAAACAGATATCTGAATAAAAAGAGATCAAAATGATCTCTTTTTTTGTTTCAATCATGCGGATTCATGCCGCAATAAAATTGCACTCTGAGCATAAACGTTTAAAATGCAGAGCTAACAAATTGGTAGGTAAACTTGATTATGCAACAGATGTGGACCGAGATTGATGACTATATCAATTCACATTTAATTCCCACAGACCCTAGACTTCAACATGCATTAGATAATACTGATACTCAAGGCTTTTCTAATCATTTGGCTGTTGCACCTAATCAAGGTATGTTTTTGCAAATGTTGATTCAAATGAATCAATGCAAACGCGTATTAGAACTCGGTACATTCGGTGCCTATAGTACCATTTGGCTAGCCAAGGCCCTTCCTGAAGATGGCTATCTACTGACGGTTGAAGGACGCGATACTCACGTGGTTATCGCTCAAGAAAATATTGATTATGCCAATATGCCGACCAATATCGAACTCAAAAAAGGTCGTGGTGCCGATATTATGAATCAGCTGATTGCTGAAGACAGCGAAGCATTTGATTTGATCTTTATTGATGCCGATAAGCAAAGCTACCGAGAGTATTTTGAACTCAGTCTAAAACTGTCTCATCCAGGCACAATCATTGTATTAGATAATGTGATTCGTGCAGGTGCGATCATTGATGAAAATAACAAGAAACCAAGTATTGAAGGAATCCGTGAAGCATTCACCGCTTTGAAAGATCATCCTCAGCTGCTTTCTTGCACAGCTTTGCAAACGGTTGGTTCAAAAGGCCATGATGGTTTTGCCATTGCAATCGTAAAATAGAGATTAAAAAACAACCTATTTAATTTAGTTGTGCAATATCAATAAATTATATTTATCTCCAGTGCTTTTCCATACAGTTATCCACAGGAATTGCGGATAACTATATGGAATAAAATGAATCACTTAGCAACTAATAGTGGAACAATGGCATTTCGGAAGATCGTCGTCGTGATACTGCCCAAGAAGAATTGATGAATTTTACTGTGACTAAATGCACCTAATACAATCAATTGAATATCATGTTCTCTTTGATATTCAAGAATATTTTGTGCTACATCACCATAACGATAGACTGAAACCACTTCCAGACCTGCATCAGTGAGATACTTTTCAGGTTCGGCCAACATTTCCGGATGATCACCTACATAGAGCAAATGGCATTGTAATGTTTTCAACAAGTCACTTTGAGCAATGCGTTGCAACATCTTTTGGCAGGTCGGTGAATATTCATAAGCAAAGATAAAGCGTTTCGGTGGCTGGAAATGTTCCCCAACGGTAATAACCGTACAATTTGCACCACGAATAAAGTTTTCAACATTACTTCCAATCGGCTTGTTCTTCTCAGCAGCTCGCTCACCCACTCGACCGATAATCACCACATCATTTTCATTGAGAAGATTAAAGCTTTGCTCAAGAAAATCGCCTTTTTCCTGAATTTTGGTACTGCTTAGACCGTACTGTTTTTCGATCAACTCAGAAATGTGATTCAGCAAATTATTACTATAATCGAGTGCTAACTCACTCTGTTTTTGTTCCAACTCTGCGAGTTCTTTAAGTAGCATGGCATTACTTTCAAAGCCAATCACGCCACTGATTTCACCTAAATGGTAGCTAGCTGGGTAATAGTCCAGGATTTGCAACAATACCAACTCTCTTTGCGTTTGTTTCGCAACCCATACTGCTGCTTCTGCAACAGCATCAATGCAGGGTGAAGAATCAATACATGCAATTACACGGTTCATTTTCGCCTCTCTCTAGGTATGTACCTTAGGTCTTCTACTTATTTTTAACTTAACATAGATAAAAGCATGGTGGGTTAAATTTATGTATCGAATCTCATACACTTTTTTATTCGCTTCGGTAACGAATTAATTTTGCGGGGTTCCCTGCAACCACTGCATAATCCTCAACATTTTTGGTCACCATACTGTTCATTCCAACCACAGCATGATCGCCAATTTTGACTCCATCTTTAATTCCGACGTGCGCTCCTAGCCAGACATCTCGACCAATCTCAATGCCTTTAGACGTAACAGGTTGTTGATAGATCGGACGATCCATTTCCATGCCATGATCAAATGCATATAGATGACTATAAGCCGCAATTCGAACTTGATCATGCAACTTAATCCCTGTACGACCGCCATCTAAAATACAATGATGGTTAATTGCCACTTCATTGCCAATTTCTAAAGGGCCATGCAAAGTACAATCTGCAGCAATAAAGGTATTATCTCCGATACTGATCTTGCGACCACGTTCAGCAAAGATATGGGCCAAGGGTGAAATAAAGCAGTTTTGACCAATTTCAACCGTTTCCATATCCATCAAATAGGCTTGGTACTCGGCTTGCCATGCTTCAGCCCATTCGCGATGTTTGGGTTTTAAAGTCCAATATAACCATGGCATATAGTTCAAACGATGCTTATGCTGCTCTCGGTATTTTAATAAAGGATCATTCATCATGTGCGTGTTCCTCTAGGACTTTCAGCTGCTCACGTCCTCTACTCACATCTTGCAGTTTTAACCTTAATGGTTCAATTTGATGCACTTGAACTCGTGCCTCAATCACGACACCTGTTTCGGTATATTGTTCTTGATACTCGATCTGCTGCTGCATCAGCTCATATTGCATAATCGCCCATTCATTGAACAAACACGCAAAACGAATTTCTTGCTTTTCAATCAATTCGATTTTTTCTGCCAAGAGCAAACATTGTCCTGCGCAACCACCGTAGGCACGAACCAAACCACCTGTACCCAGTTTAATTCCACCATACCAACGATTCACTAATACAATCACATTGGTTAAATCATTACCTTCAATGGTGGCAAGTATTGGCCGCCCTGCTGTTCCTGAAGGTTCGCCATCATCATTAAAACGAACATGATGGCCGATCTTCCATGCCCAGCATTGATGCGTGGTGGATAAGTCTTTGTTTTGTTCTAAAAAAATTTTCACTTGTTGTTCATTTTCAACAACTGCTGCAATCGCTTGGAAACGACTTTTTTTAATGTCTTCTTCAAAAGTTACCGAACTGGCAAGGGTGAATGGCATAGAACATGATTAAAAATTTAAAACGCGATTATAGCTTTTTACAGCACAAATAAAAAACCTCGCATCAAGCGAGGTTTTCAATCAGCACAAGTTAGCGTTCACGCAATGCTTCTTTGGCTTTATTAAACGGTTTCAACAAGTAATCCATAATGGTTTTTTGTCCAGTACGAATATCCACTGTCGCTACCATCCCTGGAGTAATACTGAATGCCTTACCCGCTTTGTTATATAAACGGTCAGAATCAGTACGAATGTATACACGATAATAGAACTGATCTTGCTTGACCTCATCACGAATGGTATCTGGGGATATCACAGTCACTTTACCGTCTAACCCGCCATAAATTGAGTAATCATAGGCGGTAATTTTGACTAAAGCTTCTTGCCCCGGGCGAATAAACGCAATATCACGCGGTGAGATACGCGCTTCAATCAGCAATTTATCCTCTAAAGGAACAATGGTCATCAACTTACCATTCTGAGGAATAACACCACCTAGGGTCGTAACATCAATTTCTTTCACTACGCCACGTACAGGTGCTTTAAATACCGCACGTTCTAAACTGTCATTTCGACCATTCACAATCTGCTGCTGAGTTTGAATATCGGTATTCGCCTTAGACAATTCTTCTCGTGCTTTGACATAGTACTGGTTGCGCGTATCATTGATTTTATTGTTTAAATCATTGGCTTCACGCTTTAAACGTAATACTTCAACCTCACTGGCCGCCCCTTTTGCCACCAATGGTTCTGTCATTGCCAGTTCTTGTCTTACCAACTTAGCTGCTTGCTCGTAACCTTCAATTGACTGTTCCAAATTAGCACGTCGTGACAAATATAGCGCTGTTTCTTCTTGCACCAATTTAGGACTCTTTTGCACGTCTTCAGGAAAACTTAATGGTGAACCCGTCACTTCAGCACGTAAACGTGCTGCAGTTGCCTGTGCTGAAGTCAGTAAAGACTTTGACTCTCCAACATTCGATGCAAATCGGGTTGGATCAAGTTGTGCAAGAATTTGCCCCTTTTCAACCACATCACCTTCATTGACATCAAGTTTAGTGAGAATTCCCCCTTCAAGTGATTGAATAATCTGCTCTTTTGAAGAGGGAATCACTTTCCCCGTACCCGTTGAAACCTCTTCTAGATTAAATAACCATGCCCAGATTAAGAGTGAAAGTAAACCAATCCCAATCATCCAAACAACAAGCGTCGAACGAGGTAACTTTGGTTCATTATAAGTTACGTTCATGGGACGACTGCTGTTCTGTTGTTGTTCACTCATAAAATTTCCTCAAAGTATTAAACTATTTTTTGTTTTATTGATGATTGTTGTAAAACTTGATCTACAGGTCCATCCATGACGATCTTGCCTTCATTCATGACAATAATTCGGTCAACCAATTCCAAAACTGCACGTCGATGCGTTGCAACAACTAAAGTTCGATAACCAAGCCAAGTTTTTAAGTGATCAATCAATTGCTTTTCGGCCACATCATCAATGGCAGCAGTTGGTTCATCTAGCAATAAGATATTCGGCTGACGAATCAATAAACGCGCCAACAATAAGGCTTGTCGTTGTCCCCCAGAGAAACCAACGCCACCTTCTAATACCAAATGATCTAGGCCTTCTTTCTTTTCATGCACAAAACTCAGTGCACCAGTCACTTTTAGTACCTTTAATATATCCTCGTCACGCGCTAGAGGTGCGCCAAGGGTTAAGTTTTCACGGATGGTGCCATAAAATAGATGTGCATTTTGATTAAGTAAGCCCATATCACGACGCACATCGGCAGGATCAATCAAACTAATATCCAGATCATCTAAATACACTGAGCCAGAATTCGGAAACTGCATCGCAGATAAAATCTGTAATAAGGTCGATTTACCTGCACCATTGCGTCCTAGAATTGCAATACGCTCACCTGCACGAATCTTAAGTTGTGGAATAACCAAACTTGGGCGTGGGTCATCTTCCGTATATTGGAACACCACTTTTTTCAACTCATAATCGCCATGCAACACTTCTTTATGTACCAAATGTGCTTGATCTGGTTGATCGACAGGTTTCTGCATTAACTCATCTAAGCTTTTCTTCGCCACTTTTGCCTGTTGCAAACGTCCCAAAATACCCGTGATTTGTGAAATTGGTGCCAACATCCGTGAAGATAAAATCGAACACGCCACCAAAGCACCTGTGGTCATATCGCCTTTCATCACCGCAAAACAACCCACTAGAATCACAGCTGCATAAGTTAGCCCCTGAATCTTTTGCGTCCACGCAGTCAGTACCCCCACAATCTTACGTTGCTGCATACTGATATCAGCAGACACTTCGTTCATATGGTTCCACTGGTTTTGGAAACGTGACTCCGCGCGTAATAATTTAATATCTTCAATACCCTGTACTGCTTCTACTAAAATTGCATTTCGAATCGAAGATTCACGCATCCCTTCTTGTGCAAGCTGTGCCAATTTATTTTGTGCCAAAATTGCAGGCAAGATCATTAGAGGCACGACCAATAACATGACCCAAAATAAGTTACCACCAATGATTGCGAAGATAATCAGGAATAAAAAGAAAAAGGGTAAATCGGCAATGGCCCCCATGGTCGTTGATGTCACTAGATCTCGAACACCTTCTAACTCACGGATCTGAGAAATAAAGGTTCCCGTTGACTTAGAGCGCTCACTATTCTTAATCCGAATTGCATGACCAAATACGCGATCAGAAATTCGTAAATCTGCCCTTTTACCAATAATATCTGAGATATAAACCCGTGAAAGTCTTAATACAAACTCAAAAATCGCAGCAATGAGTACACCACTCGCAAGTACCCAAAGTGTTGGAATCGACTGTGATGGAACAACTCGGTCATAGACTTGCATTGAAAAAATAATCGTGGCCAAGGCCAAAATATTGGCAATCATTGAGGCCAACATGATATCGATATAGCGTTTCCAGTCTTGCAATACAATTGACCAAAACCAGCTTGCCTCGTATGGTTTGATATATTCATCAATACGCGCATCGGGTACTGACTGTTCAGGGCGGAGCACATATACATTTTTAATAATATGCTTCAATGCGCCAACGGCAAATTTTTGGGATAGACCTTGATCGCCACTTAGTTGAACACTGACATGGCCTGAACCGTCAGCTTTATCAATAACACCAACCTGCCCGTCGGCTAATTCTACCAATACAGGTAAACGCCAAGGGTTAATCACGTCGTCGCTAAAGGCAACTCTTCTAAGGTTTAATCCAACCTGTCTGCTGATTAACACTAAAACTTCATCTAGATTCTGGTTTTGATTCCAGTCAAGCTGCAGGCGAATCCGTTCCTCAGAAGGTTCAATTCGATAATGCTTTGCAATGGTCAGTATGGCTTGTAACCAAGGCTGATAGTTTATTTTTGTAGTAATCATGGTTGTACCTCAAATCCTTGGATTTTTATATTATTGAGGTCATAGGCTTGGCGAGAACGTCCTGTTGCAGCAATATATTGAGCAATACTGCTGTAAATGTCATAACGTGCTGTTTCTGCCTCTGAATTCGCACTATGAATCGCCTGTTCTGCATTTAACAGATCAACCAGAGTCCGTGTTCCCAACTTATATTGTTCTTGATAAAGTTCTCTTGTTCGTATTGTTGTTGCTTGTTGTCCTGCTAAAACCTGCATTTGACGTTGTTTGTTTTCAATTTGTTCTCTGCTGGTTCGAATCTGATCCAATACTTTTAAATACACCGCATTGACTTGTGCTTTTGCTGCCTCTTCAGCAAAACTAGCCGCACGAGTTTTCGAGGATGTGGCCCCACCTTGATAGAACTGGCTACTAGCTTCCAACATAATCGCACTATCGAACCCACCCTCTTTATCATTTCCAGGGTTCCTACCATGTAAAGCTTGACTCAGTTCTCCTTTTACAGATAGTGTCGGATAATTACTAATCTGTGTCTGTAATTTTTGATTACGGGCAACCTCAATTCCAGCCTGAGCTGCGATCATTTGTGGAATGGTATTGAACTGCGGTGCAGCATATAAATCTGATTGTTTTACAAAATCTTCTGAAATCGCCCATTGTACATTTCGTGTATCAAAACCTAATAAGGTATACAAATGCTGCTGATATTGGCTCAGCAAAGATTGTTGCGCGATCATCGCTGATTGAGCGGATTGCAAATAAGATTGGGCCTGTATCGGATCAGCCTGACTACTAATTCCCGCATTAGCACGCAGATTAGCCATCTCTTGGATACGCTTAATCCCTGCGATTTGCTGATTCGCAATCTGGATCAGTTTTTGATAACGCTGAATATTAACAATTGTTTGCGCAACATCTAATGAAATATCATCAATTTTCACTAGAACATTCGCTTGCCCAACCACAACTTTGGCTTTTTCGACATCAACACCTGATTTAACTTTACCAAAGTCATAAAGCATTTGTGCAGCACTTAAAGTGAGTAACTGTTGGCCTCGAGTACTTTTTTGCCCAAATCACCTGTGCTGACCCCACCACCTATCTGTGGATAGTAGCCAGATTTGGCAACATCAATATTGGCATTTTGTGAGGCTAATGATGAAATTCCTTGCGAAATTTCAGGGTTCCGCTGTACCGCAATCTGTACCGCATCTTTGAGTACTTTTCGCTGATTCTGCCAGAAAGCAGCAGGAACGGTATCGACTTGAGGACGGCCTGATCCAACCACAGGCAAATCACTCCCGAGTGAAGCATCAACAGAAAAATTACTTAATTTCTGCATTTGTGCCACTTTAAACTCATCACTACTTTTTGGGACAAAAAGCTGAGAAATATTGTTCTTTAAAGTGTGATACTGTTCACTTGGAGTTGTTGCATGTGTCATTGGCACAGACAAGGTTGCTACATAAAGTAACCACTTAAAATCCATACTTTTTTTCCATGATCCATTATTCACTTTTATATCGTTGTGCAAGTTCATATTTTTTTCGTATTGTTATCATTTCAGCATTTTCATTTTAAGCATTTTTTTATAAAAAACACTACGTTCCGCACATAATTTCATCGCTAGATATATGTATATTTTTGTAAAACAGTTCGCATTTTAATAGATTATGCCTTTATAGTGGAATCTATAAAATATATATTTATCATACAATTAGGATAAAATATAAGCCACCCCTTCATCAACAACTCAATATTTAACCATTTATTATTTTATTTACCCCAAAAAAAGAACCTTACGGTTCTTTTTTAAAAGTGATAATCGGCCGATTTAAACGACGAAATCATCACCTAAATATACTTTACGCACTTGCTCATTATCTAGAATTTCTTGTGGTGTGCCCTCTGCAATTACAGACCCTTCACTCACAATATAAGCTTTTTCACAAATTGCTAAAGTCTCACGTACGTTATGATCCGTGATCAGAACCCCAATACCACGATCCTTAAGTGTTTGAATAATATCTTTAATATCACCAACAGAAATTGGGTCGACACCAGCAAATGGTTCATCTAGAAGCATAAACTTAGGATCGGCAGCCAAAGCACGAGCAATTTCAGCACGGCGACGCTCACCACCAGACACACTCATCCCCAATGAATCCTTAATATGATTAATTTTAAAATCATTTAATAATTCATTCAGGCGTTGCTGACGTTGTTGCTTATTCAAATCTTTACGCGTTTCTAAAATTGCCATAATGTTTTCAGCAATCGTCAACTTTCTAAAGATTGAAGCTTCCTGAGGCAAATAACCAATACCTTTACGTGCACGCTCATGCATCGCCAGATCAGACAAGTCCAGATTATCTAAATGAATCTCGCCTTTATCCATACGAACCAAACCGACGACCATATAAAAGCTCGTCGTTTTACCTGCACCATTTGGCCCAAGCAGACCAACAATTTGTCCACTTTGCATAGTAAAAGAAACATCTTTTACTACCCAACGTTTACTGTAGTTCTTCGCTAAGTGCTTGATACAGAGCGTCTGTGGTTGCTGCATTGATTGTTCCATTAATCACGCGCCCCTGGGAAACTTTTTGAACTTGAAGGTGGAATAATAATTTGCACACGGTTAGTTGAAGATCCTTGTGCCTCTACATCACCTTTATTCATGCTGTATTTTAAGCTATTACCACGAATGCTTGAGCCATCCTGATAAAGGTATGCTTTACCCGTTAAAGTAAGAATACCCGTATCTGCATTGTACACGATCGTCTGTGCTTCACCTCGAGCTAAGCCCTTATTGGTATCCATTTGCTGCTGGAACTTTGCTGGCTGACCTTTGGCCGTAATGATTTGAATTTCTTTTTTGCTATTTAAATTTGCAACAAGTGAATCAGCTTGAAGCTTCATGGTGCCTTGTTCGATCACAACATTGCCTGTATAGGTCGTTATACCTGTTTTATCATTATAGGTTGCACGATCCGCAACCAAAGAAAGCTGTTGGTTACGATCCGATGGCAAAGCAAAACTAGCTGCAGAAGAAAGTGCAACAACAGCAACGCAGCTTAGTTGTTTAAGGAAAGTAGAACGAGATTTGGAATTAAGAACTTGGCGCATACTTTCCTCGAATTTTATAAAACTCATATTGACCATTATTTAAATTAGCCTTAAGACCTTGACTCACAAATTCAGCAGATGGTGATTGAACTATCACCTGATGTTGTGTTTCAAGCTCTCTTGTTTTTGGGTAACCAGTGAGTTCATCCGTATGAAACTCTAATTTGTTACCTTGATCGGACAGTTTCGTTGCAACAACATCTCCAAGCAAAATGACTTTAGTATTATCATCATAGCCATTTGCTTGTTTTGCATAGAATGTTGCATCAGGTTTGCCCTGTTTGTACATCACCGCATTCAGTTGATCAAGCTGGGAGGTTTTTTGTTGCATATTCTGTTGTAGCTGTTTAACTTCAGCTCGCATATACAAATTGCCCTGCTCGTCAGTTTGAGTTAAATGAACACCCTGGGCTGAATAGGTCATATTCTTGGCTGAATCAACATCCAACTTTTTTGCTTTGCCACTGTAGTAATAGTAGCCACCACTTATAGAAGCGACTACAACAGCAACAACATATAAAACTTTGGTATCCATAAACAGGGTTACCTAACCTTTGAGCGAATCAACACTATATTAATGTGGTACAGCAAGATATTTTTCAAGCAGTTCTTGGTAAACACCTTTTGCCATCAACAACATATCGCATACTTCTCGTACAGCACCACGACCACCCATCGCTTGGGTCACTAAATTAGCACGACGACGTACTTCTTCATGTCCATTAGGCACAGTAACTTTCATACCAGCGATAGCAAATGCAGATAGATCAGGCCAGTCATCGCCCATATAAATACAATCTTCGGGCAATAGATCCAATTGAGCACAAGCTTCACGCAATGCCACCCCTTTATCTTCACGTCCTTGGAATACCAAATCTACACCAAGATCAGACATCCGTTTTTCAACAATCTGACTTTTTCGACCTGTGATAATAATTACTTTCATACCCGCTTGTTGAACCAGCTTCATTCCCAAGCCATCACGGATATCAAATGATTTAATCTCATCACCTGAATTGGTTAATGTAACAAAGCCATCGCTTAAAATCCCATCCACATCAAGTACCAGTGCTTTTAAATGACGTGCTTGTTCTTGTAAAGCATAAGATGCCATGGCTTAATTTACTCCTGCCTGAATGAGGTCATGCATACTAATCACACCAATCACTTTATTGGCATCATCAACAACTACAAATTGATTCACTTTTCTGTCATGCATTTTTTCTAAAGCTTTCACCGCACGCGCTTCTTGTGAAATCGTTAGTGGATTTTTAGTCATTACTTCAGAAACCGCTAAGTTCACATCGAAGCCTTGTTGCTGGTCAATCATACGACGTAAATCACCATCGGTAAAAATACCCAATAAGGTATCATTTTCATCGACAATCGTGGTTAAACCCAGACGCTTATCAGAAATTTCATATAACACTTTATTCATTGGTGTATCTGGGCGAACCTTTGGTAATTCTGAACCTGTATGCATCAAATGCTTCACATGCAAAAGCAACCGTTTACCTAGGGCTCCAGCTGGATGTGAACGCGCAAAATCATCCGCAGTAAAACCGCGTGCTTCTAATAGCGCAACAGCTAATGCATCCCCCAACACTAATGTTGCTGTAGTGCTTGATGTTGGTGCTAAGCCTAAAGGACAAGCCTCGTCAGCTAAACCTAATGTCAATGCCACATCTGCATTTTGAGGCATTGGTCCTTTATTATCCCGACTAATGGTAATTAAAGGCACAGCTAAATGCTTGATTAAAGGCATTAACATCATGATTTCATCACTCTTGCCTGAGTTAGAAATTGCAATCAGTACATCACCACGCACTAACATTCCTAGATCACCATGGCCTGCTTCACCTGGATGCATAAAGAAAGATGGTGTTCCAGTCGATGCAAAGGTAGCTGCCATTTTACGACCGATATGACCAGACTTACCCATACCAGTTACAACAACACGTCCTTGGCATTGCAAAAGGATTTCGCATGCAATATCGAAGCGTTCATCAATTTGCGCAGTTAAGACATCTATGGCTTGTTGTTCGACACGCAACGTTTCTAATGCGCTTTTTTGGAAATCTATAGTGTGTGACATATGAGTTTGACTCAAAATAATACTCTATCCACCTGATGGTAGATGATTTTAATCAAAAGAATGGTGGCGATTCTAACATATCTGCAAATCATACACGTTTCTAAATGTATAAGTTTTCATGAAAAATGAAGAGATGAAGTATGAAATAGGACTCATAATATTTGGGCTATACACCCATATGTTGAATCCCAATTTAGTTAGGCATATGTACATTCATTCTTAATCGTAGATCCCTTCTATACTTCACAGGAAAACTTGCTTATTATTAACTCAAGTTGTATATACATATACAAATAAGATCATACATGATCATACCTAAGCAATAATTAGGTATTTTTTATGACGAAAAGTGCTTCAAGGATACGGAGTAAAAAGATGACCTCAGTGGATGGGAAAGAAAAACATCAATTTATTGAAAACCGCAGTATTGATTTCATTCCAGAACACGAAAGACATGGCAGTGTTTTCGGCCAATTTACCCTGTGGTTTGGTGCTAATTTACAAATCACAGCGATCGTTACAGGTGCTTTGGCCGTTGTACTGGGTGGTGATGTGTTTTGGTCGATTATCGGTTTATTGATTGGCCAATGCTTCGGTGCCATCGTCATGGCATTGCATGCAGCACAAGGTCCCAAACTTGGCCTTCCTCAAATGATTTCAAGCCGCGTGCAATTTGGCGTATATGGTGCATGCATTCCGATTCTCTTAGTTTGCTTAATGTACATTGGGTTTACAGCCACGGGTGAAGTTCTCGCAGGTAAAGCGATCGCACAACTCATCAATGTCAGCAATAGCACTGGAATTTTAATCTATGCGGCTTTTATTGTGATCTTTGCCACCATTGGTTATCGCCTAATCCACTGGGTCGGAAAAGTTGCAAGCGTTATTGGCATAATTGCCTTTATTATTATTTTGACTCAAATTTTAACTCATTCAAACTTTTCAGAATTAATTGCCGTTCAAAAGTTTAGCTGGTCCTCATTTTTGTTAGCAATTTCGCTTTCGGCCTCTTGGCAAATTTCATTCGGTCCTTATGTAGCCGATTATTCCAGATACCTACCGTCAAACACCTCCTCCACCCGTGTCTTTTTGGCTGTTGGTTTAGGTTCACTCCTCAGTTCGCAAATTTCCATGACTTTGGGTGTATTGATTGCACAGATTTCACAAGGCGGCTTTGTCGGAAATGAGGTGCAATATGTCGTGGGAATGAACGCCGTCGCACTGATCATTACGTTCTTATATTTCAGTATCGCCTTTGGTAAGGTCACACTCTCCACGCTGAATGCTTATGGATGCTTCATGTGTATTGCAACCATTTGGAATAGCTTCAAACCGCGCTATCAAATTTCAAGAATGACGCGTTTAGGTATTGTACTGGCTATGGTTGCCATTTCTACAATCATCGCAATTGCTGGTGAACATACTTTTTTAAACAGCTTTAAAGCATTCATTCTGTTCCTACTCACCTTCTTCATTCCTTGGAGTGCAATTAACCTTGTAGACTACTATTTCATCTCTAAAGAAGAATGTGATGTTGACGCCTTATATGATCCAGATGGGAAATATGGCCGCTGGAATCATATCGGCATTGGCTGTTATATCATGGGCGTGTTACTACAACTTCCGTTTATTCATAGTAAAGTTTACACGGGTCACATCGTGACCATGTTAGGTGGTATTGATATCTCTTGGTTGGTCGGCATTCTGGCAACGGCTGTGATTTATTATTATTTCGCAAAAAAAAGTTCAACTTCGGACAGTGAGTCAAATTGGTTTTGAATAAAGAAATATTGCAAATGAAAGCCATCTTTTTTCTGCTGATAACTTTATGAAATATGGTGCATACGTTATGATGAATAACGATTTTTGTAGAGTGTTTGAAAACCCTTATGCAACCTTTTGTTCTATATAACTCTGAGCAACGTAAAAAAGTTGAATTTGTCCCACGTAAAGAAGGTCAAATCGATATGTATGTCTGTGGTATGACGGTTTACGATTACTGTCATATCGGGCACGCTCGGGTTATGGTTGCATTTGACTACATCATTCGCTTTCTGCGCAGCCAAGGTTGGAAAGTTCGCTATATTCGCAACATTACCGACATCGATGACAAGATCATTGCCCGCGCCAATGAAAATGGTGAAAGCATCCAACAACTCACTGCTCGTTTTATTCAGGCAATGAATGAAGATGCGGCTAACTTAGGTTGTGCTGAACCAGATGAGGCGCCCAAAGCAACTGAATATATTGATCAAATGCAAAATATGATCGGTACATTGGTTGACAAAGGGGCTGCATACCCTGCTAGCAATGGCGATGTTTATTTTGAGGTGAGCAAGTTCAATAAATACGGTCGTTTATCTGGTCGTAAATTGGATGATATGCAAGCGGGTGCATCTGAGCGTGTGGATGTTGAAGTTGAAAAGAAACATCCCTTTGACTTTGTACTGTGGAAACATGCCAAAGCAAATGAACCTGCTTGGGCTTCACCTTGGGGTAATGGCCGCCCAGGTTGGCATATTGAATGCTCTGCAATGTCGACTTGCTGCCTAGGCAATCATTTCGATATTCATGGGGGTGGTTCAGATCTGATGTTCCCGCATCATGAAAATGAAATCGCACAAAGTGAAGCATCGACTGGTGAACAATATGTTAATTATTGGATGCATGTTGGTTTCATCAATGTTGATGGCGAGAAAATGTCTAAGTCTTTAGGCAACTTCTTTACCATTCGCGATGTGATGGAGAAATTCCATCCTGAAGTGATTCGCTACTTCATCGTGTCTTCGCATTATCGCAGCCCAGTTAACTTCTCTGATGTGGCTTTAAAAGAAGCAAAAACTGCGCTAAGCCGTTTTTATCATTCATTTAAAGCCTATCAACAGGTGTATGGTCAAAAAACGGTTGAGACATTAGAGCAAAACTTTGTAGAACGCTTTAACAATGCGATGTGTGATGATTTCAATACCGCTGAAGCAATGGCGGTATTGTTCGAACTGAATAAAGAACTTAATCGCGCGGTGAAAGAAGAGCAAGCGGAACAAGCAACGCTGCTTTACTCTACTCTGCGTCATTTAACCAACATTCTTGGTCTGGTTCAGCATGATGTAGATGAATTCCTAAAATCAGATATTGGTCAGGAAGCACTTAGCCTTTCCGATGCTGAAATTGAAAGTTTTATTCAACAGCGTGTTGATGCGAAAAAGGCCAAAGACTTTGCTCAAGCTGATGGCATTCGCCAGTCTTTATTGGATCAAGGTGTGGTTTTGGAAGATACACGTCAAGGAACAATCTGGCGACGTGCTGATTAATTAAACACTTAGCATTATAAAGAGTTGACACTTGAATGAAACTCTCTATAATGCGTCCTATTGCGGGAATAGCTCAGTTGGTAGAGCATAACCTTGCCAAGGTTGGGGTCGGGAGTTCGAGTCTCCTTTCCCGCTCCAGATTCAAAAAAGCCCTTATCGAAAGATAAGGGCTTTTTTATTATTAACATTTACCCCACCAAAGAATAAGACTAACTCTACATGCTCAAATAAGCGAAATATTATAACATAACACAAATTCATCAAGACCTAAAATGAAAGTCTGCTCATCCCTTAAAAGTGCAAAACGTCGTAGTGCTGACTGCCAGATTATTAAGCGTCGTGGCAAGCTATTTGTCATTTGCAAATCAAACCCTCGCTTCAAAGCAAGACAAGGTTAACTTGTCTTGCTTTACCAAAGGTTAAATAACCCTTACATTCCCTTACTACCATTTCTTTTTAAAATCTAATAACTTGGATATTAATGTTTTCACAAGGTTATATCTAAGATGAAAAAATCACTAATCGCAATTTCTTTGGCATCTATTTTTTTAGTTGCATGCAATAAAGCAGAAACCCCAAAAACTGATGAGCAAACACCCCCAGCAACCACAACAGAAGCAAGCTCTGAAGTCATCGCTGATAGTGCACATACCGCAGAAAATTCATTAGACTGGAATGGTACGTATACTGGTGTACTTCCATGCGCAGATTGCGAAGGGATTAAGACTGAGCTTAAGCTCAACCTAGATAAAACTTACGAGATCAAAGAGACTTATTTAGGCAAAGGTGATGGCAAAGCATTTGAAAGCAAAGGTAGCTTCGCTTTTGACAGCAAGAACACTTCTGTCATTGAACTCGACAAGGCAGGTGATAACCGCAAATACTTCGTTGCAGAAGGCTACTTAAAAGCCCTCGATATGGAAGGCAAAGAGATTACAGGCGAATTAGCTGACAAATACGAACTCAAGAAAGAAGCTGAATAAGTTATTTCTACCGATAAAAGCCCACTCAATATAGTGGGCTTTTTATACAGCCAATAAAAAACCCAGTCATAATGACTGGGTTTTTTAGAAGATACGAATTACTTCGCAGCAGCTTGAGCAGCAGCAACTTCTTCTGCAAAACTCATTTCAGCTTTCTTCTCAATACCTTCACCCACTTCGAAACGAACGAATTGAGCTACAACTGTACCAGTCGCTTTTAATACATCAGCAACTTTCTTATCATTGTCGATAACATACATTTGACGATCAAGCGCAACTTCGTTCAAGTATTTTTCAACTGAACCAGTTACCATTTTCTCAACGATGTTCGCTGGCTTACCAGATTCTAATGCTTTCGCTTCAGCAATTTCTTTCTCTTTAGCGATCAAGTCAGCTGGAACAGCTTCAGCATTTACAGCAACTGGGTTGAACGCAGCAACGTGCATTGCAATACCTTTACCAGTGTCAGCATCACCTGTGTAAGAAACAACAACACCGATTTTTAAACCGTGTTTGTAAACAGCCAAGTTTTCGCCTTCAACGATTTGAGCACGACGAACTTGAATGTTCTCACCGATTTTTTGAACAAGTGCAACACGAGCTTCTTCTACAGTCGCGCCGTCTTCAAGCTTAAGTTCAGCAATTTTCGCAGCATCAGTTTCGTTTGCAGCAAGTGCAGCAGCAGCAACTTTATCAGAGAAGTTTTTGAAGTTTTCGTCTTTAGCAACGAAGTCAGTTTGACAGTTAACTTCAACAAGAATTGCTTTGTTACCGTTTTGAATAATAGTGATCGCGCCATCAGCAGCAATGTTACCTGCTTTTTTAGCAGCTTTTGCTTGACCTGATTTACGAAGGTTATCAATCGCAAGTTCGATGTCACCGCCTGCTTCTGTTAATGCTTTTTTGCATTCCATCATTGCAAGACCAGTACGGTCACGTAATTCTTTTACCATGCTCGCAGTAACTGCAGTCATGTTGATCTCCTAAAATCGGTAGAAAATAAATCTGTTCAACAAAAACGGCCCAAAGAAACTCTGGGCCGTTTGCACTCTCGACGCTTTAATTTGCCACCATTACATGTCGCAAAAATGACAAGCTTGCGTCAAAACGCATTAAGCCTCAGATGCGTCTTTCGCAGCATCGTCGCCTTTTGCTTGTGCATTAGCTTGTGATTGAGCGTATTCTTTACCAGCAAGAATCGCATCAGCCATAGCTGAAGCATACAAAGTTACTGCACGAATCGCATCGTCGTTACCCGGAATAACGTAATCAACGTTGTCTGGGTTAGAGTTTGTATCAACGATACCGATTACAGGAATACCTAAGTTTTTCGCTTCTTTGATTGCAATCGCTTCGTGATCAACGTCGATTACAAATAATGCGTCAGGTAAACCACCCATGTTCTTAACGCCGCCTAAAGCACGTTCAAGTTTTTCCATCTCACGAGTACGCTCTAAAGCTTCACGTTTAGTAAGCTTAGCAAAAGTACCGTCTTGAGATTGAGTTTGAAGGTCTTTTAAACGGTTGATAGATTGGCGAAGTGTTTTCCAGTTCGTCAACATACCACCTAACCAACGGTGATCTACATATGGTTGACCAGCGCGTTGAGCTTGTTCACGGATGATGTTAGAAGCAGCACGTTTAGTACCAACGAACAATACTTTGTTCTTTTTGCTTGCAAGATTGTTAACAAAGTTCAAAGCATCATTTAACGCAGGAACAGTGTGCTCAAGGTTGATGATGTGAATTTTGTTACGCGCGCCAAAAATGTATTGACGCATTTTTGGGTTCCAGAAACGAGTTTGGTGACCAAAGTGTGCGCCTGCTTGAAGAAGGTCGCGCATGCTTACGTTGTAATCTGCCATTTTCTTTACCTTAAAGTTTGGGTTAGGCCTCCATATATCCGCATTCTCCACCTATTGCTAGGCACCCAGAGTAATGTGTCGATATATGTGCGGATTTTTTACGACTATTGTTATCAGATATTTTCGTAAAATATATTCACGAAAAGCATTTGATAAAATAGGCGGCTATTTATACCATAGACACTTGCAAATTACCAAAAGTTTTTAGAGATCATGAATACAACTTATACAGCCCCACGCCGATTAATCAAAACACCTGAAGAAATTGAAAAGATGCGTGTTGCAGGGAAATTGGCGGCTGAAGTTCTAGACATGATTAAACCGCATATTAAAGCGGGTGTGAGCACACTAGAACTCGATACAATCTGTCGCAATCATATTGAAAATGTTCAACACGCGATTCCTGCCTGTGTAGGTTACGGTGCTGCACCTGGCCGCCCTGCTTTTCAACATTCTATTTGTACTTCGGTTAACCATGTAGTTTGTCACGGCATCCCTTCTGAAAATAAAACATTAAAGAACGGTGATATTCTTAATATTGATGTAACAGTGATTAAAGATGGTTATCACGGTGATACCAACATGATGTACATCGTGGGTGGTGAAACATCTATTCTTGCTAATCGTTTATGTTCAGTGGCACAGGAAGCGATGTATCGTGGTATGGCAACTGTTAAAGATGGTTCATATCTAGGTGATGTGGGCTATGCCATTCAGCAATATGTTGAATCTGAACGTTTCAGCGTTGTCCGTGAATATTGTGGCCATGGTATCGGCAATGTTTTCCACGACGAACCACAAGTTTTACACTATGGCCAAAAAGGTACGGGTATGCGTCTAGAGGCTGGCATGACCTTTACCATCGAACCAATGGTCAACGCAGGTGTTTGGCAAACCAAACTTTTAGGTGATAAGTGGACGGTTGTCACAAAAGATCACAAGTTATCTGCTCAATATGAACATACGATTTTGGTAACACAAACAGGGATCGAAGTACTCACTGCTCGACCTGAAGAAGATCTGTCTCGCTTTATGTAATTCATTCCCTTTGAATTATTTTAAAAAAGTCACTCCGGTGACTTTTTTTACGCATCCACATTTTCTTCATCAATTTATTTAAATCAAACAAAAAAAATCATAAGCATAACAATTATAAAATTTAACTAAACAAAGCCTATTTAAAAATAGCGTTAAGGTGGGCGCAAGAAAAATCCTAACAAACTTTTTGGACATGGAGTCCCACAATGATGAAGAAATCATTCGCTTGCCTGATTACAGGTGTATGTGCCCTACCGACACTTACTTTCGCAGACTCGCCTTATTTCAGTCTAAAAGATGGAGATGGGTTTAAACGTTTTTCTGTTTCCGCGGGCTGGTTACATGCCATGCCGCAAGGATCTGCAAATCCAGTCAATATCAACACGAGTGTTGCTGAGGGTACTAAAGCCAAAGTTGGAGATGTCTCTAAACAAGCTGTACTTGCAGCAGCAGACCGAGACTCCAATAAGCTTCTTTATGATGCCATTAAAATACAACCCCTTGACCCAGTACCAGGCCTGTTAACAGGCACTGCAACTGTCAACGGCCTATCTAACTGGCAAAGCCAAGGAACAGGTTTAGAAGCTGATAAGGTTGACACTGTTGGTATTATGGCTAATTACCATTTTACCGATAACATCTCTTTAGAAGTTAAGGCTGGTATTCCACCGAAAGTTGATATCAAAGGTAAAGGCGATATCTACGCACCTTTAACAGGTCAGGCAGAGACCGCATTAGGAACAATTGGTTTAAAACAAGATATCCATATCACTGATCTAACCCAAGGTGACAAAGCTGCAACTGCACGTGCTTGGTTACCCGCTGTAGAACTACATTACCAGTTTGGTAAATCTGGGGTGAATAAGTTCCGTCCCTATGTTGGCGCAGGTGTCATGTATGCTTATTTTAATGATTTAAAAATCAACTCAGGGATCGAGTTAGATTTAATCAAAGCAGGTCATATGATTCAAAATATTCATGATGGAAAAGCAGGTGCAGCCTTAGATGGTAAAACATCCTCAGCAGACCCTGTAGTTAAACTCAAAGCAACGGACACCTTTGCCCCGATTGTGACTATAGGTGCAACCTATGATTTTAATCCAAACTGGTTTGCTGTCGGTTCTGTTTCTTATTCCAAAATGAATAATGAGGCTAAAATCTCTGTGACTGACCGCAACACAGGTAAAGAACTCATCAAAGCAAATACTAAAATTGATATTGATCCTCTGATTACCTATGTCGGTGTCGGTTACCGCTTCTAAATTTCATTTCATAAAAAGCAGCACTCGCTGCTTTTTTATTGTGCAATCTTTCAAAGCAGCATGATCAAAAATCACGCACCACGAGAACGCAATTTTCAGAAGATTGTCTAACATAGACACCTTCTATCTACGACCCCACATTTATACCAATATTCTTGATTCACTCAATCCTCTTATAAACACCTTGATGATTAACATTTTAAATTATTCATTTGGTTAATTTATTTTTCTGGCACGGCACTTGCTATATATCAAACACATTGAATCAACGACGATTCATAAACATATTTGATGACGGCCAACGGCGTCCGTTCTGTTCGATTTGCTTAATCAGCGTAATGCCTAAGCAAAATAAATGACGTGCAGTTCAGGAGAAAGTTATGTCTTCACCAATGAATATTGATGCAAAAAAAGCCACCGAAATAAAATTATTTAGCTTTTCTACACCTGCCATGCGAGCGTTCCATATGACATGGTTGGCATTCTTCGTGTGTTTCTTCGCGTGGTTTGCCTGTGCTCCCCTCATGCCAGTCATCAAAGGCGAGTTCAATTTAACCAAAGATCAAATTGCCAATATCAACATTGCAGCAGTTGCCATTACCATTTTAATTCGACTCATCGTTGGCCCACTCTGTGATAAATACGGCCCACGTAAGACCTACACTGCTCTTTTACTGCTTGGTAGTATTCCTGTTTTTGGTGTTGCTGCTGCAAATACCTATGAATCCTTCTTATTCTTCCGCTTATTGATTGGTGCAATTGGCGCGAGCTTTGTGATTACCCAATACCATACCAGCGTGATGTTTGCACCAAACGTTGTAGGTACAGCAAATGCAGCCTCGGCAGGTTGGGGAAATGCAGGAGGTGGTGCAACCCAAGCCATCATGCCTCTTATCTTAGGTGCAATCGTCATGTTTGGTGTAGAACAAGCAATGGGTTGGAGAATCGCATTACTTGTACCAGGCATCATGATGCTGATCGTGGGTGTCCTGTATTGGAAGCTTACTCAAGATTGCCCTCAAGGAAACTTTAAAGAACTTCGTGAGCAAGGTATCGAAGTTGGTGCTGGCAAAAAAGGCGGTGTTGCGATTCTGATGCAAGCAGCCCGTAATTACCGTGTTTGGATTCTATTTGTCTCTTATGCTGCCTGTTTTGGTATTGAAATTTTTATTCATAACATTGCTGCAATGTACTATGTCGATCACTTCAATATGGGCCTTAAAGAAGCAGGTTTGACTGCTGGTATTTTCGGTCTGCTTGCCCTATTTGCCCGTGCACTCGGAGGTTATCTTTCAGATAAGGTTGCAATATCAAAAGGTTTAGATGGTCGCACAAAAGTATTGTTTATCATGATTCTATGTGAAGGCTTATTCCTCATACTTTTTTCTCAGATGAATACCGTAGCACTTGCAATTATTAGCATGACCGTTTTTGCTCTCTTTACCCATATGTCTTGTGGTGCAACTTACGCGCTTGTACCTTTTATTGATCGCAATGCTTTAGGTGGTGTCGCAGGTATCATCGGTGCAGGCGGTAATGTCGGTGCAGTTGCTGCAGGCTTCTTACTCAAAGGTTTACTCGACGTACAAACCTGCCTGATGATTTTAGGTGCTTTGGTGACCGTAGCCGCATTCAGTGTCATCCTCATTCGCTTCTCGGTCGAACATAAAGCCAAAGAACAACAATTGTTCGAGCAAGCTGTATTAGAACGTAACTCTCTCGCTTAATCACAACACATTTTGTGTGGGATAAACCCTCCCACACGATTTCCAAATTAAATACTTCAACACCATTTTTCAGGGGTCTCAATATGAAATTGAATCTTCTTGGCTTTGCCATGCTTGGATGCTTAACCAGTACTACTTTTGCAGCACCTACACTTTATGGGGAAATTGATGCAAGTATCGATTACTTGCCAGAAAAAAATGCCAACAGCTCAAATAAAGATGTGTGGGAGGTTAGCTCCAATAGTTCATATCTAGGCATTAAAGGAGATGACAAACTGACTGAGCATCTAAGTGCGGTCTATGCAATTGAATGGGGATTAAGTGCTGACGGCGATGGAACAGACTGGACGCAACGAAACCGCTTTGTCGGATTAAAGGACAGTCAACTCGGCACCATCAAAGTGGGTAAACATGATACGCCGGTCAAACAGCTCTCAAGCACAGTTGATATTTTCAATAATTATGTGGCAAATAAAGCAGATATTGGTGGGATTCTGACTGGAGAAAACCGTATCGATAACGTCATTCTCTATGAATCACCAGCCATTCATCTCTCTCAAGGCGTGGTTAAACTGAATGCTCTGCTCGCCACTGGAGAATCATCTGGAATTAAAACATCCAGCGGCGGTGCAAAAGTCGCAGGTCGCGGCTTAGGCGATGCATGGTCTGCCAGTCTGGTTTATGAACATCCATTTTTTGTCGCAGGACTTGGCTATGACAAAGCCATTCCAAGCACTTTTGCAGGACGTGGCTTTCTCAATGTTGCCACAAGACAGGCTTATACAGCCGACACACAAGCTTTTGCCGCAGCAAATACCATACGTGCCATCGGACGTTTAAATCCGTTTGAAGGCTTGGCGATTAAAAGCTTGTATCAACGTTCCGATGTTGAAGAAACTAGCTATGCAGATCCAACAGAAACAACAAAATGGGCCACAAAAGCCAACAATATTGATGATGCTCAAGGTTGGTTAGTGGGTGCCGAATATATTCTTCCAAATGCAAAAAAATGGATACTCAAAGCACAATATAGCCAGAATGATACTCACTTTAAAAACACCACAGCTGATTTTAAAGCCAAACAAATCATGGCCGGGGCTGATTATGCCTTTAGTAAGCAGGTGAAAAGCTATGGCTATGTAGGTTATTTAACACTTGAACAAGCAGATAAAAAAGACAAGCAACCTGTTGTCGGATTAGGCTTGGAATTTAAGTTCTAAATTATATCCTGCCATTTGAAACAAAACGGTCAATTTACAGTTGACTGTTTTGATGACTTTGCATCTTGTCACAATTATTTTTGCAGGGAATCGAAATATGATGAGAAGTATTTTAGAATACTTTTCACTTATTCCAAGATTACAACAACAATGTCAAACCCTCAATTTTCCAAACAATTGGTCTATATGCTGATCGGAAGTGCGCTGATTCTCGCACTTTCATTGGGTGTACGCCATGGCTTTGGTTTATATCTGGTACCCATGAGCGATAGTTTTGGTTGGGGCCATCATATTTTTAGTTTTGCGATTGCCATGCAAAACCTGATCTGGGGGGCTGCACAACCCTTTACCGGTGCGATTGCTGACAAGTACGGTACTAAAAAAGTCGTGATGGCGGGAGGGGTACTCTATGCTATTGGCTTAGTCCTTATGGCATTTAGCTCTACAGGACTCTTACTTAACCTCAGCTTAGGGCTCGTGATTGGACTCGCCTTATCTGCGACCTCTTTTACCGTATTGCTTTCTGCGGTTGGTCGCGCTGCACCACCAGAGAAACGCAGTATGGTCATGGGGATTGCCAGTGCTGCGGGTTCCTTTGGGCAGTTTATTATGCTGCCCTCAACTCTGTTATTCCTTAAAACCATCGGTTGGTCTTCTGCTTTGCTGGTGAGTGCCTTTGCTATTGCATTCATTGTCCCCTTGGCTTGGTTATTGAAATCCCCTGCTTCTACAGCACCTAAAGCGCTAAATCAGCCAAGTTTAAGCTTTAAACAGGTTTTACACATCGCAAGAAAACACAAACCATTTTGGTGGTTATCGCTCGGCTTTCTGGTCTGTGGTTTCCAAGTGGTATTTTTAGGCGTACACCTACCTGGTTATTTAATTGATCATGGCTTTGATGCCACAACAGGTACGATATTCTTGGCACTGGTCGGTCTATTTAATATTGTAGGGACCTATGGTGCAGGTTGGTTAGGTGATCGCTATTCAAAACCAAGATTGCTGATGCTGCTTTATGGTTTACGCGGTATTGCTATTATTGCTTTTCTACTACTCCCACTCAGCACATTGACCGTTTATAGTTTTGGGATCATTATGGGACTACTCTGGCTTTCCACTGTTCCGCTCACCAATGGGATTGTGGCCAATATGTTTGGCGTCAAATATTTATCCATGCTCAGTGGTATTGTGTTCTTTACCCATCAAATCGGCTCATTCTTTGGCGGCTGGCTCGGTGGGGTCAATCATGATATTGCAGGCAACTACAATATGATTTGGCTCGCCTGTTTAGTGCTAAGTGCTTTTGGTGTTGTCATCCATCTTTTCGTGAATGAAGAGGCTGTGATTCATGACTAATATAGAACGTCATTTTAAGTTGCTATTGTTTGTCACGCTTCTGTGTTTGATGAGTCTTTCGATCTTGATCTGGTTTCAAACCCCTGATTTGTTTGAGTACTTCAATCAAGCATTTTGTGCACATTGAAGCAGAGCGCTTGTGCTTGGTCTTTGTCATATAAACATCAAAACTCTGTCATCAAACCATCAAATTTCGATGCTTTAATGAAAAATAAAAAAGTCGATAAAATGCAAAAAGCGTGTTGATCAGTCGATCAACACGCTTTTTTTATGACTTCAAATAAATAAAGGCTGCTCATTGGCAGCCCTTATTTATCATCTAAGCGGCCTTACTGTTGTTGACGCTTAGGCAATGGAATATATTGCGATTGTGCATTTTGTTGCACTTTACGCTCTCCAACTTTAACCTGCAAAGTTTGTTGTTTGCCTTCACGCTCAATCACCACATCAATTAAACTTTCTGGTGCTTGTAACGCAACATAATTAATCAAATGCGATGCTGAAGAGATCTGCTCATTATTCACTTGAATAATCTTATCGCCACGCTTAATCCCTGCAGAATCAGATGGTCCGCCACGTAATACATCTGCAACAGTGACACCAACTGGTTTAGCGGTCAAAACATCTTCATCAATGTTATTTGGAATTAAGCTAATTCCTAACCAACCACGTACTACACGCCCATCTTTCAAGATGGAATTAAGAACTTGCTGACACACTTTGGCAGGTATCGCAAAACCAATTCCAAGTGAACCACCCGATTGCGAGAAGATCGCCGTATTGACCCCAATCAAATTACCCGCAACATCAATCAATGCACCGCCAGAGTTACCTGGGTTAATCGCAGCATCGGTTTGAATAAAGTCTTCATAGGTATTGATGCCCAAATCCGAACGTCCCGTAGCAGAGATAATCCCCTGAGTCACAGTTTGACCGACACCAAATGGGTTACCAATCGCGAGCACAACATCACCCACTTCATTACCACTTAATTTAAATGGCAACACCGGTAATTTATCCAATTCAATTTTGATTACCGCCAAATCGGTGTCTGGATCAGTGCCAACCACGGTCGCTTCAGCACGGCGTCCATCTTGTAAAGCCACGACAATATGCTCAGCCTGCGCAATCACATGATTATTCGTTAAAATATAACCATCCGCACGTACAATGACGCCTGAACCCAAACTGTTTTCGTTTTGAGGTTGTTGCGGCATTTGATTGCCAAAAAACTCACGAAATACAGGATCATTCAATAATGGATGATTCATCTGTTTCACTTTCTGTGTGGTAAAGATATTCACCACAGCAGGTGCCGCCACTTTGACCGCAGCACTATACGAAACCACCCCACCCGTACGCGTGGTATCAATCAGTGGTTCAACCTTTTCTGCTGGCATTTTTACCCCATCAGCAGCCACCGTTGGTTTCGGTTGATGTGATTTCTGCCAAGCCAGAAAACTAAATATAACAAGAATGAGTAATACCCAAGGTAACCATGTAAATGCACGGCGCACGTCTATTATCCTCTAGGCGAAATTATGTAATGAACGTAATTTATTGAAGAACTGGAAGTTTCCACCATTGTAAAGTAAATTGCTTAAAATCAATGCAAAAGTTAAAAAAGTTTTGTCTAGCTTTAGTTACATTTGAAAATATGTTCTTATTGTTGCTGAGAAAAGATGTAAATCATTTGAGGAATCGCATGGCAAATTTGCATGACATTGTGCAATGGTGTAACCAGACTTTAAAAGCCAATGAATTTAAAGACTACGCGCCAAACGGCTTACAGATCGAAGGTAAGCCTGAAGTCAATAAAATTGTATGTGCCGTGACTGCATCTGAAGATGCAATTGATGCTGCAATTGCCCAACAAGCCGATGCATTACTGGTCCATCATGGTTATTTCTGGAAAGGTGAACCCTACCCAATTACAGGCATGCGCGGCAATCGTATCAAGAAACTGATTCAAAATAATATTTCCCTGATCGCGTATCACCTGCCTTTGGATGCACATCCAACTTTGGGCAATAACATCGCTATTGCCGATTTGATCGGTCTAAAAGATTTAGAAGCTTTGGATCCAAACGAAAAGCATCCAATTGGCAACATTGCCTATTTAGACAATCCGCTAAGTCCAGAACAATTTAAGGCGAAGTTACAGAGCATTTTTGACTTTAATGTGATTCATCTACCAAGTGATAAAACTGTAATTAAAAAAGTAGGCTTCTGCACAGGCGGTGCTCAAGATTTTATTGCAAAAGCAGCTCAAGCAGACTGTGATGCTTATATTTCTGGCGAAGTTAGCGAACGTACTTTTTATGAAGCAAAAGAACTAGGGGTACATTATTTTGCATGTGGTCACCATGCAACTGAACGTTATGGTGTACAGCGTTTAGCACAGGCCATTACCAAACAGTTTTCAATCAAAACCGAATACTTCGAACTCAACAATCCGATCTAGTTCGAGTCAACCATTTGAAGGAGTGGAATTATTTTCACTCCTTCTCTTCATAATTTTTAAATGAATCCATTTTCAAATTAAGATTTGCGTTAACACCACCAGCATTGCAACGTCTTTACCTTATCTTGGGGCTTATAAAGCCTAACCCAGAACACATCCCCTTTCTTTCATTGGCAAGTCAATTCAAGACCCAACAGACAAATGATAAATAAAATTTATTTTTTACTCCATTTCGCATAGATAAAAGCAAATTAAAAGACATTGATTCTCATTTGCTTTTAAATAAATAATGAAGGCGCTTCAATTCATCGTAATAAAACCACATTGATTACAAAAGGAATCAAACACATGGCTTATTCTTTACCGGCGCTTCCTTATACATATGATGCACTCGAACCGAACATTGACACCAAAACCATGGAAATTCATCATAGCAAACACCATCAGACCTATATCAATAATATTAATGGCGCAATTGAAGGCACAGAATGGGAACAACTCCCTGTAGAGGAACTAGTCGCCAAAGTGAATGAAGTTCCAGCAGATCTTAAAAATATGGTGATCAATAATGGTGGCGGACACGCAAATCATTCACTTTTTTGGACAGTCATGAGCCCGCAAGGTGGTGGAGAACCTACAGGTGATATTGCTGAAGCCATTGATCAACAACTTGGTGGTTTCGATGCTTTTAAAGATGCATTCACCAAGGCAGCGATTAGTCGTTTTGGCAGTGGTTGGGCATGGCTGAGCGTCACGCCTGAACACAAATTAGTGGTCGAAAGTAGCGGCAATCAAGACTCACCCTTGATGCATGGCAATACACCTATTTTAGGTCTGGATGTATGGGAACATGCGTATTATTTAAAATACCAAAATCGCCGTCCTGAATATATTGCTGCATTTTATAATGTGGTGGATTGGAATGAGGTCAATCGCCGTTATCACCAAGCGTTACAAGCAAAAGTATAATAATTTTCGAATCAGCTCGGCCTGATTCAGTATCTCCATAAAAAACGGGTTAGAGTGTCTTAGAACGTTCACTAAACGAGCTAAAAACTCTAATCATTGTTGTATCGTATATGTCTCATAACGAAATTTTTTGCATATTTTGTGTATTAAAAGACTGCCCTATTATCTATAGAATCATTTACAATAAAGGCACTTAATGTAAAACCCAGCAAATTTGCAAGGAATGAAACATGACAACCATTACTTTACCTGCACTTCCATATGGCTATGATGATTTAGCGCCACACATCACTCGCGAAACTTTAGAATACCATCACGACAAACACCACAATACTTATGTTGTTAACTTAAACAACTTAATCAAAGGTACAGACCTTGAAGGTAAATCTTTAGAAGAAATCATCAAAGCGTCTGCTGGTGATGCATCTAAAGCAGGTATCTTTAACAACGCTGCGCAAGTATGGAACCACACGTTCTACTGGAACAGCATGAAGCCAAATGGTGGTGGTAAACCTACAGGTGCGATTGCAGCGAAAATTGAAGAAGCTTTTGGTAGCTACGAAAAGTTTGCAGAGGAATTTACTGCTGCTGCAACAACTCAATTCGGTTCAGGTTGGGCTTGGTTAGTTGCTGATGAAGTAAACGGTAAATTATCGATTACTAAAACTGCCAATGCAGATACTCCACTTGCTCATGGCCAAGTTGCAGTATTAACCATCGACGTATGGGAACACGCTTACTACATCGACTTCCGTAACTTACGTCCTAAGTACATCGCAACTTTCCTAGAAAGCTTAGTAAACTGGGACTATGCAAATGCTAAACTTGCAGGTCAACCAGCAGGTGTTGAGAAATAATTTATTATTTCCCAAACTTAAAAGACTGCTCTTTATGAGCAGTTTTTTTATGCTTATATTTTGATGGAATCATTCAACTCAGCCATTCAATTCACTTGCTCTTTTTAAATAAAGTCTCTTTTACATCGTCCTTAGATTAATAAAGATAGATCTCATTGAATAAATTCTTTCAATAGAAAGCGTCTCATCACGAATAATCAGAAAGACCCTAATTAGTTTTCTTGAAACAAAGATTCAGTCTTAAGTATTTATTTTAAAGCAATAAAAAAACCCTGCTTTCGCAGGGTTTTCTTTTGAATCAGTTCAGTGCTTAGTGAGCAGCGAATTGGTTCATTGTGTTTTTAGCATCATCGTGTGCTTTAAGAGCGTTGTCACCAGAGAAGATTTCTTTGTGATCATCACCGATGTCAGAACCCGCCATTGCTTGGTGTTTAACACAAGCGATACCACCACGGATTTCTTTACGTTGTACGCCAGCAACATAAGCCAACATACCTTCAGAACCGAAGTAACCTTGTGCAAGCTCATGAGTAGAAAGCGCAGCAGTGTGGTAAGTCGGAAGTGTGATCAAGTGATGGAATACACCCGCTTCACGAGCAGCATCTGCTTGGAATGTACGGATCTTAGCGTCTGCATCAGCAGCTAATTCAGTAGCATCGTACTCAGCGCTCATTAATTTAGCACGGTCGTAAGCAGAAACGTCTTTACCTTCAGCAACCCAACGGTCGTAAGCTTGTTGTCGGAAGTTTAAAGTCCAGTTGAACGATGGGCTGTTGTTATAAACAAGCTTCGCATTTGGAACAGTTTCACGTACACGGTTAACCATGTGAGCGATTTCTTCTACGTTTGGAGTCGCAGTTTCGATCCAAAGAAGGTCTGCACCATTTTGAAGGCTAGATACACAGTCAAGTACAACACGGTCAATTTGAGTGTCAGCACGGAACTGATATAAACCAGAAGCTAAACGCTTAGGACGGTGTAATTTACCATTACGTTTGATCAAGATTTCATCTTCTTGAGCATCAGCAATGTCAATTTCAGTTGTATCTAAGTAGCTGATGTATTGAGAAGCGATGTCGCCTGGCTCTTTAACCACTGGGATTTTTTGAGTCAAGTCAGCGCCTTCAGAGTCAGTACGCGCAACGATGATACCGTCATCAAGACCCATTTCTAAGAATGCATAACGTAATGCATGGATTTTAGCGATGAAGTCTTCGTGTGGAACTGTTACTTTACCAGCTTGGTGACCACATTGTTTCGCGTCAGATACTTGGTTTTCGATTTGAAGTGCACAAGCACCCGCTTCGATCATCTTACGTGCAAGTAAGTAAGTCGCTTCTTCGTTACCGAAACCAGCGTCGATGTCCGCAATAATTGGCACAACGTGAGTTTGGAAACCGTCGATTTGAGCAGTGATTTCAGCAGCTTTAGCAGTATCACCAGCTTCGTTTGCTTTTTTAAGCGCACGGAATAAATCATTAAGTTCTTTCGCATCAGCTTGACGTAAGAAAGTGTAGATTTCTTCGATCAAAGCAGGTACAGAAGTTTTTTCATGCATAGATTGGTCAGGAAGTGGACCAAATTCTGAACGAAGTGCAGCAACCATCCAACCAGAAAGGTAGATATAGCGACGTTCAGTTGTACCGAAGTATTTTTTGTTCGCAATCATTTTTTGTTGCGCGATAAAACCGTGCCAGCAACCTAATGATTGAGTATATTTGCTAGAATCAGCATCATAAGCAGCCATATCACGACGCATAATCGCAGCTGTATATTTAGCAATATCTAAACCAGTTTTGAATTGGTTTTGCATTTGCATACGCGCAGCATCTTCTGGGCTAATATCGCGCCAAGTGTCGCCGAATTTTGCTTTTAGTTCGCGGATTGCATCAATCGCTGTTTGATATGTAGACATGATATATTCCTTTTGCGGATTGGCATCGAATGATTGCTAATAAATCCTGATTTTAATTAGTCTAGATTTAAAGCACCTCATCAACATGTATCACAGCTTAGTCTTTGGCAAGTGTTTTATCCAATATTCTGGCTTAATCTTCAGTATTTTCTAAAAAAATATATGTATAACCATTTTTCAAGAATACAAAAAACACCAAACAAGTATTTGTTTTTATTAATTTTACAAAATACACAACTTGGGCCAAGCATCAAATTTTAGCCCCATTTTCTAGACTCATCAGTTCATAAAAAGCTGAAACTTGCTTATTTGAGTTGCAGAAAATGACAATTTTTCTGTGTATTTTCCTTCAATTTGAATACAAAACCACAGCATAAAAAGCCGTCAAAATTAAATAATTCGACAGAATGTGCCAAGTTGAAGCATAAGCATTGAGGCTGTTGCTTTTATGTAGGATTAAGTTACACAAATCCCTTTGGATATGTCATAATTCAAGGCAATTCAAGGATTTTATTTTCGGTATTTTTTTTATGAATCTGGAGCGCGTCGATCTCAATTTATTAATTTATCTTGACGTACTTCTTCGTGAAAAAAATGTCACCCGCGCAGCAGAGCAATTGGGCGTTACCCAGCCTGCGATGAGTAATATTCTGCGTCGTTTACGTAATTTATTTAACGACCCCCTACTCATTCGTTCTTCTGAGGGCATGACGCCAACAGAACGCGCATTAGAATTACAGCCACGTATTCGAGATGCGCTAGCTGATCTGTCAATGATCCTTGAACCGCGTACTGAATTCCGTCCTTATACCAGTAATCGTGTATTCCGGATTATGACATCCGATTATGCCGAAGCGACTTTAGTTCCACGTTTAGTAAAAGCTTTACGCTCAGAAGCACCAAACGTGGTCTTGGATTTCTTAACCCCAAGTGACGTATCCTACCGTGATATGGAACAAGGTAAAGTTGACTTAGCCATTAACCGCTTCAACGAAATCCCGCAAAGCTTCCACCAGGTCTTAGTATGGCGTGATAGTTTTAGCTGTATTTTAAATGATAAACACCCTGCAGTGACTCATCTCAATTTAAAAAGCTATTTAGATGCACAGCATATTTGGGTATCTAAAACAGGTATGGGTGTCGGCTTTGGTGTTAATCCAGAAAAACAAGCTGGATTAGGTTGGATTGATCAAGCGTTAGAGCGTATCGGTCAACGCCGTAAGATCTCTGTATTTACCCGTCATTATCAAATGCCAGCACTGTTAGCGCAAAATGTAGATTTAATCGCGACGCTACCAACACGTATGGCACGCTTACAAACACAGAATCCTAGACTGGTTATAAAGGATCCTCCGTTCTATATTCCCGAATTTGAACTTAAAATGGCTTGGTGTCCGTTGTTACATCATCATCCTGCACATCGTTGGCTCAGACAATTGATCCTATTTGTTGCACGTCAAATGATTGAAGAAGAAAATCGTGAGTATTTGTTGAATAATGGCAATTCACAATTACCACATAGTTTTTTCTAAACTGACACATTAACAAGATGAATTTTCAGCCATATTTTCTGTGTGGCTGATTGTTTTAATAATAATATCAATAAAAATTTATTTCTTTTACTTATTGATAGATTATATTCTCTTAAAGAATAAGCGAGTGAAATAATGCGTTACAAACAATTATTTGCATAAGCGACTTTATAGGCTGTGTCCTATCAACATAGGTGATGTATGGATATTTTACAAAGCATGATGATTCTAGTTCTTCTAGTCGCATGTTCATTCTTTTTATCCTTATCTGAAATCGCGATTGCTGGATCACGAAAACTCAAACTCAAACTCATTGCTGAAAGCGGTGAGGAAAGAGCAAATAAAGTCATTGAGTTACAAGAAAACTCTGCAGACTTTTTTGCATCTACGCAAGTCGGTGTGAATGCTGTTGCGATCTTGGGGGGTATTGTCGGTGAATCCTCATTGCGTCCTTACTTCCACAATTTGGCGACTGAGCTTTACCCGGGGCCTTGGGCAGATACCATCGGATTCAGCTTATCTTTTTTAACAGTCACTTCCCTATTTATCTTATTTGCTGATTTGATGCCAAAACGTTTGGCCATGATTTTCCCAGAAAAACTAGCCATTAAAGTCATCAATCCAATTACGATCTTTATCAAAATCTGCAGACCATTGGCTTGGTTTATTAATATCATTGCAAATTCAATTTTTAGAATCTTTAAAATTGATACTAAACGCGATGATAGTATGACTTTTGATGATATTTCTGCCATTGTAAATGCCGGTGCACAAGCTGGTGTCTTACAAAAACAAGAACATCATTTCATTGAAAATGTATTTGAGCTTGAAGAACGAACTGTCCCATCCAGCATGACGGCACGAGAAAATATTGTTTATTTCACCTTGAATGAACCTGAACAGAGTATTCGTCAAAAACTGGCTGAACATCCTTATTCAAAATTCTTAGTGTGCAGTGAACATATTGATCAAGTGATTGGTTATGTCGATGCCAAAGATATTCTGGTACGCATCTTAAACAATCAATCCTTTACCCAACTCAATGAATCAACCATCCGTAATGTCCTGATTATTCCAGACTCTTTAACCTTGTCTGAATTGCTGGATCGTTTCCGTTCAACCAAAGAAAAGTTTGCTGTTGTGATCAACGAGTATGCTTTGGTTGTTGGTGTTATCACGCTCAGCGATATTATGATCACGGTTATGGGCGACTGGGTCACACCGATGGATGAAGAAAAGCAGATTATCAAACGCGATAATCATTCTTGGCTGATTGATGGCAGTACACCAATTGAAGATGTAAAACACGCATTAACCATCGAAGAATTCCCTGAAAATGAGAATTACGAAACGATTGCAGGCTTTATCATGTATCGTTTACGCAAGATCCCACGTCCTGCCGATGCTGTTGAATATGCTGGTTTCAAATTTGAAGTTGTCGATATTGACCACTATAAAATTGACCAATTGCTGGTAACCCAAGTTTTACCAAATCTCGAAGGTGAATCTCCAGTATCCCAAGATGATTAATCTTGAAAGCTAAAAAAAGCCCATATATGGGCTTTTTTTATTTCATAACAAACCAGATCACGGCAGCCAATATCAGTAAAATTAAAATAAAGACTTTGATTCCACCACGACTCCGCTGCGCCAACTGCTCTTGAATCTGCGCCTGTTCTTGTGGATGATCTTGAAGATACTGATCAATTAAATCTTTAGATTCCTTAAGACCTAAACCTGTTTTTTCTCGCGTGATCTTAATTGCATCAATCAGCTGCCCTGCACGAAGCATGGCTAAAGCTTCTGCAGGAATCGTCGGTGGTAAATTCATAAAAGTAACAATCCTTGTTATTTTCTATTGGCAACCGCATTGATCAGAACAGGAGGTTTATAATTCCTTAATTCCCACCATACATTGAGATGAGTTCATCCAAGGTCGCTTGATAGTGAATAGCAATGTCTTCTGCCAAGATCTTATAAGCATTATCAAACTGAACCATTGGCCAACCTTCTTTCCAAAATGGGAAAATATTGTGTAGACCTTCTGTCACGATTGCATCTTCACGGATAATCGCTTGAGCAACCTGAGCCAAGACCTGAGCGGTTTCTGCACCATCAATCGCTAAATAATCAATACCACGCACTTTTAAAATACGGATACGATCTTTTTTATAGCGAATTTTTTTCGCCTGACCGGCATTCAAACCTAATGCCAGCGTAACTGCTTCTACAAACTTTTCTTCAAAGCTTGTATTCAGTGCAACCAAAGCTTGTTTGTGTGCTTCTTGACGCCCAGCCTTCCCCCCATTACGGATAATCTCATTTGCTTCCGTATCCAGCTTATCTTTTTTCATAGACTGTAAAATGTCTAAAATTTCGATATCGCTTAAAGATTCAGGAGATTGCTCAATCATGGGAGTCCTAATACACAAAAATAAAAAAACATTGTCTCATAAAAGCGATATCAAAGCAGAATAAAATTGAAAATTGGCATTCTATCTGCATCATTTTTTATGTCAGATTTGAGAGCTAGCTCTCCAACTGAATCAGATCTTTTGAAGCTATATTTATTTGCATAATTATTTTTACCCTGATAATATTATTTTACCCGTATAAAACAATCCGAAGAAAATGAATACTCAAATAACAACCTATACTGCCTTTTCAGGGAGTACCTTCATCGCAACTGGGCAACCTACTGAGCTTGCAATTAAGATTAAACTTAGGCCTAAAACAATTGAGAATATTTTAATTTTCAATGATCAAACTGGCCGACAGGTTGATCTTGATCTTTCTGGTTCTGAACAAGAAATTCATCAACGTTATAGCGAGCCTGAGCCGACAAAGAAAGTTGGGCGACCGAAACTTGGGGTCATCTCTCGTGAAATTACCTTACAAAAAAAACATTGGGATTGGTTAGATCAACAGAGTTCCAGTGCATCTGCTGTGATTCGGAAGTTGATTGATAAAGAGCTGAATGATCCAACTTCTGAAAGCAATATCATGCTCGCCAAACAATCCACCGACCGCTTTATGTCTGCCATGTTGGGTAATATGCCCAATTATGAAGAGGCAACCCGTGCTTTATATCAGGGTGATCAAGCGAATTTCTTAAAGATGATTCAAGATTATCCTAAAGATATAAAAAACTATTTAGTTTTTAAAACACATCATATTTTCTAAGGGGCTTAGGAAGTTAAGCATATTAAAAAGTATGGTAACTTCCTTATATGAAAGCAAAAAATAGATACTATTCCCGTTCAAGAATCACAGAAGCAAAATTCAGGCAGATCATTCGCTTTTTTGCCATGGATTTTACTGCTTCAGATACCGCTAAACTCACCAATATTTCTGTACGTTCTATCAATACAATTTATATCAAATTGCGTAAAAAGATTGCTATCCAATGTGAAGAAATATCTCCCTTCAATGGTATCGTTGAATTGGATGAATCTTACTTTGGTGCTCGTCGTGTTCGTGGTAAACGAGGTCGTGGGGCGTCAGGAAAGACCATTGTATTTGGTTTGCTTAAACGAGATGGAAATGTATACACAGAAATTGTACCAGATTGCTCCAAAGCTACGCTACAAGGCATTATCCGTGGGCATATAGAACTTGATTCAGTCATTAATACAGATGGATGGCGGGGATATGATGGTTTAGTAGATATTGGCTTTGATAAGCACTTAAGAGTAAATCATGGTGACAATGAATTTGCCTGTGGAGAGCGTCATATCAACGGTATAGAATCATTCTGGGGCTATGCTAAGAAAAGGCTTATTAAGTTTAATGGGATTGACAAAAAGATGTTTTATCTACATCTTAAAGAAACGGAGTATCGCTTCAATCATCGGCATAGTAATTTATACCTCGATTTGCTGAAACTACTCCGCAATGATCCTCTTTAACTTCCTAAGCCCCTTTCTAAATATATTCTTTTTATTATTTGTTAAAATAACTTGCTCTATCCGTCTTAGATGGTAAAGCATTTTTATAACCATCGAGTGAAAATCATAGTTTAGTGATCATATAAAACTGATATTCAAAGACCTAAAAATATAGATATTAAAAAGGATAAGTAAAATGGTCAAACTTAAGAATGAGAATTTCCTTTATATTGGCCTATTTGTTTTGCTTTGGGGTAGCGCTGCTATTTTTACCAAATGGGGACTTCATCATGGTGCTGCAATTCCTTTTCTGTTTTTTCGCTTTTTGATTGCTACCGCATTAATTTTATCCTTCTGTGTGATTTCAAAACAGCCTTTTTACCCACAAAACACCTCTTTTAAATATGTCATATTGACGGGTTGCTTTTTAATTACGGGTTATACCCTATTTTATTTTTTATCCCTTGAATTTGGAATTTCACCAGGGCTCCTTTCCACCATCCTTGCATTACAGCCCATTTTGACTTTTTTTATTACCGAAAAGAGTTTTTCCAAAGTGAAGCTTACTGGACTACTGCTTAGTTTTTTTGGAATTATTTGTTTGGTTTATAACAATATGTTTGTCAATAAATTATCTTTATGGGCAACGCTTGCTTCAATTATGTGCCTGACATGTATTACGGCAGGTGTGATTCTACAAAGAAAAATTTCTGAAAAACCATGGCACGTTTTACCACTACAATATGCAATTTCTTTGATTTTCATGATCTTAATCATCCCTTTTCAATCATTTAATTTTGAGATGAATTGGGGCTTTTGGATTCCAGTTTTATATCAAGGCATCATTGTTTCTGTGATTGCTCAACTAATTTTTTATAAATTACTACAATCAGGCAATCTGGTGAATACAACAAGCTTATTCTATCTTGTGCCCCTTGTGACTTTAATACTCGACTTTATGATTTTTAATACCCAACTTTCTACTTTCGACTATATTGGAATTACAGCAATCTTGAGTGGTGTTTATTTAGTGTATAGAAAAGCAGTTAAACCAAGTTGCACAACATAATATCAAAACTACAACTGCAAAGAATACAATGAGTAAATATCCAACAGAACCAATTCCAGCTTTTTGTAGCCCACTCAAATAAAAAAACCCGCTTGCGCGGGTTTCCAAAATCAACTCAGCCGATTAAAGACGAACTAACTCCACCACTTTTTCAGCGGCTTCTTCAACCGTTTCAGCAGCAATCTCGGTATCTGTACCTTCAACAGTCGTAGTGATAATTACAACACCTGTTTCACGCAACAATGCAATTTGCTCAGCAGTTAAATTGGCTTTCGCAATCGCAACCACACCCTGCTGGATCAACAAGCTTTCTAAAGCTTGAGCTTTCTCGATCAACGATGCAGAAACACCAATCACCGCAGGCTTCTGACCTAAACGAGCTGCACGATCTTCTGCAGTCACAGGATTGCTATGCGCTGCCCATTCAACCGCAGCTTCAACCATACCCGCACCAACAGTTACGTTGCTTAGACGGTCAATAAAGATAAATGAACCGGTGTAACGGCTGTCTTGGTATTGATCAAAGACCACTGGCGCATCAAACTCAACTACAACATCCGCAATTGCATTCAACTCAAGCTCTTCAACTTGTGTGTGTTCCAACGTATTCACATTGACACGGAAGTTAATTGCCGTCACTTTCGCTGGAACAGTTTGAGTCCCAATTTTGACATTGTACAGTTTGCCTTTTACCAGCGGATGCTCATTCATCCAGACCACTGATGCACGCACACTACGTGAAATCAATGGTTGCTCGCCTGCACGGACCAAAACGTTACCACGAGAAATATCAATTTCATCGTTTAAGGTTAAAGTCACGGCCTGACCAGCAACGGCCTGTTCTAGATTGCCATCAAAAGTTACGATTTCTTTAACTGTTGATTTTTTACCAGATGGCAAGGCAATAATTTCATCACCAACATTCACTTGACCAAGCGCAATCGTACCTGCGAAACCACGGAAATCGAGGTTTGGTCGATTCACATATTGAACAGGGAAACGGAATTCACGTTTATTTGATTCACGTTTAATTTCCACTGACTCAAGAAGGCTCATCAAGGTTTGACCCTTGTACCATGGCGTACTTGCTGATGGATTAACAACGTTGTCGCCATTCAATGCCGAGATCGGTACGAACACAATATTTTCAGGGCGACGATCACCAAGTTGACTCACGAAAGCATCATATTCAACTTGAATTTCATTGAAACGTGCTTCAGAGAACTCAACCAAGTCCATCTTGTTAATCGCAACAACGATATTTTTAATACCGAGTAAGCTTGCGATAAATGAATGGCGACGAGTTTGAGTTTGCACACCATAACGTGCATCGATCAAGATAATCGCAAGATCGGCAGTGGATGCACCAGTCGCCATGTTACGCGTGTATTGTTCATGTCCTGGGGTATCAGCAATGATGAACTTACGCTTTTCTGTAGAGAAATAACGATAAGCCACATCAATGGTAATGCCCTGCTCACGTTCAGCCTGTAGACCATCAACCAGCAAAGCAAGATCAGGTGCATCACCTGTAGTACCCACTTTTTTACTATCACGTGTTACCGCTTGCAATTGATCTTCATAAATCAATTTTGAATCGTAAAGTAAACGACCAATTAAGGTACTTTTACCATCATCGACATTACCGCACGTCAAAAAGCGTAATAAATCTTTTTGCTCATGCTGTTTTAAATATCCCAAGATGTCTTGGCTAATAAGATCTGATTGATGAGACATTGCTCAAAACTCCACATATTCTTTAGAAATCGGTTTTAATCTCCCTAAATCCCTCTTTAAAAAGAGGGACTTGCTTAAGGAAATTAGAAATAACCTTCTTGCTTTTTCTTTTCCATCGAGCCAGCCTCATCATGGTCAATCATACGACCTTGACGCTCTGAGCTGGTTGCTAAAAGCATTTCTTGGATAATTTCAGGCAAGGTATCTGCTTCAGACTCAACTGCACCTGTTAACGGGTAACAACCAAGTGTACGGAAACGTACCGATTTCATTTGTGGAACTTCACCTTCTTTTAAGCGCATACGCTCATCATCGACCATGATTAACGTACCACTACGTTCAACCACAGGTCGAACTGCAGAGAAATAAAGAGGAACGAGTTGAATATTTTCGAGATAGATATATTGCCAGATATCTAACTCAGTCCAGTTAGACAATGGGAATACACGAATACTTTCGCCTTTGTTCACTTTACCGTTGTAAAGGTTCCAAAGTTCCGGACGCTGGTTTTTTGGATCCCAACGATGTTTATTATCACGGAATGAATACACACGCTCTTTGGCACGAGATTTTTCTTCATCACGGCGTGCACCACCAAAAGCAGCATCAAACTGATACTTATCCAAGGCTTGTTTTAAACCTTGGGTTTTCATGATGTCCGTATATTTTGAACTGCCGTGATCAAACGGGTTAATCCCCGCCTCACGACCTTCTACATTTTGATGCACGATCAGATCAAAGCCATGCGTTTTTGCCATGTTGTCACGGAAAGCAATCATGTCTTTAAACTTCCAACCCGTATCTACATGCAGTAGTGGGAATGGGAGTTTCGCTGGATAGAATGCTTTTAATGCCAAATGCAACATTACTGCCGAGTCTTTACCAATCGAGTAAAGCATCACAGGGTTTTCAAATTCAGCTGCAACTTCACGAATAATATGAATACTTTCTGCCTCAAGTTGCTTGAGGTGAGTTAATCTATTTTCAGTCATGTACAATTTCCTCCTTATCCATGCTATCCATAAAATCTATAAGTGGGATTAAACCACCACTTTGAAGACTGTGTGGAGGAACGAGTGCCATAACAACTCCAATTTTTCATGATATAGATATTCTTACTGGTGGCAAAAAACCACTCAATAGCGGTTATTCATTATAATAATTTAGATCCAGTTCTTTAGCTTGTTTTTTCATATCAATATGCAAAATTATGATATAAAAATAAGATTATGGAATATCAATACAATCTATTCCTCACCAAAAAATATAAAAAAAGAAGCCAAAAGGCTCCTTTTTTCAAAGGTTTAAAACCTATCAAAAACCGAACATTTTCCGTTCTAATGGAATTTCAACACCAACAGAAACACCACCATCACTGCCATTCAAATCAGAATCACTGACCCAACCATTCACTTTTAATGGAATTGTTGGTTTCAAGTAGTGTGTCCAAGTCAAATCAAGAGCTTTTATTGTATCTTGCTTTGGAAATGCCTCATTAATTCTTAAATCTAATGGATTCACCTTGGTATAAAGCAAACGACCATTTAAACGGTTCATTGTATCAAAACGAATATCACCACCAACCGAATACATTTGACCATCACCACCCATTGCATGGCCTAAAGAAAAACCATGTTGATAATAGCCATCTTTGTAAACATAATGATTATATGAAACACCATCTACTTTTCCATTACTACGCGTATCTGCCCATTCTGCATAGAGTTGATACGGCATATTTTTATAAGAAGAAGAGAAATCTATACCCGCTAAATACATCTTTTTAGCAGGGAGTCCACCGGCTTCATCTTCCCCCACATATTGTCCATAAACACCGACAGGGACTTGTAGTAATGGTTGTGTATTCAACCGAAAATCAAATCCTGCAATCTGATTTGACTTATCAGTATCATAATCAAGATTATCATTACCTTTAATGGCATTCCAAAGTGAGTCCAAACTTTCTGAACGGCCTTCACCGCCCCATTGCAATACACGTGATGCACCAAGTTCAAGATAAGACAAAGGTTGTGCCGTTACACGTAAACCAAGCAGTTTTGCATCAGGAACAGCCTTATAATCATCCAATTGCCCAGCAAATGCTTGATACTGCCAAGGACCAATCCAAGATAACCATTTGCTCTCAAATGCATTTTGTACAGCTCGTTGTGCTGTAACACCATACACAGGACGACTCGCATCACCGCGAATCAAACTTCCATCATGCCCAGGACCCCAATAGGTCGGAATCTGACCTGCAATCACCCATTGATTCCAAAGCTTACCAGCAAGATAAGAACCTTCTACATTGACATCATGCCCATTATCAACCAGTGGATCTTTCTCTCCATTCACACGAAGTTTTGCATCCCAATTTTCACCACCTGCATTAAACTCAGCAGCGACCTGATATTGTGATTTTTGGTTATCACCAAATGTTTGAGGAACAGTTTTAAGATCAGAGCCGGCATGTAAACCAAGTTTAACCGTTTCATTATCTGCTTTCAGTGCATTAGCAACTGAATTCACCACCTTTTGCTGAGCATTATTGCTCACTTTCGCTTGGGATAAAGCACGTTGAATTTCATCGCCACTCATTGGCCAAGTCGACGTACTAATTTGAATAACACCTTGTTGGTTCAGCCAATTTAAATCTGTACGTAAATTTGCATCGTTTAAGATGAGACCTTGTGCAAATGTTGCAGAGGAAAGCGAAGCAAATAATGCGACATAAAGGGATTTTTTTAGAAACATATCTAAACTGTTCTCAAATTTATTTATGTGCACATGATCGTTTTTTTACGATCTCTTTTCAATCATCAAATGCAATAATTATATTTTTTTAATCATGAATATAAAAAGCCACTTCATGGAAGTGGCTTTTTAATGAATGGTAAATTAATCTTTACGGCGCATATGCGGGAATAACAACACGTCACGAATACTCGCAGCATTGGCAAACAACATCACCAAACGGTCAATACCGATGCCTTGACCAGCTGTCGGTGGCAAGCCATATTCCAATGCTTCGATAAAGTCTGCATCGTAATGCATTGCTTCATCATCACCTGCATCTTTTTCTGCAACCTGCGCTTGGAAGCGCTCAGCCTGATCAATCGGGTCATTTAACTCAGAGAAACCATTTGCCAACTCACGACCACCGATAAAGAACTCAAAACGATCGGTAATATGTGGATTATCATCATTACGACGAGCAAGTGGTGAAGTTTCAGCTGGATATTCAGTAATGAACGTCGGCTGACGCAGTTTAGTTTCTACAGTTTCTTCAAACACAATCGTTTGTAATTTGCCTAAACCAAAACCAGGTTTTACCTGCTCTTTTAAAACTTCTTTGGTAAATTTGGCCAAGAATTCACGGTCATTCACATTTTCAGGTGTGAAGTCTGGATTGTTCTCAAGAATTGCATCAAACATTGAGATTTTCTTGAATGGCCCTTTGAAGCTATAAACTTCGTCACCATAAGGCACATCGGTAGACCCCAAGATATCAACTGCCAATTTTTCAAGCATGTTTTCAGTCAATACCATCAAGTCTTTATAATCAGCATAGGCTTGATAGAACTCGATCATCGTGAATTCAGGGTTGTGGCGTGTTGAAACCCCTTCGTTACGGAAGTTACGGTTAATTTCAAACACACGCTCAAAACCACCCACTACAAGGCGTTTTAAATAGAGTTCCGGTGCAACACGTAAATACAGTTCCATGTCCAAAGCATTATGATGTGTTACGAATGGCTTAGCAGATGCGCCACCCGGAATCACATGCATCATTGGCGTTTCCACCTCCATGAAGCGTTCATTGGTCAAGAATGCACGAATACCTGCAACTACTTGGGCACGAATTTCGAAAGTTTTACGTGTTTCTTCATTTACGATCAAATCTAAATAACGTTTACGATATTTAGCTTCTGTATCGGTTAAACCATGGAATTTATCTGGAAGTGGACGAAGTGATTTGGTCAGTAATTCAAAACCTTCAAGGTGCACATATAAGTCACCTTTACCCGAACGACCAATATAACCTTCAGCAGCGATGATATCGCCAAGGTCTAAACTTTTAATGGTTTCTAAAATATCAGCTGGCAGACCTTTACGATCCACATAAAGTTGAATACGACCCGTCATATCTTGGATCACCATAAATGATCCACGGTTCAACATCACACGACCAGCAACTTTTACATAAACTTTTTCAGCGCCTTCAATTTGCGCCTTGTCTTGATCTTTAAACTGTTCTTGCAAATCAGCTGCATAGTGCTCACGTTTAAACGTGTTTGGCCACGGGCTCTTACCCGTTTGTTTTGCAGTCTCTTGGATTTGCTTTAATTTGGCATGACGCTGTGCGATTAAATCGTTTTCGGAAAGTGTTTGTTCAGAAGTCGATTGAGCGTTTTGTTGCGTCATCTCTGCCTCGATTAAGTAAAAAATGAAGTGACATAGGATAGCAGATCACAACTCATTTTCGTATTGTTTCAACCAGACAATTCAAAAAAATCAAGATTGATCAGTTTTTGAATCAAGATAACGCAGCAATTTTCCGCTCAACAATCGATTCGCTGTCGCTTATTTCTCCGCTAAATGCTTGACCATAGCAAGTCCCTGATCAAAGCCTTTATTCATAAATTCTGCATGTTCTGGTTGAATATCGACCTCTACATGCAATTGCGTTTCACCATTAAAATCAAACAGCATATATTTTTCCAAAGCACCTGCCCAAGACTTCACAGCCTCACTTTCCAGATCCTCCTTACCGTTCTCAATCATCCCAAGATGCTTAAAAACAATCTCTTTAGGCTCATCGATACTTTCAATGGTAGAGATCATGCCATTGCCTTTGCCATCTCCAAAATAGGTTTTACCACCCACTTTCCAATCCGTAGTCATGGTTGAATCGCATGCAAAGAATTTTGTCCATGCTTGATAACTTTCTGGAGTCCAAAGAACCTCCCAAACTTTTTCAGGGGTCGCATAAATTTTTATATTATAAGATAAGGTTTCCATGTTTTATTCTCCTTGATCATTGTTTTCATCATCATATCTTGATTCTGAATGTTTGTTTTTTATACACACTATATTTATACATTTCGGCTTTTTTTAATTGTATAAGCGTTATATCCCTAAAAAAAATTAGAGTAATTGCTCAAATAACAAGACTTTCAGATAGAATTGCCATATCACTTTTTGAATAAATGATTAAACTCTTGCATTTACTTTACTTAAATGTCGTTCTGCGTAAAAATCTAACTCCCGATTAGCATAAGTTAGTTCCTATTGCAGCGATCATAGCGACATTACGGAATAGTTTTACTGAAAGGCAACTTGAACATACCTATCAGTTTGGAGAGTCACATGAAAAAATATCAATGTATCGTTTGTGGTTGGATTTACGACGAAGCAGAAGGTTGGCCACAAGACGGCATTGCAGCAGGGACCAAATGGGAAGATATCCCAGATGATTGGACTTGCCCAGATTGCGGCGTTTCAAAAGCTGATTTTGAAATGGTTGAAATCTAAATAGATCAAGAAGGCCGTGACAATGATCATGGTCTTTTTTTTGCTATCGTTTGTTTTTAAATAAGAAAATATTGGAGAATAGAATGCATCCTATCGTTATCATCGGATCGGGCATGGCAGGTTACACCGTAGCGCGAGAGTTTCGTAAACTAAGTCCTGAACAAGAACTGGTTATGATCTGTGCAGATGATGCGGTAAATTATGCAAAACCAACATTATCTAATGCCTTTGCAGGGAATAAAGCACCAGAACAAATTGCTTTAGGCGATGCGACAAAGATGGCAACCCAATTGAATATGCGCATTGATGCAGACACATGGGTGAAAGCAATCAATGCCGAAAACCATGAACTTACATTAGAAAAAAATGGGCAAACCATTACCCAACCTTATTCAAAATTAGTACTGGCTGTCGGTGCAAACCCTATCCGCTTAGCGATTGCCGGTGATGGCAGTGATGACATCCATGTTGTGAACTCATTGGTCGACTATCGTATCTTCCGTGAAAACCTTACAAACCGTAAAGACAAACGCGTGGTTATTCTTGGTGCAGGTTTAATTGGCTGTGAATTTGCCAATGACTTATTGCATAGCCAATATGATGTTACTGTAATTGACTTAGCCCCTCAGCCACTCGGTCGTTTATTACCAAACCATGTCGCTGAAGCCTTTAAGGCCAACTTAGAACAAGCAGGCATTAAATTTGCACTCTCCACCACCGTGGAAAAAGTAACCAAGATTAATAATGGTGAAGACTACGAAGTCACCTTAGCCAATGGTAAAACACTGGTCGCTGATATTGTTCTTTCTGCAATTGGCTTACAACCGAATATCTCTTTAGCGAAAGCAGCAGACATTCAAACCAGTCGTGGCATTATTACCAACACGCTTTTGGAAACCAATCAAGCGGATATCTATGCCGTCGGTGACTGTGCAGAAGTGAATGGCACGTTATTGCCATATGTGATGCCAATTATGCAGCAAGCACGTGCTTTAGCAAAAACGCTCAGTGGTCAAAGCACAGCGGTACACTACCCTGCTATGCCTGTTGCAGTAAAAACACCCGCTGCGCCATTGACGGTTTTACCTGCACCGCTTAATGTGGATGTGAACTGGGAAACCGAAGAGTTTGATGATGGTATGCTTGCCAAAGCAGCTGATGGTGAAGGAACCTTAAGGGGTTTTGTACTGTTAGGTGCAACTGCGGGCAAACAACGTTTAACCCTCACCAAGCTGGTTCCAGACTTGATTCCAGCGCAAGTTTAAGGTTTAAATACGAGAGTTTGTTGAGAAAAGAATTTCCTTCAAACTCTCTAAGCAATAAGAAGAATTCAATTTGGAACGAAGATCATGAACAGTGCCCTCCAATTTAACGTGTCACCATATGCTTCTTTTATGCAGGAAACCAAAGTTACTTTGGGCAATGGCATTGAACTACATGTTGAAATGGGCGGAAATCCTGAGCATCCAACCATCTTATTGATCATGGGCCTAGGTGCACAAATGCTGTTTTGGCCTGATTTCTTCTGTAAAGCCTTAATCGATCAAGGTTTCCGTGTAGTTCGCTTTGATAATCGCGATATCGGTTTATCTTCTAAAATTCGTAATAAGGGCAAACGACTCAATACCATGAAACTGATGAGTCGTTTCATGTTTGGACTTCGCAATGAAGGTGCACCTTATACCTTATATGATATGGCCGATGATGTAGCAATGTTGATTGATCAACTTGGCATCGAGAAATCCTATATTATTGGTGCCTCAATGGGCGGAATGATTTCACAGATTGTTGCTGCGAAATATCCAGAAAAAGTAGAAAAAATAGGTTTGTTATTTACCAGTAATAATCAGCCGTTTTTACCTCCGCCTTTTCCAAAGCAGCTTTTTAGCTTATTGGGTAAACCTGAAGGGCATGATGAAGAAACAATTATTAATCATAGTTTAAATGTTTTCCGTATTATCGGTTCACCTGGTTATGTCAATCCAGTCGAATCAATTCAAACCATTCGCAAATTATATCGACGTAGTTTCTATCCAGCGGGTGTACTTCAACAATTTTTAGCAATATTATGTACAGGTTCTTTGTTACCATTGAACAAAACGATTACTCAGCCGACATTGGTTGTACACGGATCAAAAGATCGCCTGTTACCACCAAGTCACGGGAAAGCTGTTGCAAAAGCAATTTCGGGTGCTAAGTTTGAATTAATTCAAGGAATGGGGCATGATATTCCTGCACATTTCATTCCGCAACTTAGTGGTTTGTTTACTCACCACTTTAGATCATCACACTAGGACACTATGGCTGCATTACCCTCATTAAGACAGCTATCATATTTAGTTACGTTGTCAGAAACTTTACATTTTACTGAAGCAGCGCGTCGTTCCTTTGTTACCCAGTCAACATTGTCTGGTGGCATCATGGAATTGGAGCGTTTATTAGGTGGGGTCTTAGTTGAGCGTGATCGTCAAAACGTCCGTTTAACCCCATTAGGTGAGCAAGTGGTGGCGCGAGCGCGAGTGTTGCTTGCCGATGCCCAAGACCTGATGCGTTTAAGCCGAGAGATGAGTGAACCATTAACAGGTGATTTACATCTCGGTATTATTCCAACCATTGCACCTTTTATTCTGACTCAACTCTTAGATGAAGTTCATCAGCAATTGCCAAAAATCCAGCTACACTTACATGAAGCACAAAGTGAGAAGATTGTAGAGAAGTTGGAACATGGTAATTTAGACATGATTGTACTTGCACTTCCGTTTGATACGCGCAGTTTAAAAGTTGCTGAAATTGCCAAAGAACACTTATTCCTTGTGTATAACAAGAAAGATACCAATGCAGCCAATGCAAATTCTCTCGATGATTTGGATCTATCTCGTTTAATGCTGCTTGAGGAAGGTCATTGCTTACGCGACCATGCTTTAAGTGCCTGCCCTGTTGGTGAGCGCAAAAATGATCATCGCTTAAAAGCAAGTTCATTACCAACGCTGGTTGAAATGGTATCGTCTGATTTAGGCTTTACTCTTTTACCTGAGATCGCGCTTAAAAACAGTATGATTCATTTCAATCAAGATATTGATGTGAAAGCGATTGAAGCTGCACCAAGCCGTACATTGGCTTTAGTGACCCGTAAAAGCACACCATTACAAAGTGAGTTTGATGTGATCTTGCAGATTCTGCAAAAAATCACGGCTCATTTATCGTAATAAAAAAAGCCTGTAATTCAGATCGAATTACAGGCTTTTCAATACAATTAAAATAATTATTAAATATCCAATAAATTCACTTGTTCAACTTGTACATCACTCATACGTAGACCTTGATCAAGTAATTCATCGAAATATGATTCCACCACTTTGGCTTGATCAGCCGTATTTTCAACTTTATACATATTCTGACGGAACTCGTTACTTGAGCGTAAGCCTTTGGTATACCAAGCAATATGCTTACGGGCAATACGACAGCCTGAGTATTCACCATAGAAATCATACAGCTCAGCCAGATGCCCCAATAATACTGCTTTGACTTCTGCAATATCAGGCGCAGCAAGATGCTCACCTGTTTTTAAGTAATGAGCAATTTCTCTGAATATCCAAGGTCGGCCTTGGGCTGCACGCCCAATCATAATGGCATCTGCACCCGTATAATCCAGTACATATTTGGCTTTTTCGGGACTATCAATATCACCGTTGGCAATCAATGGGATATCAATCAATTCTTTAACCTGCTTAATCAGCTCATAACGTGCAGTATTCAAATACATATCTTCACGGGTACGACCATGCAAGGCTAAGGCTGCAATTCCAGATTCTTCAGCACGTTTGGCCACACGTAAAATATTTTCATGGCCATTTAAAAAACCTAATCGGGTTTTTAAAGTGACTGGTACATCCACTGCAGAAACTACGGCATCGAGAATACGCGCAACGAGATCTTCGTCTTGTAATAAAGCCGAACCTGCAAGTTTGTTACATACTTTCTTAGCTGGGCAACCCATATTGATATCAACAATCTGCGCACCATTCGCCACTTGATAACGTGCTGCTTCAGCCAGTTGCTCTGGATCCGAACCTGCGATTTGTGCAGAGATTGGTGCAAGCTCACCATCAAAATTAGCCCGATAAAGACTCTTTTTACTCATACGTAGTGTCTTGTCTGCAGTCATCATTTCACTGACCGCATGCCCTGCACCAAAGTATTTGCACAGCGTTCTAAAAGGACGGTCCGTAACGCCAGCCATCGGAGCAACGATCAAATTATTTGACAGTTGATATGAACCAATATACATATATTTTCTTACAATTTCTGATCAACATAGTATACTTCATTCGCCCGTTCGGCTCATCTTTTTGTGCGGTGTTGTCTTCATTATGAACCAATCGTTTTCGACTCGTCCTCTATTCAAAACATTTAGCCTCTTGGCAATCAGCATAAGCTTAGTGGCTTGTGGTGATAATGCTTGGTGGTCAAATAATAAAGAACCCGAAATGAAGGCAGAACAAATTACCAAAGTACTGCCACCGCGTGTGAATGATCGCCAGTCTTGGTCGCAAGATATCTTCGATATCATGCAACAACTTAGTATTCCTAAAACCAAGCAAAATGTATGCAGCATTGTGGCCGTAGTCGATCAGGAATCTAACTTTGTCGCTGACCCTGCTGTACCAGGCTTAGGCGAGAAAGCAGTTCAGGAAATCAATACGCGCCTCAAAGAGAAGTTTGAAGCGAAACTAGGTGAAACCATTGGCGGCACTGTGGCAGGTTATTTTGAGGATGTGCTCAAAAACCAACCTTCACCAGAAAATAACTATATGAGCCAAATGCGCAAAGTCAGAACTGAGCGTGAACTCGATTTGCTTTATCGTGAAATTTTTGACTATATGTCGAAGCATTATCATGTCAGTGCCCTAACAGGCGCAGCGAAATTGGTTGGACAAGATATTGGCGAAAAAATGAACCCGATCACGACACTGGGTTCTATGCAAGTGCATATTAATTATGCCAAAGAACATAAACGTCAAAGCGGAAATATTGCTGAACTACGTAATGATCTCTATACCCAATACGGTGGCCTATATTATGGTATCCATCGTTTGATGGAATATTCTGCCGATTATGACAAAGCCATCTATCGTTTTGCCGATTACAACTCAGGCATGTATTCAAGCCGCAATGCAGCTTTTCAAAAGATGCTTGAAGTCATACAAGGTAAAGACCTTGATTTAGATGGTGACCTGTTACTTTATAATAAAGATGGGAATGTACAATCTGTACTGAGCCAATCTGAAAAAGAAGTGATCTCAGCGTTTACCAACAATAAAATTCTGGTTACTCCGCGTCAAATTCGTGCGGATTTAAAGAAAGAAAAAGAGAAGAAGTTCGAAGATACACAAACTTATTTAGCCGTTCAAAAGTTGTATCAAAGTAAAACCAATAAAGAACCTATTTATGCAATTATGCCTGAAGTCGTTATTTCGGGCCCTAAACTGAGCCGTGACTACAATACCAATTGGTTTGCCAGTCGAGTTAATGGACGATATGAAACATGCATGCAAAGAGCGAAACGCATAAAACTCTAAATCTTGCTTTATTTGATTTCGATAGAACACTCTATCCAAGAGACAGTTTCACAGGGTTTATTTTCTTTGCACTATCAAAACGCCATATTGTCAAAAGAGGCTTGAAAATCCTGCCATGGATTCAAGCCTATTATTTACGCCTCTACCCTGCGCATGCCATGCGACCACGTTTATTCCAGAGTATGTTTAAAGACATTTCTGTAGATGTGGTTGAGCAACTTGCTCACGAATATGCACAGAAACTCACTAAAAAATTAGATCCCGATTTATTCCAGCAGCTTCAACTACATCAGCAACGTGGTGATCACATTGTTCTAGTATCAGCATCGATTGATCTTTATTTGGCTCCAATTTGTGAAGTTCTCAATATTGAATTACTGTGCACCCAAACTGAAACTAAAGATGGACGTTTAACGGGTCGCTACAGTTCAGAAGATTGCAGTTGTGAGCAAAAGAAATTGCGCATTTTACAAAGCTACAATTTAGCAAATTATCAAACGATTTATGCCTATGGCAATAGTGAAGAAGATCTAGAAATGCTCTCTTTAGCAGACCATCCTTATATGATGGGAGTAGAGCAAGCTCTTCCCTCCTTAGAGCTGAAACAATTGAACCAAGCAGACATAAAAAAGCCCGCTTAATGCGAGCTTTTTTATTTTTAAACAATTTAGTAGATTGCCATATGATCACGATGGATCATTTCTAGCGATCGTGCTTCACCTAAAACCTGATAGACTTTTTCTGATGATAAACCTTTAATCATTTCGGCAGAACGTGAACTAAAATTCACACGACCTACTGCGACACGACCACCGTTTTTATCAACACATTCAACTACATCACCACGATCAAAATGTCCTTCAATCGCTCTGACTCCGACAGGCAATAAACTACGATGTTTGAGCTTAATCGCTTCAACAGCACCATCGTCAATCACTAAACGACCCGCAGTTTGTAAATGCGCTGCCAACCATTGCTGATGTGCTGTCACACGATCATTGTCAGTGGTAAATAAGGTACCCAACATCTCACCCGCCATTAGGCGAGCCAGCACATTTTCGCTTTCCCCACTGGCAATCAAGGTAGGACAACCCGACTTTGCCGCTAGACGCGCAGCGCGAACCTTGGTGACCATACCACCACGACCAAGTACACCACCGCCACCCGCCATTTCAAACAAACGATCATCGAGTGCTCGAACAGCAGAGAACAATTTTGCATTTGGATTGCTACGTGGATCTGAATCAAACATACCTTGTTGATCCGTTAAGATAATCAACAATTCTGCCTGTACCTGACCCGCAACCATCGCTGCCAAAGTATCGTTATCACCAAACCGAATTTCATCAGTAGAGACGGTGTCATTTTCGTTAATGACTGGAATGACATGCCAATCAATCAAGTTCTGCAAAGCATCACAAGAGTTGAGATAACGACGACGATCAGCGAGATCATCATGCGTGAGTAACACTTGTGCAGTTTGGATACCATGTTGATCCAGTACGCTTGACCATGTATGGATTAAACCCATTTGGCCAATAGCAGCACAAGCTTGTAGACTGGGTAGATCAGTGGGTCGACTCGCAAGTTTCATGCGTACCATCCCTTCTGCAACTGCACCTGAGGACACAAGAATAATCTCATGTCCAGCATTGTGTAGATCTGCAATTTGTTTCGCCCAGTGCGAAATTGCATTTAAATCTAGACCTTGCCCATTTGCAGTGAGTAAAGATGATCCGATTTTAACAACGATTCGTTTACACGCATTGAGCTGACGTTGCCCATCGACCACTTCTATCATTTTTCCCTCGGTTTACTAGTCACGAATGTAGACGCTTTCTACATCGCCTTCGTCTTCATCGTCATCAAAGTCTTCATCATCGTCCAAACCAGCTTCACGCTGTGCTTTACGCATGGCACGATATGCTTCTTTCGCTGCGATGGTTTGTTCACGTGTCTCAGCTTCAAGCTGCTCACGGAATGCTTTCACTTCTGCTGCATACTCAGGATCTTCAACTTCGCGCTCACGTTGTTGTTCGATTTGATCCATTAAGTAATACACAACTTCTTTGGTTCCTTCCGACATAAGACCAGAAGTTTTAAATACAGGACCTTTCCACTGCAATTCATCGAGAATGTGCTGACACCATTCTTCTCTTGATTCTTCTGCAATTTGATCCAGTTTATTTAACACCAAGACCACTGGCAGTTTTGCCAATGTCGGAGAGAATTTTTCTAACTCACCTAAAATCGCTCTTGCATTATGAGCTGGATCAGAACCATCAATTGGCTGAACATCAACAATATGCAAAAGAATACGCGTACGCGCCAAATGCTTAAGGAAACGAATTCCTAGACCAGCACCTTCAGCAGCCCCTTCGATTAATCCTGGAATATCTGCCATCACAAATGAACGATGACGATCCGCATCAACCACACCGAGGTTTGGTACCATCGTGGTAAACGGATAATCTGCAACTTTTGGTTTTGCTGCGCTGACTGCACGAATGAACGTTGACTTACCTGCATTTGGCATACCGAGTAAGCCAACATCTGCAAGTACTTTCAACTCTAAACGCACTTCACGATATTCACCTTTGATCCCGTGCGTACACTTACGTGGTGAACGGTTAGTCGATGATTTAAAGTGAGTATTACCTAAACCACCATCACCACCATGGGCAACTTTTACACGCTGACCATCAGCGACCAAGTCACCAATAATGTCACCAGATTCAGTATCTACAATGGTTGTACCGACTGGCACTTTCAAAATAACGTCTTCGCCGCCACGACCAGAACAGTTCGCACCCGAACCATTTTTACCACGCTCTGCACGATAGCGACGCGTATAACGGTAATCTACCAATGTGCTGGTATCATCATCAGCTTGAATATATACACTTCCGCCACGTCCCCCATCACCGCCATCTGGGCCACCAAAAGGGACAAATTTTTCACGGCGAAAACTGGCTACGCCATTGCCACCGTCGCCAGCCTCTACGGTAATGACTGCTTCATCAACAAAGCGCATGTGCCAATCCTCAAATTCTTAAAAGCGGACTATTTTGCCACATTTTAAGAAAATTCTCGAATAGAAAAATCAGCAAATTGATTTTTTTAAATTTATTATTCGTTCAATATTCAATTTCATTATCCAAGTCAACGAACTATAGAGATTTTTTAGCTAATTATGGTCTCACATTCTTCAAAGGCAGTTCCATTTGCATATCTAAATTGGCTTTGGTCTGTTGCACCGAGTTATACATGATTGCATCAAAGGAAGAAATCTTACTCATATTAATTGCATCATTCATATAAAAGCTCGGTTTAAATTGATGCTTCACCGGCAAATCTACAGTTTCATCAAAAGCAAAATATACAGGTCCATCAAAAACAATTTTCACAGGAACGGTATAAGTACGTTTCAATTGAAATGGGATATCCAAATTTACTGGAATATTCAAACTCAAAGGAAACTTGGGCAATAATTTATTCTGATAGATCAAATCGGTACTGGTTTCAATCGGTACGACTTCATCTACTTTCAGCGTGGTTTCATAGTTGATATCAACCGTAATCGGTGTTTCGACTTCAAAACTTAAATCAGCCAAATATTTGCCTTTTAAAGGCAATTGTAGAGTCCGATCAATGTCCAATACCGTATTGAGTTGACCTTCCGACTTCACTCTTAGGTGATCACCTACTTGGATCTTGGTGCCCAAGGATTCAGGCAAACGAATATCTGCCTGTTGCGCAGAAACAATCAAAGATGCCTGAATATTTAAATAAAACCAAAATAGGATCGCCACCAAAGTCGTGACAATCACAAAGCTAATCAGCAGGCTTTTCAGTGTTTTGGGCATCTCCATTACTCACCTGCTTTTATATCGTGTTGAGCTGCTTGTACTTCGACAGGCTGAGCTTTGACACGATCCAAATACATCGTGGATAACGGAATCTTTAATTCACCCTGTGCAATTTTGACAGGTAAGGTATTTTTAACATCGACAGTAGCATTAAGCTCAGAAGTGATCGGTACATTCAAATTGCCTTGAATTGGAATGTTCGCATTCAGCTGTGCTTTCAAAGGAATATGCAAATTTTCCTTAAGTTCAGTACGAACGGGCGCATCAAACTTCAAATGTACTTTTTGCTGTAGCGGTACTTGAATATCAATCGGCACATCCAGTTGTAAAGGAATTGAACCTTTCAATGGTAAGGTGACGTCCTTACCTAAAATTTTAACCTGTACCTTGGTATCAATCGGTAGGCTTTGATTAACCTTAATCGTTTCCTTTACAGGAATCGTGGTACTGATTGGAACTAAATTATCAAAATAAACCCGTGGCGTCAGGGTTTGAGTCAGAGGAACATTCAGCTGTTCATTAATTGGAATCTTGGCATCGACACGACCATTCACATCCACATTGAGCGCATCTTTAACCTTCACACGAACCTGCAAAGGCTCTTGTAAGTCGATGGCGACATCTTGATTCTTTAATGGAATATAAATATTAAAATGCTTAAATACCCACATCGCGATATACACACCACACAAGTTGGCAACCACAATTAAAGCAAATACCACTAATAAACGTCTGAACTGCAACAATGAACGATTCCTTATTAATTATTTCCCTTTTCCATTATTCTCATCGATTTTTATGTTTTATTCAGCATATATTCTGTACAGTCAATAAAAAAGCCCAGTTTATTAACTGGGCTTTTTATCATTCTGCAAACAAATTATGCATTTGTTTCAGCAGGGATTTTTGTATAGCTTACGCCACACATTTGTTCAGCGATACGTAATACTTGGCAGCTATAACCCACTTCGTTATCGTACCAAACATAAGCAGTTAAACGTGTGCCTGAAGCAATTGTTGCTTGCGCATCAAATACACCAGCTGTACGTGAACCAATAAAGTCACTTGATACAACTTCAGTTGAGTTGGTATAACCAATTTGACCTTGTAAACTAGAGTTGATTGAGATTTGACGAATGTATTCGTTCACTTCTTCACGATCAACTTCTTTCTCTAAGTTAAGGTTCAAGATTGCAAGAGATACGTTTGGTGTTGGTACGCGTACAGAGTTACCTGTCAACTTACCTTTAAGACCTGGTAACGCTTTTGCAACTGCTTTTGCAGCACCAGTTTCAGTAATGACCATGTTCAATGTTGCGGCACGGCCACGACGGTCAGCTTTATGATAGTTATCAATTAAGTTTTGGTCGTTTGTGAACGAGTGAACTGTTTCAACATGACCATTCAATACTTTGTATTTGTCATCTAAAACTTTTAATACAGGTGTAATTGCGTTAGTTGTACAGCTTGCAGCAGAGATGATTTTGTCTTCATCTAAGATGTCAGAGTTGTTCACACCAAATACAACGTTCTTCATCTCACCTTTACTTGGTGCAGTTAATACCACACGTGCAACACCTGCACATTTCAAGTGTTGGCTCAGGCCTTCAGCATCACGCCACTTACCTGTGTTGTCGATAAGAAGTGCATTTTCAATACCGTAAGCAGTGTAATCCACTTCGCTTGGGCTTGATGCATAGATCACTTTAATGAATTGACCATTTGCAATGATTGCTTCGTTTTCTTCATCTACAGAAATCGTACCGTCAAAAGTACCGTGAATAGAGTCACGACGTAATAGAGAAGCACGTTTCGCCAAGTCACCATCAGATGATTTACGAACAACAATTGCTTTAAGGCTTAAACCACGACCCAAACCAGATTGGCTGATGATTAAACGTGCTAGGATACGGCCGATACGACCAAAACCATAAAGAACAACATCTTTAGGCGCAGCAGCAGTCACGTTACCTTGGATTGGAGCAACCGCTTGAGCAACGAAAGCATCAACATCGCCACCTTGGTTTTTATATTCAACAGCGAGTTTACCGATATCAACTTCAGCTGAACCGATGTTCTCAACTTTCATTAACGCTTCCAAAATTGGGAAGGTATTTACAACAGAAAGTTCAACATCAAGCATACGTGTACGGCGATGCGTTTTTAAAATTTGAATAACTGAACGGTTAATTAAAGAACGGCCGTAAACAGAAACAACAATATTTTTCTCACGGTACAATTGACCAATTAAAGTAATCATACGTTCCGCGATTTCTTCACGGTTTTTCCAACGACCTTGGTGTTCTGCGTGTAGGGCAATGATAGTGTCTTTGCTCACTGATACGTCCTCTAATTTATATATACTGGGCGTGAATTTTTAAAACGCCATAATTGTAATAGAATTATCATCAAGATTGAATCAAAAGCTGCTAAACGAGCTAAGATTTTGTCCTAATTGACTATAAATTCATAAAATACCTATAATTATTTTTGTGAATTTTGGTAGAAATCCATTTTCATCATCAAAATAGCTGCAACTTAGTGCACTTACATAACAGTTTTATTGATAGTTCAGCGTAATAGATAAGCACTTTTAGCTTTTATCATCCAAATTCACCCGTTGCGAATACTGTTTTAAGTTCAATTCTAGATGTTGCTTGCGCTTCCTCTGTTGATACAAATGTATTGCCCCTTCAATCACCAGTACCAACACAGCCAACCAAATTGGGATATAGGTTAACCATTCATCTGCCCCGATTTTTTCTCCAATCAGCAAAGAGACCAAGGCCAACAAAACAGGTTCCAAATAGCCCAGTAAACCGAAAATAATTAAAGGTAAATAGCGACTCGCAAGAATATAACTACCTAGCCCAATGGCACTGAGCAAACCTAGCCCAATCACCACCAAGATCAAACTCGGATATTCTAAAAACTTGAGATAAGGTGTATCCCCTGTTTGGGTAAAGAAAATCGCAACAGGAAGAATCAGTAAAAGATCCCACCAGAACCCACCTAAATTATCAGTTTGAATCTTTTTGCGAAGAATAAAATAAGCTGCGTAGCCCAAAGCAACAAAGGCAGTTTCCCAAGCAATACTGCCTAAACGCCATACCTCATGTCCGACACCAAATGCTGCGAGTAATACCGCAACGTACTGCAACTTTGAAAGCTTTTCACCATATAGGATACTTCCAGCCAACACCAAAACCAGAGGTAATAGGAAATAACCCAATGAGACCTGTAGCCCACGACCATGCATAGGTGCCCACAAAAACAGCCATAACTGCGCTGATGTCAGTACCGATGTAATGATTAAAAGTAGTAATAACGAGGGCTGCGCGACAATTCTTTTAAAGACGTGTTTGATATGACTTAAATCACCACTGAACCACATAAATAGCGTTAAAACGGGCAAGGTCGCAATGATGCGCCAACCAAAGGTTTGTTCACTATCAAATGCACCAAGCAATTGGGTATAAAAATACAAAACCCCAAAAGTAACTGAAGCCAAAACTGAATAAGCAATTCCTTTAAACATTTTAGGCCTCTAATTTTAGGGAATCTTCCAAAATACGTGATTTATCCACTATTTAAAATTAAAAAAACCATGCAAGCATGGTTCTTATTCAGTATATCGTATTTATTTAATGATGTTCAGGATAAATCACATCACCAACATCATAACCTAATGATTTAGCATAATTTAAATATTCATGAATAATTTCTTTTTTGGGATTAGGTATCCGTGAAAGTACCCATAAATATTTACGGCGCGGTTCTCCAACCAGTACCGTTTGATAATCAGCATCGAGTTTTAAAATCCAGTAATCACCCCGGATCACAGGGACCCAACGCACGACCTCTGGCAAGAAACTTACTCGCAATTTAGTATTAAATGGTGCATTGGCAACAAAAGCTTCACCCACACTTTGCTGTACGTTGCCTTCACTGTCATAACACTTGTTATCAACAACAATATTGCCATTTTCATTTAAGGTATAAGTCGCGGTGACGTTATAAGCGCATTTACGCTCAAAAAACATTGGTTTTCGCGCGACTTCGTACCAAACTCCCAAATACTTATCGAGTTCAACTTTATCGACTGTCGATAACGGTTTTGCTTGTGCATAAGCAATCGTTCCAACAGCCAACCCAGTTAAGACAGCCCCACCAATCGCAATCTTTGCAAGGCGCCAACTCGCTTTCGGGAAATTTTTAATAAAAGGCATGAGAAATCCTCAAAACAGTAATTTGTTATCAATAGTCATATAGTTAGCAATTTAAAATAGCTTACTTTGTGAACAAAAACTGTTGCGATATGTATCCCTTTTGAGGATTTCTCTGTTTGATTATGACTGCAACATATGTGCTTTGAGACGAACAATCTCATCACGTAATCTTGCAGCTTGTTCAAACTGGAGCTCTTTCGAGGCTTTTAACATTTCCTTTTCCAGTTTGCCAATATGCTTTGCAAACAGTTTTGGGTCTGATAACAAATGCTGTTCATCTGCACTGATTGCCTGTGCTTGCTCAAGCACTTTTTCATCAATTTCATCATCACTGAGTACTTCACCCGTATCGATTTCCTTGATGGTTTGGCGCACCGCACTACGTGGTGTAATACCATGTAATTCATTAAATTCAATTTGTTTATTACGACGGCGATCTGTTTCATCCATCGCTTTACGCATTGAATCAGTAATACGATCAGCATATAAAATCGCTTTACCTTTGACATTACGTGCTGCACGACCAATGGTTTGAATCAATGAACGTTCTGAACGCAAGAAACCTTCTTTATCGGCATCTAAGATTGCAACCAAAGATACTTCTGGCATATCCAGACCTTCACGCAGCAAGTTAATCCCAACCAATACATCATGCACGCCCGTACGTAGTTCGTGAATAATTTTGACACGCTCAACCGTATCGATATCTGAGTGCAGATAAGCCACTTTAACGCCATATTCTTTAAGATATGAGGTTAAATCCTCAGCCATACGTTTGGTCAAGGTTGTAACCAATACTCGCTCGTTGAGTTGTTTACGAATATTAATTTCAGAGAGCACATCATCCACTTGGGTTAATACCGGACGCACTTCAATTTCAGGATCAATCAAACCTGTTGGACGTACCACTTGCTCAACAATTTGCTCTGACTTTTCCAACTCATAATGTGCAGGCGTTGCGCTGACAAAGACCGTGGTTGGAACAATCCGCTCCCATTCTTCAAATTTCATTGGACGGTTATCCAAAGCACTTGGTAAACGGAAACCATAATTCACCAAGTTTTCTTTACGTGAACGGTCACCTTTATACATCGCCCCAATTTGTGGAACGGTCACATGTGATTCATCAATGATCAGCAAGGCATCTTCAGGGATATAATCAAACAAGGTTGGCGGCGCTTCGCCTGCCCCACGACCAGAAAGGTGACGTGAATAGTTTTCAATACCGTTGGTATAACCCAACTGCTGCATCATCTCTAAGTCATAACGCGTACGCTGTTCAATCCGCTGCGCTTCTAATAATTTGTCATGCTCTTTGAAAAATTTGAGCTGATCTTTCAACTCATCTCTAATGGTGTCAATAGCACGAGTTAAATGATCTTTCGGGGTCACATAATGACTCTTTGGATAAATGGTCACACGCGGCACTTTACGCACCAATTTTCCAGTCAAAGGATCAAACCAACGAATCGAATCGACTTCATCGTCAAATAATTCGACCCGTATCGCGTCTTTATCCGATTCCGCAGGGAAAATATCAATAATTTCACCACGGATACGATAGGTACCACGTAAGAACTCCAGTTCATTGCGGGTATATTGCATCTCTACTAGGCGACGAATGATCTCATCGCGACTAACACGATCGCCTTGTACGATATGCAACAGCATTTGCATATAGGCATTTGGATCACCCAAACCATAAATTGCAGAAACTGAAGCGACAATAATGGCATCACGACGTTCTAACAACGCACGTGTCGCAGAAAGACGCATTTGGTCGATGTGATCGTTGATTGCAGAATCTTTTTCAATAAAGGTATCTGACGAAGGCACATACGCTTCGGGCTGATAGTAATCGTAATAACTGACGAAATACTCAACTGCATTATTCGGGAAAAAAGCTTTAAATTCACCATACAACTGAGCCGCAAGGGTCTTGTTATGTGCCATGACAATTGTTGGACGTTGCGTCTGAGCAATCACATTGGCCATGGTATAGGTTTTACCCGACCCTGTTACCCCAAGCAGTAATTGATTACGAAAACCTTGGTCAATACCACTAACCAATTTCTCGATTGCCTGAGGTTGATCTCCCGCAGGTTGATAATTGGTGACTAACTCAAAAGGTTGGTTTTCGCTCATATAGAGATACTCAACTGATTGGATGGCTATTTTCACTTTCTAATGGGGGCAACAAACTGCTTTTTAAAGTCTAACGATACTTTTGAATTGTTATGCAATTTCCAACACAGTCAAATCAAGAGATTGCCCTAGTCTTTAAAAAAGCGCGCAATTTATACTTATAAACCTAAAAAACTTAACAGAATGGGGTTAAATTTCAATCTCGTTTTGATATTAGTTGTTAACTACAACTCCTAGACAATACATCACAGTATCAAAGACTCTGCCAAGAAAGCCATGATATATATTTTAGTGCTTAGCAATACTTGAATCTAATCGTCATTGGAATAGCGTCACTCAGAAACATGTCTTGAATAAATTAATCTCAAGCAAGACTTGACCCGCTACGCAATCAACTGCAACATGGACTTATACTCGATTTCAATGATAAGAATATGACTTACCAATATCACGATGAAACAATCGTAACGGAACTCCCAGAAGATACGGTCTTTGTTTTTGGTAGTAATTTAGCAGGGATACATGACAGCGGTGCGGCCCGTGTCGCGGCACAACATTTTGCGGCAGTCAAAGGTGTTGGTCGTGGCTGGGCTGGACAAACATTCGCAATTCCAACACTGAATGAACACTTACAACAAATGCCATTGGCTCAGATAGAGCATTATGTCGAGGACTTTAAAGTCTACGCAAAACACCACCCTAAAATGAAATACTTTTTAACGGCATTAGGCTGCGGTATTGCAGGTTATAAAGTATCTGAAATCGCCCCATTATTTAAAGGCATTCACTCCAATGTGATTTTTCCAGAATCTTTTCGCCCCTATATCGAAGAAGATGCTGTTTCACAATTTCCAGACCTAACTGCTGATGCGGTACATGCTTTTATTTCAGATAAGGTCATTTTCTATTTCGATCATGGCTACGAGTCTTTCGAAGAAGCACTCGATCAAACTCAGTTAACTGCAGCTGAAAAAGCCATTGCTTTAGTTGTTTTAAATGAAGAGCTGTACCCACGTGATCGTTATGGTCGCGGTCGTGAACATGAAATCAACGACATTTTAGGCAAGCTCAATGGCAAAATTTTCAACTTCCATAACAATGCTGAAGGTGCAATGACCTTTGTGAGTGTAATTATTGCCTTGATGGAACTATATGATATTGATGAGTATGATTTTCTCAAACTATGGCGTGGTGAACTAAAAATACAACACCCATTAAACCGCCATTAATAAGAAAAAAAGCCAATCAGATTGATTGGCTTTTTTATTAACGCTTACCCATCGAACGACGTGTACCGCGTGGTGGCATCCAAGTGCGATCAGCATATTGTTCAGGTTTTGGACGAACCTGATTATGCGTTGCATCCTCAGCATCATCCTGAGCAGATGGCATTGGAAAAGGCAATTTCACCAAAGCTTTTTTGGCTTTAGGTTGTTGGGTTCTCATTGGAATTCTCTCGAAATCTAGATTTCTAGCCGCATATTGTAATAGATTTTTGCGCTTTTGATAAAAATAAAATATGTAAAAAAACACAATGATTCTAATGCTTAAAATTTAGTAACTTTTTATGCGATTCTGGCAAGTTTCAGCCACAAAGAAGTCGATTTAGGCTAAGATAACCTGCTTTTTATTTTTTAATCCCATAAGAAGGAATAATGCCGTGGACGTACGTCTCTCTGATCGTGTCAATGCCATCAAACCGTCCCCTACACTTGCAGTGACCAATAAAGCCGCTGAGCTTAAAGCTGCTGGTAAAAACGTGATTGGTTTAGGTGCAGGCGAACCAGACTTTGATACCCCTCAACACATCAAAGATGCTGCAATTGAAGCGATTAATAAAGGCTTTACAAAATATACAGCTGTAGACGGTACTCCAAGCTTAAAAAAAGCAATTATTGCGAAATTCAAACGCGATAATAATTTAGATTATCAAGCCAACCAGATTCTGGTGTCTTGTGGCGGTAAGCAAAGTTTCTTTAACTTGGCACTTGCTTTGTTAAACAAAGGTGATGAAGTGATCATCCCTGCACCTTTCTGGGTAAGCTATCCAGATATGGTGATTATTGCTGAAGGCACACCCGTAATCGTGAAATGTGGTGAAGAACAACGCTTCAAAATCACACCAGAACAGTTAGAAGCGGCAATCACACCAAATACTCGTCTAGTGGTATTAAACAGCCCTTCAAATCCAACAGGTATGATCTACACCAAAGCTGAGTTAGAGGCTTTGGCAGAAGTATTACGTCGTCATCCACAAGTATTTGTTGCATCTGATGACATGTATGAACCAATTCGTTGGGAAGATGAGTTCTACAATATCGCGACTGTTGCACCAGACTTATATGACCGTACCATTGTTTTAAATGGCGTATCTAAAGCCTATGCAATGACAGGCTGGCGTATCGGTTATGCAGCAGGCCCTGCAAAAATCATTGGTGCGATGAAAAAGATCCAATCACAATCGACTTCAAACCCAACTTCAATTTCGCAAGTTGCAGCTGAAGCTGCATTGAATGGCCCACAAGATGTACTTGAGCCAATGATTGAAGCGTTTAAACGTCGTCATGACCTCGTTGTGAGTGGCTTGAATGACATCAAAGGGATTTCTTGTCTTCCTGCTGATGGTGCTTTCTATGCCTATGCCAACATCCGTCCATTGATTCGTGCCAAAGGCTTAAAATCTTGCACAGAATTCTCTGAATGGTTACTGGAAGAAACAGGTGTTGCTGTTGTTCCTGGTGATGCATTTGGTTTAGGCGGTTTTATGCGTATCTCTTATGCGACTGCTGACGAGGTTTTAGTTGATGCTTTAGCACGTATTAAAAAAGCAGCTGATTCAATTGAAGGCGTTGATGCCGCAATTGCGTCGATTGCAGCAGAAAAAGCTGCGAAATAATTTTTCTGCAATAAAAAAGAAGCTTCTCAATGAAGCTTCTTTTTTATCTCTTAAATCAAAATCTTCAATACAATTAGAATTTCCTACAAGCTACACTATTCCGCAGATTCACCACTAAAAAGTGCAACGACCTCCGCTTCAGTCATCTTCTTGGTCGAATTTTGAAAAGCATAAAACTCAGGCTTACAATCAATATAGATTTCTAGATCGAGATTTAGATCTTTTGGTGACTCATTCAATGCAAATGCATTGATATTGCAATAATTCTGATCTTTAGTCCGCCAAAATAAATTGGTACCGCAGGCATTACAGAATCCTCGCTCGCCCCAAGCCGATGAGTTATAAACAGAGAGATGATCTTGTTTTAAAAATTTTAAGCTGCCCTGTTTAACATCAATCGTCATAATCACACCACTGGTCTGTCGACGACAAATCGAACAGTGACAGGCATGTACATCATGATTACTTAATTCGACTTCAAATGTGGTTTCACCACAAACACACTGTCCTTTCATTATAAATTTACCTTTTATTCAAAATTGTTATTTATGAATTATCCTTAGCATAAAACAAAGCAAGCATGCTGCAATCAATAATTTGTAAAACATGATATGGATCGATGAACTGTATTGACAGTCTCTGATGGAAAGACTACGTTATACACAAGTTCCTTTTTAGAACTATATAGGAAAAAATATGAAACACCCGAAAGAAATGAATGGACTTGAGTTTTTAACCGCGATGTGTGAAGGGAAAATTCCACCTGCCAGTATTAGTGAAACCATTCCGATGCAACCCGTAGAAGTTGCAGAAGGATTTATCAAATTTGAAGTTCAAGCAGATCAACGCCACCTTAACCCGCTGGGTGGAGTACATGGTGGTTTTGCTGCAACCGTACTTGATTCAGTGACAGGCTGTGCTGTTCATACGCTTTTAGAAGCAGGCGTCGGTTATGGCACCATTGATCTAAATATTAAAATGTGTCGCCCTATTCCTAAGAATCAAAAACTCACAGCGATAGGCAGCATGATCAATATCAGTAAAAATTTAGGTATTTCTGAAGGTAAGATTGTCGATGCAGATGGCAAACTTTATGCCCATGCAACCGCAACCTGCATGATCATTCGCCCATAAGCATAGATTAAGCAAATGGGCTATTTCATCATAGCCCTATGCAATGGCCTTATTCGCTTGAAAGTTTTTTGGTCGAATACATAAATGACTAAATACTGCGTATTGCCAAATGCTTTTCACTTGTACTGAAACAACCTTTTGCTCTGCCACAGACCAAGCCAAAGCAGTGTTTGCACCTAAAAATAATTCACCACCAAGTTGAAATAAATATAAAGGTGCGTGCTCGTCGACAGTTGATGTATTTTTTTGTGTGAGTAGATCTTTTGCCGTTTGAATTTTCCACTTATTACCAAACCATAATTGCAGTAAATCACCCAGATACAAGGCTTGTTGCTTAAACGGAAAAGTATTTATAAATGAATGTTCAACTGGCGTGTAATACTGCGCAGCATCTTGAATAATTTCGAGATAATGTTCTTGATAAAAAGACAAATTTGAAAAAATAGATTGAATATTTAGAATAGTCATTTCGACCTCCAGTTTAGCCATTTTAGTGCTGGCAAGTAGGGTTAAATCCACACTGTTTAGATAAATATCTAAACGCTCTTTCTAATTCGAATCTAGCAATAGCCTGTTCAAAGTTCAAGTTATTTTTCCTACTTTATCGTAATTGTGCAAATAAAAAGCATACGATGCAAAAATGAAAGAAACATGACAGTTTTATCTTGACCAATTTTAAAAGCTGCCTATAATGGCACTCAGATTCTCCCATAGCTCAGTCGGTAGAGCGACGGACTGTTAATCCGCAGGTCCCTGGTTCGAGCCCAGGTGGGAGAGCCAAGATTCTAAAAAGCCCAGATCATTGATCTGGGCTTTTTATTTTAAATAAACAAAATACCCTTATAACGACAATTACGATTATTTTGTTCATTTCATGTTGAGTATCGTATAAATTTCGACCTACCATATTATTTTAACTATAAGATAAAAATTAATGATGTTGTTAAGGAAAACACATAATGAAAAAACTTCTATTCTGTTTAATCGTCTTTTGTAGTCCAGCAATGGCCGCCCAAACCACTTGGTATGCTGGTTCCTCTTATAAAGGCACGGTGACTGTACCAATTGAAAGTGGTCCCAATGTCGTCTGGAAATGTAATGGTCGTGTCTGTAGCATGTCTGGCCCTTGGGGCAATGCACTCTCCTTAGATTCTTGTCAGAGTCTGGTCTTACGTATCGGTAAGATTAATTATTATAAAAACTCAGCAGGCGCAATCTGGAATGCCCGCTCCACTGAATTGGCACAATGTAATCAAGTTGCACGTTAATACTCAACATTTTTGTTAAGCGATTATTATTCATACTGATTTTACTTGACGGACTGCCATTTAGGCCCTAAAATTCGCTCCAGATTCTCCCATAGCTCAGTCGGTAGAGCGACGGACTGTTAATCCGCAGGTCCCTGGTTCGAGCCCAGGTGGGAGAGCCAAGATTCTAAAAACCCACTCTTAATTGAGTGGGTTTTTTATTTGCTCTTTGATAAATACATGTTTGAATCGAATCACTTCTTATTTCTAACGATTGGTTTTATTAGTACAGCTATCTTGCTTTTTAGCTGTATACGCCCTTTCTTTCCCAAACAAAAATTCTTTGCTCGACCTGTCATCACATCATTTGAATCAAGAATGTTTGTACGATTACAACAGGCCTTTCCACAGCATCATGTACTTGCGCAGGTAGCCTTTAGTGCATTGATTACTAGTGATCACTATAAGATCCGCAGTAAGTTTAATCGCAAGGTGACAGACTTTGTGGTTTTAGATCAGCAGATGAATGTTTTGGCGATTATTGAGTTAGATGACCCGAGTCATTTAGGCAAAGAATTAGAAGATCAAAAGCGCGATCAGATGTTACAAGAAGCAGGCTATCAAGTACAACGTTATACGGAGATTCCATCTATAAAACAGCTACAGATGGATCTCCGATAGTCAGCTAATTTAAGAAAAATTATTCCGCCTTTGTCGCTTGTTCAGCATTTTTCTGCTGTTCAAATTTCTTTGCCATTTCAGCGCGTTGCTGGTCATATTTTTTCTTGGTTTGCGCATCACTTTTCGCAGCAACAAAGGCCATACCTACAATAAAAATTGGAATTAACAATCCCAAACTCATTAATAACCAAGGGATTGATTTTTTCTCAACAGGTGGCTGGCTCATAAGTGATTTAAACTCAAATTGCATGGCTTTAAACTGTGCAACAATATAACAAAAAAGAGCCCCTATAAAGAGACTCTTTTTAAAAGTAAATTTCTTCTAAATAAGCAAAGAAATCTTAGAATTTACCAGTACAGTGAGGGCTTTGGCTGGCATCCTTCTGCGCATCCGTCAATACGATACCTGTACCTGCTGACATATTGGCTTGGATAAAGCCATAAGCATCCGCATTTTTACATACAATCGCTTGAGTATGACTCGCTCCAACAACTGGCACGAATGTGACTTTAGTACCCAATGCAATCAATCCTTTTTGCAAGGAATCTGTCACTGGATAAGGCACTGCCATATCTAATGTCCCCTGAATAATCATTACTGGACTGTTTATTTTCTTGGTCGCAGGTTGATTATCTGATAGGAATTTTTTCACTGTTGGATTTTCTTGGAAGTTACCCGCTAAGCCCGGATAGTCCAAAACAGTTTTAGTGGTATCTTTGCTGATAAAGTCACGAATATCTGCTGCAAACTTATTATGCAAATCATCTAAACAGATGCCATTTTCACCTGTCGTACCTTCGGCGAATTCAGCAATTGAGCGAGAACGTTCCTGAAAAATTTCCCGATAATTAAATTTAGAATCATAAGCAGTAATACCAACAGTGGTATATGCAGCATAAGCAAGCAGCTCTGCATAGACTTCAACCGCTGTACCTACTGGTGCAAGACCAGCCTGTTCTTGCTTAAGAATATTTGCAATTGCCTGTGGTGCAACAACAGAGATGATATAACCAAGGCTCGATGCAGGAGCGCCCGCAACCGCACCTTTGTAATTTGCATCATTATTTGCAAATTCAGCAGTACCCAATGAAGCATGACCACCTTGAGACTGACCAATAGACATCCATTGTCCATTGAGTTTCGCCCCATAATGATCTTTTGCTGCTTTTACCGCTGCAATCGCAGATTTAGCTTCACTACCCAAGTTTAGATATGGATGAATTCCTGGAGTCCCCAAACCTTCATAATCTGGCGCAATCACCACATAACCCGCCGCCAATAAAGTATCAGCGAGGATTTTAAAGCGAGGATTCACAGTATTATTACTTGGTGCACAGCTATCACCTACCCCAACCGTACCATGCTCCCAGACCACCACTCTATAACCATCAGCTGGCTGAGCAACTTTAGGGAACATCACCAATGCGGTTGCTTTGGCAGTGCGACCTTGAACATTCTCTATGTTATAAGTCATTACCTTGAGTGATGAGGCATTATCCACTTTATCCTTAGAATAAGTCGTTTCAGACAGATAGGTTTTATTCGAATCTACCCCGGTATAATCATCATCATTGTCATTACACGCTGTTAAAAATAATGCAGAAATCGAGAAAGTAACTGCTAAAGCAATGTTTGACCGTTTCATAAAATATCCTTTTAGTCCTTATCTTATTTTTGTGCATGAATCTACATGCCGTATTATTAAGGCATAAAAAAAGTGCCCTGCATAGGACACTTTTCAACTATTTAGTCAGATTAAAATATTAATTCTAAAAAAATTCCAAGAAAAATAATCAGTCCTACCCAACGATTGTGACGAAATGCCCAAAAACAAATTTGTGGATCACGATCTTTGGTTTTGAAAGCTTGATAGGCAAAATCTACCGCAACGATCAACAACGCAATCAATCCAAACGGTAACAACAGATTTTCTAAATATAAAGCCCCACCGATCAGCAACAAACTGAGAATCTGGAGTAACCCGATAATTTGTATATCGTAACGACCGAATAAAATCGCTGTCGATTTCACTCCAATTTTTAAATCATATTCTCGATCGGTAATCGCATACTGAGTGTCGTAAGCCACCGTCCATGCCAAATTACCAAAATATAAAAGCCAACAGGTTAAATCTAAGGGCTTCCCCATCGCGGTAAAAGACATGGGAATTCCCCATGAAAAAGCCATCCCTAAAACCACTTGTGGTAAGTGTGTATAGCGCTTCATAAAAGGGTAAACAAATGCCAGTACTAGACCTGCTAGGGCGCAATAAAACGTTGCAATCGGTAGAAAAAATAAAGTACACGCACTTGCTGCAACTAATCCCAAAAAAACATAAACCGCTTCGCGTGGACGAATGATGCCAGTGGCTAATGGGCGTGTTTTAGTACGCTCTACATGAGCATCGACTTTACGATCAGCGAAGTCATTAATCGCACAGCCCGCTGCACGCATAAAAATCGTGCCCAAAACCATCGCAATGAGAATCTGCAATGGCGGTAAACCACCAGCAGCAATCCATAGTGCCCACATGGTTGGCCAAAAGACCAGTTCTGTACCTACAGGCTTATCAAAACGGCATAGATAGTAATAGGCTTCTAAACGTTGCCGCCATGTTGTGTGTTGCACTGTTTCCATGATGAATCCTTAGAGTCAATGCTGTCGAATAAACTGTTCAAATGCGGGAAGAAATGTTTCTTGCACAATAAATTTGCAGCCATGCCAAGTATAGCAACTTTGTCTGGTCCAACCTTCTTCAAGATAAATAACCCGCCTTTCGCAGGCAGGATTGGTTCGTTGAAATAAAAACCAACCAATAGGCTTATTACGAATATGCCGAAATAATCGTGCTTTCTTATGTAAGCTTAAAATAGGAAAGATACTTTTTGCTTTTACCCAAGCTTCTGTTTCACTACCATAAAGATTGGTTTCACGTACCCATGCAATATGGTGTGCTGGCATTTGCATCCACTGGCTATCGTTAAAGGTGAGTCGTTGAAAATGCTCTTTTGTCCGTTCAACATGAAACTCCCCCTCACCCAGATCAGTCAATTGCTGAGTAAGAGAACCAGATGCATACAACCATTTTTTCATTTCAGTTGGGATCTCTCGTCCCTTAATTCTGTTTGGTCGTAAATTTCGCATGCTTGGCTCACTAAAAACATCGCGATTAGTGTACATGAATTTCTTTGGAAAAACGCATGACTTTCAATTGAATCAAAAACATAAAAAAAGCTCGCCGAAGCGAGCTTTTTCAATCTGTATGTATTACAGGCTGTAGTACATATCAAATTCAACTGGGTGAGTCGTCGTGTTAAGACGGCGCACATCTTCAGTTTTAAGTTCGATATATGCATCAAGCATTTCTTTAGTGAATACACCACCTTTCAACAGGAACTCATGATCCGCTTCAAGTGCAGCAATCGCCATTTCCAAGTTGTGAGCAACTGTTGGGATTTTTGCTTCTTCTTCAGGAGGAAGATCATACAAGTTTTTGTCAGCAGCTTCACCTGGGTGAATCTTGTTTTGAATACCATCAAGACCAGCCATTAACAATGCAGCAAAACCTAAGTATGGGTTCATTAATGGATCAGGGAAACGTGCTTCGATACGCTTGCCTTTAGGGCTAGAAACGTAAGGAATACGGATAGAAGCAGAACGGTTACGTGCTGAGTAAGCAAGCATAATTGGTGCTTCGTAGTGTGGAACCAAACGCTTATAAGAGTTTGTACCTGGGTTGGTAATCGCATTCAACGCACGCGCGTGCTTGATTACACCACCGATGAAGAACAATGCCATTTCTGATAAACCAGCATATTCGTCACCAGCAAACAAGTTCTTGCCATCTTTAGAGATTGACATGTGAACGTGCATACCAGAACCGTTATCACCAACCATTGGCTTAGGCATGAATGTCGCTGTTTTACCATATTGATGCGCAACGTTCCAAACTGCATATTTGAACTGTTGAACTTCGTCCGCTTTACGAACTAAGGTATTGAAGCTCACACCAATTTCTAATTGGCAAGATGCAACTTCATGGTGATGTACTTCTACACGACCAGGACCCATGATGTCTTCGATACGTGCACACATTTCAGCACGCATGTCTTGATGAGAGTCAACTGGAGGAACTGGGAAGTAACCGCCTTTAACACGTGGACGGTGACCTGAGTTACCTGCTTCGTAGTCTTTACCTGTAGACCAAGCAGCTTCTTCAGCAATCAATGTGTGGCGCGCGCCAGACATGTCGATGTCCCACTTCACTTCGTCAAAAACGAAGAATTCTGGTTCTGGACCGAAGAATGCTGTATCACCGATACCTGTAGATTTTAAATATTCTTCAGCACGACGAGCAATCGAACGTGGGTCACGCTCGTAACCTTGACCAGTTGAAGGCTCGATAACGTCACAAGTCACAACAACTGTAGGCTCAGCAAAGAACGGGTCAAGAAAACCTGTTTCAGCATCTGGACGTAAGATCATGTCAGAAGCTTCAATGCCTTTCCAACCTGCAATTGAAGAACCATCAAACATTTTACCGTCTTCAAATGTATCTTCATCAATGGTATCAGCTGGGTAAGTTACGTGCTGCTCTTTACCCTTAGTATCAGTAAAGCGAAAATCGACCCATTTTGCGCCACTTTCTTTGATGAGTTGAAGGACCTTGTTCGCCATGCTCATTTGCTCCAATGAAGTTTTTATGCACTTGTTAAGTGCGTGTTAGTTGTTGATGTATAATTAGCAATTATCATACCAACAATTTCAAAGCATACCTAAAACATTGAAATTCTTTGCAGAAAAAATGCTTTAGGCTCCCTGTCCTATGCCTACTATAATGTCTGCATTTAAAAATGCACCATATTTAAACATTCCTATTTTAGCTCGTCCCCAAAAAAGACATAATGAACCAAAATAGTGCAATACATATAACAAAGAACCAATGTAGTGCCAATTACGCTTTTATTATTCGCGTAAATTGGCTTTTTATATCATTCTTTTCAAGATCATTCCAATCAATTCATTTAGACTTTCGATTCACTTTCAGTTTTTTTTCTCAAGTGTTTCAATTACAAAAATTTATTATCAATTACTAACTCATTTCAACAAACAAAATTAGCCTTTTATTCAGCCTTCAATGCTTTCAAAATTTCCCACATTAATGATCCGTTTTGTTATGATGATTTCCCGTTATCGCTAGAATAATCTTTTCTCTATTCAAGATAGATGAAAAAACACAGCGCTAAGATTGGTTTATCTAATTCAATAGCACAATTAAGTGCATATCTTTCAAAAGGTTATAATCATGCTTCTAATGATTGACAATTATGACTCATTTACTTACAACATCGTTCAATACTTTGGCGAGTTGAATCAAGAAGTAAAAGTTGTTCGTAATGATCAAGTGACATTAGAGGATATTGAGCGATGGCAGCCAAAATATCTGGTGATTGGCCCGGGTCCTTGCTCACCGAGTGAAGCGGGTATCTCTATTCCAGCCATCAATCACTTTGCTGGCAAAATTCCTTTGCTTGGCGTTTGCTTAGGTCATCAAGCGATTGGACAGGCTTTTGGTGGCAATATCATTCGCGCTAAAACAGTGATGCATGGCCGCCTATCCGATATGCACCATAGTGACAAAGGGATTTTTAGCAACTTGCCGTCGCCTTTTGCCGCTACACGTTACCATTCACTGGTGATTGAACAGGAAACTTTGCCTGAATGCTTAGAAGTTATCTGCTGGACCAATCAAACAGATGGTACGATTGAAGAAATTATGGGTGTCAAACATAAAACACTTCCTGTGGAAGGTGTGCAATTCCACCCTGAGTCTATTTTGAGTGAACACGGCCATCAAATTTTCAAAAACTTCTTGGATATTTATGCTTAATCTCAAGATTTAACAATACTAAGCATCTAAACAGCCTATTTTTATAAGTAGGCTGTTTTTATTTTGAACATATAAAAACAATATATAACTCATACATACTGCACAAATTTTCAGCATTAAAATTAATCTGAAAACTTACACTTAAAAACAAGTCATTCTTTTTCAATAATTAATCCACTTTTCACACGTTATAAAAAGTAAGTTCAATCCTCAATTTCTGTTTTGTCTGATTGCATTTTACTTTTTTAGATTAACTATAGTCATAGGAATGATTAAGTTTCAGGGCGGCTGGATGATAGAATCTAAGTCATTGTTCTTAGCATTCCCCCTGAATGATCTATCAGGATAACCTATTGTGAATACCTTGGTTTTATTGAATATTATTGTTTTCGTCCTGCTCATGGCAGGATTGTTTTTTAGCTACCGTAAAGATTGGAGTCTCTCCAAAAAAGTTCTGATCGGTATGATCGTAGGTATCTTTTTTGGTTTAGCCCTTAAAGCGGTCTATGGTGATAACCCTGTTATTGAACATTCAATTGCATGGATTAACCTTGTTGGTAATGGTTATGTACAACTATTACAAATGGTGATCATGCCACTGATTTTCATTTCAATTTTAAGTGCAGTGGTGAAACTACATCAAACCACGTCTCTTGGAAAAATCAGTGTACTCGTGATTGGTATCTTGTTAGTGACCACGGCTATTGCAGCACTTGTCGGTGCTGGAATCACCAATTTATTCGGCTTAACGGCTGAAGGACTGGTACAAGGCACCAAAGAAGCAGCACGTCTGGCAACCATCCAAAGTCAATACATTGGGCAAGTGACAGATTTAGATGTTCCAAAGCTCTTGCTTTCACTATTCCCTCAAAACCCATTTGCTGATTTAACCGGTGTTCGTCCAACAGCGATCATCAGTGTGGTGATTTTCTCTGCATTTTTAGGTGTGGCAGCACTTAAACTGATGGATAAAGACACCGTCAATGGCGAAAGAATCAGACACGGGATTGAAGCGCTGCAAGCCTTGGTGATTAGTCTTGTCCGCTTAGTGATGCAATTTACGCCTTATGGTGTATTAGCATTGATGACTAAAATGGTGGCAACAGCAAATGTAGCCGACATCGTTAAATTAGGTGAGTTCCTCGTTGCATCTTATCTTGGACTTGCAATCATGTTCCTCGTACATGCGCTGATTTTGCTGTTTGTACGTGTCAATCCAATCGACTTTTTCAAGAAAGTTTTTCCTGTTTTAACTTTTGCATTTACCAGTCGTTCAAGTGCCGCGAGTATTCCACTCAATATTGAAGCACAAACCAAACAATTGGGTGTGCCTGAAGGTATCGCCAGCTTCTCGGCTTCCTTTGGTGCAACCATTGGTCAAAATGGTTGTGCTGGTTTATACCCTGCGATGCTGGCGGTTATGGTTGCGCCAACAGTGGGTATCAATCCACTTGATCCGTTATGGATTGCCCAATTGGTTGTGGTGGTGACTCTCAGTTCGATTGGTGTAGCTGGCGTTGGTGGCGGTGCAACCTTCGCTGCTTTAATCGTCCTCCCAGCCATGGGCTTACCGATTACTTTAGTTGCGCTATTGATTTCAATTGAGCCATTGATTGATATGGGCCGTACTGCTTTAAACGTCAACGGTTCGATGACTGCAGGCACAGCGACCAGTCAATTACTCGGTGTCAGAAATCCACAGCCCGATAATGATGCTTAAAACACACTGAAAATAAAAAAGCCAACGCATCATCGTTGGCTTTTTTATAACTGAATAAATTACAACTTCAACTGTTGCACGAGCGAACCATCTTGTTTCGCCACTAAGGATTCACACAGTTGAATCCGTTCCTTGGTTTGATTTAAACCACGCTCGACTCCGACCAACTCTTTTGTTCTCGGTGCAAAGAAGGCATTCAACTGCGTCGCTTCTTGTTGTGTACAAGCTGCACCACTAAACAATGCAGGGAAGCGTCCAGCAGAAGACTTACCTAAACGATCAAACACAGCATCGTGATTGGCCTTAAACCATGACCAAAGTCCGCCTTGTTCACCGCTATAGCTATTGATTGAGTTAATCACGGTACGTACTTCACCAACTTTCACACGTGGGTCTAAAACTAACTGACGTGCCTGCTGACGTGTTTCCACCTGATTTGCTGAGCCTAAGGCAGTAAGCATCGCCAAACGTTGGGTCGGTTGCGTGATGTGTTGTAACTCCCCCGCTAAACGATCAAAGGTAGGCTGCCCTTTTTCTTGTACTCGTACAGCTAAAATCGTTGGTAAAAGCTCGGGGGGTAATGTTGCAAAATTCAATTGCTTTTGAGCGAATAGAGCGTCGGATTGTTTTAACAATTGCTCACGCACTTCTGGCACCTGAATTTCCAATGCAAGAAATTGGGCTAACTCACTACGCCACAAACTATCCTCAGCAGACTCACCTGCTTTGCTCGCATAACCCAATTGATTTAATTTGGGTAGATATAAATTCGTGAGCACTTTTCTAAAATGCTCACGTTCTGCCTCAGTCTTCAGCACATGGCGCTGGATTGTACTGAGCTGCTGAAACAATGCCGTACTAATCTGTCGGCTATTCGAGTTCGCAAACTTCTTCGCCACATCCACCACCGCCAACAGGTTAATATCACCATGGTTAAATGCCGCTGAAACAGCATAGGCATAGGCCAATTGTTCAGTATTAGAGAGTTTTTCTGTAGCGGCAGTCAGACGAGCAAGTTCTGGTTCAGGCAAACTAAATTGGTAATAGCCTGCTGCATCTGCATTTGGAATATACCAACTGTTAATACGTGCACCTTTGAGTTCAATTTTAGCTTCCGCTTGATCGATTAACTCACATTGAACTTTACTTGCTGCATTGGGAACTTCATAACGTACGCATAACGGTACCCCCCAAAGACTGTTGGCATCGCCTTTAGAACCAACAGGTAAGTAACGCGTTTGCTTCACATTTAAAAAGACTTTATTGCCTTGTTGCTGCAATGAGGTACTCAGCAAAGGTACGCCCGGTTGATCAATAAAACTTTTCACCGCTTTGCTAAAACGCTCAGCTTGACCAGACTGTTCTGCAAGGGAACTAATTAAATCATTGGCTGTGGCATTACCATATTGATGCTTGTGAATATAATTACGCACCCCTTGTTTGAATTTGTCTTCGCCTAGATAGCTCTCAAACATATTTAAAACAGCTGCACCTTTTTGGTAGGTAATGCCATCAAAAGCCGTTTGAATATCGGCATTGCTTAAAATTGGCTGACTGATACGGCGTACACTGACCAAGCTATCACTTTTCATCGCCCCTGCAGTATCAACGACACGTTCAAGATCAGCGTTAAATTCAGGATGTAATTGTTGGGTAATCTTACTTTGCATCCACGTGGCAAAAGATTCATTCAACCACAGGTCATCCCACCACGGCATGGTCACCACATCCCCAAACCATTGATGTGCCAATTCATGCGCATTGACATTAAAAGAGCTTTGTACAAATGACACGGGAGAGTCTTTATCCAGTAGCATTAGATAGTCTCTAAATGTAATCAGTCCGGGATTTTCCATCGCACCCGCCGCAAAGTCAGGTGCAGCAAGCAAATCTAGCTTGTCGAATGGATATCCGAATGCAAAATAATCTTCTAATGTTTTTAAAATTGCGGGAGTTTCAGACAAGGCATGCTGCATTTTTTCAGCCTTAGCATCGGGTGCAAGACCTCGTAATTTGATCGCCTGTTTACGCCACTCAGTCGCACCAATATCAGGACCTTGTTGTACTTGCCAAGGACCAACCGCCAATGCCAGTAGATAGGTTGGTAGTGGTTTGGTCGGGGCAAAGCTTAAAGTTTTCCAACCCGATTTTTCGGTCTGTTCAGAGACTTGATTTGTATTGGCAAAACCTGAATATTTACTTGGTATGGTTAATCGAATATTAAAGGGTGTTTTAAAACGTGGCTCATCAAATGATGGAAAGGATTGACGTGCACTGATCGCCTCCATTTGAGTCATGACATAAGGTTTACCCTCAAACTCAATTTTATAAATACCGTCCAGTTGCTGATCATAATCGGCATTGAAATCCAATACTAAGCTGTACTGACCTGCTGGTAATGTCTGGGCAAATTTAATCAGACTGACACCATCAACTTCTGAAGCTTGCTCATATTTGGCCGTGGTTTTCTGTCCAGCTGCGGATAGGATGTTGGCCTCTTTTACCGATAAAGATTTGCCATGAATCCAAACATGATCGGTTGCTTGGGTCAGTTTTAAATGAATGGTGGTTTTACCGGTATAACTTTTTTGTGCAGGATCAATTTTAAAATCTAAATCATAAGATTCGGGTATGGCCCATTCAGGCAATTTGCCGATTGGAATTTGTTCATTGCTATTTGATGCAAAAATCTGGGTTGCAGATAATGAAAGTAATGTTGTAAGTAGCAATTGTTTTTTAAATGAAGGTTTGACCAACATAGGAGATCTGTCCTCTGTAGTTTTTAAAATAAAAAGACGCAGCAAATGGTGTACCACTTCGCTGCGTCCACACATCATTGTTAGAATTTATAATTAAACTCCAACCAACCCTGACGGCCGATTGGTGAATATGATCCTACTGGATAATATGGCCATCCGCCTGTGTCATCGTGTTTCACTTTGTCAAATAGGTTATTCACAATGATTGATGCAGAGGCCTTGGGTGAAATTTGATAAGTTCCACTCCAATTGACCAAATAAGTCGGGCTTAAGTAAGCTGTTTGATTACCGTTTGGAATCTTGCCGTAGCGATTGACTAATACGGTTGATGCCCAATCACCGAGACTCCAACGGAGACTGGTATTAAAGCGGTCTCGCCAATCTGGAATGGTTAAGTCTTTTAAATAGTTATCTTTCTCGCCATCTTTTGATTGTTGATATTCACGTTCAAGCACACGGCTATAATTCACCGTCCACAGGAAGTTACCTAAATTTTCTGTTTTCCAACGCCATTTGCTGGTGAAATCAATCCCACGAGTATGATCTGAGGCAGCATTGATCGGAACAATATTGATATTGTTGATCACATTTGGATCAACCACTGCATTTGTAGGATTGCGCTCTACTCGTGCCAACGCATCAACACATTGTGCCGAATTGATATCTTGTGCACCCAAACGACAATCAGCTTCTAAACGTAAAATCTTATCTTCACTTAAATTGGTTACCAGATTATCAATTTTGATATCCCAATAATCGACGGAAATATCAAACTTATTGCTTGGAGACCAAACAAAACCTGCACCATAAGATTTGCCTTCTTCTGGCTTTAAATCTTTGTTGCCCGTTAGTGTGTAGTTCGCACCAGGCGAATAATCTTTAAAGCTACATTTATCTAATGCTTGTCCCGTTTGGCTACAACGTAAATAATCGGTGGTACTTGGGAAATACCCTCTTTGTTTATTCAAAAACAGATAGTTCATATCTGGTGCACGAAAACTGGTTGCGTAGTTGCCTCGCACCAATAAGGTTGGATGTGGTCTAAATTCTAAGCCTGAACCAAATGTGAATTTATCAATACTACTATCTGACAAAGCATAACGGTCATAGCGTCCAGACAAGGTGAGGTTGAGCGGTTTAGCTAAAGGTAAGAATAATTCCGTACCTAATGCCTGACGGGTACGTGCCCCACCATATTCACCACTGGAAGTGGCATTATAGAAGTCCCCATTTTCCACCGCCTTATCGGGTTTGATTTTAAAACCTTGGCGTCCAATTTCTGCCACAGCAGCAAGCTTGGCCGTTCCTGCAGGCAATTCAAACACATCACCATTTGCACTCAGGGTTAAACTCTGTGCCCAAGACTTGTCGTTTTCCTCAGTTGTGCCTGAAATGCTTCTAAACTCACTAGCGGTCAGTGGCCGACTGATACGATCTAAATGCGGGGAATAAATTGGAATACCATCTTGATCTGTCCCCAATTGCCGACCTAAGAAATATTCATCAACATTCGAACGTACCAGCCCTTGTTTACGTAATTGACTGGTATAAATCGAGCCATTATAGGCTGCTTCATAACGCCAGCTACTGTCTCCAATATCGCCACGGATACCAAAGTTCAAATTGGAGGAGAGTTCTTTCCATTTTTTATTGGCTTGCTCGACACCACCGAGTTCTTCTGGTGCAAAACGTCGTGTCCAGATTTCATAATTTCCTGTGTCTTGATTGAGGAAATAGCCACTACTTGCGCCTAAAGAAGTCCATGTCGGGCCACGAGTATTGTTTTCAATTTGATTGGCACCAATCAAAACATCCGCGAATAATTGAGTTTTCTCATTCAGCTCATAATCTAAACCGAGATAACCATTTTGGCTGCGATTCTTGGTTTGAACCGTCCAATAGGTCGGTCTGGCTAAACCACTGGCACAATTATCGGTCCCCGCTTTTCCAATATTTTTTACTGAGCCTTTAAATAGATCATCAAATGCCTCACAGCCATTAATTGAAAGATATTGGCCTGTCTTGGCATTTTTACGTCCAACGATCGTGTCTGGCTTTTCCCCTCGAAGCGTTCGGCTCGACATGAAATCTCGGTCAGCCGCCCAAATTGGTTCGCGCCCACTCAGTTCAACACCATAAACCAGATTGAGCTTGTCCAATGTTTTACTGCCACTCAATTGTAGACGTAAATTTTCACCACCTTCTTTAGTGCCACCTGCCTTGATATTGAATTGTGTCCCATCAGTTTTCTTTTTCAGGATGATATTGACTACACCCGCAATCGCATCTGAACCATAAATCGCGGAAGCTCCACCATTTAAGATTTCAATGCGGTCAATAATCGCAGTCGGAATATTGGCTAAATTGACAAAATTCACAGCGCCGTCATAAGGCACTGGATAATCTGCAACTCGGTGTCCATTAATTAAGGTTAAGGTATGGTTCGGCCCTAAACCGCGCAAACTAATCGCATTGGCTGCGGGAGTAAAAGTATTGCCATAATCCGCGCCTTGTACAAAACCTGTGTTTTGCGTCAGGTTATTCAAGGCATCAAAGGCATTACTAAAACCGTGTTTCTCGATATCGGCTGCGGTAATCACGGTCACACTGGTTGGGCCATCTTTCTGGGCTTTGGATATACGTGAACCTGTCACCGCAACATGCACCACTTTATCCGATGTTGTCGTTGTTTGTGGCTGTTCTACATTTGTCTCCGCATGGCTCTCTAATGGATGAAGACATGCAATAAAGACAAAAACAAAACAACCTTTGTTTTTAACAGCCCCAAGATATTTCAAGTAATTTAGATACATATTTATGAATGAGTAAAATGAAGACCGCCCTAATATATCTACTTTTATTTAGTTGATTTATACACATTTTTTATAGGGATATGTGTGAATAAGATATACCAAATGGTTGATTATTTATCATAAAAACTAAAATAACTCCCCCATAAAATAAAACCTTTTTCATTCAATCACTCCCAGTCACAAATTTACCAATGCGCCTAAACGGGTTAAATTTTAAAAACTCTCTAGCCACAACCCAAATCTTGAGTTATTTTCTGCTAACATAGCCCTTTAGCGGGTGGGACACACACCACATAAAGCTGAGCTATCCTTCATCATCAACCACTTTCATCCAAATTTTTTAATCATTAAATGCTGTAACTCATGACTATGAATATCCAACAGGCACTCAATAACATTACCAAGAACATCCATCTGACCCAGCCACAAATGGAAGATGTCATGCGCAGTATCATGCAAGGTGAAGCCACTGATGCTCAAATCGGTGCGCTAATGATGGGCTTGCGCATGAAGGGTGAAAGTATTGATGAAATTACAGCCGCTGCACGTATTATGCGTGAATTCGCGATTAAAATTGATGTCAGTGATATTCCTCATCTGGTAGATATCGTGGGTACAGGTGGTGATGGTCAAAACTTATTTAATGTTTCAACCGCTTCAAGTTTTGTGATCGCTGCTGCGGGAGCAACTATTGCGAAACATGGTAACCGCGGTGTATCAAGTAAATCAGGTTCTTCTGACGTGCTGGAACAGATTGGCATTCAACTTGATTTAGACATGCAGCAAACAGAACGTTGTATCCGTGAAATGGGCGTAGGTTTCCTGTTTGCGCCAAATCACCATAAAGCCATGAAATATGCGGTAGCGCCACGTCGTGAATTGGGCATTCGTAGTATCTTTAATTTACTTGGTCCACTCACCAACCCTGCTGGCGTAAATCGTTTTGTAATTGGCGTATTCTCAGATGAACTTTGCCGTCCCATTGCTGAAGTATTAAAACAGCTTGGTGCCGAGCATGTACTGGTGGTGCATTCTAAAGATGGTTTAGACGAGATCAGTCTAGCTGCGCCAACCGCTGTGGCTGAGCTTAAAGATGGCGAAGTTACAGAATGGACGTTGAACCCCGAAGACGTTGGTATCGCCTCTCAAACACTCACCGGTTTAGTCGTCAATAGTTCAGAAGAAAGCTTAAAGCTAATCAAAGATGCTTTGAGTCGTGACAAATCAGACGTAGGCGAAAAAGCAGCAAATATGATTGCACTCAATGCAGGTGCAGGCATTTACGTCGCAGGTATTACCAAAACCTATAAACAAGCCGTTGAGCTGGCTCAAGATATTCTTTACGGCGGACAAGCCTTAGAAAAAATGAGTATCTTGGCTGAATTTACCAAAACATTGAAACAATATCAGGCAGACTAAGGACTTCTCATGATCGATATTCAAAATACCATTTTAGGTAAAATTGTTGACCGCAAACATGAGGAGCTTGCAGCACGTTTAAAACAACGTAGCTTGCATGATGTTGAGCAGTGGGCAAATGAAGCAACGCCTGTGCGAGGTTTTGCCAATGCTTTACAGCATAAACGCCCTGCTGTAATTGCAGAAATTAAAAAAGCATCACCTTCTAAAGGTGTGATCCGTGCAGACTTTAATCCTGCGGAAATTGCACAACAATATGAACAAGCAGGTGCAGCCTGTTTATCGGTATTGACCGATGTGGATTTCTTCCAAGGTGCAGACGAAAATATTGCGATTGCACGTCAGCATTGTGCCCTACCTGCTTTGCGTAAAGATTTCTTGATTGATCCTTATAATGTGGTTGAAGCACGTGCGCTACATGCTGATTGTATTTTATTGATCGTGGCATGTTTATCAGATCAACAACTGGAAGAAATGTCGAAAACAGCATTTGAACAACAGTTGGATGTATTGGTTGAGGTGCATGATGAATATGAATTGGAACGTGCGCTAAAACTTTCTGAGCAATGTATTTTGGGTGTGAACAACCGTAATCTTAAAACCTTTGATGTGGATTTAAATACCTCATTGCGTTTAAAGAAATTATTGCCTGCTTCCCGTATCTTAGTTACTGAAAGTGGTATTGCCATGCCTACTGATGTAGAGATGATGCAAGCCAATGACATTCATACTTTCCTTGTGGGTGAAAGCTTTATGAAACAGCCTCGCCCTGATCAAGCATTTCATGCATTGTTTGGGCAACCTGAGCAGATCTAAGCAAATCAGGTTCAAGGTAAAATTCTACCTTGAACCTTTAAAAAAGTTGCTAGAACTAAATATAGACTCTAAATAAAGAATAAAAATTAGAGTTCAAAATACTAAAAGATAAAAATCGATGAAACAATATGAGTAATTTTTTATTAATCTTGGGGCTGATCTTTTTAGTTAGCTTTCCTATTTATAGTCATCTATTTTTCTACGAAAAAATTCAGAGTTTTAAAGATCCAAGAGTCGCCTATTTCTTTACTTTAATTCCTGGGCTTATTCTTATTGGCATTGCCATGTATTTGTCCCCCGCAAAGACCTACATTAAAACTGAAGAGTGTGGCATCGTAAAACAATATAAAATGTTCCCCAAGAAACGAAGTCAAATCGAGCGCCTGACGATTGTCATGGACCAATCTGGCTATATTCGTTATTTTGACTTTGATCATACTCTGCCGCGTGTTCAAGTAAATGAGCATATATGCTTTGAACTTTATGATCGCTTTAAGAATAGGGGTTTAAACCAATCACGCATTATCAAAATCATTACTCTTCCTTAAGTAATAAACGCCATTAAACATTTAGTTTTTTAATACAAAGATCACAGTAGAAGTAAAAACTAAATTAATTTCTCACCTACACATTCAATTCTGTCTAATGATTTAAATTGCATTCCTTTTCCCTATGAATGCAATTCAGTTCAAATCATCACGGTTTCGGACTATAATTTTATATCTCTCGTATCTTGCCTATTTTTCTAAACTTATGAGTAAACACGATTCATCGCTTTCTAAAGACCAGTTTAACTTACTGAAAGCCTTTAAAAAGCAAATCTCTAATCCTCAAGCGAGTGCTATTGCAAAACAAGCAGAGTCACAAAAAGCTCCAGCCGTTGCAGAAGAGTTGGAAGATACTGAGCTTTTTAAAAAAGCCCTGCTTGGGGTAAAACCAATCGACAATCAAAATATTGCCGATACTCGCGTTGCACGCAGTAAAAAAGTCGATGCTCAAACCTTGGCAAAACGTGCTGCGGCAGAAGGTGGCGCAGAGCAAGAGCTTACAGAAATTTCCGATACCCAAGCAATCTTAAATCCTGTTGCCAGCCAAGCAACTTTAAGCTATCGCATTGCGACTTTACAGCACAAAGTATTTGAAGACTTAAAAGCAGGCAAAATTCGCTGGTTCGAGGCGGTTGACCTACATGGCTGTACCGTTGAGCAAGCACGTGCTGCGGTCTTACAAGTACTTCAAATGGCAAAAGATGAAAATCAAAATGTCGTTAAAATTGTGCACGGTAAAGGGCCCGAAGCAATTTTAAAAACCTATGTCAATGGTTGGCTCAGACAGCATCGTGATGTGCTTGCTTTCGTTAGTGCGCCAGAAAATCAAGGCGGTACAGGAGCGGTTTTAGTCCTGCTCAAACGTGCCGAAAAGAACCCTAAGTACAAACAGTAATCGGCATTTTTATCAAAATTAAGATTTCCAATCGTTTTCTGATACAATTGCCGTTTTTGTTCAACCCACCTAAGTGAACATTGTTATGTCTATGCAGCAATCGTACGCAAATATCTTAACTGCCGTTGGTGAAGACCTAAATCGCCCGGGCTTAAAAGATACGCCAATGCGTGCGGCTAAAGCTTTCTCTTTTTTAACTTCTGGCTATAGCAAAACGCTTGAAGAAGTTACAAATAGCGCGCTCTTCCCTTCCGATAACCATGAAATGGTATTGGTCAAAAATATTGAATTTTATTCACTTTGTGAACATCATCTACTGCCATTCTATGGTCGTGTGCACATTGCATATTTACCTGAAGGTCAAGTTTTAGGTTTATCAAAATTTGCGCGTATTACAGAAATGTTTGCACGTCGTCTACAAGTTCAAGAAAACTTGACGCAGCAAATTGCAGAAGCAGTTGCAGAAGTGACTCAAGCACGTGGTGTTGCAGTTGTAATTGACTCTGCGCATATGTGTATGATGATGCGTGGTGTAGGTAAACAAGAATCAACCACACGTACGGTTTCTTTTGTTGGTGATTTTAAAACCGACAAAGATGTACGTCGTGAATTCTTAAGTGCTGTTCCTGAAAACTATTAAGCTTTCTGAATAATGATTCTAGCCATTGATGTTCATTATAAAGAAAATTCAGCTTTCATTGCAGGTGTAATTTTTCCCGTATGGGAAAGTACAACTCCAAAACAGATTTATACAAAACACATTCATCCAATTGCTGAATATGAATCAGGTAATTTTTATAAACGAGAATTACCTTGTATTCTTGCGTTACTACATGACATTCATGATCCAATTGATTACATTATAATTGATGGATATGTCACCTTGGGTCATGAAGGTAATGCTGGTTTAGGCAGTCATCTCTGGCAAAACTTGATCCCCAAAATCCCAGTGATTGGTGTGGCGAAGAATTATTTCAAAGATACGCCTAAAGCATGTGAAATTATACGTGGTAAAAGTCTTAAACCGTTATATATCACAAGCATTGGCATCGATTTAGAACAAGCGAAACAATATATTATGAGGATGTCAGGACAACATCGTATTCCCAACTTGCTCAAATTAGTCGATCAAGAAAGTAGAGCGTTTTTCTAATGCCATCTGTTCAGTTAGCAGGTTTCGGCGATTTAATCGCAAATGAAGCAAGTATTGATTATCCTCGTCCCGATCGTTTGGTTCAAGGTAATCCCGAACGTTTAACCTATAGTTTATATGAACATCCACATATGGACTGTGGCATCTGGCAATGTGAAGTCGGTGCTTGGAATATTCAATTTTCTGAAAACAAACAAGAGTTTTTTCAGATCATTGAAGGAATTGTGCGTATTCACGATGCAAAAACCAATTCTTTTATTGAAGTGACTGCTGGAAATGCAGGGATTATTCCACCCGCATTTGTCGGTACATTTGAAGTGATTGAAGCAGTTAAAAAATACTATGTGATTGTTGAGATTTGAACTTATCTTTTCTAAAAAACTGAATGTGGTTCACTATTAAAATATTGAGCAATTCTTGTTTTAAATTCACAGGCCACTTTTTCAGGCAAATAAATTTTACGCACCTGTTGCTCTGAATAAAAAGAGGGTATCAAGCTGAGTGTAATATGCCTTTCAAAGTCTTTCCATCCTAGCAAACTCTTTAACCTAGTTAATGTCAAAGCTGGCTGTATTTTATAATTCGTATATAAATTCATCATAATCTCAGTAATATCATCATTTTCTCTTATTTCATCGATAATTACCTCAAAACAACGTAATTGTATTCTTAGCCATTCAGCATACCATGCCATAAAGCTATCAGCTCTTTTTATAAAAAATGAATTTTCTTCAAACTCATATATCATTCCTTTATGCATTCCATTCGTAATAATACAATATTCACTAATATAGCTTCCCCAGCCAATGCGCATAAAGCTCCTCACATTAGCATCAAGCCATTCACCATATTCTGGTGTTAAATCCATAGAATACAACTCAAAATCATCTAAAGTCGTGATACCTGTATCAGGTCCACAACACCCCATACCCAACTGCAATAAGAAACTCCTAAACTGAGTTGGAATTTGAATATTTAGTTGCTCTTCTAATTGAAACAACTTTTCTTCATCAACTGAATTAATAATATATTGGTTCAGACTAGCACCATCTACAACAAAACATTGGTCAAACTGTTTAAGTTTTTTTATTTTTTGAGCCACTTCAGACCACATTTTTATTTTCCTATAAAACAATCAACTTTAAAAAAAGTGTACATAACCCACACCGATTTTATTCCAGTCTTTATGATCCTGCTGTTCAAAATCCCAGTTTAAACGTAAAGCATGATTTGTATTCAAACTATATTGAAGTTGCATACCGACTCTTAAATTCCACTGACTCCGATCTTGCCAATACGGTAACTCAATCTGTACCACGCTGTTAATATTGTCTGTCCACAGATTCATACATCCTACCGTTGGCCCTACTCCAACACGCCAGCCTTTATCTAAATTTTTGCCACCTTGAATATGACTTTGCAATTGGGCATAACACAAATTTCGACGATCATAATCTGCCACGCTATAGCCAACTTGCATATTTAGATTCATCACACCATGTTGCTGATCCTCACTAAACTGCCCTTTCTCAACTGACTCCTGTTTCCAACCTAAATTAAAACCCCAAGTGAGTGGTGATTTAAATGGTTGAATCGGGTTATAGGAATTTACCGACAGTAGATCTAAATGTTCTAACTTAAGCTTGTCGTCGCGGTATTGCAGACTGCCATCTAAAAACAAAAGTTGTGTGCCTGCACGATAGCCACCTTGTGGATCAATTAAATCGTGATAAGCCTGACGATGCCCAAGTTCAATAAACTTCTGTCCTTGTACTTCACCCACATTTACCGACAAGTTACGGGCATGGTGCCCTTCTACAGGCTGCTTTTTCGGACGTATCGGTTCTTGACGTTGTTTATCAATCTCGATTTGACTACGCTGAGCAAGTAACTGACGTAATTGAGGTTGGGCAAAATCCGCATCTACCTTATGGCTAATATATTGTAGATATAAATCGTCATAAGCCATTTCTAAAATCTTGGCCTGATCTTGTGGCTGATATGCTTTTAAAATGGGTTGAGTCTGATCTGTCTCGGTAAAAGCAACCTGATGAGCGACTTTGGCTAAAGCTGTGCCATGCTGCTTGGCTTGAGCAAGTAATTGGGTTTCCAAAGCTGGTCGATACACGACTTCTTTTACTAAATTTTGTTGATCGACAGCCTTCAAGGTTTCAATTGGAATGGCAGCATAGTTAAACTGCTGTTTTAAGTTTAAATTTGGACGTACTAAATCAATTAAGCCAAGTAAACGGTAGGCACAGTTATCGCTAACAAAATAATAAGGGAAACTCACATGCTGCATTTCCCAAATATGCTCAACTAGAAACCGAGTTTCCTCTGGGGTTAAATTCAGCTCATACTCCCACAGGTCACGACTTTCAAAATCACCGTATTCTTTTACTTTACGATAATACGGCATTAAAGAATATTCACCTGGATATTGCCCTGTTAAACCTTTCCATGCATAAGACCAGTTATCATCACCTTTCACTGTGGCAGCATAGTTCACTGCATAGGACACTAGATTGAGTTGCTTCTGATCCTTTGGATCTAAACGCAATAGCGTATGTCCAAACATCGAACTTGGATTACCCATAAAATCTGTTGCATAAATCAAAGTCGCTTTATACGGTTTGATTTGATTGATCCAGTCCTCAAATTCCGTACAATTTACTTTTGGCAGCTGTTGATCACTAAGGTTGAGCTGTTGCATCAACCAGCGGCTACGCGCGGGAAATTTACAACGGATGGATTGGTTATCTGGAGCTTCTACAAATAAGGCTTTAATGTCAGCTTGTAATTCATTCTTTAAATTTGTTTTACCATCTTTTGCGTAAAAATAACCCGCATAAGTAACTTCACTATTTTGTTTTTGGTCGGCATACATCAAGCGCTGCCATGTGATGTGCTGATCTAATTGTTTTTGTTTCGCGATGTCCAAATAAGTTTGAAAATCTGATTCAACCATCGCGTGGGCAAAGAGAGGTGGTCCCACATGTTTGAACAACTAAAAGCTTATTTATAAGTGATACTCTGCTCTAGTTAAGCTACCTTATTTTGTTGTGGTAGCTGGTCATAGTAAAACTCATCTGGAGTCATTTTGTCCAGACTCGAATGAGGTCGTTTCAAATTATAAAATTCAAAATATGCGTTTAATTGCTTCTTCGCATCCAAAACATTGCTGTAGGCTTTGAGATACACCTCTTCATATTTAACGCTCCGCCATAATCGTTCAACCATCACATTATCAACCCATCGACCTTTACCATCCATGCTGATTTGGATGTCATTTGATTTCAATACATCAATAAATGCATCACTGGTAAACTGACTGCCTTGGTCTGTATTAAATATTTCAGGTCGACCATATTTTTCAATAGCTTCATTTAATGTTTCTATGCAAAATGTAACCTCCATACTAATCGATACTCTATGCGCAAGTACCTTGCGGCTATGCCAATCAATCACAGCACATAAATAAACAAAGCCTTTTGCCATAGGGATATACGTTATATCCGTAGACCACACTTGATTACTGCGCTGAATAGCCAATCCTTTGAGCAGATATGGATATTTGCGGTGAGCTTGATTAGCCTGGCTTAAATTTGGTTTGCAATATAACGCATTAATGCCCATTTTCTTCATTAAAGTACGTGTATGACGTCGTCCTATATGATGTCCTTGACGATTCAACAAATCACGCATCATACGGCTACCTGCAAAAGGGTATTGCATATGTAACTCATCCATACACCGCATCAGCTTCAGATCTGATGCACTCACAGGTTTTGGGCGATAGTAATAACAACCACGGGAGACTTTCAGCAGCTGAGCTTGCTTAGATACTGAAATCTGAAGTGAGTCATCGATTAACTTTTGTGGTTGAAGCGGCCCAGTTTCTTCAACACACCTTCTAAAAAATCAATTTCTAATGCCTGCTCACCGATTTTTGCATGTAGTTTTTTTAGATCGATGGGTGGTTCTGTTGGAGCTTTTGATTGATCGAAAGCTTGCGAGGAAGCTGAAATCAGTTGATTTTTCCAGTCGATAATTTGGTTTTGATGAACATCAAATTCAGCACTCAATTCAGCAAGTGTTTTTTCTGCTTTAATCGCAGCAAGTGCTACCTTAGCTTTAAAATCATTTGAATGATTTCTTCTTGGTCTACGTGCCATAAAATACTCCATATATTGATGTTTATAACATCATTTGGGGAGCAAAATATCACTTATAAGTGTTGTTCAAATTTCCTGATCCACCTCTAAGTGACACATCAAAGACGCAAGTACAAAAGTAGCTAATTTCATTCAATCGCAATTTTTAAGAATAATGATCGTAGGTATAAGAAAACCCTGTCATCAAGACAGGGTTTTAACATGTAGCAAATTAAACGTATGCTTTAAGCACTGCATCTTTTGCCATCACACTTTGTAAAGCGTCTAGCACTTGAAGCGAGTTTGCATTTTTACTTGAATAAATTTCAGCAAAATTTGCTTTAGACACAGCAAAGAAACGTGCTTTGTCATTGGCTTTAATTTGCATTAATTCAGCAAGTACATTTAAGCTTTCGCCTTGGCCAACGGCCATATCACGCGCTAAAGATTCAGCATTTTCATTGGTAAAAGTCACCACTTGAGCTGTGACAGTACCACCTTGACGGCATCCTAAAGTACCAAAAGTAATACCTAATAATTGGTTGGTAAAAATACCATTGGTTGTCGCAGCAAGAATTTTAGGTGCAACACCTTTTTTACCTGCCCAAATTTGTGTACCAGCACCACAACCGACATCATTATCAGCCATTGCAACTGTTGAACCAGCGGTCAATAGAGCAGCTAATGCAATTTTTTTTAACATAGGAACGATCTCCAGTATCAATTATTCTTCAGTATTTGTTATCACTATTGTGTTGTGTAATTCTTCCTACACAAAAGTTAAAATAGCGAGCTTAGCGCGCTTTAGCAAATAAATTTTGAAATATATCTGAAATATTCATAACAAAAGGAAATTAGATGCTCATTTTAAACGATTTTCGAATGGCCTAATTTAACCGCCAAGCCCCATTTTTATCTCGCGTCCCCAAGATTTTTAATACCAACACTAAGCTCAGCAATAATAATAAATACCATGAACCTAATTTACCCCACCCCACCATATGCCATGCATCGACTTGACTTGGGTACAACCAAATTTTATAGAAGGTACTGATGTTCTCTGCAATCCAGATCAAGAAGGCAAGCAACAATAAAATCGGCAACATCGGCACCCTAAAACGATGCTGTTGCAATTGAAAATAAAGTTTTGTTTTCCAGAAAATCAAAATACTCCAAATAAATAATGCAACACGAATATCAGGAATAAAAAACTTGGTCATAAAGTTGAGATAAGACAACACTGCCAAACACAGCATATTGCCAAAATTCGGCAAATTCTCGAATGAAACGTTATAGAGCCGCAATGAGCGAGCAAAAAAACTCCCCACTGCTGAATACATAAACCCCGCAAACAATGGCACAGTAAGTAATTTCAATACCGCTGGTTGTGGGTACTGCCATGAGGCAATCGCTGGATGGGTCAAAAATATTTCCATTCCCATCGCCATGATATGGAATAAAGCAATGACTTTTGCTTCTGCCCATGACTCGAGCTTTAAATAGATCAGACAGACTTGAATGATCAAGGCATAAAACAGCAAATAGTCATAACGAAAGAAGCCCCAATATTCATGACTTCCCATCGGTGCGGTGACTGCAAATGCAATCAAAAGCAACAATCCAAATAAGGCAGCCGAAGCTGCCTTAAAGATAAAGTTGAGCGGTAATACAATCAACGGCACAAAACTGATCCTAGCGTGTTTATCTTGAAATGCTTAAAAATATCAACCTAAATATTTAGCACTGTATTCATGTACAGTATCTACAAAAATCTTAGGTTGTGCTGGATCGACCCATTGGGTAATACCATGACCTAAGTTTGCGATATAGCCTGTTTTTTCACCATTGGCATAAGCATCATCAATCATGGCTTTCACTGATTTTTCAATTGAAGCGGCTGAACCATAAAGCACAGCTGGATCTAAATTACCTTGTAATGCAGCTCGTCCTGCAACCACATCACGTGCAGTATAAAGCGGTGTGGTCCAATCTAAACCAAACGCATCAGCCCCTGTGGTGAGCATCGTTTCCAACCACTGACCACCACCTTTGGTAAACACAATAATCGGAATACGTTGACCATCTTTTTCACGTTGAAGACCTGCAATAATTTTGGTCATGTAGTTCAATGAAAATTCAACATATTCTCTATGCGCGAGCGCACCGCCCCAGCTATCAAAAATCTGAATCGCTTGTGCACCTGCATCAATTTGCGCATTCAAATAATCAATCACTGAATCAGCTAAATGATCTAGCAAAGCATGTAACACTTCTGGCTGTGCGTACATCATATTTTTAATGAAGCGAAACTCTTTACTTGATCCACCTTCAACCATATAAGTTGCTAAAGTCCACGGACTGCCAGAGAAACCAATCAAAGGAACTTGGCCATTTAAAGCAGAACGAATGGTCGAAACAGCATTCATGACATAAGCCAGATCAGATTTGGCATTGAGTTTTGGCAAGTTTGCCACATCTTGTTCAGTACGTACTGTTTTATGAAACTTCGGCCCTTCACCTGTTTCAAAATACAGACCTAAACCTAGAGCATCAGGTACCGTTAAAATATCTGAAAATAAAATTGCAGCATCCAGTTCATAACGGCGTAATGGCTGCAAGGTCACTTCACAAGCAAAGTCAGTATTTTTACATAGAGATAAGAAATCCCCTGCCTGCGCACGAGTTTCACGATATTCTGGTAAATAACGTCCTGCTTGACGCATCATCCATACAGGTGTGGTGTCTACAGGTTCACGTAATAAAGCTCGTAAAAAACGATCATTTTTCAACGTTGTCATTACCCATCTCTAAATTGTTTCATATAGCGCGCATCATAACAAAGTTAGCTTGGAATTTATAATTTCAATCGTACTCAAATTTATGAGCTGAAATAAATTTCGCTTTTACACAAAACTGCTACTGCAAGCTGCATTATTTTCTGTAATACTTGCAATATCTTATATCTCAATATGAATAATTCTTAAGGTTGAATTACATGTTTGTTCGCTCATTACTCGCTATGAGTTTAAGTTGTATTCTTGCTAATGTTGCTTTTGCTGCGCCAACAACTGAGCAACCATTAAATCCAAAACAAATTACAGGTTCGGTCCAAGATCCGATTGATCCCTTAGCCATTGACCGTTCGGCATCAAGTGTTGTTGCTGATCCTGCGTCAAGTGTTGCAGCTCCAGCGGTATCTGAACCTCAAGTCAATACGGGTGCGGCATCAGTCGTATCGCAAAAATTAGAAAATACACCGGATACCACCACGGCAACAACCGCTGCTCCAGCTGCTAAAATTTCATGGACTTTAGACAGCATGAATAATGCTGAATATCCTGAAGCTTTGCCAAAAGGACAACTTCCTGCCTACGCACGCGCACATGTCATGTTGAACAATGCACATGCATCACCAGGTGCGATTGATGGTTCAAACGGTAAAAATACACTAAAAGCGATTGCATCATTCCAGCAAATGAATGGTTTAACACCAACAGGTCAGTTAACCAAGGAAACTTGGGATGCATTGGTTGCTAAGCAGACTAAGCCAGCTTATGTTGAGTACACCATTACCGACGCAGACTTAAAAGGTCCATATGCTGACTCAATCCCTTCTGATTATGCACTACAAGCAAAAATGAAAGGTTTGTATTACACCCGCGTAACAGAGATGTTAGGTGAAAAATTCCATATGGATGAGAATTTCTTAAAGAAACTGAATCCAACTGCAACATTTAAAAAAGCGGGTGAAAAAATTATTGTGGCCAATGTCCGCAATGACTTACCTGAAGATATTCATTTGATCGTTGCACACAAAGGCGCAAGACAGCTTTATTTGTTCAATAGCCGTAATCAAATGATTGCATCATTTCCTGCAACAATTGGCAGTACTGATACGCCTTCTCCAGCAGGTACCTATAAAGTAGTCGGTGTTGCCAAAAACCCTTGGTATAGTTATTCACCATCTAACTTTGTGCAAGGTAAAAACCTTAAACCACTTTCTCTACCACCTGGTCCAAATGCACCAGTCGGTAATATTTGGATTGGTTTAAGCAAAAAATCATTTGGTATTCATGGTACACCAAACCCATCTTTAATCTCTAAGACTGCATCACACGGCTGTATCCGTTTAACCAACTGGGATGCCAATGACTTAGGTGCTAAAGTACGTTCAGGTGTTACTGTAAAATTCTTAGAATAATCTAGGCATTTTCTACAAAAACCGAATATCAGTGCTTGATATTCGGTTTTTTATTTCAAAATACTTTCTTCTATATTCGGTAAGGGCTGATAATAAATCTGATTGCGCCCAAGTTGTTTTGCTCGATACAAAGCTTTATCTGCTGTATGAATCAACATCTCTTGACTAATTTTCGGATTGCCGTTAAATACCGTAATCCCCAAACTAATAGTTACATGATTAGATACCAATGATTTATCATGTGGAATCATTAAGCGGTCAATGGCACGATAGATATTGGTCGCAACTGCATAAGCACCTTGTGCAGAGGTCTCAGGCAACAGTACAACAAACTCCTCCCCTCCATAACGAGCAATAAAATCCATATGTCGAATCGAGCTTTTAATGGTTTTCGCAATAGCTGAGATCACCTGATCCCCCATTTGATGCCCATAAAAATCATTGTAGTTTTTAAAATAATCAATATCGATAAATAAGACCGAAAGCGATTTGCGCTCTTTACAGGCTAAATCATAGTAATAGGTACACATCTCTTCAAAGGTACGTCGATTTGACACATCGGTCAGTTCGTCATGCTGACTCAGATGTAATAACTCAGATGCTTGTATCCGTAAAATCTGCTCATCAATTTCTGAAATTTTGGACTTTATAAATATTTTTCTTTCTTTTGAAGTCAACATCACACTAATCGAAAAACCCAGCAGTAAGCTTCCTATTAGTGTGCGCCCAATCATGAGAAAATCACTAGGGTTATCAAACCAATATAAAAGAAACAAAATCGAAATTGCGGCAAAGGTACCAATCCATAACATATGTAGTGGTCGAATGCCACTCAGGATAAAACCCAACATATACAGAAATGCAATGAGGACCATGGCCTGATTTTGCAGTACCAGATTTGAAACACTCATCATCAAAAATGAGGTGAATACAATGGTCAGGAACACTATCAGGCAAGCGGCAGGGTAAAATAAAGGATTGAGTTTTTTAAAGCGTGAAAAAGCCCAGAATAAGAACAGTGCAATCCCCACAACAATTAAGCTGAGAATACTGTAGATAAAATCGAGGGCAAAATATGTACTGCCACGAATCACGAGAAAATTAGATGGCAGGATCAACAGCACAAATATAGTATAGGTAATCACCCCCTGACCAAAGAACTGAATCGCATTGAGACGTGTTCTGTCTACATTAAATTTCCAGAATTCATTTTCTAATTTTTGCGGTAAAGTTTGATGGGTATTCTTAGATTTAGAATGTTGGGCAACAAGCTGCTCGAGGTCTTCTTTCGACCTCCGCAATTGATCAAGATCATAGCCGTTGTCCATCCCAGATACTCTTTTTATGCTGCACTATTTTTGTGCCGCATAAAAAATAACATAAATTATCATTTTGTCATGCGCTTTGCTTAACCACTTATCCGTAATTCTAGTTACCATTTTCACACTTTATGCATTATTATTTGTATTATTTTTAAGTTTGAAGTAGACCTTGAATACTCTTACACTTTTGCAACCTGATGATTGGCACGCACACCTGCGTGATGGTTTAGCTTTAAAACGTACTGTTCCTGATTTAGCCAAACAATTTGCCCGCGCAATTTGTATGCCCAATCTTGTCCCACCCGTTAAAACGGTAGAAGAAGCTTTAGCTTATCGCGAGCGTATTCTTGCCCATGTGCCTGAAGGCTTAAATTTTGATCCGCGCATGGTACTTTATTTTACCGATTACACTTCTCCTGACGAAGTGCGTAAAATTAAAGAGTCTGAATTCGTCAATGCGATCAAACTTTATCCTGCGGGTGCGACCACCAACTCGGATAATGGTGTTAGTGATATTCGCAAAGTGTATGCCGTGATTGAACAACTGGAAGAACATCAGGTTCCATTGTTACTGCATGGGGAAGTGACGCATAATCACGTCGATATTTTTGATCGTGAAAAAAGATTTTTAGATGAAGTGCTATCGCCTTTACTCAAACAGTTCCCAAAATTAAAAGTCGTGTTAGAACACATTACAACAAGTGATGCGGCGAATTTTGTACTCGAACAAGATCGTAATGTTGCAGCAACCATTACTCCGCAACATCTATTATTTAACCGTAACGACATGTTGGTTGGCGGCGTAAAACCGCATTTCTATTGCTTACCGATTTTAAAGCGTCAAACCCATCAAACAACATTGTTGGAAGTCGCAACCAGTGGTAATCCGAAATTTTTCTTAGGTACTGACAGTGCACCCCATTCACAAGATGCCAAAGAAAATGCCTGTGGATGTGCGGGTTGTTATAGCGCACCAAATGCCATTGAGCTGTATGCACAAGCCTTTGATCAAGTCGGAAAGCTAGAACGCTTAGAAGGCTTCGCAAGCTTATTCGGTGCTGACTTCTATGGTTTGCCACGTAATACCTCAACCATTACCTTAGTCAAAGAAGATATTACTATCGCAGAATCTTTAGACTATCTCGATGACCAAAAAATTATCCCACTTCATGCAGGCAAAACCTTGCATTGGAGAAAAGTGTGACCCAAGAAGAAAATAAAGCCCCTGTCATCGGACAGCGTTTTCGTGGATTCTTACCTGTTGTTGTCGATGTGGAAACAGCAGGTTTTAATTCGCAAACCGATGCCCTACTCGAAATTGCGTGTATTCCGATCATCTATGATGAACACGGGCAATTTATACCTGGCCCTTCATTCCAAGCACATATCAACCCTTTTGAAGGCGCGAATCTTGACCGCCGTTCATTAGATTTTATTGGTATTGATCCTTTCAATCCAATGCGTGTTGCAATGGCTGAAGATGAGCGCACTGCCTTGCGTCGTATTTTCAAATCATTGACTGAAGTTCGTAAAGCTCAGCATTGTACTCATGCTGTATTGGTTGGTCACAATGCACACTTTGATTTAGGTTTCTTACAAGCAGCAATTGCACGTACCGGAACAAAAAATCAAAATCCATTTCACAGTTTTTCGGTATTTGATACCGTGACACTCAGTGCGGTCATGTTTGGCCAAACCGTGTTGGCACGTGCTTGTATTCAGGCGGGAATCGAGTTTGATGGTAAAGAAGCACACTCTGCTTTATACGATACTCAGAAGACTGCTGAACTGTTTTGCTATATTTTGAACAAACTGTCTCCACACCTTCTTGACAGTTTGGTGACAGAACCCTAATATACACCCACCTCAAGAAGTCCCTATCGTCTAGAGGCCTAGGACATCGCCCTTTCACGGCGGTAACCGGGGTTCGAATCCCCGTAGGGACGCCAAATTTGAAAAAGCCACTGCATCTTAAGACAGTGGCTTTTTTATTTGCTTAGAATAATAAAAAGGGCTCCGAAGAGCCCTAAAATATATTATGCAGACTTACGTGAATTGACCCGACCTTTTACAACCGCTTTGATATTCCCTTTCGCATAATTTAAGAATACCAACAATGGTGATAATTTTGGATTCGGCTTTTTACCTTGTCCAATGGCTTTAAACTGCGCTGCATACCAAATGATTTCCATAATTGCCATTTTATCGACAAATGGAATTCCTGTTTTAATTTGATTGACTGCATAACGGACATCATGCCCTGCAATTAAACGATCTGTTAAATCAACTTCAACCGCCAATGGACGTGCAATACCAATAAAATCACATGCACCACTTTCCAGTGCAGCATTCATTCCTTCTACAGTACGGAAACCACCTGTTACCATCAATTTACAGGCAACATGTTGGCGAATTTTTTCTGCAAATTCCAAGAAATAAGCTTCACGCGCAATGGTACTGGCTTTACGTTTTTCTGCCTTAGCACCTGCCATTGCAGGGGCTTCATAGGTTCCCCCAGAAATTTCAATAATATCGATTCCCGCAGCATCAATCGCTTTGAAAACGGTAATGACATCTTCTTCTGTGATCCCACCACGTTGGAAATCTGCTGAGTTCAGTTTGACCGAAATGATAAAGTTTTCAGAAGTTGCATCGCGTACCGCCTGATAAGCATCAATCAAGAAACGCATACGATTCTCAATCGAACCACCCCATTGATCCGTGCGCTTATTGGTCAAAGGTGATAGAAACTGGCTAATCAGATAACCGTGTGCGCCATGCAACTGTACACCTTCAAAACCTGCCTTCTCACATACTGCTGCAGCTGTCGCAAAACGCTGGATAATATCTAAAATTTCTTCATGTTTAAGCTCGCGTGGCGTACCGAACATTGCTGCAAGCATTGGGCTAAAAGGCACAGCTGAAGGTGCAACCGTTTCCTTATTTAGACCTTTTGGACATTGGCGACCAGGATGTGACAACTGAATCAATTGCACCATGCCATGTTTTTTCCCCACAGCAGCCCATTGCTTGAGTTTTTCCAGATCACGCTCGGTTTCAATTGCAACCACACCCGGTTCATTTTTAGCGCCTACATTCACCATTACGTTTCCCGTAATGGCACAGCCCAAACTACCTTTTGCCCACGCTTCGTATAAACCAATCAATAGATCATTGGGTTGTCCTGCATCATTCGCGAGTGCTTCGCTCATTGCCCCTTTGATAATACGGTTTTTAAATGTGGTGTTGCGAATCTGGATACTGTCTGCAATCTGACTCATGGTCATCCTCTGCTACAATTAGAGTATTTGCTCTAATTTAATCTGATTATTGTTACTGTCAAGCATTCTTCCGATGAACTGACAATAGCATATGTCAATTTAATTACAATGCTAATATTCGCTAGCAGAAATAAGCTGACGGGTATATTCAGTCTGAGGCTGGCTAAATAAAAGTGCTGTGGCTTGATATTCCAAGGCTTTGCCTTGATGCATCACTAGGACTTTTTGGCACAGTGCTTTAATGACTTGTAAGTCATGACTGATAAAGATATAGCTGATGTGCTCTTGCTGCTGCAAACGACGTAACAATTGAATGATGGCCAACTGCGTAGTCCGATCCAAGGCGGAGGTTGGTTCATCCAGAATCAGTAGCTTTGGTTTTAGCACCAATGCTCTTGCAAGTGCCACACGTTGCCGCTGCCCACCAGAAAGCTGATGCGGATACTTATCTTTGTCCGTTAAAGATAATTCGACTTTTGCCAAAACAGCGTCAACTTCAGTTTGGCACTGTTGCTTTGAAATGGGTTGAAGATGAAGCCCTTCGGCAATGATCTGTTCAACTGACATACGAGGATTCAGGCTACTAAATGGATCCTGAAACACAATCTGAAAATCACGTCGAAGTGGTCGAAGCTGTTTTTGAGTCAACAGGTTTAAATCTTGTGCCTGAAAATGAATAGAACCTTCGCTACTGATCAGCCTTGCAATTGCAAAAGCCAAAGATGATTTACCTGAACCACTCTCTCCAACGATGCCTAAAGCCTCTCCCTGAGACAGACTCAACTGGATGGATTCTGCTGCAACTTTATAAGCTTTAATCCAATGAAATAATCCCTGCTGAATCGGATATTTTACTGTGACGTTATTTAATTCAAGCAAGGTTTGCGTCGGCTGTATCGCCAAAGCTTGTCCAAAATTATGATTGAGCAAATGCTGTGTATAGCTCGTTTCAGGATAGGTAAATATCTTCTGAACTTCACCCTGCTCTTCAACTTGTCCTTGATTCAGTACCACAACCTGATCTGCATAATGCTTAACTAAATTAAGGTCATGGCTAATCAAAATAATCGCCATCTTTCGTTGCTGCTGTACGCGTTTTAACAACGTTAAAATCTGTGCTTGTAATACCACATCTAAAGCCGTGGTTGGTTCATCCGCAATTAAAATCTCAGGCTCTAAAGCCAAAGCCATTGCCAACATGACTCGTTGCCTCTGCCCACCAGACAACTCATGTGGATAGCACTTCAGTATATGTGCTGCATCGTGGATCTCGACATCCTGCAACAACGCCACACACCGTTTTCGAATCTCAGTCTTGGCAATACCGAGTCGCATTAGACTCTCGCCTAGCATCTGCTCTACTTTGTGCAAAGGATTTAAAGCGGTCATCGGCTCCTGAAAAATCATAGCTATGCGTTTGCCACGTATCTGCTGTAACTGACTCTTGCTCAAAGCCAGCACATTTTCTCCATCGAGTTCCACTTTGCCTTGTACTGTAAAATGTTCAGGCAACACACCCAGCACAGCCAACAAACTAATGGTTTTACCAGAGCCACTCTCTCCAACAATCGCAACCGTCTGCTCTGGATATAAATCAAAGCTCAAATTTTCAAGCAAGCTTTGTCCTGTTTCACTACGAATACTCAGTTGTTGAACCGTTAATAACGGGGATTGATCAAGCGGTTTATCGTCTTGGGTCAAATGCATCACGTGCAGCCTCCCCGATATAAATCAATAACGAAAGTACAATCGCCAATGTAAAAAAGCCAGACAGCACCAACCACGGCGCATCTAGATTATTTTTACCCTGTAATAATAATTCACCCAATGATGCAGCATCAGGCGGTAGACCATAACCTAAAAAATCCAATGCAGTTAAGGCAATAATATTGGCGGTCAACATAAACGGAATCTGTGACAAACTTGAACTCATTGCATTCGGTAAAATGTGCTTAAAGATAATTTTATGATCCGTTACGCCCAACGCTTGCGCTGCACGGACATAATCAAAATTTCGCGCACGCAAGAACTCTGCACGTACGAGCCCAACCAACTGAGTCCAACCAAATAGCAACATGATCAAAAATAGCCAATAAATGCTGGGACTAAACATACTGACCAAGATCATGACAATGAACAACATTGGTAGACCACCCCAGACCTCCAAAATCCGCTGCCCAACTAAATCAACCCAGCCGCCATAGTAGCCCTGTATTGCGCCAACCATGATGCCAATCACCGCAGAACATAGGGTTAAAGCAAACCCAAATAAAAGAGAAACACGCAGGCCATACAAAATTCGGGCAAATACATCACGGCCTTGGTCATCAGTTCCAAGCCAATTTTGCGAACTTGGCGCTGAAGGCACAGGTACTGCCAATGATAAATTTGGTGTTTGATAAGCAAAAGTAACCAGTGGAGAAATCATCCAGCCATGTTTTTGAATCAATTGTTTTACGGCTGGGTCTTGATAATCTGTAGCAGTTTCAAAGGTGCCGCCAAAGGTCGTTTCTGGATAATCTTTCAAAATCGGGAAATAAAAAGACTGCTGATAGCGAACCAACAATGGTTTATCATTGGCAATCAATTCAGCAAATAAGGACAATACAAAGATCGTTAAAAATAAAATCAGACAGCGAAATCCCAATTTATTTTGCCTAAATCGATCAAAACGTGCACGCATCAAAGGGGACATTATTTTCCACCTCTTGATTCAAAATCAATGCGTGGGTCAATCACTTGATAGAGTACATCACCGATTAAACGCAATATCATCCCGAATAAGGTAAATAAAAATAAAGTACCAAAAATCAGAGGATAATCACGCTGAGTAATCGCTTCAAAACCTAATAGACCAATTCCATCTAAATTAAAAATGATTTCGATAAATAAATTACCGACAAAGAAAATGCCGACCAAAGCTTCTGGTAAAGCGGCCACAACCACTAAAATTGCATTGCGAAACACATGCCCATAAAGAATCTGATTGTCATTCAGTCCTTTTGACCTTGCAGTCAGTACATAGGGCTTTTGCAGTTCTTCAACAAATGAATACTTCGTCAGATAAGTTAACGCCGCAAAACTACCGAGCACCATACTCAAGATGGGCAAATACATATGCCACAAATAATCTTGTACTTTTGCCCAGAGGCTCAATTGGGCAAAGCTCTCTGAAACCAGACCTTGTAATGGAAACCATTGCAAATAACTGCCACCCGCAAAGAAAACAATCAACACAATAGCAAATACAAAGGATGGAATGGCATAACTTACGGCTAATAATAAGGAAGTAGATTGATCAAACAGCAAGCCATTATTTTTGGCCTTTTTGATACCTAGCGGGATTGCGATCAGATAGATCAGAAAGGTGCTCCACAAGCCCAAAGACAGCGTAACAGGCAACTTTTCGTATAACAGTTGGGTCACAGGTTTATCTTTAAAAAAACTGTTCCCAAAATCTAGGCTTAAATAGCCTTTCAACATCAGCCAAAAGCGTTCAGTAGCAGGACGATCAAAACCATACTGGGCTTTGATTATTTCAATCATTTCAGGGCTTAAACCACGCGCACCCTCGTATTGTGCCAAGGTGGTCAAACCTGAGGGCGCATTATTGCCTACCCCTAAGCCTTGCGCATTTTGGATTTGCTGAATCGCTTGTTCGACTGGTCCGCCTGGGGCAATTTGCACAATACAAAAATTAATCAATAAAATGAAAAATAATGTCGGGATCATCAATAACATTCTTTTTAGAATATAGTGAACCATTGAAGTCGAACCCTTATTAATTTATTTACTAAGTTTTTATGAAATCTAACATGAGATAAAATACACGGAAACGTCATCCACAACCTGCGTGTTTTAAACAAGATAATGTTTTGCGAAAGAATAAAAGAGGCCCAATAACTAAACAGGTTTTGTGGATGACAATGCCTTTGGTTACTTTGGGCGAAACAAAAGTAACTCCAGCTGAAAGCTTATCTTGAAATTAAGATGAGAACTCGGTAAGACTCCGTTATATTAATCTAACGACTTCATCAAACGCTAGTCCAAACCATTCTAATTAATGCTTTTGTATAGACTGCTCCTGTTTCTTAGCCTTATTTGCATCGACCCACCAATACTCCCATCCTACAGAAAGTTTTGGTTTAACCGAAGGCTGCTGATAGATATCCCAGTAGGAAAACCAACGCTCAGGCTTTCCATAAGTCAAAATTTGGTAATATCCTGCACGCAATAAACGATCAAGCACACGCGTATACAACACCACCTCATCGCGTGTTTTTGCCGCCACAATTTTCGCGATCATCTGATCAATCGCAGGATTCTTAATCCCTGAATAATTATAATTACCCGCCTCATCTGCTGCTGCACTCCCCCAGAATTGGGCCTGTTCTTTTCCTGGAGTTAAAGTCTGTGGCAGTTTCAGCACCATCATATCAAAATCTTGATGACGAATCCGTTCCATATATTGCGGTACATCCACCTGCCGTAGTTGAACCTGAATACCTAAACGCTTCAAATTGCGCACAAAAGGCATTAATTCACGCTGTGGATTTTCTTGTTGCATCAATAATTCAATTCGAATGGCTTTACCTGTTCGATCATATAACTGCCCATTGCGAATTTGATAACCAGCATCTTTTAAGATCTGTTGTGCAGTCAATAAATTCTGCCGATTGAAACCACTGCCATCGGAAACAGGATAGCGCCAATCAGCCAAAATACCTTGTCGCATCACTGGATTGAATTGGGCCAAATATGGCTTTAATAGGTTTAGTTCAGCAGCACTCGGGCGACCAGTTGCAGCCAAATCAGTATTATCAAAGTAACTTTGTAAACGCTGATTTTGATTAAAGAACAGTGCCTTATTTTGCCACTCAAAATCATAAGCGTAGGTTAATGCCTGACGTAGATAAATATCATTGAGTGGCGCACGGCGGATATTAAACACCAAACTTTGGATATCTAGAGGAGTACCTAACTGCGTTTTATACTTTTTGACTAAACCTGATTTCACTGCTGGAAACTGATAGGCTGTGACCCAATTACGGATATTTTTTTCTTCGTATAAATTAAATTGTCGAGATTTAAACCCTTCAAAACTCACATCTAAATTTCGATAATACACATATTTCAGTCGATCAAAATTATAGCGGCCTTTGTTTACTGGCAAATCTTTGCCCCAATAGTTTGGACTGCGCTTATAGGTAATACTACGCCCTGCATCAATACGATCTACCACATAAGGGCCTGAACCGATAATCGGTTGAAGGGTGACACGACCAAAGTTCTTATTTTTCCAATCCAATTTTGAGTAGATCGGCAGGCTCGCCACAATCAGTGGCATTTCCACATTGTTCTTAGACTTAAAAATAAATTTGATTTGATGTTTAGATAATATTTCAGTTTTAGCCAAATCTGACAAATACATTTGAAAGCCCAGATTGGCTTTGGTCTGATAAGTATCGAAGGTAAATTTCACATCTTCAGCAGTTACAGGCTGACCATTATTAAATCGTGCTTGTGGATTCAAGTGAAAGGTCACCGATTGCAGCTGATCAGGATCATAACTGACCTTTTCTGCAAGCAGCGGATACATCACACGCGGCTCGTCCAGCGAACGATCCATCAAACTATCAAACAGATAATTAACGCCTTCGGTTGAACTGCCCTTGCCATTCATGCTGTTTAAATTATCAAATGTCCCTAAACTCGATTGGCTCAGCGTACCACCCTTCGGTGCATTCGGATTAGCATAAGGCATCACCTTCAACTGTGCATATTTAGGCTGTACATGCATCGCCAAATACGGCGTGGTTTGCATTGCCGCAAATGGAGACTGAGCAAAAAGGCTTAGTCCAGCATATAGACTAAGCCTTTTGATTAAACGTAAATGAATCATTTACAATTACAGATTAGGCACTTTAATCACGTCACCAATACGTAACTGGGTACTTGGCGTTAAATCATTCATTTCTGCCAGCGCACCTGTATCTAAACCATAACGACTTGCTAAACCAATCAGCGTATCACCACGTTTTACTTTGTATTCACTCACTGTTTTAGGGACTGAAATACTTTGACCACGTTGCAGGCTTGCATTGGCTTTTAGATCATTTAACTCAGCCAGTTCACGACCAGACATCCCAAAACGATTAGCAATACTGTTCAAAGACTCACCTGCTTTGACACTATATCTTTCAGTATTACGGCTTGGTGCTGATGTTTTTGGTGTTGTTTTACTATTCTCTACCTTTGCGGTTTCAGCTTTCGGTAAATCACCTGTCAATTTTAGCTTTTGCCCAATACGAACATTACTGCCGCGTGTTAAACCATTTAAACCAGCAACATAATCGAGCTGTAAATTATGACGACTCGCGATATTGCCTAAAGTATCACCAGATTTAACCGTATAAATATCAGGTGTAGTTTCTTCTCTCGATTTGGTCGTATTGCTCGCAGTGGTTTTTGTAGGCACATCACCCGTCAGTTTCAAACGTTGACCAACACGTACACCCGACGTTCTTTCCAAGCCATTCAGATCGGCAACATAGCTCAGTTGAAGATTGTACTTGGCTGCAATCGCATTCAAACTATCACCCGACTGCACCACATACTGATCAGGTACAGTTGAACCCGCAGGAATCTTGATGCTTTGACCCAAACGCACGCCGCTATTTGACTTCAAATTATTTAGCTCAGCCAACTCACTCAAGCTAATTTTCGACTTGGTTGCAATACTTGATAAAGTGTCGCCACGCTGTACGGTATAGTTTTCAGTTTTATAGTTAGTCGATGCACTTACATTTTCGTATTTTACGTTCGTCTTCGTTGGCTCAGGTGTTTCCTGAGTCTGAGAAACTTCGTGTAACGGCACATTAATTTTTTGTCCAACGAACAAGCTACTGCTCGCAGTTAAACCAGAGGTCAAATCAGCCAATTCCTGATTCGATAATGCATAACGATCCGCAATCAGCTTTAAATATTCGCCACGCTTCACCGTATATGATTTGGTTGCAACTTTTTGAGTCGTTGTTGCCTTACTGTCAGTCACACGTGCTGCCTGTTGCGTTGTACGGGCATTATTTTTTGGCTCAATCAATGTTAATTTTTGCCCAACGAACAAACCATCAGTCACAGACAAATTATTATAATCCGCCAACTGTTTTAGAGTTAAATCAAAGCGTGAAGCCAAGTTAGTTAAGCTATCACCCGACTGCACTACATAGCTCTCTGGCTTTTCAGCAGCTTTAGGTGCTTCTGGTTTGGCATCATATAAATATAAGCTTGCACCAACAAATAAGGTACCGTTTGGATCAATCTGGTTCCACTTGGCAACATCACGCCAGTTCACGCCATTTTTTTGCGCAATCACAGCTAAGGTATCGCCAGGCTGTACCACATAGGTGCTGCGCTTGCCTTTTGATGCAACGACAACAACATCCGTATCGGTTTTAATGTATGGCTTGCCTTGGTTGCGTTTGGCGTCTTCACTGTTTGCAGTGGCAGTATCTTCAACCAAGTTTTTTGGATAAGAGAAGCCTCGGCTCACCTCTTGACCTTTTTCATCAGCAACCGATTGACTGGTTTGAATCGCAGTTAATTTAATTTTGCCATCGAATGGATCAACAATTTCTGTGCCTTTTGGTGCAATTGCCTTAATTTCTGCAACAACTTGATCTTTCTCAGCTTGAGTCGCTTGTGGCTCTAAGACTTGTGCAACCGTTTCTTTTTTGCCTTCTTCTTTTATTGCGGCACTAATTTGCTCACGTTCTTTTAAAGAAATTGGTGGTTCAGTCACCACAGGCTTCACATTTGCGGCAGGCGTGATTGCGACAGGAATACGTGGTGCGCTTGGAACATCAGCCCCTGCAGCAAATGAAGCCAACGCATCCGAACCTCTAGGCGTATTAACTTTACTGGTACTGATTGAGGAAGTTGTTGGACGTGTTGTATTACTTGCCGTTAAATTGGGTGGCGTTGCTGTCGATGCAGTAATACTTTGCCCACTATTGGTCGTTGTACGAATCGTCGTTGAGCTGCTCAGTGGATTGGTATTCATTGGCGGTGGGTTTTTATTGCTAGCCCAGAATCCACCAGAACTTGCCTTACCAGAACGTAATTTCGCATCGATTGAGGGACTTAAATCTGCTGGAATTAAAATCCGCATTGGACTCATTGGGTCAACCATTTCGCCACGATAAGCTGGATTCAGTGCATAGAGTTCAGCTCGACTTAAGCCCGTAATCGATGCAATCTGATTGAGTTCCATTGGACCAGCCAGACTTACTTCACGGAAGTGAGGACGGTTTGCAATTGGTGGTAAGCTCACACCATATGCACCTGGGTTTTTAATAATTTGAGCAACAGCCAAAAACCGTGGAACATAGTTCATGGTTTCTTGTGGAAGCTTCAATGACCAATAATCGGTTGGTAAACCTGCAGCGCGGTTACGGTTAATCGCCTGTTGAATACGACCCGGTCCCGCATTATATGCAGCTAATGCCAGTTCCCACGAACCAAACTGATTGTATAAGCTACCAAAGAATTCATACGCAGCACGTGTCGATTCGACTACATCACGACGTCCATCATAGAGGCTGGTCTGTTGCAAACCATAAATACGCCCTGTACTTGGGATGAACTGCCATAGACCTGCTGCTGCTGCACTACTGGTTGCTGCTGGGTCATACGAACTTTCGATAATCGGCAGTAATGCCAATTCTGTCGGCATACCACGACGTTCAGCTTCTTTTACGGTGTGATATAAATAGCGGCTGGCACGCGCACTTAAACGATCTAAATATGGTTGACGAGAAATAAACCAGCTACGTTGTGCTTCAATTCGTGAATCCCAATGGTTCAAGTCCATCTTGAATCCAACCGTCATTCGTTTCCACACATCACCATGTTTCAGTACCAATAAACGGTCGCCTTCCACAGCACGCATGTCGGTTGCAGACAATAAGTCTTCAAGTGAATCTAAACTGCTTGCATCTAAATAACCTGAGCCAGCTTGCTTTGAAGACGAGCTTTTACTTGATTGAGGTGTTGAAGAACAACCTGTGGTGATTCCCAACGCAACGAGAGCAGAAGTGAGTACAGTAATTTTGAATAATGATGTTGCAGATGCTTGCGACACCAATGTGCTCGATTTATACATAAAAACTTCCAGTCAACTCACGCTAGTTTATTTCTTAATTAGGGGCTATTGATGTTTCAACCATGCATACGTTATAGGCTAAACCATTCAAACAAGGCATGGGACAAAGACAATCATCGCTCTTTGTCAAGTTTCACAACGAAGTTTGGAAAAGTTTTAGCCATGACTTGAGCAAGTACAAAGCACTGCTTTGGTCACAGCACAAGGCAAAACTCTTCTGTCATCTGTGAAACGTCAACAGACTTAGCCATTGTAGTAAAGCATGTCACTTAGACAAGGCAATAATTTAACGTGATTTGCATGGAAATGTTACAAGAAATTAAAAAAGATGAGTTTTGTAACGTTCAGAAGCCAAATTTAGCTTTACAATAGCTGTTATTGTTATGGGGATGCTAAAATTCCCTGCTTATTTTAGCTCAAGTAAAAGTCTTATTCTTTTGTTCTATGTTTAAGTAACACTTGAATATTGGCTAACTTTTTGTGCGATTAAAATATTCAACTTCTTATTCTGCTTATTGTTCAGGTTCAAATATGTCACAAACAATCACACTTTACGTTGATGGCGCATGCAAGGGTAACCCAGGTCTTGGGGGTTGGGGCGCGTATGTCATTACCGAACAAGGTGAACACAAGCTGTTTGGTGGCGAACCTGAAACAACCAATAACCGTATGGAGCTTCAAGCTGCGATCGAAGGCGTTTCTTTTTGCCCGACCGATGCCCGTTTAATTATTTGGACAGACTCCAATTATGTCAAACAAGGCATTACTGAATGGATTCATGGCTGGAAAAAGAAAAACTGGAAAGATGTTAAAAATCCTGATTTATGGCAGAAACTGGATGCGGTCTGTGCCAACCGAGAGATCGAATGGAACTGGATTAAAGGCCATGCTGGACATGCAGGTAATGAAATGGCAGACCAATTGGCAAATTTAGGTGCAGAACAAACCGCTCAACAACTAAAATCGCCAACACAGGCTAACGCTGATACAAAAAAGCCTGAATCCGATTGGCTCTTAAATGACCCTTTCGGATTAGATATTGATATGGATAGCGATGAAATGATCGAAGAATCAGAACTTGAAGAAGTCTTGGATAATATGGGTGACAATACAGCATCAGATGAAGTGGTCGTCGAAGCCGCTCCATTAAATCAGCATCCAAATATTGTCATTACAGAAGCCAAAGTTCATCTACAGGGCCCTCGCCAGCTCATTCTTGATACGGAAACCACAGGTTTTTACTATCAAGATGGCGACCGTATTATTGAAGTCGGTGCAATTGAAATGATCAACCGTAAACTCACGGGTAGTTCAATTCATATCTATATCAATCCAGAAAAACCCGTCGGTGACTCTGAAAATGTGCATGGTATCAGCGATGACTTTTTAAAAGACAAACCGAAATATGCTGAAATTTCCGATACGCTTTTTGCCTTCTTAAAAGGCGCCGAAATTATCGCGCATAACGCGACCTTCGATATGAACTTCTTAGATATGGAGTTCAAACGTGCTGGCTTACCTTTATTGTCTGAGGTTTGTGAGGTTACCGATACCTTGGCACTGGCCAAGAATAAGCACCCTGGTCAAAAGAACTCATTGGATGCTTTGGTACGCCGTTATGAAATTCCAGCACGAGATCGTACTTTCCACGGTGCCTTACTCGATGCTGAAATCTTAGCCGATGTTTATCTTGCCATGACGGGTGGGCAAGTCTCATTTGATATGGACGCCCTTTCTCAAACAGAACAAAATCAAAATAAATCCACCCGCCTACGTGTCCAAGTTGACTTACCTGTGATTCAACCGTCTGAACATGAATTAAATGAACATGAGACCTGGGTCAAACAATTTGAACAAAAACATGGAGAGCCTTGCCTTTTCGCAAAATAAATTTTCCAGTCAATGTAATTTTTTGTATTTCAAGCCTCTAAAGTTAAGTTATATTAACCTTTAAAGATTTAGGCCTCCTAAAAAAGGAGGTCCATGGATATAACAACTTAGGAAAGGTGTAGGTCATATGTCTTACCAAACCTCGATTCATTTCGACCCAACGGCATTATTAATAATAAAAAATGAAATCGACAATTCGATTAAATTGGTAGAAACAGCAGTCAATACCCTTGCCGAAGAACAAGCACTACCTTTCGGGATTGATGATGCGCTGAACCAGTTTGAACAATGTACGCAAGTTCTCGCGTTAATTGATATGCCACATTTATCACAAATTACTCAATACTCTGCCGAGCTGATGCGCAAAATTATGGCGCAACCACAGCAAATCCAAACCAATGATGTTATTGCGCTCAGTGAAGGTACTACCATGCTGAAGCGTTATATCGAATTCATTTGTTTACGTGAAGTAAAAGTTCCTCAATTCCTACTCGATACACTGAACCGTTTAGAAAAAGCCCTAGGTAAACCACTGACCAAAGAAGGTCAAACGGTACAACCATTGCTTGAGTTCATTACCCCGAGTTTTAATTTGCCTCAGGCACCAAGCTTGGAACAATCACAATATATTCATCAACTTTATAAATTGTGTTTAAACAAGCTCATTAAGCAATCTGAAACCCCCCTTGATCTACAAGGGATCAAATTGGTCGGCGTTTATCTTGCAGGTTTAGCGGCGGGTCAACCAAGCCAACAATACTGGCAGTTGGTCAATGTAGGGTTAAGCCATATTGATGAGCTTTCAATTACCGAAGCACGCTTACGTACGTTGATTCAAATTGAAACCAATATCGGTAAATTCCTCGCTCAATCGGCCAGCTTTAAAAACAGCATTGCTGATCTTGCAGACATCCTATGTATTTGTATTAGCCAAGAAGATGATGTGTCACAGCATATTCGAGATCAACTCAATATTGGTGATGAGTTACTTAGCGATACGCAGCTACAAGTACTAAGCCGTCATTTATACGGCCCTGACTATGAAACGGTACACACCATCAGTCAGTTAATGACAGATGAGATGGCTCAAATCCGTAATGAGATTGAATACAACCATCAAAATATGTCAGCTGAAAAAACCCAAGAACTGCAACAAAAACTACATCAGCTTTCGAATGTTTTCAAAGTACTGAATCTTAATGAAGCAGCACGAGAGTTAACTCAGCAAGCGGAAAAATTAAGCCAACCAAATACATTAACTGATGCAACTTCGGTACAACAGTTAATGAACAGTATTTTGGCTTCAATGAATTCGATTGGGATTTTGGAACGTAATTACACGTCTAGTCGTTTACAGTTACGTGTTAATAACATGCAAATCTCGCTTGATCGTTTAGATGAAGCACATAAAGCGTTATTGACTGAAACCAAAACCTTGATTGATACTTTAACGCAAACCTTAAGTCTCTATGTACAAGATCCTACAGCACATAGCTTAGAAGCGTTACCCGTGTATCTGAAGGAACTTTCAGGCGCTGCTCTGTTCTTAGGTAGTTCAGCTCAACAAACTGCTTTATTAGGTGCAGCGCACTTTGCCCAATATCGTTTAGCGCAAAATCAACCTCTCGATGCCGAACAAATTAATTGCGTCTTAAACGTTGTCGCAGGTCTAGATTTACTGGTTGAGAACTTAAAGAACAAGCAACCTGTATTGCAATCTATGTTTGATGTGGCATTATCAAACAGTCAGCAATTACAAACCATAGCCGCATAATGACTCAACTATCACTTGCTTATATTTTTCAACACCAAAAACTGTTAGTCGACCAAAATCTACAACTGCCCCAAGTTGAGAAATTAGCAAGTGACCTCCCCATCCATCATAATGATCACGTCATCGCACGTGATCTGCTTGAAAATGAATCTATTCCTGAAGGCTATCAATTAGTTCCGATTCGGGAACTGATTCAGTCTTGGTCAAGTAGTGATTTCCTGCAAGCCAGTCGAGCAGTTCAATTACTTGAATGGCGACGTAACCATAAATTCTGTAGCCACTGTGGTCATGCGACTGAAATTCACCCTAAAGAATATGCCATGGTTTGCCCAAGTTGTGCTTACCATCAATATCCTCGCGTACAGCCTTGTATCATTACCATTATCACCAAAGGTAACGATGAGATTTTGCTTGCCAAATCAGCGCATAACAAAAGTAATATGCATGGCTTAATTGCTGGTTTTGTTGAAGTGGGTGAAACTTTAGAAGAAGCCGTGCAACGTGAAGCATTTGAAGAAGTTGGACTCAAACTTAAAAATATTCGTTATATGTCGAGCCAGCCTTGGCCATTTCCTAGTAATTTAATGATTGCCTTCCATGCTGAATATGATTCAGGTGATATCCAATTGCAGCTCGAGGAAATCAGTGAAGCAGCGTTTTTTAAATTTGATCAACTTCCAGAAATTCCGTTTAAAGGCAGTATTGCCCATAGCATGATCATGCAAATCATCGACAATAAAAAAGCATCTTAAACGATGCTTTTTTATTGATTAGGGGTCTAAGGCTTCATCCAAAAAGTGCAGGATCGTCCGTTTGGTTTTGAAATAATGGCTCATCAAACTGGCCAGTGTCGCCACAATGGTAATATGCCCTGTCTTTGGAATCACGGCGATATGACTATGATTGCCTTTTTCTCTGAGTGCTTTATCTAGATCAAAACTATTTTCCTTGCCCACCAACTGATCTTGTTCAGCCATCAACAAATAATGCTTAATTTGATTCGGCTCAATAAAGTAATACGGCATCACTTGTTGATACGATACTTTCTGATCAAAAGCATGTTCAGCTAAAGGATCACCCTTGTAGTCAAAGTGATATGGCCCAGCCATCCCCACAATTGCTCTAATATTTTCTTTGTATTTAAAATTTTGTGAATAGGCAGAATACACCACAGACATGACATTAAACGCACCCGCAGAATGTCCCATTAAAATGATGTTATCTGTCGAAATATTTAGCTTGCTCTGATTCTGATTTAAATAATGAATGGCTTGAGCAATATCATCAATAAAGGTCGGGAAGATATGTTCTGGTGCAAGATGGTAGTTAATCACTGCAACATCATAACCTTCACGGGCAAAAGTTTCCCCAATAAACAGATACTCACGTTTGTTACCATGCTGCCAAGAGCCACCATGTACAAATACGATAAGTGGCCTTTGCTTTTTAGGATTTTTAGTTCGATACAGATCCAAACGCTGTCTTGCTTTCAATCCATAGGCAAGATGCTCTTCTTTTTCAAAGGTATCTTTGGGTGTCAGGTAATTGATCGAATAACTGGCAAAATCATAAAGGCGAAACTCCTGATAGAGGTTTTTCGCCTTTATTACATTTTCTTGTACTTGTTGAATAAGTTGCTTCATAAATTAAGGATTAGTTGGAGTAATGGTCGCAGGTTCCGCCTGATCAGGATCAATTGCAACAGGTGTCTCAACTAAAGGCTGTGTAGTCACAGTGCCCACCATTGGTGCTGCTGCTGTTGAACTAGCAACAGTGCCTGAAGGTTGATCCGTGTTGTCGATGAGTGTCACAATTTTAGTCACATTTCCAACTTTTTGTAAGACGTCATCTAAATCTCTTGATTCAGCAGTATTTAAACGTCCCATCACGTACAACACACCATTTTCAGTATGCACTAATACTTTGCTGTCAGATACTACAGGGGCTTTCATCAACAAACCGCGGGTATTTGCAGTCACCGTTGCATCTTGCATGATGGTGTTATAACCGACCTTGTCACCTACCGTAATATAGTTATGTACGGCTTTTACATCTGACATCGAACGTAAGTTATCTTCTGCCAATTGTTTTAAATATGGATCAGGGACTTGTCCAGTCAATAAAACATTGCTGTGGAAACTTTCAATGTTGATACGAGACTGTTTAAAGCGGTGATCTAATTTGTACAAATTAATATTTGCAGTACGCTTGATCGAAGAATCAATAAAAATCTGCCCAAGACTGCGTTCACCACTGTTCGTTCCAACGGGTGAACTTCCTGTGCCACCAGAAATAAAACTAGCACATCCCGATAAACTTGCAGCGCAAAGCAACGTAATCGATAAACGTTTTAACACTTGGCAAGACTCCCTATCTACAAACAAATTTGTTCAATTTTCAATATTTAGCTTTAAATTAGACTTCTTAATTAATCTAAAGTAAATGCGTGTTCAATCCATTGCTGATCATACTGCAATTTTGAAAAATCTGGTTGTACTGTTTTTGCAATTTTCTGTGGAAAATCAAAACAAATCACATCAAAACGACAATCAAAGTCCTCATAATGTGGAGATTTCTGTAAAAACAATTGAGCTGTCTTAATAATTTTACGTTGCTGGGCGAGTGAAACCACCTCATAGGCTTTCGCATAACTTGCTTTCGATCTGGCTTTGACTTCGACAAAAACGAGTTCCTTTTCCCGTTCAACGATTAAGTCAATTTCCCCATAACGTGAATGATAATTCCGCGCTACACATAGATATTGTTGGGACTGTAAAAGAGCAAGTGCTTTCTGTTCAGCCCATTGCCCTAAATCATGTACTGATTGTGACATACCTGCCCGATCTTATTTTAATGCTTGAATACCCTTTTTCTGCTGTTGATAGCAATAAGGTTGGCGATAAACTTTCCCGTCTTTCACATCAATTGCCCCAGTTCGACCTTCAAAGGAAAAGTGTCGATCTGGACTATTTAAAAATTGCTGACTAATACTCCATGCATCACCACCAAAGGCCAATAAGCGTTGAAATGCCATATTTTCTGGTTGTTCTTTATATGCAGCGACTAGGTCTGCCCATTGTCCGTTATATAAAGCTGGTGTATCACAAAAACTGAGTCCCATCGGAATGCTCTTGTCTTGCTCAATACTCAACGCAGTAGCATAAATATTTTTTTCAGGTAAAGGACCTAGTTGCTCTAACCACTGTTGATCGCCCAACAATAACAGCCCTTCTTTACGCGCAAGTTTTTTAGGACGTTCATTGACCACATGAATATCTGAGCCAAATTCAGACATGAGTGCCATCATAAATAGTTCTGTTGCAGATTCAGTTCCAGCTTGACGTAATACCAATAGATTTTTAATTTTGTCTTTCTTCAATAATTGAGTTAATGCAACAGCATCATGCTGTTTTGCCAAACTAAATTGCCATACATTGGTGGTCTGGTTATTCACATCATTTAATGCAATTACAGGAATTGCTGGATTCAGTTGCATCACAGTTTCAATTTCAGGCCGTGCCAATGGCCCAACAATCAGTCGAGTCTTACTGTTGACCCTTTTCTTAAAAATCGTATCGATGTTATTTTTCGCTGAATCTACAAAAATGATTTTTTCTTTGCTGCCAGATGCTGTATAAGCGCTCAAGAAACCACGTTTGATGCTTTGACCAGCTCGCGCCATCGTACCAGATTCGGGTAGAATCACCAGTACGTCCGCATAAACTGGACTCACACATGCCGCCAAACATAGTAGCAGCCAATATTTTTTGTAATACATTAGGGAGTTACCTTTTATGAGTGCTCAATTATTTGTTGTAGCAACCCCGATTGGGCACTTAGATGACATGACCTTTCGTGCAATTGATATTTTAAAATCTGTATCGGTAGTTGCCGCAGAAGACACTCGTCAATCTGCTCAATTATTCAAACATTATAATATCTCAACTCCACTCACAGCGTGTCATGATCACAACGAAAGTAACAAAATTGATCAACTTCTCCAAAGAATGTTAAAAGGAGAAAATGTTGCATTAATCAGTGATGCTGGTACTCCACTGATTAGCGACCCAGGTTTTAAGCTGGTTCGTGCCGCTCAAGAACATGGCATTCGTGTCATTCCAGTACCGGGTGCTTGTGCAGCAATTGCGGCATTAAGTGCAGTGGGTTTACCGAGTGACCGCTTTAGCTTTGAGGGTTTTTTACCATCGAAAGCATCGCAACGAATCAGCCAGCTTGAAAAGCTCAAGGATGAAACCCAGACCTTGATTTTCTACGAAGCACCTCATCGTATTTTGGACAGCATCAAAAATATGGTGCAAGTCTTTGGTGAAGAGCGACCTGTTGGTTTTGCCCGCGAAATTACCAAAACTTTTGAAACCATCAAGAAGATGACTTTAAAAGAATTGGTTACTTTTATCGAAAATGATCACAACCAAGAAAAGGGTGAAATTGTGGTTGTGGTCGGTGGAGCATCTGCGGAAAAAGATATGGAGCAGGATAAACTGGATGCGTTGTTGAAACGTTTATTACAGGATTTATCGGTAAAAGCGGCGTCACAATTGGCTGCTGATTTGACGGGTATAAAAAAGAAAGTGGCGTACCAACGTGCTTTGGAACTCACCCAACAAGATCAATAAAACCTAAGAGGGAGATTTTTTAAATCTCCCCTTATCATCTCAATATGAAATAACAACAATGTGTTTTAGGCCTTAGTCATGATATTAACCTGATCTCGTTTTCTTTCCATTCTCGCCTGCTTAATCACTGCCAAACCAGAAGAAACACCTAAATACGCAATAATAAAGGCTACAAATAAATCAGGGAACATGGTTCCTGTGCCGAATACACCAACAGCTGCGATGATAATGGCGATATTAGCAATCGCATCATTCCGACTACATAACCATACCGAGCGCATATTTGCATCGCCATCACGGAATGCATAGAGCATCAATGCAGAGATAACATTGACAACCAATGCCAGTACACCAATCGCCCCCATAAGCATTGGTTCAGGTGTTACACCTAGCCACCATGACCAGAATACTTTAACAATCACAAAAATACCAAAGGCAGCCATGGTGATTCCTTTGACTAAGGCTGCGGTCGCTCGCCAGTACAAGGTCATGGACAATACAGCTAAAGAAATGGCATAGTTTGCTGCATCACCCGCAAAGTCCAAGGCATCCGCCCAGAGCGACACAGAACGTGCATGTGATCCTCCGATAATTTCGACAAAGAACATCAATGCATTTAAAACTAAAGCAATCCATAAAGCCTTTCTAAACTTTGGACTAATTTTTTGTGTTGGCGAACACGTTGTGTTGCATCCACATCCTGCCATGACTTTTCTCACTGAATATTTTATAGTGATTTAAAACCCTAGAGTAACTCCAGAGTCAAGCATGATCAGTTTTAGCATTGGACAATTAGCAAAAAAGTCAGGTGTATCTGTAGATACGATTCGCTATTACGAAAAAATTGGGTTGCTGGACAAAGCCCAACGAACGGCGGGAAATTACCGTCATTATTCGGAACAAATGCTTTCAGAATTGTTATTTTTAAAACACTGCCGAGAACTGGGCATCACCATACAAGATATTCAAAAGCTTAAGGGTCTAGCCGAAGATCCAAATCAAACCTGCATGGAGGTCGATCATCTGATTGATCAATATCTTGCCGAGGTTTCACAGAAGATTAAGAATCTGGAACATCTCAAACAAGATCTAAGCCATTTAAAACAACAATGTTCACAACATCGTACCATTGAACAATGTGGCATTTTAAAAGAGTTACACCAACCACTTGAGTGTGAACATGAGTCACACCAACATAAAAAAGCACCACAACCGTGATGCTTTTTTATATCAATTCAGACTTAATCTTGATGCTCACCTGGCGGAACTTCAGTAATACGCCCACCACGTGCAAGAAACGCAGCCACTTCATCTTCTAAAGCTTGGCGTTGTTTCTGCTTCGCAGTCACGGTTAAAGTTTCCGCTTCAGCAAGATCAGCGTCATTGGCGCTCGATTCTTCACTCTCTGCACCACTTTCTGCCGCTTTCGCCTCTTCGTCGTCTACAGCAGAATCTTCTGTGTTTTCGTCGTAATCATTCATTTCCGTCATCTTCATCTCCCCACAATGACTCAACTCTCATCATCGCTATTTGGCCATCAGAACTAGGTGGAATTTAGCAAGCTCTTCAGATTTAGCAAAGCACAATATTTGTTAAAACGTACTTTTTATGACCAAATTCACTCTGATTTATAAATGATTGTTTAAAAAATATCTACTATTTTTTAACATGCATATTGTGTGTCTTTCAATGTCCCTAATCCATTGGCTTGTTGCATAAAACGATCCTTAAACCAATCGAACTGTTCAACCTGTTTCAAACCAAAATTTCTTGCCCAAACAAAGGGAAATAATTCTGAACTTTCAATCCATCCAATCGCAGACATACTATGCATCATGGCGTCGTTTTGACCCTTACGTTGGTGTTCATAACGCAATAAAGTCTGTTCGTTGGCCCACACACCACGTTTTAAATCGTGTAGTAACACATCACACAACACAGCGGCATCTAAACAACCAATATTCACACCCTGTCCAGCCAAAGGATGGATCACGTGCGCGGCATCACCAATCAGTGCTAAGCCTGATTTGATGTAGCGTTGCGCTGCACGTGCTTTTAATGGGAATTGTGCTCTAGAACGCACCTCAACCACCTCACCCAACATATGTAGGCTTTCTTGCGTCAATAGTTGCATAAATGCTTGATCGCTGAGTGCTGAATACTCATCAGCATAATCATCTGGTAAAGTCCAAACAATTGATTGCCAATAACCGTTTTCTTGAGGATCAAGACTTGCCATCGGTAAATAAGCCAATGGTCCTGTCGGTAGGAAAATCTGTCGAGCCACATATTGATTCGGGCGCGTGGTTTTAATCGCACAGCTGATCGCAGCCTGCTTATAATCCAGTACATCTAAATCAATATACGCCTGCTCACGTACAAAAGAATTCGCACCATCTGCACCAATCAGCAACTTGGTTTTTAATGTCGTGCCATCTGCCAATTGAATTGACCAGCCTTGCGGAATCTGTTCGATCCGAATGACTTTGACTTGGGTACGATAGTCTTTGAGCTGTTGCAGCATTTTTTGTTGAATCGCAACATTCAAAACACTTGGCTCAACCATTGAACCTAATGCCTGATCTGATTGAGGTTGCTGCTCCGAAGCATGACCAAAATTAATTTCACCATAGCCATTTTTATTCCAGACCTGCATGCCTGAATAGGGCATTTGGCGTGCTAAATCATCCCAGACATCCACTGTTTTGAGTAAATGAATGGTGGCTTGACTGAGTGCCAATACCCTTGGATTCATGACTGACAAAGTTTTATCCTGATCAAGTACAGGTGCAGCATCTAGCACCGTCGCCTGTACCCCACCTTGCGCGAGTAATAAAGCTGTTAAACCGCCAACTAAACCACCACCGACAATAACGACATCTAAGATTTCACTCATGCTTTTAGCCCCATTGCATAATTGGCAACCAAAGGCTTAACACCTGGAATCACATCAAAAGCAATCAATCCTGTATTGCGTAATAATTTGAGGATTGGATTCTGATTACTAAAACCACGCACCACCGAATCACAGAACTTGATTACACGTTGCTGATCTTTCAAACGTGATTGTTCATAGGCCAATAAATTTTCAGGCGCGCCAATATCATCTGATTTTGCTAACTGCTCCATCAGGAACCGAACCAGCACATCTGCATCACGCAAGCACAGGTTAAAACCTTGCCCTGCCACTGGGTGAATGGTATGTGCTGCATTCCCCATCAACACCACACGTCCAACCGCCTGCTTATCTGCTAACACTTGCGACAATGGATAGCTAAAACGTTTGCCTGTTTTTTCAAATTTCCCTGCTCGATCCCCATAGGTTTCCTGTAGAGCATCAAGGAAATGTTGATCATTTTCTTCACCTAACCATTCTGCTTCAGTACCTTTTTTCACAGGCCAAACTACTGAACGGCGGTATTCGCCTGGTAAAGGTAGAAGTGCCAATGGTCCCAACGCACTAAAACGTTCAAAGCCAACCTGCTGGTGCGGCTTAGAAGTCTGTACAGTGGTCACAATCGCGACTTGGTCATAATCATGTTCATCTACACCCACGCCAATGGCTTGGCGGCAGAAAGAATCGCGACCATCAGCAGCAATGACTAACTTGGACTTTAAGGAATGGATATATTCGCCATTACGCATGGCTTCGATTTGTACCTGATCTGCATCTTGCGTCAGTGAAGTTACTTGCACACCATCAATCAACTCAATCAACGGCTGTTGACGCACTTGGGTGAGTAATACTCGACCTAACCAAGCATTTTCAATCACTTGCCCAAAGCTTTCTACTTTTTCTTGCTCTGCAACGAGACGAGCCTTACCAAAACTGCCTTGCTCAGTAATATGCACTTGCAGAATTGGGGTAGCATGTTGTTGTAAGGCTTCCCACAAACCTAACTTTTGGTAAATCTGTACGCTGCGGCGTGATAATGCGGTATTACGCGCATCAAAACTGGAATGATAAGGCGCAACATTTTCATCATCAAAATTCGGATATTTCACAGCTTCTAATAACTTTACTGCGATATTAGATTTTGCCAACATTAAAGCAAGGCTGAGTCCAACCATACCTCCACCGACAATGATGACTTGTTGCTGCATAATATTATTCCTTATCAGTTTTTCATGACTTGATGTTTCGGGACTATCTTACTCTAACTCAAATCAGGATTGGAATTTGTACTTTGTTTGGTCTATGTTTTTAAAATATATTCAAAAGTTGTCTTGGTCATCAAACGAAATAAAAAAGGCCTATCGATCGATAAGCCTTTTCTCAATCTCAACTTAATGGCTTGCCATCAAGCTTTCAATCTCTTCAACAGTTTTCACTACATTCTTGGTCAAAACCAATGGACCATTTTCCGTAACGACAATATCATCTTCGATACGAATCCCGATACCCCGCCATTTTGCATCGACGGTTTCATCATCAGGTGCAACATATAAGCCGGGTTCAACAGTGACCACCATACCTGCTTCATAAACGCGCCAGTCTTCGCCAGTCTTGTATGCACCAACATCATGTACATCCATACCCAACCAATGACCTGTACCATGCATAAAGAACTGACGGAATGCTTCGCTTTCAATCAATTCATCAACATCGCCACTCATCAAACCAAGATCAACCAAACCTTGAGTTAAGATTTTCACTGCAACTTGATGTGGGTATTTATAATGATTGCCAATACGTGTCGCATCAATTGCAGCAAGCTGCGCTTCTAAAACAATATTATATAACGCCTTCTGTTCAGGACTAAACTTACCGTTGACAGGGAATGTACGCGTAATATCTGACGCATAGAATTCATATTCACACGCTGCATCAATAAGTACTAAATCACCATCTTTGAGTGGCTTGTTGTTTTCAACATAATGCAAAATACAGGCATTTTCACCGCCACCAACAATACTGTTATATGACGGTACGCAACCGTTTTTCCCAAAAATATAATTGAGTTCTGCTTCCAGTGCATACTCCATCATCGCAGGTTTAACAGTTTGCATAGCACGAGTATGTGCTTCGGCACTAATATTCGATGCGATCTGCATCAACTCAATTTCTTGGGCTGATTTTTTCAAACGCATTTCATCAACAATACGATCAAGCTGAATCAACTCAGCAGGTGCAGCACTACCTCGCCGCTGTTCTGCATCTGCCTTTTGAATCCACTGACTAACACGTGCATCAAACTCAGCTTGCTGACCAATACGATAGTAAAGACGCTGTTTATTTAGAATTTTTTCGATGATTTCTTCATCTAATAAGTCAATCGCATAAGCTTCATCTGCATCATAAATTTCAATCGCACCATCAATACCAGCACGATAGCCATGCCAGATTTCCATTTCACGATCACGTTCACGGCAGAACAAACTGTAGCTATACTCTTCACCTTCGGCAAAGGTTTCAATAACCGCAACCGCCTCGGGCTCGGCAAATCCAGTGAGATAATAAAAACTACTGTCGGCACGATATTTATAATCAGCATCGCGATTACGATACATTTCTGCTCGTGTCGCAATAATTGCAATGCTATTGCTGCCTATTTTTTTAGCGAGAATATCACGACGTTGTTTAAAATCGGCTTGACTTAATTTCATATAGTCCTTCTGATGAAGATGAATGATTGTAAGTATCTTTATTTATAAGGTGTTAAGGCACCGCCCGAGTTAACTCGGACGATGTGGGGTAAACATTTCTACTACTGTTTGTGGATCAGCTGGATTGTCTTGATTTCTGCTTTTGGCATGAAAGTTTTGCAATAAAGAACTTTCGGCTACAGGAATCTTGGTGCGACCAATCGATAAGCTCACAGGAATCAAGCGTACAAACTCATACAGTTCCTGATAGCTTTCTTCACCTTCTTCATCATTATCCGAGTCTTCGAACTCAACAGCTGCAACATCTTGTAAATGTTCAATCAGCTCTTGTTCCTCAGCACGGATATGACCAGAAGCCAAACCAAAACCCAGTACCACCCCTGCACACCAATCTGCCAAGGCTTGAACACGATCAGCTAGCAAATGGTTGTCATCTGGGAGCATCGGTAAATAATCTAATTCATCATCCGATAAAGCATGTGCCACATCTTCTGCTTCATCGGTTAAACTTTGCAGTGCTTCTGGCTGTAAAGCAGGCACATTCAGGGTGTTTAAGATTTGTGACCATTCATCTTCAGTCGGCGCTTGTGTCACACAAACTATACCAGTTAGTAAACCGTGTAACTCACTTGGGCTTGAAATTTCTTCAATCCCATCAAAATGAGCATTCCATTCTGTCCAACCTGAAATATCGTCTTGCATTCGTTTATCCAACCTCTATACTGCTGTATATATTACCTTTGATTGCAACTCTGTGCGACCTTCGTTATGTTAGAACAATTACAGCGTCTACAAGCGCATATTGGTGTTTTAAAAACACGCTTACATCACTTAGAGCGAGAAAATACTTCGCTCACCGAAGCTAAGCAATTAGCTGAAACGGACCAACATGCACAAATTGTGCAGAAAAATAGCATCATCACGCAAAAGCAGGAAGAAGTTGATAACTTAACTGAACAACTGACTCAGTTACAAGATCAATTTAAACAACTGAATCAAGATGCAACAACTTTAGCGGAACGTTATAGCCGTTTAGAGAAAAGCACCACTGATTTGAAAAATCGCTTTCAAGAAATCTTGGCTGAGCGTAATGACCTACGTGTCAATAAAGAAAAATTACAAGCACAACAACGCCATAGTCAGCAAGAGATTCAAGATTTACAACAAGATCGTGATCGCTTATTACAAAAAAATGAGCTAGCAAAATCTAAAGTCGAGGCTATTATTCAGCGCCTTTCAATTTTAGGCACAGCACAGGATCAGCATGCACAAGAAATTCAGCAGCTTGCTCACCCTAATGCTGAAACCCAAGAGGAGATCTGATCATGAGTGAACCAATCGTTGTCGAACTTCGCTTAATTGAACAGACTTTCCGTCTTAATACGACAGAAGAAAAACGTGAAGAGTTAGAGCGTGCCGCAGAGCTACTTAATCAAAAATTCCATGACATGCGTCGTAGTGCCCCACGAGTTGAACATAATAAGCTTGTGATTATGGTTGCGTTACAGATGGCACAAGAAGTGTTTAGCTTAAATAAATCTTTGCAACAGTACGCTCATTGCGAACGGCTTTTAGAAACTATTCTAGAAGATGTTGAACAAAATATCTGAATGAAAAAAGCCTGAAATGCAAATTTCAGGCTTTTTTATTAAACAAGCTTTCACACAAAAATAATTTTTCCTTTTTATCTTACTCCCATTGTAATTTTTATCACTTCTCTATCTTTTGACCTCAATCAAAGTATTAACATAGAGTCAATTCATATGTTTATTTTTTAAATGTTATTCAGGAAAAAATGAATAATCCTGCTCTTTTCTTGCATAAATGACCTAAACATAAGCTTACACATTGTTAAGCTATACTTACAAATAATATTAGTGGAGTCCTTGCAACATCGTCAGAGTTCACTATAATGCAATCCATCTCTGGAGTACTCGCCAGCCGGTCTGATTCCCCTGAGCCGTGATATCCTTCTTAATTGGAAAGCGTTTCTGAATATTTAGCGTGTATGCCTACCCTGAGTAGGAAACCCAGACAATATACAGCGCTCTCCACCTTGAACCTTAGTGTTCAAGGGTAAAGACATGCAGCGGTACTTCTGGAGATTATTTTTTAATTAAAAAATCGATTTATTTATTATATTTTTCAATTCAGTCACTTCTATTTAACATCTTAACTGTAAACTTAAACTTACAAATCTCTCTATTTTCTCCCCTTGCGACAGCCCCTAATTTCACTATAATTAAAAACATCTCTGAGGTGTACGCCAGCCGGTCTGATTCCCCTGAGCCGTGATATCCTTCTTAATCGGAAAGCGTTTCTGAATATTTAGCGTGTATGCCTACCCTGAGTAGGAAACCCAGATAATATACAGCGCTCTCCACCTTGAACCTTAGTGTTCAAGGGTAAAGACATGCAGCGGCATTTTGGAGACCCATATTTGATTTCAAATAACGATTTATCCTGTTTTTAGATTTTATAATCTTATTAAACTTAATTTTCTAATTGTTAGTAAAACATACAAATCACAATATTTAACTCTTGTGGTCGTTGTTGATTTAACTATAATAGGAAACATCTCTAGGGTGTTCGCCAGTACGTCTATTCCCCTGCCGATACTTAAATTTATGGATGTGTTCTGTGTATTTTGAGTGTATGCCTGCCTCGAGTAGGAAACCCATTAAGTATGCGTCACCTCCACCTTGAACTCATCGGGTTCAGGGTAACGACCATGCAGCGGCACCTCTGGAGTATCTTTTTTAAATATAATTAAAATAATAATTTAACTTCTAATTATATCTTTAATAAAGCATTTATCTCGAATGAACCTTATGCTTTTAACAGTCCCCATTAATTATTTTTATAATAATTCATCACTATCGATTAAATATTGATTTAAAAATGCTGTGAAAGAATCTGCAATTTTTACTTTTTCTACCCCTCCCACTTGATATACAACACCATCCAAACCAAGCTGATCGAGTTGTACCACATACCCCCAACACCAGACTAGATAGTCCGAAAATACAAAACAGTTCGGATATAAATACTTATCTTTATCATAGTAGCTTGAAATACTTTCGAATAATTGAAAGTCAGCCAGCGACAAAAATGTAAAATAGTTATCATCCATATCTCGGTTAGCTATACCATTAAACTCTAAGAAGTAAGTTCTTAAAATTGGCGATAATTTGACTTGATACTTGTATTCAAAAGCCAAAATTTCCTGCCATGTTGCCGGTGTATTCAAGCTTACATTCTGTTTTTGTAATTTACTTTTAATCTTATTAATCACATCCATGATTTACTCTAATAGATATCAATCTAAATAAAGTAAATCATTTCTGCAGACTCAATGATCAATTCTTTGGATATGACTTATCACTCATCTTTCAAAGCACATTCATAATTGCTTGGGTCTTGTGAACAACGTACCTGTTTCAACAACTTCATCATATCTTTGTCGTAAAAACCTTCTTTGGTCATTTGAATCCTCGCTTCACGCATCAATCGAACATAACCAGGTTTGTCGCTTTCATTCAATTTCAACCAAAATTTATCAGGAATTTTTGCTTCAATCTTGTCGACAAATTCAAATGCAGGATTTAACTGCTTAGAAATGACTTCACGTGCAATCGATCCCATACCTGCTGGAAACTTATTACGGTGCATAATCAGCGTCCCTGTCACTTGAATCACAGGAAATTTAATAATCCCACCGACGGCCTTGCCTGATTTATCAGTCATGCCTTTTTGCAATTCAAGTGGCTCAAATAAAATGGCTGGACCTGCCATAATATCGACTTCTTTATTATTAAATTTCCCACCCACAGTTACCAAATCAACAGAGACAGGTTGAGCACCAACGTTCTGTACCAATTTCTTTTGGGTCTCATCAAATTGGAACACGGCAACTTTCTTACCTGCGGCTTTTGCCAAGGTATTAATATTACGATCTGTGACCATGATATAGGCTGCACCTAACGGTACAATTCCAACCACTTCATAATCATTATTTGTCATCTTTTCATCAAATTTTGGATTAGCCAAAACCTGAATCACTGAACTGAGCTGCTTATAGGTTTGTAATGCACCTATCGCATCGACACTGCCCACAAACTTATTAAACTGTTTTGCACGTAAATTACTAATTCCAGCCCCATCACAACGTTTACTACGGAAATCTTCAGTTAATACAGCTTCATTGGTATAGACCTTGAGATTGACCACAGTCGATGCCTGTTTTTTCAATTTTGGGTAATCAAAGTCTAATTTGAATTGTAAATGCGAAGGACGTGTCACGTTCATGTTTACACCAAACTGTTTGGCTACACGGACGATACTTGGAATTTCTGTGATGTAACTGGTTGCTTGCTCAAATGCTTCACTATGCTCACCATTTGGAGAAAACACGCATAAAGTGACTTGTTTAGGAATCTGTTGCCAAGTTTTGGGATCGTTTAATAATTGCTTAACTTTATTTTGTGAATGCGGAGAAAGCGTTAAATCTAGTTTCCCTTCGGGCGCAGCATAACTTGGACTTATCACCCCAAATGATGATGCCAAGATACATGACACAGCGAAAGGCCTCAAAAATGTCGTGAATTTATTATTTTGCATCACCTGTTCCATCCTTAGCTATTTCCCAATAGTTTTATTCAAATTAAGGATAAAGCATAGAAATAGAATTGACTGCTTTTCTTTGGATGGTGTCAATTGAGTCAAAATACAAAAAAATATTGACTATACGAGAATAAACATCCAAATCACAGAATTGCACTATAAAAATAAACCATTGAATAATAAAATTTTATGACCAATTTTTCGACTCAGATGCGATTCTTCTCAGCTTAAATAAACGACCAAACGACATTTTCATCTTGTCGCTTTAATAGAAAATTGGTCTGATAATCATCTTCGACCACAATGTGTTGATTCGAGATCATCTTTACTTTTAGTAATGTGTCATTTTCATAAACTAAATCATTTTTGCCTTCTTTGGTGAGGACAAGTATCTGATCGAGTACAATAAGTTCTTTAGAATCCAACATTGTTTTTCCCTCTATAAAACTGCTTTAAAAAATTTGAATATTTTTATCAAGCCAAGAAGTGAAACCACTCTCGTTACTTACCCCACAAATATTCAATCTAATTATTTAGATACATGAAACTGACATCTGAAAATGTTATTTCATGCGGCGTATATTAGATCACTTTTTAAACAAAATTAAAGCAAATTGTCAGACAGTTCACAAAAATTATTATTTATGCAGAATAAAACCAGAAAATTAAAAACCGCATAAAATCAATAAATTAAAACAAAAAGGAAGATTAAAAAAATAGACAAATATTAATGCCACTTATAGCAAAGTACTGAACACCGTTCAAATTAAGGAGAGTTTTTTACCATCAGGTATTACACGGGAATAAAAAAGGCCACCCTTAAGCAGCCATTTCTTATTGAATAAATTTACCAGCTTATATTTACACGTCGATTTGGAGCTAAGCAGCCTACAAGTTGACTATTTGCCCTATGTCCAGCACATTGCTGGTATAGATCCGTTTGGCTATTAGCTTGAATTTGAATGCGATTCGCATCAACCCCTTCATTGACCAACAGCTTAGCAACGGTATTGGCACGTTGTGCTGATAATTGATGGTTATAGGCAAATTTACCTAAAGGATCTGCAAAGCCAGCAACAATTACAGGGCTATTCGCTGGCGCTTGTTTGATCCGTTGTGCAATTGCTGCCACTGAACTAGGTCCCTGTTCAATTGCATTGGCATTTGAACGATCAAATGCAAAAAATACACTTGATGAACGTAGACTATTTAAATTGGTATCTGCTGGAACTTGATTATTCGCTCCCCAAGCCATTAAACCTTCACAGGCCTCGCCTTTCCACGATAAGCGTTCTGATAATGCTTGCTTGTCAAAGTCTACACGCAACTGACAACGTAAATAATCTTGGCTATTCGGCTGACGAACATCTAATACGTAGTTCCAAGTTTTAACAAAGAACAGACCCTCACTAAATTGAGGATTTCCCAATACATGTCGGATTTGGTCTTTGGTTAAACCTGTTCCTAAACGAGCAACATTATCGTATTCATAACGCTGCACTTGTTTGAGATAGCTCTTTTCAACTGCTGGAAATTTGATTTCCTCTTGTTGAACAACAACTTCATCATCTGCTGCAAATGTCACCATTGCGAAAGAAGATGTGATCCCGATAACCAATGCTTTTATCATATTTTTCATATTTTAACTCTCTTTATCTATTGGAGATGAGGAGAGCCTAAGGGCTCTCCTACATAACGAGTCCCTTAGTCAATTACGCCACTGATACCGATACGTACGCTTGGATCACCTTGTGATGCAGCAGCTACACCACCCGTGATTGACCAACGACCATTATCTGCAGTCTTACGTAAGGTTACGCCGACTGCATTTTCACCACCATGATAAGAAGCACCTGCTGAGTAAGTATATTTGCCAGCGATATATGGTGCAGCTTCCAATGCCATTGCCGCGGCAATACCAGCATTGGCTTTTTTCTCTACGTCATCAATACGTTGATTGGTTGAGTAGAATGCTTGCTCAAGACGATTACTTACATTGTCAATTTTACTATTCAATGCTTGATCGGCTTTGTTTAAAGCATCAACTGCTCCGCCAACATTGTTGTAATCTTTGCCCCCAACATTGTAGGTTGGGTTGGTGAAACTATTGGTAATGTTGTCATAACCAGCTCCGCCGCCTAAGAATTCAACAACTTTTTTGTTTGTTGCATTCAACTGAGAGCCATTCACCGCATCTTTGGATGTCGCACTAATTGCACCATCTTTAACGCCAGTTACAACACGATCACCATCTTTACCAGCCACATTGACACTTGTACCACCAGTGTCTTTACCAACCGTAATTTCACCATTGGCAGTCTGCTGTTGAACCAGACCAGACTTACCGTTGTTAATGTTACTAATGTTGTTATTAATGTTCTGAATATCAGTTGAGTTTTGATCAACTTGCTTCTGAACATTCCACAACTGACCACCATTCACAGCATCTTTAGAACCCTGAGCAACAGTACCATCTTTCACATTGGTAATCGTGGTGCCATTGGCTCCACCACCCAATGTAACCTTGTCTTTGTTGGCATCGTCGTATTTCACTGCATTATTAGCAAGCTCATTCACAGTGTTATTCACATTGCTGATTGCGCTATCCAATTGACCTTTGTTTACTGCATCAGTTGCTTTCGTACCTGCTGCAACATTGATAACTTGCTTATTGCCTGCATCAATGCCTTTAGTCGTCACACTTGGACCACCATCAATGATTAATCCAGTGTTGTTTAACACAACCGTATTATTACCAATTGTGATACCAGCATTATTCAGAACAGTATCACCTGCTTTCACAGAATCAACAGTTAAGTCTTTTGCTGTTGCAACTTCATAGTTATCAGAGCCATCTGCATTTTTGCTCTTATTCACAACAATATTCTGACCATTGGTTACAGTCGTTTTCGATGTTGTTCCTACAGAGCCAATCGCTTTGTCAAGTGCCGTTAATGCATCGCCAACATTGGTTTGATTACCTTGGGCTACATTATAAGTCGGTCCTGTAATTGTACCGTCATTATTAACTTTAGCACCGCCACCCAAACTATCTACAAGCGCAGTTTGAGTCTTGACAACTTGGTTACCCACAGCTTTCAACTGAGCAACATTCACGGCATCGGCATCGTCACTACCTGCTGCAACACCCGTGATTTGACGATAAATACCACTCGCCGCATCACCCACTGCAACTGCACCAGTAGTTGAAGTTGTTTTATCAATTGCTGTCTTATCTGCACTTGTGATAGCAGATAATGCATAACCCGCAACACCCGCACCCGTTGTCGCTGCTGAACCATTACCCAACACAACTGATCCAGCTACTGTTTTGGTTACATTGTTACCAAGGACAAAAGTATCATTTGTAAGCACTTGATTATTGTTACCCACAGAATAACTGTTCGCACCATCAACAATTGTTGGATCACCGATTGCACCAGAGTGATCACCTTTCACTTTGTTACCAGTACCAATGCTGATTGATTGTAATCCAGATGCCTCGGCACCTTGACCAATTGCAATTGACTCTTTTCCTCCAGCCTTACTGTTATGACCTAAAGCAACTGCACTGTCTGCACCAGTTGAAACAATTGCATTTACACCAATCGCAGTAGAGTTGATACCACCTGCACTTGAGTCATTGGTTGCTCCTAAATCGCCTTTAGAAGTATCCGCATTGGTATGGAAGAATTTAATACCATCGGTATTCATCTTCTGTACCGTTTGACCAATCGTCAGGCGATCCGTCGTTTCTTGACCTTGCTTATCGTAGGTTAAGAACAATGAATCTTGATTCTTGTTATCTGGATTTTTATTTACAACCTGATCAATGATATTCACCTTGTTGCCATTACCATCAACAACTTCAGTGATGTTATTACTGATCGCAACTTTCAATTGCTCTTCAGTTGCAGCTCTACCTTTAGTTGCAAAATCACCTGCCGTAATGTCTTTATTGCTCAAGCCTTCAATTGTATTGCTTGATTTATCAACAACTACATTACCTACAGTCACTTTGTCGAAGGTCACATCTTTCGCTGTCGATACTTGATAGTTGCTTGAACCATCTGCATTGGTCGTTGGGGTTACAACAACGTTATCTCCAGCTGTAACCGTTGTTTTCGCTTTGGTTGCTGCATCTTTAACGCTGGTGATCGCACCATCAATCGTGTTCGAGCCTGTGCCACCAATATTATTTGTGGTGATTGCTCCCGTCGTTGCATCAATCGTCGTATTGCCACCTACAATATTCTTCACATTGTTAGCGGTGTTGAATAATTGGCTACCATTA